>NZ_BJYD01000048.1 GCF_007991335.1 Halobacillus faecis | reverse complement strand
TGAAGTGAACCCCAATAGTTGGACACTTATCCAACCAGAAGGGGGTACTTATTTTGAAAAGATTTACGAATGATGAAAAACATCAGGCTGTGCGTCTATACTTAAACGATTCGATCAGCTATGGTCAACTTGCGGGGCAACTCGACGTGGATGCCTCTTCCTTAAGGTATTGGGTGAAATTAGTGGAATACCATGGAGACCAAGCGTTTTCCTTCCCCTATACAAACTATTCCCCGGCCTTTAAACTGAAGGTAATTCAGTTTATCGAGGAGAAAGGGTATTCCATCCGTGAGGCCTCTGCCCTCTTTCACATTCCCGACTTTTCCATGGTCCGAAGGTGGAAACGCAAGTGGGAAAACGGTGGTATGGAAGCCCTTGAGTCTAAACGAAAGGGGAATCAACCTATGCCACACCGTAAGAATAATAAAAACGAAAAACCTTCCAAATTCAAATCCATGGAGGAAGAACTGGAGTACCTACGAATGGAGAACGCCTATTTAAAAAAGTTGAGAGCCTTGGTCGAAGAAGAAGACAACCGTCAATCGAAAGGCAAAAAGTCCAAGCGGTCTTCGAACTAAGGCATATCTTCCCTGTAAAAAAACTAGTAAAAGTGGCTGGGATCTCCCGCAGCACGTACTATGACCAGATCAAGCGAATGCAGGAACCAGACCCCGACCAGAACTTAAAGGATAAAATCACAAAGCTCTATTTTAAAAAGGACAAGAAATACGGATATCGCCGTATTCAAAATGAACTGCAAAATAAAGGCATTCTCGTCAATCATAAGAAGGTATATCGCCTTATGAAAGAGTTAGGTCTTCAAAGTCAAGTACGAATGAAAAAATACAAATCCTACAAAGGAAAAATCGGTAAGGTCGCTGAAAACTTGTTGAACCGGGAATTCAAGGCTGAAAAACCAAATCAGAAATGGGTCACAGACATTACGGAATTCAAGCTCTTTGGTGAGAAACTATACCTGTCTCCTATTCTTGATCTTTTTAATGGTGAGATTATTTCTTATACGCTTGGTACCCGTCCGACCTATGCCCTTGTCGAAGAGATGTTAGAAAAAGGACTCAAACACTTGGATGAGAACCACGACCTATTAATGCATTCCGATCAGGGTTGGCATTATCAAATGCCCCAATACCGCCAACGACTCAAGGAAACTGGGGTTACGCAGAGTATGTCCCGGAAGGGCAACTGTCACGACAATGCGGTCATTGAAAACTTTTTTGGAATCATGAAATCAGAGCTCCTGTATTATAAAGAATTTGAGAGTATTGATCACTTTAAGAAAGAACTGACCGTCTTTATGGACGATTACAACCATGAACGGATTAAGTCCAAGCTTCGGATGAGTCCAGTTCAATACCGTGAAAAATTTGCGAAAGCTTCTTAATTACATAGTGTCCAAAAATAGGGGGTCAGTTCA
>NZ_BJYD01000046.1 GCF_007991335.1 Halobacillus faecis | reverse complement strand
ATGGAAAGCGAACCTTTTTCCGGAGCCCCTAGAACCACACAATCGTTTCGAAACTGAGTCTTCCACAATCGTGAGCGTTTGTGGAGGAAGTTTTGGCATAAAAAAAGCTTCTGCGTAGGCAGAAGCTTAAGGGTTCATTGGAACATAGATGAATTCATTTCTTTAATGGCCGCTTTTTCTAACCGCGACACTTGAGCTTGCGAGATTCCGATTTCCTCAGCGACTTCCATTTGCGTTTTCCCTTGGAAGAAGCGTTTCGTCAAAATCATTTTCTCTCGATCGTTCAGTTGCTTCATTCCTTCTCTTAGCGATAGTTCATCAAGCCAAACGGAATCTTTTTCCCGGTCATCTTTTAACTGATCGACCACAAAAATCGGATCACCACCGTCATTATAGATCGGCTCGAAAAGGGATACGGGATCCTGGATGGCATCCATCGCAAAGACTACATCTTCGTGCGGGACTCCCATTCGTTCTGCGATTTCATGAGGAGCCGGATCTTTACTCGTCTCACTAATCATTTTCTCACGCATCTGCAAAGCTTTATAAGCTGTGTCGCGCAAGGATCTGGAAACACGAATCGGGTTGTTGTCTCTTAAGTACCTGCGAATTTCACCAATAATCATAGGTACAGCGTAAGTAGAAAATTTCACATTGTGGCTTAAATCAAAATTATCAATGGATTTCATGAGGCCGATGCATCCCACCTGGAACAAATCGTCTCCATACTCTCCACGATTGTTGAAACGCTGAATAACGGATAAGACGAGGCGGAGGTTGCCATTCACCAGCTGTTCTCTTGCCTCCAGCTCTCCACTTTGCAAGCGTTCAAACAGGTCTCTCATTTCTGCATTTTTCAGTACCGGAAGTTTTGATGTATCTACGCCGCATATCTCTACTTTATGTCGTGTCAATGTAAGACCCTCCCAGGAAGCTGTAATCAGTTCTCAGTATCTCCCTGGGTGGGAAAATTATGCATCAGAGGGTCGTCGGCTGTTAGACCATTTTGTCGAATTCGCGTTGTAGCCGGCGGATAATTTTCTTTTCAAGCCTTGATATATAGGACTGTGAGATGCCCATCATATCTGCCACATCTTTTTGTGTTTTTTCTTTTTTCCCAATTAATCCGAAACGAAGTTCCATGATTTGTTTTTCTCGATCATTTAATTGTTCAAGCGCCGATTTAAGTAATTTCTTATCGATTTTCTTTTCGATACCTTTCGTAATTAAATCCTCGTCTGTCCCTAAAATATCAGATAATAAAAGTTCATTTCCGTCCCAGTCCACATTCAATGGCTCATCAAAGGATACTTCTGTTTTCAACTTATTGCTTTTTCTAAGGTGCATGAGTATTTCATTTTCTATGCAGCGGGAAGCGTAGGTCGCAAGTTTGATTTTCTTTTCCGGATCAAACGTGTTTACGGCCTTGATGAGGCCGATCGTTCCAATACTGATTAAATCTTCTATGTTCAACCCCGTGTTTTCAAACTTCCTGGCGATATAGACGACAAGTCTTAAATTCCGCTCAATGAGCATCGCACGTGCTGCCTTATCCCCTTTGGGAAGAAGTTCAAGCAATTCTCTCTCTTCTTCTCTCGATAATGGTGGTGGCAGGGCTTCACTTCCACCAATGTAATAAATTTCATCTTGTTTAATTCCGAGCTTCATTAGTAAGCGATAATACCATAGGCGTGCTTTAAAGAACCACTTGAACATGGAATCCTCCTCCTGAAATCACGCTGATTTGCCTTTGACCATCAAGTGCGGATGGATAAGCATTTGGTAAAGTCGATCGTGTGTCAAATCCTGTTGCTGCACCCCTAAAAGGGGAGTTTTCATCTCCAAATTGCCTGACTCTGTTTTTACTGTGATCTTATCCACCACTAACGTCACGAGTAACTTTCCTGCAACACCTGCCGCCTGGTAAGGAACAAGCCGTACAGAGGACTGAATCTCATCCGGTAATTCCGCTAAAGCGGTGACGACATGATCCACTTCAAGCTGCTGGATCTGTTCCTTTGATAAAAATTGTTCCCATAAAAAAGAATCTGCGAGAAATACCATTTTCCGACTGATCGGGTCCACGAGCTGGTTTCCGCTATCTACTAAACCTTTGCAGTGAGCGGTCTTTCCATTCCACTCTACGGTTACATCATAAATATCCTCAAGCTTCATTTTATGGACGCTGACTTGATTCAAACGCCATTTCGTAAAAACAAAGGAACAAGGAAAACCAATGATTACAAACAACCAACTGACCGGGTCTCCATACCCACCACTAAATGTTACGATTGAACCCCCTTGTAAGCTGATCTCTGTCGCAAGAAAATAATGAACCCCCATCATGCTTCCACCGATGGCAAAGGTAATAAAATAAAAACTGATCCACTGGACAAAAAATGAACGGAGAGAGGTGTAGGAAAAGGCCACCCAGATGATGAACATCGAAAAAAAGATTTTCCCGAAATTTCCTACAAGCCAGGAATCCGGCATATAAATGGTAATCGGGACGATCGTAGAGGCGACAAACGCCCCAGTGGCCAATCTGATTTTCGATGATTTCGCTCTCGTTATCCCCTGTGTAAGCGATAAGATCATGCCATCCATCAAAAGGTTGAGCAACCAGACAGCATCAAGATAAATGATCCTCTCTCCCCCCTTCTCTTTATCTGCTGTACTGAAAAGTATAAGCCCGTCCGGTTAAAAAGTCTGTCACAATCTGAACCACTGGCTAGCAAGTTTTGTAGAAGGATGGAAAGATCTCTTTTCTCCACAAACGCTCCCGATTGTGGAAAACTTGGTTTCGAGACTTTTTTTGAGCGGGTAGGGCTGCAGGGAATAGCTCGCTTT
>NZ_BJYD01000045.1 GCF_007991335.1 Halobacillus faecis | reverse complement strand
GTGAACCTTGAAAACTGGATAAGGAATCATTGTTTCATCTAACGATGAGACATTTGATGACAAGACATCTAATTGAAATTGTAAACGTCTTTTCACGAAGATAGTTAAGTGAATAAGGGCGCACGGTGGATGCCTTGGTACTAGGAGCCGATGAAGGACGGGACTAACACCGATATGCTCCGGCGAGCCGTAAGTAGGCTTTGACCCGGAGATTTCCGAATGGGGAAACCCACTGTTCGTAATGGAACAGTATCCTATACTGAATACATAGGTATAGGCAGGCACACCCGGGGAACTGAAACATCTAAGTACCCGGAGGAAGAGAAAGCAAACGCGATTTCCCAAGTAGCGGCGAGCGAAACGGAATCAGCCCAAACCAGAAAGCTTGCTTTCTGGGGTTGTAGGACACTCCATTGGAGTTACCAAAGAGGAAGATAGGCGAATCGATCTGGAAAGGTCAGCCAGAGCAGGTAACAGCCCTGTAGTCGAAATCTTTCTCTCTCCGGAGTGGATCCTGAGTACGGCGGAACACGAGGAATTCCGTCGGAATCCGGGAGGACCATCTCCCAAGGCTAAATACTCCCTAGTGACCGATAGTGAACCAGTACCGTGAGGGAAAGGTGAAAAGCACCCCGGAAGGGGAGTGAAAGAGAACCTGAAACCGTGTGCCTACAAGTAGTCGGAGCCCGTTAATGGGTGACGGCGTGCCTTTTGTAGAATGAACCGGCGAGTTACGACCGTATGCGAGGTTAAGCAGCAGAAGCGGAGCCGCAGCGAAAGCGAGTCTGAATAGGGCGAGTGAGTATGCGGTCGTAGACCCGAAACCGTGTGATCTACCCATGTCCAGGGTGAAGGTCAGGTAACACTGACTGGAGGCCCGAACCCACGTAAGTTGAAAATTACGGGGATGAGGTGTGGGTAGGGGTGAAATGCCAATCGAACACGGAGATAGCTGGTTCTCTCCGAAATAGCTTTAGGGCTAGCCTCAGAATAGAAAGTCATGGAGGTAGAGCACTGATTGGACGAGGGGCCCCTATCGGGTTACCGAATTCAGTCAAACTCCGAATGCCATAGACTTTGTTCTGGGAGTCAGACTGTGGGTGATAAGGTTCATAGTCGAGAGGGAAACAGCCCAGACCGCCAGCTAAGGTCCCAAAGTGTGTGTTAAGTGGAAAAGGATGTGGAGTTGCTTAGACAACCAGGATGTTGGCTTAGAAGCAGCCATCATTCAAAGAGTGCGTAATAGCTCACTGGTCGAGTGACTCTGCGCCGAAAATGTACCGGGGCTAAACACACCACCGAAGCTGCGGATTGATCTTATGATCAGTGGTAGGAGAGCGTTCTAAGGGCCGTGAAGTCAGACCGTAAGGACTGGTGGAGCGCTTAGAAGTGAGAATGCCGGTATGAGTAGCGAAAAAAGAGTGAGAATCTCTTTCACCGAATGCCTAAGGTTTCCTGAGGAAGGCTCGTCCTCTCAGGGTTAGTCGGGACCTAAGCCGAGGCCGAAAGGCGTAGGCGATGGACAACAGGTTGATATTCCTGTACCACCTCCTTTCCGTTTGAACGACGGGGGGACGCAGGAGGATAAGGAGAGCGCGCCACTGGATGTGCGCGTCCAAGCAGTGAGACGGTCGGATAGGCAAATCCGTCCGGCAACGTCAAGCTGTGATGGGGAGGGAAATAAAGTACCGAAGCTCCTGAGTTCACACTGCCAAGAAAATCCTCTAGTGAGGAAAGAGGTGCCCGTACCGCAAACCGACACAGGTAGGCGAGGAGAGGATCCTAAGGTGAGCGGGAGAACTCTCGTTAAGGAACTCGGCAAAATGACCCCGTAACTTCGGGAGAAGGGGTGCTCCTCTGCCGAGGAGCCGCAGTGAAAAGGCCCAAGCGACTGTTTACCAAAAACACAGGTCTCTGCGAAGCCGTAAGGCGAAGTATAGGGGCTGACACCTGCCCGGTGCTGGAAGGTTAAGGGGATGCGTTAGCTTATGCGAAGCGTTGAACCGAAGCCCCAGTAAACGGCGGCCGTAACTATAACGGTCCTAAGGTAGCGAAATTCCTTGTCGGGTAAGTTCCGACCCGCACGAAAGGTGCAACGACTTGGGCACTGTCTCAACGAGAGACCCGGTGAAATTATACTATGTGTGAAGATGCACATTACCCGCGACAGGACGGAAAGACCCCGTGGAGCTTTACTGTAGCCTGATATTGAATGTTGGTACAGCTTGTACAGGATAGGTAGGAGCCTTGGAAGCCGGAGCGCTAGCTTCGGTGGAGGCGCTGGTGGGATACTACCCTGGCTGTACGGACATTCTAACCCAGGACCGTAATCCGGTCCGGAGACAGTGTCAGGTGGGCAGTTTGACTGGGGCGGTCGCCTCCCAAAAGGTAACGGAGGCGCCCAAAGGTTCCCTCAGAATGGTTGGAAATCATTCGCAGAGTGTAAAGGCACAAGGGAGCTTGACTGCGAGACCTACAAGTCGAGCAGGGACGAAAGTCGGGCTTAGTGATCCGGCGGTTCCGCATGGAAGGGCCGTCGCTCAACGGATAAAAGCTACCCCGGGGATAACAGGCTTATCTCCCCCAAGAGTCCACATCGACGGGGAGGTTTGGCACCTCGATGTCGGCTCATCGCATCCTGGGGCTGTAGTCGGTCCCAAGGGTTGGGCTGTTCGCCCATTAAAGCGGTACGCGAGCTGGGTTCAGAACGTCGTGAGACAGTTCGGTCCCTATCCGTCGTGGGCGTTGGAAATTTGAAAGGAGCTGTCCTTAGTACGAGAGGACCGGGATGGACACACCGCTGGTGTACCAGTTGTTCCGCCAGGAGCATCGCTGGGTAGCTACGTGTGGTCGGGATAAGTGCTGAAAGCATCTAAGCATGAAGCCCCCCTTGAGATGAGATTTCCCTTACCTATAAGGTAATAAGATCCCTCAGAGACGATGAGGTTGATAGGTCCGAGGTGGAAGCGTGGTGACACGTGGAGCTGACGGATACTAATGGATCGATGACTTATCTATCTGATTA
>NZ_BJYD01000044.1 GCF_007991335.1 Halobacillus faecis | reverse complement strand
GGAGCCCTAAGCTCCCATAAAAGTCACGAAACTGAGTCTTCAACAATCCTACCCGTTTGCTTAAGAAGGGGTGGAAGAGAAAAGGTGCCGTTCTTGTGGGAACGGCACCTTGGTTAGTATGAAAGAATAATTTCCGTATGTACGGGATGGTACTTAAGGCTGGGAGCTGTATTCTTCTTCCATTTTACGCTCCACTTCTTTCTCATCATCAAGCTCTGTATCAAATAGATGATCCCAATCATCGTTGTCGATCATATCGATTTGAGCTTCTACCAGCATACGCAGTCTTGTTTTGAAAACTTTCGCCTGCTTTTTCATATCTTCCACTTCGATATTAATGCGGCGTGACTTTTCCAATGCTTCATTAATGATGCGATCCGCATTCTTTTCTGCTTCTTTGACGATTAATTTCGACTCTTTGTTTGCACTGTTTTTTACGTCTTCTGCCGTTTCTTGGGCGACGAGAATTGATTTATTGAGCGTCGTCTCAATATCGTTGAAGTGACCGAGACGTTCGTTCAATTGACTGACTTCCCGCTCCAACTCTTTCTTCTGGCGTATGACGATTTCATAATCTTTGATGACCTGATCGAGAAATTCATTGACCTCATCTTCATCATACCCTCTGAAACCGCGAGTAAATTCTTTATTATGAATATCCAGTGGTGTTAATGGCACACCATCCACCTCCCCAAAACATCGATCTAGTTAATAAATTCGACAGGAACCTACGTTATCCTTCTTTGTTGGTGCATTAATTTAATTTTGATGTCATGACTTTATATTTTTCCTTCTTCGTTTCGCCGAGGATTTCATCCAACCTGCTCCTCCCTTTTCCACGTAAAGAAATGAGATCGCCTTCCTCTAGTGAAAAAGAAGTGTCTTCAACGGTACGGAAGTTGACCTTTACTTGGCCTGCTTCAATGAACATCGAAGCTTTATTGCGGGACATGCCGTATATTTCCTTGACCATAACGTCCAGGCGCAATGAAGACACCGTCGTTTGTTTGGTAGACCATGTTTCATTGCTCTCTATTCGTGCGGATAATGGTTTTTCATCAAATTGTACGTTGGAACGCTTAATGCCGGTTAAGTTCATTTTGATGTAATCACTAATCTCAGAAGCTGTTGTAATTTGAATCGTCCCATCCTGAACCACGAGGTCGCCCATTTTCTCTCTGCGAATTCCTAAGGACATAAAGGCTCCTAAAACATCGCGGTGTTCCAGCGTTACAAATTTTTGAGGATAGGAAGCTTCCAACAGAGTCAGTTGAAAGTCCTCTTTTTCAATAATCTCGTAATCAGGAGCGATGATGGCTCGTTTTCTTTCACTAGCATCCGCGCCACCTTCTAATCCGTAAATAAGATCTGGATCGTTTCCCATAATCGCCTTCATGATCATCTGCTCCCTCGGGTCGAGGAAATCTGTCAGCTTCCGCTGATATTTTAGAGCGACATCTTCGCGAAAAGATAAGACTTGATCAATGAATGGCTTTTCTTCTTTCCGAAAGTGTTGATAGATATCCACCTAAAAAACCTCCATAACTACCAAAAGGAACAGATGCGAGAACATAGATGTGCTCTCTGATCTGTTCCTAGACTCATAATCCCATAATGATGTAATATAGTTCACCTAAACCTGCTCGAGCAAAGTTCAAAACGAGAATAGCAACGATTGGTGAAATATCAATCATACCTAGTGGGGGAATGATTTTTCGGAAAGGCTCCAAGAAAGGCTCAGCCAACCGCGAAAGAACTTCACCGAAACTGGATTCACGTGCCCCAGGGAACCAGGACATCAAAATGTAGATAATGAGAATCCAACTGTAAATTTGTAGTGCTGTCATTAAAATCTGAAACAAAAACGCCATGTCTTACCACCTTCTGTTTATATCATCGTCTTCTTGCGCAATCATTTCTGAAATCGACCCTGAAATCTCAACGTTATCAGGCGTACAGAGAAATGTTTGTGTACCGAGTTTCTGAATATCTCCACCTATAGCATATACCGTTCCGCTTAAAAAATCTACAATGCGTTTTGCCTGATGGTGATCGACACGCTGTAAGTTGATGACCACGGCACGACGGTTGACCAGCTGATCAGCAATGTCCTGAGCTTCATTGTAACTGCTGGGCTCACTCAATACCATTTTTGATGAGGATTTAGCACTTTTCAAACTGACGACATTGCCCTGCTCCTGTTTCTTCGTGGTTCGTTGACGCTGTGCAGGTTCTTCTTCGTAATCATCTTCCACTTCTTCCTCAATGTACTCGTATTCATCATCCAACGTGAAAAACGAACGAAATTTATTTTTCATGCTCATTTTCATCACCTCTGATTTTATTTATTCACCGACAAGACTGGAACCAAGACGGATATGTGTGGCTCCTTCTTCGATCGCCAGGGCGAAGTCGTTGCTCATTCCCATGGATAAATATTCACAAGGGGCATGACGATAACCTTTGTCCCTAATGCGATCTCTTAAAGCCCTGAGTTGGCGGAATACACCACGCAACTTCTCCTCGTCATCTGTATGAGGGGCCATCGTCATCAGACCAACGACCTTAACATTTTGGTAATGACTTAACACTTCTATAAAAGATTCAACTTCTGAAGCAGCCAACCCGTGTTTGGATTCCTCTTCACTAATATTAACCTGAATAAAACATGGAACCGGGCAGTTGGCCCTTTTGTTTATCTCTTTCGCTAGGGATTTTCGGTCAAGCGAATGAATCATGGAGACTTGTCCAATCACATCCTTCACTTTTCGCGATTGCAGGGACCCGATAAAATGCCAAGTTGCCTGATCGCCGATCTCCTCATATTTTTCCAGAAGACCTTCTTTACGGTTTTCTCCAAGATGTTTAATTCCTGCCTCAAGGGCTTCCTGTGCCCGTTCAGTAGTGACGTATTTGGTAACCGCAATAAGGGTGATTTCATTTTTAGAACGTCCACTATTTTTACAAGCTTGTTCAATTTTTTGATCAATTTTTGCTAAGTTATCTACAACCGACATGTTAGAACTCCTTCCCGCTCATCAAGTTCGAAGCGTGATAAACCCAAGCATACGCCCCGTACTCCCCTGATCCCGACGGTGGGAATAAAACGTTTTCTCTTCCTCGTATGTACAAAAGTCAGTCATTTGAATATTGTCTACCTTCAAACCTTCTTCGATCATCATTCTCCTGTGAAGAACTTTAAGGTCTAATTGATATTTCCCTTTTCCTTTGTTTATCACACATTCTTTTTGGTAACTTTCGGGGATGAAACTGATGACATGGTCATCGACTTCATAGTGTTTGATACCAATGGATGGCCCGATGACGACATGGATGTTTTCAAGCTTACATCCTTTGTCTTGAAGTGCGCGGAGCATCTCTCCTGCCATCCCGTTTACTGTGCCCTTCCATCCAGCATGAGCAATGCCTACCCACCCTGATTCAGAATCAGCAAAATATAAAGGTACGCAATCTGCAAAGAAAGCGCCAAGGACAAGGTTTTTCTCGTTGGTAATCAATCCATCAACGTTCGTGACGGATGTCTGCAAAGAAGTTGTGCCAGCTCCGGCACTCCTCTGATCTACAGCAGCAACCTCCGTGCCATGAACCTGCTCTCCGATGACCCATCTGGAAAGAGGGATGCCTATCTCCTCGGCAAGCGCTCGTCTATTTTTCAATACATCTTCTTTTTTATCGGATACATGGAGCCCCATGTTCAGCGTATCGAAAGGGGCTTCACTATGCCCGCCCTGTCGTGTCGTCAATCCTGCAGTCACATTCTGGTGGGAATGAAAACAAGTCATCTGTCTAATGGAATGTGATTGGAAAGGTTCCATTTGAACACCACCTCAATTTCACTCCATTTTAACACATTTTTCATCCAATTTCTTCTCTTATTCGTCTGATTCTGTCTTTTGTACTGTAGAAATGCTTTTGTAGCCGTTCTTTTTCACTAAAATGACATCGGCTCCGATGTTGACAATTTGATCCCATGGAATCGTCATCTCTTCTTCTTTTCCGAAAAGGCCCATTGCTTTTCCTTTCATCGTGAGGACAAGCCCCTTGAGCCGGCCTCTTTGTGTATCAATATCCAGATCGCTAATATATCCCAATCTTTCTCCTGTTTCCATCGCAATGACGTCTTTCATTTGCAGTTCCGTGATTTTCATGTCTCCTCACACTCCTTATTCCTACTATATGCATAGCATCAACAAATTAGAAAACAGAGAAAATGATTCTCCCATTTACTCAAACTCTTATTATTGTATATGGCAGGATTCTTAAAGACACAGTTTCGAGATGTTTCCGGGGTTCGTTGCTGAGTTGAGCGTCAGGGGTGTCTGGGAAGCAACTCGTCCAGCTCCATCCCCC
>NZ_BJYD01000043.1 GCF_007991335.1 Halobacillus faecis | reverse complement strand
AAATAATGCTTCGATTCAATAAAAAAATGTGGAGGGTTCGAACATGCAATCAATTATATGACTTGTAGTAAGAATACGTTGCTGAAAAATTCGATATGTAGTGAAAGTAAGACTTGTAGTTGTAGTAAATTTCGATTTGTAGATAAGAAATAGTGCAAGGCATCGAGTGAGATCTCGAAGTGAATATAAAATAGCACGTGATCGTAAGATCAAGTTTAACGCTCATACGATGAGAGGCGCGAACTCGCAATTCAAAGCGAGTGAAGCGATTATGATTCAAAACTTCTTCAGGGCCAGGAAGGGAACAGGCGGTTCTGTACGCCTTCGAACGTAATAAGAGAAGTCTGAAGCTAAATTTATCATCAGATAAAGAAGCAAAAGACAAAATTTTAGTTCGCGAAGGCGTACAGAACCTGCCTGGCAGGGCTTTATTTAGCATTTTTCAGTTTTCTAGCGACTGAAAGGAGCGTTCGAAAACTAGAAAAATGCCCGATTTTTGTAAATTCAATCTCTAGGAGGTGGTGAAAGTGGAGAAAGACAAAAAGAAGTTAGCTGCTCAAGACAAAAAGATACGCAAAGTTTTAAAACGAGCACAAAGGAGTAATGCAGCAAAGAAAAAAGAACTCCTTAAAGAGCTCGAAGGATATACAAAGGGGACCATTGAGTATCAAAGAACTTTGAATAGAATCAAACAAATACCAACGATTGGCGATGGGACAGTGGTCACATATGGTGATAAAGCTAAGGTGATTCTAAAAGAAGCGAACAAAAAATTTGGAATTCGTGAATGGAAGCATTTCAAGCCAGAACATGCCAAAGAACTTCTTCAGGATAGGATAGACCGAGGTCTCGTCGCAGGTACTGTAAGACAGACTTGTCATGCTCTCGAATACATAAATAAGCACGTAAATGAAATGAATGTCTTTAAAAAGAGTCAGAAGATAGAAATTACTGATCATCAAGGTATGTTAGAGAAGGTTGCAGAAAACGGCATTGTTAGAAGAGCACAGGATTCTACACGCTTAAAAGCAACACCAGATGACTGTAGGCGCGTTTTAATAGAAATGGAAAGGTATAACCCTCGTTATGCTTCTATAGCTCGCTACGAGTTCTTGTCTGGCTTTAGAATCAATGATTCAGTGAAGCAGAAAGTAATGTACATAGATATAAAAAACAACAAGCACGAATCTCGAAAATCAAAAGGGGGACTAAATAACATAGTTTACACAAGTCATCATAATGACGAAGATAAGAGGTTTCTTGAAGAAATAAAAAGATGTGCAGATCAAGGGACAGGGCGAATTTTTGAACGGTTTAAAAACAACGAAGATAATTATCGTAGTGATAAATTAGTTTCAAAGTCTGTTTCTGAGCTTGCGAAGCGTTGTGCCAATCGATTAGGCATAAAGGGGCCACGAGGAGAGACGTTTACTTCCCATAGCTTCCGAGGTGGGTTTGGATTGGAAAGAATGGAAGTCTATGCTGCGAATCACGAACGACTAGACGAAATTATTAAAGAAAAAATCGAAGAGCAACCACGATTACATACTAGATATAAAGCATTTGAAGGAAGAATAAGAAAAAAAATTATTAAAGAGAACCGAGATGCACGCGTGATTCAAAAAGAAGAGAAAATTCGGTGGTTAGTATCGACTGACCTAAATCACTCGCGTCAGGAAGTTGTTCGATTTTACATTGAGAATATGAACGTTATAGAAGCCTTGAAAAGGCACAGGTAAAGCGTAAACCGTATGGAGGAGTTTGCGCTTTTTTATATTGAAAAATCTCAATTATGATTACTATCATGGCACTACAAGTCGAAAATGTTCAAAAATCGATAGTACATAAAAAAAGAATCCAAGCTCTGGCCTGGATTCTTCGCTTTTTATTGTGAACGGTCCTTTGTATCATTTCTTTTTCTAGGTATTTGATTTAGTTCAGCTTCCCGCCTTATAAAAAATGTAGAATCGACTCTTAAAATTTGTTCCCTGGTTCGTATCTGAGATGTCGCAATACCTTTCTCTGTTTCAATCAACTTACCTTGTTTTATCCACTTATCTACGTCGTTTAGCGTGACGTCGAAAAATTCAGCTACATCTTTGCGAGTGTAGTATTTTATCACTGCTTATACTTCTTCTTCAGTTCTTTTATTTCTTTTTCATCTTCTTTGATCGCTTGCTTTAATTCGTAAATAACAGCGTTGGCTTTGAAAAGGTTTCTTCTAACACGTTTTTGCAATTTGTCTCTTGCTTTCGTACGATCATTTACGCTGTATATCTTCACTTTCATGTCCTCCTCGAGGTAATTTTAGCGCCTTTTCATCCAGAACCTCTTTATTTACATTTTAGCAAAACATATAAGAGAAGAGGATTTTAGATTCTTAATGTAGAAAACGCTATTTAGACGCATGAAAAAGGAGGGCTAATATGGGAGATACGGAATATGGTTTTTTAGCTAAATACATTGCCCAAGAGCTAGAGGTTACTACATCGACCTTGAGACGATGGTGTTTAGATTTAGAGCATAAACACAACTATGAGTTTGATCGGAATGAAAAGAACCAAAGAATCTTTTATAAACGCGATTTAATCGTGTTAAATAGTCTGAAGAAATTTCTTGATAAAAGCTTAAAATATGAAGACGCGTTAAAAGCTGCTATAACAGAAAAAAATGATAGAGAAATCGTGGATAAAACGCTGAGCGTTCACGAAGAAAAACGCGATGAAAATGCGTTTTCGGTGAATGAAGTAAGAGAGATAATCGATGAGACCGCACGGAGGACAAGAGAAGAAGTTGAGAAAGAATTTAGAGATAACCTGAAAGAGATGTACACTTTTTTAGAAGACAGGTTTCACACAGAGTTTGAGAAGAGGGAAAAGGGTATTTTAGATCGTTTAGATAGAATTAGTGAGCAAAAATTATTAGAAGTTAAACAGAGTACTGATAATGAACAGCAAAAATCCAATGATGAGCTAAGGGAAACAATTTCTAACCAGATAAAAAAAATGTACGACGATTTAACTGATAAATTTAGTGACGATGCTCTTCAAAGAGATCAAGAATTATTAAATAAGATCAAACAATATCAAGATGAGAAAGCTAAAGAGGTTGCTGCTTCTGTAGAAGGAAAACAGTCTTTTTGGAAACGTCTGTTTTCTTGAAAGATTGCACTTTCCCAAAATTGCAACCTTCAGTCTCATCATAGAGCTAAAGTCCTTTTGATTAAATTTTTATTAAGTTAATATGAACCAATTAATCGACAAATTCTGATAGAATAGTAGTCAAAGGTTGACACACCGTCAGGTATCGCAGCAGACTATATTACAATTGATAAAAGTCGTTTTAATGACTCAGTGAAAGCTTATTTTCTCTGGAAAGAATTAAACGCAATCATTAAAAACAGTCATAATCGAGGAATTAACTTTCCTGAAACTATTAGTGAATCACTTATGTGCTATGCTCTAGATTTTGAGTTGAACAGAGGCACTGGTGGTGATGCTAGAAATCCTGAAACCGATGAAGTGTGTGAAGCTAAAGCAACTTCCAATTGGGACAGAGATACATCTAGCTTTTCTCCTAGCGAAGACTTTGACCGTCTGTTTTTTGTGAGGTTAAATCAACGCGAGGACTCCATCAGCATTTATGACTTAGAATTGGATTCTAATGACTTAAAGCAAATAAGTGTTAGTAGTACTCAAACAGTTGGTGATCAACAAGCTGAAAAGAGAAGACCTCGGTTCTCAATAATTAAGAAGATCATTGAGCCAAACGACATTCAGCCTGTGGCTAGTATTGACTTAAGAACAAAAAAATTAACAAAGCACTAAGAGGGGGTGAAGGTGTGTCACCTTTACCCCTTAAAAGAGCGGCGCGCCGCAAATAAAGGAGACAACATTGTATGAATCAGAAAAAGTTGAAAATGATAAGCCTTTTCGCTGGTGTAGGCGGAGTGGATTTGGGATTTGAATCTACTGGACACTTTGAAACTGTCTGGGCCAATGAGATTGATGAAAAGGCTTCTGAGACTTATAAAGCTAACTTCCCTAACCATTTAGAGACTGAAGATATACATCATTTAGATCCCAAAAACACCCCTGAATTTGATGTCCTACTAGCTGGGTTTCCGTGCCAGGCTTTTAGTGTAGCTGGATATAGAAAAGGTTTTGAAGATGAACGAGGAGATCTGTTCTTTGAAGTTGTTCGCTTTATCAAAGAAAAAGATCCTGATGTAGTGTTCTTAGAGAATGTAAAGAACTTGGTTGGTCATGACAAAGGCAATACATTTAAAGTGATACGTGAAGCTTTGCAAGCGCATGGTTACCACATTAAGTATCAAGTACTAAATGCTAAAGATTTCGGCAACATACCTCAAAACAGGGAACGTATCTATGTTGTAGGCTTCAAAGATAAAGAAGCGTATAAAAACTTTGATTTTCCTGAGCCAGTTAAGTTAGAAACGCCTCTTACAGAAGTTATTGATTTTGACAAAGAAGTTGAAGCGAAATATTACTACACTGCTGAACGTCATACTTTTTATGATCAGCTTGAGGAAGCGATGGATGATCCAAACACTGTCTACCAATGGCGTAGAAAATATGTTCGCGAGAACAAGAATGGCGTGGTGCCTACTTTAACAGCAAACATGGGTACTGGGGGACATAATGTGCCCTTGGTTAAAACACCATTTGGCATAAGAAAATTGACTCCACGAGAGTGTTTTAATGCACAAGGATTCCCGAAAGACTATAACCTTCCTAACCTGGCGAATGTTCATTTGTATAAACAAGCAGGGAATTCTGTGGTTGTTCCAGTCATCCAAAGGATTGCTGAAAATATACACTTAGCTATTGAAGAGTCTAAGTCTGGTTCTCCTAAAGAGGCTCAAATGCAGTAATTGCGTGGATAATTGAAGCAATGAAGTGAAATTATTGGTTCAATAAGGGACCTATAATGAGGAACGCGCATAAAAAACGCAACAGAAGTAAATTCTGTTGCGTTTTTTTGCTTTTATAGAAGGGTTTCATTCATTGGTCTAGAATATGTAGCGTGAAGGGAACGGAATGGGGGATGTATATGGAGTTTGTAGATCCTATTTACAACAAAAAAGACTTAACCTTGTTTAGAAAAAAACTGAGAAGTCAGGTTAATGGTGATAGAAATTTATTGTTTTTTGAACTTGGCCTGGCGACTGCGTTACGCCAGAGTGATTTGTTAGATCTTACAGTAAAAGATGTGAAATATGGTATTATTCGGGTTCGATCAAAGAAAAGAAATAAAGCTATTGAAATACGCCTGAATGATCGCGTTCACAGCTTAGCGAAAGCTTATATTGATAGCATGGATGACGACGAAAAGCTTTTTAAATTTTATAGGTCTACTGCTAATAGATTTTTGAAAAAAGCTGCACATGAGTGCGGTTTGGAAGAGAATGTGGGTACTCACACGATGCGAAAAACAAAAGCCTACCATCTCTATATTGATTCTGGTTATAACATTAGCCTGGTAATGGATCTTTTGCAACATGATGAAGAAGGTTCGACGTTGTCATACATTGGCTGGAAAAAACAAAAGCTCGAAGAGGAACTTAGCGCTCATGATTTGTAGGTAATAGGTCTATTAAAGAGTGCGGTGAATTTAGTAGTGAGAAAACTAGATTTTTGTATAGAAAAATACTAGAGTAAGTATAAAGACAAAATAAAAGAGCCAGTGCTACCAACACTGGCTCAGGGGACTCCGAAAAGCCCATCATTTTAAGTTACTTTCACTATAAATTTATACACATAATTAGTCAAGCGAATGTGACTCATTAACTATATTTTTAGTGGAAAATATGTTTTTTTCGGAATCCTCCGTTCTTGAGAAGGAGGGTTTTATATTTATGGGGTACTTAGAAGAAATAAAAAAAGAGTGGATACATAAAGTTGCTAAAAAACAAATATCGGATGTGGAAGATGAATACAAGCAATACTTGTTAGGAGAGTATTGCGAGGATCCAGATGAGTTTTTTTCGTCCGTTTATAGAACTTTTTTAGATGAAGATAAACGGCGGTCGTTTCTCGTTAATAATGACTTCAGTAAACAATTTAAATGTGAACATGTCGATAAAATACTAGAAAAACAGCGTCGCTTTCGCTTTTTTACTCCTTCTATTTTTTGGCATCATAAAGATCGTACAAAGGAAGAACTTATCTGGATTACCCAAATCACGCTTGATTTTGATTTGATGAAAGATGGTTCGAATCGTGAGTTCAACCCTCAAGATTTAGCGTATATTTTAGATCGAGAATTTGGTTATTTACCTAACGTTGTCTGGTCTAGCAGGACTAATGGCAATTACCAAGCTAGTTATTTAATAAAACCCATGACAGGCACTGCTCGTAGTATTTATTATTATGAATCGGTCGTTAAAAGGATGGCTATTTTAATTGGGGCAGACGTCGCTGCAACGAGTGCTGTAAATCTCTATAGTATTCCGAAGAGTGGATTTTGGAAGTTTTCTGAAGAAATACATAGCATTGAAGATTTTGACTGGGTTTTGGAAGAAGAAGATATAGAGAAGTCGTTAGAGAAGAAGCGTTCTGAAAAGGTTGTCTCGTTCACTGAGAAGCAAATTATGAAGCATGAATCTATACAAGCTCTTCTAAATGCGGAGTTTGTTCAATGGAGAAATAACGCTGCATTTACGATAGCTCTATTGTATTACGCTTTAGGAAAGAGCAAAAAAGAAGCTTATGACTTTTTAAATGGTCCGTGGTTCGATTTAGTCAATGATGGTAGGTTTCCGTCTCGGCGAGGGAAGTTCAGGCGCAAAGAGGTCAAGACGACTGTAGAAAGTGCATATTCGGGTAGATACCATGGCCCTTCTAGAGAATGGATTTATCTGATTACGGGAATTGAATTTCCATATAACTTGTATAAATCCAGCTACATTAAAAAAGAGGATGGATATCAGTCTGCTAATGAAATTCAGCTGAAGATATTGAAATGGCTAGAGTCTAACAGTGGTAAGTGGGTTAAAAGGAAAGCTATATGTGCAAGTCTAAATATCCCTGAGAAATCATTCAGGAGGAACTTAGATGAACTCCATGGAAGAAAACTAGACTACGAATCTAAGACTGGTGCTAATGGTGGCTATTTCATAAGAGATCTACGTTCTAATAAAGACTTTGGTGTAGAGGTGGATACGTCTGTCTCATTAGATGGTATCATTGATTATTCAAATATAAAAAGAGCTTAAAACGCCCATTTGGTAAGGGTTCAGAGCGTTTTAAGCTCTTTTTTTTCGTTTTTTTTCAAAAAAGGGGCTCTTTAACCTCGTCAAATTGTGCAAATCCCTTGGCGCACAAGGAGTTTGCATTGTGGTCAAATTTGATAACAATACTCTTCTCTCTGTGGCTTGTCTTTTCCTTTGACGTGTCCTTTTTTTGTGTTACTACAGGGTTGTTTCTAAGGAGGTTACGGGTGTATGAAGTATTTTATTTCTTTTATTGTTGTGGATCTTGTATGTTCTACTTTGTTTCTCCTTTCGTTCTTCATCTATGATTTACAGGGTTCTACAGAGGTCGGTTTCTATTATATAGGGATCCACTGTTTCCTTTTCTATGTCTTTCTAGGATTAGAGCTCTTGAGGGAGGCTTCTTCTGATTCTCCTGTCTAATCTGGTTAGATGTTCTGGTGTTTTTTCATTTTTGTGCTAACCTTTTTGTGTTTTTAAATCAGGGAGGTGACGAAATGAATTTTTTGAGTGTAGAACAAATGAATACGTTAGATGTGCATGAATTATTAGCTTATCTTGAAGCTATTCGTGATCGTACTGCGGATTTTAAGGTTAAAAAGAATGATATTGATGAGAGTATGTTTTCTCAGGAGCGTATGGTTGTAGATGATTTAAGTGTTTATTTCAATGGATATGAGAACGCTGGGTTAGAATTTCCCTTTCCGTATGGTGATACAAGAAGAGCAGAAATACATAACTATTGTTTTTTGGGGAGGAAAGCTATTCCTTGGCGAGGATTTCATTGGTCTATACGTCCTGTTGTTAAGTATAAGCAGCATGGTGTTGTAGAAGTTACTTTAATGATCGAAAAGCTTACTTTTAACAGAAACAATAAAAAGTATGATACAGCTAGTCTCGAGGATATTGAAGTGAAAGAGTACTATTTCGATTACGAAGAACAATTATACAAAGAAGTTGTAGATTCACAGAAAAATAAATTTAAAGAACGTAAGGAAGAACTGGCAAAAAGGAAGCTGTTAAATCGAGCGTTGAATTATCAAATTGAAGTTATTCATAGTGAATACGTTAAAGAGCTCGATAAAGCTGCGAAATATTTTAATTCAATAAAACAAAGTACTTTATCAAGAGTAGAAGAGTTTAGAGATTTTTTTGAGCAGGCAAAGGGAATTCTTGCTCAGATTAAGAAGTATTTCAAAATCAAGTATGTGTGTGCACATGTGGATCGCGATAACTACGATTATTTAATGGACTATATAAATAAATCAATTGAAAAGGTGAGTGTGGCTCACCAGGAGATTCAAATGCTGAATGGTGATGTGAATATTAGAGAAGATACCAATGTTAGTCTAAACATTTACTTACATGATGTTGTCTCGCATATAAAAAATTTATTCGCGGAGAGAAGCTTGAAAACAAGTGACAAATCCTGTGGTTTTATCAAGATTACTTCAGAAAGAGTCTATTATAATCTCACGCATATAGAAGTAATGCGTTTAAATGCTGTTGAAGATGGTGCGTTGCAGGAATGGTATGATATGGAGTCAGTTATTATAAATGAATTTATCGAGAATAAAGAAAATCTGCTTGATAGTGAGGTAGATGATTATTTTATCGATGAAACTAAGAATTTCTCTGATAAAGTTGTTTTATCCTTTCTGGAAGAAGAGGATCCACGGAAATCGTATTTTGAATTTGCTTTCAGAGAATTAAAGAATGATAAGCAAAACCGAAAGGCTTTTATGGCGTATTTTGATAAAGTATTTCCAAGTGATGAGAGTTTTGATACATACATCCAAAAGAAGCTCCAAGAAAAGAGGGAGATTCTTAGAAAAGACTAGCTTGGCTAGTCTTTTTTTATTAGTTGCAAGAAAAGATATTATAATTAGAATGTAAAAAAATTACACGTCATCTAGCTTAAAAACTGTGACAATTTACGTGTGGAAAGCGTAGAGAGCTATCTTTGTTAATCAGTATGAAGAGGCGAAGTTTTAAACGAAAGTATAACGATGAATTGATGC
>NZ_BJYD01000042.1 GCF_007991335.1 Halobacillus faecis | reverse complement strand
GAAGGTTGTTGAACCACCAAAACCATTGATATAAAAGGGTTTTGGTGGTTTTAAACTCAAATTGAAGGTTGCCTCTTAAGTCTCTGCCTCTGGCTATGATATATCTTTACGATTTTGTTGAGAGTTGGACTGCATCTAAAGACAAGAACTCTGATGAAAATCTGTAGTTAACGATTTTGGTAACTACAAAAAGAAGTATATATACCCCACATAAATAAAATACTCAATGAAGTGTACATACTATTGTTTTCACGGTTTAAATCTTCAAGAAAATGATACATACAAAAAATATATAATATGCTGATTATTAAATGCAGGTGGGCGTATGGAGGCAGGCTGTTAAAAAACACAGGCGAACTTTCCTGGGTTTTTTGACTGACTGATCTCCGTTCGAGGTGGTTTCCCTCGATAATGTTTTGACCTTAATTTTCTGAAGTCGAGCAGTGAAATAATTCGTAGTTGGTAATTTTGCCAACAGCTGCGCTATGCTAGAAATAGATTTACATATGTTCGTAATCAGCTAGAATGATAGAAATCGTTAAGGAGATGAAGTTCATGAAAATCAGAAATATAAACCTAGTAAATGTAGAATGGAATGTATATCCTCCAAGTGCTCAACAAATCGATGCAATTGTTACATTCATTGAAAATAATGAACCTGTAGAGATTTCATTGGCTTATGAACGTGAAGATTGGGATAACAGAAAAATTGAAAACCCTGATCGCTGGATAGTGAAAGGTACTGATGAAGAACGTGCGAAGTACCAGATGGTTTTCGATAATATTATTTACAAAGAGATACAAGAAGAACTTGAACGTCTCAAAGATTTAGAAATAGAAGACATGCTGAAACCTATTCAAGTCACGAAGTCATGAACTTTCATGGCTTCTTTTTTTTGTTCAAAAAACTTAAGTTCAAGACATTTTTCAATTAGTATTGACCAAGTTCAAGGGCGAAAGGAGGTAAAAAAATGGACGAAAGTACAAAAATGCTAAATTTAAGAAATCAATTAATGTTTAAAATCATGGCTTTCGTGCTAATAGCTGACATCGTTTTACTTGTAATCAGAAGTTCATTTGCAACTCTAGGAATTGTTTTTAGTGCAGGTTTAGTATTAATGTCTGGATGCTATTTCTTAATTTACAAAACAGAAAAGGTTCGCTTAACAATGTACCTCATGACTTCGAGCATGTTTGCTCTTGTAGCTGCATTAAATGTCTTTCAAAGTAATGTAGTGAACTACAACACAATTTTCTTTGTGTTAGTTCTAATCAGTCTATATCAGAATTCAAAGCTCATGATGGCAGGAGGTTCTGTGGCCGCAACATTCGCAGGATTATTTTACATATGGGATCCAGCAGATGTATTCGTTAATGCACCGACAAAGTACGTTTTCTACATAGTCCTTTTAGTCATATTGATTACGACAATATTAACGACTGTAAGCAGGTTGAATGAGTCAATTATGCGTGATTTTAAAGCTAAAAAAGACGAGGCGAATGAACTTACAGAGCAAAGTCAACGAAGCCTTGAGAAGATGAAGGAAGCAGCAGGGTTAATTGATGAATTTAGCAGTTCTCTAAATGCGCGAATACAACAAACAAACGAAATCATGATTAACTTCAGTTCATCGTTTCAAGAGATGGAGACATCTCTCGAAGATCAATCGCAATCAACAGTTGATATTAATAGTTCAGTCGAACAAAGTGATCAGAGCATACAAACAATCACTGATGAATCTGAAGAGATGCTTATGATCGCTACCGAGACTCAAAATGCCTCGCAAACAGGTAATAGTGAAGTTTTAAAGCTAAACGATGAGATTGAAAAAGTATCTGATATCATTTCAAAATCATCGAAAACAATCGAAGAATTGAACACTTCAAGTACTGATATATTAAGCTTTTTAGATGTCATCAAAGACATATCAGAACAAACGAATTTACTAGCTTTAAACGCATCAATCGAAGCAGCAAGAGCTGGTGAAGAAGGTAAAGGCTTTTCGGTTGTAGCTGAAGAGATCAAAAAGCTAGCTTCACGAAGCCAGCAAATGACCGAAAACATCACGGAAATAGTATCTAATCTTCAAATAGAAAGCCAGAGAGCGTCTCAGAATGCTCAACAAGGGCAAGATGTTGTGAAGGTATCTGAAAACGCAGCAGGACGTGTTTCAGAAGAATTTAAGAACATCTCTGCTTACATAGAACGCTTTAATTTAAAGTCAGAAAACATAACTACATTGGTAAACGACTTAAAATCAGCAAGCTCAGAAATCGTTTCTCAAATCAACAATGTCAGTAGCATTACAGAAGAGAACACATCTGCTGTAAAAGATTTGTCTGGAAGCATTGAAACGCAGTCTGATCAGCTGAATCAGATAGTTGAAGATTTCCAAGAGCTCGAAAATCAAACAAAAAATCTAAAGTAATAAAGCATTGTGCACAGTGTTTTAGTCAAAGGCCAGGAAACTGGTCTTTTTTTCATTTTGTGTTATCAACTAATTGATTTCGAGGAGGGTGATTATGAAGAAAGTGTTTAGTTATTTGAGTGTAGCGTTATGGATGCTAACTATCATGTGGGGAGCTTATAAGGCTTTTAACTACAACATTGATGTAACAATGTCTGATGTAGTGCTGTTTTACGCACTAGGAGCAATTAATTTCGTATCGATTTTCTTTTTGACTAGGGAGGTGAAACGATGAATTTTTTAAGTGAAGAAGAGATAAAAACGTTAGAAACTGATGAACTTTTAAGCTACTTAGAGGCTATTAGAAATCGTACTCCTGTTTTTGAAATAGAACATAATGAAATTGATGATGTTCTGTTCGCTCAAGAAGAAATAAAATTAGATGATCTGGATCCTTACTACTCAGGATATCGACCAGAAGGGACTTTATTCGTTTTTCCGAAGGGAGATTCTAGAGAATCGGAACTTCATGATTATAGGTTTTTAGGGAAGAAGGTGGTCCCGAGGAGGAATTTCTTCTGGGTTGTTAAGCCTCGTATTACATACAAAAATCACGCTATTGTAGAAGTGGATGTTGTAATAGAAAAACACACTGTAAATCAGAACAACCGTATGTATCCGAGTGTTAGAGCTGTTGCTTCTAGCAGTAAAATATTTATTTATGATTTTGATGAAAACATATATAAAGAAGTAGATATGAAATCAAAAGAAAAAAAACACAGAGATCGCAAAGACGAATTGCTATTAAGAAAAGAACTGAACTTGATGCTAGAATACAGGCTAGAAGTCTTGCATTCAGAGTATGTAAAGTACCTTTCAAGCGCTGCTTACTACATGAACAGTGTTAAGAAAAGTACATTCTCGAGGATACGTGAATTCAAGGATTTCTTTATTGAATCGATAGAGAAACTAGAACACATAAAAAGCACTTTTCTGATTAAATATGTTTCTGATCATGTTGATCGTGAGAATTATGACGTGCTTAAAACTTATATAGAAGAGTCTCTAGAGAAGTGTGAGGAAAGTTTTGAAGAGATTAAATACATAGATGATGATTTGAACGTGAGAGAAACTGAATACAGTGAATTAAATCAAGAATTGCATGATGTCGTCTTTCACGTAAAACGACTCTTTGAAGAAAGAAAATTGAAATCAAAGAGTAATGAAGGGTTCATTAAAATCACAGAGGATCGAGTCTTCTACAACTTGTCACATATTGAAATAATAAGGATTTATTCAGATCAGCATGGCTCAGATTACTCCTGGAAAGAAGATGAAGAGCTTCTTATAAATGAATTCAAGCGTAGTAAAGAGAAGATTGTATCTGCTGCTCATACAGATTACTTTATTGATGAAACTAATAGCTTATCCGATGATGAAATCATGTCATTTTTAGATACAGAAAAACCTTTGCTGGAGCTGTCTGGATATGCACTGCGAACACTTGATAAACCTACCAAAAAAGCATTTTTAGCATTTATGAATTCCGAATGGACAAACGATGAAGCGTTTGTGAAATATGTGAACAAAAAGCTAGAAAAGAAAAAGGAAATATTGAAAGAAAAAGACCAGTAAAACCTGGTCTTTTTTTAGTTGTTGTAAAAAAACAAATTATAATTATAGTACATAAAATTAACTAAAAACATGACGTCAGGGTAGAAGCTGAGTCGCATCCGTCGCTTAGATCGCGAGGAAAGTTATCTAAGTTAACCAGTACTTAGAGACGAAGTTGTAAACGAAAATAAATACATGAATTGAAGCAATCATTGTTTCAATTGAAGTAAGACCAAAATCATGCAGAGGAGAATGAAAATGAAGAAATATTCGTATCAAGAAATCAATAAAAAAATCAATGAGGAAAGGAAGTTAGAAGTATATGAAGACTTGTAGTAATGAAGCAATAAAA
Organism: Halobacillus faecis; assembly: GCF_007991335.1. GTDB lineage: Bacteria > Bacillota > Bacilli > Bacillales > Halobacillaceae > Halobacillus > Halobacillus faecis. The sequence continues at coordinate 6,364 of NZ_BJYD01000042.1, read as the reverse complement.
GAATCAATAAAAGACCGAAAGGAGCATAAGCACACTGAAATCAACTGTAAATAAGTAAGACTTGTAGTGAAAAAATGCGCAGCTGAAAGATTCGATTTGTAGTGAAAATAAGCAAGACTTGTAGTTGTAGTAAATTTCGATTTGTAGCGAAGAAGAAAAAAACGAAAGACATCGAGCGTGATCTCGAAGGAAATATAAAATAGCAAGTGTTCGTCAGAACAAGTTCAACGCTCACAAAGAAGTGAGAGGCGCGAACTCGCAGCGTAAAGCGAGTGAAGCAGATATAACACTCCGCTAGGCCAGGAGGAACAGGCGGTTCTGTATGTATTCGAACGGAATAAAAGAAGTCTGAAGCTAATTTTATCGTCAGATAAAGAAGCGAAAGACGAAATTTTATGACTCGAATACATACAGAACCTGCCTGGCAGGTGCCTGCTTTTTCAGTTTCCTAGCGAAGCGTTCGGAAACTAGAAAAAGCCCCCGCTTTGCGGGATTTCGTTTTTTTAGGAGGTGATGAAAAATGGGGAAAGATGAGAAAAAATTAAGAGCTCAAAACAAGAAAATCGAGAAGGTTTTGAAACGAGCACAAGAAAGCAATGCTGCGAAGAAAAAAGAACTAATTGGAGAGCTGAGAGTTCATAAAAAAGGTTCGCCAGAGTATTCGAGGATTTCTCAAGAAATCAGCAAGGTTGGGACGATTTCGGACGGAACAGTGAAAACATATTCGGATCAGGCGAAGGGGATTTTGAAAGAAGCGAATCAACGCTTTGGAGTTCGCGAATGGAAGCATTTCAAGCCAGAACATGCCCAAAAAATACTCCAATCTAGGATTGATCAAGGTATGGCCGCAAATAGCGTTCGAAAAACGGCTCATGCACTGGAATACATAAATAAAAACGTGAACAAAGTGAACGTTTTTAAAAAGAATCAGAAAATCGAAGTAACGGATCACAAAAAAATGCTCGAAACAATCAAACAAAATGGTGTTGTGAGAAGAGCAAAGGACTCACATCGTCTGAAAGCTAATCCCGAGCAAGCTAGAGCTGTTATAAAAGAGATGGAGAAGTATAACAAGCACTATGCTGATATCGCTCGTTATCAACTTCTAAGTGGTTTTAGGATTACCGAGGCAGTGTCACAAAAAGCAGAATACATAGACTTAGAAAATAACAAACATCAGGCAATCGACGCCAAGGGAGGCTTAAATAACGTCGTTTATACGTCTCATCATACAAAAGAAGATAAAGAGTTCTTACAATCTCTAAAAAACGGTCAAGATGCCGAAACTGGAAGGGTTTTTGAACGGTTGAAAGATAAAAACGGTAATTATAGAAAAGATAGTTCGGTTAGTAAATCTGTCACTCGCTTGGCCAGGAAGTGTGCGGACAAGTTGGGGATTGAAGGTGCAGAAGGTCAGACATTTTCAAGTCATTCATTCAGAGGTGTATATGGGTTGGAGAGGATGGAAGAATACGCTGCCCATCACGATAAATTAGATGGAATCATCGAAGAAAAAATACGAGAGCAACCCCGTCTTTATAAGAAATACGTGAATTTTGAAGCTCGAATTCGTGAAAAAATAATCGTTGAGAATCGTGGGGATCGCGAAATAACAAAAGAAGAAAAAATTCGGTGGCTGGTATCGACTGATCTAAACCACTCTCGGCAAGAAGTCGTTCGCTTCTATGTAGATAACATGGATATCTCTGCAGCTGTTCAAAAATACAGCTAAAGCTGTGCTTTTTGCTTGAGAAGGATTATTTGGCCAGGTAGCATAAAGGCATATCAACTCTGGGATTTAAATTATGCTTCTTTTAAATTACCTCTCAGTAATGGAGCATGTTTCACTTAAACATATGTGGTATTTAAAAAACGGTCAAGATGACCAATTAGCACAAGCTTTTATCTTAACAAGTGGAAAGTGTGAATCCTCTATAATGGGGGTTTTACGCTTTTTTATGTTGAAAAAAATTCAATCCTGGATACACTTTAGACACTACAAGTCGAAAGAAGAAAAAAACCGATAGTACATTAAAAAGAATCCATGCCCAAGGCTTGGATTCTTCGTTTTTTATTTATTGTTTCAATACTGGGAAAACATGCTCGAATCCCACGTAGATTTCTTCAGCTTCTTCGATCGTCCTGTCATCAAATGCCCACCAGAGCGCTCTTTTAAGATTCGTCTCCGTTTCGTCAATGCCGAGTACATCGCAAATTTTAATGAGGTTTTCTGAAGTGGTTTCGTTATAATTTTTATCTGATTTAACTGTTTCCAACCCTTGTAGAGCGATGTCGATAATCATTTTCCCTTCGACTTTGCTATCAAGGCATGCTTTTAGCATATAGCCAATGCTCTGTTTTTTATTGTGAACTGTCATCTTCATCATCCTTTTTGGGTATTTGGTCCAGCTCAGCTTCTCGTTCTATAAAGAAGCGAGGGTGAAGCCTTATAATTTGCTCTCTCGTACGAAGTTGTTCAGTCGCAATACCCTGCTTTGATTCAATGAGCTTGCCTTCTCTGATCCACTTGTCAACGTCATTCAAAGTGACATCGAGATTCTCAGCAACGTCTTTTCTTGTGTAGAACTCTAACATTTTTCATACTTCCTCTTCAGTTTCTCGAGTTCTTTCTCATCATCTTCGATCGCTTGCTTCAACTGATAAATCACAGCATTTCTTTTGAAAATATTTTTTTTAATGCGTTTTCTGAACTTCTCTTCACTTTGTTTAAGCTCATGAACGCTGAATATTTTCACTTTGGTTCCTCCTTGTGATAATTTTAGCGCCTTTTTCAACTACCCGAGAAGCTTTTTATACCAAGGTTTTTCTAGCTTCTCTAACCGTTTTTTAAGCGACTCATTTTCTTTTTTCAACTCATTCAATTCTTCAGATGATGCTGCTTGCGAATATGATTTCTTTATTTCGTTAAGTGCTTCAGACTGCTCCTCAAATTTCTTATCGTTTTCTTCTTTGAATTGAGTAATCACTCTCTCGTGTTCCTCAAATCTCTTATCATGGTTCTCCAGCATCTGCTTTTGATTTATTGCAACTTTAAACATGTTCAAGAGATCCTCACGTTTGTCCAGTGACAAATTGCTTTGTAATTCGTTCTTGATTTCTTCAGCTGCGTCTTCGACGACGAGAGCAAAATCCATCTCTTTTAATTCCTTGTATATGTCTGCTTTATATATTCCCTGTTTTTTTAATCGCTGCACTTCTCTTAAGACATCTAAAGCTGCAGGTTCATAAAATTTTGATCGACCATCCATGACGTAAGGGATAAACATGTGGAAATCTGTTACCCAATCTGAAACCGTAGTTCTAGCTACGTCTAGTTCACTCGCTAAATCCTTTAATCTCAAGTGTTTTCGCACATAAATCACTCCAATCGTTTATATAAAATCATGTTTTCGTCGAAGACGGAAGGATTACGCGAATTTTAATTATCCGTCCGCCGTCTTTTTTATCCGTCCTTAATTCGTCTAAGCGACGAACCGTTGCTATATAAGTATTTCTACGAGTTCCGTATAAATCCCTTCATGGACGAATAGTGGGAAAATATTGAAAATGTACATAAAAAAAAGGAGCTGAAATATATTCAGCTCCCAGGACTTATATGTTGACTCATTATGTACTAAAATGATATGATGATGAGTGGGTGTAGGCATATTGGAATTTTCAATTGTCTGAATTTTGCCCGAGGCATAAAAAAAGACCGTGTAAGGACGGTTCTTCTTTGTGTGCCAACGAAAGGATGGATGCTTATGAAGCACTCGATCGTCCTTTTCCCGAATAAGTTTATCATCACTTTCATCATGATGATAAGCGAAAGAAGGGAGGACGATAACGATGACACTAGCGATTCTCACGATTTACTACACCATTCTGTTTCCCTTGTCTCTCTTTTTCCTTAGTGGATTGAACAATAAAGGAAAAATCTCTTTCGGTGTTTCTGCTACATATGCTGTTTTCTTTGCAATTCTCCCTATCGCTATTCTGGGAGGACATCAATACTTAATGCTTTTAATATCATAACTAATTTGAGCTCGCAGGGTCGGATCTGCGGGCTTTTTTTTGAGTCCGAATTAACTCGTTCCTCAACATAACTAACTTTTTTGTCTAACACAGTTATAGCACAAATTAAAATTACGAGTCAAGCACGCCTCTCTTTTAGTGCATTTTTAAATACATTATGAAACTAAAAGTTCCTTTCTTAATTTAAAAAGAAGGAAATAACAAAAGTGTCTAGAAGGTGTAATATGTAGACAAAATGTACACATGGCTCTATAGTGCGGGTTCGTAACGTCTAAAAGGTCTGTACAAAATTCAAGAGGTGAAAAACAATGATTTATGGGTATTCTCGTGTGTCTGACAAAATGATGAATGATGAGTCTCAAATTGAAAAATTGAAAGAGTATAGATGCGATGAAATAATTTCTGAGAAAGTAACAGGAGTTGCAGAGGATCGGAAGCTTGTAGATTTGATTGAAAATCAAATCTCAGAAGGAGACAAACTTGTTATTACTGATGTAACAAGATTTGCTAGGAGTTCGATACAAGCTATCCTAATGGCTGATCAGCTGCACAAGAAAGGTGTCGATCTGGTCATTTTGAATTTAGGAATAGATACGACGACGCCAGCTGGGAAAATGGTCTTTAATGTTATGACAGCTATGGCTGAGTTCGAACGTGAACAGACGAAGGAAAGACAACGGAGAGGAATTGAACATGCGAAGAAGCAAGGAAAGCATCTAGGCCGCAAAGCAAGTTGGTCCAAAGAGGGATTAGAAAGTGCGTTAGAGGAGTATCAGGAGACTAATAAAAGCGTGAAGGAAATTGTAAGTGTCTACAACATTCCGCGCTCTTCATTCTATGTAGAGCTAAAAAGACGTGAAATCACAAGAAAAAAGTAGGTTATCTGGCAGTATTAGCGAATTAGATAGTAAGAATGCTAGATTTCACAAGGAAAAAACGCTAGAGTAAAGAGTAAGAACAAAAAAGCTAACCTGTTGGCAGCAGGTTAGCTCGGGATCGGTACAGCACAGCACAACACGTGCACCGACAAATATTAAAGTCTGACTTAACTATAAATTAAATTCAAAATAAATACAAGCAATCCTTTTTTATAGTTTTGTCGTGTGTTGTGTTGTACCTCCCTTTAATTTTAGGAGGTATTAATATGAGTAAATATTTGAGATTGAATGAAGATGAAAAAGATTTTATCCGAACAAAGGTAGAGGCTTGTGTGGTCAATGGTGTCGTGAACTGGGGACTGTTTGACGATTTAATCAAGACTTTAACAAGAGGAAAAAAGATGATGATCATCGATGAAAATGGTGAATTTCATTTCGATGAACAAATAGAAAAAATCGATGAGGCTGCATATGCTAGAGAAGTTCTGTTTGAAATGAAGAATGATTTTGAAATAAACAGAAGGACTTATGACACTCGCGGACCTTTTCTGAAAGTGTTTAGAGAATCCAACCTTCAATTGGTTGATGTTCTGAATACTAACCAACGAACACAAATAATGAAACTGTTACTATGCTCAGAATATGAAGAAGTACTCAAATGGAAAGGCGAGTTGATGGGAGCTCCACAAATCGCCGAATACTTAGGGTATAAAGCTTATAAAGGTTCTTTTAAAAAGATATTTTTAAAGCCTGTTGTTGATGCTGGGGTTTTAATTCCTTATCGAGAAGAGGGTATTAAAAGGACATTATATAAGTTTAATAGTGATATTGTTTTTAAAGGTTCATTAAGTAACAATCCAGAATTCATGAAAATGTTTACTAAGGTTTTAAGAGGAACGATCAAAAGAATCGAAAAAATAGAAGCTACAAATGCTAGATTGGAAAAAAAGAAGTTAAATTCAAGTGCAATAGGTGTCTTGCACGCATTATTACCATGGTGTCATATCGAAACATCGATGATTTGCAAAAATCCTAGCACCAGTATTGTTAAAGATGGTGAAACCGTGCAGCAAGCCAAGAATAGAGAAGCGAGAAGAAAACGAGGGAAAATACATAAAGCTCTTACTCACGCTGATTTAAGACGTATATGCACTAAACAAAGCAAAACAGGAATGAGAAAAAGTTTATTTGATAGGCATATTGAAACGTTGAAGAAAGCAGGGGTTTTGTTAGATATGTCTTCCGCAGGGAATCGTATTTATTACTTATTTCCTGCTCTCGTAGTAAGTGATAAAAATCAAGAAGTGAAAGAATATAGCAGGTCTCTTGTAACTCAATTTCTAGAAGTTTGGGGAGATAGTGCTGAAAACATTATCGCAGATTTAAATATAAAAACATATATTGATGAGGTAAAAGAGGAGGAGTAATTCCTTCTCTTTTTTTGTTTTTCA
>NZ_BJYD01000041.1 GCF_007991335.1 Halobacillus faecis | reverse complement strand
TCCTGTGGGGGAGTGACGAGCTTCCTCGGACTACGTCCTGCGGGATCTCGCCGACCTCCTTTCTCTCACGGGAGTCTCGCAGCTTCCCAACCACCCCATTATTCAGTGTCAGAAACGAACCCCCTACACTTAGAATGAATGTATTCCAACCGCCTTCTCCAGTAGTCATAAAGCACTCTGTATCAGCATTTCAATGGGAAGGACGTAGTATTCTGCACTTCGAAAGTTATTGAAAACTAATATATTTTGGGGAGTGGTTTCGAGCCCCTATCCACTTAACAAAAATCTCGAAACTGAATCTTCCACAATAAGGAGCTTCTATAGGATTATATTAAGGTTCATGTCTTAAGAATTATTGGAACAGACTGGTTGACTTTATTATCTGAATTTTATAGACTATTGGAAAGATATTTTTAAAAGTGGCTTTATTACAAAGTCGAAAATAAGCAAGTTGAGTAGAGAATGAGTTGAGTTGAGGCATAGGATGAGCTGAGCTGAGTGAGCGAGGGATCTTCGGACACAAGGAGCCGACGGATTGCCTGGCCAATTTTCACCCCCTTTTCTATCCACTCGTTTTCATCCCTCAACGTCTCATTCTCCATGATAATAATGGAGAGGTGAGCCTTTATGACCACTTTTGATACATTTCAAAAAGATGCTGAAGAGCATCAGACCATCCCAATTACACAATCGTTTTATACAGATACGTTAACACCCATTCATATGTTTCATGCACTGAATCATGAAGCCGTGTACATGCTGGAGAGCCAGGATCCTGAATCCCCATGGTCGAATTATTCATTTCTGGGACTTGACCCTATGGTGCAAATCAAAGAGGAGAAAGCACAGTTCCGCATTAAAGACTTTGATCGGAACGATGTAATGTATTCTGAAGACTTCAAGTCTGCTTTTGAGAAGGTACTTGTAAAGCTTGATGTGAAACAGCCTCCGATCGATCTTCCTTTTAAAGGGGGAGGGGTTGGATATATCAGTTATGATGCCATTTCAGATTATGAGCCCGTAGAGAGAGCTATGGAAGATGAGTTGAATTTAGCTAATTATCATCTGCTTTTCTGCAAGACTCTAATTGCTTATCATCATAAGACGAAAGAAACAACGATTCTATCCTTTGCTAGAAAAGAAGCGGATCGCTCATTAAAAGAAATTTACTCCGAAACGAAAAAACGGATAAAATCCATTACAAAACAGCTGCAAAATGCTGAAACACTTCCTGATTTAATGCTGATTGAGGATGAAACAGAGGATGAATCCTTCCAGTTGAACAGCAACTATGAACCAGACAAATTCAAATCAGATGTGGAAAAAATTAAAGAGTATATCCGTGCTGGAGATATTTTTCAGGCGGTTTTATCTCAACGTTTTCATACAATTACGGACCGAAGTGGATTTGAGCTCTACCGGGTGTTACGGAGAGTGAATCCTTCTCCATACATGTTTTATTTGAAAATGGATGAAGTAGAAGTCATTGGAAGTTCTCCTGAAAGACTCCTTGAGGTACGTGACCGAAACCTTGAAATCCATCCCATAGCTGGAACGAGGAAAAGAGGGAGAACCAAAGAAGAGGATGATGCTCTAGCTGAAGAACTTTTGCAAGATGAGAAAGAGTTGGCGGAACATCGGATGCTTGTGGATTTAGCACGAAACGATATTGGACGCGTAGCTGAATATGGAACCGTACAGGTAAGGGAGTATATGACGATCGGACGTTTTTCAAAAGTGATGCACATAATCAGCAAAGTAACCGGTCGATTAAAGGAGAGTGTTTCTCCTATCGATGCCCTGATTTCCTCCTTCCCGGCTGGAACATTATCAGGAGCACCAAAAGTACGAGCCATGCAGATCTTGAGAGAGCTTGAACCTACTCCTCGAAACCTCTACGGTGGTGGGATATTATATTTAGGCTTTGATGGAAACATTGATTCCTGCATTACCATCCGAACAATGACAAGAACAGGGAAAGACCTCTATATACAGGCTGGGGCTGGGATCGTTGCTGATTCCGATCCTGAAGCGGAGTATCAGGAAACATTGAGCAAAGCGAGTGCTTTGAAGAAGACGATTCAATTAGCTGAGAAGATATTTGAGAAGAGTGGAGAAGGAGTGGAGACGAGATGAAAGATACATTGAGTAGAGTTGTCGCAGGAGAGGAAATGACGGAACAGGAAGCATTTGAAACGATGGATAGAATCATGAATGGAGAAGCGACGACCGGCCAGTTGATGAGTATGCTCAGCGTGATGCGTTATCGAGGAGAAACGGTGGAAGAAATGACAGGTTTCGTTCGAGCGATGCGTGAAAACATGACGAAGATGGATGTTGATGATCCTTCTATTGTAGATACATGCGGCACAGGTGGCGATGGGGCTTCTACATTTAATATTTCCACAGCCGTTTCCATCGTTCTTGCAAGTATGGGTGTGAAAGTCGCGAAGCACGGCAATCGGAAAGTATCATCTAAAAGCGGGAGTGCCGATGTCCTTGAGAAGCTTGGTGTGCCGATTGACACAACTCCAGAACAAGGTGCCCAGGCCATTTCTCAAAAAGGAATGACTTTCATGTACGCACCTCTCTATCACAAAGCTATGAAACACGCCGGGCCTGCCAGGCAGGAACTTGGTTTTCGTACCATCTTCAATTTACTAGGACCTATGTCCAATCCTGCCAATGCTAAGCGACAACTTATTGGTATATACGATACGAATTATGCAGAGAAAATGGCAGAAACCTTAAAGAAACTGGGATCCACACACGTCCTTTTAGCTACAGGAAGAGATGGTCTGGATGAAATTACAATTACAGGGGAAAGTGATCTCGTCGAATTGAAAGATGGAAAGATTAATCGTTTCACTGTTTCACCGGAAGATTTCGGTCTTCCTTTAGGGAACCTGACGGATATTCGCATATCTGAAACGGAAGAAAGTGCCCGGATCATTAAAGATGTCTTGTATGGTCGTGCAAATCAGAGTGCGGCTTCTATTGTCACATTGAACGCCGCGGCTGGACTTTATGTGGCAGGAAAAGCAGAAGACCTCAAAGATGGAGTCCAGCAAGTACAAGCAGCGATCCGTGAAGGCACCTCAAGCAGGTACTATGAATCGATTGTTAATGAAAAGGAGAATCGTCAATATGCTTGAAACCATCTTAGCTGTAAAACAACAAGAAATCGAAAAATTATATTTGCCAGAAGAGCAATCATTTCCACATCACTCTCTCTATGAATCTCTTAAAGCTACACCTTATGCAGCGGGGTTGATTGCAGAGGTGAAAAAAGCATCTCCATCCAAGGGCATCATACGTGAGGATTTTAATCCTGTTCGAATTGCTCATGACTATGCCTCAGCAGGTGTGCAAGCCATTTCGGTTCTTACAGATCAACATTTTTTCCAAGGACACCGTGATTACTTGACGAACATAAAAAAAGTGGTGGATGTTCCTGTGTTACGGAAGGACTTTATTATCGACTCTATGCAAGTAGCGGAGAGTGCCTATATTGGTGCTGATGCTATTCTGCTGATCGGGGAAGCGCTGGAAGCGGAGAAGTTACATGAACTTTATCTTCAAGCCTACGAGCTTGGATTAGAGGTGCTTGTCGAAGTACACAGTGAAGAAACATTGGCGAAAGTACTGGATGAGTTTACACCAAAGATCCTTGGTATCAACAATCGAAACCTTCATACGTTTGAAACAAAACTTTCTCAAACCGAGCGCATGGCGAAACTTGCACCGGAGGAGTGTTTGTTGGTTTCAGAAAGTGGGATTTCTTCCCATGATGATTTACAGAAAGTAGCTGGTTATGGAGCTGAGGGTGTGCTTGTTGGGGAATCTCTTATGCGCCAGAAGGACATCAAAGAAGCGGTCCGTCAGTTGTTGGAAGGAGTGAATGTTCGATGAAAGAACCGATTGTGAAATTATGCGGAAACCGATCTCTGGCAGATGTAGCTAAAACGTCTTCCTCTCAAGCATCACACCTTGGTTTCATTTTTGTTAGGAGAACTAAACGGTATGTCCGACCTGAATATGTCGGACGCTGGGTGAAAAAGATCCGACCAAAACAAAAAATCGTCGGGGTTTTCATCGAGCCGACGATTGAGGAAATCGAAGAGATTCTTCATTTTGTCCCATTGGATGTCATTCAACTTCACGGGAATGAGACAGTGTCTCAGTTGCTGAGAATCAAAGAAGCATTTGGTCTGCCTGTATGGAAGGTGGTTCATCACCAAGAGGTTGGCATTAAACAAATGGAGGTTTTCCGAGGTGTAGCTGATGGATATATTGTGGACAGTAAAGTAGATGGTGTTTCAGGTGGTACTGGAGTCCGTTTCGACTGGGAGGCTGTGCCTACCTATCAGAAAGAAGCGTATGACCAGGGTGTCCCTTGCTTGATCGCAGGGGGAATTAAACCAGAGAACGTAACAGCTCTGTTGCACTACCGTCCGGACGGCATCGACCTTTCCAGTGGGATTGAGATTGGGGACGGTAAGGACATCGGTAAAATTCAAGCAATTACGAAAGAGGTGGAGCAAAATGTTGCAAGTATTTCCTGATTTAAAAGGACGCTACGGTGATTTTGGTGGTAAGTATGTCCCGGAAACCCTCATGGGACCTTTGCAAGAGCTTGAAGAATCTCTTGATCAGGCCATGGCTGATCCTTCCTTTATAGAAGAGTATCATCATGTATTAAAAGAGTACGCAGGACGCCCCACTTCTTTGTCTTATGCAGATAAATTGACCGGTCACCTTGGTGGAGCAAAAATTTACTTAAAACGAGAAGACTTGAACCATACAGGTGCCCACAAGCTTAACAATGCGATTGGCCAGGCTCTGTTAGCTAAGAGAATGGGGAAAGAGAAAATCATTGCGGAAACAGGAGCGGGACAGCATGGCGTTGCGTCTGCTACCGTTGCCGCTAAGTTTGGACTTCAGTGCATCGTGTTTATGGGTGAAGAAGATATCCGGAGGCAGGAGTTGAACGTTTTCCGGATGAAGCTGCTCGGAGCGGAAGTTGTTTCGGTTTCTAGTGGAAATGGAACTCTAAAGGATGCCACAAATGAAGCGATTCGCTATTGGGTTGCCAATTGTGAAGACCATTTCTATTTGATAGGTTCTGTCGTCGGACCCCATCCTTATCCACGTATGGTGCGGGATTTTCAGCGGATTATTGGCGATGAATCTAAACGGCAGTTCTTAGAGGTGGAAAAAGAGCTTCCAGATCGCATTTTTGCTTGTGTAGGTGGTGGAAGCAACGCTATGGGAATCTTTTACCCATTCCTTGAGGACAGCTGTGAATTAATAGGGGTAGAAGCTGCCGGGAAAGGAACGGACACACTTGAACATGCAGCGACCCTATCAAAAGGAACTCCTGGTGTGATACACGGATCGATGACCTATCTCATGCAAGATGAGAATGGACAAATTACCGAGCCTTATTCTATATCGGCAGGACTTGACTATCCTGGAATCGGTCCAGAACATGCTCACTTATTCCAAACGAAACAAGTACGCTATGAAGCCATCACAGATAAAGAAGCACTCGATGCATTGAAGCTTTTGACACAGACGGAGGGGATCATTCCGGCGATTGAGAGTGCCCATGCTCTTGCTCAGGCATTTAAAGAAGCGCCTCAAATGAGCCAAGAGGAAACGATTTTGATCAACCTTTCCGGACGTGGAGATAAAGACATGGCGACATTAATGGAACATTTCCAGGAGGAGGTTTGACATGCTGACGAAGACTTCATTTCAAGGGAAACTAACAAAAACGGAAAACCTGTTCATTCCATTCCTTGTGGCAGGTGATCCAAGTCCGGAATTGACCACTCAATTCGCTTTGCGTTTGCAGGAGGAAGGAGCGGACGTTTTAGAGTTGGGTGTCCCCTATTCGGATCCACTCGCGGACGGACCTACCATACAACGTGCAGCTCAACGTGCATTGAAGTCAGGGATGTCTTTACGTAAAGCCATTGAACTTGTACCGAAGTTAAGAGAGAGTGGACTCGAGATTCCTGTTGTGATTTTCACTTATTACAACCCTGTCCTTCAAATCGGACATGACGAATTCTTTCAACTCTTAGAACAAAATGGAGTCGAAGGGCTTCTGATCCCTGATTTACCATTCGAAGAGAGTATGGAAATTCGCAGCCAGGCAGAGGAAAAAGGCATTGAATTTATTTCACTGGTAGCACCGAACTCAGATCAAAGAATTAAGCAAATTGCAGAACATGCCAAAGGTTTTCTTTATTGTGTTTCTTCTCTAGGTGTAACAGGGGAGCGAAAGGAAATGTCTGCTGAAGCTTTGTCATTTATTGAAAAAGTAAGAGAACACAGTCAGGTACCGGTTGCTGTTGGATTCGGCATCTCAACCAACGATCACGTCCAACTTGTAAGAAACCACGCAGATGGGGTGATCATTGGAAGTAAAATCATTCGTTTGATAGAAGCAGAACTTGAGAATATTCAAGAAGGAAGAATGGACGAAGCACTCGAACATTTCACGCAAGAAATTAGAGAACTCGTTCAGTGAGTTGAGAGAGCTGAGAGGAGTGGAGCAGAGTGATTTATATGATTGACCACTATGACTCTTTCACCTACAATCTCGTCCAGTATCTTGGAGAGTTTGGAGAAGAAGTCATCGTGAAGAGAAATGATGAAGTAGTAGTAGAGGAGATAACGGAGCTGAGCCCGGATTTGATTTTTCTTTCCCCAGGTCCGTGTTCCCCGGATGAAACACCACTGACCCTGGAAGTCATCGACCGATTCAAAGGAAGTATCCCTATTTTCGGTGTTTGCCTTGGGCATCAGGCCATTGCTCAAGTGTTTGGTGGAAGTGTGGTGCGCTCAGAGAAATTGATGCATGGAAAAACATCACGTATTTTCCATGATGGGAAAGGGGTTTATGAAGGGTTGAGCAACCCGATGGTAGCGATGCGCTATCATTCCCTGATTGTAGAGCTCTCGGATTTACCGGAGTGTTTTGAAGTGACGGCTTCAACAGTAGAAGGAGAATTAATGGGCATACGCCACCTCGAATTTCCTATTGAAGGCGTTCAATTCCACCCGGAGTCTATTGGTACAGGGGAAGGGAAACAATTGTTGAAGAATGTTATTCAAAATCGCGTAAAGGCCTTTATTCCTTAACATTACTGCTATATGAAAAAGCTGGGACCTTCAGAGGGGTGCCAGCTTTTTTTGACCCTTATTCTTCAAGCCCCAAATTTGGGCTTTTCATTTTAAATCTGTATTCTCGTGTGTATTTATGGTGGGCATTCTTCATTCGGTCACTCCTTAATCTCGGTTTATTTATAGGTATTTAGAACTAATTTAAATGCAGAAATCTGGCGGTGATTTGCTTATTTAACAGAAATTTCGTAAGAATAAAGCAATTCTTGGAAAGGTTGTGGTTATCGCTTTCATAAAGGTATGTGAAAAAATGGAATCCCTCAAAAACGCGTGAAATAGCCCTTTTTCACCTCACCAGATGCAATTTTCACAAAATCAAAATCTATGTTAGATTTATTATCGTTGTGTTCAACGAGCGATTTCGCATCGGCCGATGTTTTTAATAGACAGCTCAACAAGAACCAGCCAACAAAAAAACATCAGGAGATGATTCAGTAGTTATGGAACTACAACAAGATCCAACTTTGTTATGGTTTATAGCAATCTATGGAATATTAATGGTCGGCATCGGTGTGTTCATGTCGAAAAAAGTAGCCGGCAGTGAGGACTTTGTATTAGCCGGTAAAAGTCTAGGACCTTTTGTATTGATGGGAACGCTTCTGGCCACATGGACAGGAAGCGGAAGTATTTCAGGTGGAGAAACGTCTATGGCTTTCTCTTACGGGATTCTTCCTTCTTTGATGATGATGCTCCCAACGTTAGTCGGTATTATCATTCTTTATGTCGTCGCACCTAAAATCCGCGAACACGGCAAATTCACCGTTGCTGGTATTTTAGAGTCGAAATATGGGCGTACATCCCGTAACATTGCGAGTGTTATTATCATTCTTGCTTATGTCGGTATCGTTTCTTATCAAATGAAAGGCTTTGGATTCATCCTTAATTTGACAACTGGAATGACAGTCCAGTCAGGTACGATGATCGGTGCTGCGATGATCATCTTCCTTGCGATGATCGGAGGACTTCGTTCTGTATCTCAAACAGACGCCATCAGCGGATTTTTGATGGTGGGAGGTTTGATCATTACTGTACCTACAATTATTATGGTTGCAGGTGGATGGAGCGAGATCGTCGCTAATGTTCCCGAGTCCCACATGAGTGCTACGGGTGGTTTGACAACGATTCAAATGATTGGTTATTTGCTGCCTTCTTTGTTCTTATTGCTTGGTGACCAAAACATGTATCAGCGTCTCGCTTCTTCCAAAGGAGATAAATCTGCGAAGCGTGCGCAAATGGGTTGGCTGATTGCGATGATCGTCATTTCACCATCCATTTCAGTGATCGCCTTCGCATCCCGTTCTTTATTCCCAGATATCGATCCAGGAATGGCATTGATGGCTACAACAATAGCAATGCCAGTGGCTATCGGTGGTATTTTGCTTGCAGCAGCGGCTTCCTTTATCATTACGACAGGTAACTCATACTTGCTGTCTGCAGCTACGAACTTGACTTATGACCTTTATGGTAAATATGTAAATAAAGATGCATCTGACAAAAAGCTTCTGGCTATGACAAGAATCTTCATCGTGGCCCTTGGTGTCTTCGCTTTTGTCATCATCAGTTATTTCCCAACCGTATTAAGTGTGCAAATGTATGCTTACACGGTTTATGGAGCAGGGTTGACTCCAGCTGTACTTGCGGTATTCTTCTGGAAACGCGTCAATGCAGTCGGTGGTGTATCTTCCATGATCGCTGGTGTGCTGGCAACGTTGACATGGGAAATTGTCCTGGGTCAGCCATTTGAAGTGAACAGTGTGGTCGTTGCTGTACCTGTTGCGGTTATTGTCTTGATTGTCGCAACGTTAATGACGACATCTGGATCTCAGGCTGAAAAAGCTGCAAAAGCTTCATAATTCTAAAAAAGCCTCCCGTTCTTCGGGAGGCTTTTCCTATTTTTGTAGTATTGAATTTATTCTTCCTGTAGGTCTTGTTTACAAGATACCCAAAAGAGGTCTCTGATTTTATACAAGCGAAAGGATAGTTAACCGCCATAGGTCTAATAGGAATAGAAAAAGCCACCATTTCAACTAGTAGAAATGGTGGCTCATCGTAGTGGAGCATAGCGGGCTCGAACCGCTGACCTCTTCGCTGCCAGCGAAGCGCTCTCCCAGCTGAGCTAATGCCCCATATATTTGTTCGACAATTATTATTGTATATAGACAGATGGGAAAAATCAAGAGTTTTTTGTATTTTTCTTCCTTTGTTCGTTCTTAAAATAGGAGAAGCAATCTATAGAACGTAGAAAGGTTGAAAAATTTTTATTGAGGGGGTTGTTGAATTAGGAACCGATTCCACGACTGTCATATCAAAAGTATAGAAGTTTTACATAATCTAACAAAATACTTAATATTCATAAAATTACAAAAACTATATTGACTTCTCTCTTTAAGGTTATATAATACTTTTATAGCTATGATAACGCTTACATAAAGGGGGATTCTCGCTTTTGCCTATCTTAGAGGTAGAAAATGTTTCGTTGCAGTTCGGTGGTGTGAAAGCTTTGGATGATGTGTCCTATCACCTTGAAAAGGGTGAGATCTTTTCTTTGATTGGTCCGAATGGAGCAGGGAAGACAAGTATGCTGAACTGTATAAGCGGACTGTACAAGCCGACAGCAGGATCGATCCGTTTTAACGGAAAAGAATTACTGGGGATGAAACCGTACAAAAGGACTTCTCTAGGCATTGCCCGTGCGTTTCAAAATATTGCTCTGTTTGAACATATGTCTGTGCTGGATAATTTGAAGCTTGGACGTCATGTCAAAATGAAGGCAGGAATTTTTACGGGTGGACTTTACTGGGGTGGCGCGGAGAAGGAAGAGGTCGTCCATCGTCAGTCAGTGGAGGAAGTCATTGAATTTCTCGAAATGCAGGAGATCCGCCACACGCCGGTGGGGACACTTCCATATGGATTGAAGAAAAGAGTGGAGGTAGGTCGAGCGCTTGCCCTGGAACCTGAATTGATTTTGCTTGACGAACCGATGGCTGGGATGAACAGTGCTGAAAAAGAAGACATGGCCCGGTTCATTTTGGATATGCATGAACTGAATGGAATAACGGTGTTCCTCATTGAACATGACATGGGAGTCATCATGGATCTTTCCGACAAGATTGCTGTCCTAGACTTCGGGAAACGAATCGGTTTCGGTACACCTGAAGAAATTCAGAAAAATCCGGAAGTCATCAAAGCTTATTTGGGTGAACAAGAAGTGACCACATAAGGAGGGAACTGTGGAATGACGCATCGAACGCTGCCTCAGCTTTTGTTTGAAAAAGCAGATAAAGAAGGGAGGAAAGTGGCCTTTCGCCAGAAAAATTTAGGCATTTGGAAAGAATGGACCTGGCAGAAATACTACAAAGAGGTAGAATCACTAGCCCTAGGGTTCCAAGTTGAATTTTCGATCCAAAAAGGAGAACGCATTGGAATCATCGGGGACAATCGACCGCACTGGATTGTTACAGAACTTGCGGCCCAGGCGATTGGAGCCGTTCCTGTGGGGATTTATCAGGATGCTTCGCCGGCTGCGATGGCGCATTACTTACATGAATGTGAACCGAGAATCTTAGTGGTTGAGGATCAGGAACAGGTGGACAAGCTTCTTGAAATCATCGATTCGTTTCCAACCATTGAAGCCATCCTTTTCTATAATGAAAAAGGTCTCCGGTCCTATTCTCATGAGAAGCTCATGAATTTAAAAAGCGTGCAATCCATTGGTAGTACAAGAGCCAGTGAAGATCCGTCTTTTTTTGAGCATCAGATACAAAAAGTAAAACCACTGGATATTGCTTTCATTACGTTTACTTCTGGAGTAACACGTCAACCGAAAGCTGCAACCTTCACACATACGAACCTGATCCAAACGGCTTTATCTATTCATGAAGTAGATGCTGTAAAAGCTGATGACGACTACTTATCCTTCTTGTCGCTCGCTTGGATTTGTGAACAAGTAATGGCGGTAGGACTCTCCTTGACGAGAGGGATGACCATTAACTTTCCTGAAGAACCATCCACCATTTTAAACGATTTAAGAGAAATCGGACCACACTTGATCCAAGCACCTCCGCGAACATTTGAGAACATGTTGACCCGCTTCCAAATCCGAATGAATGATTCCACACGTTTGAAGAAAAAAGTATATGAACTTACCAGATCTGGTATAGAAAAAAACGCACGAGCGAAATTGAGCAACCGTTCGGTCTCTTTCTTATCGAAGATCAGTTACTCTATGAATGACTTCTTCATGTACAGTGCTATCCGTGACCATTTAGGACTTTCCCGTTTAAGAAGAGCTTACGTAACAGGCGGCAGGTTAAATAGCGATGCTTTTGAGTTTTTCCAAGGGTTAGGAGTGAACGTGAAACAGACGTATGGAATGGTCGAAACCACAGGGTTTGCTTCTATTCAAAGGGATCATGAATGGACGACGGCAGGTGCAGGCAAACCCCTGCCTGGTCTATCTATGAATATAGCTTCCAGAGGAGAGATACAAGTCGAAGGTCTACAGGTTTTTGCTGGTTATCTAGGAGGCTACCCTGTTACGGAATTTTCTACAGGGGATTACGGTCAAATCCTTGATACAGGGGACATGGAAATCCGTGGAAGGATGGAAGAGCGATTAGCTTTGGATTCTACGGACGGGCAATCCTCCAGTGAGATAGAAACCGAGCTTCGGAAGAGTCAATATTTACAGGAAGCTGTAGTCTTCGGTGAAGGTCGCTCCTATCTGACGGCCATGCTCACCATTCATCGGGCAAGCGTAGGGCGTTGGGCAGAGAAAAATCAAATCTCCTATACAAGCTATCGGGATTTGACGATGCATCCAGAGGTCATTGACCTCATAAAGGATGAAGTTGTTGAAATGATGTCATCCTTACCTGAGGAGAGCCGTATCAAACGGTTCGTCATCCTTCCTGAAGAGCTACGACTGAGTGAAGGGGAGATGACGTCTACACAGAAAACGGTTAGAAGAAATGTGGAAAAAAATTATAAACGTTATTTAGCTGCGTTATATAACGATGCCGGACAGTTCGATACCCTTTCACAAGTGAATTCTGAAGAAACGAACGAGGGTGAAATCGTGCCCGTCATCTTATTAGATCGATCACAGGGGGTGGCTTGAGTTGACTTTCTTTATGCAAATGCTGGTCAGTGGAATTGTAGTAGGGAGTATTTATGCGCTCGTAGCATTAGGGTTCGTCCTCATCTATAAAGCTAGCGATGCGTTGAATCTGGCAAATGGAGAATTCGTACTTATCGGATCCTATATTTGTTTAACACTTGTCACTGCTTTGAAACTGCCTTTCCTAGTGGCTCTTGCGGTGACCCTGGGAGTGTGTGGTGTTCTTGGATTATTGGTTGAGAGAGTCGTACTAAGACCGTTACTGAATGCGCCGACCATTTCTGTCATTATGGCGACAATCGGTCTCGGTAACTTACTCGCAGGGTTGGTCCATATGGTGTGGGGACACCAGACACGCGTGTATCCAAACCTCTTTCCGAACACCCCTGTGACTTTTGGTGAAGTCCTTATTACACCTGTTTATTTATGGTCGTTCATTATTGTTATGGCTTTACTTCTTGCGTTTACCATCTTCTTTAAATTTTCAAAAATGGGGGTCGCGATGCGCGCTGTAGCGGATGACCTTCAGGCAGCCGCCAGTATGGGAATCAATGTGAAACGAGTATTTGCTATCACCTGGGCGATCGCATGTATCGTTGCAGCTGTTGGGGGAGTCCTGCTTGGAAACATAAACGGAGTCAACGCAACGATGAGCGTCATCGGCCTTACCGTTTTACCCGTGGTCATACTGGGAGGATTGGATAGTATCCCTGGGGCTATTGTTGGTGGATTTATTATTGGGATATTACAAAGTATGGCAGGTGGTTATATCGATCCCCTTGTAGGAGGAGGATTGAAAGAAGTATTCCCGTTCATTGTCGTTATTTTAATACTAATGATCAAGCCATATGGTCTCTTTGGAAAAGGTGGAATGGAAAGGGTGTGAGGATATGAAGAATCCATTTGTCATGGAGTGTGGCAATTACAAAACCAGGTATGAGAAGGATATGGCTATTTTTTCAATCAAACGTGTGAAGATCAGGATGCTTGGACTAGCCATTTTAGCTTTTCTGTTTCCTTTGTTTACTGACAATTACGTTATAGGCCTTGCGACATTATGTGCAATTGCTTCCATAGGCGCCATCGGATTGAACATTTTGACAGGGTTCACCGGACAGATATCCATTGGTGTCGGTGCCTTCCTGGGGGTAGGAGGATATACATCTGCCATCTTAACAAGTACGTTGGGGCTGAGCTTTTGGATAGCTTTGCCGGTTGCAGGTCTTATCACAGCTTCTGTAGGAGCACTGTTTGGAATTCCTTCTCTAAGATTGAAAGGACTTTACCTTGCGATTGCGACGTTAGCGGCACAATTCATCATTTTGTTTATTATTAGCCGGTGGACAGGTTTAACAGGTGGAACCTCTGGTATGGTCCTTCAACGGCCATCCATTGGATCGTTTACTCTTATGTCTGCAGGCAGCTACTATTATTTGTGTCTCATCATTCTGCTTTTTACGATCGTCTACGCTCTGAATTTATTCCGCAGCCGTACAGGCAGAGCTTTTTTAGCTGTTCGCGATCGTGACGTAGCGGCGGAAATCATGGGAATAAACTTGTTCACATACAAGGTTCTTTCCTTTGCCATCAGCTCCTTTTTTGTCGGGATTGCTGGTGCGCTGCTTGCTCATTATACGATGATTGTTAGTCCGGAACTTTACAGCATAACGGTATCGATCCAATACTTGGCCATGATATTAGTCGGTGGCCTCGGTAGTATCCTTGGGTCCATTCTTGGAGCCATATTTATTACGCTTTTGCCTGTGGGGCTCGGTTTTATCATGGATTATATTGCTGTCTATATGCCCGATATGCAAAACACGTTAGCAGCCTTCCAGGAACTTGCCTTTGGTGCAGCAATCATCCTGTTTCTCATCTTTGAACCAGGAGGCCTTGCGCATATTTGGAGCAACATCAAAAATTATTTCAAGGTCTGGCCATTTTCTTATTAGTAAGCAGAGGAAAGGGATTTACTCTCTTTGCTCTAAACTATAAAACAAATAGAAAGGGAGTCGAGGATTTGATTAAAACATACGCAAAGTCGACGATGCTTTTGTTGTGCTTCATGGTGTTGATGGGGATGATGGCGGCTTGTAGTGGAGATGAAGGAGCGGCTGGTGGAGATGCAGAAGCTTCTGATGGTGATACTGTAAAAATTGGCGCGCTCTTTGATATTACTGGTGGTACGGGTGATGTCGGTACTCCCTACTCTGAAGGTGAAAAAGCCTACTATGAATATTTGAATAGTCAAGGTGGAATTGATGGTGTACAAGTCGAACTCATTGGTGATGATTACGCCTACGACATGGCAAAAGGACAGCGTTTATACCAAGAGCTTCGTGATAAAGACAATGTATCAGCTATTCTTGGCTGGGGGACAGCAGATACGGAAGCACTCCGTCAGCAAGTAGCGAACGATCAACTTCCATATTTTTCTGCTTCCTATTCAGAAAACCTGAAAAATTTAGAAGAGAGTCCATACAACTTCTTGACAGCAGCTACATACTCAGACCAAGGAAGAGCTGTTGTGAAATGGATCAAGGATAATCACGAAGGAGACAATCCGACACTCGCACTTCTTTATAACGATACGGCTTTTGGGCGTTCACCGATTGAGGACATCAAGTCTTACGCAGCTGAAGTCGGGGTTGAAGTTGTTGATGAACAAGTTATTCCGGTGACGGCGACAGAAGCACAGTCCCAAATGTTGAATATGCAGGAAGCAGCTCCGGACTACGCAATCATTCAGCAGACGTGGGGAGCGACAGCCACGATTTTACGGGAAGCTCAGACGCTTGGCATTGATACCCAATTTATCGGTTTGAACTGGGCGACTGGAGAAGGAGTTGTAGAAATTGCCGGTGACGCAGCCGAAGGGATGTTAGGAGTCGTGACCCACGCTTTTCCTTATGAAGACTTGGAAGGACTGGCTGAAATGGAAGAATATCTGGAATCTAAAGGAGAAAGCCTTGAAGATGTCAGTCAAAAATTTGTTCAAGGATGGGTAACCGCGAAGATCATGGCTGAAGGTATAGGCAATGCCGAAGAGTTAAATGGAGAAGGCATCCGGAAAGGAATTGAGCAAATTAAAGACATGGATTTAGGTGGTTTGGCCGCGCCTGTCACTTTTTCGGAAGATAACCATGCAGGAACCAACCAAATCCGTTTGGCTGAAGTGAAGAATGGAAAATTTGAAGTCATCACGGATTATTTCAGTTATGAAGATTAAAAGATGGGGTCTCGTGAAAGAGGCCCCCTTTTTTTAAAGGATGGTGAACCAACTTGTTAAAAGTTGATAATATCGAAGTGGTGTATTCGAAGATGATTCTTGTCTTAAAAGGAATGTCCATTGAAGTGCCGGATGGAGATATCGTCGCTTTGTTAGGAAGTAATGGGGCGGGGAAGTCTACGACACTGAAAGCGATCTCGGGTTTGCTTGGGGGAGATAACGGTCAAGTGACGAAAGGAAAAATTACGTATCAGGAGGAAGATATAACTTCGATGAGTCCTGATAAAATTGTCCAAAAAGGTATTTTTCAAAGTATGGAAGGCAGAAGAGTCTTTAAGCATCTCACAGTCGAAGAAAATTTAACAGCGGGCGCACACACGAGAAAAGATCGAAGAAACATAAAAGTAGATATGGAGCGGGTCTACCATTATTTTCCGAAGTTGAAAGCATTGCGTTCCCGTCATGCAGGTTTACTCTCAGGAGGCGAACAACAAATGCTCGCTATCGGGAGAGGAATCATGGCCAAACCAAAGTTATTGTTGTTGGATGAACCATCTCTTGGAATTGCACCACTTCTCGTCAAAGAAATCTTCCAAAATATTAAACAGATCAACGAAGAGGAAGGAATGTCCATTCTTGTCGTAGAGCAAAATGCTAATGTTGCGCTCTCCATCGCCGATTATGGGTACATCATTGAAGACGGACGCTCCGTTTTGGAAGCGCCTGTATCAGAACTGCTCTCTAACCAGGAAGTACAAGAACACTATTTAGGTATGAGTGAAGAAGGCCGTAAAAATTATAGAGACGTAAAATCCTATCGAAAGAAACAACGCTGGATCTAGAATGTGAGAGATTATGGGAAACTGCCCTGATGTCTTGAGCTTTAGTGTTAGAGAATAGGAAACATATACGGAATAGACACTTCCTGGATAGGAAGTGTTTTTTATTGTCCAGGAAATATTTCAAGGAAGGAAAAATATGAACAGAAAATGTGTCATAATAAATGGAATTTTGTTTAGAAATTGAGATTAAAGGAAAAAGACAGGTAATCAATGATGAAGAGGTGAAAAAATGTCAGAACGAAAAGTAAAGAACAGATGGTTGATCGCCTTAGGGGCGGTAGGGATTCATATTTCTATCGGTTCTGTTTATGCCTGGAGTAACTTTACAGGCCCACTGAGCGAAGAATTTGGCTGGTCAGCAAGTCAAGTGCAGTTGACCTTCAGTATTGCTATTTTATTTTTAGGATTATCTGCAGCCTTTTTAGGGTGGTTCGTAGAAAAATATGGCCCAAGGGTCGCCGGGATTACAGCTGCTATCTTTTTTGGTATCGGTGTGGCTGGATCAGGAATCGCTGTAAGCGCAGGATCCTTATGGATGCTGTACATATTCTACGGTGTTCTTGGAGGGATAGGTCTAGGAGTTGGTTATATTGCGCCAGTTTCTACATTAGTAAAATGGTTCCCCGACCGTAGAGGTCTGGCAACAGGGATGGCGATTATGGGCTTTGGGTTTGCAGCCGCCATTGCTAGTCCGCTGATGGATTTTCTGATTAATTCAGTAGGAATTGCAGCCACCTTCTATATTTTAGGGATCAGTTATTTTATCGTTATGATTGGTTCTTCCCTTTACATGTCCCGACCTCCTGAAGGTTGGACACCTAAAGGGTATGATCCAGATAATGAAACGGATACAGAGAAGCAGGATTTAGCAAATCTACGTGCAAAGGAAGCCTTAAAGACAAAGCGCTTTTATTACCTTTGGACGATGTTGTTTATTAATGTCACGTGTGGGATCGCTGTTATTTCAGCCGCTAAACCGTTGTTGGAGGAAAGTGTCGGGGTATCCGCCGCTACTGCAGCGACTCTCGTTGGTGTAATGGGGGTTTTCAATGGACTTGGAAGAATCGGCTGGGCAAGTGCCTCCGATTATATAGGGCGCGCGAACACGTATATCACTTTCTTTGTTTTGCAAATCGGGTTATTCCTTGTTCTTCCTTGGACAACCGCGACCTGGATTTTCGTTATTGCTTTTTCTATTATTTACACCTGTTATGGGGGCGGATTTGCTACGATCCCAGCGTTTATCGGAGATTTATTTGGAACAAAAGAACTTGGTGCCATTCATGGCTATATTTTGACAGCCTGGGCGGCTGCCGGCCTTGCAGGTCCGATTTTTGCGGCTTGGATGAAAGATACGACAGGGAGCTACGAGAACAGCCTCATTTTCTTTTCTGGTTTATTCGTTATTGCTCTGGTGGTATCCATCCTGACTAAGGTGGATGAACGGAAAAAACGAAAAGCATTGATGAATAAAGAAAAAACAGCATAAATGAAAAATGAAACTCGGATGCAGCTGATAGCATCCGGGTTTTTATTTTCTAGGCTGATCAAAGAATGATAAGTAAGGTGCGTCAGCTCAATTGTCAATGACGCTGGGTGTTATTCATCATGAAACGGTAAGACTAGGCATAGGCCTTATCCTTTTTTAAAAAAGGGTGAGGGTCCTTCTTCGTTATCATTAAAAAATACTTCATTTGCACCTAAAGAGTATTGAGCCTCGTATTTCAAGGTTAACCCAATACGATTAGGGGAAGGGTTGAATTAAGAGTCATTGGCAGTCAGGAGGAATTGTGATGTTGTTTTCAGGAACGAAGGTTTCAGACCTTTCGAAAGCGTCTATTATTCTTATCTTAGCGGGTTTCCTATTGGTGGGCGGAGCCGTTTATTTCTTCACTGAACTTGCGGGAGGAGTCCTTGAACAGGAAAAGTTCGTTGTGGATCAGGCAGCGACAGATGTAGTTAGATCCATCACGACCCCGTGGATGGATACGTTTTGGGGATGGATCACAGAATTGGGGTCCGTGTTATTCATATCCATCGCATCTGTAGCCCTGCTTATCTTCTTATTGTTTTTTTCACCATTTAGCCGATGGGTAGGAATTTATTTTGCCATCGTTATGATCGGTATTAGTTCTTTGACCAAATTGTTGAAAGTAACCTTCGAGCGCCAACGTCCAGAGGTGTTGGCGGAATATGATGGAACGGGCTTTAGCTTTCCGAGTGGACATACGACAGGATCGGTTGTTTTTTACGGATTTCTGATTTATTTAATTGTGATCAGCCCCTTGAAGAAGACTTGGAAATGGACAATAAACATAGCGCTAGGAATATTAATTGCACTTGTCGGCCTTTCTCGTGTTTATCTCGGGGTGCATTTCTTTACGGATGTTGTTGGAGGAACGTTGTTCGGTCTTTCATGGCTTCTCGTTTGTATCGCAGCACTGGAAATTACAATCTGGAATCAGAGGAGGAGACAATCAGGAAGTGTTCAAACCCTTTCAAAAGGGGAAACGGAAAGGAAGCAAGAGAAAGGATGATTGAGTCATGTTGTACATTTTAGTTATATTCTTACCACCTTTAGCTGTTTTGTTTACAGGAAAGCCACTAAAGGCGCTATTGAATTTAATCTTAACCCTGATTTTTTATGTGCCGGGTGCGGTCCATGCGGCCGTAGTGGTGAAGGGTCATTATGACAGTAAAAAACGTGGATAAGAAAAAGGCCTGACAGCTTTTCAAAAGTTGTCAGGCCTTTATTCATTGATCCTCTCTTATACCCCTCGCTTATTCCCCCAGACAAGTGCATGCACTTGTGGGAGAACGCGTACTTTATTCAGTTTGGATGAGGCGACGACTTGGTCGATGAGCCATTCGTATTGGTCAAGGAGGTGACTGGCCAATGTCCCTGCTTCGCTTTCTTCCAAATCATCATTTCCGACTTGTAAAAAGAAGGGGACATTGGGGTAACGTTGATGAACTAATTCCGCATAGGTCAGGTCATCTTCATTAAAAATGACGACTTTCAAGCTTGTGTGCTTTCCTCGATCAGCATATTCCAAACGGCTTATCATATCATCAAGAATGTCCCAATCCGTCTTCATCCCAGAGCTTGGTGGTTTAGGTGAGATGGTCAGGTCGTCGATTTCGGTGAACCATTCCTGCCAACGGCTTCCCTGCGTTTCAAGAGCCACTTCGATACCTTTTTCATGGAGTGGTAGAATAAGCTCGTGCAAATTTTTTAAGAGGGCAGGGTTCCCACCGGAAATGGTGACGTGATCGAATTGCTCTCCACCAATGTTAAAGAGGCGGGCAACGATTTCTTCAGATGTTAATCGCTCGATGTCATGCTTAGCGCTGCCATCCCATGTAAAAGCGGAATCGCACCATGCACAGCTGTAATCACATCCGGCTGTACGGACGAACATCGTCTTTCTACCCACGACCATACCTTCGCCCTGAATTGTCGGTCCGAAAATTTCCAAAACGGGAAATTTATTCATTGATCATCCACTCCCGTCTTGCTTCCGCATAACTAGTCGGTGTTTCGTAAAGTTTTACAAATTCTACCCGACAATTATTTGAATCGCCTTTCAAAGCTTCTTCCATTTTTTCATAGATCCAAACGACCATATTTTCAGCTGTCGTATTCATGTTTGGCAGTGTGTCATTCAAATACCTGTGATCGAGATGGACCTCAATTTGCTTTTTCCAAATGTTCTTGATGTCACCGAAATCGATGACAAGCCCAATATCATCGGTAAATCCGCTGATGCCAAAAATCACTTTATACGTATGCCCATGGAGGTTTTTACATTTTCCCTCATAACAATGCAAGTGGTGAGCAGCATCAAAGGTGAATTCTTTACTGACGAGTACACGCTTTTGATGGAATTTCAATTCGTGACGTTTGATGTCTTGATCAATCTTCTGCAAGCTTTCAACAATAGTAAATCCGTACATTATCGGGACACCTCTTTTTTTGCGACATAGGTATCTAGGCCATTCTTGCGAAGTTCACAAGCCGGGCATTCTCCGCAACCATCTCCGCGGACACCGTTGTAGCAAGTCAATGTTTTTTCACGAACGTAGTCAAAAGCACCCAAATCATCAGCCATCTCCCACGTTTGTGCTTTGTCCAGCCACATGAGTGGGGTATGGATAACGAATTCATCGTCCATGGATAAATTGAGAGTAACATTCAAGGATTTAACAAAAACATCACGGCAATCTGGATAACCGCTGAAGTCTGTCTCACAGACTCCCGTAACAATATGCTTCGCACCGATTTGACGCGCTAGTATAGTGGCAAATGACAAGAATAATAGATTTCTTCCCGGTACAAAGGTT
This sequence comes from Halobacillus faecis, assembly GCF_007991335.1. Classification (GTDB taxonomy): domain Bacteria; phylum Bacillota; class Bacilli; order Bacillales; family Halobacillaceae; genus Halobacillus; species Halobacillus faecis. Next base: position 589 of record NZ_BJYD01000041.1, on the reverse strand, counting down.
GAAGGAAGTTCTCCATCTTCGCCATCTTTTACTTCAATATCGTCCCTAGTTAAAGCGTTAGGGGCGAGTTGATTGAGTAAAGACATATCAAGGATATGGTGACGTACCTGTTGATCTTCAGCAATTTCTTTCGCCACTTCGATTTCTTCTTTATGACGTTGGTTGTAATCAAACGTAACGACTTCAACAGAGTCGAACTTTTTCAATGCCCAGAACAAACATGTTGTACTGTCCTGGCCGCCGCTGAATACAACCACAGCTTTATTATTTTTTTTCATAAAAAAATTCTCCTTTCATCATCGAAAAAGAGAATTCTACACACCCAAAACCATTAAAAAAACCGCACCTAAGGCAAGGTACAGTTCCATCCTTAGTTTTTTATAGAGGGTGTCGCTAGAACCTCTCCTGCCCTGAAGCAGACTTTATTTAATTTACCCTACTCATCTTAACACGAGAATATGCCCCTGGAAACCCTGGCCTATACAATTTACCCACATCAGCATATTAAACAATTTGGCAGGATTGTGGAAGACTCAGTTTCGAAACTTTTAGAGAGTGGATGGGGGCTGCGGGGAATAGCTCGCTTTCC
>NZ_BJYD01000040.1 GCF_007991335.1 Halobacillus faecis | reverse complement strand
GCTTCCCAGCCACCCCTAACGCTCAACCTGGGTAACGAACCCTGAAAACATCTCGAAACTGAGTCTTCCACGAACGGGAGCTTTCGTGGAAGAAGTGGTGTGCTGGTTATCGGCATTCGTACGTTAATTTGAATGACCAATAGGGAAGAAGAGCTATAGGCAAAACGTTCGACAATTTAAAAGAGATCGGGTAATATCCTAATCAAATAGAAACTTTGTGAAGGATGTCACAAAATCGTCAACAACCATCTGACCATGAACCGTTTTCACGCTTTATACTAACGGTAGAAGTGACCGATTTTAGTTAGGGGGAACAAAGATGTTTGGTTTTGAAACCGTTGAAGTGAGCCGGGCACTCACGGCTATGACACTGCTTTTCCACGCCATTTTCGCGACGCTTGGAGTCGGTGTTCCTGTACTCGTATCGATTGCCGAGCTCATCGGAATAAAGAAAAAAGATCCACACTATACACTGCTTGCCCGCCGTTGGACGCGCGGCTATACGATTACTGTAGCCGTCGGAGTTGTAACAGGTACGGCGATTGGTTTGCAGTTATCACTGATATGGCCTAGTTTCATGCAGTTGGCCGGGAATGTGATCGCACTGCCACTATTCATGGAAACGTTCGCGTTCTTCTTTGAAGCGATTTTCCTTGGGATTTATTTATATACGTGGGATCGTTTTAAGAAACCGATCTATCACTGGCTATTATCAATTCCTGTCGTCATCGGCGGGACATTGTCAGCATTTTTCATTACCACAGTCAATTCTTTTATGAATACACCTCAAGGCTTCGAAATGGAGGATGGGCGTTTTACAGCGGTTGACCCGCTAGCAGCGATGTTCAACCCTGCGACACCGACGAAGGTGTTTCACGTTATTTCCTCCTCCTATTTAACGGCCGCTGCGGTACTTGCTGGAATTGCAGCCTTCATCATCCTTATAAAAAAAGGGTCGTTATATCATAAAAAAGCGTTGAAGCTAACCGTTCTGATGACCTTTTTATTTGCGATTCTGACAGCTGTTGCCGGCGACTTGTCTGCCAAATTCCTTGCAGAGTACCAGCCGGAAAAACTAGCGGCAGGGGAATGGCATTTTGAGACTGAGAAAGGTGCCGATCTCGTCGTCTTCGGTACATTAAATGAAGACAACGAGGTAGAAAATGCCATACGAATTCCAAACGCATTAAGTTTTCTTGCCTACGGCGATTTTAATGCAGAGGTGGAAGGGTTGAATGAAACGCCGGAAGAGGAACGTCCTCCTCTATGGATTCACTACATGTTTGATCTCATGGTCAGCATCGGGTTTTATACGCTCGGCATCTCGTTCCTATTCCTTATATTCTGGAAGATGAAAAAATGGAACGAATACAACCCGCTTCTCTTATGGGGGATTGTAGCTACAGGCCCGCTTACGATGCTTGCGATTGAATTTGGATGGGTTTACGCAGAAGTAGGTCGCCAACCATGGATTTTACGTGGGTTTATGACCGTAGCAGAAGGTGCCACAACCTCTCCGTATGTGTTTGCGATGTTTATCCTTTTCGCAGCTGTGTACCTTGTCCTGGGTATGGGATGTCTCATCACACTGCGGAAAATATTTAAAGGAAAACCGGCTGAATTGGAGTTGGAACATCGTTATCCTCAAACAGCCGCTGCAAGTAAGGAGGGTGACGTATGAGTTATGAATTGATTGGGATTTCCGTTCTATGGCTCTTCCTCTATGGATATTTGATCGTTGCTTCCGTTGATTTCGGTGCCGGCTTCTTCGCTTACTACGCAAGAATGACAAAGAAGGATCACTTGATCAACCAGCTGATTTCCCGATATTTATCACCTGTGTGGGAAGTGACCAATGTATTTTTCGTCTTCTTTTTCGTAGGACTTGTTGGATTCTTCCCGGATATGGCCTACTATTTTGGTCAAACGCTTTTGATTCCTGGGAGCATCGCCATTGTTCTACTCGCAATCAGGGGGTCCTTTTATGCATTTGAGAATTATGGATCGAAGGATAACTCTCTTTATATGTTCCTTTATGGGGCGACTGGATTACTCATCCCTGCATCTCTTTCGACTGCACTTACCATATCTGAAGGTGGATTTATTGAGGAAACGTCAAACGGTGTGCAGCTCCTTTACGGAGAGTTAATCTCAAGTCCCTATTCCTGGAGTGTTGTTTTCCTTGCCATCGTTAGTGTCCTTTATATCAGTGCTATGTTCCTGACGTATTATGCCAACCGGGCAGGGGATAAGCCTGCGCTTGAGATTCTAAGAAAGTATGCTTTGTTCTGGAGCTCACCGACAATCATCGCCAGTTTGACGACGTTCATCGCACTAAGTCAACAGAACATGGATCACTACCAGCGTGCCATTGAATTATGGTGGGTCTTTGGTATTTCCGTAGCGTTCTTCATGATCGCCGTTTTCCTCGTGTATCAAGGAAAGTACTATGGCTGGGCGTTTATTGCCGTCATGATTCAATTTTTCATCGCCTTCTTTGGTTACGGAGCTTCTCACTTGCCGTACTTGCTCTACCCGTATGTAACCATTACGAGTGGCGTGACCAATGAATCCATGGCTATTGCTCTAGTCATCGTCTTCATTGCCGGATTGCTTTTGTTAATCCCGTCACTCATTCTATTGATGCGTCTGTTCCTTTTCGATGCGGATTATGTGAAAGGGAAAAAATAAAGCCATCCACTAAAAAGCTTAGAGTCTATGGACTCTAAGCTTTTTCTCGATTTTACTTGACGATAGAGTCTCGTTTTAATGAAAGGTTTTGCCTGGTCACCAAACGCTTCTAAATACAAAGAAAACTAGCAAAGTACAAATAGATTCTAAATTGAAATTGATGATTCTACATGTGGAGGAAGGTTTTATATGATAGAATAAGCTTAGATTTTGCGAGACAGTTGGAGGTTGACGTATGAAAAAAGAATTTGCCGTCATCGGTCTCGGCCGCTTCGGGGGCAGCATCTGCCGCGAATTGAGCCGAGAGGGAATGGAAGTCCTTGCCCTCGACCTTGATGAAGATAAAGTAAACGAATACCGGGATATCGCATCACATGCCGTCATAGCTGATTCGACTGATGAAAACGTGTTGAAAGAACTCGGGTTCCGAAACATTGATCACGTGATCGTCGCAATCGGTGATAACATTCAAGCAAGCATGCTGACAACACTGATATTAAAAGAAATGGGCATCAAGATGATCACAGTCAAAGCCCAAAACGATTACCATGAAAAAATATTGAACAAAATTGGAGCCGATCAAGTCGTTCACCCTGAACGAGACATGGGTAAACGAATCGCTCACAATATTATCTCAAACAATATTCTCGATTATATTGAGCTCTCTGATGACCATAGTGTGGTCGAAGTGAAAGCAGGTAGTAAAATGGGCGGCCAGACGCTCGTTGATCTGGATATCCGTGCCGAGTACGGATGTAACGTCGTTGCTATCAAACGAGACAAAGACGTCATCGTTTCCCCAATGGCGACGGAAGAAATTAAAGAGAGCGATGTGCTCATTGTCATTGGTGCGGATAAAGATATCAGTCGCTTTGAAAAGAACCTCGTATTAGAGGATTAATAAGAACGGAAATCCCCCTCTGGTAAAAAAGGTCCAGTGGGGGATGTTTATTGTGGTCTTTTTGTTACAGTTAACTTTGTTCCACTCCCATTCTTTCATTCAATTTCATCTCCATTTTTCTACTTTTTGTCCTCATTCCCAAAGACCTGTAAAAGTCAATGGCTGATGGGAATCTTACCACATCCCAATTGTTTAAAAGTGCTCCCACTTACTGATTATTTACGTTCGCAGAACAAAGACCAGAATTATTCAAGGAACGTAGATAACTTGAGTGTAGCACCTAATCCAACCTTAGACTCCAATAAAATCATAAAAGGTTTAACAGAGCTGGAATATTAGAGATATGGACCGGGTTATCCATGACTTCATTGTTTAAGAAAAGGTGGAAAAGGAAATAAGAAAGGTTATAGAAGATAATTTATGGAGCTTGAAAGGATGATCTGGATGTTCAATAAACGAACAGGTGAAGTCATGACACAACAACTCATCAATTGGGGTGTCGATCATATATACGGAATGCCGGGAGACTCCATCAACGAACTGATTGATGATTTAAGAAAAAGGCAGGAGGAAATCGAATTCATCCAAGTCCGCCATGAGGAAACGGGTGCCCTGTCAGCGGCTGCCTATGCGAAATTGACAGGGAAAATCGGCGTAACAGCAGCGATTGCTGGGCCTGGTGCCGTTCACTTACTGAACGGTCTCTATGATGCCAAAGCCGACAGCGCACCTGTACTGGCGATCGTTGGACAAGTGCATAGTGAAGAGGTAGGGACAGGTGCATTTCAGGAGATTAATTTGGAGAGAATGTTCGATGATGTAGCGGTCTTCAATCGCCGTGCAGAGACAGAGGCGCAGCTGCCGGATCTGCTTGACCAGGCGATCAAGGAGGCTTACGCCCATAAAGGGGTATCTGTCTTAATTGTGCCGGACGATTTATTTGCAGCCAAGCAGACAGATGAAGTTCGCCTCACTTCTGGAGATTATTATCGACCAGAAATTTTCCCTGCGCAAAATCAATTGAATGAAGCAAGACAGCTGATTGAAAAAGCAGAGAAACCGATCATTCTGGCAGGGCAGGGGACAAGAAATGCCCCGAATGAATTGATCGATTTTGCTGAGTCCATAAAAGCCCCGGTCATTTTAAGTCTACTTGCTAAGGGAGTCATTCCGGATAACCACCCGTATTGCCTGGGACAGCATGGTCAAATCGGAACGAAGCCAGCCTACCATGCGATGAAGGAAACGGATTTATTGATTCTAGTAGGAACACAGTTTCCATACCGTGATTTCCTTCCTGAAGATGTCGCAGCTATTCAAATCGACAATAAGCCAGAGAACCTTGGGAAGTATTATCCTATTGAAGTAGGACTGGCTGGGGATAGTAAAGAGACGCTTGCCGCTTTGACGAAGCTCACTGCTCCGGTCGAAAAGCGAGAGTACCTTGAGTATTATCAGGAAAAGATGAACGATTGGAGAATCGCTCTACAAGAAGAGAAACGTTCCACGGATCATCCATTACATGCGCCTCAAGTGATGTATGAATTGGAGAAGCATATGGAACCAGGAGCCATTATATCAGGAGATGTAGGGAACGTGACCGTATGGCTCTCCCGCTTTTTACACCTGGTGAACCAGAAGTTCGTTTTGTCTGGATGGCTAGCCACAATGGGAAGTGGTCTTCCGGGAGCTATTGCAGCGAAAAAAGCCTATCCAGATAAACAGGTAATCGGAGTTTCTGGTGATGGTGGATTCTCCATGGTGATGCATGATTTTGTGACGGCTGTCAAATATGACCTGCCCATCAAGATGATTGTGCTGAATAATAGTAAGATCGGAATGATTAAGTACGAACAAGAACAGATGGGGCATCTCAATTACGCGACGAACTTAGGAGAAGTGGACTTCGCTAAATTTGCGGAAGCTTGTGGTGGAGAAGGTTATCGAATTGAATCTTATGAAGAGCTCTCTACAAAGATGAAGCAGGCCTTCGTTTCCGACAAGCCTCTATTGATCGATGTCGTCATTGAAGACCAGGCGCCACTACCTGGAAAAATTGACTATCAATCAGCTGTGAATTTTTCCAAGTATATCGTTAAAGAATTCTTTGAATCCGGGAACCTTGACTTACCAGACATGAAAAAAGCATTGAAACGCCTGACATAAAAAAATCCCCGCTGGAATTCCAGCGGGGATTTTTTATGATCACACTTCCATGATGATTGGAAGAATCATCGGACGACGTTTTGTCTTTTCAAACAAGAACGGTGCAATGGTATCAGTGATTTCATTTTTGATTTCAGACCATTGAGTCGTACGACGCTCCATCACTTTTTCAACATGGGAGCTGACAAGGTTCTGTGCTTCTTTGATCAAGTCTTCTGATTCTCTCATGTAGACGAATCCACGGGAGATGATATCAGGACCTGAGGCGATCTTGAATTCTTTCATGTTGATGCTAACGACTACGATGACAAGACCTTCTTCAGAAAGAATTCTACGATCACGAAGGACGATGTTACCGATGTCACCAATTCCGCTTCCATCGACATAGACAGAACCGGACGGGATTTTACCTGCGACAGTAGCTTCCTCTTTACCAAGAGCAAGAACGTCACCATTATCCATGACGAAGCAGTTCTCAGGCTCAACGCCACAATCATGGCTGAGCTTTGTGTGCTCCTTCAGCATACGGTATTCCCCGTGAATCGGCATAAAGAATTTCGGTTGGATCAAACGAAGCATGAGCTTCATTTCTTCCTGACTACCGTGACCGGATGTATGAATGTCATTCAATGGGCCGTGGATGACATCGGCACCGGCGCGGTAAAGTTTATTAATAGTACGGCTGACACTGATCGTGTTTCCAGGGATTGGGGAAGAAGAGAACACGACGGTGTCGCCAGGTTGAATTTGAATTTGACGGTGAGTACCGTTGGCGATACGTGACAGGGCAGCCATTGGTTCACCTTGTGAGCCCGTACATAGGATCACGACTTCATTAGCTGGAAGTCGGTTGATCTGCTGGGCATCAATGAATGTATCCTTAGGGGCACGGATATATCCAAGTTCTTGACCGATTCGGATGGAAGATTCCATACTGCGTCCGAAAACAGCCACTTTACGACCTTTCTTAACGGCCGATTCCACCACTTGTTGAAGACGGTGGATGTTAGATGCAAAGGTAGCAAAGATCAATCGACCATCATCCATACGCGAAAAGATGTCGTCGATGCTCTGTCCAACCACACGTTCTGATTTTGTAAAACCAGGAACCTCTGCATTGGTACTATCGGATAATAGGGCAAGCACGCCTTCTTTACCGATCTCAGCCATTTTGGCAAGGTCAGCAGGTTCGCCTACAGGGGTGAAGTCGAATTTGAAATCCCCTGTGTGTACGACGTTTCCTGGTGGGGTTTTTACTACCACACCGTAGGAATCAGGGATACTGTGTGTCGTACGGAAGAAGGAAACGGAAGTTTTACGGAATTTAATGACATCGTCTTCCTGAATCGGATTCAGTTTCGCATTCCGCAAGAGACCGTGTTCATCCAACTTATTACGGATCAGGCCAAGGGCCAATTTGCCCGCGTAAATCGGAATATTAATTTCACGTAGCAGGTAAGGGATACCACCAATGTGGTCCTCGTGACCGTGCGTAATGAATAGTCCTTTGATTTTGTCTTGATTTTGGACGAGGTACGTATAATCCGGAATAACATAGTCGATACCGAGCAGCTCGTCTTCCGGGAATTTGATACCAGCGTCAATGAGGATGATTTCGTCTTGGAATTGTACTCCGTACGTATTTTTACCGATCTCACCGAGTCCGCCAAGGGCGAATACGGCTGTCTGGTCATTTTTGACGAATTTCATCGGTTAAAAGTTCTCCACTTTGTAATCTTCGGATTGCTGTTCATACTCAAGGTGATCCTCATTAAGCACCTGAATATATTCAATATTGAATCCTTCATTTTTTAATTTTTCACGAACTTGTCTTTCTGTTTCCGCTTCCACGTACATGCTGTCTGTACGTTCACGGACAGGAACTTCGCTCGCCAGTTCCTGATAAAGTACTTTAAATATCATTACTCTATCGCTCCTAACTAGATATAATTTCCACATTCTTGTCCTGTCATCATCATAGCACGTTTGTTTCCTGTATGGGAATGATAATGGTATGTGCGGGTGCTCGGTACACCCTTAAACAATGGTTTACGCGTATGTTTTTCGTTTCATTAAATTTTTCCAACGTTTTCTAAGCTTCCTTCGTAGACGCTTCATCATGTGCATCTATCCCCTTTCAATGTGAAGAAGAAAACAAAAAAACGTTAAACCGCCCAATCCCTGTTATCTCTAGTATAATACGGTTTGTGGAAGAATGAAACATTTACATATTAGATTTTGTATATATCGTGTGTTTTTCTTCTCAAACCTATCCACTCATGCTACAGTATAGCCAAAGAGTGGGGTATGCTATGATACATAAACGAAATTGCACTGAAGACGCCGAGGAGGAACAATAGGATGACGAAAAAAATTGCTTTTTTTGATATTGATGGAACACTACTGGATCACGATAAAAAGTTACCAGAGAAAACGAAAGCAGCGATTCAAGCATTAAAAGATGAAGGAGTGTACTGCGCCATTGCAACCGGCCGTGCTCCTTTCATGTATAAGAAGTTGAGAGAGGAACTTGGAATCGATTCCTTCGTAAGTTTCAACGGACAATATGTCGTTTTTGAAGGAAAAGAAATTTACACGAATCCATTATCTGAACCTGAGTTAGAACGACTTCACAAACACGCAGAGCAAAACGACCATCCAATGGTTTTCATGAACCATGAAGAAATGAAAGCCTCTGTACCGGATCATGATCATATCGAAGAAAGTCTAGGAACGCTGTATATTGATCACCCTAGTGCGGATGCCTCCTTTTTCAAAGGAAGAAATATTTATCAGTCCCTTCTGTTTTGTGAAGGGGATGAGATCGAAGAATATCGAGACGCATACGAATCCTTCGATTACATCCGGTGGCACCCCGTTTCCTGTGATGTCCTTCCTAAAGGTGGATCAAAAGCCGAAGGAATCAAAAAGATGATCGAAGCAGCCGGTCTCAAGATGGAGGATACGTACGCTTTTGGCGACGGTTTGAACGATATCGAAATGATCCGTGAGGTAGGAACAGGGATCGCGATGGGAAATGCGGTATCTGAAACGAAAGCCGTCAGTGATTTTGTAACAAAAGATGTAGGTGAAGACGGCCTCTCTCATGCGATTTATGAAATAGGCTTGCTGAAGTAACCTATCTTCAACAAATAGAAGCTAATCCGGAAGAAGTTAAAAAAAGCTCCACCGTCATGGGACGGTGGAGCTTTTGGTTTTTATCGATCGGCAGGTGTAGCGTTGTCAGGCTCCTTAAAAGGATTTTCCTGGTCGATGTGATCATAAAACATGACACCATGGAGATGGTCAATTTCATGTTGAAAGACGATCGCTGCATAATCCCTTAAGCGCAGCTTCACATCATTCCCTTCAAGGTCCGTGGCTTTCACTGTAATACGGCGATAGCGTGGCACATAACCAGGCACTTCACGGTCCACGGAAAGGCAGCCTTCTCCTGTAGAAAGATAGGTCTTTTCCACAGAATGACTGACAATACGAGGATTGAATAAGCCATAGCTGTATAATTTATCTTTCATATCAGTGAAATGAACGGCTAACATCCGTTTATTCACATTGATCTGTGGTGCAGCCAAGCCTACCCCGGGACGGAGGCCGTAACGGTTACAAACTTGTTCATCCTGGCTGTTTTTCAAGTATTGGATCATTTCTTCCAACGTTTTTTTATCTTCCTCAGAAGGGGGAAGGGACACTTCCTCTGTCACTTTGCGCAGAGCAGGGTGACCTTCACGAACAATATCGTCCATTGTGATCATTCAGCAACATCCTTTCAAACTATACATTTTCAAACAAAGCCCCAATCATGTATTTATAAAAATAAAATAAAGAGCTCTCTCAAGTAAGTCCTTTTCTCTTCTATGTCAATGGTAACATATGTGAAAAAGGCACTTTTCATTTAATATCATTTATTATACTATTGTAGATACGTTTAGATTACAATAATGTTTCATGGAATTCGAGGGGGAAAAGGTGTGCGAGTACATAAGCTAGTGGTGCTCCTGGCAGTTGCAGCTTTCTTATCAGCCTGCACAGGGCAGTCAGCAGAAGAACAGATTTATGAACATCTGGAAAAAGCGGTGACGCTGGAAGATGCTTTCCGCGAACAACAGCAGCCGATGGTGGATCTTGAAACAGAAGAACAACAGTTATATGAAGAAATCATCAATTTGAATATGGATCAATTTGATGAAATTCAGGAAAAGTCAAAGCAGGCGGCCTCTATTGTTGAGGAACGAAGAGAAAAGCTCGAGCTGGAGAAAGAAAGCATTGATGCAGCTAAAGAAGAATTTGATAAGATTGAACCTCTTATTGAAGACTTAGAGGAAGAGAACACAGACGCAAAAGAAAAAGCGGAGCAACTCGTCGAGACGATGAATGCACGATATGACTCGTATCAAAATTTGTACGGAGCTTACGATGAAGCATTAACCATGGATGCCAAACTTTATGAAATGATGCAGAACGAAGACTTGACGGAAGAACAACTTCAAGAACAAATCGATAAGATCAATCAGAAATATAATGAAGTGATCGAACATAATGAAACATTCAATAAACATACAGAAGAGTATAATACATTGAAGAAAGAACTTTATGAAGCGATGGAACTTGATGTAACTTATGAAGAACAATCAGAATCTTCTGCTTCAGAAGAGGAATAATAGGAAAGCCGTTGACGGATATTCGTCAACGGCTTTTCATTTGAGCGAACACGCATGATGACTGAAGCAGTAGGAAAGCTTCCACGGAACAATTCATTTGATTGTAAAGGAGAAAAGACGTAAGATTAATACAGGCTTAATTTTGTGGTAATACAGTATCGTGTTCTGAAATAACAAAATAAGTCATTTTTCGACTGCTGTTAGAAGCCTCAATGACTATGTATAGATATTATGTAGTGAAGTGATTGACGAATGATGACGATTTGAGCTAAACTACATAATGGATTGACATTGTACCATTGAATCTTACTTGAAGAATGTAACAGTTTCTATAAACGCCCCTGCATGATTAATAAATATGTGTTCAGGGTAAAACGTAAAGAGCAAATCGGTACAGTTTTTTTTCATAATTGGGAAAGCTACTCACAGCATCCATTTTAAAATACGAAAGGAAAGGGTGAATGACTTTGAAACGAACTCTTGAGAACATTGAAAACCAGTTCGAAACGTTTCAAATCCTTAACGAAGAAGGCGAAATCGTAAATGAAGATTTTATGCCTGACCTATCTGATGAAGATCTGAAAGAAATTATGCGCCGTATGGTTTATACGCGTATTCTTGACCAGCGTTCCATCGCACTTAACCGCCAGGGACGTCTTGGATTCTACGCTCCAACTGCAGGACAGGAAGCATCTCAGCTTGGAAGCCAATTTGCACTGGAGAAAGCAGACTTCATTCTTCCAGGGTATCGTGATGTACCACAGCTGATCTGGCACGGTCTTCCACTTTACCAAGCATTCCTATTCTCCCGTGGACACTATAAAGGAAACCAAATGCCTGAAGGTGTCAACGCAGTAAGCCCACAAATCATCATCGGTGCGCAAATTACGCAGACAGCTGGTGTTGGTCTTGGTTATAAAAAACGTGGTGAAAATGCTGTAGCAATCACATACACAGGTGATGGCGGAGCATCCCAAGGTGACTTCTATGAAGGAATCAACTTTGCTGGTGCATTCGGTGCGCAAGCGATTTTCGTTGTACAAAACAACCGCTTTGCGATCTCTGTACCTGTTGAGAAGCAGTCTGCAGCACAAACAATTGCGCAAAAAGCAGTAGCTGCCGGAATCGAAGGCATCCAGGTTGACGGTATGGACGTTCTTGCTGTTTATGCGGCAACAAAAGATGCACGTGAGCGTGCTGTGAACGGTGAAGGTCCGACATTGATCGAGACACTTACTTATCGTTATGGTCCACACACAATGGCCGGAGACGATCCGACTCGTTACCGTACGGAAGATGAAGACAACGAGTGGGAGAAGAAAGATCCAATCGTTCGTTTCCGTAAGTTCCTCGAAGCAAAAGGCCTATGGTCTGAAGAGGAAGAGAACGAATTGATCGAAAAAACAAAAGAAGAAATCAAAGCAGCTGTTAAAGAAGCTGACAATACTCCAAAACAAAGTGTTACTGATTTGATCGGTATCATGCATGAGGAACTTCCTTCAAACTTGAAAGAGCAGTTGGAAGAATACAAGGAAAAGGAGTCGAAGTAAATCATGGCACAAATGACAATGATCCAAGCCATCACAGACGCGATGCGCACAGAACTTAAAAATGATGAAAACGTGCTTGTTTTCGGTGAAGACGTTGGTCAAAACGGCGGAGTATTCCGTGCGACTGAAGGTCTTCAAAAAGAATTCGGCGAAGATCGTGTATTCGATACACCACTAGCTGAATCCGGAATCGGCGGTATGTCCATCGGGCTTGCTCTTACAGGCTTCCGTCCGGTACCTGAAATTCAATTCTTCGGTTTCGTTTACGAAGTTATGGACGCAATCAGCGGTCAAATGGCTCGCTATCGTTACCGCTCTGGTGGTACTCGTCCAATGCCGATTACTGTTCGTTCTCCTTTCGGCGGCGGTGTACACACACCAGAACTTCACGCAGACAGCCTTGAAGGTCTGATGGCTCAACAGCCTGGTCTTCGTGTAGTGATCCCATCCAATCCATACGATGCGAAAGGTCTTTTGATCTCTTCCATCCGTAATAACGATCCTGTCATCTTCCTTGAGCACATGAAACTTTACCGTTCTTTCCGTGAAGAAGTGCCAGAAGAAGAATATACAGTAGATCTTGATAAAGCAGCCGTTAAGCGCGAAGGTACAGACGTTACTCTTGTTGCTTATGGTGCAATGGTTCACTCTTCTCTTAAAGCTGCAGAAGAGCTTGAGAAAGACGGAATCAGTGCTGAAGTCATCGATCTTCGTACTGTATCTCCAGTCGATTACGAAACGATTCTTGAATCTGTTAAGAAAACAAACCGCGCTGTGGTTGTCCAGGAAGCTCAAAAGCAAGCGGGTATCGCAGCGAACGTTGTTTCTGAAATTCAAGAGAAAGCCATCCTTCACCTTGAAGCTCCTGTATTGCGTGTAGCTGCACCAGATACTGTGTATGCATTCACACAAGCAGAAGAAGTATGGTTGCCAAATCACAACACGATCGTTGAAAAAGTCAACGACGTTATGAACTTTTAATCATCTCTAATACTAGGAGGTAATAACCGTGGCATTCGAATTTAAACTGCCTGATATCGGTGAAGGTATCCACGAAGGTGAAATTGCGAAGTGGTTCGTCAAGCCTGGCGACGAAGTAAAAGAAGACGATGTACTTTGTGAAGTACAAAACGATAAAGCAGTAGTAGAAATCCCTTCCCAAGTAGATGGAACGGTCAAAGACATCCACGTAGACGAAGGTGAAACGACTACAGTCGGAACAGTTATCATCACAATTGATGATGGATCTGAAGATGCTCCTGCTTCTGAAGAGCCTAAAGAAGAGCCGAAAGAAGAAAAAGAGGAAGCACCTAAAGAAGAAAGCAAAGATGAAAAAGCTGAACAACCAGCAGCATCTGCAAACGATGGTGACGTTGACGAAGACCGCCGCGTTGTAGCGATGCCTTCTGTGCGTAAATTCGCGCGTGATAACGATGTCGACATCCGTAAAGTTCAAGGATCCGGCAAAAACGGCCGCGTTCTTAAAGAAGACGTTGAAAGCTTCATGAACGGCGGACAAGCGGAAACAGCAACAGAAGCTCCAGCTGAAGACAAGCAGGAAGAAGCAGCAGCTTCTACGCAACAAGCAGCTCCAGCTGCAGGTGAAGCTTACCCAGAAACTCGTGAGAAGATGAGCGGAATCCGTAAAGCGATCTCCAAAGCTATGGTGAACTCCAAGCACACTGCTCCTCACGTAACGTTGATGGACGAAGTGGATGTATCTGAACTCGTTGCTCACCGTAAGAAGTTCAAAGCTGTTGCAGCTGAACAAGACATCAAGTTGACTTACCTTCCATATGTGGTGAAGTCTCTTGTTTCTACTCTGAAAAAATATCCTGTTCTTAATACGTCAATTGACGACAATACGGATGAAATTATTCAGAAACACTATTATAATATTGGTATCGCTGCAGACACAGAGAAAGGCCTAATGGTTCCAGTCGTTAAAGACGCAGACCGCAAGTCTGTCTTCTCAATCTCAAGCGAAATCAATGAACTAGCTGTGAAAGCTCGTGACGGTAAACTATCATCTGAAGAAATGAAAGGTGCTTCCACTACAATTACGAATATCGGATCTGCCGGTGGCCAGTGGTTCACACCAGTCATCAACCACCCAGAAGTGGCGATCCTTGGTATCGGACGTATTGCAGACAAGCCAATCGTACGCGATGGTGAAGTTGTAGTAGCTCCAGTTCTTGCGATTTCCTTAAGCTTTGACCACCGTATCATCGATGGTGCGACAGCTCAGCACGCAATGAACAACATCAAGCGTTTACTGAACGATCCACAACTAATCATGATGGAGGCGTAAAGTATGGTAGTAGGAGATTTCCCAATTGAACTAGATACGTTAGTTGTCGGTGCGGGTCCTGGCGGTTATGTTGCCGCCATCCGTGCTGCACAATCCGGTCAAAATGTAACCATTGTCGACAAAGGTAACCTTGGTGGCGTTTGTTTGAACGTCGGCTGTGTTCCTTCCAAAGCGTTGATCCAAGCGGGTCACCGTTACGAACACGCTCAAGGCGCTGAAGACATGGGAATCAAGTCAGAAAATACAACCGTTGACTTCTCTAAAGTACAAGAGTGGAAAGGCGGCGTTGTAAACAAACTGACTGGCGGTGTTGAAGGTCTTCTTAAAGGAAACAAAGTAGACATCGTAAAAGGCGAAGTTTACTTCGTAGATAAAAACACAGTCCGTGTCATGGATGAAAAGAACTCTCAAACGTACACGTTCAACAATTGCATCATTGCAACTGGTTCTCGTCCGATTGAGATTCCTTCTTTCAAATTCTCTGATCGTGTTCTAGATTCTACAGGTGCTTTGAACCTGGATGAAATTCCTGAGAAAATGGTCGTGATCGGTGGCGGATACATCGGTACAGAGCTTGGTACGGCGTATGCGAACTTCGGTACAGAAGTAACCATCCTTGAAGGAACAAAAGACATCCTTGGCGGCTTCGAGAAGCAAATGTCTTCCATCGTTAAGAAGCGTCTGAAGAAAAAAGGCGTTGACGTTGTAACGGAAGCTATGGCTCAAGGTGTTGAAGAGACAGAAAACGGCGTGACTGTTAAGTATGAAGCTAAAGGTGAAGAAAAATCCATCGATGCGGATTACGTACTTGTCACTGTCGGTCGTCGTCCGAACACCGACGAAATCGGTCTTGAAGATCTAGGAATCAAGATGACGGATAAAGGAATCATCGAAATCGATAAACAGTGCCGCACGAGCATTGATAACATCTATGCGATCGGTGATATCGTTGAAGGACCACCACTTGCTCACAAAGCTTCTTATGAAGGTAAAATCGCTGCAGAAGCGATCTCTGGAGAGAAGTCAGAAATCGACTACCTTGGAATTCCAGCTGTCGTATTCTCTGATCCAGAACTAGCTTCTGTTGGTTACACAGAGCAAGAAGCAAAAGATGCTGGATATGATGTGAAAGCTTCTAAATTCCCATTTGCAGCTAACGGACGTGCGCTATCTCTTAACGAAAGTGACGGTTTCCTGAAACTCGTTACTCGTAAAGAAGACGGCCTTGTCATCGGTGCTCAAATCGCTGGTGCGAATGCAAGTGACATGATTGCTGAGCTTGGCTTGGCAATTGAGTCCGGCATGACTGCCGAAGACTTAGCGCTTACCATCCACGCTCACCCAACACTAGGTGAGATCACGATGGAAGCAGCTGAAGTTGCGATCGATCAACCGATCCACATCGTTAAATAATAATCTATAAAGCCCGACGGCTCCTATGAGTCTGTCGGGCTTTTTGTTTTGGAAAGAGTTCAACGTCTCCTGACTGGACTTTAATGTCCCTTGGTGGTAAGTCAATGTCCTCTAACTGGACTTTAATGTCCCTTAGCGTCAAGTCAATGTCCTCTAACTGAGCATCAATGTCCTATAATAATGTGTTAATGTCCTCTAACCAAGCTATAACGTCCTCTAACTAGAAATCCTTTTTAAGTACATAAAAAAGCCTCCACTATACAAAGGGAGGCTTGGCATTCATCTAATCATCGCTATATGATTTTCCAAAGTCATTAAAATTTTTTCGCGTGGGTTGTTTCCGGAGATCGTGGTTATCGTTTTACCTTCTTCTTTCACTACGAGGACAGGTAATTCTTCCGTTGGGATGCTCAATTCGCTTTTGTCCTTTTCCGTCTGTTTGAACTGTAATTCAGCCCCGTCATCCTGCTTCATTTTCCAATCGAGAAGGGCGCTCAAGTAATCCTGTGCGGACTCTTCCTGGTCAACCTCGGAGTATAAGTATAATTCATAATCCTCAGGTGTAGCTGTAAGTACTTGTACGGATTCACCTTTTTGTAGACATCCCGCGAGTAAGAATATTGCTAAAAAAGATAGGATAATACGATTGATCATAGTCCGTCCCACTCCCTTGTCTTTGATCCATTCTCAGTGTAACAAGGAACTAGGAAGATTATTTACTTGTTATCATTTTGTCATGGAAATGATAGTGTCATGTTGTATTGTGACATCGATTGTAAAATCCTTAATAAAACCAAAAGGGACGTATCTTTAGGTGTTAATATGCAGCATGGGCCGAAGTGTAAATCAAAGGTCGCGGGTAAAGAGGGGAGAGGTTTGGTATGAAGAAAGGTGGTGTGAGGGCCTTTGTTGAGTTCAGAGTAAGCCGTATAAGAATCAAAATAGAAAGGAACCCAGAAACAAGTTCTGGGTTCCTTTTGAAGCTTTATCTTGTTTTCTTCTTAAGATCCACTTTTTTCGCTTCCTCTTGGAATGCTTTAAACAAGGAGAAGCATATGAGAATCATGATAAAGGTGAACGGGAAGGCTGCGATGATCGCTGCCGTTTGTAGGGCTCCTAATCCACCTTGCCAAAGGAGGACAGCAGCTGCTCCAGCCTGAATGATTCCCCATGTGAATTTCACCTGGTTTGTAGGATTCAAACTCCCGTTTGTCGTCTGCATGCCAAGTACAAAAGTGGCAGAGTCAGCAGATGTGATAAAGAACGTACTAATGAGCAATAGTCCAATGATGGACATGATTGATCCTAGTGGTACATTTTCCAACATAGAGAAGAGAGCCACTTCAGCTCCAAGTTCGCTGACATCTGAATAGAGATCAACGTTATTGAAGTACTCAAGTGAAATAGCTGTTCCACCGAATACAGAGAACCATAGAGCCCCGAAGACCGTCGGTACTAGAAGTACACCTAAAATAAATTCTCTGATCGTACGCCCGCGGGATACACGTGCGATGAAGGTTCCAACGAATGGAGCCCAGGAAATCCACCAAGCCCAATAGAATATCGTCCAGCTTTGAACCCATGAACTATCTTCCTCAAATGGAGTCATCCGGAAACTCATGTATGGAAGGTCCCGGAGATATGATCCGAATGATGTCGTGAAATAATCCATGATAAAGTTTGTCGGACCTGCAAACAACATGAATACCATTAAACCAATAGCAAGTACGACGTTCGTGTTACTAAGGTATTTAATCCCTTTGTTCAAACCAGTCATGGCTGAAGTCATAAAGAGTATAGTTACAACAGCGATAATCGTAAGTTGTAGTGTGAACGTATCTTCTAACCCATCAATGGTAAAGGCAAGACCACTGGAAATTTGTAGTGCACCTAATCCAAGAGATGTCGCTACACCGAAGATCGTTGCGAATACAGCGATAAAGTCAATCAGTGTACCTAGAGGACCCTTCACTCTCTTTTCACCTAGGACTGGTGTGAGAGCGGCACTAATCACGCCTGGTGCGTCCTTTCTGAATTTAAAGTAGGCAAGGGCTAGAGCGATTACAGAGTAAAAGGCCCAAGGGTGAAATCCCCAGTGGAAGAACGTGTACTTCATAGCTGACTGAGCCGCTTGTTCGCTCACCGGTTCTTGACCAGGGATCGGTGGAGTATGGAAGTGGAAAAGGGGTTCTGCAGCTCCCCAGAAAACTAGTCCAATTCCCATCCCAGCACTAAAGAGCATGGCAAACCATGTAATGTATGGATATTCCGGTTCATCATCAGGCTTACCTAATTTTAATTTTCCATATTTCGAGAAGACCAAAAAGATAGCAAAAATTAAGAATCCTGTAGCTGACAGCAAGTAGAACCATCCAAATTTCTCTGTAAGGAAACCTTGAATGTTTGATGTTACATTTTGTAAGTTCCAAGTCGGTAATGTAGCTTCTGGGATGATTCCCCAGCCGATAAATAAGAATGCGATAACAACTGAAATGTAAAACACTTTTGTTACTTGTTTCATTACTGACTTCCCTCCTAATAAAAGATTTCTTCACCACATTATGAATGATCTGGTAAATAGCATTTTTTCACTAATTGTTCTTGTTTTTCTGACAAATTTTGCAATTCTTCCAAGACATCGTGAAAACAAAGCAATTCATAAATTAAGATCGTCTGCGGTGGTAAATGGTGTCGGTAACCTGTCTGCTTTACGACGTGGTCTTCTTTCCATTTCCAGAATGCATCATCCAATTGATTTACCATCTCGAATTGTCTTTCATTAATTGAGTGGGTCGGGTCACTAAGTACTTTGGTGAATTCTTCTGTAAGTGCAAGCAAAAGCTCTTTTTCCTCTTTTGTAAAATCAGAAGCTTTTGTTTGGACGTACTGTAAGTTTCCGAGATGATAAGCAATTTGTTGGAATGCCGCCAGTTTCCGTTGAGAGAGTTGAAAAGCGACCATCTCTTCTTCTGAGTGGCGGTGGTATTTCCACTCTTCCCTTTGGTATTGAGAAAGCTGATTTGTCTTTTCCAGATGGGCCGTCAATTGCCGGTAGGACCTCTGAATAACTCGAGTTTTCTCTTTAGATTCTGCCGTAACCTCAGAAATTATTCGTTTCAAAAGCAGACCAGCATGATTATACAAACCGTTGATGTTTTTGTAAATCATAGGCGAATAATTGGGTGGTAAAAGGAAAAAATTCACAAAAGTAGAGATGATGATTCCAATGGAGGTTGTACCCAATCTCGTGAAAAATGAAACCACATAGTGGTCCTGGAAGTCTGGAATCATGGCAGTCGCCGTGATGGTAGCGACCAAAATTCCATCATCCAGTTTCAGTTTGTGACAGACGGCGATCGTCACCATAGCTACAAGAGCGAATGTCAAAGCACCTTTTCCGAGCATCCCGTAAAATGCCGTCGCAAGTAATGCACCGATGGCTGAGGCAGGGAAGCGGACGAAGGCTTTCTTAATCGAATCTGCAGCGGTGTGTTCAATCGTTACAATAGCTGTGATGACAGCAAATATGATGGGTAAATTAAAAAAACCGCAAATCAATGCAGTCAAAAAGACAGAAATTCCCGTTTTTAACGTTCGGCTTCCTAGAAATTTGAATTTTTTTAGTGAATGTATCATTTCAATCACCCATATGTAAGAAGTCATGAGACCACGATTAAACATTATATAATATTTTACCCGAAAACGATAGAAAAAATGTTGATTTTTCTTTTATAATAGAGAAAGTGGAAATACATAACAGTGGAGGGAACACCTATGAAAAGATGGACAAGTTTGTTGTTTGTACTGATTTTTATGCTTTCTGCCTGCTCGGGAGCAAACAGTGAAGAGGTTGAAAAAGCGGAAAACGAGCCAGCTGAGAAAGAGGCGACAGAAGAAGTTGAACAAGAAGAATCGAAAGAAACAGCTGCTGAGGTAGAAGAGACTGAAGAACCTGTAGCGAGAGGGGAAGCCTACGATAGGAATGTAGAACCGCAATATGAATTGACGGGGAACTGGTCCTTCAAGCCGATTGCAGAGGCGAACCCGAAAGTCGCTCTACTTACGATTGATGATGCACCAGATACTCACGCAGTAGAAATGGCTAAAACGTTAAAAGAAAAAGATGCACCTGCAATCTTTTTTGTAAATGGCCATTTCATTGATACACCAGAAGAAAAAGAAAAATTAAAAGAGATTCACGAAATGGGCTTTCCTATAGGAAATCACACAGAAACCCACGCGAGCTTACCTGATCTAAGTGAAGAAGAACAAAGAAAAGAAATTGTTGGACTGAATGATAAGATTGAAGAAATCATAGGTGAACGGCCAGTCTTTTTCCGTGCCCCATTTGGACAGAATACCGATTTTTCTAAGCAATTGGCTGAAGAAGAAGGCATGCTCGTCATGAACTGGACCTATGGATACGATTGGGAAAGTGAATACCAGGACGCTCAAGCGCTTGCTGACATCATGGTTAACACTCCCCTTCTAAATAACGGTGCTAACTTGCTCATGCACGATCGGGAATGGACAAATAAGGCCCTCGGCCCTATTGCGGATGGTCTGCGAGAGAAGGGCTACGAGCTGTTAGATCCAGCACTTATTCAAACACCATAGCTAAAAAGATCACTCCCAGGAGTGATCTTTTTTTAGGCTTAAAGATGAAACCTGATCATATACTAGTAGGTAGAGAAATTATTAGTATGACACATTTTATAAAAAGTTATACTTTTGGGCTTGATTTTTCGATTGTGCCATATTAGAATAAAATTACGTTGAAAACGATTACAAATATGGGGAGTGGATGTGAATGGGTACAATCGTATGTCAAGACTGTCAGAAGGTAATTGAGCACTACGAAAATGAAAAGGTTTCTACTCTTTACAGCACCTGTCCTACTTGCAACAAACCAGAAGATAAATAAAGAGTATGTTCTATTAAACGGGGGCATCATTCCTGAAAAGGAGACATAAAAGGAAAGAACCAGGTCATGGACCTGGTTCTTTTTCGTTCCGCGAAAGGATTTCCGATGTGAGGAAATCCTTTCGC
>NZ_BJYD01000039.1 GCF_007991335.1 Halobacillus faecis | reverse complement strand
ACCAAAGAACAGTAAAATAAAAAAGAAGCCCCATGGGGCCTCTTTTTTATTTGAATGCGCGTTGTTCACGAATGACTTGAATGGTTTCTAGTGTATCATCTTCAGGGCCTTGTACAGGTAGACCGGCTTCAACATTTTCGTGGATGTATTCGATGTTTTCTTGTGTAATGATTTCACCCGGAATGAAAATAGGGATGCCAGGGGGGTAAACCATCACGAATTCAGCACTGATCCTTCCGACCGCTTCTTTTAGCAAAATCGTTTCTGTCGGAGAGTAGAAGGCCTCTCTCGGAGAAAGGGCAAGCACAGGAATGTCTGGAACCTTTACCCGAATGTTTTCTGTCTCCTCTTTATCAGAGTGCTCATCGGAAAGTGTTTCTAAAGCCGCGATAAGCACGTCGATTTCTTCTTCTCCATCCCCAGGGGTAACGATACATAAAATGTTATACAAATCGGAGAGTTCCACTTCGATATTGGCTTTTTCCCGGAGCCAAACCTCTACATCATAGCCAGACAATCCCAGTTTTTTCACGGAGATGATCAACTTCGTAGGGTCGAAGTCTACGGTCGCATCGCTTGTCAATATTTCGCTGCCTGGGCAGTAAATGCCCGGTATTTCATTCAGTCTTCTTCTCGCATGATCAGCCAGACGTAGCGTTTCTTCCATCAACTCTCGGCCGTTGATAGCGAGATGTCTGCGAGCAGCATCAAGACTCGCCAGCAAAAGGTACGAAGTTGAAGTTGTATGGAGCATAGACAAAATGGACTGGACCCTCTCGTGTGACACGAGTCCTTCTTTTAAGTTCAACACGGAACTTTGGGTTAGAGACCCGCCAAGCTTGTGTACGCTCGTAGCTGCCATGTCTGCTCCTGCCTGCATAGCAGAAAGGGGAAGACGCTCATGAAAGTGAATATGGACGCCGTGTGCCTCATCAACAAGGACAGGGATATCGAAACTGTGGGCAATGTTGACGATCTTTTTCAAATCGGCAGACACTCCGAAATAAGTCGGGTTGATGACGAGCAGTCCTTTCGCATCCGGATGAGCTTCACAAGCCTTCTTTACGGCGTCTGAAGTGATCCCGTGCGAGATCCCGAAGCGGTCGTCGAGTTCCGGGTGGATAAAGACGGGTTTCGCTCCTGAAAAAATAATCGCTGTTGTTACGGATTTATGGACGTTTCTTGGAACAATGATTTTATCACCGGGATGACAGACGCTCATGATCATCGTCATGATCGCACCAGATGTGCCCTGAACAGAGAAGAATGTATAATCTGCACCGAAGGCTTCTGCTGCAAGGTCTTGCGCCTGTTTGATCATGCCTTGAGGATGGTGCAGGTCATCCAGCGGCTCTATATTAATAAGATCGATCGAAAGCGCTTGGTCTCCAATAAAGGACCGGAACTCTTCATCCATTCCTTTTCCGCCTTTATGGCCGGGGATATGAAATTGGACGGGCTTTCGGTCTCTATGTTTTTTTAACCCTGTAAACAGGGGAGTTTCGTGTTGGTTCATATGTGTTTCCACCTCTTTAATTTAGAAAAGCACATGAATTATAGCAGTTTCCGCGTTCCCTTGCTAGTCTTTTGTGTATCCTTTTTCCAATCATGCTAAAATGAAACAAAAGGGGAGGGATTCATGTGGAATGGAAAACTCGCGTCACAGAAGCTTTAGGCATTACATACCCGATTATCCAAGGAGGACTAGCACATCTTGCTTATTCAGAATTGGCTTCAGCGGTATCAAACGCTGGGGGACTCGGCCAATTAACAGCGATGAGTATGGAAGGTCCAAATCAATTGAGAGAAGAAATTGATGCTGTAAGAGAAAAAACAAACCGTCCGTTTGGTGTGAACTTTGCGATTGGTCAGCATGGTCGTCCATTTGAAGAGATGGTTCAAGTGGCCGTGGAAAAAAAGGTGCCGGTCATCTCAGTGACAGGTGGGAATCCTGCCCCTGTACTTGAGCTTGTCAAAAATACTGGGATCAAAACCCTCGTACTTGTAGCAGCTAGACGGCAGGCTGTCAAAGCGGAAGAGCTTGGAGCTGATGCCGTTATGGTCGTCGGTCATGAAGGCGGTGGACACCTCGGTCGTGATGATGTCGGTACATTTGTCCTGACTCCACAAGTCGTAGACGCCGTGGATATACCTGTCATCGCTTCAGGAGGAGTAGGAGACGGTAGAGGGCTGATGGCTGCACTTGCTTTAGGAGCGGAAGGAGTGGAAATGGGGACACGGTTTATCGCAACCAAAGAATGTGTGCACGCGCATCCCGCTTATCTGGAAGCTTTAATTCAAGCGGACGAGACATCCACTACCGTCATCAAAAGGAGTTTAAAGGCCCCGGCTCGTGCCTTGAAAAATGAGTGGACAGCACGTATTTTGGAATTAGAAGATGATCAAGCCGGTTATGAAGGTTTGAAATCCTACATTAACGGCGAAGCGAATAAAACGTTCATTTATGATGGAAAACAAGATTACGGATTCGGTTGGGCTGGTCAAGTAGCTTCAAGGATCCATGACGTTCCATCGGTCGGTGAATTGTTCAGGCGCATTGTCACAGAAGCGGAAGAAATCCGCAACCGGTGGACCAAGTAAGGAGGAAGAATCATGAGTTATACGTATCCAATCGATGAAATTTATTGGTCAAAAGAAGAAATTATCGATGTCGTCAATTTTTACAGCATGGTCGAACAAGCCTATGAAAAAGGAGTCGACCGTGAGGAGCTGATGCTCGCGTACACCCGTTTTAAACAGATCGTCCCATCTAAAAGTGAAGAGAAAACGCTGTGCGGACAATTTGAAAAAGAATCCGGCTATTCCTGCTATAAAGCTGTCAAACAGGCGAAAGGTCTCAGTAAAGGCGACAAAGTGAAGATGTAAACAAAAAAGGCGCTCCCAAAGGGGCGCCTTTTCTTACTGATCCAGTTGTTTTGTGTAGCGGTATAATGGTTCAAGGGTTTGAAACGTTTCTTTACATAGTTCAAGAAAAGCATCAGGATCCTTCAACCGCTCGTCACCACGTTCAATGTTCCTGCCACACAAGATCTCAGCTTTTTTTACCGTCTTCAGACGCTCCGTCATACTTAAAAACTTCTCCTCATCTACATCAGACTGAGGAATGCTGTCAGGCTTCGTGTGATCAATGGACCATACAAAGTCCTCCGGAATATGACCAAGAACTTCATCCTTGTTTTGCTCCAATTTGTAAGCAAAGTCCTGTTTAATGGGGCTTTCGTAGATCACAGCAAACCAAATGAAAACATGAGTCTCCCACAGGCCGATCTGGAAGTGGGGAAGCTTCTTATAACCGCGTTTATTTGAAGCTAGTGCCGCCCATGTATCATTCGGCGGGTTCGTTTTCCGGCGCGCGTGTTTGGCTACGTGTACGAACATTTCGTCACCAGTCATGGCCGTAACATCTGCTGAAAGTTCTGTCGCGACAGCCTCAAGCTTAGGAGAAATACGATCTCTCAAAGCTTCCATTCTATTTTCTAATCCGGGAATGGAAAAAACGTCAAAATCCTCTTGTGTAAATCCACTAAATGTCGCCATTCGATCAACTCCTTCATTTCTCGCCCTTATTTTACCACAAGAAACCGAGCTTACTAAGTGATGTGTTCGGTTGGTTTGAATCCTGTAAAAATGGGTTACATATAAGTAATCTAATTGAAACTTCTGTCGCAAAAGTCACATATATATAAAGTAAGGATTTGAAAGGGAGGGGTTAGCAGTGAAACATGTCATGGAAGCATTGCGTAAAAGAGAAGCTGAAGAGAAGCTCCCGGTAATCCGTATGGAAATTGATTACGAATTGGTGACGTTGCATGATGCCATGATCGCCGGAGATGTCGAACAAATAAAAAAGACAAAGCGAAGACTCTCTGAACTTCGTAAGCAATTGATTGAATGGTCCATATAAGAGCGAGCAACACTAAAGTTGCTCGTCTTTTTTTATTGCCTTTGAAATCCAAACAGCTATTCAAGGAAATGGCAGGACTGCGGAAGACTCAGCTTCGAGACTCACGTGGGAGAAGGATGTAGACGAGATTCCGCAGGACGCAGTCCGAGGAAGCTCGGCGCTCCCCCAAAGGAAAGCGAGTAACTTCCCAGCCACCCCTAACGCTCAACCTAAGTAACGAACCACGAAAACATCTCGAAACGGAGTCGTCAAGAATAGGGCGCTTTAGTTGGACAAGGGGGCGGATTTGATGCAATGTTAGGTTGGATTTGGTACGATAAAGATTGATACTTATAAAAGGGGTACGATGTTATGGATCAACAGAAAAAGAACGAGATTTTCGAAAATGCAAAAGCTTGGGTCTTGGAAGCTGGTGAACGAATCAAAAACAACATTGATTCGCCTCGATCCATTGAAACGAAATCCAACCCGAACGACTTGGTTACAGAAATGGACCAGGAAACAGAACAATTTTTCGCAAAAAAAATCAATGATACGTATCCGGATCATTACTTATTAGGAGAAGAGGGATTCGGGGATGAAATAGAAGACCTCGGAGGAACCGTCTGGATTGTAGATCCCATTGATGGAACAATGAACTTTGTTCATCAGAAAAGGAACTTCGCCATTTCTGTTGGGGTTTATTTTGACGGAGTAGGTGAAATCGGTTTAATTTACAACGTCATGGATGGTGTTTTGTACTCAGCTAAAAGAGGAGAAGGTGCTTATAGAAACGAAGAGAAGCTGCCACAGCTCAGTGAGGAGCGGCCGCTGAATCAGTCCATTCTCGCGCTCAATACATCCTGGTTAATTCCTGAAAATCCTCACGTAGACCATAAAGGCATGGAAGATCTAGTGAAAAAATTACGAAGTACCAGATCTTATGGATCAGCTGCCTTAGAATTTGCTTTTGTAGCCGAAGGACTGCTGGATGGGTATTTGACGATGACGTTGATGCCATGGGATTACGCAGCTGGAAGCATCATCGTTCGTGAGGTGGGTGGAATCGTTACCCGTGCGGACCGGGAAGATTTGGACTTGTTGAACAAGACGACCGTCCTCGCGAGCCGTTCCAACATTCATGAAGAAATATCGAAGGATTACGTCCGTTTGAAGAAATAAAAGAAAGCGACCTCTATAGGGGTCGCTTTCTGCATGATTCAAGATGTTTGCTGTTGTTTTCTTTTTCTTCTCAAACCTACACTCATAAGAGCAAATCCCGAAAAGAAAAGGACGGCTGCAAGCCAGAAGATTTCTTGTCCGATCGCAAAACCAACAGCGATGAATGATAAAATAACGAGACTGGCTAAAAGTGCTGTGTTCAAATGAAAGTTTTTCAAAAGGCTCACCTCTATTCAGGTCTATTATATAGGATTTGTTTAAATAATGAAAATGGTTTCACGGGTAGCATCGAGCGAGGCTTTCTAGTATGATAGAAAGCAGAATAGGGTATCCATGAGGAGGAACATCATGAACGATATGTCCACACTGCCCGTGCCGACGGATCTATGGCCTGTAGCCGATTTCTTTTTCCGTGGCTTCGGAAGTGAAGTGAATTTAAATGATGAAAGCGAAGTGACCATGCTCTTTCGTTCTTTCATGCTTCTATACTTAACGACTGTTATTCTTGCCATTATTACATTTAAGCTCGGGTTCGCTAGAAAATTACCTTTAATGAAGACGATTGTCGTTTATTCCGTTCTCATTATAGGGACATTTATCTTAACCTTAATCCTTGGATTGAACTTGCCTCTTCCTGAAAGTTTAGTAGTGGCAGCTTTGATACTTGGGATCTACCGGATCAGACTCCATAGAGAGCGCGGCGCCCGTCAGCAAAACGAATCATCCTAATCCAAAAGCCCCTTCCTTTCAAATAAGGAGAGGGGCTTTTGCTATGTCCTAAAGTGTCTAGTTATTAAAGAATATGGCAGGATTGTGGAAGACTCAGTATCGAGATGTTTCCGGGGTTCGTTGCTGAGTAGAGCGTCAGGGGTGGCTGGGAAGC
>NZ_BJYD01000038.1 GCF_007991335.1 Halobacillus faecis | reverse complement strand
CCGCCACATCATTTTATAACCCTTCAGGAAGATACCTGAAGGGTTATTTTTGTATTGTGCGTTTCGTTTAGATTTGGTAAAGTATAGAAATATTGGTAGGAGCGGATGGGGGTCAACATAATGAGACTGTACGGTGCTTTACTCTCCTTAAGTTTAATATGGGGGCTATCTTTTGTTTTTATAGAAACGTTAATCGGCACAGCCGGGGTGTGGGGGACTGTCTTTTTAAGGTGTCTTGCTGGAGCTGTGATTCTTCTTCCTTTGGTTTTAAATAAGTGGAGGAAGCATCAGCTACCCCGATCGTTTCCATGGGGTAAATTGATCATCATAGGCGTGTTCAATGCGGGTCTCCCCTGGGGGTTGATTGCTTTAAGTCAAACCGTGTTGACTAGTAATACTGCAGCTGTTCTCAATGCCACGACCCCCATTATGACAGGCTTGATTGGATTTCTAGCTTTCTCGGCTTTATTAAATAGATGGCAATGGATAGGGATCGTTGTAGGTTTTATCGGCATTCTGGTATTGACCGGTTTTGAGTTTGGAAATATCCAATCCGGCCACTTCATCGGTATCGGAACAATGATTCTGGCAACCTCATGTTATGGATTTGTTTCACACTTTACAAGAAGGCACTTGCGGGGATTTGATGTGGTTCTTCTGACTGCTG
This sequence comes from Halobacillus faecis, assembly GCF_007991335.1. Classification (GTDB taxonomy): domain Bacteria; phylum Bacillota; class Bacilli; order Bacillales; family Halobacillaceae; genus Halobacillus; species Halobacillus faecis. The sequence continues at coordinate 34,953 of NZ_BJYD01000038.1, read as the reverse complement.
TTGCCCTCCTTGTAGGAGCGGTGGTAGGTTTGACTGGCATTCTATGGACACAACCTGCATTGTTCAATACTATCGGGCAAAATATGAACGTTACCTTTATAATCAGCGTGATCGGTTTAGGGTGTGTAGGTTCTGGAATCGCTCATTTACTTTTCTATTATATGATCGACCGGGGGAGTGCGGAGTTTGCAAGTATGGTGACTTATCTTGTTCCAGTGACCGCTCTTTTTTGGGGGCACCTCCTTCTTGGAGAACCGGTCACAAGTCAGTTGCTTATAGGTCTTGGTGTGATTTTTGCAGGTGTATATCTTTCTACGAGAAAAAAACGTGTGACGCGTTCCTTAGAAGGGAAGAAAGCAAGTTAAGGTTCGTTTTTTATAAGTGTGATAGAATGTGACTAACGATGCAGTTGAGGGGAAATGCTTATGAACCGATGGGATTCCACACCGGTCATCCGCTTTTTCGGAGGTCGGAAGCTTTTATTCATTTTAGGAGTACTCCTGCTGATAGGATTGAACATCCTCGTCTTTTCAAGTGTAGGATTCATTTTCGATCCTTTCTTAGTTTTTATTAAAACGGTAGCTTTGCCGTTAATTCTTTCGGTTGTCGTCTATTATTTACTGCGACCGATCATCAATTTACTTGAATCCTGGAGAATCAAAAGGATCTGGGGGATTTTAATCACCCTTCTAGCGCTCGTAGGGATCATCACTATGCTTGTGGTCCTGATTATTCCATTTCTAGAAAAGCAGTTGATCAGTCTGGCTGAAGAGCTGCCGCGTTACTTACAAGATTTAATTAATACCATTGATGAATGGTTGAGGAATTCGATCTTTTCTGCTTACTACACGAATTTATTTGAAGATGTGGATGGAATGATCAAACAGATTCCTGATTATATATCTTCTTACGCTTCTGAGACCGTAGAAGGGATTACGAATATCATTTCAACGGTGACGAATGTAGTGGTTGCGCTTGTAACCCTGCCGTTCATTCTCTTTTATTTGTTGAAAGATGGGCATCGTCTCCCTTCTTTTATCATAAGGATGTTCCCGCCGAAGGTTCGTCCGGAAGTATCCAGTGTCTTCAAAGGCATTGATCATCAATTGTCGGCTTATATTCAGGGACAAATCATCGTAAGCTTCTGTATCGGACTTATGATGTACATCGGCTTTCTGATTATTGGACTGGAGTATGCTTTGTTACTTGCTGCGATTGCCAGTGTGACAAGTGTAGTTCCATACTTAGGGCCTGTCATAGCGATTACACCTGCGTTGATTATATCGATTGTGACGTCCCCCTTTATGGTTGTGAAACTTGTCTTTGTCTGGACGATTGTACAGTTGCTGGAAGGGAAGTTTATATCCCCGCAAATCATGGGGAAGAGTTTGCATATTCATCCCGTCACGATCATCTTTGTGTTGTTGACGGCGGGTCATTTATTTGGGATCGTCGGCATCATTTTAGCTATTCCCGGCTATGCGATTTTGAAGGTGGTCGTATCTCACCTCTATTACTGGTTTCAAAAGCGGTATAACCGGTTTGTAGAGGAAGAAAATCAGTATAAAATTCAGTAAAGAAGGAAGTGGCTGAGCCACCTCCTTCTTTATTTTTGTAATTTGATTTCTTTCAAACGCTGCCGTTGTTCTTCCGGCCACCATGCTCCACAGTCACTGGATACGACGCAGGCAGCACAGGTTTCGAGATCATAGACACGCATGCCACGGATAGGTGGAGAATAGAGGTGCAGGGTCACAAGTGGTGTTGTCCCTTCTCTGCCCATTTTATGAATCCCTTTTTCAGGAGCGAAAAAGAGACTTCCATTCTCCTTGAATTCTGTAAAGAGAGGAAAAGGTAATGCTTCCCCATAGGCTTGATAGACCGTTTGCTTGGTTGTTCCATTCATTACTTGGATCCAGCCTGTGGACTGCCCGTGATCGTGAGGCGCACATTCAATATCTGCCCAGTTCATAACAATCATTTCCACATCATCATCTTCATATATCATTTGGCGGTAATAGGGCTTCCCTTCAGGGTCATCTAAATAGGGAGCTAATTCATCTAAAGTGACGTCCAGCTCAATCAATTTTTTTTTCAGTGTTTCGGGGGAATGGTCATTAAGTTTTTCGAACGCTTCCTTTACTCGTTTGATCATCTTCATAATAGAAATCCTCCTTATTAACCATGTTTTCTAAATGAAAATCTTCCCTGGACGAGCATGACACCTGTGATGATCAAAAGTCCTCCAAAAAGGGAAGAGGCAATGAAATTCTCATTCAGCAGGATGATGGCAGCGATGAGTGTAGCCAGTGGTTCGAAATAGAGAAAAACGGAGACCTGCGTTGCCTGCATCACCTCTAATGCTTTTGCCCAATACCAGTAGGCGATGGCCGACACAAAAATGCCGAGAAAAAGCAGGTGGGCCCAGTGCTCGGGTGAGAGTGTACGTAATTGGTCCACGCCATGGTTCCTGATGAAGAAAGGAAGGGTCAAAAAGAACCCTGTGGTGCTCATATAAAAGGTCAGGACAAGAGAAGGTACAGGGACGGATAATTTTTTTAAAAGGACGGAATAGACGGCCCAGTTCAATGTGCTTGCGATCATAAGAATATAACCAAGACTCAAGGAGAAGCTGAAGGTGTGCCCCCTCCCAATGGTCGTAATCATGAAAACACCTGTTACGGCAATCGTAATGCCAGCAATTTTCTTCAGGGTAAGCTTCTCCTGCAAGAAAATAAAAGACAGAAAAACTGTAAATATCGGGGAGAATGAAATCAGCCAGCCTGCATCGGATGCGTGGATGGTCAGCAGGGCAGTCGCCTGAATCACTTGATGGACGAATACTCCAAGGACTCCTAAGATGAGTACATGTGGAAGATACTTGATATGTATTTTCAAAGGGTATCGGAATAAAAGTACCATCAATAATAAAAAGATCGCCCCAATTCCAAACCGGACGACAAGCAGCGAAAAGGGATCCAACTTTTCTAAAACGGCTTTGGTGGAAACGAAAGACACACCCCAGAAGGTTATGGAGAGGAATGCATAGAGCGAAGCTCCGATTCGCGATGAAGAACTCATAGACCGTGTCCTTTCCTCATATAGTCTCCCTTCACTATATGCGGGAAAAGGACAAGCATGAGCCTCCAATCTTCTATTCTATCGTAACAGAATGATTTGGAAACGATACTTTTTCGACGAATACTCTGATCATTAGACAGGAAGTGTCGAACAAAAAAAGCCTAAGGAATCCTTAGACTTTTCAAATGATCCAATATGTGAGAAGTGAGAGCAAAATGGATGTCACAATCAATAAGAGCATGGGCTTTAATGCCCGGTGTCTGACATCATGGAAACTTACGCTGAGACCGAGACCAACCATGGCCATCGTTAATATGAAGGAAGTCAGCGTAGAGACGGCATTCATGGCTGTTGCAGGAATCGTAAGAATGGTTCCATTCACAAAGCTTCCGAATAAGCTCATCAGGACAAAACCAATAAGGAACCACGGGAAAGTGATGGAGGAACGGCTTTCTTCTGTTCCTTTCTTTTTCATAAACCAGATCAGCAGCAGGCTGAACGGTACAAGCAGAAAGACACGACTGAGTTTGGCGACAAGCGCCATTCCCAGGCCATCATCTCCAGCAGGTTCTCCGGCAAGAGCAACGTTCGCCACTTCGTGTAAACTGATTCCCGCCCACATTCCGTAAGCTTCTGCATCCACCGGTAGAAGGGGGCGGATAAGGGTGTACCCAATGGCGAATAATGTACCGACTACGGATATGACACCTGCACTGATGGCCGTATCTTCTTCTTTTGCTTTTAAAATGGGCGTGACGGCAGCAATGGCAGATGCTCCGCATATACCTGTTCCGATCCCGAGAAGTGCCATCATCGATCGGTCGGCATCAAATAGTTTGGCAAAAAAGAGCATAAGTCCGATCGCAAATACGATGACAACCGTTCCTTTTAATAAAAGAGGGAAGCCCTCTTGAAGAATGACGTTGATGTTTAATTTTAATCCGAACAGAATAATCGCTAGACGCAATAATTTTTTTGCTGAAAATTGGATTCCTGTGCGCATGGTCTCTGGATAACCGAAAAAATGACGGTATAAAACGGCTAGGAGAATGGCTGTCGCAAGAGGACCGACCTGATTCAACAGCGGAAGCATGGCGAGTAGAAATCCGACAGCTGCAACGATGGCTGTAAATCCAATTCCTTTTAGAAGAGGTTGATTATAAGTGTCGTTCATCGATGGGACCTCCTTTGTTTCCTTTATCTATCATACGCTCCGGGTAGTTATTCGTAAAATAAAACTTTATAATGTTAATCATAGAAAAAACGAATGATTGGAGCGGTTCTTTTGGATTTAGAAGCATTGAAAACCTACATCACCGCTATCGACGAAAAAAGTTTTACAAAAGCATCTACGCTTTTGAATTTGTCGCAGCCAACGGTGAGTGCACATATCAAGAATCTGGAGCGTTTTTTTCAAACGTCGTTAATTGATCGTTCACCCAAACATTTCGAAGTGACAGCTACAGGAGAGATGGTTTATCGAAGGGCTCGACAGGTGCTGGGGCTGCTGGATAAAGCCAGGAATGAAGTGAAGCAATTCCACGAACAGGTAGGCGGGCACATCAATATTGGTGCGAGTTACACGGTGGGAGAATATATCATTCCTTCGATTTTAAAAACTTTTGATGATCGGTATCCAGCGGTTGAGTTGCAGGTGCGAATTGCTAATTCTGAACGAATCAACCGGGAAGTCCAGCAGCACGAACTTGATTTAGGGCTTGTAGAGGGAAAAGTGACGGAGCAGGGATTGAGTTCCATTCCATTCATGGAAGATGAAATGGTCGTGATTGTTCCTGAAACTCATCCTTTGAGAAAATGTAACGAGGTTACATTTCAAGATTTACAAGACCATTCATGGATTACACGTGAAGGAGGCTCGGGGACGAGGGCTATGCTGGATTATATGTTGGAGTCATCAAATATCCGACCGAAAAAGACGATTACGATTGGAAGCAATCATGGAGTCGTTCAAGGAGTGAAGGAAGGACTGGGGCTTTCTTTTATATCAAAAACGGTTGTGAAACATACGGACGCAGCGGAGTTAATCATGCATCTTCCTTATATCCACTCCACAACGCGATCCTTTTCCATCGTCACCCCATCCAATGAGGAGGAAATTACGGAAGATGCTCAAGTCTTCATTCAGCACGTCATGAAATTGTATGAATTGTCATAAAACCATTACATTCATTTGGACGTGGCTTTGTTATGATAGAAGGGAGAGGGAAGTTTGGTTTGGTTCATCGAACAACTACAGAAAGAAGATCTTCGCTATGTGGTTAGAATGGTCAGAACATCGATCTTGAATATATCCCCCCGGTTTTACAATCAAGAGCAATTGACAGCTTGGGCGGATGGGGTGAACAATGATCCCCACTTGCATCAACGTTTTCTGAACGCTTACTCACTCATCGCAAAGGACGGTGACCACCACATCATAGGTTTTGCCAGCCTAATTGGAGCCCACATCGATTTTTTGTACGTAGCCGCAGACAGGCAAAGGGAAGGTATAGCTACTCAGTTGCTTTACTTTTTAGAGGAACAGGCAAAGAAAGATGTGTGAACGTGCTCACGACCGAAGCGAGTGCTGTAGCGAGACCATTTTTTCAGAAGCGAGGATATGCCATTAAGAAGGAACAGGTGAAATGGATTCGAGGAATATCGATAAAAAATGTGCAAATGTTTAAAAAGGTGCATAAGTAGTAGGAACTACGGGTATCGTCTTTTATAGAAAAAGTTGAAACGTTTGTGCAGTCCCGTTCGTAATGAAGATGGATGTGTTTCTGTGCCAAATCTTATTTCAAATACTGAGGTGAAAAAATGAAGAGACTAGACCAGATTGTCGACTATTTGAAGACGCTGGGAGTTGAGGTCGAGAAGGTGTCTCGCGCACCGAAGGAAGAGACGAGATAAGCAGAGCTAAATAACACCACCCAAGGTATGCTCCTACATAAAGAAGCATACCTTTTTGCTGGGCGATTTTAAGCCGGTCTTGTGATTTGTTGAAATGCCGGTCGTTTGGACTGAATATGTGCCCATATCACACCACCTGTAACCAGAAGGAGCAGGCAGAGGAAAACGACAGGGGCTCCGTAGGAAGAAGCAAGAACACCAAAGAGTGGACCGGTCACGACGACAGACGTTTGATTACAAAGCATGCGCAAGCTGGACATGCGGCCATGAAAACGGGAATCCGTTGCCATTTGCTGCACGGATTGCAAAAGGGCACGGACAAAAGATGTACCCAGCCCGATCAAAAGAAAGCCAAGGAAAGCTAAAGGAACGAGAGTGGTGAAACTAACGATTGCAAGCCCAGTAGCGGTTAGCAGGAGTGACCACACGCCGATGCGGTTCTGACATTTTGCCCACCACCATGTACCGATAAGCCCAGCAAGGATACCTCCGATGGAAAACGTGCTGTCGAGCATTCCATAGATGAGCGCAGTCTGCTTTAAATGTGAACTCGTATACACGCTTAAAAATCCCAAAGTCGTGTGGAAGGTAAGTTGTCCAAGCATAAGCATGACGAACAACCCATAAAGCATCTGGTTTTGATGTACATAAACGAACCCTTCTTTCATCTCATCCCAAAAGGAGGAGGAGTTCCTACGATTCTTCACCTCAACCGGGGTGTAGCGAATCATCTGGATGGTTGCTGTAGCCCCCGCATATAAGGAGATGACGATCAACAGCGAGGTTTCAACGGATAGGAGTCCGGCCAAAACCCCGCCCGCAGCCGCTCCCGTTAAACTTCCTGTAACCGTGGCTGACCCGGACCAGGAAAAGATTCGAGGGAGCGAGTCTCTCGGAAATACCTCAGCCACAAGAGCTTGTAAGGACGGACGGAATAATGACCCAGCCGTTTGCATAATCATATGGGCGGTAATCATCAACCATGGATGTTCAAAACCCCCCACAAATGTCCCCGTTAACAAAACTAAACAGATGATGCTAATCATGCCTGCTAGGCGCGCAAGCTTTTTACGGTTGCTTCGATCAACCAGAACCCCAAAAATGACGTTTGAAAAAAGACCGGGGATGAATCCAAAGCTCACGAACAAACCGGTGTACAAAGCATCTTCCGTCCATTGATATAAAAACCACGTAATGAGGACGAAGTACATCGCCCGACCACTCTCATATAAGAAATATCCGCCCATCAGTTTTCTGATATTCGTTTTGTTCATGTTCTCCCTCCTCTATCTACATTGATCGTACTCGGTTTTTAGTGATTTGGATAATATTGCATTATAATTATAAGTGATAAGAAATTTTTATGGGGGACTGTTCATGAAGATTGAGGACTATCAGCTTCTACTCGATTTGAATCAATGTAGAACCATCCGAAAAACGGCAAAGTCTATATTAATATCCCAACCGGCGATCACCCAGCGTCTGAAATACATAGAAGAGCATCTGGGCGGGAAGATTTTTCTCCGTACTCCGAAAGGGCTGCTTCCCACGCCTTTCGGAGAAGTTGTCTTGACTCATGCAGAAAATGTGCTGGATCAGGAGGATATGTTGCAGGAGAAGTTGGCACAAGTCGAGGGAAAAGTAGCCGGTACACTTTCGCTCGGAGCTTCTTCCTTATACAGCCAGCACTTTCTTCCTGACCTCCTTCAATCGTTCACAAAAGCTTACCCAGATGTAACCATCGATCTTGTCACAGGAGTAAGTGAAGAAATACGACAAGCCGCCTCCCCCTTTCATATTGCCATCGTAAGAGGAGAACCAATCGAAGACTATGAATCCTTCCACCTATGGAGTGATCCTCTTTTTCTCTTAGATACCGTGCCCATAGGAAAAGGAGAGCGTCCTCTAATTGAATTCAAGAGTGATCCGGGCTTTCAGAAACTCATTGAAACCTGGATGGCAAGAGATCGTGGCATCTTGGTCAAACGTTCAATCAAGGTCGATCACTTTGAAACAGCTAAACAAATGATGATGCGTGGGCTCGGAATGACGGTCCTGCCTTCAAGCATTATTTATGAAGAAAAGGACACTTACAGTTGGTTGCCACTAGAGAAGGAGGGGCAAGCAATGGTCCGGGAAACCTGGGCCTGTGTGAAACCGGGGAGTAGAGCATTGCCCCAGGTCGAAGCTTTTCTTAATCACATGCGAAGTGAGGTGAGTGGATGAATAAGAGGGGAAAACAACTAGTAGCTGTCATCGATGAGTGGAGCCCCTATGTCCGCCCGCTGTTCGAATTGGCCCAGTCGTCTACCAAGGAGTGTTGGATCGGTGCTGGTGTAATCACTCAAAGCGTATGGAACCACCAATTCGGCTATCCTGCAGCCTATGGGATTGGCGATGCAGATCTACTTTATTTTGACGCTTCAGGGACGCTTGCGGAAGAGGAGAATCTCGAAAATCAATGGAATGCTGCTTGTATGGACCTTCCTTTTTCGATTGATGTAACGAACGAAGCCCTGGTTCACCTGTGGTATGAGGAAAAATTCAATCAGAAGATTAAACCATACACATCTGTTCAAGACGCGATTGATACGTGGCCGACGACTGCTTCCTCTATAGGGATCAAGCGAAACCGTAATGGAGAATATGACATCTATGCTCCTTTCGGTTTAGAGGATCTTTTTCAAGGCATCATTCGTCCGAATAAGCGTTTGATACCAAAAGAAGTTTATCGGAATAAAGCTGAAAAGTGGAAGGAACGCTGGCCGGAGCTATCGATTCTACCATGGTAAGAGGATGCCACTTGCATGATTGGTAGAATTCATTTTATTATTAAAGTAATTCATTCCAATCTTGAAGGGGATGTTCTACCGTGTCGGAAGAGCTCATGTTTGCTAGATTAGAAGAGATTCAACAAAATGAATTTATAAAAGCAGCGATCGACCATGTAGGTGCTGGAGTGGTCATAACGGACCCAGAGCAAGAAGATAACCCGATGATTTATTGCAACCAGGGTTTTTTGGACCTTACTGGTTATGAACGCGGGGAGATTCTAGGACGTAACTGTCGTTTCCTGCAAGGGGATGAAACGAACCCCAAGCATGTGGAACGGCTTCGGGAAGGCCTTTCTCAACAAACGCCTGTGCAAGTAGAAATAAAAAACTATCGTAAGGACGGTACGATGTTCTGGAATGAACTACATATCTTTCCGGTGTACATCGAGCAGATGGATCAGGTGTATTTCGTCGGCGTGCAAAAAGATGTGACAGAGCGTCGGGAACAGGAAGAACTGATTGCGCACTATTTGTCAGAGGTGAAAAGATTATCAACGCCGATTGTTCCTGTACAGGATAATATTTCTGTACTCCCGCTTGTCGGGACCATTGATGATGACAGACTTCAGCAGATGCTGGAAGCAGTCAGTCATCATGTGAAAGAAACGAAAGAGGATTACTTGATTCTGGACATGTCAGCTGTGCACTCCTATAACGAAGCGGTTCATATGGGGATCTACCAGATGAATCAGCTGCTGGATCTGATGGGAACAAAGCTCGTGATTACAGGGATCAAACCATCTTTTGCTATCCAAAGTGCTCCTTATGCAGATTTCAGTGAGTTATCTCTTCAGACATACGCTACAGTAAAACAAGCCTTAAAAGTATTAAGGCAACAATTATAAAAGAAAACCAGCGCCGACCATTCTACATTGGTCGGCGCTGGTCTTTTTGTGTGAAGAGAAAAGATGTAACTTCCAATATCTGTATGACCTGGTCAGGCACTAAGCGCTCTTTTCGTGTAATAGGTGAACTTCCTTGGTCTTGCGTTTCGGGAGCATATGGAAGACGATGTTGAGAACGATGGCGGTCAAGCTGCCTGCGACAATGCCGTTACTTGTAAGGATTTGTACACTTTCTGGAAGTTTAGCGAATAATTCAGGGACAACCGTAACCCCTAACCCCATCCCGACAGAACAAGCGACAATCATAGAGTTTTCATGAGATTCGGACATGACACGGCTGAGCATTTTAATGCCTTGAGAGATGACCATTCCAAACATCGCAATCATCGCTCCACCTAAAACAGCGGTAGGGATGATGGTCGTGAAGGCAGCAATTTTAGGAATGAAGCCAAGTCCAATCAACATGCCTCCCATAACCAAAATCACACGCCGGGATTTTACACCTGTCATATGCATGAGGCCGACATTTTGAGAAAAGGCGGTGTATGGAAAAGCATTAAACACACCTCCGAATAGAATGGCTATTCCTTCTGCACGATAACCACTGGCTAAATCTTTTTCATCCAATTTCTTATCTGTCATTTCGCTTAATGCGAAGTAAACGCCAGTAGATTCAACGAGTGATACCATGGCAACTAAAATCATGGTCAGAATGGCAGACCAATGAAAACTAGGTGTCCCAAAGTAAAATGGCTCGACCATATGGAAGAAACCAGATTCAGAGACGGCTGAGAAATCGACCCTTCCAAAAAGTGTAGCGATAAGAGTGCCTCCTAAAATACCAATCAGGATGGCAATGGAACGCATGAATCCTTTTGTAAAACGATAGAGAAGGATGATGAATAAAAGTGTACCAAAGGAAAGAGCAAGATTGACAGCTGAACCAAAATCATCAGCTCCCTGCCCACCTCCCATATTGTTAATAGCAACAGGAATCAATGTAATTCCGATAATTGTTACAACCGTCCCTGTGACGACAGGTGGAAAGAACCGGACAAGTTTTCCGAAGAAGCGGCTGATCAATATGACGAACAATCCAGAAACGAGAATGGATCCGTAGATGGCCGAAATCCCGTACTGACCTCCAATGGCGATCATTGGACCGACGGCTGTAAATGTACAGCCAAGGACGACAGGAAGACCGATTCCAAAAAAACGGTTGCGGACGACTTGCAAAATGGTAGCCACTCCGCACATTAAAATATCAATGGCAACAAGATAGGTAAGTTGTTCAGAAGTTAGTCCAAGCGCTCCACCAACAATTAATGGAACGAGAATAGCTCCAGCATACATCGCCAACAAATGTTGAAGGGCTAAGGCAGTTGTTTTCATGAAGATACCCCCTGTGTTTCAAACGTGATCGTTCGGTCCTCAAGTGATGAAAGGATGGCGAGGGATTCTACTTTTATTCCTTGACGACGTAAGAGGCGCCCTCCATCCTGAAACCCTTTTTCAATAATGATCGCTACACCGGCGATCGATGCTCCTGATTGTTCCACAAGGTCAATCAAGCCTTTCGCCGCCTGACCATTTGCGAGGAAATCGTCAAGGATCAAGACGTGATCATCATCAGTCATAAAGTCTTTGGATATGGAAATTTCATTTGTTTCTTGCTTTGTAAATGAGTGCACTTTTGATGTATAGAGGTGATCCTTCATAGTCAATGATTTTTTCTTCCTTGCAAAAATTGCAGGAACACCCAGGCTGAGAGCTGTCATTTGAGCGGGTGCGATTCCTGATGACTCTAATGTCAGTACCTTCGTAATCCCCAATTCTTTGAAACGTTTCGCAAACTCTTCTCCAATTTCTTTCATAAGTACAGGGTCTAGTTGATGATTTAAAAACGCATCGACTTTAATGACAGAAGATGATAAAACTTTCCCCTCTTCTATGATTTTCTTTTTCAAACGATCCATATCCAACACACCTTTCGAGTTATGTACTTATTTTCGCTCACGTACTTCTGAGCTCAGGAAGCTTTAAAAACAAAAAAGCACGAAAAGCTTGTTTTCTCTATGGAAAGCAAGTCTTTTCGTGCTGGACGATGACAAACACAATGAAACCGTGGACAGGAAAGTCCTGGTATCTTGTGCGCTTTTCATAGTCGGTTCATTTACGGTAAACCGGTAGAAACTTGCAGGCCATATCCCCGCGATTATATGAAAGTTAATATTCGAATGATATGGATAGTATATCAGTTTATTGTTCGTAATCAACCCCTTTTTTATGATTTTAAATCTCATTTTCTATATTTTGTTCGCATTGACAAGGTTGGTGGTTTGGGAGATAGTGGATGAGAAGAGAGTGGCTCTCTTTATTAAAAAAGTTGATCGCCTTATGGTGGCTTCTTCATAGAAGCTGAAAAGGGAAGTTTGGTGAAAAACCAACGCGGTCCCGCCACTGTAATGGGAAGGTGCATAGATGGATGACCCACTATTTCCTAAATGGGAAGGGCTATGTACTGTTGAACCTGAGCCAGGAGACCTGCCATAAGGAAGAACATGAATTCCTACGGGAGATAGGAGGATGTTACGTGTATTGCACCCATCAAGAGCTTTTTTCGGTTCCATGAATCAGAGGGAGAATCGTTATTTGTATCTCTCCCATTAGGGACGATCCATATTAAAAAAGGAGGAACCCATTCATGGAACCTTTGCCCGTTCATTATTCTAGAATGACACAGACAAGATTAGTGCTGCCACCAGATACCAATCACCTCGATACCATCTTCGGTGGCAAAGTTCTCTCTTATATCGACGAAATTGCGGCACTCACGGCAATGAAGCACTCGAACTGTGTTGTTGTTACGGCTTCAATCGACTCGGTTGATTTTTTATCTTCTGCTAAAGTAGGGGACGCATTGACGTTAGAAGCTTGTGTATCGAGCACAGGACGCACGTCTATGGAAGTGTATGTGAAAGTTTTTGCCGATGATCTCCTTCAAGGACGAAAAGTGATGACAACAGAATCATTCCTAACGATGGTCGCTGTAGATGTTGAAGGGAAACCGACACCAGTCCCATCCATCATACCTGAGACAGAGGAAGACAAAAGATTGTATGAAACGGCTCCATCCAGGAAGGAGCACCGAAAAAGCAGACCGGCGTTTCGATGACAGATGCTTAGTGGTTTGATAAAGAATCATCAAATAAAAAAACACATGGTAGGTCTTGAGTTATTTATTCCATCCATACAAAAAAGCAGCCCCTTCCAAAAGTGAACTGTAACCTATAATTCGGACAGTTTATAAAAAGAGCCTTAGGCGGCTAGAAGATGATCTCGGTATTGCACCGGGGTCATCTTATTTAATTTCCACTGATATCTTTTGTTATTATATTTTGCTATGTACTGGTTAACTTCTTCTTTAAGTTGGCTTAAGCTTTCACATGATTGGTGATCCACCATATCCTTTAAATGACCAAAGAATGATTCCATAGGTGCGTTATCCCAACAGTTACCCTTTCGAGACATGGACTGACGAAGGCCAGTTTCTCTCACTATAGATTGGAATTTGGGGTGAGTGTAATGAAACCCTTGATCCGAATGAATCATTGCTTCTGGATGGAAACATCCTACGGTTTCTTGAAGTTTCTCTATCGTTCGATAAACAATATCCATCCCTAAGGAAGTAGATATATGATGAGCTACAATCTCCTTAGTAGTACTATCTTTCACGCAAGAAAGATATGCTTTTTGACCTTTCCCAAAATACGTGTAGGTGATATCAGTCAAAAAGACTTTTCCAGGTTCCTTCTGTGTGAACTCTCGGTTAAGATGGTTTGGGCAAGTACGGTGCTCTTGAGTGGCTTTCATCATTTGTTTGTATGGCTTAGCCTGTCTGATCTTTGCCACAAGGTCAAATTTCTTCATTAACCTCCGAATTTTCTTATGATTCATGATGACTCCATAATCATTTTCAAGCAACATTTTAATTTGAAGAGCTCCTACTTTTTCTTGATTTTGCGTGAAGATAACTTGAATAATTTGTATATCCTTTTCGTCTTTTTCATTTCTTACTTGTCTTTTGGACTCACTCTTTATCCACGCATAATATCCACTTCGACTTACTCCTGTGAATTCACATAAATAAGAGACCATATTCTTCAAGGAATATTTATGGATTGTATCATCAATAAGCTGGTAGACTTCTGATGGAGCTATTTTCGTTTCTTCTTCAACGCCTGCCTTTCGAGTTCGTCTAGCTTTTTTAAGAATTCATTTTCAGCCTCTAAGTACTTAATACGAGCTTCCGCTTTTTCAAGTTTTTCTTCCGCAGACAAATTCTTTGAAGAAGGTCGGCCTTTACTTCCTTTTCCACGACGTTCCCCTTCCAGACCAAGCTCTCCATACTTTTCAAACGTGTCACGCCAACGTTTTAAGCATCTTTTTGGTTGATTTTTCCCAATCACTTCTAAGTCAAATCCGTGCTCCTCAAATATTTGAGTTGGAAAGTTTCCTTTCTGATATTCCTGAATTGCCGCTTTCTTAAATAAAGGATGGTATGTGATGGAACGTTCCGAGACCTTTAAGACATTCGGATTGTCCTTTAATTGTTTCGTTTCCGTATTTGAATAAAGCTGTTTACTCATAGTCACACTCCGTTCATATATTTATTTTGATTATAAACGGGTTTCCTTCCTTGAAACAGAAATAACCCGAATAACGGGGCACTTTTTTATAAGTGTCCATTATTCGGGTTATAGTTCAAAGAAGCGGGCTGCTTTTATATTCGTTTTAATGGCAATGTACAGCACCGGAACGACCCACCGGATTTAATAATTTCAGAAAGGTCGACAGGAATCACGTGGAACCCATTTCCCTTTAACTGTGCATTTAGGCTTTCATTATGAGGGAGGCTGATTACTTTACGGTTTCCGATGGAAAGGACGTTCGGCCCCATCGTAAACTGTTCCTGCTCAGTGACTTCAATCACTTTGTAACGTGCGGTGATGGCTTTCAAACTGTTTTTTGTAAATGCAGGAGGATAAAGGATGACAGTAGATTCATCGATCATGTTGAATACGCAGTCCAAATGGAGAATATCCCTTCTTAAAGGAACAGGTATAACCTGATGATCCGGAAGACGTGATTGAAGTTCACGGATCGCTTGTCGGGATGTCCTTTGTGTTTCTCCAACCCACACCCTGGTCCCGTCTACCACAACATCTCCGCCTTCAATTGAGGAGAGGAGTTCCTCTTCTATCTTGATGTTATTCTGTCTTGCCCAGCTCCGGAGGACATCCGTTTCCTCTTTCCGGACCTTTTCACTCATAGTGCTGATAAATAGTCGATGATGGATGGTAAACCCAATATCTCTTGTAAACACCTGTTCATAAAGGTTCGGCTGACTTGGAAGTTGTATGACTTCAATCTCATGATCCTCTAAAATACTAACGAAATGCTTATGTTGCTGAAGGGCTTTTTTGACGTTTATGTTCTGGTGTTGATAATGTTTTTGGGTTTCGTTGATGATTTCAGCGATTTTCATATAAGAAGGTTTGGCGACCACGACTTTTTTCAACGGTGAATACTCGGTCTCACATTGAATACTGTTTTCCGAAGCTATTCCGACCATGTTAGATCCTCCTTTTATTCATATCCCTTTTCTTCCCCGGAGGTTGGCGGATAAAACAACAATATTTTTGTAAGCAAGGCGATTTGAGAAAAGGAGTGGATCCAAGAATGAATTTAGTAAGTGCTCCCATAGTAAAAGGGGGATATTTAAGCCCATTGGTTTACTAGCGGGAGTTTTTAGATTCATGGTTTTTATCTTTATAACCTATAAATTCGACATTTCCCGGGAAATGTCGTGGGAATTATTTGTTAAACGGACGTTTTAGACAAAAGTTACATACAAAGAGATATAGGCTGATACAGAATGATTTCTTGTACATAGGGTATGTTGTAAGGGAGCGAATCAGACAAGCAAGGCATTGGCTTCATCCCGAGTTGTCAGGTATGATTTAGATATAATATGGAATCGGGAGTGGTTGGTTTGGCAGGTGTATGGAAACGTTGGATAAAAAATGACCGGCAGCAGATATTGTTTGAAAAGGCGGATCGGATCGGAAAAGAGGCTCGCAAACATATCTCAGAAACGGATCGTGAAGCGTCTTTTTCTTATGAGACGTTGAAAGTCATCAAAAGGGAGAAATACCCATCGATGTCTTTGCCAGAATCCGAAGGTGGAGAAGGATTGTCTTTATACGAATTCTTGCTGATGCAGGAAAAAATTGCAGAAGGTGATGGTGCTGTAGCTTTGTCAATCGGGTGGCACATGGGCATCATGATGGAACTTTCTCAGGAACAGTTATGGGACAAAAAGTCATATGATCGCCTTGTGAATGAAGTTGTTTCCGAACAAAAAGTCGTAAACAGGGCTGCCACTGAACCGGCAACCGGTAGTCCGACACGGGGAGGAATTCCGGAAACCAAAGCCGTTCGTCGTGGGGACGAATACATTTTGAATGGAAGAAAATCGTTTACCTCAATGGCGGAGCATTTAGATTATTATATTGTGTCTGCTTATGTAGAAGACAAGGATACGGTTGGGTGGTTTTTAATTGACCGCCATCAGCCAGGGTTATCTGTTGATAAAACGTGGGATACCCTTGGTATGAGAGGGACAGCGAGTGATGACCTTGTGTTGGAAGATGTCGAGCTGCAGGAATCCGATCTTGTAGAACTGAAAAGTGGGGGCAAATCCTCGCCAAAGGGATGGCTATTGCACATTCCAGCCTGTTATTTAGGAATTGCTGTAGCCGCTCGTAACGATGCGATTGCTTTTGCTAAAGACTTTCAACCAAATAGTCTGGACGCACCGATTTCTGAAGTATCTCACATTCAAGATAAGATTGGCGAAATGGAGTGGAAATTGCTCCAAGCCCACTCTTTTTTATATTCAGTTGCAAAAAAATGGGATGAAGAACCAGAGCAACGGGATCAGATGGGGGCAGAGCTTGCTGCTGTCAAGCTGGCGGTTACGAATACCGCTAATGAAGTTGTCGATCTAGCTATGCGAATTGCAGGGGGGCGTGGATTATCTAAAACCTATGCCTTTGAAAAATATTACCGTGATGTACGGGCTGGGCTGCATAATCCACCAATGGACGATGCGGTAGTGTCGATGCTTGCTAAACAAGCCATTACGGAAGACCACTAAAAAAACCAGAGCTTTCAAAGCTCTGGTTTTTGTCTATGATTCATCAGCGAGTAAGTCTGCGAAAGCTTTGGCATATGGAGGCAGGTCAGGCGGACGACGGGCAGAAACAATGTGTTCGTCTTGGACGACTGCTTCGTCGAACCATTCTGCACCAGCATTCATCATGTCGTCTTTAATTCCCGGTGTGCTCGTCACCTTTCGACCTTTCAGGATGTTGGCAGAAATAAGCACCCAGCCGGCGTGGCAAATTTGGCCGATTGGTTTGCGTTCATTGTCCATGTGCTGGACCATTTCAATCACTTTGTCATAACGGCGGAGCTTATCCGGAGACCATCCCCCTGGAACTAGAATTCCATCGTAATCAGCTGGGTTGATGTCCTCGAATGCATAATCCGCTGTAGCAGGAACCCCATATTTCCCAGGGTGTTCTTCCCCTGCTTTTTCACCCACAAGGTGGACGGTTGCCCCTTCCTCTTGGAGACGAAGCACCGGGTACCATAGCTCAAGATCTTCAAAATCCTTACTGACCAATTGGATGACTTTCTTTCCTTCTAATCGCATATACAACCTCCTTGTCCATTTCACTATCCCCATTTTATCAGATGGTTACACCTCTTTCGAATCTTTGGAAACGATGAGCACCCACCAAATAAGCAACGGTTGGAAGAGAAGTCGGATCCATAAAGCGGTCTGATTTGTTTCTTCACTCCAGGGAGCCGGAATACCGTAAATGGCAGCATAAAAATTAGCAGGCCAAACGATGAAAAGAAAAGCAGCCGTAGCGAATCCGGCAGCTCTCCGCGTTTGAGGGAAAACAAGGAGAAGGGCAAGGAGCCATTCCGTAATTCCTGTCACATATACAATGATTAATTTAAGCGGTACCCAGGAAGGGAGCATGCGGGCAAAGCCATGGTCATACATGAAGTGGGTGATTCCTGCGTAAAACAGAGCGATAGCAAATACATAAAGTCCGATTTGGCGTGCAATCTTCATAACAGCGTCCATCCTTTCTTTCGGTGATCCATCCTATATAATAGTTGTAATAAGCTCACTTAGAGTTTTTTAAAAGAAATGTGTACGGAGATTGAAACTTTTTCTCACCCTTGTACGTCTATTATGACAACCCGCGTACGATGCGTCGGGTATAATAGATGGGAGGTTCCGCATAACGTAAGTGGGAATCTACCATTTTACAAGGGGTCGAGAACATGAAAACACGTGTCAGTCTATGGATGTTGATCGCCGTTTTGTTTACAGCATTTGCTTTGCCTTCGAGCATTTCCGCTTCGACAGGGGACCAGGGCATTAATGAAAAGTTAGGTTTGCCGATTGTGGTTTATGGAGAAGCCTTGTCTGAAGCACAGAAAACTGATGTGGCAGAGCTGCTTGAAGTCAACAAGCATGACCAGGTCGATGAGTTTACTGTCAACGGCCAGGATCTTGCTAACTATATCGGGGGCAACCCGAATTCGAATATGTATTCATCTGTCAAAATCATTCATCAGGATCATGCAGAAGGGTTGAATATTGATATCGTAACACCTGATAACATAACACAGGTCACGAAAGAAATGTACACAAACGCATTGTTGACCGCTGGTGTGGAGAATGCGGATGTGTTGGTTGCTTCCTCTGTCAAAGTTAGTGGCCACTCTGCGCTTACAGGCATCTATAAAGCTTACGATGCTAAAGGTGTGAAGCTTGATGAAGATCGTATGAAAGTTGCGAGTGACGAGCTTGATATAGCCACAGATATCGCAGAAGAAGAAGGTGTCGATCGGGATGAAATCAGTAAGCTTCTGACCGAAATCAAGAAGCAGATTGCTGAGCAGGACCCAGCGACGCGGGAAGAAATTGAGCAAATCGTCCAAGACCAACTGCAATCCTTGAATATCGAATTGAGTGAAGAAGACCGTCAACGTTTGATTGATCTGTTCGAGCAAATGCGCAATTTGAACATCAACTTCGATCAGGTTCAAAACCAGCTGGAAGACCTGACAGGAAGTATCCAGGATCTAATTAATGACGATGGATTTTGGAACAGCTTGCGGAATGCCGTACAAAACTTTTTCAAATCCTTAAGTAACTTTATCAATTCCCTGTTCAACTAGTGATATTTTTGAGTAAGCCTCAAATGGCCTGATGTACATTTTTAAAAGAACCTCCCGCTTCTAAATTGGAGCGGGAGGTTCTTTTTAGTTAGCGATAGTTTTGGTGTCTTCAACAATTTGTTCAAACGGGACTTCAGTGTTCCCTTTATATTTCTTCAAGACCAATCCTTCTTCATTGATCAGATAAAAAGCTGTTCCATGAATGACCTGGTCGTTCCCTTCTGTTTTTACTGCGGAAGTTTTGAAG
Source organism: Halobacillus faecis (assembly GCF_007991335.1). Taxonomy (GTDB): domain Bacteria; phylum Bacillota; class Bacilli; order Bacillales; family Halobacillaceae; genus Halobacillus; species Halobacillus faecis. The sequence continues at coordinate 15,700 of NZ_BJYD01000038.1, read as the reverse complement.
CTCTCTTGAGCGAACGTGGAGATTTCTTCCTGTGTGTATTCCGTAATAAACGACCAGTTGCTATGATCAACGCCGTATTTCTTACCAAACTCTTTTAATACTTCAGGCGAATCCACCGTCGGATCTACACTGAAGGACACAATTTCAGCATTAATGTCTTCTTTTTTTAACTGCTCTTGAATTTTCACCATATTACGGGTCATGGGCGGGCAGACCGTATTGCAGTTGGTAAAGATGAAATTGGCAAGCCAAACTTTTCCTTCCATATCGTCGGTGGAAAAGCTTTCTCCCTCTTGTGTCGTTCCTTCAAAAGACTGGACTTCCCAATCCAGCGTATTCTCAAGTTCATTCGATCCGCAAGCAGCCAAGAAGACGACAATTCCTGCGAATAGACTAAGTAATAGAAAACGTTTCATTTTGTTTCCCCTTCCGGACATTATGATACAGGTCTAGTTTACGCCTGCATGAGAGTAAGGTCAATCGAACCTTAATATATTCGGTAAATGGACATAATTTCAGTCTCTCTGGGAATGATAAGGTTCCATGAATATCGGTTAGGGGATGAAGAGCCATGCCTTATTTTACAGAAAAATCCGGGGCGCAATTATTTTATGATGACCGAGGGAACGGGGAAGCCCTTGTTTTTATCCATCCTCCTGGAATGGGGAGGAAAGTATTCAAAATGCAGCACTCCCTCGCGAGGGAATTTCGTGTCATTTTTCCAGACCTCAGTGGGAACGGGGATTCTGATGTAATTTCTCATGCGCCTGATGTATCCATGTACGCAAGGGAGGTCGTCCAGCTCATCGATCATTTAGATCTCGATCAAATCGTCGTCATCGGCTATTCATGCGGAGGGATGATTGCCCAGGAATTCGCTCTCACCTTTCCTGAACGGACGAAAGCAGTGATTCTTGCCGGCGGTTTCCCGAAGGTAGCCACAGGTGGACTTCGGTTTGAGTTTTTAGGGGGAATGTACTGGGTGAATAAGAGCCCTGAGACGCTTGCCAAGTTACTTAGCCATTCCCATTTTAAGGATGCCGAAATTAAGCGTGAATTAAATGAGCACATGGCGAAGTCCGATCCGGAATGTTGGTACACCTATTACAACCGTGCCCTTTCATTTGATTGCAGCGGGCGGTTGAACAGGCTTACTCAACCCTTGTTGCTCGTATATGGCAATAAAGAATTCTGGATCAATGAACATGCTCATTACTACCGCGCTTGCTCTAATGTAAAGATGGAAGTGATTGAACACGCTTTTCATCAGACGCCTGCCACTCATTATGATCGTTTCAATGACGCTGTCATCCGTTTTGTGCAAGGAGAAATTTAAAAAAGCAGAGGGATATTCAACCTCTGCTTTTTTCCTATTGATTTAAGTCGAAGGTATGACCTAATCTGTGAGCGTACACCATCTTATTCACAGTGACAGTGATTTCCTCTGCGTTCCTTAAAGCGGGAGACTGGAAGTGGATGTCTCCTCTATTATCGTGCCCCCAAATATTAGCCTCTGTCGTTTCGCCTTCATTCGTAACGACTTCTATAAATTTCTCCCGTTCTTCCTCGAGGCTATTCATCGGGGCGAGTTGAGCACCGACCAATTTTTCTTCTTGATCCGCTTCATGGGGTTCATACTTGAGTTGAAGATTCATATTGGTTCCGGAAAATGAATCGACCTGTTCAAGGATGATATCTGTATTGTGAGCTTCACCCACTTTCTCATTTAACACGACAGATTCGTTTGAATGGTCTTTAAACTGAGTCATGTCAACGGTGAATGAATAAGGGGTATCATCATGGATTTGAAGAGACCCAAGTTTAAGGCTCACGGCCTCTGTAAGTGGTTCTGATGGCGGCTGGAACCAGGCCTCATATACATTATCTTCTTCTGTCTCGTTTAGATAAAGCCTGACAGGGTGTTCGGATTCTTCCTCCGTTTTTATGACGGCATGCACGGACTGACCGATTTCTTTCCCTTCTGCCTTTATCTTCATTTTTACGTTGCTTGAGGCAACGCCGATATTTACGGATGTCGGTTCCATTGTGACAAGGTCATCAGTGTACACCTCGTCTGTTGTATATCTTTGGAGCACATGTCCATCCTTGTCATGGAAATAACGGACTGGCATTCCTTTAGTTTCGATTGTATGGTGATTGATCCGCAGACTGAAGGAAGTTGAAAATTCTTTATCATAATCCTTTATATCATGGGGATCAAAATTATACCCCCATTTCTCCGTAATGGGAGGAAGCTGGATGAGCCCGTAAACTCGATTTTCAAACACAACCGTATCCCTGGGGTGGAGGGGTTGCGAATGCTGCTGGAACGATTGTTGGTCGCTTCCATTCATGGATTCTATGTTTATACTTTCTACAGATGGCGGCTGAACGAGGTACTTGGTTTCTTCATTGTCGCTATCTTTACTCGTTAATGCAGAAAGGTCTATGCTGTACAATACATGGATGGTGGTCCCGCTGTGCCACACCTCGTTGATCTGCATCCGCCCATCTTTTTCAGGAATTGGAGTAGACTCTTGCGGTCGGACGGTTAAGCCCTTTTTCCTTGCTAATGATAAATTGTGGATACGTTCTTCATAAAACTCATTCACCTGTTCAAATGTATCGACTTCACGCCATTGAAGAGGAAATTCTTCAAGGTCCACCGACTTTGCTTTTCTCATTGGTTTGGAATCTGTGCTCAAAGCCAACTTTTCTTCGCTGCTGTCTGTGTAAACATAAGCCCCTACAGCTAAAACCATCAAAGAAACAACGATTAAAATCCACTTGCTCTTGTTGGTGCCTTTCTTCATATGTAAATAACCCTTTCTTTTGGTTTGTTTCTAAACTCCATCATTAAATCTCTATCTTGTTTCGTATAAGCTCCCGTTTGTGGAAGACTCAGTTTCGAGATGATTTCGGCGTTTCGTTGCCAAGATAAGCGTCAGTCCCGATGTTTTGGAGATTATGTAAAGATTTGTAGGTGTTCCACTCATATAATAACAGAATTTTCGGTCATTATGAGTTGGAAGCACTAAAAAAAGTGATCTCAAAATCGAGATCACTTTTTTTAATCTTCATCATCTGAATAATGGTGGTAGAGAGCTTCACTTTCAGAATGGACTTCATCATCATCCGCTTGATGGGAAAAGGATTGGCTGTAGCTCAACTTTCGATTGAACACTTGTGCCATATCATTGGTCTGCTCCACAGTACCTCGTCTTTGTTTTTTCTGTTTCATATAATTTTCCTCCTTTTTGGGTAGTTTTCCTCGTGAAAAAAGGATTAAACTTTAGTTCTAATTTTCCGATATTTAGGAAGAGGGAATAAACTTTTTTGGAGTAGGTGAACGGAATGGCTCGGATCATGGAACATCCTTGGAATACACTTAAGCAGCTTTCCATCCCTATATGGTTCTTCGATATTGAAAAAGAGAACATCTATGTGAGTGAAAGGTTGAAAAGCCAATGGAAGTTGGACTCAACCCTATTGAGTTGTCGGGATTTACTGCGGCTCATTCATAAGGATGACTTGGCATATATGGACCATCAAACGATGACGAAAGAGAATCGTCATTTTTTTTATATGAATTATCGTGTGGTGAACGCTGGAAAGTACGAATGGATGAAGGATATCGTCACGCCTTTTTTTGATGAGGATGGAAACATCCTTGGATATACAGGTATGTCCGCTCCTGATTCTGCTTACATTGAAGAATTGGGTCGGATTAAGAAAGCAATTGTGGAGATTGGTGATGCTTTTCTTTCCTACAATGGACAAGAATTCTTTGATTTTCTTGTAGAGTATTTATCCTCCGTCCTTGGCGTGGAAACCGTGCTGGTCGGGGAATTGACTGGAGAAGCTAAAAATGAAGTGACAGCGATTTCCTTGTCTTTTAAAGGGAGGACTAGTTCGGGTTTGCGCTATGCGTTGAAAAATACCCCTTGTGAGCAAGTAACGAGGTTTCATGAATGTTATTATCCGAATGATGTAGGGACACTTTTCCCTGAAGATCAAACGATAAAGGATTTTGGAGTGGAGAGTTATCTCGGGAAAGCTTTGCTTAACTCGGATGGTGAAGTCATCGGAATCCTTGCGATTATGGATAACCGCACGCAGACGAGCGGGCCATTAAGCAAAGCTCTTTTTCAAATCTTTGCTGATCGTACAGCAAATGAGCTTTCCAGAATGCAAGCAGAAAAGAAGCTGGAGATCTTGTCTCAGTACGATCCTTTGACAGGGCTTGTTACAAGAAGCTATCTTTCAGGCATCCTGGAAGACGAAATTCAATCTACGGCAGAAAAAGAACACAATATGGCTCTCTTACTCATCGACATTGATAACTTTAAAATGCTCAATGATTCCTGGGGACACACGAAAGGGGATGAATTGCTTCGGCAATTCTCCCGCTACTTGAGGCAGACATTCGCAAAACATGATGCTGTAATTTCCAGAATCAGCAGTGATGAATTTGTTGTCCTTCTCAGACATGTCCAAAGCATTGAAGAGCTAAGGGAAATCTGTGATCACGTTATTCACTCGATGCGACGCCCTTTTCTTATTGGAGAAAAAGAGTTCTATAATACCGTGAGTATTGGTGTTACCTTCACCCAGGAGCGCCACCGAGATCAATATAGTGGAGAAACTCTTTTACGCCATGCGGATGCAGCGATGCACGAAGCCAAGAGAAGCGGAAAAAACCGCTATGCCGTTTATGAAGAAAAAATGAGTGAGCAGATGAGAGAAGAGCTCCATTTGAAGCAATCTCTCCATCATGCGCTTGATAAACATCAGTTTGAGCTTCATTATCAGTCTCAGGTGTGTGGAAGAACATCACAGGTGATCGGGTATGAATCACTCATACGTTGGAACCATCCGGATTATGGTTTGTTGTCTCCACAATATTTCATCAGCCTTGCTGAGGAATCGGGGATGATTATAGAGATTGGGGAATGGGTATTGAACGAAGCTTGTCAGCAAGCAAAAAGATGGCAGGTGGAAGACCGAAGGACGGATTTAAAAATATCAGTGAATCTGTCTGCCCAGCAGTTCAAGGATTCCAATCTTTCAAAAAAAGTGCTGAAAGCTCTTAGAGATTCAAAGCTTCCTCCTGACAGCCTGATCCTTGAAATTACGGAAACAATGGTCCTTCAGGATTTTGAACGCAGCACAGATACATTGAACGGGTTGCGGGAAAAAGGGATCAAAGTCCATTTGGATGACTTTGGCGTTGGTTTTTCTTCCCTCAGTTATTTACATCGTCTTCCTGTTGATGCGATAAAAATCGATCGATCGTTCATCAATCAAATCGGAGAGCAAGGGAAAGAAGTGCCGATTGTTAATGCCATCATCAGTATGGCGAAAAGTCTTGGACTTCAGGTCATTGCTGAAGGTGTGGAAACCAGTAAACATATGGCCTACTTAAAGCAGAAAGGCTGTTATGAATATCAGGGGTATTACTTTAGCAAGCCAGTGCCTGCAAGCCTCGTGATCAACTAAAAAGGTGGATGTTCATGATGTACTGGCGTTCTGGTATTTTGTTATTCTTTGGTGTAATACTCTACATTCCTTTAAGGTTGTCTTATGCTCAGAGTGTGACGCTCTGAGCTATTTTCGTTCTGTGTATTTTTCAGGGGGAGAGTGTTGGAACAATAAGGTTGAGGAGGGATTACGTATGGCGGAGATGTTGACGATTTTTGATGAAAAAGGGCATCCGATTGGTATCAAAGAAAGAGATCATGTCCATCAGGACGGGGATTGGCATGAAACCTTCCACTGTTGGATGTTCCACATGGAAGGTGAGAAGATCCATTTACTGCTGCAACAAAGAGCGGACCATAAGCAGGATTTCCCGAGCCTTTATGATATTACAGCTGCGGGACATATAGAGGCAGGGGAGGACATACTACTGGCTGGCGTCCGGGAAATTGAAGAGGAAATCGGTTTGAAGGTGGTCCCAGGGGAATTGGCGTATCAAGGCGATTTCAAGGAAGAATTGAAGGAAGGATCACTCTTGGACCGCGAAATTTGTCATATTTACCTTCTACCATGGACAAGTGATAGGACTTTTACAATCGGAGAAGAAGTGAAGGATATCGTTTCTGTGCCATTGGTCGATATGGAAGGGTTAATGGATAAACAAGAGAGTGTAAAGGGGGTCTCTATTCTTACTGAAAAAGAAAAAGCAGTGACTCGTAACAACCTTGTCCCTCATGAAAAAAGATATGAGCGGTACATCTTTCATGTGATTCGTGAATATGTCGCAAAACTTTGACAATATTCCTGCTTTTTCTATATAATTTCTCATTAAGTGATAGAGAGAGGAGACGAACGATGACGAATACATCTTTTGATACGAAAATTGTACACCATAAAGCGGACCAGCGCCTTGTGCCGAATAGTAAGAGCACACCGATTTACCAGACGTCCGCCTTTACATTCAAAGACTTGGATCACTTAGAAAGTTATTATGAGGGACACAGCCCTTATTTATATACAAGAGAGCGAAACCCCAATACCGATGAACTTGCGGGGACCGTTGCGGAACTGGAGGAAGCACCAGCCGGGGTGGCCTCTTCATCCGGAATGTCAGCCATTCTTGCCGGTATTCTAGCGGTTGCAAAACCAGGGGATCATATCGTTGCCGCAGAGGATGTTTATGGGGGTTCACACAAGCTGATCACCAAAGAGCTGTCCACGTTCGGTATTGATGTCACGATGGTTTCTTTTTCAAATCTTGAGAAAGTTTCAGAGGTGATCACAGATCAAACGAAGCTTCTCTATACGGAATCGATCTCCAATCCTTTTTTAAGGGTGGAAGATTTAGAAGGTTTAGTCGCCCTTGCTCGTAAAAAGAATGTGAAAACGATGGTTGATAATACGTTCGCTACCCCATACTTATTGCAGCCGTACACGCATGGAGTCGATCTTGTCGTCCATAGTGGAACGAAGTATATTGGTGGTCATAGTGACGTGACGTGCGGGGTGCTGGTCGGAAATGAGGAGTTGGTTAAGGCCGCTACTCAAAAGATTGTCACATTTGGTGCGAACCTTAGCCCGTTCGAAGCATGGCTGACTCAACGCGGGGCAAAAACATTAGGTCTTAGAATGAAAAAACAATCATACAATGCAGAACAGGTAGCGAAAGCCCTGGGTGAACATGATGCCGTCCGTACCGTCTATTACCCTGAAAAGGTTTCGGAAAGAGGGAACGGAGCCATTGTGACCATTGAGCTTAATGATTCGATTGACGTAGAGGCGTTTTTCCGTTCACTCGGATGGGTGAAAATCGCCCCTACGCTCGCAGGTGTAGAAACAACGGTTTCTTATCCTGTCCGTACCTCTCATCGTGCGTTATCGAATACTGAACGTGAGAAAATCGGCATCAATGATTACGTGATTCGTCTGTCGATCGGCATTGAAGATTATGAAGATATTGTCAAACAACTGGAAAAAGCACTCGCAGATTCTAAAAATTAAATTTTCTAAAATAATTGACTTTTCTGATTGTTATCCGTTATAATTCTCAACATAATCAATTAACTGCATACATCTCTTATCAAGAGAGGCTGAGGGAATAGGCCCTGTGAAGCCCGGCAACCTTCAAACATCGGTTTGAAAAGGTGCCAAGTCCTACAGATCAGGTTGATCTGGTAGATAAGAGGAGGAATCGAAATAACAAACCCTCTTCTTATTTGGAAGAGGGTTTTTTGCTGTTCGGAGAAAGATCCATGGACTATTCGTATGCATAAAGCCAACTATATCTATAAGAATAGGAATCTTTTTGAGGAGGAAATAAACATGACGAATTCATTTGAAAGCTATGATGTAGATACGATTTCTTTACACGGAGGACAGTCACCCGATCCGACAACAGGATCTCGTGCGGTGCCGATTTACCAAACGACCTCCTATGTTTTCCATGACACAGAACACGCCCAGAGCCTTTTTGCCCTAGACGAACCTGGAAATATTTACTCCCGTATCGGAAATCCGACCGTCGATGTTTTTGAGAAAAGAATGGCCCTCTTGGAGGGAGGGGTCGCTTCTGTAGCGACGGCTTCCGGAATGTCAGCCATTGCCCTATCCATTTTAAACATCGCAGGCTCCGGAGATGAAGTGGTTGCCGCGTCAAATCTTTATGGCGGGACTTATAATTTATTCGCTAACACTTTACCGCGATATGGCATTAAAGTTCATTTTGTTGACCCGGAGGATCCTGATAACTTCCGTAAAGCCATTACAGACCGTACGAAAGCCGTCTTTGCTGAAACGATCGGGAATCCGAGCCTTCACGTGCTCGATATTGAAAAGGTAGCGGCCGTCGCTCATGAGCATGACCTTCCACTTCTCATCGATAATACATTCGCCACCCCTTATACGTGCCGGCCCATTGAGCACGGAGCCGACATTGTCATCCACTCCGCAACGAAATGGATTGGGGGTCATGGAACGGCCATTGGAGGAGTCGTCGTAGACGGAGGACAGTTCAATTGGGGGAACGGCAAGTATCCCGTATTCACTGAGCCTGATGACAGTTATAACGGGATCGTTTATACCGCTGACTTTGGAACCCTTGCCTATATAACGAAACTGCGTGTTCAATTGCTTCGTGATTTTGGATCTTGTTTGAGCCCGCATAATGCTTTCTTGTTATTGCAAGGATTAGAGACGCTGCATTTGCGTGTCGCCCGCCACGGGGACAATGCACAGGAAATCGCGGAATACTTACAAGGACATCCTGATGTGGAATGGGTTTCGTACCCAGGGCTGCCTACACACCCAGCTCATGAACTAGCCAATCGTTACCTTGATGGAGGGTATGGTTCGATCGTAAACTTTGGCATCAAAGGTGGACGGGAAGCTGGAAGAAAGGTAATCAATAATATTTCTCTCTGGTCTCATGTAGCAAACGTCGGAGATGCCAAATCATTGATCATCCACCCTGCGTCAACGACACACCAGCAATTGTCCGTTGAGGATCTTGCTGCAAGTGGAGTGACGGAGGAATTAATTCGCTTATCCATAGGACTTGAATCGAGCAAAGACTTGATCAACGACCTTGATCGGGCTATTGCAAAAGCGACAGGAAGAGAAACAGACCGCACGGCTATTACTGAAAATGATGAAGGTGTCATCAAGTGGGCCTTGAGCTCCTCCAAAACCCAAGAAGATGGAGAAACACGACCGAAACGTTTAGCGGTGGTCGGGTTAAGCGGAAAGCCCTCCCGTCCAAGTCATCGTCTAGCCAGAAAAATGCAGAGACTGGGGTACCAAATTGTCCCTGTAAATCCAAGAGAAACAGAAGTATTAGGAGAGAAGGCATACCCAGATTTGAGATCGATTCCATTTAAAGTTGATGTTGTGCAAGTATTCCGGAGCCCAGAAGCAGCTATTGAAATTGCTAAGGAAGCAGCAGAGATCCGACCGGACGTTTTCTGGCTGCAAGAAGGGGTCATCGCACCGAAGGCGGCCCAGATCGCAAGTGAAGCTGGACTTGAAGTGGTACATAACCGTTGTACCTATAAAGAAGCCCAGCGGTTAAGAGGAACCATTGATACCTATGCATGTGAAATCTAGAAACCAATGATAGAGGAGGATGGAAAATGGGACTAAAGAAAACATTCATCACTTTAGGGTTACTTGTGACGTTGGGCCTTGTAGGTTGTTCGGGAGATGCAGAAGGGAAAAGCGACTCACCAGACAAAGTAACGCTCGATTATGCGTATTATTCTCCGACGAGTCTAGTATTGAAAGAGAAGGGTTTCGCTGAAGAAATTTTTGAAGATGAAGGGATCGAAGTAGAATGGGTTCTCAGCCAGGGAAGTAACAAAGCCCTTGAATTCCTGAATTCAAGCAGTGTAGACTTCGGTTCGACTGCCGGCGCAGCGGCCCTGATGGCGAAAGCGAATAACGCTCCCGTAGAATCTGTTTATTTGTACTCCAAGCCCGAATGGACGGCACTTGTTACGAACCCTGATAGTGGAATATCGTCCGTGGAAGATTTGAAAGGAAAGAAGGTAGCGGCAACGCTCGGGACAGATCCTTATATTTTCTTAGTTCGCGCACTGAAAGATCACGGGCTTTCCACTGATGACATTGAGCTTGTGAATTTGCAGCACCCTGAAGGAGCATCTGCACTCACTAATGGAAACGTCGATGCGTGGGCAGGGCTCGATCCTCATATGGCTCGCAATGAATTAGAAGGCGGGGCAGAACTCTTCTACCGTAAGCCGGAATTCAATACTTACGGAACGCTGAACGTTCGTTCGGACTATGCCAAACAACATCCGGAAATTGTCACACAGGTCATTGAAGCTTATGAAAAAGCAAGAGAATGGACAGTTGAGAACCCTGAGAAAGCAGCAGAAATCCTTGCTGAAGAAGCGGGATTGGATCTAGAAGTAGCCAAGAAGAGTCTGGAAAGGAATGATCTCTCGAACCCTGTACCAGGAGAGGCGTTGAGGGAAACTGTTCTAGGCGCCGGTCAAGTGCTTCAGGAAGAAGAAGTCATTAAGGCAGACGTGGATATTGAGAAAATTACAGAAGCGCTTATCAATCCGCAATATGCGGAAGAAGTGATTGAGTAAAAAGGAGGGAGCACGTTTATGTCCAGTCGTACAGAAACGACCGTCCAACCGGCAGCCCGGGTGAATAAAGCTCGTGCGGTGAAGGGAAACCTATCCGGTTCCTGGCTGGGTCTGATCCTTCCTGTTTTCATCATCCTTTTGTGGGAGTATGCTTCGAGGTCGGGGTGGGTGGCTCCTCATTTGCTACCTTCTCCCACGACCGTTGTGGATGAAATGGCGGCCCTGGCTCAGGGTGGAGAACTTTTGGGGCACATCACCATCACGCTTTACAGAGTTTTTGCTGGCTTTCTAGCAGGTTCACTAGCGGCCGTTCTTCTCGGAGCAGCGACAGGTTATGTAAAAGTCATCCATCAGTTGCTCGACCCCATGCTGCAAGCATTGAGAGCCATTCCGTCCCTCGCCTGGGTTCCATTATTTGTTTTGTGGATTGGTATTGGAGAAGCTTCCAAAATCACTCTCGTGGCTGTGGGTGTCTTCTTCCCAGTGTACTTGAATTTGACTTCAGGCATACAGGGAATTGATCGTAAGTTGATTGAAGTTGGTAGAATATACAATTTCACAAGTCTTCAGCAAATCAAAAAAATCATTCTTCCAGCGGCTTTACCATCTTTCATCATTGGTTTAAGGAGTGGACTGAGTCTCGGGTGGATGTTCGTGGTCGCAGCAGAACTGCTCGGCGCAAGCCAGGGTCTTGGGTATTTGATGGTGTACGGTCAGAATACCTCCGCTCCATCCCTCGTAATTGGAAGCATCATCCTCTTTGCCATCTTTGGGAAAATCACAGATGAAATCTTAAAGAGAATTCAGACCAAAACGTTGAAATGGCAGGACAATCTGGAAAATGCCTCATAAAGGAGGGCTGTCTATGTTAGCTGTCCATCAAGTATCGCGCACATTTCAAAATGGGAAAGCAGGATTTGAGAATATCAATTTGCAGTTGCAAAGAGGAGAAGTTGTCGGTGTCCTGGGAACGAGTGGTTGTGGCAAAAGTACATTCCTGCGTGTCCTTTCAGGTCTGGATCCGCAATTTGAAGGAAGCATTCGCACAGAAGCTGAACGCCCGGAAGAAGCTTTCGGAATGATGTTCCAAGAGCCGAGACTCATGCCGTGGTTAACCGTTATGGATAATGTGACGTTCGGCTTTTCTAAAAAGCAAAAGAAGTCAGAGGCGTTGGACTTAATTGAAACAGTGGGACTGCAGGGGTTTGAAAAACATTATCCCAAAGACCTATCAGGTGGAATGGCCCAGCGAGCAGCGATTGCCAGATCTCTGCTCAGTCAACCGGACATCCTTCTCCTGGATGAACCGTTTAGTGCTCTTGATGCTTTTACAAAAATGCAGCTGCAAGACTTACTATTGTCCATTTGGGAAAAGCGTAGGACGACGACCTTGCTCGTCACCCACGACATCGATGAGGCGCTCTATTTATGTGATCGAATCGTAATCATGCGCGGTCAGCCGGGGCAGATCGCATCAGAAATCTTCATCAATCGTTCCAAACCTCGAAAACGAGGAGACCACCGCCTGGCTGAGTTGAAAGAAGAAATATTGAAGGAATTGGATTTCACCAAATCTTAAGGAGGAGCTAGATCATGACAGCAGCGATCATCCCACCACAACCTGCAAAATACAATATAGAAGCAGAATGGATGGAAGGAGAGCCTTTTGATTGGATTGCCGTAAACGATCGTTTCACATGGAATGTAACAGGTAAGGTGAATATGGCATACGAATGCGTGGACAGACATGTCGATGAAGGAAGGGGGAACCGGGTCGCATTACACTACGTGTCTGAGAAGGAAGAATGGACCCTTACCTTCGCTGAGCTGAAAAGTGAAGTCAACCGCTGGGCGAATGTGCTCCTTCAACATGGTGTGAAAAAAGGAGATTTCGTTTTCGTCTTTTTACCAAAACATCCACACTGTCACATTGCAATGTTTGCCGCCATTAAAATTGGTGCGGTGGTCGGTCCTTTATTTGAAGCTTTTATGGAAGAAGCGGTAAAGGACCGCATTAATGACTGTGAGGGCAAGTACTTAATTACAGACGATTCCTTTATGGATCGAGTAAACAGAGAAGAGATTCCAAGCCTGACAAAGGTTTTCACTACGAATAAAACAGTTGGAGCCATCCCTTCCATTACAAAAGAAGCAGAAAAAGCAAGTGATGAACTGGACACGGTGTGGGTTGACCTTGATGACGGGCTCAACATTCATTATACGAGTGGATCGACCGGGAAACCAAAAGGAATCATCCATGCCCATCGAAACATGATCCAGCAGTATCAGACGGGGCGTTGGGTGTTGGATCTGAAAGAAGACGATGTGTACTGGTGTACAGCACATCCCGGATGGGTGACAGGTACGGTCTATGGAGTATTCGCCCCATTGTTGAACGGGGTGACTACAGTCATTCACGGAGGACGCTTTTCAGCGAAAGCGTGGTATGAAGTATTGGAGAAGGCTAAAGTTTCTGTATGGTACAGTGCCCCCACCGCCTTACGGATGATGAAATCCCAGAGTGAAGATATGCACGTCCGCTATGACCTTTCTTCTCTACGTCATATCTTAAGTGTTGGAGAACCACTCAACCCAGAAGTCATTCACTGGGCGTATCAAACGTGGAATTTGAGGATACATGATACATGGTGGATGACAGAAACCGGAGCGCAGCTGATTGCTAATCTTCCCACACGCCCGATCAAACCTGGATCCATGGGGCGTCCGATACCTGGAATTGAAGTCGAGATCCTTAATGAAGAAGGACAGCCTCTTCCTCCATATGAGACAGGACATCTGGCCATTCGTTCTGGCTGGCCATCCATGATGAAAGAAGTGTGGAAGAATCCGGGGAAATTCTCTTCCTATTTCCCGTTTGGTGAAGAATGGTATTTGGCTGGCGATTTAGCCTATAGGGACGAGGAAGGATACGTATTTTTTCAAGGCAGAAGTGATGATATGATCAATTCTTCTGGAGAGCGTATTGGTCCTTTCGAAGTGGAAAGTAAATTACTCGAACACCCAGCTGTAAGGGAGTCGGGAGTGATTGGAAAGCCCGACCCAGTACGTGGAGAAATAGTAAAAGCTTTTATTGTTGTTCATGATGGATACAAACAGCGGGAAGGTCTCTTGGAAGAGTTACGACATTTTGTAAAAACCGAGCTCGCTGCCCACTGTGCTCCAAGGGAAATTGAAATGATAGAAGAACTTCCGAAAACACAAATCAGCGGGAAAGTTTTGCGAAGGGAATTGAAGAAGTGGGAAAGCGCTAATTCTTGATAAAGAACGGCTGCCACATAAGTGGCCGTTTTTTTATGCAACAGGATAATATTATATGCATGGCTAGAGGGGGATTTGTGAATATGTAATAAATTCTAAACATTCTCATAATGGAGAAATAACTATGAATCTCGCGGTTTCAATGGCCATTGAAAGTTATGTAGCACCGTTTGGTACATAGTTGTATAAGAAACTACCAGCAAATTCTATTCAATTTTCAATCATTCTGTGTTATAATTTATAAAGCACATTTACACACGCGCTGGTTGCAACCATCTAAGAAGAGCCTGAAACACAACCATACCAAGGCTCGAAGGTACCGAATTCTATATTGTTAGTAAGTCTTTTTTTAATGCTTTTAGACATGGTAGGGAACATGTCGTCTTTGAAAATTTTCACTTTTTAAACAAAATAATAAGTAAGCGTTTTCATAATGTTGTAGGAGGTTACTTCATGAAACTAACAACCAAGATTTTTATAGGTTTAATTCTTGGTGCTATTGTAGGCTTAGGTCTGCACTTAGCTGCCCCGGATTTGTTCACTACGTTAGATGCTTATGTTTTTGGCCCTTTAGGTACGGTATTCTTAAATCTTATTAAAATGCTAGTTGTACCAATCGTGTTCTTCTCTATCACACTAGGTACCGCTTCTCTTGGCGATCCAAAGAAATTAGGTAGAATCGGTGGAAAGACCATTGCATTCTTCCTCGTAACAACGACGATTGCGATCAGTATTGCGATTTCTCTTGCGTACGTTTTCCAGCCCGGGAACATTGACATCAACCCAGCGGGTGCAGAGTATGAAGCTCAGGAAGCACCTGGCGTCGTCGAAACATTTACAAACATTATTCCGACAAACCCTATCCAGGCAATGACGGAAGGGAACATGCTTCAAATCATCGCCTTCGCGATCTTCATCGGCTTCGCACTTGCGATGCTTGGTAAGAAGACGGAAGGGATTTACAAGCTTGTCGAACAAGGAAATGAAATTATGATGTTCCTTGTAAACTTGATCATGCGCTTTGCTCCTTATGGTGCCTTCGGTCTCCTTGCTTCTGCAATTGGAACAATGGGAATCGACGGTATGAAAGGGATGGCTATGTACATGATCGTCGTTATCCTAGGATTAATCATCCATGGAATCGTCACGTATGGGTCTGCTGTTGCATTCCTAGGAAAGATGAATCCAATCAAGTTTGTCAAAGGGTTCTTCCCTGCGATGACGGTCGGTTTCAGTACGTCAAGCAGTAGTTCAACACTACCAATTTCCATGAAAACAGCTCAGGAAAACTTGAATGTTCCGAAACCTGTCAGTAGTTTCGTTCAGCCTTTGGGTGCAACCATCAACATGGATGGTACTGCAATCATGCAGGGTGTAGCGACAATTTTCATTGCTCAAGTCTACGGTTCTGACCTTTCCTTTGCACAACTGGTTATGGTCGTCCTGACGGCGGTTCTTGCAAGTATTGGTACTGCAGGGGTCCCAGGTGTAGGATTGATTATGCTTGCGATGGTTCTTAACCAAGTATCCCTGCCAGTCGAAGGGATCGCACTCATCATCGGTATCGACCGACTGCTTGATATGCTACGTACATCCTTGAACATCACGGGTGACGCAGCATGTGCTGTCGTAGTTGCTGAATCAGAGCGGAAATACGGCATCGATGAAGATGCCAAACGTATGGAAGCATAAAGCATAATAAACGAAAGTGCAACCTTTTTGGTTGCACTTTTTTTATATTTATATAAATCTATCTCTCCAAATGACACAATTTATTATAGGTTATTAAACTAAATGGCAGGATACTTGAAGACTCAGTTTCGAGACTTTTA
>NZ_BJYD01000037.1 GCF_007991335.1 Halobacillus faecis | reverse complement strand
GAAAAGGGAGCAATAGTTGAAGAAGGGGTTATGAAAATGGGAATCTAAAAAACTTTTACGAAGAATGTGTTTATTGTGTTGACTTCTGCATATGATTTTGTATAATTATAAACAATTAATTATAAAAATACATTCGTGGACGAAGAGAGTACGTATGAAGATGGTCGACAGCGAGCCGGGGGCGGTGGAAGCCTGGTGACGGATTGATACGGAAACGCACTTCTGAGATGTTCGGTGAAACACGTAGCCAGAACCGGGAGCTCCCGTTATCAGCTTCGAGTTGGTCTGACATACAGACAATGAGAGTGGCACCGCGGATGATTCAAAATCCGTCTCTTACCCCAGGTAGGAGACGGATTTTTTTATGGACAATAATTGAGGAGGTTATTCATATGACAAAACCAAAAGTAGTATTAGCTTATTCCGGTGGGTTGGACACATCGGTTTCTATTAAGTGGATCCAAGAAAAGTATGGGTATGATGTCATCGCTTTAGGATTGGACGTCGGTGAAGGAAAAGACTTGGAAACCATTCGTAAAAAGGCATTGGATGTAGGAGCAATCAAAGCCATTATGGTAGATGCCAAAGAAATATTAGCTGAAGAATATTTGATGCCGGCTCTTAAAGCAAATGCTCTTTATGAAGGAAAGTACCCATTATCTTCTGCTCTTTCACGCCCGCTCATCTCTAAACTGCTCGTTGAAGTTGCAGAAAAGGAGGGAGCAGTTGCTGTCGCTCATGGCTGTACAGGAAAGGGGAACGACCAGGTTCGCTTTGAAGTTTCTATACAAGCCTTGAATCCTGACCTTGAAGTCATCGCTCCTGTTCGTGAATGGGGAATGACACGTGATGAACAAATCATTTATGCCGAAGAAAAAGGAATTCCGGTACCTGTCAACCTGGAGAACCCATTCTCTATTGATGCAAACATCTGGGGACGTGCTTGTGAAGCTGGTGTACTTGAGGATCCTTGGAAAGAAGCACCGGAAGCGGCGTATGCCTGGACCAATCCGATTGAAAAGACACCCGATCAACCGGAGACCATTGAAATTGATTTCATAGAAGGAAAGCCTGTCGCATTGAACGGAGAAAAAATGGAGCTTGTTCCTTTAATTGAATACTTGAACGAACTTGGAGGCAAGCACGGGGTTGGTAGAATTGATCATACAGAAAATCGCCTTGTAGGTATTAAATCGAGAGAAGTTTATGAAAACCCTGCAGCTATGATCTTGATCAATGCCCATAAAGAATTGGAATTTTTGACCCAAACAAGAGAAGTTTCTCAATATAAAGCCAATGTTGATCAGCAGCTTTCCAAAATTATATACGACGGTTTATGGTATTCACCATTACAACCGGCTTTATCCGCCTTCATTGATTCTACGCAGCAAGTGGTCACAGGAACCGTTAAAGTGAAGTTGTTCAAGGGACATCATACAGTGATTGGTAAGAAATCACCGGTCAGTCTATATAACGAAGAACTTTCCACTTATTCCAAAGAGGATGCATTTGATCACAATGCAGCTGTCGGATTTATTAAGTTGTGGGGATTGCCGACAAAAGTCCATGCGGACGTTCATAAAGGAGCGAAGTTACTGGACCAGGCGGTGGTGAGCCAGCATGACTAAATTGTGGGGCGGTCGTTTTACCAAACCTACAAATAAATTGGTGGAAGAGTACACCTCTTCCATCCATTTTGATCAAAAACTGGCACTACAAGATATCGAAGGTAGTATCGCTCATGTGGAAATGCTTGGTGCTTGTGACATTATCCAATCAAATGAAGTGATGGAGATCAAGGAAGGGCTTCTTACGATCAAAGAGAAAGTGAAGAAAGGAGACGTCACTTTTTCTGTGGAGCACGAAGATATTCACATGAATATAGAAAAACTGTTAATTGATGAGATCGGGCCGGTAGGAGGAAAGCTGCATACCGGGAGAAGCAGGAACGATCAAGTGGCCACCGATATGCATCTTTATTTACGTGAAAAAACGAAAGGATTGATGGAGTTAGTAGAAGCTGTTCAATCCTCCCTCGTGGAGCAGGCGGAACAGCATGTGGAAACCATTCTGCCAGGTTACACTCACTTGCAGCGTGCCCAGCCCGTCTCTTTTGGTCACCACTTAATGGCTTACTTTTGGATGTTTGAAAGGGATAAGGAACGTTTACAGGACAGCTTGAAGCGTATCAACTGGTCCCCGCTTGGGGCAGCGGCTCTTGCGGGGACGCCCTATCCGATTGACAGACAAATGACATCCGATGCTTTAGGGTTCGATCAACCTTATCCGAACTCACTGGATGCCGTTAGTGATCGCGATTTCATTCTTGAGTTTTTATCTATTTCTTCAATTATGATTACTCACATTTCACGTTTGTCTGAAGAGCTGATTTTGTGGGGAAGTCAGGAGTTCCAATTCGTTGAATTAGATGATGCCTTTTGCACAGGTTCGAGCATCATGCCTCAGAAGAAAAACCCTGATGTGCCTGAACTTCTTCGTGGAAAGACAGGAAGAATTTACGGTCATTTGATGGGATTGCTGACATTGCTGAAAGGACTGCCTCTCGCTTACAACAAAGATATGCAGGAAGACAAAGAGGGGATGTTCGATACGGTTGAGACGTTAGAAGGGGCATTGTCGTTGTTGGCACCTATGCTTGCATCGATGCAGGTGAAAGGAGATCAAATGAAGCATGCTGTAAATGAAGATTATTCGAATGCCACAGATATCGCGGATTATCTGGCTGTCAAAGGGATGCCTTTCCGAGAAGCCCATGAAGTGATTGGGAAAATTGTACTGTACTCTATTCAACAGAAAAAATACTTGTTGGATCTGACTTTGGAAGAATACCAGGACTTTTCTCCACTCTTTGAAGCGGATATATATGAAAAGTTGAACCCCAATCAAGTCGTAGCTGCACGGAACAGTGAGGGTGGTACAGGGTTCGATCAAGTGCACAAGCAAATACAACTGGCAAAAGAACATCTTTCATGATGAAGGATGTTCTTTTGAATATGTCCTCAAGAGGGTCATCTAAGGTTTGAAAAGGAGCAGGGAAGGATACTATATCCATACCACCTTTTATAGAGAGGGATGATCGTATGGCGAAAACAGTTCAAGCTTACTTTTCAACAGAGAATGATGCGGAAAGTGCAAAGGCATCGTTGCAATCTTTATCGGTCGACCAGGATACAGTAGAAGCGATCCCTGAGGATGTAGATATGACTCCTGTTGTCCCTGTAGCAGGATCAACAAATTCAGGGGGAGGGACCTTCAATTTCACAGAGGTCGTCTCGCCTAAACATGATCGGGACAGCGCACTATCTGACAAAAAACATTTAACTCACGTGCTCCATTTTTCGATTAAGGAAGAGGAGTACGATCGAGCGATCCAAGTGATTAAAGATCACAATGGTCATATGGACAAAAAAGACTTCTAAAAACAAGGAACCCCTGCGAAGATGTAAAAGGTCGCAGGGGTTTTTCAATGAATGCTCCATTACATATACAAGCTTGCCAAAAAGATTCCCATCGTTTCCTGATAGATTTCATCGAACTGTTCAAGGGGGAGAGGGTTTACCCCCAATCCTAATTCTACAGTGAATCCTGGTTGTCGAAACTCCTGGATAAACCAGTCCTTATAGCCTGAAAAACTATCTACATAACGGATGGGTTTGTAGCCGCTCACTCGTTCAAACTCATTGACGATCGTCATGGACCGAGGAGGTTCAAGCCCTTCGTATCCCCAATAGATCACTTCTCCCTGCGTGTGGAAAGCAAGCATTTTTTCAAAGTTACGCGCCCCCGCAAGCTCAGCCATCGCAACCGTCTCAGGCTCCGTTAGTGGTTGATAGCCTGGAAAATCCCTTGGAGCAGGAGATGTCGGCTTCCTTGCAGCATCCACTTCCCATTTGGCAGGGTATTGGTTGTTCAAATCTACTCCCCGGATATTGGCTTTCCACCCGGAGAAATCAGTATTACCATCATTGATACTTAATGCCATCTCCCCAAACTCCCCGTCAGGTGGTCCGTTCAAAACGAGATCAACACCGTCAGGATCGACCATGGGAACAATAGAGAGTGTCACTTCATTGTAAAAAGGATGGATTTCTAAGCCGCGGATGGTCTCTTTATTTGTTAGTGCCAGCAAGTAGTCATTTAAAAATTGCATGATCACTGCTGTCGTAATCCATTCATTCGCATGGAAGGAACCGTTCCAATGCACCACTTTTGGTCCGCGCCCGATTTGAAGTTCAACAAGCTCTTTTCCCATCACACTATTCCCGATCGTCTCTCTTCTGACAAAAGGATATAGTTCGTAAAGTTCATTCAAATCAGTAGTTAGTACGTTGAAGTCATAAGGGCGGTTTCCATCGACGACTCGATAGGTCACTTGGACGGGAAGGGATAAACCTTCCCCAATTTGAAGCATTCTAGGATTGATGGAAGGGTTTAATAATGCGATCGCATCCAGGGAGATTCGACGCTCGCTGGCGATTTTCCAAAAGGTGTCCCCGGATTGTACACGGTATTGGCTTGTTTCATAGCCCGGTATGCGAATCGTTTGTCCAATTTGAAGGGAAGATGGTCCCGCTTGTGGATTGGAATCTATGATTAAATCTAACGGTACATTGAAAAGGTTCGAGTAGTACCATAGCGTGTCACCACTCCTTACTTTAACGTCCATAAGAGGCCCCCTTTTTTACAGTCCTTTTTATAACTATATGGAAAATGATACGTTTGATGAACAATCATCTCTCGACCAATTTTCATGAATCCCAACATAGCCGCTTTTTTTCAGGTACAATAAAGGAATGGCCTTATTCAACTAACTAGCAGGTTTGTGGAAGACTCGGTTTCGAGCCTTTTGTTGAGTGAATGGGGGCTGCGGGAAATAGCTCGCTTTCCGCGGGAGCGCGGTGAGCCTCCTCGGAATGCGTCCTGTGGGGTCTCACCATGCACTTTTTTCCCGCAGGAGTCTCGCCATTCCCCTCCGCCCCTTTTCCATATCAGTGTCTCGAAACCACTCCCGAAAAATTAGCTATTTAGTTTGATGGGAGTATAAGGATAAAACTCCTATGCTCAGGTATTAGAATCATGAAAGCTTTATACAGAGCGTTTTATGCTTTTAACAATCGGGATAGCGGAAGACAACCCAACTTGGTAAAGGGGTTTGTTTCTCACATACATTGAATGGGGTTGTTGGGAAGCTCGGCGCTCCCCCACAGGAAAGCGAGTAGCTTCCCAGCCACCCCTAACTCCATTAAGGCAAACGAATCCCGAAAGCTTACCGAAACTGAGTCTTCCACAACCGGGAGCTTTTATGGAATAAATGACGGATTTAATTTTATAGAAAGTAGTGAAAAATATATGAAGACATTTGAGAAATTAGGAATATCAAGAGAGTTGACTGAAAAGCTGCAGCGGCAGGGGGTTACGTCACCGACACCTGTACAGGAACAGGCAATTCCACCTCTTATGGATGGAAAAGATATCATTGCCCAAGCTCAGACGGGAACTGGAAAAACGTTCGCCTTCGTTTTACCTATTTTAGAAAAAGTAGATCCATCCTTGGAGGCTGTTCAAGCAGTGATTGTCACCCCGACGAGGGAATTGGCTTTGCAGATTACTCATGAAGTGAACAAGCTAAAACATGAGGACACCCATGTTTTAGCTGTGTACGGTGGTCAGGACGTAGCTAAACAAGCGAACAAATTGAATGGAAAAGCCCATGTAGTTATTGCTACACCAGGACGTTTATTGGATCATTTAAGACGAGAAACTGTTGAATTGAACCACATTCATCAACTGGTCATTGATGAAGCCGATCAAATGTTGGAAGCGGGATTTCTGCCTGATGTACAGGATATAATTAGGCAGTGTGGGACAGAAAGGCAAACGATGTTGTTTTCAGCAACAATCACATCACAAGTCCATTCTTTAGCAAAAAAAATTACGGATAACCCAAAGCGGATTGAAGTAAAAGAGGAAAAAGTGACGGTCTCTAACATCAAACAACTGTTATACGAAACGACCGATCGAGCAAAACAAGACGCTCTTATTCAAATTATGAGTGAACACAGACCATTCCTTGCAGTCATTTTCTGTAGAACCAAGCGTCGTGCGAAAAAGCTGAATGATGCACTGATTGCCAAAGGATATGAATCCGATGAGCTGCATGGTGACCTATCTCAAGCCAAAAGAGAAAAGGTCATGCAACGTTTCCGTGATGCTAAAATTCAGTACCTTGTAGCTACAGACGTAGCTGCGAGAGGGCTAGATGTGGAAGGTATCACCCACGTGTTCAACTATGACATTCCACAAGACCCTGAAAGCTATATCCACCGAATCGGCAGAACAGGGAGAGCGGGAGGCAAGGGGTTGGCGATTACTTTTGCCGCACCTAAAGATAAGCCCGCTCTTAAACAAATTGAACAGCATATCAAACAAAAGTTAGAAAGACGATCTTTGGACAAGCTTTCTCCGGGAAAAAGAGAAAAAGAAGAAGAGAAACCATCCCGCTACAAAAAACGAAGAAGATAAGCCGAAAACCAGAGTCCCCTCTAGACTCTGGTTTTTTGTGGGTTTATTTAGAAAATTACTGCAAAAAAAAACAATAACATTGAGGAGAGTTTTGAAATATGATACATTATAAACATAATTCCGAGTTAACGCATTGGAATTATAAATAATGAGGAGAGATGAACTTTATGGGGATGGAATTCGTCGACCTATTCAACCAATGGGCGAGTTCATATGACGATACAGTAGCAGGTAAGGATCCGGAATATCGTGAAGTGTTTGAAGGGTACGATGAAATGTTGGGGCGTTTAGCCAAGCTTTCCGTTTCCCCGGTTATGGAATTCGGAGTAGGGACAGCGAATTTAACGAGAAAGGTCATCGACCAAAATAAGGTCGTTCTGGGCATTGAACCTTCCTCTGAAATGAGGAGAATTGCTAAAGTGAAATGTCCCGAAGCTGCTATTTATGATGGGAATTTTCTCGAGTACCCGAAACTTCTTACACCGATCCGATCCATCATCAGTTCGTTTGCTTTTCATCACCTGACGAGTAACGAGAAAGTTGAAGCTATCCAGAGCTTCCGAGATCGTCTCGAAGATGATGGGAAAGTAGTTTTTATAGACACGATCTTTAAAGACAAGGAACATAAGCAACAGTTGATCAAAAGCGCGGAGAGACAAGGATTTTTAAATTTAGCGCAGGATTTGCAGGAAGAATACTACCCATTTCTAGAAGAACTAAGAGAGATGTTTGTCCTTAACGGTTTCGAGGTAACTTTTGAACAGCTGAACAAATACGCCTGGCTCATTCAGGCAAAAAAAGGAGAATGATCACATGCCAAAAATGAACGTTGAAAGCTTTAACCTTGACCACACGAAAGTGAGCGCCCCGTACGTACGACTAGTAGGAGTAACTGAAGGAGAAAAGGGAGATAAAATCTACAAATACGACCTTCGTATCAAGCAGCCGAACCAGGAACATATGGAAATGCCAGCCCTTCATTCTCTGGAGCATTTGATGGCGGAAAACAGCCGGAATCACCATGACCGCATTGTCGACATTGGACCGATGGGCTGCCAGACAGGTTTCTATATTGCCATCCTCAATGACGACAGCTATGACAACGTGCTAAATGTGATCGAGAGGACTCTTCAAGATGTTTTGGAAGCAGACGAAGTTCCTGCATGCAACGAAGTTCAGTGCGGATTTGCTGCGAGCCACAGCTTGGAAGGAGCTCAGAAACTGGCAAAAGAATTACTTGAAAAACGTGACGAATGGACGGAAATTTTTCAATAAATAACGGGAGTTGAGAATGCGATGGGTTACGTGAAGAATATACAATCATTGATTGGTCATACACCGATGATCGAACTCACTCATTCCGAAATCCCGAATCAAGCTAGAATCTTCGCTAAGCTTGAATTCATGAACCCAGGCGGTAGCATCAAAGACCGTCTGGGTTTAAAACTGATTGAGGATGCGGTAGAACGTGGATTGTTAAAGCCGGGCGGAACTATTATTGAACCCACGGCGGGAAATACAGGCATTGGCCTCGCACTTGCTGCGATCGGAAAAGGAATCACCGTCATTTTTGTGACACCAGAGAAGTTCAGTCAGGAAAAACAAACCTTGATGAGAGCTTTAGGAGCTCAAGTCGTAAACACTCCTACTGAGAAAGGAATGAAGGGGGCCATAGAGAAAGCGAATTTATTGGCTAAGGAAATTCCCGGTTCCTTCAGTCCGCAGCAGTTTCATAATCAAGCGAATCCAGATGCTTATTATGAAACCCTTGGCCCGGAGATCTTTCACGATATGAATGGAGAAGTTGATATTTTCGTCGCTGGTGCAGGTACAGGTGGGACATTTATGGGAACTTCCCGTTATCTAAAAGAGCGAATGGAGAATGTCAAAACCGTGATTGTTGAACCGGAGGGCTCCATTTTAAACGGAGGAGACCCTGGCCCGCATCTTACAGAGGGAATAGGGATGGAGTTTCTCCCTTTTTACATGAATCCTGATTATTTTGATGCGATTCATACCATTTCAGATGAGATGGCTTTCCGCCGTGTAAAAGAACTGGCTTTAAATGAGGGATTGCTCGTAGCCAGTTCATCAGGAGCAGCCTTTGAAGCTGCGTGGAGAGAAGCTGAAAAAGCAAAGCCAGGGGCAAAAATCGTAACCATCTTTCCTGACAGTAGCGAGCGATATTTAAGTCAAGGCATATATGAGGAGTGATGACATGAGGAAAAAAACACAGCTGATCCACGGGGGGATCACGGGTGATGAAAAGACAGGAGCTGTCAGTGTACCCATTTATCAGGTGAGTACTTACAAACAAGATGGAGTCGGTCAGCACCGTGGGTATGAATACTCGCGTACCGGAAACCCCACACGTTTTGCAGTAGAAGAATTGATCAAGGACTTAGAAGGTGGCCATAGAGGTTTCGCTTTCGGATCAGGTATGGCAGCCATTACAGCTGTTCTTATGACTTTTAATCATGGAGATCATGTGATTTTCACCGATGATGTGTACGGGGGAACGTACCGTCTTGTATCTAAGATCATCAACCGGTTTGGACTAGAAGCAAGTTTTGTTGATACTAGTGACCTGGATAATATCCAGTCAGCGATTACAGATCGCACAAGAGCTATATACGTCGAAACCCCAACAAATCCATTGCTTAAAGTGACAGACTTAGAAAAGGTGTCTGCTTTGGCTAAGGAAAAAGACTTGAGGTTTATCGTTGATAATACCTTCAGCACGCCATATTGGCAGAATCCGATTGAACTTGGTGCTGATATCGTCCTGCATAGTGCAACCAAATATTTAGGAGGACATAGTGATGTCGTAGCTGGTCTCGTCGTTGTGAACAGTGAGCAGTTGGCTGAAGATGTCCACTTTGTGTTGAACTCTACGGGTGGTGTCTTAGGACCCCAGGATTCATGGCTTCTTATGAGAGGAATCAAGACACTCGGGATTCGCATGGAAGAAATTGAGGAGAACACACGACAATTCGTAGAGTTTCTCCAAGACCTCCCGGAAGTGACAGATATTTATTACCCCGGTCTCGACAATCATAGAGGAAGTGACGTGCATCAAAAACAAGCGCGTGGTAATGGAGGTATGATCAGCTTTGACGTCGGCAGTGGAGAGAAAGCGGATCAAGTTCTCCGCAACGTAAAATATTTCACTTTGGCAGAAAGCCTCGGAGCCGTCGAAAGCCTTATCTCAGTTCCTGCGATGATGACTCACGCTTCTATTCCAAAAACACGGCGTGCGGAACTCGGCATTACAGATGGACTTGTCCGCGTATCCATTGGACTTGAAGATATCGAAGATCTTAAAGAAGACTTCCTCCAGGCTTTAAGAAAATAATCCCCAGAAAGGAGCACTCCACCAGTGTTCCTTTTTTCTTCCACAAAATCTCCCAATTGTGGAAGACTCAGTTTCGAGGTGTTTTTCGGGGTTCATTACCTAGGTTGAGCGTTAGGGGTGCTGGGAAGCTACTCGGACAACTCCATCGCCCAAACACTCGCGTCATAAGCAGAAAAGCAAAGGAATGAAAGATCACATTCCGTTGCTTTTCTGCTTATGCCAGTCGTGTCTACCAGGGTGACTCCACATTTGAACACTTTCCTGTGGGAAAGCGCCGAGCTACCTCGGACTGCGTCCTGCGGGATCTCGCCTATCTCCTTCTCCCACGGGAGTCTGGCAGCTTCCCAACCACCCCATTCGATGTATGTTAGAAACGAACCCCTTAACCAAGCTGGATTTGCTTCCGCTATCCCGATTGTTAAAAGCATAAAACGCTCTGTATTAAGCTTTTAGAGTTCAAGTACCTAGGCATGGGAGTTTTAATCTTATACTCCAATCAAACGGAATAACTGTTTATTCTGGAAATGGTTTCGAGATACAGATATAGCAAAGGGGGGGAGGGGAATGGCGAGACTCCTGCGGGAAAAAGTGCAGGGTGAGACCCCACAGGACGCAGTCCGAGGAGACTCACCGCGCTCCCGCGGAAAGCGAGCTATTCCCCGTAGCCCCCATCCACTCAATAAAAGTATCGAAACTGAGTCTTCAAGAAACCTGCCATTTAGCTTAATATTTGTGCCTTTTGCATAGGTCATTCACGCCTGAGCCACACTAAAAAGGAAATTCAATCAGGAGTGGAAAAGAATATGGATTATACACATTATAAAAAACAACTGGAAGAGCGAAAAAGGGAGATCGAGCAGCGCTTAATGGACCATGACCATTTTGGGTTGGAACGTGGTTTTGCAAGTGATATGGCTTCAGGGGAATTGTCACAATATGACAACCATCCGGCGGATTCAGGCACCGAATTGTACGAAAGAGAAAAAGATATTGCTTTGCTTGGACATTTAAAAGAAGAATTGTCTGACATTCAATATTCTCTTATACAAATGGCCAAAGGAACATATGGGATTTGTGAGGAGACAGGGGAGCAGATTCCTAAAGAACGCTTGGAAGCTATTCCAACTGCACGAACGATTGCGTCGGCTTCCTCCAACCAAGATGTTTCTATGGATCGCCCTGTAGAAGAAGATGTCCTTTCAGAATTAGAAGCGAATTACGGACGGAACCATGATGATCCTGAATACAATGAACAAAATGCGTATGAACAGGTGGCCTCCTTCAATCAGAGTAGTATGACATATGATGATTCATCCTTGATGGACAATCAGGATGGCGTAGGCTATGTAGAGGAGTTCGAACCGTTTGTTTCTACAGATATGAATGGATATACAGGTCCTGATGGAGTCAGTTTTCAACGCAATGAACATTACGATAAATATATGGATAGTCAGGACGAGGCGGAAGATTCGTACTGATGTAAAAGACCTGAGAGTGAATGAAAACTCTCAGGTTTTTTTTATCAATATCCAACTTCAATAGCTGCGTTCACAATGTACATTAAATCATTCTTATCCTCTTTTTCTTCTAGGACAATACCGCTTGTTGTCAACATCCCGCCTTCGATCACTTCAATGTTCACCTCACCGTAGGGGATGGCTTTTTTCACTTCTTCATGATCGAGTTGGTCGAAGTCGCATGGAAGGGCAAGCTTGACATTAATCTTCATATTATCCAGTGATTGTTCTGGTAATACAGAGCGGATCCCTGGCATGGAGTTTGTATGGATGGCATTTTTGATTGCACGTACTGCCGCTTTTGTAACATTTTGACCGTGGACATCTGTCCCCATTCCGGTCTGAATAAACATTAGTTGATCCATGAATATCCCACCTTTCCTTTTCATCCTAACACACAGGACGGAGCGATTAGAAAAGATTCCTATTTAATCGTTGACACACAATTCCGAACATCTGTATAATCTTAAACATATAATTAAAGCATACTATTTCTATAGGAATTATAATCATAAGGGTGTGACGTATTGTTTTTATCCATAGATCAAGTGGGGAAGACCTTCAATGGTAAAGGGGGAGACGGTTTTGAAGTCTTCTCTGGAATCGATTTGAATATTGAAGAAAATCAATTTGTCTCACTCCTAGGGCCGTCCGGATGTGGGAAATCAACGCTCCTTTCCATGGTGGCAGGCCTGGAAGATGTCACATCCGGCGCAATCCGGTTGGAGGGAGAAGAAATCAAGAAAGCTGGACCCGACCGGGGGATGGTCTTTCAACAACCGTCGCTTTTTCCATGGCTGAATGTAAAGGAAAATGTTCTTTTTCCGTTAAAGGGGCACAGGTCAAAGAAAGAGGCGGAGGAGAGAGTGGATCGTTTCTTACAAATGGTTCACCTCAGCAGATTTAAAGAGAATTATACCCACGAGCTTTCTGGAGGCATGCAGCAGCGGGTAGCGATTGCAAGAGCGCTTGCCATGGATCCTAAAGTGTTACTTATGGATGAACCGTTTGGTGCTCTCGATGAACAGACGAGACATATTCTTCATGAAGAACTGATGAAGATTTGGCAGGAGACACAAAAGACGATTTTGTTTGTTACTCACAGCATTCAGGAAGCAATTAAATTATCTGATCGGGTCGTCGTTATGGGAACACGACCAGGGCGTATCATCGCTGACTTTGCCGTCGACCTTCCTCGGCCTAGGAAGAGGGACGATGAAAGGGTCATCGATCTTGAGCGGAAGGTCATGGATCTCTTGGAAGGTGAAATCAATAAAGTATTGAAGGAAGAACTTCATCATGAAGCTAGCTATTAAGAGGATTGGTTTTTTAGTTGTCGTTTTAGGTTTATGGCAATTGGTTTATTCCCTTGGTGTCTTTGAGGATATCGTGTTCCCATCACCAATCAAAGTGGGCGTCGCTTTGTATGAAGGGTTTGCTGATGGTGATTTCATTAAAGCATTGGGAGCGAGTTTTCGTCATTTATTTATGGGATTGTCCCTTGCCATATTGTTCGGGACCGTCATTGGGGTTCTGCTTGGGAAGTCGAAACAGGCAGATGAAACAGCAGGGATGTACCTGATTGCCTTACAGAGTATTCCGAGCATTGTGTGGGTGCCGCTTGCTATTATGCTTTTCGGTTTTTCTGAATTTGCTGTCGTATTTGTAGTGGTACTTGGAGGTACGTTCGTCATGGCTTTAAATGTACGGACAGCTATTTATAGTGTTCCACCACATTTGGTCCGTGCTGCGCGGACGATGGGGACCAATGGCATTCCTCTTTTTTTTAGAGTGGAAGTTCCATCGAGTATCCCGTATTTTATGACAGGTCTCAGGCTCGCCTGGGCTTTCAGCTGGAGAGCCCTTATGGCTGGGGAGTTGTTAAGCAATGGTCCTGGACTGGGTTACTCTTTAAGGTACGCTCAGGATTATGCACGTATGGATCAAGTAATTGCGATCATTATTATCATTGGTGTTATTGGTGCTGTAGTCGATCAAGTTGTCTTTTCTAAATTAGAAAGAAATGTAAGGAAACGCTGGGGATTATTGAAATCATAGATAGGAGATGAGGAGAATATGAAAAAGTGGTTAACCATTGTTGCTCTTACTGTTATGAGTTTGGTGCTCGCTGCTTGCGGTAGTGATGCAGGCGCGAACTCTGATGATAGTGGCAGTACAGAAGAAATTACCATTGGTTACTTTCCAAACATCAATCACGTAGCGGGTATGGTGGCAGAAACGAAAGATATGTATTCTGAAACATTGCCGGACGGAACAAAAGTGAACTACCAATACTTCCCGGATGGCTCTTCGTTTATGACAGCCATCGAGACAGGTGACATCCAAGGAGGACTTGTAGGACCCGGTCCAGCAATGAACCACTTTACAAGTGGAGCGGAAATTAATGTTGTTGCCGCAGGATCAACGGGTGGTACAGTCATCATGGCTAGAGAAGGAGCAGGTATTAACTCTCCAGAAGACCTGGCAGGAAAGACGTTTGTTTCTCCTAGGGTAGGGTGCACACACGATGTACAATTTGAAACGATGATGAAAGAGGAATTCGGTATAACGTCAGACCGTATTGATGGCGAAATGAAGCACGTCACAGGTAAACCGGCCACCTATGCAAGCTTGTTTGAAACAAAAAATGTGGACGTTGCGACAGTTCCTGAACCTTGGGCATCTTCTATAGAGGAACAAGGAAGCGGTAAAGTACTTGTCGACACTCCAGATGTTGCTTTTGGTGAGACCTTGCCGGCAGCCGTGTTCGTTACCTCTCAAAAACTTGTGGATGAAAATCCTGATATGGTGGAAAGCATTGTAGAAGCTCATAAGAAAGCGACAGACTTTATTAATGAAAACCCTGAGGAAGCAAAACAGATTGCTATTGATAAAATCAAAGACATCACGGATCAAGAACTTTCAAAGGAAGTCATCGACCGCGCTTGGGAACGGATCGATTTCACGTATGACGTAAATGAAGAAAACCTTCAGAAGTTCGCCGATTCTTCCTATGATCTTGAGTTTTTGAAAGAGAAGCCGGACTTGACTGGTTTGGTGGACACGAGCTTCCTTGATTAAATATTTGGAAAAGAGACGGGTATTTACACCCGTCTCTTTTTTTGTGGCTACATCTGATTTTCTTTAAACGCATCAGCATGTGGCAATCCCAATAATATTTAAAACTTCCCTTTAGTTTTTATGATTTAGGTCAAACTATAAGGTACAGGAGGGATGCTCTTTGAAGCGCATTTCAATCGTTCTTTTCATTATTGGAACACTTTTCATTGCAGGGCAGTCGGTTGCCGCTGAAAATGAATATAAAATCGTCCATAAGGATAAAGTGACGGAAGATTGGGAAGTCCATGTTGATTATCCAAAGTTTGAGCACTTGGAAAGTAAAGATCTTCAAGATACTGTAAATTTTCAAATCGTTCAGAAACTTGAAGATACACTAAGAGACGTAAAGAGAGGGGCCGGAGAAATGATGGGTGTCCCTTATCTTTATTACGAAGAAACATCGGTATTTAAAGAAAAGACCTTTTACTCTGTAGTGATGACCTCCCACATATCCCGGGGAAACCGCTACAATTCAACCGTCACCTCCATCAATTTTCAAGATGACCAAGGGGGATCAGTAAAGAAGTTGAAAGACCTCGTGTTTATTGATCGATTAAATAAAGAAGTGAAGAAAGCATTAGAGGCTGACCCGGAAATGTATTTGCAGGAGCCTTTTGCTGGTGTTAGAGATAATACCGCTTTTTACGTGAAGGATGAACGCCTTGTGCTCGTGTTCAATAAATTTGAAGTCGCTGCTGGCGTTCATGGAACTCCTGAGATTTCAGTCCCTCTAAAGGGGATCCTTAAGGAAGAATTGGAGAAAAAAGTGCCTCCTTTGCCTTCCTATACTTTATCCACATATTGAATGGTGTTCTGACGAGATCTTTAGGAGGTTATCCACTTAATTAACAATTGGTTGTGATAATTCCATCCACATAGAATTCAGTAAGAGCAAGACTTGTGTCAGTCATTCGAATCACTTATCCACACTGTGCACAACCCTGTGAATAATTAAATAACAGGCAAAAAAAAGAAGCATAAGTGCTGCTTATGCTTCCAACATTTCTTCTTCGTTTTGTTCTCCGTAGTAATGAAACAAATATTGATCTTTAGTAATGACATACAGGTCATAGACATCATCTGTGCGGTTAATCCAAGAATATACTTCTGGATAAGCGTCGTTGCCGATGGATACATAAGGAATTTTAAGAGCCGCTTTCATTGAACGGACGTTTGTACGTCGGATTTTCATAAAAATAGCTTCAATATTCAATTGGAAAAACAATTCCTCGAAAAACGCTTCTTTGGCCACCTGATTGTATCCTTTTCCGAAATAAGGCTGACCGATCCATGTAGCTAAAAAGCCTTTGTTTTCCTGTATGTCGAAAAGGTTGATGGTTCCGATGGGCTGCCCCCACTCATCAAGGATGGTACGTGAAACCAATTCCCCCCGATCTTCAGCTTCTATGGTTTGTTTGGTCAAAAAGTAAAACTCGTCACTGGAAGATGCTTTGTGACGGACATAAGGAAACACTTCAGGGTGGCTCATCAACTCAAATAAAACCGGGGCGTCATGTAAGTCACGCTTTTTTAGCATAAAAAATCCCTCCTTGAATGAGGAGGGTGGTCCAAACGCATAGGAAATAGGCGTTCACTGGCCAGTTCGGACCACCCTCGAATTTTTATCAATTGCTCACAAAAATTCGGGGTGGGAATCGAACCCACTAGAACCAGTGCTATGACTGGTGGCGCACCATTTGCCTTCCCTACACCAAAAGCTTATAAAATATCATCTAAACTTATAATAATCCACTCCGAAGAAAAAGTGAATAAAAACTTTGTAAAATGGACGTGGATTTTTTTACAATTTTTTATAGTTTTTGCCGATCCTTTAATACGGAAAATACAGCTAATCTCTCTGAATAAGTGGAGGCCTCTTTATCATACGCTCCAGTACAAGTGATGAGATTTAAATTGTGTGAATTTGTGGGACCGAAGATTTCCCTGATGGGGGCATCTTCGTAAGGGTAGGATTCCATTCTGATTATTTCAAATGTCAGCTTCATGTGATCACCATAAACATGAATTTCATCCCCCGGATTCAAATCTTTAAGGTCATAAAAAACAGCTGGCCTGCTATTGCCATCCACGTGTCCTGCAATGACCGCATTTCCTTGATTCCCAGGCATCGTTCCTGGTTCAAACCACCCGACATCGACTAAGGTTTTTGGAACGGCCATACCGCCCTCCGGTGTATAACCAAGAGCCTTAATTGAAGCATCCACATGAATGGAGGGAATTTGAATCCTGTCAGGTGTGATGCCAGACTGTTCGGAAGAAGCTTTAACAGCAGGCGCGTAATTTTGTTCAATTGGGGCTTTTTCTAATTGATCGCTGACTAAAGATTCCTTTTTAACTTCTACACCTTGGGTGCGGGTAGTTTCAGATGTAGAAAGAACCCTGGGTTCCTCTGCAGGTTCTTCATTCAGCATTTGGAAACTGATGAAAAATACGAGGAGACCCAGGGCTAAAGGGGAAATTTTCCTTACCATACTTACGCTTCTGAGCGTTTACGAGTTAGCATAAAGCCAGCACCCATGGCTAGTACACCTAGAAGAGCAGCATACATCCAAGCATTTGATGAAGAATCAGCTGTTCCACCAAAACCAGTGGCAGGCATCATTGTCGGCATAGCAGCAGAGTCTTGGAGAAGCAATACTTCTGGATTATCTGCTGTTCCAACAGCGAACGCACTGTAAACTTTTCCTGCTTCAAGGTTTGTACCTGAAAGATCAATCAATTGTGTACCATCTGTTGTACGTACTTCAAGGTCGTAGGAACCTGGGTCCACTTCCATATAATCGGTGACCATTGGGAATTCTGCACCTGAGAATAGAGCATCTCCACCAATTGGACCTACATCAACGGCTGGTGCACCAGGAATGAAGTGACCGACACGGACTTTAGCCTTACCTTCGGTTGCTTCCATAGAATCTTGGATGGCCTTCAATTGAATATTTTCTAAGTTATCAATCGCTGCAGCTGTATAAGCCATACCTGCTTCTACATTTACAGTGGTAGAAATGACAGGATCTTGTTCACCTTTTGTTCCAGCTGCGTAAATTTCTACTGTATGTTCACCGGCCGGCACTTCCAAGTAATCTGTAGCTGCTTTGAATTCTGCACCTTCAACAACAGCTTCATCATTCAAATAGACGTCAACGGCAGGGGCATCAGGTGATGCGTGTAGAACGCGGACCATAGCGTTCTGGTCATGGCTGTCAGCCAACACAGAAGGTGCGAAGATTCCCAAAATCAAAACAACAGCAGCTAATGAAGCAAATAATTTTTTCATGTTCCCACTCCTTAAATTTTTTATATCCATTGCCGGTTCATGGAACGGCAATTTCTACAATAGGGTACTTCGCAACGCGTTATGAAACTCTTGTACAAGTTTTGTATATTCATCATATACACCCTTTGTACAACTTTCAAACCTTTTGCTATGCTCAATATGTTTTTTGAGAACATAGAAAAACACCGGAAAATCCTTCCGGTGTTAGAGTGCTTCACTATTCTTGGAAATATACCATCTTTCCGTCAATCATCGTCCAAATAGGCTTAGAAAGATACTCGAATGGATGTCCACTCCATAATACAAGATCGGCGTCTTTCCCTTTCTCAATCGAGCCAACTCTGTGATCGACACCGAGGTTCTTAGCCGGGATGATCGTTATGCCTCGAAGAGCGTCCTCGACGTCTAGCCCTTCTCTAGCTGCGAGCGCTGCGCATATGTTCAAGTATTGTATAGGTGTGTAAG
Organism: Halobacillus faecis; assembly: GCF_007991335.1. GTDB lineage: Bacteria > Bacillota > Bacilli > Bacillales > Halobacillaceae > Halobacillus > Halobacillus faecis. Next base: position 24,484 of record NZ_BJYD01000037.1, on the reverse strand, counting down.
GGTGGTCTGTCGTAATGGAGACACGGATGCCGTGGTCATGCAGAATTTTATAGGTCTGCCACGTTTTATTTCTTAGTTCAATTTTAGACGCCCTTGTAAAAGTCGGCCCGACAGAGACTTGTAATTCTCTTCCTGCCAGTTGATCAGCAATCAAATGCCCTTCCGTACAATGCTCGATGCGCAAGTCAAGATCAAATTCGTCTGCAAAGCGTAAGGCTGTGATGATATCGTCTGCTCGATGGGCATGAATTCTTACAGGGATATCTTTGTTCAATGCCTGTAGAATCGGTTTGACACGAAGGCCAGGATCGGGATCTTTCATAGCAGCATAAAACGTTTCCCTTAAGGTTCCCATGATTCCCAGTCGGGTGATGGAAGCATTTTTAGACTGAGAGTGTATTCGTTTCGGGTTTTCTCCTAAAGCGAGTTTTAGGCCTGCGGTTTGTCTGAGGATCATATGGTTGATCGTATGTCCTACAGTTTTAATAACAGAGGTCGTTCCGCCAATCATATTCGCACTCCCAGGCATGATATGAGCCGTGGTCACTCCAGCTTTCCTCGCGTTAAAAAAGGCCGGATCAAGAGGGTGGGCCCCGTCGATTGCTCTCAAGTGTGGGGTCACGGCCTCAATGGTTTCGTTTGCATCACTCCCAGCCCAGCCCGTTCCTTCATCATAAAGGCCGAGGTGGGTGTGGACATCAACGAATCCTGGGTATAAATCCAACCCTTTGCCATCGATAAATTCAGCTTGCTCCGGTAACTCGATCGTCTCCCCGTAATCGTGTATTTTTCCGTCGATTACATAGACATATCCATTTTTTATAGAAGGAGATGTGATGGGATGGATTTTGACATTTTTTATAACAGTGTTCATAGACATACAGCCTTTCCCTTCAATATACAATTATTATACTTTAAAAAAGCCTTTTGGATAACATAAATGAGCAAAGCTTAGCTTTGCTCATTGCACGTTTATTTATTTAGAATGGAGGAGAGGGCCGGTTGTAATTCTGGATAATGAAAGGTGTATCCAGAGGCCATCGCTTTTTTAGGGATGACACATTGTCCATCCAGAAGAAGTGTACTCATGTCTCCTAGGGCAGCTTTCAGGGCAAAGGAGGGAGCAGGAATCCAATGGGGTCGATTCAATACTTCCCCTAGAGTATGGCCGAAATCTTTGTTTCTTTTCGGATTGGGGGCTGTTCCATTTAAGGGGCCGTGGATCTCTTGGTTTTCAATTGCGAAATGAACCAGCCCGACGACATCATCGATATGGACCCAGGACATCCATTGCTCTCCTGACCCTAGGTTCCCGCCGATCATCATCTTGTAGGGAAGGGTCATTTTAGGAAGCGCTCCTTCTTCTCCTAAAATAATGCCGAAGCGGACATAGACTGTGCGGATTCCTTTTTCAGCTGCCTGAGAAGCGCGTGCTTCCCATTCCTCTACGACATTTGCTAGAAAATCATTTCCGGGTTCGGTCGTTTCTTCAGTAAATGTTTTGGTTTTTGATTGTCCGTAAAATCCTACCGCAGACGCGTTGACGAGCACATTCGGTTTTTCCGGAAGTGCATCGATCAAGTCCAATACGCCTTCGGTCGATTTGATTCGACTTTCTAAAATTGACTGTTTTCTTTCCTCTGTCCACCGTCCACTGTTCAATGATTCTCCTGCTAAATTTACAATGGCATCAAGAACAGGGAGTTCATTTTCCGGATGGAATTCCTCTTTCAACCAACCGACATAAGTCACCTGCTCCGTGTCTTTGTATTTTTTCGGACTTCGTGTCAATATGTACACGTCATGTCCTTCTTGTACGAGCTTCTCTTTCAATTGGGTACCAACAAATCCAGTACCTCCTGTGATTGCGATTTTCATGTTCATTCCTCCTGTCCGTGTGAGGTTGTCAATAGTTTACTCCATTTGGCTTCGTTTGACGATACGCAAGTCGAATCTCATGATAAAATATGGTCAAAGAGGTGACGCGGATGGCAAAACTTACAAAAATTACGACGCAGAAAAAACATAAGAGCCGTTACAATATCTTTCTGGATAAAGGGAATGGGGAAGAATATGGGTTCAGTGTCGATGAAGATGTTCTTGTGAAGTATCGTCTCCAGAAAAACATGGAACTTGATGATGCCCTGATCAATGCGCTGATTCAGACTGATACGCTTCATAAATCCTATACCCTTGCGATCAATTATTTAAGCTATCGCATGCGTTCTGAAAAAGAGATCCGGGATTATTTAAAAGACAAAGAGACGGATCCTGAGCATATTGAAGAAATCATTTCACGGTTGAACAAGGAACGATTATTGGATGATCAGGAGTTCGCAAATTCCCTTGTGAGAACAAGAATCATGACTTCAAGTAAGGGGCCGCTCCTACTGAAAAAAGAATTATTGGATAAAGGGGTGTCCGCAGTTAAAGCGGATGAAGCTATCACTCATTATTCTTTTGATAAGCAATTTGAAAAAGCGATGAAATTTGCTGAAAAGAAACTGAGGAACGATGGTCGGAAATCTTACCGTCAGCAAGTTCAAAACGTACAGCAGACACTGATGCAAAAAGGATTTCAGGGAGACGTGGTTCAGGAAGTGCTTGCGAATTTGCCTGAAGATGAGGATGAAGATTCAGAATGGGAAGCGGTCGTTTATCAAGGGGAAAAGCTGCTTCGTAAATTTCAGTCCAAATCTGAAGGTTATGAGTTGAAGCAGAAAATCAAATCCGGGTTATACCGAAAAGGTTTCTCATTCGATCTTATTGACCGTTTCATTGATGAGTATGTAGTGGGATAAAAAAGAACAAGCTGTCTGACTTAAACGTCAGCCGCTTGTTCTTTTTTACTTAACAGTCCTTTTTTATCCAAGTCTTCTACCGCTTCATGTACATGATCCACGACCGTATTTGCCTTTTTCTTCACCTCATCATGGGCTGTGGCCATGGCGTAGCTGTGAGGGGTCATTTCAAACATGCTCAAATCATTGAAAGAGTCTCCAACACAAGCGATTTCTTCGGGATGAATGCCAAGTCCATCTATGAGTTGACGAAGCCCGCTTTGTTTATTAATTGATTTCGGCATCATATCGACACAGGTCTCATGCGAGATGAAGCTGTCGATTTCCTCTCCAAAAGCATCCTTGATTCTTTGGTCAGCTTTCATCACATCTTCTTCTTTACCGTGTAGCGTAATTTTTGAAGGAATGATTGTTTTTCCGACTTGGTCATTCAATTCAGGATTTACAATGATCTCATGGAACATCTGTTCTGAAATCATATCAATGAACGCGTTCGATTCGTTAGTAAACGTTTCATCTGCTGTGGAAACGGTTTTGATCATCGGTTCTTGATCAATGGTCTGAATGATTCGCTGGGCCAGTTCTTTATCAAATGTTGTGGCATGGATTTGTGTATCTTCAACGTTAAATACGAAAGCACCATTTTGACTCACACGGTGACCGTTCACACCTACTCGTTTAAGAACCTCGATAATTTCATGATCCATACGGCCGGATGCTACGGCTAGAGGGGTCCCATCTTCAATCATTCGATTTAATGCATCAATATCTTCGTTTTTAATATAATGATCGACACCTAGAAGTGTTCCATCAAGGTCTGTGACAAATAGTTTGATCACTGTTTCATCTCCTTCCATGTGGGGATGTCCCCAGCACCTAAATGATTGTACACGACGTAATCGCTTTCACACAAAGGAGAAAGTTTATTCCTTAGTATCCCACTTGTAAAAAAAACAAATCAAATATAGGATAGAAGTAATGAGAAGACTGAAAACGCTTTTAGTGTTATATAAGTGGGGGACCATTATGGAACAACAGATAATGATAAAAAAAGTGCTAAACAATAATGTGGTCATTGCTTCCCATCCAACTTATGAAGAAGTGGTGTTGATTGGGAAGGGGATCGGTTTCAACCGGAAGAAGGGAGACGAAATTTCTTCCGAAAAAGCCGACAAGACATTTTTGCTGAGTAATGAACAGGAAAAAGAACAATACATGAGTTTGTTGCCATACATCGACGAGACATTAATTGACTTCATGAGTGATATCCTCTTTCATATTGAATCCCGCATGGGACAGGAACTCAATCAGCATATCCACGTAGCACTCACGGATCACCTTGCATTCGCAATCAATCGAGCCAAAAAGGACCTTCAGTTCTCCAATCCGTTCTTACTTGAAATTGAATCCCTTTATCCGAAAGAATATCAAATTGCGATGGAAGTCGTGACAATGATCTATGATAAAATGGGCATCCAGTTTCCTGAGGGAGAGGTAGGGTTCATCGCTCTTCATATTCATAGTGCGGTCACGGATAAGACGTTAAGAGAACTCAATCGTCATAACCAGCTCATCACGCATCTCGTTCAACTTGTTGAAAATACGATGGACGTAACCATTGACAAAAATAGTGTCGATTATCACAGACTTGTCCAGCACCTCCACAGGGCCATCGATCGTGTGTATCAAGATGAACATGTAGGGGATGAAATTCGTTTAGCAAACATGTTGAAAGAAGAATATCCTGTGTGCTATAATTTAGCTTGGAAATTGATAAAAGTGATGCAAAAGCAACTGAATAAACCTGTCGATGAGTCTGAAGCCATCTATCTGACGATCCATCTTCAGCGTTTAACCCATAAAACCTAAAACGTACGTGTTACTGACACGATCAGGCATGAGTACATGAAGGTGAAGTGGTTATCATAGGGATAGGACTATCCTTATGGAACCCATTCACCTCTTGTGCTCATGCTTTTTTATTGTCCTGTTGTTGAATAGCAGGATGAGCTATCATCCATAATCGGCGTCCTCAATGGACGCTTATCGTTCCTTTTTTGTTGAAAACGTTTTATTTTTCTGACAAATGGATTTTATGGGGCCAGAGGCTTGCTTCACAAAATAAAAAGGAGGAAAACATAATGTTCAAGAATGCTTTCGGCACACTGCAAAAAGTCGGTAAAGCCTTGATGACTCCTGTCGCACTTTTGCCTGCGGCTGGTATTCTTCTAGCTTTTGGTACAAGCTTTGCTCAAGACAACTTTGTTGATAAAGTGCCATTCTTCGGAACACCTTGGGTTCAAACATTGCTTCAAGTAATGGCTGAAGCCGGGGGAATTGTCTTTGCGAATTTACCGTTGCTCTTCGCTGTCGGTGTTGCCATCGGATTAGCGAAAGGAGACGGGGTAGCAGGTCTTGCTGCCATCATTGGTTATTTGATTATGAACGTGGTTATGGGGGTACTTGGAAATGTTGACGCAGACATGACCTCAGATCCTGCCTATGCCGAAGTACTCGGTATACCGACGCTTCAAACAGGGGTGTTTGGTGGTATTATTGTCGGTATTTTGGCCGCTTCTCTCTATAACCGGTTCTTTAATATCGAATTGCCGCAATTTCTCGGGTTCTTTGCCGGGAAGCGTTTCGTGCCAATCATCACTGCTTTTACATCCCTTTTCTTAGGGATCATCATGCTATGGGTTTGGCCATTTGCTCAAACAGGATTGAATGCTCTTTCTCACTTGATGTTGGAAGGGAATCAAACCATTTCCGCTTTCTTCTTCGGTTTGATTGAGCGTTCCTTGATTCCGTTTGGCCTGCACCACATTTTCTATTCACCATTCTGGTTTGAATTTGGTTCTTACACCAATGCTGCTGGTGAGGTAATCCGTGGTGATCAGACGATCTTCTTCGAACAGTTGAGAGATGGTGTTGAATTCACTGCCGGAACATTTATGGTTGGTAAATTCCCATTCATGATGTTCGGTCTTCCAGCTGCTGCACTTGCGATTTATCACACAGCAAAACCTGAACGTAAAAAAGTGGTCGGAGGAATTATGGCTTCTGCAGCCTTGACTTCTTTCTTGACAGGTATTACAGAACCAATCGAATTCTCATTCCTATTCGTGGCACCACTATTGTTCGCGATTCATGCGGTATTTGCTGGTTTCTCCTTCATGATTATGGAGATCCTTGGAGTTAAAATCGGACAGACATTCTCTGGTGGTCTAATTGACTTCATCCTGTTCGGTGTTCTTCCAAACCGTACCGACTGGTGGTGGGTCATCATCGTTGGTCTTGTATTCTCTGTGGTTTACTACTTTGGGTTCCGCTGGGCGATCCTCAAGTTCAACTTGGCGACACCTGGACGTGAAGATGAAGCTGAAGATGCAGAGGAAGACGGCGAAGTCGGCGATCTGCCATTTGAAATTCTTGAAGCGATGGGTGGACAAAAGAACATCGACCACCTGGACGCATGTATCACACGACTACGTGTTTCCGTTAACGATAAAAACGATGTGAACAAAAATCGACTGAAAAAACTTGGCGCTTCCGGAGTAATGGAAGTCGGGAACAACATCCAGGCCATCTTCGGACCTGTCTCTGATACCTTGCGCGGCCAGATGCAAGACATCATAGATGGTAAAACACCAAGGTCAAGAGAAGATGCTTCTGAAATGAAGAACGCTGAAAAAGCTGCAGAAGCACCCGTCACTGAAGGTGAACTGGAATTTGTAAGTCCAATCAAAGGAAAGATCATGCCAATCACAGAAGTGCCGGATCAAGTATTCTCTGGTAAGATGATGGGCGATGGCTTTGCAATTGAACCGGAAGATGGTAATATTGTTTCACCGATTAATGGTAAAGTCTTAAATGTATTCCCTACAAAACATGCCATTGGCCTTGAAGCTGAGAACGGCATGGAAATCCTGGTCCACATCGGAATTGATACGGTCGGATTGAAAGGGGAAGGATTTACAGCGAAGATCTCTGAAGGAGACGAAGTGAAGCAAGGTCAGGCATTGATGGAAGTGGATCTGGATTATGTGAAAGAAAATGCTCCATCCATCGTAACGCCAATTGTCTTTACGAACCTTCAAGAAGGTCAGTCTGTAAGAATTAAGGCATCAGGTCAAGTCAATCACAATGATCCAGACATCATTGAAATTACTGAATAAAGAGGAGAGTTAAACATGGCAGAACAAACAATGAAAATTACAGCAGCTGACGGTGTACACGCACGTCCAGCGACAGCACTTGTACAAGTAGCAGGAAAATACCAATCCGATGTAAACATCGAGTACAAAGGTAAATCTGTTAACATGAAGTCCATCATGGGTGTAATGTCCCTTGGAATTCCAAACGGAGCAGAAGTTACTTTCAAAGCGGAAGGTTCTGACGAAGCGGAAGCTGTAGAAGCTGTAGTAGCTAAAGCAAAAGAAGAAGGTCTTGGAGAGTAATCTCTTCAAGCATTAAAAAAGGGCTTGCCGTAATGGCAAGCCTTTTTTATTTACGTATTGAGATCGCGCCAAAGAGAGGGTTAAACGCGCGAAAGGAGAGCGAGTCGCGCTAAATAGCATACGAACCTGCACCAATAAAAAGAGTACCGTACGCGAAACAGTCGCACGATACTCAATTGAATTAACGATCAATGAAGATCTCGCTTCTACCGTCATCCTCTGCAAAGATTTGCTTAGCTACACCTTCTGGGCCTTTTAGTCTTTCTGGATTTCCCACATGGTCCGTTTCCCTCCAGAATGGGGTGTTCATCCCACCCATATACACGGCGGTCGCGGTCAATGAGGAGTCCTCCCATTCTTTGTACAGGCTCTCGGTAAATCCGCGTACAGCAAACTTACTTGCACAGTATATGCTTTCGTTCTTCTTCCCGCGTAAACCAGCGGTTGAGATGATGTTCAAAACACGTCCTTCGGTTGTTTCTAACATCGGAACGGCAAGCTGAGTAGTCAGAATCGTCCCTTTGACGTTTGTGTTGAGAAGTTGGTCTATATTTTCTTCGGTATAGGAGGAAAGTTCTCCGAAATGCCCAAGCCCAGCGTTGTTGATCAACACATGTAAGGAATCGATCTGTTTAACCGCTTCGCTGATCGATGATGGCTCCGTCACATCACAAATGAGAACCTTTGCTTCGCCGCCTTCTTTGATAATGTCGTTTTGAGTGATCTGGAGGTGCTCCGCCGTTCTTCCTGAGAGAAATACCTTATAATTGTTTTTTGCGTAAGTTAGGGCAAGAGCACGTCCCAAACCTGTTCCGGCTCCAGTAATCCAAACATTCTTCATCCTCATCTCTCCTTATCTGTGTTGCTTTATATTCATTGTGAACAAACCCTGCTAGAATGTAAAGAGAGCTTGAATAGAGGAGGTTACAATATGGAAAAAAGATATAGTGAATACACACAGGAAGAGTTGCGTTCTGAGATTGCCGAGTTGACGGAAAAAGCTCAAAAGGCGGAACAATTAGGAATGGTAAACGAATTTGCTGTTCACGAACGGAAAATCATTATGGCTAAATCATATATGATGAACCCGGATGATTTTAAAGCTGGGGAAACATTTGAAATTGATGGGGATCCGGAACATACGTTTTTTATTGAATATATGAATGGCGTGTTCGCTTGGGGTTCCAGGAAAACGATACAAGGTGAGAAGGCAAGCGTTGAGGAAGAAGCTTTGCCGATTTCTATGTTAGGAAACAAAGTGGATGAAAAATAAAGAAGCCGGGCACTTTTACGTGCCCGGTTAAGATTAGTTGCGTTTGCGCATTTGGATTTCTGTGATTTGGTCTGCTTGCGTTTGTTCTGTTTCCCCATTCACACGGCTGCTCAAATGTTTGATGCTGCGGTGTGAATAGTTAGCAGTGGCCTTTGATTTGAAATTACGTTTACCCATGGTAATTCCTCCCTACGTCGTTGACATCACGGTGTCTCGATCTAGCCGCTCTTTCCTGAGGTTTGCTATTGATCGTGCCGTCTGGACGCTTCGCGAGATATTCGCTTTGGTCATCCGGTGCGTGCGTCATTTTTACATTAGGGAAATTCTTTGCCTTATTACGCATCAGTAACCCTCCTCATAAGTCTCATGGAAGAGACAATATTAGTATGTACCTTCTTAGAGCCTGTATGTGTTACAATGGCACTGTAAACATTGCCAAATATGGAGTGGTCACATGAATGAAATTTACCAGCGTTTAGCTGAAAAATTATATGAGAAGAATCCGGAGCTAACGATAGGCGAAGCAAGGACATGGGTGGAACTTTTATGGGAAGATTTTGAATCCACACGAGCAAAGGCTGGTCATGATTACCAGGGGAAACAGGTGACTGAACAGATTGTTGTGCAGTGGATCCATCACTATGGGCCGAAACTTCATGAATTTGTTGCTACAAATCCAAAATACAAAAAGATGCTTGAGAAAAAAGGGTATCTTCATTAAAAAGGGCAGGATTTGAAAAGGAGCCTCTCATCATGAGAGACTCCTTCTTTATGTTTTCGTTGTGCCTATGATTCCTTCACATCGGACTTACTTTATTCTGAAGTTTTTCTTCTGTAAATACCCATCCCGTATAGGAGTTGAGGATTTTTAGTTTGTCTCCATGCTCATCATCTATTTGAGCTAATGCAACAAACGGGTAACGTCCCCGTGAGCGGTATCGAAGGTCAATGAACCTGACTTCTGTATATTCATCATAGTAGCTCATCTCATACCTGTAGACGGGAGAGAATGATAAAAACGCTTTGATGTTATGATCAGTCAATGCTTTTTGAACGACCGGATCATCATAATCAATCGGTTTATTGGTGAACGTATCAAGGATGGTTAAATGTCCGTTTTCAGCCCTTCCCACGTAATAATGAGTTGGCGTAGTAATGGCAATCCTCCATACGTTTTGTTTCATTGTGGGGGAAGTCGCTATTTGTTTGACATCCTTGATGTTTTCATGAATGAGACGAACAAGTTCTCTTTTGTCAAAGTACCTTTTCAAGTAATAGAGGGCGATAACAAAGTATAGGATCAGCCATAAAATTCCGGGTTCCGCGCCTAAATTCCATGCGACAATGCCCGCAATGTGCAAGGTGAAAATATAGGGATCGAAGGTATTGATGAACCCATAAGCGACCCATCTTTTTGTAATAGGACGATACGCTTGAGTCCCATAAGCATTAAATACATCTACGAATACATGCAGGATGACAGCAAGAAAAGTCCAAAGCCAAAGGTGTAAAAAGTTCACCTCAGGGGTGAATAAATAAATGATGCTGGGAATGCTGATCCCCCAGAGAATCACAGCAGGAATGGAATGTGTGATGCCGCGGTGGTGTCTGATGTAGACCGCATTGTTCCGTAATTTTAGTACCGTGTCTGAATCTGGCGCCTGGGATCCGATCATTGTTCCGATGAGAACTGCATTGAAAAGGTCAGGGTTTGCATTAACAACTGGATCAAGTGTAGCGAGTCCTCCTAATGCAACACCCATGACGACATGTGTGCCTGTATCCAAGTTCCATACCTCCTTTGGCAGGTCGGACGTTCCAACAGTAGTTTATCACGAAGGGTGAAGAACGATGAAAAGAACTGAAAGAGTAAATAATATTTTAAAAAACTTCGACAAGAAATCCTATAGGAAGGATTTAATTCATTGGTTTAAAGAAGAGCAGCGGATTCTCCCATGGCGGGAAAATCAAGATCCTTACCGTGTCTGGGTATCAGAAATTATGCTCCAACAAACACGTGTTGATACGGTCATTCCCTATTTTAATCATTTTATGGATAAATTTCCTACACCTGATGCTTTAGCTCAGGCAGATGAACAGGAAGTCTTGAAAGCGTGGGAGGGCTTAGGTTACTATTCCCGTGCGCGAAATTTGCAAAACGCTGTGAGAGAGGTTGTATCGGAATACGATGGAGTCGTTCCTGCTGATCCTGAAGAATTAGGCAGCCTCAAAGGCGTTGGCCCCTATACACGAGGGGCTATCTTAAGTATAGCCTATGATATACCTGACCCAGCGGTTGATGGGAATGTGATGAGGGTCTTATCAAGAATTCTTCGTGTTGAGGATGACATTAGCAAACAAAGTGCGAGGAAGCTTTTTGAAGAGCTTGTAAAAGAATTGATATCTGAAGAGGACCCTTCTTCTTTTAATCAGGGATTGATGGAACTCGGTGCCCTGGTTTGTACACCAAAAACTCCTTCCTGTATGCTGTGCCCTGTTCAAGAGCACTGTCGAGCTTTCGATGAAGGAGTGGAAACAGAGCTCCCAGTGAAAGCTTCTAAAAAGAAACAGAAGAAATCGCCATATTTGCTACTTCTCGTTCAAAATGAAAAGGGAGAGGTCCTGATCGAGCAAAGACCAGACACAGGTCTGCTCGCTTCCTTGTGGCAGTATCCGATGGTCCCTCTGGAAGACGTAGGTCAGGAAGCGGTCGAGAATTGGTTTTATGGTGAATATGGTTTGAAGGTTAAAGTAGGGGAATCTGTAAAACGCATCAAGCATGTATTTTCCCATCTGATATGGGAAATGGAAGTCATCAAGGTTACTGTGAAAGAAGGAACACTTGACCATGAACGTGCAACATTCATTGCACCTGAAAACATGGAAGACTTTCCATTTCCAGTGTCCCACCAGAAAGCCCACCCTTATATTAATCGATAACAGGATGAGTGCCGCTGGTCCAAGTAGCTTCTTGCTGCTCCAAACCCCCGCGGCGCTTAATTTCTTCATTAATTTCACGCAAAAGGGTAATTCCTTCTGAGTTCAAATACGGAGAAGATTGGGAAAGAGCATAATGAAAGTAACCAAGCTCTTTTTCCTGCCACTTTTGTTTCGGCTCCATAGATAAAGCAGATAAATCCCGTCCTACATACATAGACAGACCCTCCTTCGATCTTAATTTATGTCAAAAAATTGAGGTCATACATGATAAAAGTCCCCAATCTACTATGTAACAAACCTGTAAAGTAATTGTAACGAAAGGGGTTCCAGCCCTATATGACAATGTTCTTGGTCAAATGTAGGTATTTGTAGAAGTTTTGGAGTATTTACAAATTGTTGGCATTTGTGAATAATAGGACATAGGTTATTTGACCAAACAATTTAAACAATTATTACATAGGGGAGAGTAAGAATATAATGAATAAAAAGAAATTGGTAACGGCTGTCAGTGGAGCTTTGATTGGGGCATCTTTGTGGGGAACTTCTGTTTTTGCTGATGAATTGCATAAAGTGAAATCTGGGGATTCACTTTGGAAATTGAGTTATCAATATGACGGGTCTATTTCAGAAATCAAATCTTGGAATAATCTTAGTTCAAACACGATCTACGTCGGTCAATCTTTGATTGTTGAAAAAGATTCATCAGCTTCATCTCAATCCAATTCATCGTCTTCTTCAAGCTCTAACAGTACATATACTGTAAAGTCTGGAGATTCCTTATGGCTAATCGCTAATCGTCACGATATGTCTGTTTCAAAACTGAAGAGTCTTAACAATTTGTCTAGTAACGTTATTCATCCTGGTCAAGAGCTTTCGGTTTCAGGGAGTGCGTCAAGCTCCAGCAGTAACACAAGTACTTCAAGTGACAGTTCCAGTTCTTCACAATCCACAAGTACTTACACGGTCCAAAGTGGGGATTCCTTGTGGTTGATTGCGAACAATCATGGAACTTCTGTTTCAAATTTGAAGAGTCTTAATGGCCTTTCTGGAAATGTCATCTATGTAGGTCAAAAGTTGAAAGTAAGTGGAGAACCTACATCTTCTGGGTCTTCTTCCGATTCATCGGGCTCTAGTCATACTTCTACCACGGATTCATCTTCTTCAAACTCAGGATTTGTAGATGGATTAATCCAAGAAGCTAAAAAGCACATTGGTACTCCGTATCAGTGGGCGGGTACTTCTCCTGCAGGATTTGATTGCAGTGGTTTCCTTCAATACGTATTTGCTCAGGAAGGTGTAAGTATCCCACGTACGGTTGCATCGATCTATGCAGATAGCAGAATGGATTCCGTAAGTGGCTCAAATCGTCAGGTTGGAGATCTTGTGTTTTTCGAAACTTATAAGCCAGGTGCATCCCATGCCGGGATTTATGTAGGGAATAACAGCTTCATCCACACTGGATCTACAAATGGTGTTGAAATTAGTTCATTGTCCAGTAACTACTGGAGTCAACGCTATATCGGTACGAAAAGATTATCTCATTAATATTTTAAGCCGCTCCGATTGGGGCGGTTTTTTTTCTATAAAAATTTTTTATTTTTTGGAATGAAACAACCACCTCCTGTACACAATAATTTTTGCGGAGGTGATAAACATGGCTAAGCAACCGAAACAAAACAAAACAGCAGCTGGTACAGACGTTAACCACGTGAAACAACAAAACCAACAAGCTGCACAAGGGAAATCCCAATACGGCGCTGAATTCGCTCAACAAACTGATCCTCAGCACGTACAGCAGCAGAACCAAAAATCTCAGGCTAAGAAAAAATAACCTGAGTGGTTGGTAGGTTGGCCAGGCTGCCTTTTAGCCTGTATCAATCCCCCGATTGAAGAAGTCGCCCCTTTTGTGGGCGGCTTCTTTTATTTACATACCTTTATCATGTTATTCAACCATTCGGCAGGATTGGCTCGATTTCGAGGTGTTTGTGTGGATTTAGGGGCTCCGGGAAAAGGTTCGCTTTCCGTGGGCGAGTGATGAGCCTCCTCGAGCTAACGCTCTTCGGGGTCTCATCTACCACGCACTTCCCACAGGAGTCTCACCGTTTCCCTCCGCCCCTTTGCCATATGAGGTTCTCGAAATCACTCTTATAGTACCTTGCCTAAAACTGTTTTAAGTCCTGCTTAGACCGCGTTGATATAGGACTCTCAATCATAAAACTCCTATTGCTGGAAGGTAGTTTCGAGAGTTGCTTCCGACCCCTTCCACTCAACCAAAATCTCGAAACTGAGTATTCCACAATTGGAAGGTATTCTGGAATAGAGCGGGGGAGGGTTGATTGAATACTCCTGTCTCTGGTCCAATTGTTTTCAATCCACTTCATTTGTCGTTATAATAGGTAGAAGGTGAAATGGAATAGAAAGGGAAGGGGGGATTGTATGCCCGGCCCAGAAGCAGGTAAACGGATCGAAATCCAGAGCTATAAGCACAATGGGCAGTTACACCGAGTTTGGGATAGTACCACGATATTGAAAGGGACAAGACATGTGATCATCGGAGCCAATGACCGTACGGAAGTAACAGAAAGTGATGGCAGAAGATGGATCACCAGAGAACCGGCCATCTGTTATTTCCACTCTAAATATTGGTTCAACATTATCGGTATGTTAAGGAATGATGGAGTCTATTATTACTGCAATATTAGTTCTCCCTTCGTTTACGAAGATGAGACCATCAAATATATTGATTATGACCTGGATGTGAAAATTTTCCCTGATATGACCTATAAAATACTCGATGAAGACGAATATGAAATTCATAAAAAACGGATGAACTATCCACATGTGCTGGATCGCATCCTTTATAACAACATCGATATTTTAATCAGGTGGATTCGTCAGCGGAAAGGACCGTTTTCTCCGGAATTCATCGATCAGTGGTATGAAAGGTATTTAACGTATAGATAATGACTGATTGCGCACTTATAAAAAGTGCGCTTCGTTGTTGTTTGAAAGGTTTAGAAAGAAGGTGTTGGTTTGGACAGTATAAAAAGGTATTTACGATTTGTGCAGCCTTACAAAGGGAAAATTATCCTCACTGTACTTATAGGAATCGTTAAATTTTCTATCCCTTTGTTAATGCCGCTAATTATTAAGTATGTCATTGATCATATTATCAACGCTGAAGATATGACGCAGGCCGAACGATTGGATCAGTTGTTCCTCATTTTAGGTGGAGCGTTTCTCATCTTCCTCATCTTGCGCCCGCCTATCGAATACATCAGGCAATACTTGGCGCAATGGATTGGGAGTCATATCTTATATGATATTAGGGAAAAGCTTTTCGATCATATCCAACGTTTGAGTTTACGCTTTTATTCTAGAACGAAAACAGGGGAAATTATCTCCCGAGTTATTCATGATGTGGAGCAGACGAAAACGTTTGTCATTACAGGTCTCATGAACATATGGCTGGATATGATTACGATTGTGATTGCGATCATTATCATGTTAACGATGGATCCATGGCTGACACTGGTATCCATTGCGTTGTTCCCTTTCTATGGATTTGCAGTCAAGTATTTTTATGCGCGATTACGGAAGCTTACCCGTGATCGTTCACAGGCTCTCGCAGAAGTACAGGGGCATTTGCACGAACGGGTTCAAGGGGTTCCTGTAACGAGAAGTTT
Organism: Halobacillus faecis; assembly: GCF_007991335.1. Taxonomy (GTDB): domain Bacteria; phylum Bacillota; class Bacilli; order Bacillales; family Halobacillaceae; genus Halobacillus; species Halobacillus faecis. The sequence goes on along the minus strand of NZ_BJYD01000037.1, from coordinate 9,324 downwards.
TGCTCTTGAGGATCATGAACAGGAACAGTTTGGTGCGAAAAATAAGAACTTCCTGGATAAAGCGATCACTCATACAAATTGGAACGCCTACACCTATTCAGTGACCAATACGATTACAGATCTAGCTCCTTTATTAGTTATTGCTTTTGCAGGGTATCAAGTGATCACAGGTTCCCTGACTATCGGTACAATGGTTGCTTTTGTCGGCTATATGGATCGGGTGTATAATCCACTTCGGCGTCTCGTCAATTCAGCGACCGTGCTTACTCAATCCATCGCTTCTATGGATCGTGTTTTTGAATTCGTGGATGAAAAATACGATATTGTGGATAAACCGGGGGCAAAGAAAATGGAACATGTGAGAGGGGATGTCAAAATAGAAGGTGTCTCCTTTAAATATGATGAAGAAGATCCGCTTGTCCTTAAAAACGTAGATTTGGATATTAAGCAGGGAGAGACCATCGCATTTGTCGGCATGAGTGGGGGCGGAAAGTCGACGCTGATTAGCTTGATCCCTCGATTCTACGATGTCACTGCAGGTCGAATCTCTATTGATGGTACAGATATTAGAGACTTCGAGGCCAGATCTCTCAGGGATAACATCGGGATGGTGCTTCAGGATAATATTCTCTTTAGTGAATCCATTGCCATGAATATAAGAATGGGAAACCCGGATGCTACCGATGAACAGATGATCGAGGCTGCTAAAGCCGCTAATGCCCACGAATTCATTATGGAGCTTCCGAATGGTTATGACACATTAGTCGGTGAAAGAGGAGTGAAATTATCTGGGGGTCAAAAGCAAAGAGTCGCAATAGCTCGGGTATTCTTGAAAAACCCTCCACTTCTCGTTTTAGATGAAGCGACTTCTGCGCTGGACTTGGAAAGTGAGCACCTTATTCAAAATGCTCTTGAACGCTTAGCTTCTGAACGGACCACATTTATCGTAGCCCATAGACTTTCTACGATCACTCATGCGGATCGGATTGTTCACATCGAGAATGGTGAAATTGTAGAGGTCGGCTCTCATCAGGAGTTAATGAAGAAGAAGGGGCATTATTATGACCTGTACCAAGTGCAGGAACTGGATGACCATAAACAAGAATATATGGGGACGTAACCTATAGCTCAAGGTTTTATACCTTGAGCTATTTTTTTTGCAGGAGATATAAGAAGCCGAGTATGTTTGACATACTCGGCTTTGGTTTTATTTTTCTGAGGTTTGGATAAAATCATCCTGATGATGTGCCTGGTAACTTTTGAGTAACTTCTTGAGTCGCTCCAACTGATAATGATACTCCATCAGTTGCGAGGCAAGGGGAAGGAAGACCAGTTTATCAGGATTGTTGCTTTCTTGGTAAACGCTCATCAGTCGTTCAACGAGCAAAGGGATGTCAGGTTCTTCTATCCGTCTTAACGATTGTTTATGCGTGTTCTTAATACGGCCTTTAAGACTCAGGATTAATTTCTCATGCGCGTTGATCAGTTTATCAAGTTCTTGGACCACAGCATCTTGAAATTGTTCTGGAATTTGTTCAATTTTATGTTCTAATCTGTAAAAAGCTTTCAGCACATCGAAAGACTTTTTAGTTGTTGTTATCAACTGGCGGAAAAGGACCATTTTTCTTCCTTTAGAAAAGTGGCTCCCTTTAAAGTACGTTCTTTCTTCTGAATAGAGAAGATAGGTATGGTCAACCCAACGCATATCATCCTGTATTCTTGTAATTTCATATTTTAGAGCTGGTTCATCGGATAAATTTCTTGTTGTCACTCTCAGCCATTGCAATATATCATTGGTCGCACGGTCAATTTTCGTGAATAGCCTTGTTTCATAACGTGGTGGAAGAAAAACAAGATTGACGATAAATGCCGCGAGAATTCCGAGCAGCATGGAAGTGAACCTGGAACCTGCGAAATATAAAAACGTTTGATCCGTCGAGTCCATCAGGGCAATGACAGCAACAACCGCTAGAGCAATCGTGTTTTCGTTCATTTTTAATGTCGTTGTCAATCCAATGACAAGAATGATTGCAAACCCTACGATGAACGGGTCGTTGCCGAGAGTGAAGACGGCAACGATGGCAATCAACGCACCGATTGTATTGCCTTGTACTTGCTCGATGATGGATTGATAAGATCGATAAATGGAAGGTTGAATGGAAAAGACGACAGCGATCGCAGCGAGTAGGGGAGAGATGAAACCGATCAAATGACCGATATAAAGGGCAATCCCTACAGCTAATCCTGTCTTCATCATACGTGCGCCTAATTTCATGGAAGACATCATCCTTTAACCGTAAAAATATCTTATGAACGAAAAACTGTTCACAAGAGACTTTCATAATGAAAAGCCGGATGCTCCCATTATACATTATTTCATATGAAGGAGAACAAAAGAAAAAGCTTATGCGTCATCCGCATAAGCCAAAGGGGAACCAGCCAAAGCTGGAACCTATGAAAAGGGAAAGAAATGAAACAAAGATCATAATTCGTGGGAATATTCAGAATTATGTATATATAATAGCATGAACATTTTATATAATCAACTAAATATTCAGAAAAAAGAAGTAAAAAAATCTCCCCTGGGATCCAGGGGAGATGGGGATTTAATCATTGGCCATGGTCCGGAACGTTTTCTCGACGGCTGTTAATGTTTGATCGATATCTTCGTCCGTATGAGCCGTGGTCAGGAACCAAGCTTCATATTTTGATGGGGCGAGATTAATCCCTTCAGCAAGCATCAGCTTGAAGAAGCGAGCAAATTGTTCCCCATCCGTATTTTCTGCCTGTTCATAGTTTTCGACTTTTTCATCTGTGAAATATACGGTCAGTGCGCCTTTCAAGCGGTTGATTTGAATTTGGATTCCGTGTTCTTCGGCACGTTCCAAAATGCCTTTTTCCAAACGGCTTCCGAGCCGGTCCATTTCTTCATACACTCCTTGTTCTTGAAGCACTTCAAGACATGCGATGCCTGCAGACATGGAAGCGGGATTTCCTGCCATCGTCCCTGCCTGGTAAGCAGGCCCTAATGGAGCGACTTGTTCCATAATGTCTGCGCGTCCGCCGTAAGCGCCAATTGGAAGGCCGCCTCCGATGATTTTACCCATAGCTGTCATATCCGGCTCTATATCCAAGAGCTGCTGAGCGCTTCCGTATGTAAAACGAAAAGCAGTAATGACTTCATCATAAATGACTAAAGCTCCGGCATCGTGAGTCAGTTTATTCACTTCTTGGAGGAAACCTGGTTTAGGTTCAACGATTCCGAAGTTCCCTACAATTGGTTCAACAAGCACACCCGCAATTTCGTCCCCGAATTTCTCAATCGCTTGTTTAAACGGCTCGATATCATTAAAAGGTACGGTGATGACATCCTGTGCAATTGATGCAGGTACACCTGCAGAATCTGGTGTCCCTAGGGTCGCTGGACCAGAGCCCGCAGCAACGAGGACCAAATCAGAATGGCCGTGATAACACCCGGCGAATTTAATGATTTTGTTTCTGCCGGTATAAGCACGGGCAACTCGAATGGTCGTCATGACTGCTTCTGTGCCTGAATTGACGAACCTTACTTTATCCAACGAAGGTATGGCTTCTTTCAGCATTTTCGCAAAGCGGTTTTCGAGGACGGTCGGTGTTCCGTAAAGCACACCGTTCTGCGCAGCTTTGGTTATGGCTTCTGTGATATGCGGGTGAGCATGTCCTGTGATAATCGGGCCATAGGCTCCTAAGTAATCGATATACTCATTTCCGTCGACATCATAGAAACGGGATCCTTCTGCCCGGTCCATATAAACAGGAGTTCCACCGCCTACGCCTTTATACGCGCGGGATGGAGAGTTGACGCCTCCGACGATATGTTCTTTTGCTTCTTTATATAAGTGTTCCGATTGATTGAAATGCATTATTTACCTCCTAAACAATCCTTATCACAGTTTATTGTAGCATGCTTGTCCATCCTGAATCACAAAGGGGCTTCCCGGATCATGGACCCGGAAAGCACCCTTTGAAAGGTTCCTTCACTCTAGAGCGTTGAAACAGTAGTCCGATCGATTACGAGGAAAGTTACACTGAGCGCACATAGGGCTCAGTGCGAGCTGTTCTTAGTATAGGAATGCTGCACCAACGATGATTAGAAGGATGAAAAGAACAACGATTAGCGCAAAGCCTCCGCCATATCCGTAACCCATTCACAATTCCCCCTTTCCATTGTTTACTGTATCTTATGCAGACTTCAATTCGCGGGCTGTGCGTTCGCCCGGTTTTGTCTGAAAAATGGACCTTCAACCAATTCAAGCGGTAATGGCAGGGTATAAAAGCACGCTGGCATTCATATGAACAAGTAGGGCTTGTTTACTCGTTTAAAAAGGGGCTTACCTATGATTACAATCATTATTTCTACACTTTCCCTAGCACTGATTGGAGTGAGTCTCCGACAGATTTTTCACTCTCTTGAATTTGAACACAAAATATTTTCTGTTCAACTCTTTGTATCCGTCATGTTGTTATATACGATTGTAATGGTTGGATTTGGAATTATCTATGCTGCCCTGATCCTCCAAGGAATAGAAGTTTACAAGGCAGACGTACCGTTTATCGATGATAATTGGACACACGATATGATAAGAAGTGTGTACTTCAGTGGTGTGACCTTATTTACTGTCGGATATGGAGATTTAACCCCTGTGGGAATTGGAAAATGGATTGCGATCATCGAGGCGATGGTGGGGTACACGTTACCGGCTGCCCTTGTTGCAAAAGTATGGTTAAAGCATAAAGAAGGAAGCTGAAGTTGGAAGTTTGTCTATTTTTAAGGTAACCTAAGTGGTAGAAACCATTTAGGAGGGTCTTACCATGACAGTTGAAAAAGGAAAACAAGTACAAGATTTCACATTACCTGCAAACAGCGGCGAATCCGTATCCCTTTCTGATTATAAGGGGAAGAACGTAGTCCTTTATTTTTACCCTAAAGACATGACTCCTGGTTGCACGACAGAGGCTTGTGATTTCCGTGATCACCATGAAAGCTTCGAAGATCTGGATGCCGTCATCTTAGGTGTTAGTCCTGATCCAGTCGAATCTCATGAAAAATTCATCAACAAGCATGATCTTCCATTCCTTCTGCTTGCAGATGAAGATCATCAAGTGGCTGAACAGTTTGGTGTTTGGAAACTGAAGAAGAACTTTGGTAAAGAATATTATGGCATTGAACGTTCCACCTTTATCATTGATAAAGAAGGGAACCTTGCTGAAGAGTACCGGAAAGTTAAAGTTCAAGGACACGTCGAGTCAGCTCTAGAGTATATCAGAGAAAACTTATCGTAAAATCAACCGAACCATAGTCTACAAGTGACTATGGTTTCTTTATCGTCTAATATAGAAGAAAAGGTAAGGAGTTGATTTTATGAAGATTGTTTCTGCCATAAAAAGAGTCCCTGATGAAATCCAACTGAGGCTTCAAACACGTTTTCCTGAGGCAGTCTTTATTTTCTGCTATGGGATGGGGGAAGCTAAATATTACCTTGAGGAAGCGGATGTCTTCATTACATACGGAGAGGACTTGGATAGAGAAAAGATTCAATCAGCCAAGAAGCTGAAATGGATCATGGTCTTATCTGCAGGAATGGATAAAATGCCCTTTGATGAAATTGCTAAGAGGGATATCCTTGTGACGAATGTAAGGGGCATTCATGCACAACCTATGGCAGAGTATGCGATTTCCATGTTGCTGCAAGTTTCTCGTAAAGCGAAGACTCTCATCCAACAAGAAGAGAAAGCAGAATGGAGCCGCCGTCCCGTCATGAATGAAATAAGCGGACGTACAATGGTTCTCCTTGGAACAGGAGCTATTCAGCAAGAAGTTGCTCGTTTAGCAAAAGCCTTTCAAATGAAAACGATTGGTGTATCGAAGTCAGGGAAAAAGAAGCCGCATTTCGACCAGACTTTCCCGGTGCAACAATTGGACCTTGTCCTTCCTCTTGCTGATTTCGTTGTGGCTGCGCTTCCGAGTACTCCGGGCACTAGATATTTACTTGAGGAGAAACACTTTAAAGAAATGCCTAAGCGCTCTATCTTTCTAAATATGGGAAGAGGGGACTTAGTTTCAACGGAAGTGATTCTAAATGCGGTGCGTCAAAAAGAAATTTCACACGCTGTGCTTGATGTCTTTGAGGAGGAACCCTTACCTGAAGACCACCCGCTGTGGCGGGAAGAAAATGTAACGGTAACACCTCACTTATCAGGAATCTCCCCTCAGTATGTTCCAAGAGGGTTTGATCTCTTTGAAAAGAATCTGTCTGTTTTCATAAGTGGAGAAGGAGAACTAAGAAATATTATTGATCCAAAACGGGGGTATTAAGGATGAGGATTTATACACGTTCAGGGGATAAAGGAAAAACTTCTTTAATATATGGTCAACGAGTAGCTAAAAATGATATCCGGGTAGAGGCTTATGGTACATGTGATGAAGCGAACTCAATGATTGGTCTTGCTCTCAGCCACTTGAATCATGAAGATTGGACGGATAAGGAAGCTTTTTTACAAACCTTCCAGAAAATCCAGACGGTCTTGTTCCATGTAGGGGCGGAACTTGCTACACCTAAAGGGAAAGATGTCATGTGGAAACTGAAAAAGGAGCATATTGATGAGTTGGAAAAACAAATTGATGAATGGGATCAGTCCCTTGATCCTCTGAAGAATTTCATTTTACCTTCCGGTCATCAGGCATCTGCTGCTCTTCACCTTGCACGTACGGTGGTTCGCAGGGCAGAAAGGATAACAGTGGCTTTAGAAGACGAATTGGATAACCAGTTAGTCGTGTCCTATTTGAATCGACTGTCAGATTTTCTCTTCGTAGCGGCTCGTTTTGTGAATCATCAACTTGGAGGAACAGAAACACCTCTAGATCCGGATGTATGAGAGACCAACTTTTTGAGTAGTGCTTTATATTGACAATTCCTTAATGGAAAGGTTACACTAATTGTAAGGATTCTAATTTAATAATATTATAAATCAAGAATCAGTTTATGAAAGCGAGGTGCATGACCGTGTCAGACCATCGACTCCAGGATGCCATTGATACACTGAAAGGCTCTGGTGTACGAATTACTCCACAGCGTCATGCGGTGCTTGAATACCTGCTGAATTCTATGACTCACCCAACAGCTGATGAAATTTATAAAGCTTTAGAAAGTAAATTTCCGAATATGAGTGTAGCCACCGTTTATAACAATCTCCGTGTGTTCAGAGAAATTGGACTCGTACGGGAGCTTACTTACGGTGATTCTTCAAGCCGCTTTGATTGTAATACAAGCGATCACTATCACGCGATTTGCGAATCATGCGGTAAAATCGTTGACTTCCACTATCCAAGTTTGAACGAAGTGGAATCATTAGCTGAACAGGTGACTGGATTTAATGTAAGTCATCATCGCATGGAAGTTTATGGAACGTGCACAGAATGCCAATCGAATAACGCTCACTAAAACTGGAAGCGCTAGGCTTTCAGTTTTTTATTGTTGAACAATAAAAGAAAAGCTCCACTGCATTTGCAGTGGAGCTTTTTGATTGAAGTCGCTTAGCCGTTCATTATTGCTGGCCTTGCGTTTCCTTCTGATACCGTTTTTTATTGTATTTCTCATCAAAATCTTTTCCTTCTAAAGACTTGTCCATCGTCAGAGGCTGATCGCAATGCATGCAAGCATCCACGCGTCCTAACATCTTGGTCGGTTTTTCACAGGATGGACAAACGATCTGTATGGTTTTCGTTGAAAGCATTCCGATCCAGAAGTAAACGACTGTACTGAGACCGACGAAACCCACGCCCAATATCATGAATGTAGCCATTGCCCACATCGTATCTTTGAATAACAACCCGATGTACATTACGCCTATGCCAAGGAAAATTAGCCAGAAAGCAAAGGAACGAATCTTGTTGATTTTGCTACTGTATTTTAACGCCACTCAGGGTCCCTCCTTACTATCTACCACGTAGTATAGCATATTTTCTTTAGGCAAATATAATAGGAAAAAAGGATTTTGCCTAAACATAGCGAATAAACACAAAGAAAGGGAAATTGAATGTGGGGGAAAGAATATGGAAGATCTATTACGCCCGATTTACCAAGAAAAAGCCAGTCAAAGTAACACGCTGGGCATTCTTATATTAGAAAAGAAGAAACCGATTAGTCCTGTAACAGATAATTTTGATGTCATTCTATTCATTATTGTCCGGGACGCGGAAGAATTATGGTATGTAAAACATTATGAATTTGAAAATAAATCAGCAGCGATGCACATCGTGGATGAAAAGCTTCTTCAGCACTGGATCGATACAAGTTCATATCGTCGAGCCGTGGAATGGGTCATTAACGGAAACATCATTTTTGAGAGAAATGAGTATCTAACGACTCTGAAGGAACATTTGCGGGAATTCCCTCAACAAACCCGCAACTTAAAGAAAGCGATTGAGTTTGCGAAGTTGATTCGTAGTTACAGCGAATCCAAGGACTTGTATGATTCCGAGCAGTACTTGGATTCTTACAGTCGGATGGTCAACTCTCTTCATTATCTAGCGAGGCTATCCATTATTGAAAAAGGGTTCCACCCAGAAGTGACGGTCTGGAACCAAGTGAAGCGAATTGAACCAGAAATCTATAAACTTTACCAGGAACTCATTGAAAGTGGTGAACCTACAGATAAAAGAATACAATTAATGATCTTAGCTGTTGAGCACTCGATTAGTAAGAGATCAAGGGCGAGTGCTCAGCATTTGCTGCAACTCATGAGTGAAAGAGAGGAGCCGTGGTCTTTTGGAGAACTAAAAGTGCATCCTGAAATTCAAGAATACATTTTGGACTTATCCTCGATGATTGAATATCTTGTAGATCATGATGTCATTGAAGTTGTACCTCAAGATACAAAAGGACCACAAATATTCCATAGACGATATAAGCCTGTCGACAAATTTGTAGATCAGTGAGTAAGGCCCTTCTTCTGAGATTGAAACAGGAGAGGGGATTTTTTTATAAAAAGTTATTGACGGGATAATTCACACCGTGCTATATTAATAAGCGTCGCATTAAGAGAGCGGCAACGAGCTAAATAAAATCATGAAAAAAGTTGTTGACACTAAACGACAGACATGATAAATTATTACTTGTCGCATTAAGAGAGCGGCAAGCCGCGAAGGGCTCACAAAAAATAAATCACAAAAAGTTGTTGACACAAACGACTGTACATGATATATTAGTTGAGTCGCTGTTTTGAAGCGGCAAACAAAACATTGATCTTTGAAAACTGAACGAACCAACCAGTACGTCAAAAAAA
>NZ_BJYD01000036.1 GCF_007991335.1 Halobacillus faecis | reverse complement strand
CCGCCACGTCATTAAGAAAACCTTCAGGATTCGTTCCTGAAGGTTTTTTGTGTTTTATATTCGAACCTGTTCTTTCTCTACTATTTCATCAAAATCTATTTTCTTTATTTTATATGTATAAGGTTGATAGATTCGGAGATACTATTTGTAAAGGCGTAAGAACGATAGAGAGGAGGAGAACGAATGAGCCGGAAAGATTATTGCAGCATATGTGATAAAGAAACAGAAAAGGGAATTTATCTATTAAGGGTTTTTATTTGTGAAGATTGTGAGGAAGAGATGATCGACACGCCTGCCGATGACCCGAAATATGATTATTTCGTGAAGCGTATGGCCAAAGCCCATCGTTCTATGATTCCATCTTAATATAAATGAGCGTAGCAGCTATGAAGAAGAATACATCCATCCTCGTATGAGGGTGGATTTTTTATTGTCCAACTATATAACATTTCGCGCTGCGAAGATCCCGCCTCCAGTGTCAGATCCTCACTACAAAGCTAAGTGTCATACGGATGACTACCTGCGTTCAGCCGTTATATGCTCATCGTGTCCACGGGGGCTTGTGTTTTTACTATGACTAAGGGTGTATTGCTTGTCAGTAGCTATTTATGTAAGCTTGAACATGGAAGAAGGTGATTCATATGGATCCTACATATATGCCGCTGTACGAAGCGCTTAAACGGAATATAGAACGAAATCCTTTATCTTTTCATGTTCCTGGTCACAAGTATGGAACAGTGTTTAATAAACAGGCCTATGAAACCTATCAATCAATCTTACAGTTGGACGCTACAGAAGTCGAAGGTCTGGATGATCTGCACGCTCCAGAAGGTGTGATTGAAGAAGCTCAACAAATAGCCAGTGACTTTTTTAATAGTGACCACACCTTTTTTCTCGTGAATGGTACAACGGTCGGAAATATGGCTATGATCTTATCTGTTTGTCATCCTGGGGATGAGATTATTGTCCAGAGAAATTGTCATAAGTCTGTACTGAATGCTCTTGAACTTTCGGGGGCATCCCCTGTATTTATTTCTCCAAGGTATGAAAGGAAAACAGGACGACATAGTCAAGTTTCTGCGGAGGATGTCGAGCAAGCATTAAAGAACCATCCTGATAGTAAAGCTGTGTTTCTGACTTACCCGGATTACTTTGGAAGGACGTATGATTTGGAAAAGATCGCAGAAGTCGTTCATAGCTCCCGTATCCCCTTACTGGTGGATGAGGCCCATGGGGTTCACTTTCAACTCGGAAAGCCCTTCCCTAAGGCTGCCCTAACAGCAGGCGCAGATGGTGTGGCCCAATCTGCCCATAAGATGGCTCCAGCGATGACCATGGCTTCATTCCTTCACGTCCAAGGAGACAGAATTGATCTCACCCGAGTTCGTCATTATTTGCAAATGCTTCAGTCGAGCAGTCCTTCCTATCCCCTTATGGCGAGTTTAGACGTGGCGAGGGCTTATTTAGCTTCTTGGAATTCTTTGGACAAGAAGGAGTTGTTGTCTTTCTTAGAACAAGTGAATTCCTTGTTCAGATCATATGACTATTGGGATGTAAAAACTACGAATGATCCGTTGAAGCTTACACTTGAAGTTCGAGGAGGAACCGGTTTTGAATGGGCGGACGCCCTGGATGCCGTAGGGATCGTACCGGAACTTGCTACAACGAATCAAATTCTGCTCGTGTTTGGACTCGCCCCGAGTATGGATTTAATGCTTTTGAAAGAACTACTTAACACCTTGGATTCCCAATTAAAAAAGCATACAAACCGTGCTACAATAATAGAGGATCAAGTCCATTTTCCGGCGGTTCAAAAACTGGAATACAGCTATTCCTTCATGCAAAGAATGGCCGTGGTGAGAGTGGATTGGCAAGAAGCTGCAGGATGTGTGGCAGCAGAAGCAATTATCCCTTATCCACCAGGCATTCCTTTAGTTATGAAGGGAGAGCGGTTGGATAAGCAACACATAGCTCAGGTGCATGCCTTGGTGAGTCAGGGTGCACGCTTTCAAAATACAGGTATGGAACAAGGTGTTCTTGTTTTTAAAGGAGAATAGATGTGAAAGGTTTGTTTGTAACATTCGAGGGTGGCGATGGAGCTGGTAAATCCTCCATCCTGCGTGAGATTGGAAAAGAATTGAGAGAGCAAGGGTATTCCGTCCTCGAAACGAGAGAACCTGGCGGGATCCGTATCGCAGAAAAGATACGAGAAGTGATCCTTGACCCTTCTCATACAGAAATGGATGGGCGTACAGAAGCTCTGCTCTATGCAGCTGCACGCAGGCAGCATCTCGTAGAAAAAGTCATCCCAGCCTTAAATGAAGGGAAAGTCGTGCTTTGCGACCGGTTTGTAGACTCCAGTCTTGCCTATCAGGGAGCGGCCCGCGATCTTGGTCTGGAGGAAGTTTTTAAAATCAACGAATTCGCGATTGATGATCACATGCCGGATGTGACTTTGTTATTTGATATCAAGCCTGAACGAGGGTTGGAGAGAATTGCTGCGAACCAGGGAAGAGAGAAAAACCGTCTTGACCTTGAACATATAGGTTTTCATGAAAAAGTTTATGATGCCTATAAGCGACTGGCTGCACAAAATAAGGAGCGCATCAAGGTAATCGATGCTGATCAGGAGTTCGAATCTGTGAAAAAAGAGGCGTACCACGTTTTGAGCAATTACCTGCCATCATAATTCCCAGGCATTTGTTATAATAGGAGAAAACACCCAACAGGAGGGTATGATTGCATGAAGATGATCATTGCGGTCGTTCAGGATAAAGATAGCAATCGTTTGACGGATGCCTTAGCGGAGAATGATTTTAAGACGACCAAACTATCAACGACAGGTGGATTCTTACGGGAAGGAAATACCACATTCATGATCGGATGTGAAGATGATGAAGTCGATGATGCACTGGACATTATTAAAGATAATTGCAGCCAGCGTGAACAGATGGTCGCTCCGATTTCACCCATGGGGGGAAATGCGGACTCGTACATTCCAAAGCCAGTAAAGGTCGAGGTAGGAGGAGCCACTGTATTTATTTTGCCGGTCGATTCCTTTTTTCAGTTTTAACTTAGAAGGGGTACAAGTATGAAGATCAATCAAGAAATACGGACACAAATGGATGCGGCAAAAAAACAATCCTCTCATCAGACGAACGGCAAGCCTAGTTTTGATGCGATGGTCCAGTCCCAATCGCGGCAGCTTCAAGAAGCTCAACTGAACCAGCTGATGAATCGTATCACGGCACAGGGGGAGCGGGTGGCAAGAGCTCGGTCCTTCCGTGATTTGGCTAAATACAAGCGTCTCATCAAAGATTTTATGAAAGAATCCGTTCAATATGGGATGAACTTGAAGCATTCTCATAGTTGGAATGCACATGGACAGACTCGTAAGTTAACGATTGTAGAATCTGTCGATGAGAAGTTATCTGAACTGACAGAGGCAGTCATGGATCAAGAAAAGCGAACGGTTGACCTGCTTGGACTGATCGGTGAAATCAAAGGTTTGCTCATCAATTTATATACGTAAGGGCGGAAGTAGTATGCAGACTTGGACACAAATGAAAGACATCCAGCCTCTAGCTGCGCAAATGCTGATGAACAGTTTCAAAAAGGATCGAATCTCACATGCCTATTTGTTCCAGGGTAATCGCGGGACCGGTAAACGGGAAATGAGTATTCTTTTTGCGAAAAGCATTTTCTGCAAAAATAGAGAAGGGGCGGAACCTTGTCAGAGCTGTCGGGACTGCCACCGGATCGATTCAGGGAACCACCCTGATTTGCACTGGGTTGAGCCTGAGGGACAATCCATAAAAAAAGAACAAATCCTTCACTTGCAAAAAGAATTTACCTATACAGGCCTTGAGTCAAACCGAAAAGTCTATATCATCGTCGATGCAGAAAAAATGACGGTTAATGCTTCGAACCGGTTATTGAAATTTTTAGAGGAACCGAGCCAGCAGACGACAGCGATGCTACTTACAGAAAGCGGTCCGACCATTCTGGATACCATCAGGTCCCGCTGTCAATTGCTCGCCTTCCAGCCTCTGAATCCCTTCCGTGTTCAGGAGAAACTGGTCGAAGAAGGCGTCTCTGAATCGAATGCGAGACTTTTGTCATCGTTAACAAATAACTTGACAGATGCCCTCGAGATGAATGAAGATGAGTGGTTTGCGAATGTGCGAAAACTAGTGATACAATTAATTGAAGTGCTTCAAAATAAACCAAATGAAGGACTTTTGTTTATCAACCATCAGTGGATGCCTCATTTTAAAGAGCGAACGCAGCTACAGCGTGGTCTGGACGTGTTGATGCTCTGGTTTCAAGATGTCATTAACCAACTTTTGGACCGGGAAGAATCGATTATTTTCACGACAGAGAGAGAAAGATTAAACCAGGCAGCGATGCGTTGGTCACGTCAGTCAGCCGCGCGGAGCTTAACGGATATCCTTGAGGCGAAACGAAAGATAAATCAAAATGTCCATCCTAATTTAGTGATGGAACAACTTACCCTTCAACTACAGAGGTGATGATCGAATGATCGAAGTTGTAGGTGTCCGATTTAAGCAGGCGGGTAAGGTATATTATTTCGATCCGGGGGGACTGCGGATGACGACGGATGATTATGTCATCGTCGAAACCGTACGCGGGATCGAATTCGGAAAAGTTGTCATTGCTAATAAATCCATAGATGAAGAAGACGTTGTTTTACCTCTTAAAAAAGTCATCCGTATGGCAGATGATAAAGATAAAGTGACGGTGGATGAAAACAAAGACAACGCCGCAGAAGCTTACCGGGTTTGCGAAAAGAAAATCCGTGAACATAAATTGGACATGAATCTTGTGGATGTCGAATACACGTTTGATCGTAATAAAGTGATCTTCTACTTTACGGCTGATGGCCGTGTGGACTTCCGTACATTAGTCAAAGATCTTGCGTCTGTCTTTAAGACGAGGATCGAACTGCGCCAAATCGGTGTCAGGGATGAAGCGAAAATGCTCGGGGGGATCGGTCCATGTGGACGGATGCTTTGTTGCTCAACGTTTTTAGGCGATTTCGAACCTGTTTCTATAAAAATGGCCAAGGATCAGAACTTATCCTTGAATCCAGCGAAAATTTCCGGCCTTTGCGGCCGCTTGATGTGTTGTCTCAAGTATGAGAATGATGATTACGAAAATGCGAAGAAAGAGCTTCCTGACCTCGGTGAAAGCATTGCGACATCCTTCGGTAAAGGAAAAGTCGTAGGGCTTAATATGCTGGAGCGTATGGTGCAGATTGAATTCCGAGACCAAGAGCGCGTCCTTGAATACTCTCTGCAAGAGCTGATCGATGAAGGAGTTCTTCAAACCGAAGCCTCAGAATAAAGGGTGGAGTCGATCGTGAAGAAGAAAGCCATATTTGAACAAGTATCCCATTTTGAAAGTCAAATCGGTGAGCTCTATGAGCAGCTCGGCGATTTAAAAAAACAGCTGGCTTATCTCTTAGAAGAAAACCAGCATTTATCGCTTGAAAATCATCATTTGCGACAACGTTTAGAGAAAGAGAATGAAAAAGAGCAATCTTCTTCAGGATCCAAGCAGGACAAAGGGGCAGTCGTCGGGGAAGGCTATGATAACCTCGCAAGACTATACGAAGAAGGCTTTCACATTTGTAATCTTCATTTTGGCAGCCCGAGAGATGAAGATTGTCTCTTTTGCTTATCTTTCTTGAACAAAAAGAAATAATTCCAGGTCCAAGCCTTTCCTTGCTCGTTCGAGGAAGGGCTCTCTTTATATCATGGGTGGGTTAAGAGTGGCTTTCGAGATGTTTGCCTGAGTTAGGTAGCTTCGGGAAAAGGTTCGCTTTCCGTGGGGGACGCTGAGCTTCCTCACGCTATGCTCTACGGGGGACAGCTGCCCTGCAAATCCCATTGTCTCGAAACTGAGTATCAAAATTATATATCATAGAAAATAGAGTGAAAAAAGAAAGGAAAGCGGCAATGGTTCAATTATATGGAGATGAACGAATTGATTTTTTATTAGCGAAAGAAGACATGCGGATCATCCAAAGTCCGAGCGTATTCGCATTTTCGTTGGATGCGGTGTTACTCGCAGACTTTACTTACGTACCAAAAACGCGCGGAAAAATCCTGGATTTATGTACAGGTAATGGGGTTGTCCCTCTTTTTCTTTCCACGCGATCCAATGTTCCGATTACTGGAGTGGAAATTCAGGAGCGGCTTTATGACATGGCCCTCCGTAATATCGAACTAAATGATCTCGGAGATCAACTGGATATGATTCATGGGGATTTGAAAGACATGCCCGGTCATTACGGGAATGACAAATTCGACCTTGTCACCTGCAATCCCCCCTACTTTCCAACTCCAAAAGCGGATGAACAGAATTTAAATGAGCATTTGGCGATTGCCAGGCATGAGATTCACTGCAGTTTAGAAGACGTTGTTGAAGCTTGCAGCAGGCTCGCCAAATCCGGGGGTAAAGTATCTATGGTTCATCGCCCTGAGCGCATGGTGGAAATCATCCAACAATTCAAGAAGTACAAGCTCGAACCGAAGCGGATGCGTCTCGTGTATCCGAAAGAAGGAAAAGAAGCGAACATTCTACTGATTGAAGGTGTCAGAGACGGAAAGCCAGGTCTGAAATTCTTACCTCCATTGTACGCTCTTACGAATGAGGACGAATATACACCAGAACTAAGGGAAATTCTTTATGGAGAATAGTCATTTTGTTTATATGCTTAAATGTAGCGACGGTACCCTTTACACCGGATACACGAACAATCTGGAAGCTAGACTAGAAAAGCATCAGAGCGGCAAAGGGGCCAAATATACAAGGGGGAGAGGCCCTCTCGTATTAGAGGCATATGAGGTGTATGAAACGAAGTCAGAAGCCTTACGACAAGAATACCGGCTGAAACGAATGACAAGGAAAGAGAAAGAAAATTGGATTCATCAAAGACAGGAAGAGGTGAGCGTGGATGAACGTACAAAAAAGTTTCATGAATCATGAGCAAGGAACGCTTTATATCGTCCCCACTCCCATCGGTAACTTGGAAGATATGACCTTCCGTGCCGTCAATACTTTAAAAGAAGTGGACATGATTGGTGCCGAGGATACGCGAAATTCTAGAAAATTGCTCAACCATTTTGAAATCTCTACGACACTTGTCAGTTACCATGAACATAATAAACATACGAAAGGACCGGAGTTGCTTGAAAGACTTCGGGATGGAAAGAACATTGCCATCGTGAGTGATGCCGGCATGCCAGGAATATCAGACCCTGGAACAGATCTTGTCCAAAGAGCAGTGGAAGTAGATGTGCCAGTGGTTGTTCTACCAGGTGCGAATGCCGCATTACCTGCGCTCGCAGGGTCAGGTCTTTCTACGGAAGGGTTCTACTTTCATGGATTTCTTCCTAGGAAAAAGAAAGATCGCGCCGCCGTTTTACAGCAACTTCAATCCGTTCAAGTTACCTTGATTTTTTATGAATCTCCCCACCGATTGAAAGAGATGTTGAGCCATGTCCATGACGTGCTTGGAAATCGAAAAGCATCGCTGGTCCGGGAATTAACAAAACGGTATGAAGAATATGTCCGTGGGGATTTGGGTGAACTCGTCGACTGGGCCCATTCTGAACAAGTCCGTGGAGAATTTTGTGTAGTGATTGAAGGAGCCGATGACGTAGAATCGGAGGATAGCCAGTGGTGGACGCGTTTATCTGTCGTCGACCACGTCCAGCATTATATCGAAAACGATGGAATGAGGAATAAAGAAGCGATAAAACAGACGGCTTTAGACCGGAAGCTCCCGAAACGGGAAGTTTACCAGGCCTATCACGTAGAAGAATAATATAAGAAACACGAAAAAACCCCTTACTGTCAGGCCTGTGAACAGTAAGGGGTTGCTTTAACATATGTCTTTTTTCTCTCTGTTACCAGTAAATCGTCTCTTTTCTATTTATCTCTAAATCTAATTTATTTAAGGTTGTCTTGTAATTCTGAAAGCAGCATTTGTGCGCCTTCCTTGCTTAGGACTAGATTGCCGTTTGCCAGTTTCATATTTTCATCTGAAACTTCCCCTGTGACATGGCAAGTCATGTTGGGCTTATATTTTTTAAGGACGATGCGATCATCATCCACATAAATCTCCAACGCGTCCTTTTCGTTAATGCCTAATGTGCGTCGTAGTTCGATCGGAATAACCACGCGACCGAGCTCGTCCACTTTACGTACGATACCTGTAGATTTCATATTTCTGTCTCCCCTCAATCAAAAGTTTTGCTGTCATGTTTCGACATATGTCTCGACAATATAGTACCAACCATTCCCAGACGTGTCAATTACTTAAAAAGGGATAAGAATTTCCAACTCTACATACTGGTACAGGTATTGAAAATGGGTGAGTGAAGCGTTTCATCCAGGCCTCTTTCCATCTCAACCCATCCCTTTCATCCCATATCTGGTTGGTTTATCCAACATGTCTATATACATTTTATTTTACCAGAGTATTTACAGATGTGAAATTATAATGTTTGGTTCTTTTGACAGTTTTACGTAAAATTCGGTATATTTTAATGTTAGGAATGGAAATAAAGAAGAT
The DNA here is from genome assembly GCF_007991335.1 of Halobacillus faecis. Classification (GTDB taxonomy): domain Bacteria; phylum Bacillota; class Bacilli; order Bacillales; family Halobacillaceae; genus Halobacillus; species Halobacillus faecis. The sequence continues at coordinate 40,746 of NZ_BJYD01000036.1, read as the reverse complement.
AAATCGATAGAATGATACCATGACCTTTTATGACTTATGGTATGAAGATTTTGAGGAGGGAATAGGATGCCTGAGGAAAACAAGACGTTTTATATAACGACACCTATTTATTACCCTAGTGGTAATTTGCATATTGGACATGCTTATACAACCGTAGCTGGTGATGCAATGGCCCGCTACAAACGTTTGCGGGGGTACGATGTGATGTATCTGACCGGAACGGATGAGCATGGACAGAAGATCCAGCGGAAGGCAGAGGAAAAAGGAGTCTCTCCACAAGCTTACGTTGATGATATTGTGAGCGGAATTAAACAATTATGGGATAAACTCGATATCTCCTATGATGACTTCATTCGTACAACGCAGGATCGCCATAAAGTGGTGGTTGCGAAAATTTTCGATTACTTAATGAAAAAAGGCGACATCTATCTGGATGAGTATGAAGGTTGGTATTGTACCCCGTGTGAATCCTTTTTCACAGAACGTCAGCTTGAAGACGGCCGCTGTCCGGATTGTGGCGGGGAAGTTGAAAAAGTGAAAGAAGAATCCTACTTCTTCAAGATGAGCAACTATGTCGACCAATTGCTTGAGTTCTATGAAAAGAACCCGACGTTCATTCAGCCCGAGAGCCGAAAGAATGAGATGATCAACAACTTCATTAAACCAGGACTTGAAGACTTGGCTGTTTCCAGGACGACATTTGATTGGGGAATTGGGGTACCAGGGAATGAGAAGCACGTCATTTACGTATGGATTGATGCGTTGAGTAACTATATTACAGCGCTGGGCTATGAAAGTGATGATGATTCTAAATACCAAAAATATTGGCCGGCAGATGTTCAACTTGTCGGAAAGGAGATTGTACGTTTCCATACAATCTATTGGCCGATCATGCTGATGGCTCTTGATCTTCCTTTGCCGAAGCAGGTATTTGCCCATGGCTGGATCTTAATGAAAGATGGAAAAATGTCCAAATCTAAGGGGAATGTTGTAGACCCGGTTCAGTTGAGCGACCGTTATGGTCTCGATGCTCTTCGTTACTACTTGCTTCGTGAAGTACCATTCGGTTCAGATGGGGTCTTTACACCAGAAGCATTCGTTGAACGTACGAACTATGACCTTGCGAATGACCTTGGGAACCTGTTGAACCGCACAGTGGCGATGATCAGTAAATATTTCAATGGTGAAATTCCAGCTCTGAAACTGGGAGAAGATGAATTTGATCAAAGCCTTGAAAAACTTGCCCAAGAGACGAGAATCTCGGTCGAAGATTCACTCGAGAACATGGAGTTTTCTGTGGCTCTTGCAGATCTTTGGAAATTCGTCAGCCGTACGAATAAATATATTGATGAAACACAGCCTTGGGTTCTGGCTAAAGATGAGAACCAAAAAGAACGCCTTGGTAATGTAATGGCTCACCTTGCTGAATCTCTACGTCAAATCGCCGTTATGCTTCAGCCGTTCTTGACGCAGACGCCTGAGCGTATCTTCCAGCAGCTTGGAGTAACAGCAGATGAGCATAAAGCATGGGAAAGCTTAAGCGAATTTGGAATTCTTCCATCTGGGACGAAAGTACAAAAAGACCAGCCGATCTTCCCGCGTCTCGATGCGGAAGAAGAAACCCAAATCATTAAAGACATGATGAAGAAATCAGCTCCTCAAAAAGAAGAAAAGAAAGAGGAGAAAAAGGATCAAGCAGAAGAAGTAACCATTGATGACTTCATGAAGCTTGATTTCCGTGTCGCCGAAGTCGTGAAAGTAGACAAGGTGAAAAAAGCAGATAAGCTGCTGAAAATCCAACTGGACCTCGGATATGAGCAGCGCCAAGTCGTCTCAGGCATTGCCGAACACTACACTCCGGAAGACCTTGTTGGTAGAAAAGTCATTTGCGTAGCCAACTTGAAGCCGGTCAAACTCCGCGGGGAATTGTCTGAAGGGATGATACTTGCAGGGGAAGATGACAATGGTTTATCTTTGGCATCTGTGGATCAGTCGTTAAAGAATGGTACGAAAGTGAAATAACACACCAACAAAAAGGGAAAGCTCTCCATAGTGCTTTCCCTTTTTTACATGATGATTATTTGATGAAGGTGGGAATAAGAATGTTGTTTGATACGCACGTCCACTTGAATGCAGATCAGTTCGAGGAGGACTTGGAAGATACGATTGAAAGAGCTCAAGAAGCTGGTGTCAAGTATATGACCGTTGTAGGCTTCGACAGGAAAACGATTCCGAAAGCAATGGACATTGCTGAGAGGTATGAAGATATTTATGCCGCTGTAGGCTGGCATCCCGTTGATGCCATTGATATGACGGAAGAGGACCTTCACTGGATCGAAGAATTGTCCCAGCACCCAAAAGTTGTCGCGATCGGAGAAATGGGACTTGATTATCATTGGGATAAATCACCGAAAGACGTGCAAAAAGAAGTGTTCCGTAAACAGATCCGTCTGGCAAAGAAAGTGAAGATGCCGATCGTCATACACAATCGGGAGGCGACCGATGATATCGTTGAAATTCTCAAGGAAGAAAATGCTGCGGAGGTTGGCGGTATCATGCACTGTTATAGCGGGCCGGTTGAAACGGCGTTTGAGTGTATCGATATGAACTTTATGATTTCCTTGGGAGGTCCTGTCACCTTTAAAAATGCAAAATTACCGAAAGAAGTGGCCAAAGCAGTGGACCTAAAGCATTTATTAGTTGAAACGGACTGCCCATTCCTTGCTCCGCATCCAAACCGTGGGAAACGAAATGAACCTGCGTATGTGCAACTGGTGGTGGAACAAATCGCCGAGTTGAAGGGTATTTCCTATGAAGAGGTCAGTAAAACCACAACCTCGAATGCTCTCGAATTCTTTGGAATTCAGTCGTAATAACGGAAATCTTGGAAGGTTTATTACAAAAGCCACCCAATTGTATGGGAAATGTAACATGTTTGTTATGTTAATCGTATAGGTAAAATAGCATAATAGAGGAGTCAGTGATGGTCATGCTGGCTCCTCTATTTTTGTGTAAAGAGGATCCATTTGACATGAGTTTGTCACTTGACTACAATAAAACGCGTGCTTTAGAAAGGAGGCCAAAGGATGAAAATAGGAAACCTGTTAAAATCAGCCATTAGTCATATGATGGTATGGGCAACTGTGATTGCCGTCCTATGCATCGCCTTTTTAGTAACCGTTTCGTATGAAGCTACTAAAGCTTCTGTGCAAGTGACACAAAATGGGCAGAAAGAACTGATCCGCACTCATGCTGATACAATCGATGAATTATTATCAGAGCTCGATGTCACTGTCCAACAACATGATGAATTATCACATAACTTATCCGATCCGGTTGAGTATGGAATGGATGTCACCTACATAGCATCTAAGTCTATCAATCTAGCCATCGATCGTAACCATACAGAAGAATACTTTACAACTGCCTCGACGGTGGAGGAATTCTTTGAGCAGGAGGGTCTGGAGTTCAATAACCGGGATGAAGTTTCCCATGATCCTGATACTCTCATTGAAGAAGGTATGGACATTGAAGTCCAGCAGGCCTTCCAAGTGACCGTCAATGACGGCGGGGAATCTGAAAAAGTCTGGACCACGGCGTCAACAGTTGACGAACTGCTTCAAGAAGAGGGAATTACCCTGAACGAACTGGATGAACTGAATATCAGTGAAGAAGGAGAGCTTTCCTCTGACGAAAAGGTCACGATCACTAGAGTCGAAAAAGTGACGGATATTGTGGAAGAAGAAGTTGACTTCACAGTGGAAACGAAGAAAGACAATTCTCTTCCAAAAGGGAAAAAGAAAGTCGTTTCCAGTGGTGAAAAAGGTTTGATTACGAAGGAATACGAAGTGATTTTGAAAAACGGCGAGGAAACAAGCCGTGAACTGGTCAAAGAAACAGTGGAACAAGAGAGTAAGACAGAAGTCGTTGCTCTTGGAACGAAAGTAGAGAAAAAAGCGTCACCTGCTTCAAGCTCGTCCAGCTCTTCTGGTTCTTCCCGTTCTTCTTCCAGTGAAGCTACTACGGTATCTCGAAACGATACAAGTGGAGCGAAGACTTTATATATGCATGCCACCGCCTACACGGCGAATTGCACGGGCTGTTCTGGTATTACGGCTACAGGCATTAACTTGAAAGCGAATCCTAACCAAAAAGTTGTAGCGGTTGACCCGAACGTTATTCCACTAGGAAGTCGCGTCTGGGTAGAGGGATATGGGTATGCCATTGCCGGAGACACAGGTGGAGCCATTAACGGCAACCGAATTGATCTATTCGTTCCTTCCAGGAGCGAAGCTCTTAAATTCGGTTCGCGTAATGTAAAAGTGAAAATATTGGACTAATGGAGATAGCAGAGGAATCGTTCCTCTGCTTTTTTCCGTGTATAGAGTCATGGTATGCTATGGAAAGATGATGAAGGGAACGCAACAGGAGGAAGGTACGTGAGAATAAAAGAAGTGATTGTCGTGGAAGGGAAAGATGATACGGCCCGAATTAAATCAGCCGTCGATGCGGATACCATTGAAACGAATGGTTCTGCAATTGATGAGCACGTTCTTGAGCAGATCAAACATGCCCAGGAGAAAAGAGGGGTCATTATATTTACAGATCCTGATTACCCTGGAGAGCGGATCAGAAATATCGTAAGCCAGCATGTTCCTGCGTGCAAGCATGCCTTTTTACCGAAACATCAGGCAAGGGCCAAACATGACAAGGGAATCGGAATCGAACATGCGTCAATTGCTGATATCCGGGAGGCATTGTCTGCGGTTTATGAACTAGTGGATATCCAAGAAGGTGAAATAGTAAAAACTGATCTCGTTAACTACGGGCTCATCGGAGGGCCAAAAGCAGGTAAACGGCGTGAGAAATTGGGGATACACCTCAAAATTGGCAAGACGAACGGAAAACAGTTGTTGAAACGATTGAATATGTTCCACATTACATCCCACCAGCTGAATGAAGCGATGGATAAGATCATACAGGAGGAAAGAGATGAACAGTAAAGCAGTAGCCACACCGACAAGAACGAAAGAAATTTTGCAGACCTTTGGGTTTTCCTTTAAGAAAAGCTTGGGGCAAAACTTTTTAATTGATGTCAACATCTTAAAAAATATTATCGCAGAGGCGGGGATCGACCGTTCAGCAAATGCGATAGAGATTGGACCAGGGATTGGGGCTTTAACAGAACAGCTGGCACAGCACGCCGATCGTGTCGTCGCTTTTGAAATCGACCAGCGTCTCCTTCCCATTCTCAAAGAAACCCTTGGTTCCTATGACAATGTTGAAGTCATCAATCAGGATATACTGAAAGCGGATGTTGCCCGTGTGATCGCTGACCAGTTTAAGCCTGGTCAACCGGTCCGTGTCGTAGCCAACCTTCCTTATTATATTACGACGCCTATTCTTATGAAACTTCTGATGGATCGATTGCCGATCGACAGCATAACTGTCATGATCCAGAAAGAAGTGGCGGATCGCATGGCTGCTGAACCGAATACGAAAAGCTACGGTTCTCTATCCATTGCCGTTCAGTATTATACAGAAGCAAGTGTCGTATTAAATGTACCTAAGACCGTCTTTATGCCCCAGCCGAATGTCGATTCTTCGGTTTTGCATCTGGAAATGAGGGAGAAACCGCCTGTTGATGTTGAGGATGAAGAATTCTTCTTCGACGTTGTGAAAGCAACATTCGGTCAACGCAGGAAAACATTAATGAATAACTTAGCCCGTCATTTTAAAGGGGAAATGGATAAGGAAGAGTTGAGAAGCCGCTTGGAGAAGGTCAATATCGAACCATCTCGACGCGGGGAATCTTTATCAATGCAGGAATTTGCCGATCTAGCCAACGTTTTATATAAGTAATTGTAAATAGACACAAAGCCCATGCTCACACATACACTACAGTAGTGTATAGAGTGAGGTGGGGAAGTGATGATATCAAGTGGAGACCTTGTAACACGGAAATCCTATCAGCACGACATCATTTTTCGAGTGAAGTCAGAGAAGGGACCGCTCTTAAAATTGATGGGCGAACATGTACGACTCGAGGCCGACGCCCCTCTCGATGATCTTGAAAAAGTAACCGGAGCTGAGTATCACCGTAGAAAAAGTGAAGTGGATGAGAAAGAAGCCTATTCCTACCGTTTGTTTCGTCAGGATTACAGGCTGCTCAAAGAAAAAAGGGAAGCAGAAGCGGGGAGCGGCTATACAAGCAATAAAGAAACGAACTATTTTCAAATTCCGCCCCGTATTCTTCATATAGATGGAGATCCATTGTTTTTGAAGAAATGCATTGCTTTATATGAACAACTTGGTTTGCAAGTCCATGGACAATATCTTCATGAAAAGGAGATGCCCAACCAAGTCCTGTCCCTAATAGAAAAAGTGCACCCGGAAATTGTCGTTTTGACGGGACACGACTCTTACTCCAAAGCGAAAGGAACCATCAGGGAGTTGGAGTCTTATCGTCATTCCAAATATTTTGTAGAAGCTGTGAGGAACATAAGGAGAAAATACCCGAACTTCGATCAAATGGTCGTCTTTGCGGGTGCCTGCCAATCCCATTTTGAATCGATCATCAGGGCCGGAGCGAACTTCGCGAGCTCACCTGCACGGGTTAACATTCATGCCATTGACCCGGTCTATGTTGCTGCCCGTGTGGCGTACACTTCTTTTATGGATCATATCAACATTTGGGAAGTCATTCGCAATACCATAAGTGGAGAAGATGGCCTTGGCGGAATTGAAACCAAAGGATTGCTCCGTATCGGTATGCCCTATACCGAAAACCAAACCGAAGAAACCGAAGAAATATAAAACCAAGCCGTCATGTCGCCATGACGGCTTTTTTATACTTACCTTCAACAATCGCGAGCTTTGGTGGGAGAGATCTATGTATGTGTATTTAAGAAAATGAAAAAAGGTTACATACTTTTCCTTGAATTGGATAAGCTAACCAGGACCGATTATTTATATCATTCTGTTGCATTGTTAATGCTCAGTTGGTATAATTAATAATTTTATTTGACTTTGTCCCAGGTCTGTGGTAAACTAAATTACAGTGAGGTGGAGTGCAGTGGCTAAAACGTTAGTAGAAATCAAGCAATCCCTTGAAGGGCAAATTGGTAAACGTCTAACTTTGAAAGCAAACGGCGGACGCCGTAAAACAATTGAGCGATCCGGTGTATTGGCAGAAACATATCCTGCTGTTTTCATTGTAGAGCTGGATCAAGAAGAAAATGCTTTTGAACGTGTATCTTACAGCTATGCAGATGTACTTACAGAGACAGTCGAATTGAACTTCGACGACCTACAGACTATGGCACTTGAGCAGTGAACCAACCGTTTGCTGCTTTTTTATTTTGTCTGCAAAAAGGAATATCATTCATAAAGATCAAGAAGGAATCATTACCATCCTTACATACAACTCCCTTGCTTGTCCGGGCCATGTTCCGCACATACTACCATTGTCGTAGCTGAGTGAAAGCGAAAGGAGCTGAAGACGATGGGACGTAAGCGCAGCATGATGTCCGATTCGTTGAAAGAAGAGATCGCGAAAGAACTTGGGTTTTACGACAAGGTAGAAAAAGACGGATGGGGCGGCATTTCTGGGCGGGATGCCGGCAATATGGTAAAACGAGCAATTCAAATGGCAGAAGAACAAATGGTGAACAGCCAACAGTAAGCTTTTCCCCCTGGCGCTTGATGCTCCAGGGGCTTTTTCTTTTCTCGTGCCTCTCTCACCACCCCATCAAATATGGTACAATGCTTTCAGAATCATATGGAAAATGAGGTGCTTGCATGCAAATACTTGAAAAAGCTCCTGCGAAGATTAATTTGTCTCTCGATGTTTTACATAAACGTCCGGACGGATTTCATGAAGTAGAGATGGTCATGACGACTGTGGATCTTGCGGATCGCATTGAATTGACTCTTCTCTCTGAGAATGAAATCAAAGTGGAATCGGAAAGCCGTTTCGTCCCGAATGATGAGCGGAATTTAGCCTACCGTGCGGCTAAATTGTTGAAAGACCGCTTCGGTGTAACCCAGGGAGTTAAAATTTTCATTGAAAAGAACATCCCTGTAGCTGCTGGCCTTGCTGGAGGGAGCAGTGATGCTGCAGCTGTCCTGCGTGGTGTGAACCGGATGTGGGGGTTAGGTTTGAGCATGGATGAATTAGCCGAACTAGGATCTGAAATTGGTTCGGATGTTTCTTTTTGTGTGTACGGAGGAACGGCACTCGCGACGGGTCGAGGAGAAAAAATCCAACACCTTCCCGCCCCTCCACCATGTTGGGTAGTCCTTTCCAAACCAACGCTTGGTGTATCTACCCAGTCGGTATATAAGAACCTTAATTTGAGTGCTGCTGAGCACCCAAATACAGAAGCCATGGTGAAAGCACTGAAAGAAGGAGATTACTACGGCATTTGTAAGAACGTTGGCAATACACTGGAGGGTGTGACGCTGCAGATGCATGAGGAAGTCGGTCAAATCAAAGATCAGATGAAACAGGCGGGCGCAGATGCGGTTCTCATGAGTGGAAGCGGTCCAACTGTATTTTCCCTTGTTGAACACGATGCCCGAGCTCAGAGAATTTATAATAGCTTAAAGGGCTTTTGTACGGAAGTTTTTATGGTTCGTATGCTTGGATACAGAGAACCACTTGATAAATAACGTACGAATTTGTTATATTTAATGAAAACATTCGGATTTAGAGGTGTCTTTGTATGAAAAGAAGCGAAAGACTTGTCGCCATGACTCATTATATTCTCGATCGACCACGAGAGCTTATTTCCCTTCCTTTTTTCTCGGAAAAGTATGATGCTGCAAAATCATCCATCAGTGAAGATTTAGGAATCATCAACAAAATGTTTCAACATGAAGGAATCGGCTATTTAGAGACGATTTCAGGAGCAGCGGGTGGAGTGAAATATATCCCTGCTTTCTCAAAAGAAGAAAGTCATCGTTTCGTCGAAGAGCTATGTGAGAAGCTGGAGGACCCCGCGCGGCTCCTTCCAGGTGGTTATTTATTCATGAGCGACTTGCTCGGTGATCCGGAAACAACACGTAACATCGGTAAACTGTTCGCTTCTGCTTTTCGTGATAAAGACATCGATGTAGTCATGACGGTAGCGACAAAAGGGATTCCTCTCGCTTATGCCGTGGCCTCCTACTTAAACGTTCCAGTCGTGATTGCAAGAAGAGATCCTAAAATTTCTGAAGGTTCAACGGTAAGCATCAATTATGTTTCCGGTTCAACCAGAAAGATTCAAACCATGGTCTTAACAAAGCGGTCCCTGCCTCAAGGATCGAGGGTCTGCATCATTGATGATTTTATGAAAGCTGGAGGAACCATTAACGGGATGCGGAACTTGTTGATGGAATTCGACGCTGAATTAGCAGGAATCGGCGTGCTTGCTGAAGCGGAAGATGATGAAGAAGATCGTGTCGTGGACGATTATTTGTCTGTTGTACAAATTATGAATGCAGATGAACGCAAATCCTCCATCGAAGTCCGACCGGGAAATTTATTGGAGAATATATAAAAAATATAGTGGTAAGAAAAGCCCTCATCCTTTTGTATGAGGGCTTTTCTCATGGTTTCGCACCCGAATATACAGAATCATAAAAATTTTTTAGAAAAATTAGCAGGATTTTTTCCCGTTTTGTGGAATTTGTCTTACATAAGTTCTTTTGTATAAAAGGTGGTGAATCTAATGGAAGTAACTGACGTAAGACTGCGACGCGTGAATACCGATGGAAGAATGCGAGCAATTGCTTCTATTACCTTGGACCAGGAGTTTGTTGTCCATGACATACGGGTGATTGATGGCAACAATGGACTGTTCGTGGCGATGCCGAGCAAACGCACTCCGGATGGGGAGTTTCGTGACATTGCACACCCGATTAATTCAGGTACTCGTGGAAAGATCCAGGACGCTGTACTTGAAGCTTATCACCGTGCTGGTGATGAGGAAGAAGCTGAGGTGGAGTTCGAAGAAGCCGGCGCTTCCTAATACTTACGCACAACAAGAGTCTAACCGAACCAGGTTAGACTCTTTTTTTGTTCTTAGACCTTGGTTGGATTTCCGGCCATGTTCCTCCTCTAAATGTTGAAATACGTGTTGTATTGAGATATGATTCAAAGTGGATATTTAGGATGGAGGTACGTTCATGACTAATCGATATGCTGTCGTTCTAGCCGCTGGCCAAGGTACACGTATGAAGTCAAAACTCTATAAGGTTTTGCATCCTGTATGTGGAAAGCCGATGGTTCAGCACGTTGTCGACCAGTTGAATACATTAGATTTGCAAGAATTAATCACCGTGGTAGGTTTTGGTGCTGAAAAAGTCCAGGAACAGCTTGGTGAAGACAGTCATTACGTCATCCAGGAGGAACAGTTGGGAACAGGCCATGCTGTTTTGCAAGCGGATGATATTTTGGCTGATAAAGAAGGTACGACCGTAGTTGTCTGTGGTGATACACCATTGTTGACAGGTGAAACGCTGCAAAAGCTTCTTGATCATCATGATGCACAAGGAGCAAAGGCAACGGTTCTGACTGCACATGCTGAAGACCCACATGGCTACGGCCGTGTCATCCGTGGCGGAAATGGCCAGGTGGAACGAATCGTTGAACAAAAAGATGCATCTGAAGAAGAACAGGCGATTCAAGAAATCAATACAGGTACGTATTGTTTTGATAATGCTATGTTATTCGATGCACTCAAAAACGTCTCCAACGATAATGTTCAGGGCGAATACTACCTGCCTGATGTCGTTGAAATTCTGAAAGGTCAGGGCGAAACAATCAGCGCTTATCAAACGCCGGAGTTTTCGGAATCTCTAGGTGTCAATGATCGTGTTGCTTTATCAAAAGCAGAAAAGCTAATGAAACAACGGATAAACGAGCAACATATGAGAAACGGGGTTACGCTTGTCGATCCAGAACAAACGTATATTGGTCCGGATGTGACCATAGGAAGAGATGTTGTCATCTATCCTGGAAGCGTTCTGGAAGGGAAAACGACCATTGAAGATGATGCCCTTATTGGTCCACACTCTACGATTACAAACAGTCACGTAGGCAGTGAGACGACTATTAAGCAGAGTGTCGCTGCTGATAGTAAAATCGGATCTCGTGTACAGATTGGGCCATTTGCTCACATCCGTCCGCAATCGTCTCTAGGTGACGATGTGAAAGTTGGAAACTTTGTGGAAGTGAAAAAGGCTTCCTTCGGCGATGGAAGTAAAGCTTCTCACCTAAGTTATATCGGGGATGCTGAAGTTGGAAGTGGGGTCAACATCGGCTGTGGAACCATAACGGTAAACTACGATGGAGAGAACAAGCATTTGACGACGATTGAAGATGATGCATTCATTGGATGCAATTCAAACTTGATTGCTCCTGTCACCGTAGGAAAAGGAGCTTATGTGGCTGCGGGCTCCACGATTAACCAGGATGTCCCGTCCGAGGCTTTGTCGATTGCCCGTTCCCGTCAGACGAATAAAGAAGGCTATGCAAGTAAAATGAAATCGATCAAAAAAGATTAACGGAGGGTTCCATCCATGGCAACTGGATATAAGGATTCAAAACTGAAAGTATTCTCACTCAACTCAAATCCTGAGTTAGCGAAAGAGATTGCTGATAACATCGGAGTCGAGCTAGGTAAATGTACAGTCACGAGTTTTAGTGACGGAGAGATTCAAATCAACATTGAAGAAAGTATCCGTGGGTGCGATGTGTATGTTGTCCAATCCACATGTGAGCCTGTTAACCAACACATCATGGAACTCCTAATCATGATCGATGCTCTAAAACGTGCTTCAGCAAGATCAATCAATATTGTTATGCCTTATTACGGCTATGCAAGGCAAGACAGAAAAGCGCGTGCCCGTGAACCGATTACAGCGAAATTAATTGCGGATCTTCTTGAAACGGCAGGAGCTTCCCGCGTATTGATGCTTGATCTGCACGCGCCACAAATTCAAGGATTCTTCAACTTACCGATCGATCACCTTGTTGGTGTTCCGATTCTATCCGATTATTTTGAGGAGAAGAATTTTGAGGATGTTGTCATCGTTTCTCCGGACCATGGAGGCGTTACACGTGCACGTAAAATGGCGGATCGTCTAAAAGCCCCTATTGCGATCATTGATAAGCGCCGTCCACGTCCAAACGTTGCAGAAGTCATGAACATCGTCGGTAACATTGAAGGCAAGACCGCAATTTTGATTGATGATATTATTGACACAGCGGGTACCATTACTCTGGCGGCTAATGCTCTTGTCGAGAACGGTGCCAAAGAAGTGTTTGCTTGTTGTACGCACCCTGTTCTATCTGGACCTGCCATCGAGCGTATCGATAACTCGAAAATTAAAGAGCTTGTGGTTACAAACACGATTCCACTTGGTGAAGAGAAATCAAGCGAGAAAATTACAGAGCTTTCTGTAGCTGGCTTGATTAGTGAAGCCATTGTTCGTGTCCATGAGCGTCAATCCATTAGTATTTTATTTGATTAATTTTGAGTAATTAGGTTTAACTCTTGTTTTTAACGGGAAACTGAATTAATGATTGGTAAATTACTGGAGGTTGATTAATTTGGCTATTACATTAAAAGCAAATCAAAGACAAAATCTCAAGCAATCTGTAACCCGTGAACTTCGCCTGGAAGGAAACATTCCTAGTGTCGTATACGGGAAGGATAAAGAACCGATCACGGTTGCTGTTAACAGCATAGAGTTACTTAAAACCGTTCGTGATGAAGGTAAGAACGCGATTATCTCTCTTGATATTGATGGAAAAGACACCGTGGATGTCATGCTGCATGAATATCAAGTCGATCCTTTGAAAGATGAATTGATCCACGCAGACTTTTATATTGTAAACATGTCTGAGGAGATGGATGTTGAAGTTCCTGTACACTTAGAAGGTGAAGCGGCAGGAAGTAAAGAGGGTGGCGTTGTCCAGCAGCCACTTTACGAGTTGGCTGTCCGTGCGAAGCCGCGCGATATTCCTGAAGAAATCGTTGTTGATATTTCAGAACTGAATATCGGTGACAGCATCATGGTTAGTGACTTGAAAGAGTCCAAAAACTATGAGATTACCGAAGATGAAAATACAACGATTGTATCTGTTACTCCTCCGGAAGAGATGCCGGAAGACGAGCCGGATACAGATGCTGATGCTGAACCTGAAGTTATTAATGAGAAATCAGAGGATGCAGAAGAAGATTCCGAAGAAAAAGAAGAGTAATGGGATACACACGAAGGGCGTGGCCATGAGGGCGCGCCCTTTTTAATCGTTCACCTTTTATATTCCTGTGTTCATAAGTCAATCAATGGTGTTAAAGAAGCTTTATAACTGTTGATGGGCTTATGCTTTTAGTGTCCCCTCATTCACCCTTTCCTCCGGTTTAAGAATCCAGGTTAAGGGGATTGTATAAACACACGACAGATTAGGAGCAAGTTTTTGCATGGATGAAACGCATTTTGACATCTTTCCGCGTTTCCTTTTGATATAATGAATCAATAGTATAAAGACAGAAAAGGAAGTTATGTATGAAGTGTATAGTAGGACTTGGGAATCCAGGGAAAAAGTATGAAGACACCCGTCATAATATCGGGTTTATGATTATAGATGCATTGGCTTCACGAAATCAGTGGTCTTTGAGTCAGAAAAAATTTAACGGTTTATTCACGATGGAGCGTTTCAACGGGGAGAAAGTAATCCTTTTGAAACCTCAAACGTATATGAATTTATCCGGGGAAGCTCTCCGCCCTATGATGGACTTTTATGATATCGATATCGAAGATGTATTGGTGGTATATGATGACTTGGATCTGCCCCCAGGGAAGATTCGTTTGCGGAAAAAAGGCGGCCATGGTGGTCATAATGGCATTCGCAATATTATTGATCAGCTGGGAACAAAAGAATTTAAACGACTGCGTGTCGGAGTGGGTCGCCCGGAAGGTTCAAAAACAGTGATCGATCATGTGTTAGGTGGCTTCTCTAAAGAAGAACAAGGACCAGTAGAAGAAAGCATTGATTATGCGGTGAAAGCATGTGAAGCATGGATCGAGCAACCGTTTAACGAAGTAATGAATGATTTTAATGTGAGGTGACGGGATTACTGTGTTCGTATAACACTCCCGAATGACGGTAAAACTATCTACCATCAACCCCTCGAGGAGGATGGAAATGAAAATACGTTATTTTTGCCGCCATTGTGAAAATCAGGTCGGAGAATTAGATGCAAAACATGTGGATGTGTCCCAGTTGGGCTTTGATATCCTAAATGATCAGGACCAAGAGCAAATGGTTCATATGACTGCGAGTGGCGACATGGACATCAGGACCATTTGTGACTCGTGCAAAGAATCATTAGACGACAATCCACATTACCATGAGCTTGACTTTTTTATACAGTAAATCTTGATTTCTGAATCAATCGGAAATCTTGGTGGTGGAGGAATTCGTTATGCAAGGTATTAAGGATTATTTATTCCCTCAGGATGATATTCATTCTGTTGTCGAAGGCTTTAAAACAGGAATGAAGGAACAGATGGTCGCTGGGTTATCCGGGGCTTCAAGAAGCTTGATGGTCTCCATGCTTCAAGAGTCCTTGGAGCGACCTGTCATCATCGTGACTCATCAACTGATACAAGCACAACAATTGTATGAAGATATGCAAGAATTGACCGATTCCGAACAGGTTCATCTGTATCCGGTCAATGAATTGATTGCATCGGAAATCGCTGTTGCGAGCCCTGAACTGAGAAGTCAGCGTATCGACGCATTAAGTCAATGGCTGTCCCAGGAAAAAGGTATTCTGATTGCGCCTGTGGCTGCACTAAAACGAATGATGCCACCGAAATCTTACTGGGAGCAAAGTCAGCTCCCTTTTCGTGTTGGGGAAGAAATCAACCTCGATCAATACTTAGAACGCTTAGTGAACATGGGTTATGACCGAACAGAGATGGTTGCAACACCAGGAGAGTTTTCTTTACGTGGGGGAATCATGGATGTGTACCCACTGACCGCTGAGTTTCCGTATCGGATTGAGTTGTTCGATACAGAAGTGGATTCGATCCGGACGTTTGATTCCGAAACGCAACGATCTCATGACAAACTGGATGCGGTTCAAATCGGTCCAGCGACCGAACTGTTGCTCAAGGACGAGGATTTTGCCAGAGCCCATGATCGGCTGGAGAATGCCCTGAGCCATTCTTTGAAGAAATTGACCAAACAAGATGCGAAAGAGACACTCGCTCAAGTGATCGAGCATGATTTGGATCTTTTGAAAGCCAAAGACCATTTCCAGGAAATTTATAAGTATATTGGATATTTCTACGAGGAACCTGTCAGTCTACTAGACTACCTGCCTGAAACGGGTCTCGTCATTCTTGATGAGATGAGCAGAATCCAGGAAACGGCCAATCGTCTTGACCAGGAAGAAGCGGAATGGCACAACAGTATGCTGGAAGCCAATCAGACGGTACGAGAGCTTCATCTTTCATTTGACTGGCAGGATGCATGGATGAAGATCCAGCATCCTCGTCTTTATCTGTCCGTTTTTATGAGGCATATCCCTAATACACAACCACAGAATATTGTGAACATCTCGAGTCGTCAGATGCAGCAATTCCATGGGCAGATGAACTTATTAAAAAATGAAATGGATCGCTGGGAAAAGCAGGATTTCTCTGTTGTGATTCTTGCTCCTGATGAAAAAAGAAAGTCCAAGATTGAAGGTGTGCTTCGAGATTATGATATGGAAGCGGTTATTGCAGAAGGAGACGTCCAGCTTCCTTTAGTGAAACCGACGATTATCACAGGTAATATCAGCCATGGATTCGAATGGCCGATGCATAAGCTTGCGGTCATGACCGAAAATGAACTGTTCAAGAAACGAACCGCTAAACCGAAGCGCAAGCAAAAAATGTCGAACGCCGAGCGGATTAAAAACTATCAGGAATTGAAGGTCGGTGATTATGTCGTCCATGCCAGCCATGGAATCGGGAAGTATCTAGGAATTGAAACGCTGAAAATGGCTGGAAACCATAAAGATTTTCTGATGGTCAATTACTCTGGAAATGACAAGCTATATGTACCGATTGACCAAATTGATCTGATTCAAAAATATGTAGGCTCGGAAGGGAAAGAGCCGAAAGTTTATAAGCTTGGCGGCAGTGAGTGGAAAAAAGTGAAGAGTCGTGTCCAATCCTCGGTCGAAGATATTGCTGATGATTTGATTCAACTCTATGCTGAACGTGAAGCCTCCAAAGGGTTTGCGTTCAGTGAAGATGGAGAAATGCAAAAAGACTTTGAAGCGGCTTTCCCTTACGAAGAAACGGAAGATCAAATCCGTTGTATCGAAGAAATCAAATCCGATATGGAACGTGTGCGCCCGATGGATCGTCTACTGTGCGGAGATGTGGGGTATGGAAAGACAGAAGTCGCGATTCGTGCCGCTTTCAAAGCGATCATCGATGGAAAACAGGTGGCTTTGCTTGTACCTACAACGATTCTAGCTCAACAGCATTATGAGACGCTTCAAGAACGATTCCAAGGCTTTGGGATTAACATCGGCCTTATGAGCCGCTTCCGGACAAAAAAGCAGCAAAAGGAAACTACAGATCGTCTGAGGAAAGGTCTCGTCGATGTGGTCGTGGGGACACACAGAATTTTATCGAAAGATATGCAGTTCAAAGACTTAGGATTGTTGATCGTCGATGAAGAACAACGTTTCGGAGTTAAACACAAAGAGAAAATCAAGCAGCTGAAAAACAATGTGGATGTGCTGACATTGACGGCGACTCCAATCCCAAGAACCCTGCACATGTCCATGCTTGGGGTCAGGGATTTGTCCGTCATTGAAACACCGCCCGCTAACCGTTTCCCTATTCAGACGTACGTGCTTGAATATAATCCGATTTTCCTCAGGGAGGCGGTGGAAAGGGAGATGGCCCGGGGCGGACAGGTATTTTTCCTTTTCAACCGCGTAGAAAACATCGAACGGATGGCACAGCAAATTGCCGAACTTGTCCCTGAGGCGAGAGTCACTTTTGCCCATGGACAGATGAATGAGACAGAGCTTGAGAATGTCATGTTCTCCTTCCTTGAAGGTGAATTTGATGTGCTTGTCAGTACGACAATCATCGAGACGGGTGTCGACATTCCAAATGTGAACACACTCATCGTTTATGATGCCGATCGTATGGGCTTAAGTCAGCTGTATCAACTGCGTGGTCGTGTCGGAAGGTCGAACCGGGTCGCCTACGCGTATTTTACCTATCAAAAGGATAAAGTGCTGACAGAAGTGGCCGAGAAACGATTGCAGGCCATTAAGGAATTCACGGAGCTCGGGTCCGGGTTTAAAATCGCCATGCGCGATTTGTCCATTCGTGGAGCAGGGAACCTTTTAGGAGCACAGCAGCACGGATATATTGATTCTGTCGGTTTCGATATGTATTCCCAGATGCTGAAAGACGCAATAGAAGCGAAAAGGCAAGGAAAAGAACCGGAAAGTGTAAAGCCATTCCAACCGGAGCTTGATATGATGCTGGATGCGTATATTCCAGATGAATACATCGCAGATGAAAAGCAGAAAATTGACATGTACAAAGTATTCCAGGCGATTGAAACGGTTGAAGATATCCATGACTTGCGAGATGAATTGATCGATCGGTTCGGGGATTATCCGCAGGAGGTGGATAACTTGTTCCGTGTTTCTTCTATTCGACTTCAAGCAAAACGTTCACGAATTGAAAGCGTGACAGAGAAGAAAAAGAAAATCGAAATGCTGATGGAAGCCGAGCAAAGTCAGCAGATCGATGGAACCAAGCTGTTCGAATTCGCCAATCAATATGGTCGTATGGTCCAACTGGGGACGGAAGATTCCCAATTGAAGGTGACCTTCACATGGGATCGTAAGACAGAATTTAAACGATATGAGCTTGTTGAAGAATTTATCAGCAAACTTCCTGAGATGATGCGGGAAGTATCGACTGCTTGATCATACCTCATCCCTTAATAGGGATGAGGCTTTTCTTATTTTTAAGGCACCTCCACATTTCAAATCGTCCAGTTCCGGCTCCCAGACATTCGAGGTCATAAGTCAATCCACTCCATGGAGAAAGACAACTCCATTGCGTGTCTTGTCTTACGCTTGTCATGTCTAAACGGTCGCCTCCACATCCGGTTAAGTCCAGTTCCGGTGCCTAGCTTCTCGAGGTCATAAGCAAATCATCTTTGTGAGGAAAAAGCGCCTCACAAAAGCTGCTCTGCTTATGCTTGTCGAAGCTGCCCAAGGCACCTCCACATTCCAAGTTTACATTTTTTATGAAAAAATCCATCCAAAGGGTGTATAGGTTTTTATTGCTGAATCATACTATCTTTAATCACCCGCTTGTTCTGCTTGCGCTTCAACAGGTATAGATAGGCAGTCATCACAGAAAAGGAGGCAGCATAAAGAATGAAAGCAACTGGTATTGTACGCCGTATTGATGATTTAGGACGTGTTGTTATCCCGAAAGAGATCCGCCGTACGCTGAGGATTCGTGAAGGTGATCCTTTAGAGATTTTTGTAGACCGTGAAGGTGAAGTCATACTAAAAAAATATTCACCTATCAGCGAGTTGGGTGATTTTGCAAAAGAGTACGCAGAAGCGCTCAGTGAGTCTTTAGAAGCTCCTGTGTTGATATGCGATCGTGATGAGTATATAGCGGTGGCGGGAAGTGCGAAAAAGGATTATATGAACCGATCGATCGGGTCTAAGGTCGAAGAAGTCATGGATTCTAGAACAATGTCTTTTGAGAAACATCCGGAGCCGGTTGAATTGACTCGGGGTCAGGAAGAAGATGTGATCTCATATCTTATTTATCCTATCATTGCGCAAGGGGACCCCATCGGCTGCGTCGTCGCCTTCAATAAAGAAGGTTCTCCATTAGAAGACGGGGCCAGTAAAGCTGTTCAGACAGCCGCTAGCTTTTTAGCCAAACAAATGGAGTAGCAAGTAAGGTCAGATCCGAGCGGGTACGGGGTCTGACCTTTTCCTATGATATAATGAATGTTCTGAATACATATAAATGAGAAAGGGTCCAATATGACCAAATTACGTTCACGCTCTGTTTTACAAGGAGCATTCATCCTAACACTAGCCGGATTGATCAGTAAGGTCATCAGTGCGGGCTATCGTGTCCCGCTTCAGAACTTAACTGGAGATCTCGGCTTTTACGTCTACCAACAAGTGTATCCCATTCTCGGCATTGCCCTGATTCTTGCCTTGTACGGGTTTCCTGCCGCCATTTCAAAAATCGTCTCAGACATCGGCGATGACTCATCACCTCTATCTATCCCATCGTTTTATCTACCTGTTTTCTGGTGGGTGATGATGGCTTCTGGAATCATTTTTGTGACTGGATTTTTTTCATCTCCCTGGATTGCTTCTGTTATGGGAGATGAAAAATTAACAAAACCCCTGCAGACGGCATTTCTTGTCTTTCTGCTTGTTCCCTTTGTTTCAGTCGCTCGAGGCGCATTTCAAGGACATAATGATATGGGACCGACAGCTGTTTCGCAAATTATCGAACAAGTTTTCAGAGTGGGAATCATCATTGGTTCCGCTATTTTAGTCATGCGAGGGACGGACGTTTATACAATAGGAATAGGGGCATCCCTTGGGTCAATGGCAGGTGCAGTTGCTGCGTTTTCCGTTCTTTTTTATTGGTTGATGAAAAAGAGAGAGATGTGGACATGGCGAAGGTGGGACAAACACGTCTCGTATAAACGAACAATTTTTCTGCACGGCATTCTTATTTGTTTAAATTATATGCTGCTTTTGTCTTTGCAGCTTGTCGATGCATTGACAATGGTTCCGAATCTCCAAAAAGCAGGCGTAACGCTTGAGGATGCGCGTATGTGGAAAGGGATATTCGACAGGGGCCAGCCTCTCATTCAATTAGGGACGGTTCTTGCTTCTTCACTTGCTCTTGCTCTTATTCCTTCTGTCACCAGATCAAGGATGACTCAGAATCCTGATCAAGTGAAAAAGTCCGTCGTGAGTGCCGTGAAAATGACTGTCTTTCTTTGTGTTGGAGCAACGGCAGGGCTGATTTTCTTATTTCCTGCCATCAATCAGTCATTTTTTCAGGACGTTCAGGGAACAAGTGCATTAAGAATCCTAATGATCGTCATCCTTGGCAGTTCCCTCTCTATTACGCTCTCTTCAATATTACAGGGACTCGATTATATGAAACAAACGGCTATGATGATTGCGGGGGGGCTGATCATCAAGTGGGCTGGAAATATGCTCTTCATTCCTTTTTTGAGTTTACACGGAGCAGCAATCTCCTCAGTGATGGCTGTCGCTTTTGTTTTAATCGGAAATATCGTAACCTTAAGACATGAAGTTCCTTGGGGAAATTGGACCAGCCTTCCCTGGAAAGGGATCCTAATTTCTCTTGTAGGAATGATATTCGGACTATGGCTGGCTAAAATGCTTGCTTTTCTGATTTTTGATTTAAATGCACGGTTACCTTTACTTCTATACACGTTGTCTGTCTCAGGATTTGGTGCATTGATTTATGCCGTCCTTCTTCTACGAACAGGCAGCTTCACGAATGAAGAATTACATGTCATACCTTTTCGTAAGGTCGTATGGAAACTTTCGCCGAAAGGATTGGACCAATGAATACCATAACAATTATCGGACTTGGGGCTGCGGATTTGGAACAGCTTCCGCTCGGGGTCTACCGTGATTTGACACAAAATCACTCCCATCTCTATGCGCGCACTCTCGACCACCCAGTCATCCAAGCACTACAAAAAGAAGGCGTCACATTTGAAAGTTTTGATTCCGTATATGAATCCCATGATCATTTTGGAGATGTGTACACTGAAATCGTCTCCCGTCTTCTTACTCTTTCTCATGGACAGAATATCACCTACGTTGTGCCTGGACATCCTATGCTTGCTGAACGAACGGTGCAATTACTGATTCAAGCAAGGGACAAAGGAGAAGTCGCCCTCGACATTAAAGGTGGCCAGAGTTTCCTGGATGCTACTTTCACCGCGCTTGAAATCGACCCAATTGAGGGTTTTCAGTTTGCGGACGCTACAGATTTGAAACGGGAAGAGCTCCAATTTTTGAATCACCTGATCCTCTGTCAGGTGTATGATTCATTAATCGCATCGGAAGTCAAATTGACGTTGCTTGAAGATTTACCGGCAGATTATCCGGTGACCATAGTCACAGCTGCAGGGAGCGAACTCGAAAAGATTGTGACGGTGCCTCTGGAAGAACTGGACCGCCGCGTGGAAGTGAATAATCTAACTAGTGTTTATATCCCTCCTGTCAAAAAAGAAGTGCTCAATCACCGGTTTTTCCGCCTGAGAGAAGTCATTAAGATTCTGAGAAGTCCGGAAGGGTGCCCTTGGGATCGCAAACAGACGCACGAATCACTAAGGAAATATATGATTGAAGAAGCCTATGAGTTCATTGATGCCGTTAATCGCATGGACGACGATCATATGGTGGAGGAGCTTGGTGATGTGCTGCTTCAAGTCATGCTGCACAGCCAAATTGGGGAAGATGAAGGATTTTTTACAATCGACGACGTAATAGTATCCATAACGGAAAAAATGATCCGCAGGCATCCTCATGTGTTTGGTGAAATGACAGTGGATTCCTCAGATGAAGTGGTCACCAACTGGGAGGCCATTAAAGCAGAGGAAAAAGGGGAACAGCCTGATTCCATTCTAGATTCTGTTCCCGAGAGTTTCCCCGCCCTCCTTCAAGCGGAAGAGTTGCAGAAGAAAGCAGCTAAAGTAGGATTTGATTGGGATAACGTTGCTCCTGTCATTGAAAAGGTGGAAGAAGAGTGGCGGGAATTCAAGGAGGCCCGCGATTCTGGAGACCGTGAAGAGATGGAAAAAGAATTCGGAGACTGGCTGTTTGCCATTGCTAATCTTGCCAGACATTACAAGATCAGTAGTGAAAATGCGCTGCAGCGGACGAACCGCAAATTCAGAACCCGTCTTTCATCTATGGAAAAGGATGCACGCACAGAAGGGCAGCAATTAACAGATTACGATTTAGATTCGCTAGAGGAATTATGGGTAAAAGCGAAAGCAAAACATAAAGGAGCGGAATGACACATGCGTTTGGATAAATTTTTGAAAATCTCCCGTTTAATCAAAAGGCGTACGCTTGCGAAAGAGGTAGCCGATCAAGGGCGTATCAGCATCAATGGTGCACAAAGTAAAGCAGCTAGTAACGTAGCGGTCGGAGATGAATTGACCATTCAATTCGGACAGAAAGTACTGACCATTGAAGTGAAATCTTTAAAAGAGAATGTTACGAAAAATGAAGCTACGACTCTTTATGAAATTAAAAAAGAAGAACCCGTTAATCAATCCTGACAAAAACCACTGCCAGACTCGGCAGTGGTTTTTTCTGCTTATGTGTATGCTTTTCTTCATGTTTGCCTCATCCCGGCTTGGTTCCCATTGATTTCAGGCACGACGTACATGTGACTGTTTTATGCTTGTCGGGGCTACCCAAGGTGCTTCCGCATTCTAAAGGTCCAGTTCCGGCTCCCAGACACTCGAGGTCATAAGTCAGTCCACTACGTGGAGGAAAATCTCTCCACTCCGTGGCTTGTCTTGTCTCCCAGTTCGCCTCCACATTCCGTGTTCTAATCTCCTCTTTTTTCTCATAGCTTGTACTAGAGAAGGGGGCTGTGATGAGATGGAAGGTTATGAAAAGAATCATGGGATACGCAGTCAGCAACCGGTAGAGCATAATGTGAAAGTATGGAATAGAAGAAATATAGAAATTTCGGGTGTCAAAGAGGTGGACAGTTTTGATAGTGAAGAATTCCTCCTCCAGACATCGATGGGGTATCTTGTTGTGCGCGGTCAAAACCTTCAAATGAAAAACCTCGACCTGGACTCTGGAGTCGTTGCCATCAAAGGGAAAATGTATGAAATGACCTACTTGGACGAGCATCAAGGGGAGAAAGCTAAAGGCCTTTTTAGCAAGCTGTTCAAATGACCCTCACCACTCAATTCATAACCATTGTTGCCATGATGGGGGGAGGGATGTTTGTCGGCGCTTCATTAGATACGTTTGAGCGCTTTTTCGGAAAAAGAAAGAGGGGATGGCTTGAAATCATTTATCAACTGAGCTTTTGGCTCATTCAAGCCTCTTTTCTCTTTTATTTATTGTATCTCGCCAATTATGGAGAATTGCGTGTTTATGTCTTCGTGGCGATCGTTTGTGGATTTGCCGCATATCGTGCACTGTTTCAGCAACTTTACTTAAAAACACTTGAAATGTGGATTCGGATCAGCATGGCCGTTTTCCGCTTCTTGAAGAAGACCGTGTATTATTTAATTTTCATCCCCTCGAAATCCATCATTTTCCTTATAATTTCTTTACTTCTTGGCGTTTATAAGATACTTTTAAAGGGTATCATTATATTGTTTCTTGTCGTATTTTATCCGATCCGGCTAATTTTTCGAATCATTTGGCGACTCTTGCCGAAAAACATGAAAAAATACTTAAGGGATTTAGCAGGGTTTCTGGATAAAATGAAGAATACAATGAACAATTGGATGAAACGAATCAAGAAGTAAAGGAGGCCTACTTTCATGGCAAAGAGACAAACGGAGTCTGTGGCACGTCTGGATTCTACATACATGAAGCGCTACGATGCCTATATGGACAGACACCAACGCAAGAAAAAGCGATTAGTCCGCCGTCTCGTTATGTTTGCCCTGTTAGTGTCGATCGTTGCTGGCTCCATGGTGTTTTATTCTATGAAACAACAGTCCTTGTATGCAGATAAGCAGGAGAAATACGAACAGTTGCAGCAAGAGATGACCGCTTTGAAAAAAGAGGAAAAAGGTTTAGAGCAGGAAATTGAACTTCTTAAGGATGAAGAGTATGTGCTGCAGATTGCACGGACAAACTATTTCTTTTCAAAAGAAGGAGAAATTATATTTAAAATGCCGAATGAGGACCCGTCATATTGACACTCTTTTCAAAGCTTATATATAATATATAAGAAGGATAATTTTTTTATCGAAAACTTAAGGAGGAGCATTTTTTTTATGTCAATTGAAGTAGGCAGCAAGCTGCAGGGTAAGGTAACGGGAATCACTAATTTCGGAGCGTTCGTCGAGCTTCCAGATGGTAAGACGGGGCTAGTTCACATTAGTGAAGTTGCCGATAACTACGTAAAAGATATTAATGAGCATTTAAGCCAGGGAGACCAGGTGGATGTGAAAGTCATTAATGTCGGAGATGATGGGAAGATTGGTCTTTCCATTAAGAAAGCAAAAGAGAACTACGGTCGTCGCCCACAGAAACCTCGTAAGCCGGCTGAATCATTCGAACAGAAAATGAACCGTTTTATCAAGGATAGTGACGAGCGACTAGCATCACTGAAGAAGCACACGGAATCCAAACGTGGAGGTCGAGGTGCTAAAAGAGGATAGCTTGCTGTCTAGGACAATGAGTAAAAGGTGCATGTCTTCATAATAAAAAGCAGATCCATCACGGATCTGCTTTTTTGTATGCCATCATTTCTTTCGCTAAAGCTCCCGATTGTGGAAGACTCCGTTTCGAGATGTTTGTAGGAGCTTAGGGGCTCCGGAAAAAGGTTCGCTTTCCATGGGGCGGGCGGTGAGTCAGGATACGCCTTCCGGGGTCTCACCTGTCCCACACGTCCCATAGGAGTCTCACCGTTTCCCTTCGCCCCTTTGCCATGGGAGATTCTCGAAACCATTCTTAAAAGGTCGGATCGTATGATTATGGGGAGTGGATGATCAGAACATCTCCGCAATAAGTAAAAGTTTGATCCAGAGAGCTTTACACCTCTTACCGTTGGATAGTGGAGACCCTCCAACTTGGTACAAGGGTTCGTTAACCCCCTCTTAGAATGGGGTGGTTGGGAAGCTGCGAGACTCCCGTGGGAGAAGGAGATAGGCGAGATCCCGCAGGACGCAGTCCGAGGAAGCTCGGCGCTCCCCCACAGGAAAGCGAGTAGCTTCCCGACCACCCCTGATGCTAAACTCGGCAAACGAACCCCGGAAACATCTCGAAACTGAATCTCACACAATCCTGTCATATTGTTTATTAAAGAAAAAAGTCGCGTCTCTGTAATAGAGACGCGACTTTTTTAGGACAAGAATGTTTCTGATGACCCGTACGGGATTCGAACCCGTGTTACCGCCGTGAAAGGGCGGTGTCTTAACCACTTGACCAACGGGCCATTATGTATGGCAAAAAAATAATGGTAGCGGCGGAGGGGATCGAACCCCCGACCTCACGGGTATGAACCGTACGCTCTAGCCAGCTGAGCTACACCGCCATTTTGTTGAAATGCTCTCTCGGAAGCACAAAAAATATATTACACCATGATAAATAAACTGTCAACAAGAAATAAAAATATCAGATAACTCTGTCTATTTCGCTAGGGAATGAGGCAGATTTTTGGAACGTAGAGGGGTGCGGGTGGGGAGATTTTGTAGAAACGACCTTTCTTCTTGTGAAAACCATCGAAGTTTTTGTTTCTGCTCTCCTGTTGTTTTGACAAAATGCTTGTTCTGGGTGTGGTTTAATAGGTTTCACAAAGAAGGAGTGATGAAAATGTTAGGAACTGTATCAAAACGAGAAAGTCGTCAATCAGCCGTTCGAGGGTCCGGGATCGTGAGAGGGTTACAAAAGGCTTCATTCGGTACATTTTCCTTTATGGCAAACAAAGGGGTCTTCCACATGGTGCTGGCGTTATTATTAGGACGAGCCATCATATTATCTTCCATGGCCCCTTTTGGCGTAGCGTTTTTAGCGGTGATCTGGTGGCTAAAGCGTCCGCTTGTCATACCCGTCACAATAATGATGGCCGCAGGGGCTTCTACATACAGCTACGGTCACGCGGGTTTTATTGTAGGGGCGTCGACGACTTTTTTGCTCTTAAGTCTGGCATTGCGCAAAACAAGTCACCCCCAGAAATGGCTGCCGATGATCGCGTTGATGGCAAGCTTGATTCCGAGAACAGTGAGTCTCGCTTTGCTGGATCGTTGGCAGCTCTACGAACTTACTTTGATGGTGGCAGAAGGAGTACTAGCTTTTATCCTTGTACTCATCTTTATGCAAAGCATACCGCTTTTAACACCACAAAGATATCAACCTTCGTTAACAAATGAAGAGATTGTCTGTTTAATTATCTTATTGGCCTCTGTATTAACAGGGATGATCGGCTGGCAGGTACAGGGCGTTGCCGTCGTCGATATCTTTGCTCGCTACTTAGTTATATTGATGGCCTATATTGCCGGGGCCGCGATTGGATCAACGGTCGGTGTAGTGACCGGGCTGGTCTTAAGCTTATCCAATATGGATCACATTTATCAGATGAGCCTGCTTGCTTTCTCAGGCTTATTAGGGGGGTTATTAAAAGAAGGAAAAAAAGCCGGGGTGAGTGCTGGACTCATCGTTGGTACTTTACTGATCGGTTTCTATGTCAGTAGTGGAGCTGATCTTCCATCTTCATTATGGGCTTCGGCCTGGGCGGTGGCCTTATTTATGCTGACTCCAAATTCATGGGTCAAGCAGTTGTCAAGGTACGTGCCGGGAACGGATGAACACCATTCGGAACAGCAAAAATACTTACAAAAAGTGCGAGACGTCACGGCTGTCAGGGTCGGGAAGTTTTCGGACGTTTTTCAGGCTTTATCAAAAAGTTTTACTCATTTAGAGTCTCCAAAGGAGGATAGTGGGGAAGCAGAGGAAGTGGATTACTTCTTAAGTCATGTCACGGAAAAAACCTGCCAATCATGTTTTAAGAAAGAAAAATGTTGGGTCAATCAATTCGATGACACCCATAACTTAATGACGGATCTTATGCATGAGTTGGATGAACGAGGGGAGCCCAGCCGTGTCATGCGAAAGAATGTCGATCAGCACTGCGTCAAACCACAAAAGTTGATCGATACGATGAATCATGAACTATCTTTTTACCATGCGAATAAAGAATTGAAGCGTCAGGTACATGAAAGTCGGAGGTTTGTAGCTGAGCAGCTTCAGGGCGTCTCTGATGTTATGAACAACTTTGCAAAAGAAATTGTGAAAGAGCGGGAGCACCATGAACATAAAGAACAGGTGATCTATCATGCACTTGAACGAATGGGGATGGTCATACAAAAATTAGAAATCTATTCCTTGGATGCGGGGAACATGGATCTCGAGTTAATTGTAGAGATTGATAATTATAGAGGGGAAGGAGCGAAAATCATTGCACCTGTCCTTTCGGATATTCTGGGAGAAACCATTGTTGTTACAATGGAAGAAATCTCTCCATATCCAAACGGAAGGTGTTATTTATCATTTGGATCAGCGAAACATTATTCCATTGAGTCAGGAGTGGCGCACGCTGCTAAGGGAGGGGGATTCGTATCAGGGGACAGCTTTACAATGATGGAGCTTGGAAGGGGGAAATATGCATTAGCGATCAGTGATGGTATGGGTAACGGGGAACGTGCCCATGAGGAAAGTATGGAAACGCTGAGGCTGTTGAAACAAATTCTACAATCGGGCATTCAGGAGTCCGTAGCCATTCAGTCGATCAACTCCATATTGTCTTTGCGCACAAATGATGAAATTTTTTCAACGTTGGACTTAGCGGTGATTGACCTGCATCAGGCGACGTCCAAGTTCATTAAGGTCGGCAGCACGCCGAGCTATATAAAACGAGGAGATAAAATTTTCACCGTCGAGGCCGGGAACCTGCCAATGGGAATCATTCCGGATGTCGATGTGGATATGAGGAGCGAACAATTAAAGGCAGGAGATTTCCTGATCATGATGAGTGATGGGATCTTGGAAGGTCCCAAGCAAATCGGGAATGTGGATATGTGGCTCAAGCGGAAGATCAGGGAAATATCAGATGAAGATCCGCAGGCGATGGCTGATCTTTTATTGGAAGAGGTGATACGTACACAATCTGGGACGATCGTGGATGATATGACAATCATCGTAGCGCGGATTGATCGTTACATGCCGGAGTGGAAGTCGATTCCTTCGGTGAAAAAAGAGGCCTGATTAAAGTATAGAATTCCTCCTTTTCGGCGATGATGGAAGCAACGAATCAGGAGGGATATGCACAATGAAACCAGGCCGATTAAAGCAGATTCTTTTATTGACGGATGGATGCTCGAACCATGGAGAAGACCCTGTCGTCGTCGCAGCGCTTGCGAGGAATCAGGGAATAACGGTCAATGTGATTGGCGTTCTTGACGATCGGCAAAGTGGCAGGCCACAAGGGCTTGAAGAAGTAGAATCGATTGCCGAAGCAGGTGGAGGCGTCAGTCAAATTGTATATCAGAAAAGTTTGTCCCAAACCGTGCAAATGGTGACGAGACAAGCCATGACCCAAACGATTCAAGGGGTTGTTAATAAAGAATTACAAGAGATCCTCGGTAAAAAACAGACCATTGAAGAACTTCCCCCGGGGCAGCGGGGAGAAGTGGTGGAAGTGGTGGATGAACTCGGAGAGAGCTGTGATCTGGAGGTGCTTGTGCTCGTGGATACAAGTGCAAGTATGCACCATAAGCTGCCTACCGTGAAGGATGCTCTTTTCGATTTGTCCCTCAGCTTGAATGCGAGATCGGGATCAAACCAATTCAGCGTGTATGCATTTCCGGATCCTAAAAAAACCATTACGAAAATGGTAGGATGGACACCAGAATTGGGTGAAATACATGGAATCTTCTCTAAGTTGAATAGTGGAGGATACACCCCGACAGGGCCTGCATTGAAAGAAGCCCTTTATGCGTTTGCAGGGAAACCTCTCGATGAGCGGTTGAGAAATGAGGAAGATCCATATGAAGAAACAGGTTTTTGACTTATCCCCTGGAAGTCGAGTAACCGGTAAATGGAGCGGTCGTGTTTATACCATCATCAAAAAAGTGGGTGCTGGAGCCTGCGGAACTGTTTTTTTATGCCGTTCCCATCAAGGGGAGACGTATGCCCTTAAGCTTGGGGAAGACAGTTCACGAATGATGTTGGAAGTGAATATGCTCAAAAAATTCAGTAAGGTCCAAGGGGTGAAACTTGGGCCTTCTTTTGTTGATGTGGATGATTGGGTGGACCGGTCAGGCCGGACGCACCCTTTTTATGTAATGGAATACGTAGAAGGAGCATCCGTGGCCGATTTTTTGAAGGGAAAGACGAAGGACTGGATTGGGATTCTGGCTGTCCAATTACTTTCGGACCTTGAGAACCTTCATAAAGCAGGGTTTGTATTTGGTGATTTGAAGACGGATAACTTATTGGTATCCGGCTCAAAAGTCCGCTGGATCGATGTGGGTGGAGTTACGGCTATAGGTCGTGCCATTAAAGAATACACTGAATTTTATGATCGTGGTTATTGGAACATGGGCTCCCGAAAAGCAGAGCCGATGTATGATTTGTTTGCTGTCACAATGATTATGATGGAAATGGGCCACCCGAAAAGGTTTGATAAAGGGACTCACCCTCAAAAGACACTGGAACATAAACTCGCTTCTTCGCCCATTCTGAAACCCTATAAACGGGTGATTCAGCAATGTTGGAAAGGCGATATACAAAGCGCGGCACAAATGAAAGATTCCCTTTCCGGTGTACTCATGAAACGCAAAAAAAATCCCGCTTCGTCCCGTCAGAGGCGCGTGCAGAATAAAAAAGCTGAGAATGTCGAACTTGCTGCTTTAACGGTGGCATCTGGTTTGTTTTTTGCGGTGTCGATTGCTAGCTTCTTTCTCTAAGCAAATACTTTTGGGGAGTGGAGAATGGCTGGGGCGTAGAGGAAAAGTTTTCTCCTAAGCAAAAATAACAGGGAAATGGATGCTTATCTTTTGAAGTGCTTACGAATAGTGATACGATAGGAAGAGATATACAGACAGAGACAGGGGGAAAACACCTGATGGATCATGCTGTCCACACCTTCATCTCCAAACATCAAATGATCCAGCCGCATCAGACCTTATTGGTGGCTGTGTCCGGAGGCCCGGATTCGGTCGCTCTTTTGCATTTTTTGTGTGCCATGAAGCACAAGCTTTCCCTTCGTTTAATTGCCCTTTCTGTCGATCATCAATTAAGAGGAGAAGAATCTCAAGCAGATCTTCGCTTTGTTGAGGACATGTGTGAATCTTTGGGAGTCGAATTTGTCGGAACCTCCGTTGATGTTCATGCGTATAAGAAAGATACGGGGAAAGGCACGCAGGAAGCGGCCAGGGAATTAAGGTATGCATTCTTTGAAAAGATGATGTATGCCTATCAAGCGGATGCAATGGCTATGGGGCATCACGGTGACGATCAGGCAGAAACGATTTTGATGCAGCTTATGCGTAGTGCACGACCGGAAGCGGTTCAGGGCATGCCTGCCACAAGGCGTTTCGCTTGTGGAAAGATCATTCGTCCATTCCTTATGGCTTCTAAAGATCAAATCGCTTCTTATCTGGAAGAGCAAGCGATAGAAGTAAGGAAGGATCCGTCCAATGAGGAAACCGAGTACACTCGGAATGCGATCAGGCAGCACCTCTTGCCTTTTATGAAAGAGAACAACCCGCAGTTTCATAAGCATATGCAGGTGTGGAGCGAGAGAGCGAGAGAAGAAAGGTCATACATAAATGAGCAGGCCCAAAAAGTATTGGAAACTGTCCATTTTTCTTCAAATGTTGAGAAATTCGTACAATTATCAAAACAAACTTTCAAAACATTCCCGCTTGCTTTACAAAGGACAGCCTTTCATCTAATATTGAACTATCTGTATGTGAAGCAAAACGAAGACATTTCTTATTTGCATGAAGAAATGTTCATGAACCTAATGAATGATGAGAAACCGAATGCTTCCCTGGACTTTCCGGAAGGGTTAAAAATCATCCGTGCCTACGATGACATCACCTTTTCATTTCCTAAAGAACACGAATGTAATGGGTACTCCTACATTCTCGAAATGGGGGAGGAAGTCCAACTTCCTGATGGATCGGAGCTTAGGGCGGATTGGTTCAGCGGGGACGGCACTGAAGATTCTTATACGTATCTATGTGATTCGCATCACGTAAAACTTCCTCTTTCCGTTCGCACGAGACAGGAGGGGGACAGGATTCGATTGAGAGGGATGAACGGCTCGAAAAAAGTAAAAGATATTTTTATCGACCAAAAAATCCCGGCCCGTCTGCGCCCTACCTGGCCGATCGTAACAGATCAAACAGGAAAGATTCTATGGGTCATCGGTTTGAAAAAAGGCGGGGAACGTACCAGCCTTTCATCAGGTCCATGGCTTCGGTTACATTATAAAAACAAAGCAGACACATAGGAGGAGCAATCATGCATAACGAAATTGAAAAGGTCTTGATTTCCGAAGAGGAGATTCAGGCGAAGTGTAAAGAGTTGGGAGCGGAACTTTCTAAAGAATATGAAGATCGTTTTCCTTTGGCGATCGGGGTACTGAAAGGCGCCCTTCCGTTCATGACTGATTTGCTGAAACGCATGGAAACGCATTTGGAAATGGATTTCATGGATGTTTCCAGCTATCACGGAGGTATGGAATCTTCAGGTGAAGTCAAAATTGTTAAAGACCTTGATACGAAGGTGGAAGGTCGGGACATTTTGATCATTGAAGATATTATTGATAGTGGTCGGACACTGGCCTATCTTGTCGACTTGTTCAAGTACCGTAAGGCCAAGTCCATTAAAATCGTTACACTGCTTGATAAACCGACGGGAAGAAGTGCGGATATCAAAGCAGATACAGTCGGGTTTGAAGTACCTGATGAATTCGTTGTCGGGTACGGCCTGGATTATGAAGAAAAGTATCGTAATCTTCCGTACGTTGGAGTCTTGAAGCCTGAGGTTTATGGAGGCTGAAGATCAACCTGCGGTGGCAAGTTTGAAAGTGTGCATGTCAAGGGTAATTAGTTGTGTCGGCTGTTTTTGGTGTGGTAGTATTTACTATAGTTTTTCTCGTTTGGGAGGAGGTAGGCAATGAACCGGATCTTTCGTAATACCATATTTTACTTACTTATCTTCCTCGTGGTTATCGGCGTGGTCGGTCTATTCCGAGGTCAAGGTGATCCGCAAACAGAATATAATGTCAATGAATTCTACAATAAATTGAATAATGGTGAAATCCAGGAAATGACGATTCAGCCTGTCAATGGGGTGATTCGTGTTACTGGTCAAGAACAGGGAGCGGAAGAGGGCGAAACTTTCGTCGCGCAGCTTCCGGCTAATGATGAAGTGATTGCTCAAATCACACAGACAGCTCAGGAACAAAGCAATCTGACTGTCGAACAAGAAGAGCAGCCTAGCGCATGGGTGACTTTTCTAACGTCCATCATCCCGTTCGTCATTATCTTTATTTTGTTCTTCTTCTTGCTTAACCAAGCGCAGGGCGGCGGAAGTCGTGTCATGAACTTTGGTAAGAGTAAGGCGAAGATGTACTCAGAAGAAAAGAAAAAAGTGCGTTTCAAAGATGTTGCTGGCGCAGATGAAGAGAAGCAGGAACTTGTTGAGGTCGTTGACTTCCTAAAAGATCCTCGTAAATTCTCTGCTGTCGGTGCCCGTATTCCTAAGGGTGTCCTATTAGTTGGACCTCCAGGTACAGGTAAAACATTGCTTGCACGTGCCGTGGCTGGTGAAGCGGGAGTACCATTCTTCTCCATCAGTGGTTCTGACTTCGTTGAAATGTTCGTCGGTGTCGGTGCATCCCGTGTCCGTGACTTGTTTGAAAATGCGAAAAAGAACGCGCCAGGCATCATCTTCATTGATGAAATTGATGCTGTAGGTCGCCAACGTGGAGCTGGTCTTGGCGGAGGCCATGATGAGCGTGAACAAACGTTGAACCAATTGCTTGTTGAAATGGACGGTTTCGGTGTCAATGAAGGAATCATCATCATCGCTGCGACTAACCGTCCGGACATCCTGGACCCAGCCCTTCTACGTCCGGGTCGTTTCGACCGTCAAATCACAGTCGATCGTCCAGATGTCAAAGGCCGTGAAGCGGTACTTGCTGTACACGCGAAGAACAAGCCGTTATCTGAGAATGTCGACTTGAAGACGATTGCCCTACGTACACCAGGTTTTTCTGGTGCCGACTTGGAAAACTTATTGAACGAAGCCGCTCTTGTAGCAGCGCGTGGAGATAAGAAGAAAGTCGACATGGATGACGTAGATGAAGCGATTGACCGTGTAATCGCAGGCCCAGCCAAGAAGAGTCGTGTTATTTCTAAGAAAGAACGCGATATTGTTGCCCACCACGAGAGTGGACACACGGTAATCGGTATGGTGCTTGATGATGCGGACATGGTCCATAAAGTTACAATTGTTCCTCGTGGGCAGGCGGGTGGATATGCCGTCATGCTTCCTAAGGAAGATCGTTACTTTATGACGAAACCAGAATTGTTCGATAAGATCACTGGATTACTCGGTGGTCGTGTAGCCGAAGAAATCATCTTTGGTGAAGTAAGTACTGGTGCACACAATGACTTCCAGCGTGCAACAAACATCGCACGCAAAATGGTCACAGAATACGGCATGAGTGAGAAACTAGGTCCGCTTCAATTCGGTTCTAATTCCGGTGGTCAGGTCTTCCTTGGACGTGACATCCAGAATGAACAGAACTACAGTGACCAGATCGCATATGAAATTGACCAGGAAGTGAAGAACTTTATCCAGTACTGTTACGACCGTGCGAAAACGATCCTTACTGAAAATAAAGATAAGCTTGAGTTGATCGCGAAGACACTATTAGATGTCGAAACACTGGATGCAACTCAAATCCGTTCTTTATTTGATAAAGGTCGTCTTCCGACGGATGAAGAGCTTGAGGCAATCGCACGTGAACACAATGCGAAAATCAAGAACAACACATCTTCCAACAATGAGGATGTTCGTGTGACTATTCAATCCAAAGAAGATGAACAGACGGAAGAAACACAGGCTCATGAAGAAACGAAGGAAGAAAAGAAAGAGGAAGGTCCATCTGATTCAGAGGATCGTCGTTCTTAAAGGTTCATGAGTAAAGCCACATCAGCCCTGAAACGGGAGGTGTGGCTTTTTCTGTGTCCTAAAAAGAGCGAAACGGCGGGTTCTTGTGATATGATGGTAGCCGAAGGAAATGACACGGGA
The DNA here is from genome assembly GCF_007991335.1 of Halobacillus faecis. Taxonomy (GTDB): domain Bacteria; phylum Bacillota; class Bacilli; order Bacillales; family Halobacillaceae; genus Halobacillus; species Halobacillus faecis. Next base: position 6,571 of record NZ_BJYD01000036.1, on the reverse strand, counting down.
GGCTTCATTTATGAATTTTGTCCTTGATGTGGGAAATACCAATACTGTGTTAGGCGTATTTGAAAATAACTCTTTGAAGTATCAGTGGAGGATCAAAACCGATCGTCATAAAACAGAAGATGAGTTTGGAATGTTGATTAAATCACTCTTCGATCACGAAGGATTGCGTTTTGAAGATATGGACGGCGTCATTATTTCGTCCGTTGTTCCACCGATTATGTTTGCACTTGATCGTATGTCCCGATATTATTTTAAAAAGCAACCGATGATCATAGGAGAGGGGATGGTGGATCACGGATTGCCAATGAAATACCCAAATCCGAACGAGATCGGAGCCGACCGAGTGGTCAATGCGGTAGGTGCCATTGATGAGTATCCCCTTCCTTTAGTCATCATAGATTTTGGAACAGCTACGACTTATTGTTATATTAATGCTGAAGGGGAATATCTTGGAGGCGCTATTGCCCCAGGGGTCAATATTTCGATGGAAGCTCTTTACGCGAAAGCAGCCAAACTTCCAAAAATCGAAATTAAGAGTCCGGAACATGTGATTGGTCAGAGCACAGTCGAAGCCATGCAGTCCGGCGTCTACTATGGATATGTAGGTCAGGTTGATGAAGTTGTTCGTCGTATGAAGGAAACATCCGATCAGACACCGACGGTCATAGCGACAGGCGGTCTTGCTAATTTAATCGCCGGTCAATCCAGGACCATCGATCATGTTGATCCTTACTTGACGTTAAAAGGTCTTCATAAGATATACCAAAGGAATAAAGAGAAAAAAGCGTTTAAAGGAGAATGAATAGCATGTCAGATTATTTAGTGCGTGCCATAGGTTTCGACGGCCAGGTCAGAGCTTATGCCATTCAGTCAACAGATACAGTGGAAGAGGCAAGACGCAGACAAGATACGTGGGCAACGACATCAGCGGCACTGGGACGTACGTTAACCATCAGCGGCATGATGGGAGCAATGCTTAAGGGTAATGATAAGCTCACAGTGAAGGTCGAAGGAGACGGCCCTGCCGGCGCTATTATCGCAGATGCAAACTCTAAAGGGGAAGTTCGTGGATATATCAAACACCCTCATGTTGATTTCGAATCCAATGCCCAAGGGAAATTGGATGTAGCCCGGGCGGTTGGAACGTCAGGGACATTGAGTATCGTGAAGGACTTGGGGATGAAAGATCACTTTACAGGTCAAGTTCCTCTCGTTTCTGGTGAGATCAGTGAAGATTTCACCTATTACTTTGCAAATTCTGAGCAAGTGCCTTCAGCTGTGGGAGCTGGTGTGCTTGTAGATACGGACTACTCGATTCTTGCTGCTGGTGGTTTCATTGTCCAAATGATGCCGGGGGCTGATGAAGAGACGACAAGCCAAATTGAAAAGAGACTCTCAGAGATGCCTGCGATTTCTTCTCTCGTTCGTGACGGAAAAACCCCAGAAGAAATACTGCATACGGTTCTTGGGGAAGAGAATGTACGGGTACTGGATACGATGCCCGTGAAGTTCCAGTGTCACTGCTCACGAGAACGGGTGGAAATGGCCATTGCCAGTCTTGGAAATGAAGAAATCGAGCGAATGATTAACGAGGATCAGGGAGCAGAGGCGAAGTGCCACTTCTGTAACGAAGATTATCAGTTCGATGTGGAAGACCTAAAGGAACTCCAATCTCAAGACACGGATTCCACATCATAATCAAAAACCGTTCATGATATAATAAAAGGCGAAACTGTGGTTTCGCCTTTTCCTTTAATGTCAGGATGATTGAAATGTTTGACAATTTCGTTCTTATTCAGTACATTAGGTTTAAATCCTATTAAAATACTTGGTTTTGGGAGTGAGTTTATTGAGAATCGTAAATAACGTAAGCGAATTAGTCGGGCAAACTCCATTGGTCAAGCTGAATGGAAGCGCGGAAGAAGACAGTGCAGATATTTATCTTAAACTGGAATACATGAATCCGGGAAGTTCCGTTAAAGACCGTATTGCTCTTTCCATGATTGAAGAAGCTGAAAAAGATGGCAGCCTAAAAGAAGGAGATACCATTGTAGAACCGACAAGCGGGAATACAGGGATTGGTTTGGCTATGATCGCAGCAGCCAAAGGTTACAAAGCCATACTTGTAATGCCGGATACGATGAGTCAAGAACGTCGTAACCTTCTGCGTGCCTACGGAGCAGAACTTGTGCTCACTCCAGGAAGTGAAGGGATGAAAGGCGCCATTAAAAAGGCAGCTGAACTCCAAGACCAGAAGGGCTATTTTATGCCTCAACAGTTCAACAATGAAGCAAATCCACTCATTCACGAAAAAACAACAGGACCGGAAATTGTTGAGCAGATGGGTGATCAATTAGACGCATTCGTTGCTGGTATCGGAACAGGTGGAACCATTACTGGTGCGGGTAAAGTATTGAAGGAAAAATATCCAGATATCAAGATCTATGCGATTGAACCAGAAGAATCTCCAGTCTTGTCCGGTGGTGATCCAGGTCCACATAAAATTCAAGGAATTGGAGCAGGCTTTGTGCCAGGCATCCTAAATACGGAAATCTATGATGAAGTCATTAAAGTGACGAAAGAAGATTCCTTCGAAGCTGCAAGAGAAGCCGCTAGAAAAGATGGGATCCTCGGAGGAATCTCTTCCGGGTCCGCGATCCATGTGGCAAAGCAGGTCGCTAAAAAGCTTGGTAAAGGGAAGAAGGTTGTAGCGATCATTCCTAGTAATGGTGAGCGTTACCTTTCTACTCCGCTTTATCAGTTCGACGAAGAATAAGGTTAGACAACTGCACCCCATTGGGGTGCAGTTTTTTTATTTGTGTTTCCAACCGTGCACGTGTGATAGAAATTTTGAAATGATGTAAGATAGGGGAAGAGAATGATGGAAACGAGGGAAACCAATGAACACCAATTTAAGAACTTCTGAAAAAACGTTCGATCTAACAAAAGGAACTCTTGTGATGGGTATTCTTAATATTACGCCGGATTCTTTTTCTGATGGAGGGCTTTATTACAATCTCGATCACGCCGTAAAACAAGCAAAGATGATGGAAGAAGAAGGCGCGCATATCATTGATATCGGTGGTGAATCTACCCGCCCTGGTCATCAACCTGTAACGGCTGAGGAAGAACTGGCACGAGTTATCCCTGCCATCCAGGCCGTCAAAAAGGCGATTCACCTTCCTATTTCCATTGATACTTATAAAGCAGAAGTGGCGGAGGAGGCAATTGTGGCAGGCGCTTCAATCATCAATGATGTCTGGGGGGCGATTAAAGAACCCGCCATTGCTGAAGTAGCTGCTCGTTATGATGTGCCGATCATCCTTACTCATAACCGGTCAGACAGAAATTACAGGTCTTTATTGGAGGACATGAAAAATGACCTCCGAAAAAGCATTAAGATAGCCAGAGATGCGGGTGTCAAAGATGAAAATATTATCCTCGACCCAGGTATTGGTTTTGCAAAAACCCAAGACCAAAACTTGGAGGTTATGCGAAACTTAACAGCATTAAAGGAACTCGGCTACCCGATTTTGTTAGGAACCTCCAGGAAATCATTTATTGGTACAGCCCTGGATCTTCCGAAAGATGAACGGATGGAAGGGACAGGTGCAACCGTCTGTTATGGAGTGGCCCAAGGCGTGGATGTTGTGAGGGTACATGATGTAAAGCCTATTGTACGAATGACAAAAATGATGGACGCTATGCTCGGGAAGGGTGAAGGAATTGGATAAAATATATGTAAATCAAATGGAGTTCTGGGGTTACCACGGCCTTTTTCCGGAAGAGAATAAACTTGGGCAACGGTTCTATGTAGATCTTGAGCTTGAGCTGGATTTGAAGCCGGCAGCTGAATCTGATGATATGACCAAATCAATTGATTACGGTGCGATTTACGAGGTGACGAAGAAGACAGTGGAAGGGAAACACCACAAGCTCGTCGAGACGGTAGCGGAAAAGATAGCAAGTGAACTATTCACTGAGTTTCCGTTATTGGAAGGATGCCTCGTAAAAGTGTATAAGCCCGATCCTCCGATTCCGGGGCATTATAAATCCGTGGCAATTGAAATCTACCGGAGACCGGAAAAATGAATATTGCTTATATTGCTTTAGGTTCGAATATTTCACCACGGGAATCATTTCTTAAAGATGCTATTTCCCTGCTTGAGGAGCATGAAGATATAACCGTCCTAAAAAAATCGGCGGTTTATGAAACGGCCCCTGTTGGTTACACAGAACAAAACGACTTTTTAAATATGGCCATTCAGGTAAAAACGGAGTTATCCCCATCCTTATTGTTGGAGTACTGCCAGGGTATTGAAGAGGAGTTAGGGAGAAAGCGCGTGATAAAATGGGGGCCACGTACGATCGACCTCGACATCTTGCTTTATAATCAGGAACGTATGGAAACAGAACAATTAACAATTCCTCATCCCCATATGCACGAACGGGCATTTGTGATGGTTCCTTTAGCAGATGTGGATGCTCAAGCTTATCTCCCTCATTTACAACAAACAGCGGGAGAAGTTCTTGGGTTGCTTCCTTCAGAAGAAGTGAGAAGCATGAGCAAGTGGGGGAGAATTCAGTAATAGCGTGTAAGGTCAAGGAGACGATGCACACCGGATTTGTATTCAATGGGAGTTGAACTAGAGGTGTAAATGCAAGAATCCATACCCTTTCAACATTGACACGCCCATAGTACTTTTTTATACTAAACGATAGTTAGATGCTGCCAGTCCCATGCTGGCAGTTTTTGTTATTGTAACGGTAAGTACCCAAAAAGATCAGGGAATGGAGTGATAGCAATGACAGAAGAACTCAATGAACATATGCGGGTGCGTCGCGATAAGATGAATACTCACCGCGAGCAGGGCATCGACCCATTCGGTGATAAATTCGACCGCACGGATTACGCCCAAGACTTAATAGAGAAGTTTGATCAATATACGAAAGAGGAACTGGAGGAAAAGCAGTTCCCAACAACCATCGCTGGACGAATCATGACGAAGCGTGGAAAAGGAAAAGCAGGTTTTGCACATATTCAGGACCTGACTGGCCAAATTCAACTTTATGTTCGTAAAGATGAAATTGGTGAAGAAGCATACGACAATCTCTTCAAATCTGCTGATTTAGGAGATATCGTAGGAGTTTCCGGTGTGATGTTCAAGACAAACGTAGGAGAACTTTCCGTGAAAGCGGCAGACTACCAATTGCTTACGAAGTCACTACGTCCACTTCCCGAGAAATTCCATGGTTTGCAAGATGTTGAACAACGATATCGCCAGCGTTACTTAGATCTCATTACAAACCCTGATAGTAGAGACACTTTTGTTCTGCGCAGTAAGATCATTCAGTCTATGCGCCGCTATCTAGATGGTTTAGGTTTCTTAGAAGTAGAAACTCCATTGATGCACGGAATCGCAGGTGGAGCTTCCGCCCGTCCTTTCATTACACACCACAATGCGTTAGACATGCAGTTGTATATGCGTATTGCTATAGAGCTGCACTTGAAGCGTTTGATTGTAGGTGGATTGGAAAAAGTATATGAAATCGGACGTGTATTCCGTAATGAAGGAATCTCCACTCGCCATAACCCTGAGTTTACGATGATTGAGCTGTATGAAGCCTATGCTGATTACCACGACATCATGAACCTGACGGAAAACATGGTTGCTCATATCGCTAAAGAGGTTCTTGGTACAACGAAAGTCACTTACAATGAACAAGAAATAGAATTAGAGCCAGAGTGGGCACGACTTCATATGGTAGATGCGATCAAAGAACACACCGGTGTAGACTTCTGGGAGCAAATGTCTGATGATCAAGCGAAAGATCTTGCTAAAGAACATGGTATTGATATTAAAGATACGATGACATTTGGTCATATTGTGAATGAATTCTTTGAACAGCGCGTAGAAGAAAAGTTAATCCAGCCTACATTTATTTATGGGCACCCGACCGAAATCTCTCCTCTTGCGAAGAAGAATCCTGAGGATGGAAGATTTACGGATCGATTTGAATTGTTCATCGTTGGCCGTGAACATGCCAATGCATTCTCTGAGTTGAATGATCCGATCGATCAAAGAGAACGTTTTGAAGCTCAGCTGAAAGAAAGAGAAGAAGGAAATGATGAAGCGCATATGATGGATGAAGACTTCCTTGAAGCCCTTGAATATGGAATGCCTCCAACGGGTGGATTAGGAATCGGAATCGATCGTCTAGTTATGCTGATGACAGACTCTCCTTCCATTCGTGACGTTCTTCTGTTCCCACAAATGAGAAATCGTGAATCATAAGCTTTTCAATCCCACCAGATGCACAGATGCTTCTGGTGGGATTGTTTTTTACCCGTTGGATCACTTATTATAGGAAGAGTAATAATCTGAATTATCTTTTTACGAAAAATCTATTGCGTGGTTTTGAATCCCGTGATATATTATTACTTGTCGCGTTAAGAGAGCGGCAAGCCGCAAACGGCTTAACAAAATAAATCATAAAAAGTTGTTGACGAAAACAACCACACATGATATATTAATTAAGTCGCTGTTTTGAAGCGGCAAACAAACCATTT
>NZ_BJYD01000035.1 GCF_007991335.1 Halobacillus faecis | reverse complement strand
GCTTCCCAGCCACCCCTGACGCCAAACAAGGAAACAAAATTAGGATGGAAAAGACAAAAAGGAAATAAAAAACCCGCCACACTGAGATGTGTGACGGGTTTAGATGGTTATTAACGACGACGGTTGCGGTTACGCAGGAACGTCGGGATATCAAGAGTGTCTTCTTCTTGATTCGGCTTGTTCTGTGGCTGTTGCGGAGCTTGACGACGAGGAGGTTGCTCTTCTCGTACGTTACGCTCTGGCTGTTGTTGTTCTACTTGCTTTTGCTGGTTCACAGGGTTTACGGTTGGACGCTTTTTCTGCTGACCTTGAGCAATTTGCGCTTCATCGAAACCTGTAGCAATAACGGTAACAACGATTTCATCTTTCAGATTCTCGTTAATCACAGAACCGAAGATAACGTTTACTTCCTGATCTGCTGCAGAAGTTACGATATCCGCCGCTTCCTGTACTTCATAAAGACTCAGGTTGGCACCACCGCTGATATTCATCAGGACACCGTGAGCCCCATCAATGGAAGTTTCAAGTAATGGAGAAGAGATCGCCTTTTTAGCTGCTTCAGCCGCACGGTTTTCTCCTGTCGCAATACCGATTCCCATAAGGGCAGATCCTTTGTCGACCATGATTGTTTTCACGTCGGCAAAGTCCACGTTGATTAATCCTGGTACGGCAATCAAATCGGAAATACCTTGTACACCTTGACGAAGGACGTTATCCGCTTCACGGAACGCTTCAAGCATTGGTGTATTCTTATCTACAATTTCAAGCAAACGATCGTTCGGGATGACAATCAGTGTATCAACCGCGCCTTTAAGGCTTTCGGTACCACCGCTTGCTTGTGTGGAACGCTTACGTCCTTCAAACGTGAATGGGCGAGTGACAACACCTACGGTAAGGGCGCCAAGCTCTTTAGCTACTTGAGCGATAACGGGAGCGGCACCTGTACCTGTTCCGCCTCCCATTCCTGCCGTTACGAAAACCATGTCTGCACCTTGAAGGGCTTCTTCGATTTGCTCTTTACTTTCTTCTGCAGCTTTACGGCCGACTTCAGGGTTGGCACCTGCACCAAGTCCGCGAGTCAGTTTTCCACCGATTTGCATTTTAACTTCTGCTTTGGAAAGGTTAAGCGCTTGGGCATCCGTGTTGACGGCGATGAATTCTACGCCTTGGACACCATGTTCAATCATTCGGTTGACGGCGTTGCTTCCGCCGCCACCTACTCCGATTACTTTAATCGTTGCTAGTTGGTCCATGCTTGTATCAAAATCTAACATCTTACGTTCCTCCTAATACACGAGATTACAAGATTTATTGGTTCGTCCGTCCCTTGACCGACTCAAACTTGTTCATTAATCAAAGAAATACTTCAAGAGATTACTGAAGCCTGATTCTTTTTTCTTCTCTGGTTTTTCGCTTTCTTCTTTCGGTTGTTGCTGCTTTGTCGTACGCTTTTGTTTTTTGGGTTGAGGTTTTTCTTGAAATTCTTCAGTTACAGATGGAAAGATCTCTTTGCCTTGTATTTTCGCATTACGATAGGCGAATTGCAAGATTCCTACCCCACTCGTAAACTGCGGTTCTCTTACTCCGATGTAATCCGGAATCGCCAGTCTTACGTTTGCGTGGAAAACATCCTGCGCTAACTCAAGAACACCAGGCATGTTCATCGTACCTCCGGTTAGTACAAAACCTCCCGGAAGTTCGCGTACACCCATGCGCTGGATCTCCTGGGCAGCAAAGACAAAAATTTCTTCTAGTCTAGCTTCAATCATATCAGAGATTTGCAATTGATTGAATGCCTGTTGACGATTACTTCCAATAATCGTGACAGAAAAATTTTCCTCTTCATTCGCATCGTCAAAAAATGCATGACCATGTTCCAACTTCACCTGCTCGGCTTCTTCTGTAGAAGTCCTCAAGCCGATCGATAAATCTTTGGTTAAATTGTCTCCACCAAAAGGAATCATGCTCGTTCCTTTTAAATGTCCTTCCTCAAATACCGAGATTGTCGTAGATCCACCACCGACATCGATAAGGGCTACGCCCAGATTCTTTTCATCGCCGGATAACGAGACAGTTCCAGAAGCTAACGGCTGCAAACAAACATCCAATACTTCCAAACCTGCTCGTTCTACACATTTTAATGTATTATGTAAAACGGTTTTGGCACAGGTAATAATCATACCTTCCATCTCAAGACGTACCCCGATCATTCCTCGTGGATCTGTGATCTCATCCTGACCATCTACGATGAACTGACGAGGAATTACATCGATAATCTCTCTTTCCGGCGGTACAGAAACCACCTGAGCAGCATCGATGACTCGTGTAATGTCTTCGTTTCCAATTTCCCTGCTTTCGCTGGAAACGGCAACAACACCATGGCATGGCTGCAATTGAATATGATTTCCATTCACACCCACAACGACACGATCAATTTTCATATCCACCATACGTTCGGCCTGTTCAACCGCTGAACGGATCGAATGAACCGTTTGATCGATATCTACGATCGCGCCTTTCTTCATTCCGTTCGATTTAGCTGTTCCTACCCCAATAATATTGAGGTTATCATTCATAATTTCTCCTATAATCACTTTGATTCGACTTGTGCCTATATCTAAACTTACTAAAATTTCGTTTTGATTCACCAGTGACGCACCTCCTGTAGCAAGCCATATAAGTAGTTCAAAGCATATCGAATTCACGCTTAAAAAACAATCTTTGAAATACAAACGTAAATGAAATGATATATTCCATGGGGTATAACCTTGGAATTTGAGAGAAAAAACTCGTTCCTATGTTGTTTTCCACAGTGTTTCGTGAATATCCTCTTAAATACGTTTATTTTTTTCTGAATTTCGTTAGCAATTTTTGGTCAATGACAATTCTTCTGACGATCGCAAGGTTTCTGAACAACCGGACACCAAAGGCAAAGACTGCTGCAAGGTAGAGATCCACGCCTAATTGGACGCCGAGGAAGGCTAGCATGGCAGCAAGTGTAATGTTGAAAAAGAAACCAGTCAGAAACACTGTGTCATCGAACGTTTTTTCCAGCTGTGCCCTGATGCCGCCAAGGAGCGTGTCAAAAGCGGCCAGTACAGCAATGGATAAATAATCGGAATAGGCATCCGGGATACGGATATCCGTTAAAATGCCGAGGGTCACACCGATGATCAGAAATAAAAGGGGTAACCACAAATTAACCACCAGCTTCTTCTAAAATTTCTAAATGGAGCGGATCATCGTACTTGGGAAGCACCAACTGCTCTTTCACTTCGAAGACAATCTCCATATTGTCGATGTTGAATATATCTTGAGTGGGGCTCGCTTTCATATGATCCTGCAGTTTTTCAGGATCTTCAGCCAGTACCTTGATGGTCAGCGGCAGCGAACCGATGGGTCGATTATTTACATAGGTCGCCCCATTGACATCTCTCACCGGTGAAAGGTTTGTTAATCGTTCATTTCCAATACTGATGTCTTCCGCACCGTATGTGTTCAGTTCATTAAAAAGTCGGCTTACAAGGTGAGGGGAGACGCTGGGATATTCCTGTCCACCAGCACCCTCATCAAAAATGGGACGAATGGTCAGTTCCACCCCTGCCCCCTTCTTCTTCTGCAGGCCTATCTTTTTTTCCAAAGTCTCAATGGACCCTTTCAATGTCTCCACTTGTTCGCGTGACGATTGCTTTTCATAATTTTCAATGGTCTGATCCGCCCCAGCAATTTTCTCTAAGAGGTCCTGTTGATGTTCCTGCTGGGTCTTCAGATCTTCCCGCACTTCCCATACATCTCTTGTATCCCGCATCTCTGTCTCATGGGAGGTGGTTTGGAACTGTACCGCCACCATGAATCCAATCAATAGAAAAACGGCGGACAGCAGCCACTGTGTTCTTCGCTTCATGTTGATCACCCTTCGGCGGATAGCCTTGCCTTCATCTCTATTTGATTTTCTTTCGATAATTGCACATCAACATTTTCGTTGAGAAGCTGATCGACGACACCTCTAGTCAGTTCAAGGCTTGAATGAAGAACCTCCGGGTCCCCGATTGCAGAAATGACGAATGGAGCCGGGTGTTGAACACCGTCCACAGTAATGACCGGTCCTGTACATGCAATATAACTATCTCTCATAAACCGTTGTCCATTAATGGCAATGGCTTTTGCTCCAGCACTTAAAAGTTCGTTGATCACGCTGTGAATATGACTTTCATGAACGATATATTGGTTCACCTGATCATCATCCGGGATATATTCCGCATCACTAAGAACGACTTCCACTCCTTGACCCTGAATCGGGACCTCACCATTCAACATCTGAAGCTTCTTTTTTCGTTCGACGAAGTCGGCGACCACCTGTTCACGATCGGCCATCTCATTTTCAAAGTCTTGAATCGTATGCCGCTTTTCTTTTAACTCCTCACGCAGCTGCTTGTTCCTTTTTTCCATGTCCAGCAGCTGTTGTTGGTAAAAGTACTCTTTTTCCCATTGCGAATCATTCAGTTGAACCATCTGTGGTGAACTCTTTGTCAGTTGATAGCTGTAACTGACAAGAAAACCGGAGATGAGAAGGACAAGAGCTAAGATAATGGGTTTCCCTTTAAGCCTCTTCATCCGTGTTCCCCTCTTCTTCTCCAGCACCTGAATCACCTTGCGGCTCTTCTCCCTCAGATTGAGGATATTCCTCAAAGTAGGCCCCTACATCGATATGTATGATCCCTTCAGCTCCTTCATCAAGCTGTGCAACGATGGAAGGATAAGCCGGCATTTTTTCGGCAAAACTGCGGATCGAGGCCTGCACCTGATACCCATCATTCATATAAAGAAGGATTTGATATGGGTTCCCGTCACGAGGGTCCCAATGAATTTCCGAAATGAGACTGCTCACACTTGCAGGCAGTTCTTTCAGCTCTTGAGAGATTTCTTTCAGATACGTTTCCTTATTAAACCCTGCTAGGATTGGAGCATCTCCTCCAGGAAGAGCTGTTTGTCCATCCAAGCGTGTTCCATTTTCAAGAATGGCATGAAAGGCACCATCCTGCTTAACGTAACCGATTCGTTCTGCTTCCTTTACTTCAATTTGGACATTGTTCGGGAAGGAACGGTCGATGGAAGCAAAGGTGATTTCTTGATGAGACTCGATCTGCTGTTTCATCTCTTCTTCATCGACTCTCCAATAATTCGTGGATGTTGTGACTCCGGCAAGCTCGATAATTTCTTCTTCAGAAACGTGGTACTCACCCTCCACAACTATATGACGAACATTACTGAGTGGCGACTGAAGATAAATGACCGTCGCAATCAGCAAAAATAGAATAGTCAAATACAGAATCAAGCGACGATTGGCTTTTTTTCGCCTCGTCTGTTTCAGTTTAGGTATGCGATCTTCTATGGAAACCACTTTTCTCTCTTCCATAACGGGCATTTCTCCTTATTGCTAGACACCCTTTACGCTGTTTGTCCTAGCTGTTTGAAAGAATGATGTTCCTCTAAAAGATGCCGAGCTTACTCTACATCTATACGTTTCCCATTATATCACAAAAATAGAGTGAAATATTGATAGAGTTTTACTAGTTTGCTATCAATTTTATTACAGGAAAACCCGCATTTCGATGGGTCTCAAGTGATTTCGCTAAATTCGTTTACCCATTCTCCCTATGAGCTAAACTTCCAATAAGAAAATCTTCTTTATTCCCCCGCTAATCCTTCCTCTTTTCTCCAAAGAAAACAAGTAAAAATAAAAAGGCCATGGATTCCATGGCCTTTTTATTTTGTAGAAAAACGGCTGACGCTCAGGAGTAATCCCAGGGAGGCGAGGGTCAGGGTTAATGACGAGCCTCCATAGCTGATAAGGGGAAGCGTGATTCCTGTGACAGGAATCAGTCCGGTGACTACACTAATATTGATCATGACTTGAATGCTGATCATTCCGACGATGCCAAGGGCAAGTAGTGAGCCGAAAAGATCAGGGGCAAGGAGACTTGCACGGATCCCTCGCCATAGAAGAATAAAAAAGAGACCAAGGACGAGTAACCCACCGAGGAATCCCAGTTCTTCAGCAAGTACTGCAAAAATGAAGTCCGTCTGAGGTTCCGGTAAATAGAAAAACTTTTGCATACTGTTGCCTAACCCTAATCCCATTAAGCCCCCGGGCCCGATTGCATATAAAGACTGGATAATCTGGAACCCTGCTCCTAAAGGGTCTTCCCACGGATGCAGGAAAGCGGTGATTCTTTTTATTCGGTAAGGAGCTGAAGCAATCAGTCCGACCATACCCGCTGCTCCTGCGCCGGCAATCCACATAAAGTGGCTGATGCGTGCCCCTGCTGTAAACAACATGACAAGGCATGTCCCTACCATGACCACGCCTGTTCCAAGGTCGGGCTGAAGCATGATGAGTGCGAACGGGAACAAAATTAATGCTAGTGCAGGCAGGAACCCTTGTTGGAAAGAGTTCATAAGCTTTTGGCGTTCTGATAAAAAGCGCGCAAGGAATAGGATCAAGCCGAGCTTCATGAACTCTGATGGCTGGATGCTGAACATCCCCACCCCAATCCAGCTTCGTGCTCCTCCACGGACCATACCCACTCCCGGAATGAGTACGAGTACAAGGAATACCAGGCAAATGATCATAATCATCTTTGAATGTCCATGCCATACATAGTACGGAATTCTTGATAACACGACCATGGCAATCAGACCAGCCACAGCGAAGAGAATCTGTCTTTTTGCGTAAAACCACGGATCGTCAAACTTATATTCAGACCAGATGCTTGATGAACTATAAACCATCACCACCCCGATGATCAAAATTCCGAGTATGGCGGCAACCAACCATAAATCCGGCTTTTTTTCTTCCATAGAAAAAGCCCTACCTCCCATCTAAGTGGAAAACAGGGCTTAAGCTTGTCGCATAAAGCCCTTATTAGAGCTTATGCACAGCTTGGATAAACATGTTGCCTCTTTCTTCAAATGTACGATACTGATCCCAGCTCGCACAAGCTGGCGAAAGCAGGATGACATCGTCTTCTACTGAGTACTGGTATGCCTGACTAACGGCTTCCTGCATCGTTTCTACTTTGGTGACTTCCTCAATACCAGCATCCCGAGCCGTTTCGCTCAATTGATCGGCTGTTTCCCCGAAAACAACCATGGCTTTGACACTCTTCATGTGGGGAACCAGTGATTCGAAGCTCGTCCCACGATCAAGGCCGCCTGCAAGGAGAATGACTGGATTTTCGAATGATTTCAACGCATAAGATGTGGCTAAAATGTTCGTCGCTTTGGAATCATTATAAAATAAACGCCCGTTCTTTTTCATCACGAACTGCAGGCGGTGTTCGACTCCAGCAAAAGTGGTCAATACTTTGACAATCGCTTCATTACGTATGCCGTTCACTTTAACCGCAGCTACTGCAGCCAGGATGTTCTGCAGGTTTTGTTCTCCTACTAAAACAATGTCCTGTTTTTTCATAATCGGTTCGTCTTCAAAGTAAATGAACGTATCATCAGCCCAGGCACCTTCTCCTTCTTTCTTAATAGAAAAAGGAACGAGCTTCGCTTTGACATCAGGTAAAAATCGGGCGATGCTCTCATCATCTGCATTGTAGACCAACGTGTCATCAGGTGTTTGGTTGGCTGTGATCTTCGCCTTCGCCTGATGATAGTTTTCTAACGTATGGTGATAATCAAGGTGGGCTTCGTAAAGGTTGAGCCACACCGCAATCTCTGGATGGAACTTTTCTGTCCCAAGCAATTGGAAGGATGAAAGTTCAGTCACCATCGTTTCATCTGCCTCTGTACTTCTTGCCACCTCACAAGAAACATGCCCGATATTGCCTGCAAGGGAAACCTTTTGTTGATCTGCTTTAATCATTTCATGAATCAACGTCGTCGTTGTCGTCTTCCCGTTTGAGCCTGTAACGGCTACGAATGGGCCTTCATGAAGGAAACTTGCCAATTCCACTTCAGTTACGACCGGAATATTCCGTTCCTCAGCTTTTGCAATAACTGGGTTTTCATAAGGGATGCCTGGGTTTTTGACGAGGTAATCTACATCATCCAATACGGATAACGGGTGTCCTCCCGTAATGACCTCTGCCCCTTTTTCTATCAGTTTACGCACTTCTGGTGCCTGTTCATCCGCTTTTAAATCATTGATCCTGACTTGGACACCGCTGTCCAGGAACAATTCAGCAGCTGCTTTCCCGCTTTTCGCAAGCCCTAGTACGAGAACCTGCTTATATGGGAAGTTTTTTAATGTTTTCATCCAAACATCACCTCAATATAAATACCGATCACTGCAAAGACAAGTCCTACAGCCCAGAACGTCGTCACAACACGCCATTCGGACCAGCCCTTCAATTCATAATGGTGATGAAGCGGACTCATTTTGAATACACGCTTTCCTGTTGTCTTAAAAGAAATCACTTGAATGATTACAGACAGGGTTTCAAGGACGAAGACACCGCCGATAATGACAAGAATAAGTTCAAGTTTCGTTAAGATCGCGATAATGGCAATCGCTCCACCTAAAGCAAGCGACCCTGTATCTCCCATGAAAACTTTCGCCGGATGCGCGTTGAACACAAGGAAACCGAGCAGCGCTCCAACAATAGCAAGAGAGAAAATGGTGATTTCAACGTTCATTTGGCCTGTCCACGCCAGAATAGCGAACGCGCCAAACGCGATCGCTGCCGTCCCTGCAAGAAGACCATCGAGCCCATCAGTCAGATTGACAGCATTCGAAGCACCTACGAGCATAAACAGGATCAATAGGGCATAACCCCAACCAAGGTCTACTTCAAAGGTTGTACCGGGAATACTAATATACGTTGGAAAGTCTGAATTTCTAAGAATGAAATAAACAACGAGGGCAATGACAATCTGCCCGAGCATTTTCTGCTTTGATGTAAGACCCAAGTTTCTTTTCATCGCCACTTTAATGTAATCATCCAGGAACCCGAGCAGTCCATACCCGATTAAAACAAATAATACTAAGAACATCTGCGTGTTCCCAGTGTCCGGGGTGAACCAAATGGATGCAAGAATCGTGGTCATGACCACAGCTACAATGATCATCACCCCGCCCATCGTCGGTGTTCCGGATTTTTTCTGATGGGATTCAGGTCCCTCATCCCTTATAGCCTGACCAAACTTTAACCTTCTCAAAAAAGGGATGATCATCGGCGAGATCACAACAGTGATTGCAAATGAAATAGCCATAGTGATTAGTAGTATGTAGTCGTTCATGTGTAGTTCTCCTCCTTTTCCATCATCATCGCCTATCGATCAATCCACGAGATTTTCAAGTAATTCTTCTAGTTTCATTCCTCTGGAAGCTTTGATAAGTACGACGGTGTCCGCTGTTAACTCTTTACGGACGTGATGACTTAACGTTTGTTTGTCTGTAAAATGATGCGTTTCAATGGAAGGGTACTGCTTTTCTACGGCATCCGTGATGGCCTTGGAATCCTGGCCAATCGTATAAACCGCATGAATCTTCTCATCAATAGCATCGGCTACGCTCCTATGAAGCGATTCTGATTGCTCTCCTAACTCAAACATATCACCTAATATTAACACTTTCCTGCTTTTAGATGTCAATTGACTGACAACTTCAATGATTGCTTTCATGGAAGTCGGGGAAGCATTGTAGGCATCATTAATGATTAGGGAACCTTTTGGCCCGTCATGTTTTTCAAAACGCATGGCAGACATTTGCAGCTGCTGAAACCCTTGCTGGATCTCTTGTGGAGATAACCCTAAGCGTTCGGCAAGAGCGATGACGTATGTAGCATTTTTCACATTATGTTTCCCGGCCATAGGCAATGCATAGGACTGCCCACCGACTTTAAATGTACTGCTCTCATCTGTCAATCGAAGAACCTCAGCCTGATAGTCAAGCTGATCACCAAAACCACAAGTAACCGTCCAGGTCTTAGACATTTGTTCTTGCAATAGAGGCTCATCTCCATCGAGAATTAAGGCACCTTTTTCAGAGAGGCCTTCTGTAATCTCAAGCTTCGCCCCGGCGATTCCTTCTCTGGAACCTAGATTCTCAATATGGGACTCTCCAATGTTCGTAATGATGGCGTAATTTGGTTCAGCAAGCTTTGATAAAACAGAAATTTCCCCTGCACGATCCATCCCCATTTCCAGAACGACAGCTTCTGTTTCTGGATCCATGGCAAGGACAGTGAGAGGGAGACCGATATGATTATTAAAATTACCAGCGGTCTTATGGGTTTTGTACTTGACTTGAAGGACGGATGCTGTCAGATCTTTCGTTGTCGTTTTCCCATTCGATCCAGTGACACCGACGACGACAGGATCCACCTTTTTTAAGTAATAGGACGCCAATTGTTGAAGTGCTTTCGTTGTGTCTTCCACAAAAAAGACAGGGAAGTCTGTAGGTGTCAACTTCGGCAAAGGACGATCTTCCTGCCATAATGTTGCTACCGCTCCCTGTTGAATGGCATCTCCAAGAAAATCGTGTGCATCGAAATTCTCTCCGACAATCGGAACGAACAAGCTTTGCCTTGCCGTCTTTCGGCTGTCGGTCATCACAGACCTAAGCTGAATCCGATCCGATGCGGCTCCTTGATTTTTCGGGAAAAGTTGTGTGAGTTCATTTACTTCTACAATCATGATGGATGCTCCTTCATCTCTCTTAATATCGTACGGGCTACCTCACAATCATCGAAATGATGACGGGTGCCCTTGATTTCCTGGTAGGTTTCATGGCCTTTTCCTGCAATCAGAACGATATCTCCTGTTTTTGCATGTTCAATCGCATAGGTGATGGCCTCTTTTCGATCCTCTATCAGTTTATAACGCCCTTTTACATGGGTGGTCATATCTCTGAATATCTGTTTAGGGTCCTCCGTCCGAGGGTTGTCATTGGTGAAAATTACCCGATCCGCATAGTCGACACTCACTTTCGCCATCTCAGGACGTTTGCTGCGATCACGATCTCCTCCGCATCCGACAACCACGGTGATGGTGCCTTTACATAAATCACGGAGCGTCTGCAATACGTTCTTTAGTGAATCCGGAGTATGGGCATAGTCCACCACGACACCGAAGCCTTGACCTTCTCTAACGGGTTCGAACCTCCCTCTCACACCTTTGGTCTGCTGGAAGGATCGTTGGATCGTCTCTAAAGGGACCCCTGACAAAATAGCCGCACCCGCTGCCGCCAGCATATTATAAATGCTGAACAGCCCCATCAATGGACTCTTAATGGAGACCGAACCGATGGGAGTGGTCATAATGAAGGCAGTACCCGTTTCTGTCATCGTGTATTCCTCCGCTTTTATATCCGCCTCTTCGAAAATGCCATAAGTCAGCAATCCTTGGGAAGTAGAGCGGATAAATTTTTTTGCCTGCGGGGAGTCGTTGTTGATGACTGCGAATTTCTCACGTTCCTTATTATACCCATTCCCTAATTGTGCGAACAATAGGGACTTTGCACGAAGATAATCATCAAAATTTTCATGATAATCCAAATGATCCTGGGTCAAATTCGTAAAGACGGCAATATCAAAATCACAGCCGAATACCCTTCCTTGATCAAGCGCATGGGAAGATACTTCCATGATCGCATGATTGACGCCTGCCGCATGCATCTTATGAAAATAACGCTGCAAGGTAAGAGCGTCTGGTGTCGTGTTTTTCACCGGGAACGTTTCTCCAGCAATATTCACCTGGATGGTTCCAATGATCCCGGTTTTCTTTTTATGCTGCTGAAAGATTTCTTCCAGCAGATAGGTGATGGTCGTTTTGCCATTTGTGCCGGTTACTCCTATGACATGGAGAGACTCTGAAGGGCATCCATAAAAGGCAGCAGACGCCATGGCAAGCGCTCTTGATGTATCATTCACAAGAACGACAGGAACAGAGAGAGCCACCTCCTCTTCAGCAATGACAGCCACGGCCCCTCTTTCCACTGCGCCTTTTGCAAACCGGTGTCCATCAACATCCACACCGCGCAGGCAAACAAACACATCTCCAGGCTCCGTCGTTCTTGAATCCATGGATAGCCCTTTAATATGAAGGTCTGCCACTGGTTTCGTTACTTTATAAAAAGGAATGTACCGCAAGAGTTTCTTCATTTTCATATGTGTCACCCTTACCTGCTCACAAGTTTTATTATACCAAACGTCGGTTTAATTCCCCAGATACACACGAATGGTCGAACCACTTGGCACTTTCACACCAGCTTCAGGCGCTTGTGTAATCACTTTAGACCCGCTGCCACTGACTTCCACTTTTAAATTCAGAAGCATTTGACTTAACTCTTTTTTCTCCATCCCGGTAACGTCCGGAATTTCAACTAACGGCTCATCCGGCCAGGAGTATTCTTTTTCCAGCCCGTCTTTCCTAGGCTCTACTCCTAAAGCGCGTAAGCTGTCACTCATAATGTTTCCTACGATTGGAGCAGCTACGACACCACCGAACTGCACCGTATTCTTTGGATTGTCGATGGCCAGATACACAACAAGTTCAGGATCGTCCGCCGGAGCAAATCCGATGAAGGATACGATATGGTTATTTTCCATGTACCTTCCATCCGGACCGACTTTTTGAGCGGTACCGGTTTTCCCGCCGACACGATAACCTTCCACGTACGCTCCCCGTCCTGTCCCTTTAGCGACAACACTTTCGAGGGCACGGCGGATTTGTGCTGAAGTTTCTTCAGAAATGATTCGTTCTTTCAGCTTCGGTTCATTTTTTTCTAGCGTTTCTCCAGTGGTTGGATCAAGCCATGCTTCCTGGATATACGGTTCATAATAATAGCCCCCGTTCACCGCTGCCGCGACAGCCATGACCTGCTGGATCGGCGTGACCGATACCCCTTGACCAAACGCCGTTGTCGCCTGCTCTACTGGCCCAACGTTCTTTGGCTTGAATAGGATTCCTTTTCCTTCCCCTTCAAGATCGATGCCTGTTTTTTCACCAAAACCAAACCGATCAATGTATTCAAAAAGCTTCTCTGTGCCGAGTCGTTGTCCAAGAGTGACAAACCCAGGGTTACAGGAGTTTTGGACCACTTCCAGGAACGTCTGGTCCCCGTGTCCGCCTCGTTTCCAACAGCGGAGAGTCGCTCCGTCTACTTTGATCGATCCGGGGTCATGGAAATGTTCATCTTCAAGATCAACGAGGTCCTCTTCTAAAGCGGCGGCAAGGGTGATGATCTTAAACGTGGAACCAGGCTCGTATGTACTCCAGACAGGCAGGTTCCGGTTGTAGACTTCCGGTTTCACTTCCTGATAATTGGCCGGATCAAAATTGGGCCGGGTCGCCATTCCTACGACTTTCCCTGTATCGGGATCAACCGCTAACGCCACGGCCCCATCAGGGTTATATTTGGCCTGGGCGATATCAAGCTCTCGTTCCATAATGGATTGGACTTTGTAATCGATCGTCAGCTGCAGATCTTTTCCATCCTCGGGCGGGTTATAGATATCCGCCATATCCGGCATCCTTTTCCCTTTAGCATCAGAGAAAAAAGATAAGGCCCCTTTTTCCCCTCTCAATTCTTCGTCATAATAAGCTTCTAAGCCGAGAAGCCCTTGGTTATCGATGCCACTGAATCCAAGGACGTGTGAAAGGAAAGAGCCGTGAGGATAGTATCTCTTCGAATCTTCGGCGATATAGACACCAGGCATCTGCAAAGACTGGATCGCCTCCGCCTGTTCCTCACTGATTTTACGGCCTTCCGGGTGGATCCTTTCGATAGAGGTCACTTTTGTAACGTGAGAATATGCTTTCTCCTCACTCATATCCAAAATCTGCGCAAGGTTTTTTGCCGTCTGTTCTGCATCTTTAATTTGTCTCGGGACGACCATCACTGTTGGGGCGGATTGATTACCAACGAGCACTTCGCCATTTGAGTCAAGAATCTTCCCTCGCTCCGGTTCGAAAGTGATATCCCTGCTCCAAGATTCCTCCGCCTTTGAAATGAGGAAGTCACTTAAGAAGAACTGGACATACCCAAGCCTCCCTGCGATGACAAAAAAAATAACCATTCCAACAAGAAAGACAGCGACTAATCGTTTCTTTACGACCACTTGTGATACTCGTCTCATCTTAATAACTCCTTTTTGAAGTCAATAGAGTCAGCTTGTATCACTATATGCAATCTAGAAACGATTAGAACACTGCCTGGAATGGTGTCACTCCTCTCTTGGAGGAGCTAATTCTACGACTAAATAGCCGCCTTCTTTTATACTGGAACCTTCAGGGATGCTCTGCTTTTCAACAAAGCCGTTCCCCATCGTCTCGATGTTCAGGTTGAAATGTTTCACGAGTCTGTGCACATCGCGGGCTGAATATCCGGTCAAATCAGGCATGGTCGGCTTGTCTGTTATGACCATAATCCTTTGATTTTCGACTACTTCAGAACCCGAGTGAGGAAGGACGGCGGTCACCTCGCCACCGTTCCCAATGAATTCTACATTCGAGAACTTTTGTTTCAGCTCTTCTTTAGCATTTGAAGTACCTTTACCAATGACATCCGGAATGGTCAACGGTGAAACGGATTCGTCCACCTCTTTATCCGGTTGGATATCCATATAATGGAGACTGTTTTCAAGCACGGTCCTTGTAATGTAAGAAACAGGCTCAGAACCGAGCTCCGTAACCTCTAGATCCGGCTGCTGAACAGCAACGTACATGAGCAGTTCAGGGTCCTCTTTCGGAGCCATCCCCATGAAAGAGAAAATGTAATTGTTCCGACCGGTCAAATACCCTTGGCTCCCAACACTAATCTGAGCGGTACCTGTTTTACCTGCGAGTGTGTAATCGTCCAACTTGAACGATTGTGCGGTCCCTTGTTCAGACGTGACAACGGTTCCCATAAGGTCACGCACTTGTTTAGCGGTGCTCTCAGAAATAGGCTGCCCCATCTCTTTCGGTTTGTTTTCCTTCAAAACTTCACCCGTTTCACTCGAAGTGATTTTAGAAAGCATATACGGGCGCATCATCTTACCATCATTAGCCACAGATGTTGCTGCCGTCATCATTTGAATGGCAGTAAAGGTGGACCCTTGTCCAAACGAAGTCGTCGCCTGCTCCACTTCTCTATCATATGCAAAACGACCATTCTTTTCATTCGGAAGGTCAATGCCTGACTGTTCATCAAAATTGAAATCCGTCAAATATTTTCGTAGTTTCGTAGGTCCAAGAACTTCAAGAGCAAGCTTGGAGGAGGCGACGTTAGAAGACCGTTGAAATCCTTCATCATAAGAAATCATCCCCCACCCCTCAGCATTGTTATGATCTCCTATCGTTTTGCCAGGGACCTTATACGTACCGGACTTGAACATATCGCTCCCATTATAAACCCCTTCTTCCATCGCAGCAGCCCAAGTAAATATTTTCATCGTGGAGCCAGGTTCGAAGGTGTAGGAAACAATGTCGTTATACCAATTATCAACCTCACCAATATCATTCGGGTTATAACTCGGACGGTTACTCATCGCTAAAATTTCACCGGTATCCGGATCCATGACCGCAGCCATAATCTTCTCCGGACTGTACTGTTCGTCTACCTGTGATAGAGCATCTTCCAAGAACGTCTGAATCTTTTGATCAATGGTTAAATGGACATCGTTCCCGTTTTCAGGTTCAGTCATCACTTCGTTCGGATCTAACAGTTTCGTTCCGTACTTGTCTCGCTCATAACTGATTTTCCCCTTTTCTTCTTGCAGATGTTCTTCCATCTGCTTCTCAATGCCAGTTACGCCGTTGATGTTCCCATCCTGGCTCCGGGCAAATCCGATAACATGAGAAGCAAATTTCCCATTCGGGTAGTAGCGTTTCGACTCTTGTTTGAATTCGATGCCGGACAACTCAAGATCTTCTATTTCATCTTTCGTCTCCTGAGAAATGGAACGTCCGCTGGAACCGAATTCGACTTGGAAGCGTTCATTCTCCTGGCCTTCTTCAATCGTTTGTCTGATATCGCTTGCTTCCATATCAAGCAGTGGAGCAAGTTTCTCTGCTGTCTCTCCAGGGTCCGTCACGTGCCTCGGTGGATCGAGGTTAACGGAATACTCCGGGTCTACGATGGCATAGATTCTATAAGTGGGACGATCATAGGCAAGTACCATACCGTTTTTGTCATAGATTTTGCCTCTGTCTGCATCGATTTCATAAGAGCTTGTACGAATATCCTCCGCCCATTTCTGCAGATCGACACCTTCCACTGTCTCTGCTGTCTCAATATAAATGAAACGCCCCGCAATGATGAAAAATACAATCGCAAAGGCGACCATCAAAAATGCGGAGCTTTTATTATTGTTTTGCTTTTTCATGTGGAATCACCAGCCGTTACTCGTTATTGATTTTACCGGCTTGCTTTACTTGTGCATTCTGGATATTCAACCCATTTTCTTTGGCAATGCTCAAAATCCGATCCGGGTTACTGAGTTCTTTCACCTGATAAGCTAGATTTTCGTTGAGAGACTCCTGTTGTTGGATCTCTTGTTCAAGCCCGCGGATATCACGGTTGATCGTATCTGTCTGAGCAGATGTCTGCACTAAAAACACCGACGCTGCCAACACTGCAGTCGTTGCAAACGAATAGAGGAATTTCTCCCCTGTACTTATCCATTTTTTCTTTTTATGTACCTTTACTTTCGCCTGTTTCTGTCTTTCAGGCTGCTGTAAAGGCTGCTGTTTTCTAATCTGTTCAGCACTCATGTTTGTTTCCACCCTTCATTAAATTCAAATTCTTTATTCCAAGGTTTGACTTTCTCGACAATCCTCAGTTTCGCAGAACGTGAACGACGATTCTCCTCGAGCTCTGACTCATCGGCTACAATAGGCTTTCGGCTGACCAATTGAAAAGGTGGCTGTTTATCTTCAGGGATCATCGGGATGTTTTTCGGCAATGGAGGATTTGTACTCCATTTCTTGAACGCCTGCTTGCATAAACGATCCTCTAAGGAGTGGAAAGTGATGACGGCAATCCGCCCACCCATTCCTACCACTCTTGCTGCCTGATGAAGGCTGTCCTGAAAAGCTCCAAGTTCATCATTGACTGCAATACGGATAGCCTGAAAAACCCTTTTGCCAGGGTGTCCGCCTTTTCTTCTGGCTGGTGCAGGGATGCCTTCCTTGATGAGTTCAACCAATTCTCCTGTCGTTTCAATCGTTTTCTCTTTTCTTGCTGCTTCGATCTTCCTTGCAATTTGTTTGGAGAATTTCTCTTCTCCGTATTTGAAAAAGATGCGAACGAGATCCTCGTATGGCCACTCATTGACAACTTCTTTCGCACTGAGCTCTGCTTCTTGGTTCATCCGCATATCGAGCGGAGCGTCCTGGTGGTAGCTGAACCCTCGCTCTTCTACATCCAATTGGGGACTGGAAACGCCAAGATCATAAATAATACCATCGACTTCCGTTACCTCAAGCTCTGCTAATTTCTCTTCCAATTGACGGAAGTTGGCATGGACGAAAGTAACCCGATCCTGATAATCCTTCAGACGGTCCTTCGCAGCTTTCAAGGCAATTTCATCCTGATCGAAAGATATCAATCGGCCATTTCCCTTCAAGGCTTTGGCAATCGCTTCGGAGTGCCCTCCACCTCCTAAGGTGCAGTCGACATAAATGCCTTCTGGGTCCAAATCTAAATGTTGTATGGTTTCACTTTTTAGTACACTGTAATGTTCAAACATGATTTCACTCGTTTCTATCGATCAGATATCAAAATCCAACATATTTTCTGCGATCTCTGAGAAGGAATCTTCCGATGCCTCGAAATAACTTTCCCATTCATCATGACTCCAAAACTCGATCCTATTGGAAACGCCGATGACGACACATTCTTTTTCTAGTGATGCATATTTTCTAAGAGGTTGTGGAATGTTGATTCTTCCTTGCTTGTCTACTTCACATTCAACAGCACCAGAGAAGAAAAAGCGGGTGAAAGCGCGGGCATCTTTTTTTGTTAAGGGGAGTTTTTTCAGCTTCTCTTCAAGGAGCTTCCACTCGTTCATAGGATAAGCAAACAGACACTGATCTAAACCTCGGGTGAGAACAAAGGTGTCACCAAGGTCCGGGCGGAATTTCGAGGGTACGATGATCCGTCCTTTTGTATCAATGTTGTGTTGAAATTCACCCATGAACATAGAGTTCCCCCACCTTCTAAATTCACCTTACCACATCGCCCCACTTTTCTCCACTTACTTTTTTATCATTCTCTTCCCATGAAAAAAATCCTGCCCGTAAAGGCAAGATTTTAAAGGTTTTTACCATGTTTTTTTGTAGTGGAGGATCGTGGAGGACCTTCCCTACAAATATACGACATAATGATCGTTTCTGAAGCTCAAATGGTGTCTGTTCATCTGCTGAAACACCGTTGTTCCGTACATGTTCACCCATGGGACAATGCTCCACATTCTCTCCTGGAGTCCGCCACCCGGATGAAGCGTCCATTCTATGTTTTCGAATTGTTCCATCTCATGTTGATGGCGGGATTCCATCGAATGGTTGATCCGCTTCTCTAGAAAATCGATGTTTTCCAATATATATTCCAAATTCTTCTCCGCCAGCTGACCGAGGTCTGCACCGAGAGTCGCAGATTTTTGGCGAAGTGGAGCATGGACGGAGCTTATTTCTTTCTTCACCTGCTCAGTTAGATGATGAATTCGCGGGGTGCTTTGGGAAGCGATCCAATTCATCTTCTTTTCTCTCACTCCAGAGCGGATCGCTTCATCCGCTGGGATATAAAATTTTTCTAATTGCTGGCCTGTCTTCCTGTCAATCATCGTAAAGGATAGACGCGGAAGCACAGGCGGCATACACAATCCCGCCGCTTCAAAAGCCGGCTTTAAAACAGACCAGTAATTGATTTCTCCCGGCCCTCCAATAAAGGCGAGGACTGGAAAAAGGGCCTCCTGCATCAACGGTCTTGTTACTACGTTATTACTGAGAAGCTCCGGTGTTTCTTCTGCAATCTTCAACAGCTCTGCTTCAGTCAGAACGACTTCATTGTTCTTCCCTCGGAAATTCCCTTCTTCATCTCTTACAAGAAGGACTCTTTCTCCTTCGAAACTATAGAACAAGTGGGCATCATCAAGCTCGCTGTCAAGGATGGTCTCATACCCTTCCTGCCGGTTTTTCTGCAAGACGGCATACACACCACTGGCCATTTCTCTATTTTTTTCAATCATCGTATTGAAGTAAGGCGTTTCAAGGCGGCGCACTGCCGGGTCATGAGCATCGATTAAAACGAGGCCTTCATCAGGGAAAAGATGATAAACCACTTTGGCAAAAAAGTCACTGTAACTGTCCGACTCTTTTAATAACCTTTCCATTTCTTTATAAAAGTCCTGCGTATGCTCTGTTTCCTTCACCATTCCGAAAACGTCCTTCAACCAGGCAGAGGCTTTTTGTTGATCGATGGTGATCTCAGAAACGGAAGCTTTCGTCTCAGGGGTATGATCAATGGTCATCTTTTCCATACCGCTTCCCTGCTTCATCATGATATGGTGAATCTCATCAAAATCGTGATCTTCCCCAGCAATCCAAAAAACAGGAATGACCGGTTTTCCAAGATCGCGTTCCTTTTCTTTTGTCAGCTGCAGAACGGATATGATTTTATGGACAGAATAAAGCGGACCTGTAAGCAAGCCAGCTTGCTGGCCAGCGATGACGACCACACTCTCTTCATCTTTCAGCTTTTCAATATTGTTAAGGGTTTCCACAGGAGCTTCCCATCGTCGATTCATTCGATTGAGCACTTCAGAAAGCTCAGCCCTTTGATACGTTTGATTCCTTATTTCAGATAACCGACGCTCCCAAGTAGATTCTTCAAACGGGTGGTGGTTAAACCGATCAGCTATATTTTCGTAATTGTTTTTATAGTCACGAAACAATGTTTGTTTCGGTTCAAGTTTAATCGGTTCGATGCGCATCTCTATACGACTCCTTTATCGGCAATAATTCCATGATTAATTATGTATCCTATTGTATTGTACAAAAAACCACCACAGACTTCACATTATCTGTTTGAAACCTCTAAATTCCATATACCCCCCCGTTTGTTGAAGCGTTCAATACGGGCAACGAACCTCTAATCATCTTCATATCTAGTCTTCCACAATTGACATTGTCTTTAATAACTAGTAATAAAAAATAACAAACGAAGGAGATTTTTACATAGGTAAGCACAGCCTTGTTTGATTTGGGCTGTGCTTATCGGTTGCTTTCATTATTTTATGTCGGACTGAAGAATTCATGTAAATGCTTTGTTCAGGCACTAGCTGAAAAAGACTCTTGTTACGAATCCGAATGTACTCAATCCCATGTAGAAGAGGATGAACAAAAGGAAACTTACGCGCCAGAAACCTTTGAGTGCCCGGAACAGGCGGACTTCTTCGTTGATTTTATACTGCGCTACCATCGACATACCTAAGAGGATCAAAAGGAAGATAATAATGAACGGTAGAAAGCTGCGGTCAAACAAAACGACAAGGAGAACATGGACCGACAAAATAAAGATAGGCGCGGTATAGTTTGCTGTCCGGTGCAAGGCCTTTAACTTATGCTTGCTCCACTTTCTGGCACACAGATAGAAAACCACTAGGAAAGGAAGAGGAAGGGTAAGCAGAAACGCAATCGTATAAACGATCAGATCACTCATCTTTTTCGAACCCCCCTTTCATATTCGAGTGCATGAATCGCATGCAAGACGAAATGATGGTAAGGAAGTGGGCATTTTCCATGATCCAGGATGTAACCACTTATGCTGTCCACTTCTGTCAATCTGTTTTCTGTGATGTCCTTCATCATCGAGGAATGATTTTCTCCAGTTGCCTCTGCTACTTTCTTCACTCGCTCCCATTCTTCAAAAAAGGAAAGGCCTAAAACGGAGCAAGCTTCTTCGCACAAGAAACGGGCCAGTTCATTTATGGATGGATTCGTGAGGATGGAACGGTTCGGTTGAGAAAATAGTGCCGTGAGAGGATTAATCACCGTATTTATGATTAGTTTGCTCTTTAGCATAGGCTCATACTGTTCTTTAAATACGACTGGAAAATGTGCTGTATGTAATTCCTTTGAGAGGGCTTGTCCCTGTATAGGGTCCATTCTTTTATAGACGGCTATTTGAATATTCCCCTGCCCTCTATGGTCGACTACGTTTTGACCTTTAGCCAGTGCGCCGTGTTCAATGACACCGACACAGCTTTTCAATCCGGCTTGTGATAGTTTCTCTAAATGCCCCATCCCGTTTTGGAGGAATAAAAACGGGGCGTCACCAGGGAGGTCCTGATCAAGAAAATCATCCATGGCATGTTGTTTAATGGTTACCATCCATAAGTCATACCCTTCACTCATTTGTGTAACAAGATGCGCATGAACGGGCACAGCCTCTGTAAATTGTTCACAGATAATCCCTTGTGCCGCAAGGATTTCTCTCTGTTCTTCCTTTTTCACAAACATATGCACTTCGTGGTGCTTACCTAAATGGGCCCCTGCCAATAATCCTATGGAACCCGCCCCAATGATGCCGATTTTCATGATTCTCTCCTCATTTCGTACTAATCTGCTTCACTATTGTAGCAGATTCCAAAACGATATTGCAGTCGATTCTTGTCCAATGTATTATTATTCATTTCATTCTGAAAATTTTTATATTATAATATGGATATAGACAGATATTTGAAAGGGGATTCTTTCATGATGACGAAAACAAGAGTTCAACCTTTATTGGTCAACTATAAGACGCTTGAGGAGTTTAAACGGTTCAAAGAATATGGGAACCAGGAACTTGCGATGCTCGAGGATTTGGAGAGCAACATCGTGGAAAACGATAGTGAGTCGCCATTTTACGGAGTGTATTATGGAAGCGCTTTAGTGGCACGCATGAGCTTATATCGAGTGAAAGCAAAGTATGACCATTATTTTGATCCTTCTCAGGACTACCTGGAATTGTGGAAGCTTGAGGTTCTTCCGGATTATCGTGGGCTGGGCTATGGAAAAGCGCTCGTGGAATTCGCCAAAAGCTTTGATTTACCGATTAAAACAAACCCTAGAATTAATTCTCATGGATTCTGGGAGAAGATGGGCTTTCAAAAAGCGCATTATGATGTAGAACGTGACCTCGGAGAAAATCCACTGATCTGGATGCCTTCAGGTGTGGAAGAAAGAGACGTAAACGCATAAAACATGAATGAGGCCACTACACAATGTTGTAGGGGCCTTTGTTTATGATGGTAAATAATATGAATGGCAGGTGAATCGATCGATCAAACACCACTCTCACTTTTTCTTTTTTCTCTTACCCAATGGACAAGTTTATCCATTTCATTCCACGCCGCTTCCCACTGTTTCAATTCTTCTCTAAGCTTCTCATTATCTTCGTTCAGTTTTTTTAGCTGGGTTTCTAAATTCTCTTTCCCGTAATCTTCAAACTGCTTTGATCTCATTTCTTTCAGAAACGAGATAGCGGCATCCAAAGACATCGGGGCATCATCAGAAGACTTAGAGGATGAATAAATCGTCCGTGTGGCTTTACGGCTGTTTTTCGCTTCCTGAATTTCTTTCTGGTATTCTTTGCGCACAGTCGCATTCCACCTGAATCCACACGCAGCAGGTGTCCTGTGTAATTGTTCAGCCACTTCCTGGAAGGCTTCCAGCTGGGTCTTCCCTTCCCGAATATGTTTCAAAACCGTCGTTGCCAATAACAGGTCTTCCTCATCCTTCCAGGCATCTTGTCTCGGGGCATCCATAGCATCCCTCCTCTATCGTTTGCTTATAGTTATGCAGGAGGAATGATTGATAGAATCGCATTTCTCATCTTTTTCTCTTAGCTTCAAAGTTTCGAACCGCTTCTTTATGCTCATCCGACTCCCATAAAAGGGAGCATTGTCTGACCTCACGCTCCATACGTTCAGAAAGCCTGTTGAATTCCATATGATCCATATACTGCCGCTTGAAAATTTTCATTTGTTCAGGTGTTTTATTGAGAAAAGATGAAAAAATATCTTTGTTCCAGTTTACTGTAATCATCTTATGTAACCATCCAATTCGATAGACTTGCTCTGCTGAGTACATGTCAGCATCCATTAACCAATGAGCAGCTACGTCACTGTTTACCCGCTGATATAGAAGTGTACCTCCTCCCCACCCAGGGATAATACCTAAATTAGCTTGGACAAAACCAAAGGAAGCCCCCTCTATTCCATATCTAAAATCACAAGCCGTTGCGATTTCGCACCCGCCTCCCCTTGCTTGTCCGTTTAATACGGCAATCGTAGGGACAGGAAACGTAGCCAATTCATACAGGACTTCTTTCATCGGGTGCAGCGTGGCGTAGGCTTGTTCGGCACTCATTTCGCCATGGAGTTCACGCAAATCTCCCCCTGCACAAAAAGCACGATCACCGGCACCTGTGACCACAAGGAATTTCAGGTTTTCTTTCTTCAACTCTATGATCGCTTGATAAAATTCTTTCGTCATTTGTTTTGAGATCGCATTCATCTTTTCTGGTCGGTTCAGGGTTAAAACTGCATACCCTTCTTTTTTCTCTACTAAAATTAGTTGTGACACTTCCTCCACCCCTTCCAATACTAATGTACCAGAAATCTAAAGATTTTGTTCAACTATATCGCAGGATTATTGAAGGCTCAGTTTCGAGACTTTTATGCGAGCTTAGGGGCTCCAAATCCCTCTTAAAGTAACATGCCTAGTTGTGTTGGGAAATCCTGCTTAATCTCCATCGGTATAGGG
>NZ_BJYD01000034.1 GCF_007991335.1 Halobacillus faecis | reverse complement strand
TTAGTGGAAGAGTTTGCGGACATAAAAAAAGACCTGACGGATGTCAGGCCTTTCTTTGATGAACTTAGTCGTTCACCACTTGTTTTCCATTATATTGTCCACAAGATTTGCAAACATGGTGTGGTTTTGAGTACTCGCCACAGTTATCACACTGAACCATTCCTGGTGCGTGAAGTTTCTTGTGAGTACGACGTTGGTTTTTGACTTTCTTAGACGTTTTACGCTTAGGTACTGCCATGTTGTACACCTCCTTTAAGGGATTTCTGAGAACCATAACATATTGTTTTACTCGTTCTCTTCTTCATTTAATAATGATTGCAGTTTAGCCATTCGAGGATCCACTTTCTTTTCCTCAGGTTCCTCTGTAACCACCTGCCAGCCTTTCCCTTCCTGGGGGGCTGCTTCATGAGCCTCATCATCATGGGAAAAAACGCGAGTCGGAATCTCCAACTGTACATTTTCCTTGATATAAGGCGTTAAGTCAAGCACTTCTCCATTCACGGAATGAACTTCAGAGTCATCTTCTTCTGTATGGTAAGGTGACAGATTAAATGCCTCCAGAGCATCAATGTGAAATGGATAAGTCACATCAACTAACGTTCGGGCACAAGGCAACACCATTTCTCCATCAATCGAAAAAGTTACCGTTATATCATTTCCTCGAGTCATTGCTTGACCTTTGACATGAACAGGGGAAATCCTGCGAATGTCATTGTTCAGTTGTTCTAATTCGCGAATATCTACGTCATCCTCAAAGTAGAACGGCTCATCACCTGTCTGCTTGAGTTTTTGTAGAGGAAATTTCATAGTTATCACCTCATGGCAACAAGAGTTATTGTAAAAGGATTTCGCTGATTTGTCAATATTTTTTCTTTACAGCATATCCTTATTCTCGTGCGGTTTTAGTAAGATTTATCATATTTCACGGTCAGGAATGCGAAATTTCCATAGTATCATGATAAAATAAACCAAACACTTGTTCAATAGTAAAGAATCGGATGGGAGGATCTTTTGTGAAATCATGTGGAGTTGTTGTTGAATATAATCCTTTTCATAATGGACATCTTTATCATTTGGAAGAATCAAAAAAACATGCAAAAGCCGATTGCATGATCGCCATCATGAGCGGGAACTTTTTACAGCGTGGAGAACCTGCGATGATCGATAAATGGCACCGAACGGAAGCCGCGCTCCGTGGCGGGGCGGATCTTGTGCTCGAACTTCCCTTCCTTTATGCGGTCCAACACAGCGATTACTTTAGTCAAGGTGCCATTCAGACACTTGCTGAAGTCGGGGTGGATAGCGTTTGCTTTGGCAGTGAAAACGGAAGGATTGCGGCGTTCACGGAGGCTTTTGAGCATATGAGCAAACATCAAGAAGAGTATGATGTGACCGTGAGAAGATATTTGAATGAAGGATATGCCTACCCAGAGGCTTCCCGCCTTGGATATGAATCCA
Source organism: Halobacillus faecis (assembly GCF_007991335.1). Lineage (GTDB taxonomy): Bacteria > Bacillota > Bacilli > Bacillales > Halobacillaceae > Halobacillus > Halobacillus faecis. The sequence continues at coordinate 28,514 of NZ_BJYD01000034.1, read as the reverse complement.
TTTCTTTCCCTTCTGGTTCCATCGACCTCACACAACCGAATAACATCCTTGGTTATAGTTACGTAAAACAACTTCTTACTTATGCTCCGGACATTGAACCACTGACCGTTTTACGAAAAGATAACCACTACCATGATGAAGAGATTCATGGAAAAATTGCAAGTGCAACAAGCATTCGGAAAGAATTGTTCGAAGAAAGAGAACTGACAGAGAAGGCTGGACAGTCGCTTCCCCCTTCTACAGTCGAGGTCTTACATGAGTACAAAAACAGCCTTGGCCTTTGGCACGATTGGGAAGCCTATTTCCACCTGCTTCAATACAAGATCATGACGATGGAGGAAAGTACCCTCCGCTGTTTCCATGGAGTCGACGAAGGTTTGGAATACCGTCTTAAAAGGACTATCAAAGAGGCTGCAACCTTCCATCAGTTTATCTCTTCTTTGAAAACGAAGCGGTACACGTGGACACGCCTTCAGCGAACCCTTGCCCATATTCTTGTTGGAACAGATAAACAGGAAGCCCGCGTCCTTCTAAGAGAAACACCGCCCCCTTATGCAAGAATCCTTGGCATGTCAGACACAGGTAAAAAGTATTTGCGCGGTGTAAAAAAAGAAACCTCTATCCCGCTGATCACACAACCTCAGCAGCTGGAGCATGAAATGTTGGATTTGGAAGCAAGGGCTGCGGCCGCTTACTACAGTGTCTTGTCTCCTGAGCGTAGAGTAGATCAGCTGAAACGTGAATACGGACCACCTGTGATCCATTCATAAAGGGGATAAAACCTCCCCCCAGAAGCGCTAATGGTGCTGTTGACCTGGGCTTACCCTTATGTCACCGTGTACGTTCACTATATAGTATTTATTAAAAGATAAAGATAAAAACAGCCGCTCCTCCTTCGGAACGGCTGTTTTTTTATGCTTCCTTCTTCGGTTCTAATTCCTGCAGATAATCCAGTGCATCCTGGAACGTATCCACAGGAACGACTTTCATGTCGGTATCGATTTCTTCAGCTGTTTCTTTGGCGATTTGATAGTTGGATCCTTCTCTTCCCTCTTCATTTGGTGCAAAGAAAACTTCTGCACCATGGTCGGAAGCGGCTACCACTTTCTTATCAATGCCTCCGATCCTTCCTACTTGTCCTTCATAGTTTATTTCTCCGGTCCCTGCAATTTCATAACCTTTTGTGATATCAGGCTCTGTCAATTGATCATAAATTTCCAATGAAAACATCAGTCCGGCACTCGGCCCTCCGATTTCACCACTTTTGACATTCACTTTCGGATTCACATCCACCGTTCGGTCGGTCACAAGGGAAATGCCGACACCGACTTTGTCAGGGTTATCAGGGAAAGGAGCTAGTTCAAGTTCACGTTCCATTGTTTCCTCATCCCTTACAATGGTAAGCATGACGGACTCTCCTTCACCCTTGTTGCTCACATAGTCGATCAGGTCGCTCGTTTCTTGAATGTCTTGACCATCCACTTTCACAATCTGATCGCCCGTTTCTAAAATCTCTTCCGCCGGCATCCCTTCAATCACATTCATGACATAGACGCCTTCATAGTTTATCTCAATCTCTTTGCCGGCTGCTTGATAGGCGACGACTTTGGAGGCTTCCTGAGAAGACTCCATCATTTGCAGCTGGGCATGGAAGTACTCTTCCTCTGACACCCCTTCCGGACGGATGTCTTCTAATGGATAGATTTGATGGAATGGACGGACCTGGGCAAGAACCCATTGAATAGGTGTCGCCTGTCCACCTCTGACGGTTACAAGGTGCATATCCCCTTCACTGTCGTAACCACCCTCGACTTCGACAATGTCATTTAACGCATCCGCGGTTCCCGGTTTATAAATATAATAAGGGAGGCGGAAGGCCCCCAGGAATGCCACGATAAGTACGGTTATAATTCCAGTAATAATCAGTTTGCGATTTGCTTTCATTCGTCATTTGACTCCTTCCACGCAGCGAGCTTCATCTTTATTTCTTGTATGCAATCTTCCGCTGCTTTCTCCCCCGCCTCTACAATTTCCTGGATCTTCGTAAAAGCCCGGGAGCTGAATTTGGATACATCCGGCTTGATCATCACATCCGCATCAGAGGAGACCCCAATCGCTGTGACTAATTCATCCTGCATAATATCAATGCTCTGGGTAATGACATCATAAATCGAATTAATGTTTGGGTCAGAGTCAAAGTGCGCACAATCCACAGCAATAATAAATGCGGCCCCCATATCTTTCACCACAGAGACAGGGACACGATCAATGACCCCTCCATCAATATAGAGACGATCTTCAATTCTTTCGGGTACGAAAATCCCGGGAATGGCAATGCTGGCTCTGACCGCATCACTTGCAGGACCTTTCGTGAAGATTTTCTTCTCTCCGGCGTAGAGATCCGTTGCGACAATGGACATGGGTGTTTGAAAATCCTCGATGTTCTTTCCGAACGTGAAAAGCCGGATGTATTCTTTGATTCTTTTCCCCTGAACAAACCCCATTTTAGGGACAGTGAAATCCAAATAGTACTTTCGTTTAAACGTAAAGGCAAGTTTATACATATCTTCGATTCTTTGTCCGGCAGCAAAAAAAGAGCCGACGAGCGCCCCCATGCTGCTTCCTGCAATGAAATCAACGGGAATATCATGTTCACGAAGGACCTTCAGAACACCCAAGTGTGCAAAACCACGCGCTCCTCCAGAACCTAAAGCCAATCCGATCTTTGGTCTCGCCACTCGTCATCCCTCCTTCATCCATGTGGTTTATTTTATGGAATAAACCATTCCCTTATGAGCGTACACATGGAATATAGACAACCTGTGAGCACGCGTCGAAATCTATACCTATTCTACTATTCCTATGATGAGAAGTACAGAAAACAGCCATGTCTAAGGAGGCGTTCTCGATTTCCAAATTGAAAACCGTCGCATTGACGCTGCTTGCTTCGGCGCTTGCGGTTTCCTTGATCTTATATCCACGTGATGCCCTATCCGCCAGTCTCAGAGGACTTGATCTTTGGTGGGAAATCGTCTTCCCTTCCCTTCTCCCATTTTTTATAACCGCAGAATTTTTAATCGGTTTCGGTGTCGTACACGGGCTCGGGGCCATTAGTGAACGGTTTATGAGGCCATTGTTTAATGTTCCTGGCTGCGGCGGTTTTGTTTGGGTGATGGGAATGGCAAGTGGTTATCCTTCCGGAGCGAAGTGGACGGCCGACCTCCGTAAGAAAGGACAAGTGACCCGTGCCGAAGCTGAGAGGCTGGTCGCTTTTACAAACGCTTCTAGTCCACTTTTCATTTTCGGAGCCATTGCTGTCGGATTCTTTCACGATGCAAGCCTTGGCATTCTCATTGCTATTGCTCATTATGGTGGGAATTTTCTCGTGGGCATCGGCATGCGTTTCTATAAGAGAAATGATCAGGAACGTAGCATGGACCGTGCGTCTGCGTCCTGGAAAGATGCGTTCAGTAAAATGCACCAATCTCGGCTGGATGATGGACGAACTCTGGGCAAATTGATGGGTGATGCAGTGACAAGATCCGTGGATACACTGCTTATGGTTGGTGGTTTTATCATGCTTTTCTCCGTTCTCACGGAATTGTTGAAGCAGACAGGTGCCATTCATATTTTTTCACACCTGCTTTTTTATACAGGACTTCCTGAAACGTTCCATGTTCCTTTTACAGCTGGAATGTTGGAATTGACGACTGGTATCGGTGCGGTTACCGAAACCCATGAACCTTTGCTCGCTCAGCTTTTAATCGTAAGCTTCATTCTCGGTTTCCATGGATTTTCGATTCAGGCCCAAATCGCAAGCATTCTTGCAGAAACGGACATCCGCTTTAAACCTTACGCACTGGCAAGGATTGCTCATGGAATGGTCGCGGCTGCGTTGATTTATGTATTGTATTTCGTTTACCGCCCCTTTCAACAACAAAGCATGCCGATTTGGAATCCAAACGAAAACTTCACGACCCCCATTCTTGAGTTTTTCAATCATTATGGGCCGCCGATTACACTCCTTATGATCATGCTTATGATCTGTGTAAAATGGAACAGTGAGCGGAAAACAAAAAAACGATCCCTACACGTATAATCCGTAGAGATCGTTTTTTGTCGCGATTAAAATTTTTCTGAAAGAGCTTTTTCTACAGGCGGTGGAACAAGGTCACTGATGTTCGCTCGGTATTTCGCCACCTCTTTGACAATGCTTGAACTCAAGAAAGAGTATTGATTGTTTGTCATCACGAAAAACGTTTCAATATCTTCATTCAGCTTCCTGTTCATGGAAGTGATCTGCATTTCATATTCAAAATCACTCACGGCCCGTAAACCTCGAATGATCGCGTGCGCTCCTTTTTCCTCAGCATAATCCATCAAAAGGCCGCTGCAAGCGTCCACGGAAACATTGTCGATATCTTTGGTTACTTCTTCCAACAATTCCTTGCGTTCGTTCACATCAAATAGAGGAGATTTACTCTGGTTGTTGAATACCGCCACGATGACGTGGTCAAAGACTTTCGCCCCTCTACGGATAATATCCAAATGTCCATATGTAACGGGATCGAAACTTCCCGGGCAAATCGCAATACGTGTCATACCCTTCTCTCCTTACTCAAAAATCGATACACCGATATTACTTCCATAATGATCGGTTTTCATTCGTTTCAGACGACTAACTTCTTTAGGTATTTCCTCTGAAGCATCGTGTTCACAAACGATAACCGCGTGTTCTGCGACCAAATCATATTCTAAAAGCGCTTCCATTAAGTCCTGATAAGAAAACTTCTTATAGGGAGGATCCAGGAAAATATAATCAAACGTCAGTCCCCGTTTCCCAGCCGCCTTGATGGCACGCATGGCATCGGTTTTGAAAACTTCTGTACGCTCATTGATGTCGAGCGTTTTTATATTTTCATAAATGGTTTGGATCGCTTTTTGCTGTTGATCGACGAACACACAAGATTCCACACCACGGCTCAATGCTTCAATCCCAAGACCTCCGCTTCCGGCAAATAAATCCAAAGCCTTGCCGCCCTCGAAGAAAGGCCCAATCCCGTGAAAGACCGCTTCCTTTACTTTATCTGTCGTCGGTCTGGTTTTATGTGTAGGGACAGATTTCAACGGACGTCCCTTAAATTCACCAGCAATCACTCGCATCCTGTACACCTCACTTGTCATCATTCCCCATAATCCTACCACAAAACAGACGTTGCAGGGAAGTACAGGGTGTGGAAGTGCCCCGGGAGACACGACAAGCATAAGCAAATCTGCGGAGTGGCGGGCTTTGCCACAGAGCAGAGTTGCTTATGTCTCGAGTGTCTGGGCACTGGAACCGGATTATTAGGGTGTGGAGAGGGCCTGAGAACACACAAACATAGAATTTTACACATTTTTTTATTTCAAGTGAATAAGGTGGTTCAGCAACGTACATACTAGCACTTGAAGCGGATGATACTGCTTCTGAAAACGGAGAAGGCTTACATCCCCATAAGCTCTTCCTCCGGTTTCTCCTCTCCCTTTACTTTTTTGTTTCATCTCTGATGATTCAGAAAAGCGGGGTCGCCCGTGATGGGCGGCCCTATTTTTTTGCCATTATTTCGGTCTAGTCGTAAGTTTTATATCAAACAATCCCTGTAAATCCTGCCATTTTATATAGGGAGAATCTCCAACCATGATCAATAATTCCTCACCCATACCAAACCTTTCTTTGTTGACGATAAACGTCGGCTGATCAACGTAAAAACGATACTCTTTGCCGGGAACCTCCAAACGATAGACAGCACCCTGCTCAATTTCCGTAAGTACATAATCCATCACACCACTGATCTCCGGTAGCGAAAGATACGAGGATCCATGATAATGAACGATGCGATCCGTGACCATCTGATCATGATAAAGCACACGTTTTTTTTCAACATAATACAGGTGATCCATTGCGGGAGCTTCATAGTTTTGAAAATAGGTTGTTTCTGCTCCATATACGTCGGATAACGACTCATCGAGGAATAGTCCTAAATCTTCTATCCTTTCAACTTGCAGCATACGTTTTTTCCACGTCATCAGCTCTTCTTTGGTTAAAGAGGTGACCACTTCGTTTGCCATCGACGAGCTGTTACCTGTATAAATATCTTTAACAACCTTCAACTCCCAAGGGTTTTCTTCTGTAGTGACTTGTCTCAAATGCTCCACCACATACTCCGCTTGCAGCTCCTTCACATTTCTTCCTTCAACCTTCATATAGTTGTCCAATACTTTAGTATCGGACTGATCAAGCTGAATCAAAATAGGACCTGTTCTCTCTAGAAAGGTTTGTAACTCCTGTTTGACTTCAGCTGAAAGCTCTGTTCCTGCTTCGTATGTAACAATACTATTCCCTTTCTTCCATAATGAGGCCTCTCCTTTTCTTGTAAGCGGGAGTGGTTCATTCATAGAAGAAAACTTATAATAACGCAGGTTCTCCATCGGGATATCACTTTCCTTAGCGGAAGGAACAAGCCATGGATCCTTCATCTCACCCAAATCTTTTATGGTCAATGAAAATGCAGACTGCACCACATGGTCCTCTTTCTTCAATTCAAGCATCCAATCGTTGATGACCTCATTTTCAGGCATCGGCATGGTATAATTTACGAGGACTTTCCCTTCTTTTTCTATAATCATTTCTGTCGTTTTCTGATGGGTTATACGACAGGACGACTCTTGATGGGAACAGACGATTCCTGTTGCTTTTTCCGGGGGATCAAGCTTGTAGATCCCTGCTTTTAATTGATCATATGTATAGTGAAATTGCAGCGTATCCTCTTTGACGGTCATCGAAACTTCCAGATTTGGAGATTTGGCGACTTGTTCACTACCCGCTTCTGCTCGGTCCCACTGATAAAGGAGCATAAGGGTGGACACACTGAGAAGCAATGTGAGCGGAAACCATAAGCGCTTCATCCTGCTCCCTCCTTTCCAATTTACATGCACAACGTTTCGTGCTACCTTTAATTTAATTGTTTAGTAGAAAGCTCTATTATCTCTCAATGTTTATTGTTGCAGATAAGCTCCCGATTGTGGAAGACTCAGTTTCGAGATGTTTTCAGGGGGTGAGGCCCCGCGGAAAGCGAGCTATTCTCCGTAGCCCCCATCCACTCAATAAAAGTCTCGAAACTGAGTCTTCAACAATCCTGCCATTTACTTTAATTACAAATAATCAATGAGTATCAGAACTGACTAGAAAGGGTGTACATATTTATGATACAAAAATTCATCGAACTTGGCGAAGGGTATGCGGATATTTATGAACTGATCGACCTCGGTACACGGATGCCTGAACGCATTCAGCATGCCATCGCTTTCTATAGCGAAAAAGAGGGCAAACCGGTTGCTTCCTTATCTCTAGTAATGAAGCCTGCCCATAACGATAAATTCCAGCCCATCTATATTTGCAGGGAAGGCATACCCAACCCTCACGAAAAACCGAATCAACGCTTCGATATGTATAAAGAAATGGTCGAACAGGCAGGAAAAGAGGTTGCGGAATTCACCATCAAACCCTCCAACCTTTTTCCTGAAACCGAACTTTTTTATCAGCATTTAATCGGAATTCTCCGAATGAATAAATTCATTGCTCCATTAAGTTGAGACCTGTGACCATGCACTCGAAAAAAAAGCGTCCGCTCAAGAAGCGGACGCTTTTTTGGTGCAGTCAGATGCCCATCTTATAGTCATACTGCTTGGCTTTGTCAGGCTTCGCTCCTTCGTATTCCGTGCGAACATCCGGTTTATAAGAAGGCACAACACGGGAAACGAATGGTAAGCGTTCAAGCTTTTCCATTTTATACTCGACATCTTCCTGGTTCACATATACTAAGGCATACTTCATTTTCTTAGATGCGTGAATCAAATGACCATGTTTCTTGATCTGTCTAATGTTTTTCATATGCTGAAAATATACGATTAGTCCTTGTCGTTTTGTTCGGATCATTGTTTGACTCTACTCCCCATCGAACATAATAAGTTAACGTCAGTTTACCAAATATCCCCGCGTACGGCAATGAGGAGGTTGGTAATGTTGCTTACAGACCATGAACGGGCATCTCTTGTTTTTGAAGAGCTTTTACAAAAATCGGACAAAATCAATACGGCCGTCTTCAAAAAAATTGCTGGAATCCCTTTCGTCTATTTGCACCCAGAAGAAAGTACTACACAGAAAGATGTGGAAGAAGTTTTAAAATGGTGTGCATCGAAGGCGATGAAAGGAAAACGCCTGACCCTTGCGATGAGCTATGTACGCAAGAATCAGGCGCTCTATGTGTATCGCGTCCGCTTTTTAGTTCCCCAGCGTAAAATGTTTTGCTGCGGGAACTTATGCGACGACTGTATTCGTTTTACTGATCCTTAAGAGGCACAACCACAGCTGCCGCCACTTCCGCATCCTCCACTGCACCCTGTGTCGGTAAGCGCCATACCGTTTTTCGGCACTTTGATTTGCTCACTTACACTGAAGGCTACACTTTCACTGATCTCATCCAGCAGCTTCTGGATATTGCGTTCAGCTTTTTTGAAGTGGGCTACCGTCTCATGCATATCCATCTCTCTTTTTACGGAGCGGACTTTTTTCATGATGGTATTATAGTCAGGATGATAACGGCCGAAACGTTGCACGTCCTCATAGTGTTCTTTCATATCCGCAAAGTCTTTAATGAGTCTTTGCGCCTCTTTATCGTTCTCAAGAGCATTCTTTGCCTCTTGGTACTCTTGCATGGTGTCTGAATGCATGACCATCTGGCCGATCGATTCAGAGCGATCTAGCAGATCGACAATTTCCATTGTAGCTAGCATAGTACATGTCCACCTCCATCTTCTATCTTATCAAATAGGAAAGCAGATGGAAATGAAAGATCTTTTCCATCTGCTCTGATTTTAGTAATAAGGGTATTCCATTTCCTTCTGATTTTTCCCAGATTCCTTTTTGACGTTGGTGATCAGCTGTTGAAATTGCCCGATCGCTCCGTTCAGTTCATCGATTTGTCTTGAAACCTCTTCCCAATTGATGTCTTCCATCAGGCCACCCAGCTGTTTGATCCAGTCCATCTTGGCCGTAGAGCTTTCCTTTTTGGCAGATGGCAGGGAATCCCAGAAAGGGTCATCTTCGCCGAGGATCATATATTTCTCATAATAACTTTGTATCAATTTATGATTTTTCCTCAACTGTCCCTTCACTTTCGGGTGTTTGTTGACAAAGGCTTTGAACTGCTGAACGCTCGGGTGCAATTCATTTGTACTCATACCTTTTACACCTCACTGTAAGAACTACAGTATAGCCTATGCAGAAAAGAAACAGGCGTTCATGGGACAGTCAAGAAATTCTGTGTATAATACCGGTGATGAACGCCGACACCAAGATGTGTGTAGTGAGGATCAAGAAGAGCTTTTCTATGACCCGGGCTGTTCAACCAACCATGGACCGCAGCAGTGGCGTCTACATATTGGGAGGCTATGTTTTCACCAGCCCGCACATATAAAATCTCTCCCAGTCTCTCTTTCAAACCGTCCCCATTCTGGGAATAATGAGAAAAATAGTTATTCTGATTCATATCCCTGCTATGGGCATAGGCGACAAATGAGGCTTCTTCGTGCTCCAACAGCGGACCGGCATCATGGAGAGCACGGACGCCATTCGTCATCGATAGGATTTGAGCTTCCATTCCATCTTCAACTCTGCCCCATGCCTTCTCGTCCAACACCTCTTGAAGAGGAAGGGTGCCGCGATAAACGACTTTATAAGGTTGATGCTTCAGAAGAATGTCATTTCTCAACATTCGAATCGCAAAAATTTCATGGGTCACATTGTCAAAGTACAATTGCGCACTCCACCGGTCCCCCAGAGGAATGACAGGTCTTTCAGCGATATCCTTCTCTGTAAGCTTTAAGGTGTACGCTCCTTCACTATCCAGGCGGTAGGAAGATGCAAAAGGATAAGACTCAGCGACCTCTTCGTATGAATCGAGCACACGGACGGGACCCGCTTCCCTTTTGAATAGAACACCTGTCACCACTTCCCTGTCCTGGATACCGAACTGCATCTCGATCTCCTCATCAGAGCCATAAACCCACCAGTCGTATCCATACTCACTTGGGTCTTGCCTCAGCGGTTCTCCCATCTCTTTCAAAAGTACATCAGAAGTTAACCCACGAAAAGAGAAGAAATCCGCTTCCTTTTCAGTCGGGGGCTGACCAACGGTTTCTAATGTAGGTTCTGAGAACTCTTCGACTACCTGTTCTTCTAAAGGAGAATTCAATAGTAGAAACAATCCAATGAAAAAAAGGATAACCAAACATAAGATTACGGATTTTTTTATCATATCGTACTCCTCATCAAAGACCATTTTATTTTATGTATAAGCGGATGGGTTGGAGGCTATGATTAGAATGAGCGATTCAGAACGAAAAGAGCCTGCTTCCATAGAAGCAGGCCCATATGATTAGTGAACTTCAGGACGTTCCGAGATATCCTGTAATGCAACACCCGCTGCATGGTCGGACATTTCTTCTGTCGATAAGTCACCAAGAGAAAGGATGCCGGAAAGTTTCCCGTTCTCAACAACAGGCAAACGGCGTACCTGGTGCTCAGCCATGATTCTGCTCGCCTCTTCCAGTGAACAATCTGGTGTACAACTGTACATGCGGTCACTCATCACTTGTTGAATCGGTGTAGAATCAGGTTTTTTCGCTGCATACCCACGAATAACTAGGTCACGGTCTGTCACCATACCCATAAGGTTGCCTTGATCATCACAGACAGGTATCGCGCCGACATTCTTTTCTTTCATCATAGAAGCTGCGTCACTCAACTGGTCATTCGTATGACAGATGGAGACATCGCTTGTCATGATATCTTTTACACTTTTCATGAAAGATCCTCCTCAATAATCATGATCAATGTTTATTGTCCCCTTTTCACCGAATTTATTACATGCATCCGGTTTCCTTTTATAGTATAATGAGAACGTAATCACAGATATTAAACCTATGGCAGGACGTTCGTCATGCCAAAATTGCAAGCATTACCTTTTCATACTAAAATGAGGTAAGATACATAACAATTGCGAGGTGGAACAAATGAAATTAGAAGGTACTGGGATTGAAGGTCTCGTTGTTGACTACAAGCCATTGACGGAAATCATGGAAAGAAATGGATTCATCCTTGGAGGATCCTGGGATTATGAGCGTGTCACATACGATTATAAAATCCCCGCTCCAGAAAAAAACATTACTTATTATATCCGCATCCAGGGATTCGCCCTTGAAGGGGATGTAGATAAGGGAGATGCTGTTGTTCGTTTGATGAAACCGCTTCTAGGCCGCCACTATTACCCACACGGTGTAGAATATGGTCACCAGGAAGGGTTTACAGACAGCATCATTTCTAAAGCGAAATCATTGGTTTCCAAAGTAAGTGAACCTGCGAAAAAATACCACAGCCAAGTTCCGGAACATGTGGTTTTGGACAAGCTGAAAAAATGGGCGGAAGAGAACGAAAACGAGGAAGTTCTTAAGAAAGTAGAAGAATTATCCACGGATTCCGATCGCCGTATATAATCACTCATCCACACTTTCCGGATGAACAACAGTCGCACATCATTGTATGGTGAGCGACTTTTTTAAAAGGAAGTAAAGACCGAACTCATGACTGGTCTATGGGGGAAAGGAGACTCATACATAAATTGTTCCGTTATCTATCAAAAAAACAGTGGATTTTAATACTAATCTCCGCTCTACTCATCATTGCAGGCTACTTCATTTTACCTGTCTCTATTCCATTGATACTCGCTTTCGTTACGGCCCTATTCTTAAATCCGGCGGTAAGATTCATCCAGTTCAAGTTCCGTATTAACCGGAAAATGTCCGTGACGTTTGTTTTCTTATTGTTCCTTGTCTTTCTTGGTCTCTTGGGAACATTCGCTGTGACCCGTGCCGTCACCCAAATCGTACAACTGGCTGACAACGCTCCACAGTATATCAACCAAATCAATAATGTGCTGCTGGATTGGGAAGACCATATGGCTAGTTTCTCACAATCGATGCCAAAAGAATTCGTAGATAAAGTAACAGCAGAAATGATGAATGCCATCGACCGGACGACGAACGCCATTTCTGAAAAGCTTCAATTATCCAACATTGCAGCTGTGGCTGCAAAAATACCTGAACTGCTCGTCAGTTTTCTCGTTTATTTAATCGCTCTGTTCTTGTTCATGCTTGAACTTCCACGCTTGCGGGATAAAATGCACGATCAGTTCACAGAAGCTACATCAGAAAAAGTAAAATTCATGAATGCCCGTCTTTCTTACGTCGTGTTCGGATTTTTAAAAGCGCAGTTTCTCGTCAGCATCATCATTTTCGTTGTATCATTGATCGGTTTATTATGGATTGCTCCAGATGTCGCTCTCATTATGTCGCTGATTATCTGGGCCATCGATTTTGTCCCAATTATCGGTTCCATCGTCATTCTTGGACCATGGTCGGTTTATATGCTCATTGTCGGGGATATTGCAATCGGGACAAAGCTTGGGTTACTGGCGATTGTCCTGCTTGCGATTCGAAGAACCGTAGAACCGAAAGTCATGGGCCGACACATCGGGCTTTCTCCGCTCGCCACGTTGATTGCGATGTATTTAGGTTTACAACTGATCGGACTCCTCGGATTCATTCTGGGACCACTTGTTGTCATTGCTTTCAACTCAGCTAAAGAAGCGGGCATCATTCGTTGGAACTATAAGCTTTAAAGAAAAAAACCTGAAGCATTGCTTCAGGTTTTTTAAAATTCTTTATTCATTGTATTTTCTTTTTGATGGATTTTTTTCTCTTTCTTAAAGACAAGGATATCCATACTTCTTCCTGTATGGTTGAACCCATTATTGATCAGTACTTTTTGTGAAGGAATATTATCTTTATCACACTGGGCCTCGATCCCCTTTACCTCTGGATGTTTAAAAGCCCATTCACAGAGAGTCTGAACGGCTTCTGAAGCATAACCGCAATTCCTTTCTGAAGCGACCACATGATAACCGATTTCTACATTACCCTCATCGTCAGGTTTGCCTTTGAATCCGATATCACCGATCACATGCTCACCGGCCGAATCAATGATGACCCATGGACCAAAACCCAATTCATCCGAATCGTTTTCTAAGCGTTCCGCATACATGGGCATAAGGGCTTTCAAGCCGTCATGAGGCCAGTTTTTATTCCATGGGAGTTGGAACTTGTAATAAAAGGCAAGCGAATTCTTCATCAGTGTCTGTGCAAGGTCTAAGGTAATCGGGAATAGCTGTAATCTCTCTGTCTTCAATTCCATAGTGGGTCATCCCTTTCCTATTTTTATGTATATGGAAATTTATGCATCCATACACTCTTTCCCTCCCCCAACACAAGATAAACCAAAAACAACGAATCGCTGATCAACGATTCGTTGTTTTTCTTTATGTCCCTAATATCGCTTTAATCATGCTTGTCGTTGTACCACCATCATAAATGATATACAACAGCATATAAACGGCAACACCAGTCACAGCTGTGCAAAACCAGATAATGCTTGTTACCGGACCAATTTTACGATGTTTCTTAATCTTACGTTTGAAAGCGAATGTTAAAGTCACTAACCCAAACACGGCTCCAACCGTCGCAAGGAAGATATGAAAAATCAAGAAGATCGTGTAAAAAATTTTTATATCGTCCGGTCCACCAAAGCTGGTGTTCCCAACAAAAATCGTACGGCTTAAATAAATGATAAAAAATGTCAGAGCACTGATAGCCGCCGCAATCATCACTTTACGATGCGAGCTTCTCTTATTTTTTACAATCAGTACCCAACCGATAGCGACGAGTACAGCGCTTAACACAATGAAGAATGTACTCAATGTCGGCAATAACGGCATACTTCCACCTCTTCCCCTCTAGCAAAACTTTAAGATTCTGTCTGTACTTGACTCGGCAGTGGATCAATCGTATCTCTTTCCCTGTTGAACCAACTGAAGAAAATATAAGCGATAATCGCACCGAAAATCACTTCCTGTGCAATCTTCATGATAATTCCACCTAATTGCTGATCTTCAACCAATGGCATCGGTGTAAAATAATTCGGGCCACTCAAATTGGATGCGAGTCCATTCAGGACGTCCGCAGGTACACATAAACTCATCGCCTGCATCCACGCCCCAGCTTCTGAGTAGGTTTCATAAAGCGGTGCGCCAGCAAAAATGATCAGACCACACGCCGGTGTAATCAGCACACCATTGGCGAAGATGAAACCGATTTTTAAGATTGGGCTTAGCCTGTCCAAACGCTCCAGTGGAGGAAAGACAGAAATCCACATACAAAAAGCGATAAATAATATGATCGTTGTAATCACAGTGTGCGACAGATCGCTTGATTTTGCGTAATCGAATACGACAGGCATGTGATACATCGAAAACAGTCCATTAAAAAGCAATAAGGAAATCAATGGCCTTGTAAGAAGATGAAGCACGTTTTTTATTCCTTTGGCTGCAAAAACTTTTTCCCATATCCATAGAGGAAGTCCTTTGATGACCAGAATTGGAAAAAGCAAATAATAAATCGCCATTTGAGTCATGTGGGCCGTAAACATGATATGCCCAAGCAAGTCGACAGGAGAACCTTTGACGATGTATAAAAGCAGCATCCCGCTATAGAACATCACTTGCTGAAAAGTACTTGGGCGCTCCGTTCCCTTTTCACGTCCAGGTCCTGTTATGTAAAAATATAAGGCTGATAATAACAGAACGAATACAAAATAATATGGACTCCACAAGGCACGAAAGCCAAAGATTTGAAGTTCTAACCACATTGGTGTCTCACCCCAGATTGTTTTACTTGTTCTTCTCCATTTTACCTAATTATCGCCGAAAAAACGAGCGCGCATAAGGAATTCATCCATTGTTCATAATTTAGTCATATCTCTCACGGAGAACAAAGGCGCTTGCACCGTACGTGGATGATTAGGTAGGTGTCATCCACAGAACCCGAATTTTATCGTCTCCTAAGCAAAAATAAAGAAAAAGACCGGAGCCCGGTCTTTTTCCTTTGATATCTATTGACTTACCACCAAATGATGGATGTGAACGTGATGATGGTCAATGCAGCAACAGCTACTCCTCCATACATCATCACAGCAACCATATCATGGCCTTTATTCTTCATATGCATGAAGTAATAAAGCTGAAAAGCTACCTGGACGACAGCAAGGATAATCAATGTCGGAATGATGAAGTAAGAATCCACTTCAAAAATAACCATTCCGAAAGCAATAAACGTGAACAAAATCATCAAGGCGAAAGTAAGGACCTGCTGTTTCATTTCTTCACGATGCTGCTTTTTCTCATATTCCTGGTGGTGTACGGGTTTGGAATGTGATTGATCGGCCATGGATTAACCCACCTTTCCCATAAGATACACAACTGTAAAGATGAATACCCATACAACGTCGATGAAGTGCCAATACAGGCTTGCAATATAAAACTTCGGCGCGTTATATAAGTTCAGTCCACGCTTCTGGTTGCGGAGCATAAGCGCTACAATCCAACTTAGTCCAAAGAGAACGTGCCCCCCGTGGAAACCGACGAGCGTGTAGAATGCTGAGCCAAATGCGGAGGATCGGAACGTGAACCCATATTCATGGATGTAATGATAAAACTCATAAATCTCCATGCCAAGGAATGCAAGTCCTAATGCAACGGTAATCCCCAGCCACATTTGCATTTTTTTAAAATCATGATTTTTCATATGGTACATCGCATACACACTGGTTAACGAGCTTGTCAGAAGTAGCATCGTCATGATGAACACAAGTTCCAATCCGAACAGGTGCTCAGGTGTGTTCTCCCCTTGTGTTGAGCCATTCAACGCAAGGTAAGTACCGAATAAACTTGCGAACAATACGGTTTCTCCACCGAGGAAAAACCAGAAGCCAAGGAATTTGTTTCTACCTTCAAGGGTGGCTTTTTCCGGATCATGCGGCATTCGTTTTGGATTGAGTACATCTTCAGAACTCATTATTTGCCAACCCCCTTCTTAATATCTTCTTCAAGCTCTTCTTTATGAATATGGTGACCCAGATCATCCTTCAAGGAACGAACAAGCATAGATCCGAGTGTAAGTCCCATACCAGCAAAGACAGCCACTAACCAGATTGGATCATCAACTTGGTAGATGAATCCGAAACCGGCGATGAATGTACCGAGTGAAATGGTAAATGGAAGTATGGAAGCATTCGGCATGTGAATGTCACCCAGTGGTTCTGCAGGTGTCATGCCTTCTTTTCCATCCATTTTCTCCACCCATAGAGGGTCAAGCCCACGTACAAGTGGTGTTTGTACAAAGTTGTAGTGTGGTGGTGGAGATGGAATCGACCACTCAAGCGTACGGCCATGCTCCCAAGGATCTCCGCTCACTTTCTTCTCTTTGACGGATGTGTACACAACGTTGATAAGGAAAATAATCGTACCAATCGCCATGAAGAAGGCACCGATTGTACTGATCAAGTTCCCTGTAGCAAGGCCCTGTCCTTCAAGGAAGACCCAGTAACGACGAGGCATACCCATAAGACCAAGGAAGTGCTGAATAAAGAATGTCAAGTGGAAACCGATAAAGAACGGCCAGAATGCCAGTTTACCTAGTTTCTCATTTAAAACTTTACCGAACATCTTCGGCCACCAGTAGTGTAGAGAAGCGAAAAGTCCAAAGGCTACCCCACCAACGATGACATAGTGGAAGTGTCCAACAACGAAATACGTATCGTGATACTGGAAGTCAGCAGCTGCTGCGGCTAGCATAACTCCAGTCATTCCTCCAATCGTAAACGATGGAATAAAGGCGATGGACCATAGCATAGCAGCCGTCATCCGGATTTGTCCGCCCCACATCGTAAACAACCAGTTAAAGATCTTAATCCCTGTAGGTACGGCAATCGCCATTGTAGCTACAGCGAAGATCGAGTTGGCAATAGGTCCCATACCAACGGTGAACATGTGGTGAGCCCATACCATGAATCCTAAGAAACCGATCAAAACGGTTGCGAATACCATCGCGGAATAACCGAAGAGACGTTTCTTAGAGAATGTTGAAAAGATATCACTGAAAGCTCCGAACAACGGAAGAATCAATATGTATACTTCCGGGTGACCGAAGATCCAGAATAAGTGTTCCCAGATGATGGCATTACCACCGAGACCCACGTCAAAGAAAGCAGATCCGAACATACGGTCGAACATCATAAGGAATAGTCCTACTGTCAAAGCAGGGAAAGCGAATAGAATCAACGTACTTGTGACGAATACAGACCATGTGAACAATGGCATACGCATATACGTCATACCTGGAGCTCTCATATTTACAATCGTTACAAGGAAGTTAATTCCACCAATTAACGTTCCGGCACCGGATATTTGCAGACCCATGACATAATAGTCTACCCCGTGCCCTGGTGAAGTCGTCGATAATGGTGCATAGTTGGTCCAGCCGGCATCCGGTGCACCACCTGTGAACCAGGATACGTTCAGCATAAGTCCTCCAAACA
Organism: Halobacillus faecis; assembly: GCF_007991335.1. GTDB lineage: Bacteria > Bacillota > Bacilli > Bacillales > Halobacillaceae > Halobacillus > Halobacillus faecis. The sequence continues at coordinate 10,930 of NZ_BJYD01000034.1, read as the reverse complement.
AGAACAACCAGAAACCTAGGGAGTTCAAGAATGGAAAGGCAACGTCCCTTGCCCCGATCTGTAAGGGGACAACGGCGTTCATAATGGCAAAGATGAGCGGCATGGCCGCTAAGAAAATCATGGTTGTACCGTGCATCGTGATCATTTCATTGTAAAGTCCAGCGGAGATGAAATCATTGTCAGGCTTCATCAACTGGATACGAATTATCATGGCTTCGAGCCCACCGATTAGGAAAAACAGCCCCCCAGAGACCAAGTAAAGATGCGCAATCTTCTTGTGGTCTACTGTTGTCAGGTAATCCCAAATCACAGCGCCGAGCCCACGTTTTTGTGCTACTGCAGTACTCACGCTTTAACCTCCCTTTTCAACCTCTTTCTCATAAATCCTTACTCTTCAACACTTTGCATCTCAAGATCGTTTCCTACATCCGAGTGATCCAACTCTAGAAGGTAATCAGCAATTTTTGCTGCATCTTCTTCTGAAACCAGCTCTGCAGGCATTTGGTTCCCCGGCTTGATTTCATCCGGATGAACAATCCAATCTACAAGGTTATCTTTCGATGGCTGCAGGATCCCTGCAATTTTCTCGCGGTTTGCGAAGTTGCCTAAGTTCGGTCCTACACCAGCTGACGCGCCACCAATTGCGTGACAACTCATGCAGTTGTTGTTGAACAACTCTTGACCTTCCTGAGCGGTTGTTGTTTCTGGCGTTGCTTCAGGATCAATGTTCTGCATGTCTTCTACCCATTGATCAAACTCATCAGGGCTGACAGCGATTACTTTGAAGTACATCAGGGAGTGGGAAGGTCCGCAAAGTTCAGCACAAAAGCCTTCGTAAACCCCTTCTTCATAAGCTTCTAAGTACATAGTGTTGATGTTTTCACCAGGAATGGTATCCATCTTACCCGCGATTGCCGGTACCCAGAAGGAGTGAATGACATCACTGGCTTTCATGTTTAAGTATACCCTTTCATTTGTAGGGATGTAGATTTCTTGACTTGTAGAGATCTCTTGATCTGCATAGTCAAACTGCCACCAATATTGGTTACCTGTGACATCGACCGTTAAAACGCCTTCATCTCCTTGCGTCGATTGATCAGCGAGGTCGAAAGTCGCCTGCACAGTAGGGATTGCCAGCACAAGTAGCAAAATAATTGGAATGACTGTCCAAATCACTTCCAAAGCTTTATTCCCTTCTGTTTGTTTCGGAACGATGTGTTCCTGCCCTTTCTTCTCACGATAACGGAGAAGAACGAAAGCATAAATGGCCATAACGATTACGAAAACGAAAATCATTATCGCAATACTGATCAACATAAGATCAAATAATAATTCCGAGCCATACCCTTTTGGTTTTAGTGCACTGATGTTTTCAATACCACATCCGGTAAGGAGCATGGTTAGTGCACCAAATAAGAATAATGAACGGAATTTTCCCATCCAACCTCTCATGCGTCATACCTCTCTTTCTCTTGTAATGCATTTTTTTATTTAGAAACTGACCTCCTTGTAGTAGGAGGTCAGTTCTTTAAAATGGGAATGGCAATGTGACGATGACCATCATAAAGAACATGATCGTCAGATAGTTCAAGGAAAAAATGAACATCCATGTCGCCCACTTGTAGTCATCTTTCATAAAAAAGCCTGCGATCCCTAGAGCCAGCCAGCCGATAGAGAGCACATAAGCCGTGATTAGAAAGACCGTGCCAAGAGAAGCCAAATAAATCGGTAATGGGAGCAGACAAGCAACGTAAACGACGATTTGACGTTTAGTCATGTTGAACCCGTGAACAACAGGGAGCATTGGAATTCCAGCTGCTTTGTATTCATCTTTTTTCTTCATGGCAAGTGCCAGGAAGTGCGGGGTCTGCCAGATAAACATAATAAGAAACAGAATCAGAGCTTCCAATTGCAATCCTGGATCAACAGCAGCCCATCCGATTAATGGTGGAACAGCTCCTGAGAAGCTTCCAACCACTGTATTGATCGTGTATTTTCGCTTTGTCCACATCGTGTAAAGGACGACGTAAACGAACCAACCAAATGCGCCCCACAAGGCTGCCTGCCATGTCGTGAGGAGCAAAGTGATAAATCCGAGAATGGACACGCTGATCCCCAATGTTTTTATAAATGATAAAGACATCGTTCCTGTAACCGTCGGACGATTGCTTGTCCGTGACATAATCGGGTCAATGTCTCTGTCATACCAATTGTTAAGAATACAACCACCGGCAATTACCAAAGCGGTTCCGAGCATCGTCAGCAGGAAAGTAACCCACTGATCAAAAAATAATGTACCCGTATAATGGAGAGCAAGCCAAAATCCAGCAAATGTAGTAATCAAATTAGAGTTAATGATACCGACTTTGATCAAGCTCTTTATATCAGCTAACAAAGAATGGTCATTGGTTTTTGTTTGGATCATTTCTGTAGAAGCAGATTCGACTGTTCTTGGATTGTCCATCGTATTATCTTCCTCCTTCTACCACCCTCTTAAAAGAATAACATGAATCCTTATTCATTAAAGGATTCACCGAGGGCTATTTCCATTCTTGCATCATAAAGGATGACAAGAAACATCAAAATAATTGTATCATGTAATTGTGGTTCTATCTATTTAAACTCAACAATTTTATTTATTTGTGACAACTTTGTGAAACGGCATTCTCTCTTAGTATCTACCATTCTCAACAATTTTAACGCTGCTGGCCTTTTTCCCTCAGAAAAAGCGACGACGTTGATGTGAAACACACCCTTTTATTTCTAGCAAACCCTGTCATACATTGCAAGTTTTTTTCAAGACTTTAGTGATTTTAATGAGGTTAAATGGTATGATATCCCTCGTGTTCTTTTGACAGGAATGGAGGTGGCTTCATGCCATGCGATTATTAAAGTGGTTATCGGTTTTTGCCACATTAGGGATGCTGCTCGTTCTATTAGGCGGAGCACTCGTCACAAAAACAGATTCAGGGATGGGGTGCGGAAACAGTTGGCCGCTATGCCACGGAGAATGGATCCCATCTGAAATTGATGTCGCCTTAATCATTGAATTAAGTCACCGACTTGTTTCTGGAGGCGTAGGTTTACTAGTACTGTCCCTTTCTGTGATTGCTTGGGTAAAAGTTGGTCATATACGAGAGGTGAAATTCCTATCCTTTCTTGCATTCTTTTTCTTGCTCACTCAAGGATTAATTGGAGCCGCTGCCGTAAAATGGGGGCAGTCCGACTTCGTACTAGCGCTTCACTTCGGAATATCTCTTGTATCTTTCGCAGCAGTCCTTCTACTGATGCTGATCATATTTGAGATCGACCGGAAATTTGACGCACACTCCCTACTCATCCGTAAACCATTTAGGCTTCAAATTTATTCTTTAACTACATACACATTGATCGTTGTTTATACAGGTGCACTTGTCCGTCATACTTACTCATCGATGGCTTGTTTGGACTGGCCGCTTTGCAGAAATGCTTCCCCTTTCGACTTTTCATTGTATGGCTCAGCTCAATGGATTCAAATGGGACACCGTGCTGCTGCAGCCGGGGTTTTCATATGGACGGGATTTCTCATGATGAAAGCTTTGAAAGATTATAAAAACAGTCCGATCATGAAAAAAGGCTGGATCCTTGCAGCAAGTCTTATGGTCGCACAGGTTCTTGTAGGTGCTTTTGTTATCATGACGTATGTGCATTTGGGTCTTGCCCTTCTGCATGCGTTGGTTATTTCTTTATTTGTCGGTCTTCTATCCTACTTCCTATTACTTTCTTCAAGAAGCGCTAAATATGAACGTTCGGTGAAATAAACCAAACAAAAATCTCAGAGGGGCCCTCTGAGATTTTTTAATCGTCTATATATACTCCCGTTGCAAAGGTACACTGAACGCTTTCGTCCTATTGTTCAATCATTCATGAAAGAGTGGAAACCACTAAGTGGCTTCCACTCTTTTGCGATCATTCAAATTCAATGAGTAAATCACCGACATGGATCGCTTCATTGTTTTCTACGTAGATATCCTTAATGACGCCATCAAAAGGTGCTTGGACGGTGGTCTCCATTTTCATCGCTTCTGTGATCATCAGGTGATCGCCTTTCTTCACTTCCTCGCCTTTATTAGACAGCACTTTAATGACTGTCCCTGGCATCGTTGCCCCGATGTGTTTGCTGTTCGCTTTATCTGCTTTCGGACGCTGTTGAACAGCAGCTTTCACATTCTCATCCTTCACGACGACTTCACGAGGTTGGCCATTTAACTCGAAGTACACCGTACGGGTCCCATCGATTTGTGGCTCACCGACAGAGACAAGCTTCACGATCAAGGTTTTCCCTTGTTCGATTTCCACTTCAATTTCCTCACCCAGTCTCATCCCGTAAAAGAAGGTTGGGGTGTCGAGTACAGACATATCCCCGTATTGCTCTCTGAACTTATGATGGTCCATGAACACTTTTGGATAAAGAGCGTAGCTGATCATATCAAAGCTTGTTACTTGACGATCGAGGGAATGGAACAATGTTTCTTTCAAGTTGTTGAAGTCAACCGGCTCTAACAACTCCCCTGGTCTCACCGTGATCGGCTCCCTCCCTTTCAATATGATGCGCTGTAGCTCCGCAGGGAATCCACCGTAGGGCTGACCGAGGTAGCCTTGGAAGAATTCAACGACACTGTCAGGGAAATCAAGAGAATCGCCTTTTTCATAAATATCGTCTTCATTCAGCTCATTCTGGACCATATAGAGGGCCATATCTCCAACGATTTTCGAAGACGGTGTTACTTTTACGATATCACCGAACATGTCATTCACTCGGCGATACATCGACTTGACTTCATCCCAACGGTGTCCTAAACCGACCGCTTTTGCCTGCTGCTGCAAGTTGCTGTATTGTCCTCCAGGCATTTCGTGTTCGTACACTTCTGTATGTGGAGCCATCATCCCACTCTCGAAATCCTGATAGTACTTTCTTGTATCTTCCCAAAAGTGTCCGAGCTCTTCGTAAGCGGAAATGTCCACATTCGGCTTACGCTCACTACCCTCAAGAGCATAGTAAAGGCTGTTCGCACTCGGCTGGGAGGTCAATCCTGCCATTGAACCCGTGGCAACATCGACGACATCGACACCTGCTTCAATCGCTCTCGCGTATGTGAACAATCCATTTCCACTCGTATCATGAGTATGCAGATGGATCGGGATGTCGACGGTTTCCTTCAGTGAGCTGATCAACTGGTAAGCCGCTTCCGGCTTGAGCAATCCGGCCATATCTTTAATGCCGAGGATATGAGCACCAGCTTCCTGAAGTTCGAGCGCCAGCTTTTTATAATAAGCAAGATCATACTTCGGTCGACTGCTATCAAGAATATCCCCTGTATAACACATCGCCGCTTCGGCAACTTTTCCACTCTCCCGCACAGAGTCGATAGCAAGCTTCATGCCCTCTACCCAGTTGAGGCTGTCGAAAATCCGGAAGACATCAATCCCTGCTGACGCACTTTTTTCAACGAATTCACGAATGAGATTGTCGGGATAGTTTTTGTATCCGACCGCATTGGAAGCCCTTAAAAGCATTTGAAAAAGGACATTCGGTGCTTGGGCCCTCAACTTCAACAGACGCTCCCAAGGATCTTCATTCAAGAAACGGTAAGAGACATCGAAGGTCGCTCCTCCCCACATTTCTAATGAAAACAAATCAGGTAAAAGACGGGCTGTTGGTTCTGCTATATTCTCGAGATCTTTTGTCCGTACACGGGTTGCGAGTAACGACTGGTGGGCATCCCGGAAGGTCGTATCTGTGAGCAGGACTTCATTTCTCTCTTTCAACCACGAAGCGAGACCTTCTGGACCTCTTTCATCAAGAATTTGTTTTGTCCCATCTGGAATCGGTTCCGAATGCTTGATCATTGGAATTCTTGGCTTTGAATAGCTCGGCTTCTTACGATTACCGTATCCTTCGAAACCATTGATGGTCCGATCAGCAATATAGGACAACATTTTCGTCCCGCGATCCTTTCGTTTTGGAAAAACGAAGAGCTCTGGAGAACGGTCGATAAACGTTGTATCATATTCTCCGGACAGGAACTGCTTGTGCTGGACGACATTCTCCAAGAAAGGGATGTTCGTTTTGATTCCGCGAATACGGAATTCTTTTAAATTTCTAACCATCTTATGAGCGGCTTGTTCAAAACTTAGCGCCCACGTAGACAGTTTGACAAGCAAAGAATCGTAGTAAGGAGAGATGACCGCTCCCTGGAACCCGTTTCCGGCATCAAGTCTGACCCCGAAGCCGCCTCCAGAACGATAAGCCATGATTTTCCCTGTATCCGGCATGAAGTTGTTCAGAGGGTCTTCGGTTGTTACACGGGATTGGATCGCATATCCGTGCGTGACAATATCTTCTTGTTTCGGTATGGAGATGCGGTCGCTATGTAAGTCATATCCTTCCGCGACAAGAATTTGTGTCTGAACGATGTCTACACCGGTAATCATTTCTGTGATCGTGTGCTCCACCTGTACACGGGGGTTCACTTCTATAAAGTAAAATTCATCTCCAGTTACTAGGAATTCTACCGTACCGGCGTTGATGTATTTCACATTATCCATAAGTTTGACTGCTGCATCACAAATGGCCTCTCTTACTCCATCCTTTAAGCTGACACTCGGAGCGATCTCCACAACCTTTTGGTGTCTACGCTGGACCGAACAGTCCCTTTCATACAAGTGAACAATATTGCCGTCCCGATCACCAATGATTTGAACCTCGATGTGTTTGGGTTGTTCGATCAGCTTCTCCACATAAACTTCATCACTGCCGAATGCTGCTCGTGCTTCCGAACGGGCCCGGTCATAAGATTCCTCAAGGGTTGTAGCGCTTCTGACAACGCGCATTCCCCGGCCACCGCCTCCCATCGCTGCTTTGATCATCAATGGATAGCCATGCGTTTCCCCAAACTCGCGGATCTCTTCGAGTCCACTGACAGGACCGTCACTCCCCGGAATAACAGGAATTTCCGCCTGTACCGCTTGATCTCTCGCTTTCACTTTGTCTCCAAACATATTCAAATGTTCGCTCGTCGGTCCTATGAAAGTAAGACCTTCTTCTTCACACCTTCGTGCGAATTGAATGTTTTCAGATAGAAATCCATACCCAGGGTGAATCGCATCAACCCCCACGCTCTTAGCGATTTCAATAATTCCTTCAATATCCAAATAAGCATCGATCGGCTTCTTCCCCTCGCCGATCAAATACGCCTCATCAGCTTTATAACGGTGGTAGGACCCCGTATCTTCCTGCGAATAAATGGCGACGGTACGAATATTTAATTCTGTACACGCACGAAAGACTCGAATAGCGATCTCGCCACGGTTAGCGACTAAAACTTTATTGATTTTTTTCGTATTTGCCATGATTCCACTCCCTGTTTGTCTATGTTTTAGGAATTCGTACGTTCTGTTACATAGTTTTCTACTCAGAGAGCGAAAATTCCTTTAAATCTGACAATTTTAGTTACAAAAGTAACAACCGATCCATGTCTCAGCAAAACCTGTATATGTAAAAGGATGAAAATAAAAAAACTCAAATTACAACAAACTGTCGCAATTTGAGTTCTTATCTTATGACTTCTGAGCAGCCTCATGCAAAACGTTCAACTGTTTTTCAAGGTTATCCAAAAGTGCTTTTCCTTCTTCGTCGCTGATTAAATTCAAGCGAACCGCAAAATGAATTTCGCGGGATAATCCAAACATTTGTGTATCTAAAACTTCTTCGTAAAGTGGACACTGAGGCATCGTCAAGTTGTCCATCTGTACTTTTATTAACCTTAATATTTTATCAGCGTCAGCTTTTAGAAGGGCATAGGCTTTTTCTCGATGATCCACAGCCACATCAGACAACATCAAAATCCCCTCCAATGTACGAGTCTTTCTTTTTTTATCTTATCGTTTAACACAATAAATTGCAAGATAGGAATGAACAATTAGAAGATCGACAAATCGTAACGATTGGACAGGATTTCTAAAAGTCTTAAGCCTACAACACTGTTCCCCTTTTCATCAAGGCTCGGCCCATATACAGCGATTCCTCCAAACTCGTTTAAGGATGCGAGGACGGATCCTGATACACCACTTTTTGCCGGAATACCAACTTTAATAGCAAAGGATCCTGAAGCATCATACATGCCGCACGTGACCATAAATGTTTTACAAATTCTTGCGAGATGCTTCGGTATAATTCTCCGCCCGGAGTGAATATCCTTTCCCCCATTTGCAAGCAGCGCTCCGATCCGGGCAAGTTGACAGACATTCACCTCAATCGCACATTGTTTGGTATAGGCATCAAGAGTTTCCTCTACACTACCGGTGACAATTTGATGCTGCTTCATGTAGAAAAGCAGAGACCGGTTCAAAAAAGCCGATTCGAATTCCGAGGTAGCCACTTCTTCGTTGTATCCGATGGAATGATCATCAGTCAAATCATGAATAAAGCTCAACAAGCGGCCGACTTTTTCATCAGGTGTATCCCCGTGGATCATATTCGTTACCGCAAGAGCTCCTGCGTTGATCATTGGGTTGAGAGGTTTAGATGGAACTTGTTCCAAACGGTAGATGGAATGAAAAGGATCCCCTGTTGGTTCCATGCCTACACGATCGAACACATAACTTTCCCCATTATCCATAAGAGCCAAAGCCAGTGAGATGACTTTCGAAATGCTTTGAAGCGTAAACCTCACTTCTGTTTCTCCGGCCTCCACTGCATCTCCATCCAAGTAGTGGATGGCAACAGCTAGATCTTCTGGATTGCTGCGTGATAGTGCCGGGATATAGTTGGCCACCTGACCGTCGTAAGCATAGGGGCGTACGTTGTCCAACCATTCTTCCAGAACACTTTCTGTAATATCTTTAATCAATGGATCATGCCTCCTTTAATGAAATCGAATTCATTTTTTGCTATGATTTTGGATGGATGACTTTTTATTAATCGAAAGGTGGCCAAAGTCATGATTGTTCAAATAGCAGGAAATGTTAAATTCCCAATTACACTCGACCCAACCGTCTGGATATTCGACGATCGAAAAATGACCTTCCCAGAGGTCTTCGAAGGGGAAGAAAACCCGACAGAACCAACGGAAGAAGATGAGTTAAAGCGCCAGTCTACCCGTTTTGACAGAGAAGTCTATCAGCAAAAGATCAACCCACCTGTCAACAAAAGCATCAATCGTTATGAAAAACAAAGGATTTTAAAAGGCACGTTTCTCATGCCACTGAAGCCGTTCCTACATACCAGCGAACCAGCCGCTGATGTAAAAAAAGCAGCCTTAGTCACAGATGAAGGCGAAAAAGTGATCGATGCCGATGTTTTATCCGAATCCCTTTTACTTTTCGCAGAAAATGGAAAGCCTTTGCAAGAACAAGGTCCCGTTCACCTTTATTTCAAAGACGGATCCAATCGTTCCGAACCGATCAAAGGAATCAAAAAAATTGTATTGCAGTAAAGATTGGGCAGCTTTTTAAGCTGTCCTTTTTGTATATTATCTGCAAGCTGACACAGGCTATAAATAAAAAGTGGTGATTCCTTTGAAAAAATTAATTTGGTTAGCAGCCCTTTTGGCCCTAGTTGCGTGTCAGCAAAACGGCGGTGAAGAGTCACTGCTTCAAGAGCGACAAAACGATCCTGAGTTGAAGTACGTCACGGATTCAGATCCGGTGGAAAAGAAAAACATGACCAGCCAGCAAGCAGCAAGACACCTTGCTAAGCTTGCCGTCCAAGTTCCGGATGTCCATGATGCAACCGCCCTCGTGCTTGGCAACTATGTAGTTGTAGGAATTGATGTGGACAAAGATCTAGATCGCTCCCGCGTCGGCGTGATCAAATATTCTGTAGCCGAAGCTTTAAAACATGACCCTTACGGAAAACAAGCAGCTGTCATTGCAGACGCAGACGGTGTGGAACGAATTAGGGGCCTTGGTCAGAAAATGGCTGAAGGTCATCCTGTGGAAGCGGTCACCGATGAACTGAGTAAAATTGTCGGACGTTATATGCCGAGTGGTTCCGTTGAAGAAAAACCACAGTCCAACTCCAACCAGGATTCTGTGCCGGAAAAAGAGCAAAAACAGCTCGAGCAAATTGAAAAAGAACAATCAAAGCAGAACTAAACGAACAGAAAAACAGCTAAATCCTCGCGGGGATTTAGCTGTTGCTTTTCTCAAGGATTTCTCTTTCTTTTTCGGTCAATTCATTATAGTATTGGACGCCGAATTGAGATCCTTCTGCCACCATATCCGAATTATCCAGTGAAGCGGTTTCAGGTTTCCCAGCTTCTTCAATCGGCATATCCTCTGATTTTCCTAGGCTGCTTTGAATTGATTTTGCTTTGTCTTTGACTTGCTGACGCTTGTCCTCATCTTTCAGAAAATAAGCAATGGTTCCGCCAAGAGTGGCACCGATAGCTGTAAATATCCAACGTTTTCTCAAACAAATCATCCTTTCCTCTACTTCTGTAATTACATTTCCCAATCCCTTGAGAAGTCAAACGTGGAAATCTCATCTATATATAAAAAACTTATTATGTTAGACTATATGTAATCGAATGGAAAAATAGAGGTGAAAAAGATGCGTGTACAATGCGTGATTTGCGATGAAATTGAGAAAATTGACAGCTACTGCCTGCAAGCAAAACGACTTCGGAATCGCCGGATACACACGTACATGTGTCAATCCTGCCACGATCGTATAGAAGAAAACACCAACAGACGTTTAGCTACCGGGAATTTCCGGTTCAACAGAGAACGCAAAAAAGAAAAGCATTTAAGCTAGTTACCAAAAGAGAGAGGTTCTGCCTCTCTCTTTTTTTATTTCACTGTTAGAGAAAAGCTCCCGATTGTGGAAGACTCGGTTTCGAAACGATGGTGTGGTTCTAGGGGCTCCGGGAAAAGGTTCGCTTTCCAC
>NZ_BJYD01000033.1 GCF_007991335.1 Halobacillus faecis | reverse complement strand
TTTAATTACTAAATACATAGTTTGGCTCGGTAGCTCAGTCGGTAGAGCAACGGACTGAAAATCCGTGTGTCGGCGGTTCGATTCCGTCCCGAGCCACCATTTAGCCGGCCTAGCTCAACTGGCAGAGCAACTGATTTGTAATCAGTAGGTTGGGGGTTCAAGTCCTCTGGCCGGCACCATCTGAAAGTTTTCAGCGTGGAGGGATAGCGAAGTTGGCCAAACGCGGCGGACTGTAAATCCGCTCCCATCGGGTTCGTAGGTTCGAGTCCTACTCCCTCCACCATTTATATTTCAATCAAATAGGGGTATAGTTTAATGGTAAAACTACGGTCTCCAAAACCGTCAATGTGGGTTCGATTCCTACTACCCCTGCTTTTCAATTATGGCGGTTGTGGCGAAGTGGTTAACGCACCGGATTGTGGTTCCGGCATTCGTGGGTTCGATTCCCATCAGCCGCCCCATTTATTACATTAAAGATTGTCCTATATTGGCCCATAGCCAAGCGGTAAGGCAACGGTTTTTGGTACCGTCATGCGCTGGTTCGAATCCAGCTGGGCCAGCCACTTTAATTGCGGGAGTAGTTCAGTGGTAGAACACCACCTTGCCAAGGTGGGGGTCGCGGGTTCGAATCCCGTCTCCCGCTCCAAAAAAATCACATATTCTTTCTTATTTGAATATGATACAATCGTAATTGAACGTGATATGGCGGCATAGCCAAGCGGTAAGGCAGAGGACTGCAACTCCTTTATCACCGGTTCGATTCCGGTTGCCGCCTCCATAGTCACATGCCGGTGTGGCGGAATTGGCAGACGCGCACGACTCAAAATCGTGTTCCTCACGGAGTGCCGGTTCGACCCCGGCCACCGGTACTAACTAGACAACTATAATGTTGTAAAAAAGCTTCGCACTAATTAGTGCGAAGCTTTTTTGTACACTCACACTCTACAAAATATACACGAATAACGTGCTGATTTAGCGTGCCATGAGCAAAAAACGTCGGAAGATATTTTCATAAGATAAATTAATACTTGCAACTGGAATTACGTGTTGAACATCAGATTAAAAGTAGTGGTTTAAGCTTTCAAGAAAAAGCCTCACTGGACGAACTTATTTTCTATATAAAAAAATAGTAAATAAACGGTCACAAAAATTGTCGAATGATCTAACTACTATAGCGGTGATTTTGAAAACGGTTAAAAAGGAGGTGAATAGAATTGTTAGGACGTGTCATTCTATCTCTTGTGGCTTGTCTCTCTTTTCTTATTGGACTTCCAGAGCAGGTAGGGGCAAATCAAAGCAATAGTGATGGAAAACAAGCATCAATACCTGATGAGAATTTGAATAAGGGAAAGAAAAATGAACAATCACCCACTGGTGAAAAGCTCCAAAATAGCTCAAGCGAAGTTGTAAGCGAACAGGGTATAAAGGAAGACTCTCCTCAAACGACTCGTGCATCTGATCGTTCTAAGGAAGTAAAGTCAAAAGATCACAGAAAAACTAAAACCAATAAAAATGCGGATCGCTCTATGAAAAAAGGCAATTCGCAGGCAGGCAAGAATAGGGAGTTTAAGAGAAATGACTTCAAGGGTAAATCATCTGGCCCACCCATCTCTTCGCCTCAAAAACATAAGAAACCAAAAACGCATGTACATAATAAAAAAGTAAAAGAGAAGATGAAGCAAGAGGAACACAAATCTTCGGTGGTGGATTCCTCTGAATTAGATAAGATATCAGTTAAGGGCACATCTTCAAAAGAAAATGAAAAAGCCCTAGATAACAGAAAGACGGACGTGAAAAGAGATCATTCGGTTAAAAATATCTTACTGGATTTGCCAGCGCCAGTTGAAGATCCTACTGGAAAAAAGCCGATGTGAAATGAAGGAGTCCTCCAGCAGAGTTCTTTATCGGTGCACGGAAAAACAGGAAAAGATCGGACGCAGGGCGATTCCACATATCAATGGTTATTGGGCGATTTATACATATTCGTTTCTGAATCGGCTGGGAACCATACGGAATTGGTTTTAAGACACCACAGATTGCGTACCCAGTGGATGAATGCGCCCCCAGGGGAACCACCTAAAAGAGCTTCTTTATTTTTTATAACACTTACAAATACCTAAAAATAAAGGAGCGAATCAATCATGAACTTTATCAACAAATCTATGATCGTAAAATCTATGATTACAGCAGGTGTACTTTCAGTCGGAATATTTGCAGGTGGTACGGTTACTGAAGCCGCAAAAGATGAGAAAGGAAAACCTGATCATGTGATTGAAATGCAAGAAACAAAGAAACAGAAAGAACAATCTGATGTTAAGGAAACGTCTACTAAGAAAGCACAGTCTAAAGCGAGTGAGAAGGCTAGTGACAAAGCTCACGAAAATGCTGCTTCAAAATCTGCCGTCCACGCTTCTGAAGAAGAAAGTAACGTTCTTCCTGATTCTACTGATGAGAGAGTAGAAGAGAAAGAAGAAACTGCCCCAATGGTAGCGGACAAAACAGATGAAGAGCAAACATCTTCAGAAGTAGAAGAAGAGACTGATAAAGACATGTCACGTTCTATGGCTAGCGAGCGAGCAAGTGAAACAGCAAAAGAAAACGCATCGCCTAATTCTGCTGTCCATGGTCCTAAAGAAAAGAAACAAAGTGATTCTAATGAAGAAGAAGTGGAAGAGAACACAGAGGATCAAGATACAAACGAAGAATCTGAATCAGATGATACTTCTGTAGTTAAAGAAGACGGCACCAAAGAGGAAGAGGGAACCACTTCAGAAGAGACGGAAACATCTAAAGAAGAAGAGGAGCCTAAAGAACAAAAGGATCAAGACGAAGAACATGCTGTAGAAATGAAATTTGAAGCAATGGCACGTTTAAAAGCTAGTGAACAAGCGAAGTTGAATGCTTCCGAAAACTCTGCTGTTCAAGTAGTCGTATCTGAAGAGGAAGCTGGTTCTGAAGAGGAAGCTGATTCTGAAGAAGATACTGATTCAGACGAAACCGTTGAAATTGATATCCGAAAAGTATTTGAAGAATAAAAGTGTTAAGAAGCTGAAGGCTCTCCTTCAGCTTCTTTTTTTCTGTCACACTTGACTCTTCTTAAAACTGAAAGGTCCGATGAATAAGAACAGGGGGCATTTGGATAGAATGGTAGTGGGTGATGAATATGAACATAACCATGTTTATCGAGTATGCAGCTTTTATGACCTTATTGATCCTTGCTATTGTACTGACACTACGAGTCAGAAATGAGGAGCAGCCAGAGGAAATGGGAGCGGATGGAATCAGTTCAAATTTAGGCCGGAGATTATATGAAGGGTTTCTTGCTTATGGTTTAAAGCCTACGTTGCGTTATCAGGTGGAAAAGTACACGGTTGATGTCGCTTTTCCAGAATTGAAAATTGCCGTAGAAGCTGTAGAACACGACTTTCTCATTACTTCCGATGTGTGGGAAGATGAATGGGAAAAAGAATCTTATCTTAAGAATCATGGCTGGACTGTCATGAGGTTCAGTGGTGCGAGAATCGATGAAGATCTTTCCCGAATTGTCGAAAAAGTAAGTAGAGAGATGACGGGTAAGTCCAATTCCAGTTAACCAAAAGGAAGAAGCCAGGCGATTGCCTGGCTTCTTCCTTTTTAAATAGATACAGAGATGTGTTTTGCTTCTTTTGTGCTATAAAGGCCTTTATCCGTAAGCTTGAGGCTTGGGATGACTGGTAACGTCAGGAACGACAGGGTGAGAAATGGATTGAAGTCATTGGTAAAGCCAAGGGTAGACAGATCTTTGTGAATGCCTGCTAATTGATGAGCTACATCCTCGTACCCTTGATCGGACATTAAGCCAGCGATTGGTAGGGGCAAAGAGGAGAGGGGGGTTCCTGCATGAAATAAGGTCATTCCTCCGCCAATTTCCCTTAAGTGATGGATTGCTTTGATGATATCTTCATCGTTGGTGCCTAGGGCTACGATATTGTGAGAGTCGTGAGCAATGGTTGTTGCAATCGCTCCTTTTTTAAGTCCCATCCCTTTCACAATCCCAAGACCGATATTCCCCGTCTGGTGGTGTCTCTCTATGACGACCAACTTTAATTGGTCTTTGCTAACAGAAGATTGAAAGGTTCCTGATTCCACCTCAACTTTTTCAATAAGGTGATCTGTTCGAATTTGGTTTTTGTTTATTTTTATGATGTTTCCTTTTTGAGAGTCCTTGATTGTAATACGCAATTGTTCTTTTGCAAGGTTTGGAATATGAACACTGTTTGTGATTTTTTGAGAACTTGGAGACGAAGATTGTAAATCCTTTACTAATGTTCCTTGGGAAGCCACTCTTTTTCCTCTCTTAAAAACTTGTGTCACTTCCAGTGCATGTAAGTCTTCAAAAAATAAGAAGTCCGCCATGTAGCCTGGCGCAATCGCTCCCTTATGATGTAGTCCATAGCATTCGGCCGCGTTTAATGTGGCCATTTGGATA
This sequence comes from Halobacillus faecis, assembly GCF_007991335.1. GTDB lineage: Bacteria > Bacillota > Bacilli > Bacillales > Halobacillaceae > Halobacillus > Halobacillus faecis. Next base: position 54,118 of record NZ_BJYD01000033.1, on the reverse strand, counting down.
GCGGTAATCGGGTCAAAACCCTGGGCTGTTGTTAAACGGATGTGATGATCAATGCTTCCTTCATTTATGAGATCATCGATGTGCTTATCATCTGTACAGAAGTGACAACGCCTGGCGTTCTTTTCGTTCACTATAGGCAAAAGGGCGTGCAGGTCTTTGGCAGCGGAACCTTCACGGATACTCACATACATGCCTCGCTGAAGGCGTGCCAGTGCTTCTTCTGGTGTATTACATTCATGATCGGTTTGGACGCCTGCACTCGTATATAGATTGACCGCATCTTCATTCAAACCGGCAAGGTGTCCGTCGACATGGCCACCCGCTTCTTTCGTTTGTGCAATTTTTTTCAATAATCGAGGATCAGCGTTTTGGAGGGATGAATAATCCATCACTTCTCCGAGCCCCAGCACTTGTAAGTCATTTAGAAAGGGTCGAAGGTCATCGGCCTGTAATTCAGCCCCGGATGTTTCAAAAGGGGTGGCGGGAACACTCGATGGAAGCATAAAATGAAAATCCATGGGAAGGCCTTTAGCGTCATTCAGCATAAACTGGATCCCTTCTTTTCCAAGGACGTTCCCGATTTCATGAGGATCTGTAATAACCGTGGTCACACCGTGGGGGATGACAACTTTAGCGAATTCCGAAGGCGGGACCATGGATGATTCAATGTGTACATGAGAATCAATGAAAGAAGGTGCCATGTACTGGCCTTGGGCATCAATGACTTCTTTTCCTTCATACTCCCCTAAACCTGCAATATAGCCATCGACAACCGCTACATCTTTATGAATAATTTCCCCATTAAAAACGTCGACGATTTGCGCATTCTTAATGACTACATCGGCGGGACATTCTTTATTGGCTACCTTTATTTTTTTCGTAAGTGCTTCAATCTTCATTTTCTACTCCTCCTCTTTTTAAAGCCTTCGCGTGTGCAGATATTAAGAGAAGGATAAGAATATCCCTCTCGTAGTCAAACCATTTACGGTGGTTCGGTAGAGACATTTGGACCTTATTTCCAAATTTATACGCAAGGTGGATTGGTTTATATAATTATAGGAGATTCTATCCTTCCTCAAGGTGCTTGTCAATGACATGTTTTTAGTCGAAAGCATTCTCATTTGGGCTCATCTAGTTTAATATGAGAGGGGAGAGCAAATAAACGGAAAGCAAAAAAGGAAGGTTCAGATGTCTGCATTGGAAGAAAACATTACGAGAATTCATATAGATGATAAGGAATACGTTCTTGTGGGCACCGCTCACGTTTCAAAAGCAAGTGCTGAACAAGTCAAAGCGGTTATCGAAGAAGAACGACCGGACTCGGTGTGTGTCGAACTTGATGAACAAAGATTTCAGTCCATCCAAGATGGTGACCGTTGGAAGAACACAGATATTTTTGAAGTCATTAAGAACAAAAAAGCGACTTTGCTGCTCGTCAACTTAGCGATTTCCTCTTTTCAACGTCGAATGGCCAAGCAGTTTGGTATTCAAGCGGGTCAGGAAATGATCCAGGGAATAGAATCAGCTGAAGAAGTCGGAGCAGAGCTTGTGCTAGCTGATCGAAATATCCAGATTACTTTTTCAAGGATATGGGGCAACATCGGCTTCGGAGGAAAGATGAAGCTGTTATTGTCCATCTTTTATGGCATCTTCAGTAACGATAAAATCTCTGAAGAAGAATTGGAAAAGATGAAATCTCAAGATATGCTGGATGGAATGCTCCAGGATTTGACAGATAACTTTCCGAAGTTGAAGAAACCACTCATTGATGAGCGGGACCAATACCTTGCACAGAAAATTAAAGATGCCCCAGGAGAAAAGATCGTCGCAATCCTTGGAGCAGCTCATGTACCTGGAATCAAGGAAGAAATCCATAAAGAACACGATTTGAAGAAGCTGAAACAAAGGCCCCCGAAATCAAAGGTGCCGAAAATCATTGGGTGGAGTATCCCGGTATTGATTGTATCCATCATTCTCTACACTTTCTTTTCGAATCCGGCTGCGGGTACACAACAAACCATAAGCTGGGTGCTTTGGAACGGATCTTTTTCCGCATTAGGAGCAGCCGCAGCCCTTGCGCATCCTTTGGCCATTGTGTCTGCATTTATCATGGCTCCGATTACTTCATTGAATCCTTTGATTGCAGCAGGCTGGTTTGCAGGAATTGTACAAGCCTACTTCCGTCGTCCAAATGTAGCGGACTTTGAAACATTGTCTGACGATGTAACAAGTGTCAAAGGATTTTGGAACAATAAAGTGACTCGAATCCTTCTTGTTGTTGTACTTGCGAATATCGGAAGTTCGTTAGGGACATTCATCGGCGGTGCAGATGTCATTCGGTTATTTTTAGAAAACCTATAAATTGAGTCAAGAAGAGAAGCTTAAAGATAGCTTCTCTTTTTTTATTTACTGTTATTTCATGGAATGTTACAATTACGTTACAATGAAGTGTCGGAAAATATAAAATTATAGAAAAATCAGATAGAGAAAGGGATGGAAAATGAGTAAGTTTGTAAAAGGAACTTCCATTCTTGGTGTCCTAGCACTAGGGTTTGGAGTGTGGCAACTAACGGAAGTCGATCAACAAGAGAGTGTGAAGGTCCAAGCCCTGCCAAGTGATGATCGGCAATCCTACGAAACGGTGATTATAGATCAAGCAGAGCCTGAAGAAATGGAAGCGGTAGTGAAAGAAGAACTTGTTGATACCAGAACAATCAGATCTATTCGGAATAGTATGGATGACAATGAAGAAATGAAACAATTGATCGATGGTCTTGGACGGGGCGTAGAGGGTGACTTAGGAGAACATCACATCGATACAGATGAAGAATGGAAGGAAGTAGAGGAAGACACCAAAGAAAAGCAAGTGATGATTAAAAAGCTGATAAAGATGACCAGTCATGAAGATTTAAAACAACTAGCCTCCACAGCTCTCAAGAAACTTGAGCAAACGATTCAAAGTCGCCAGTTTACTTATTACAAAGAAGCGGTAGAATCATTTAGAGCTCTTTCTGAGCGTCTGTAATAACGAACGGAGAAGGATGCCCCTCTTATTTAAAATATAGATGAGGAGTGGGTGTCCTTTTATTTGTATTCTTTATCTAAAAATGTAGAAAAAGGGAGGGTTTGTCGAATGAATCAGCCCTTCGGAACCCCACCCCCTTTTTCGTTATGGTAAAAATTGTTTATTTTTCTCATTTTATGTTTTTACATACAAGGTAAAGGGGATGAGTAGAATGAACAAATTATTAAGGAGGTCACTCATACATGTCCACTCATCTAAAAGAAAGATTGGGTACGGAAGAGTTAAGTCATTTGAAGACGGCGGCAATTCTTGAGTTTACGGAAGAGGTATTTGAATCAGATCAATACCGTTTGTTAGAGGTCATCGATTCTGACCAACAACAACTGTTTATTGTGAATCGTAATGATCGGACGTTAACGGTGCTCAGCCTTTCCCAGGACATGGCTTTGAAAAAAGAAACCTTGTTTACAGATCGTATTATTTCTATGAAAGAATACTTTGAAGACTACAGTTTGTCTGAAAACACTCCTCCACGTAAGATCGAAATCACCTTTATGGAGGGACGTACACTTTTGATTGAACCAGAAAACTCTAAAGAACAAAACAAAGATTACAAACGGGACGATGTTCGTAGGCAAGTTGATGAAGACTTTGAACATTTAATCGCTGCATTGAAGAGTACGGTGATTTTATAAAAGGAAAATAGATTTATATATTCAGGAAACCGAGGTGCTGCATCTCGGTTTCTTTTTACGTTGAAGAAAAGGATAAGGAAGGATGGCATTCGTAGTATTTGCTTATTTTTAAATGTTGATGTCTGCATCGTATAAAAATAAGATTACGAGGAACCATAAGGGAAAGCTTCTTCTCACTATCTCTTAAAAAATAGTTCACTCACTCAAATTGCTCTATTGTTTACAGCAACATGTTTAGCAGAACCACAGCTAAAATGCTTGTTGGGGGTGAAACCTATGGATTCCACTACGTTAGTTGATCTCTTCAAACTGTTCATCGACTCTATCCACCTCATCGCTTTTCTAGTGTTCTCCATGATCTATGTGTATCAGTCTAAGAAAAGTTGAAACACTAAAGATCGTTGATACGGTTTTGGGAGAGGTATGAATCTTTAATGGTTAACTTTTCTGGAAGGTGTATTTGGAAACTTTAGGCTTTGTGTAGAGTGGGAGGCGGAGCGAGTCATTCCTCTGCGCCCATTCCACATACCAAAGCTTCATGGATAAGGGAGATTACCGGGAAGAACGAGCTAGGGTTTAGAAACAGCCTTTTATTGGAATCCTATATGAAAACCTATATATTAAACTGTTAAAGTAAAGGTGAAGTTAATTTTCGACAAAAAATCGTAAATTTCATGTTGCGTCGCTAGATTTCGAATGTTATGATTACAAATGTAAACGATAAGAGTTGTCCGAACAACTCGGATGAGGAATGAACCTCAACAATGATTTTAATTTATGCGGGTATAGTTTAATGGTAAAACCTCAGCCACGAGCTGAGCTTCAACCGAATAAGCTACGAGTTGCCCCGACGGATCTTCCTTCCTTGAATAACCAAGAAGAGGAAGGGGCATGATTGGACCTGAGCAAAACAAGAATAATGATTTTAATTTACGCGGGTGTAGTTTAATGGTAAAACCTCAGCCTTCCAAGCTGATGACGAGGGTTCGATTCCCTTCACCCGCTCCAATGCTATTATTTTATACTTATGTGAACCAACGCAGTGTTTCGTTAAATGGGTAACGAAGCATTGCGTTTTTTATTGATGAAAATTGGATAAACCCTATAATAGACCTATTCGTTTGAGGGAGGAATCCATGATGAAAAAATTGCAGCAGCATTTGAAACAAATCGATGGTAAAAGCTACAAGGCTTATAAACAAATTCAAGGAACGTATTCATTCGAGAGATATGACTTGATGATTGACTATGTTCAAGGAGACCCTTTTGCGGCTCCTTCTAAAATACGCATCCGTATTCCGAATTCTGAACGGGAAACTTCTCTAGAGTGGAAAAAAGATGCGCGCAGGAAATACTATGCAGAGGACAGGATTACGAGAGCAGTTGCGAAAACCATTAATAAGACTCAAACCAGTGTGAAAGGTTCAGGGAAAAGTGGTATGATTGCGATCGATCAACCAGGACAGGAAATTTTGGAACGGACGTCGGTTTCTTTAAACGCCGAGGATGTGACCGTTTGTCTAACGGTAGGCCTGCCGGCTAATGGTAGACAGATCAATGGGAAACAAGCCGAAAAGCTTTTCTTTTCCATTCTTCCAGAAATCATGAACCAGTCTGTTTTTGCTATAAAAGATAAAGAAATTGATTCGGTATGCCAACTCGCAGATCAACATGAAACAATCCTTGCTGAAATGAAGAAAAATGGTTGGATCTCATTTGTGGCTGATGGTTCCATTCTTCCGCGAGAGAGCGGCATCAGCCAGAGACCGATGCGGGAGGCTGTACCGTTTGAAAGCCCTGAGACAAACCGGGTAGCGATTGATCTTCCTCACAGAGAAGAGCCTATTACAGGAATGGCATTGAAGCGTGGAATTGTGTTAATCGTTGGCGGTGGTTATCATGGTAAAAGTACCCTGTTGAACGCGATGGAGCGTGGCGTGTATCCTCATGTAGAAGGGGATGGGCGTGAATATGTGCTGACCGATCCTTCTGCAGTAAAAGTAAGAGCGGAAGATGGACGTCAAGTATCGACAGTGGACATTTCTCCATTTATTAAAAACCTTCCCCATGGAACAGATACGACAAGATTCTCAACGGAAAATGCCAGTGGCAGTACCTCACAAGCCGCGAACGTAGTGGAAGCTTTAGAAGCAGGGGCATCCAGTCTTCTGATTGATGAAGATACGAGTGCTACGAACTTTATGATTCGAGATGAGCGCATGCAGGAGCTTGTTGTGAAAGAGAAAGAGCCGATTACCCCTTTCATTGATAAAATTAAACAGATGCGCGATGAATTGGAAGTCTCTACAATTCTTGTTATGGGTGGTTCTGGGGATTACTTTCAAGTTGCTGATGAGGTCATCATGATGGATCAGTATATTCCTCATAATGTTACGGAAAAAGCGAAACAAATCGCAAGTAAGTACCCAAATGGCCGCATGGAATCGGATGATGATGCTTTTGGAGCTGTGCCGAAACGTTCCTTCTTACCTCAAAGCTTACAAACTCGTAAAGGAAAGAAAGAAAAGGTCCAGGCCAAAGGAATGCATAAAATTTTAATGGGGCCTGAAGACATCGCGCTCAATCATGTGGAACAGCTTGTAGATGCATCTCAGACAAGGATGATTGCTGATATCCTGCTTCATTTAGATAAAAAAGGCGTGCTGAAGCGTGGAAATTCTCTTCATGAACTACTGGATACGATTGAACATCAATTGGATCAAGAAGGGCTCGCTTCCTTTGCCCCGTTCAAAGACCAGCATCCAGGAGAGCTGGCTAGACCGAGACGTTTTGAAATTGCAGCTACACTGAACCGGATCCGGACAGCGAAAGTGAAAGATTTAAGATAGAAGGGAGGTGCGTCAGGGTGGATTTTCATCAATTCAAAGAGGAAGTCATTGCATATAGTAAAGAAATTGGAATTGATAAAATCGGGTTTGCTTCTGCCGATGTTTTTGGTGAGTTAAAAGCGCGACTGAAACGTCAGCAGGAACTTGGTTATCAGTCCGGCTTTGAAAAAGGGTCTGTGCAAGAGAGGACGGAGCCCGGTCGGCTGCTTCCCGGTGCTCAATCCATCATTTCTATCGCCCTGGCTTATCCTTCAAAAATGCACGATGCCCCTAAAAGTAAAAAAGGCGAGCGGCGTGGGATCTTCTGCCGAGCTTCCTGGGGACAGGATTATCATGATGTTCTTCGTGATCGCCTCCACCGTTTGGGAGCCTTCATACAAGAAAAATTCCCAGAGGTGGAATTGAAGTCCATGGTCGATACGGGAGAGCTTTCAGACCGCGCGGTAGCTGAGCGGGCGGGCATCGGTTTTAGTGGGAAAAATTGTGCCGTGATCACTCCTGAATTTGGTTCATATGTATATCTTGGAGAGCTGGTAACGAACATCCCCTTTGCCCCGGATGAACCGGTCGATGACAGTTGCGGAGACTGCAACATTTGTGTTGATGCGTGCCCGACGGATGCACTCGTCCAGGGCGGTCAATTGAATGCTAATCGATGCATTGCGTTTTTAACTCAGACGAAAGGATTCCTTCCGGATGAGTTCCGCACGAAAATCGGAAACCGATTATATGGCTGTGATACGTGCCAGACCGTTTGCCCTAAAAACCGGAAGAAGGATTTTCATAATCATGAAGAATTTGAACCAGATCCGGAAATCGTCAAACCTAAGTTGACCCCACTGTTATCCATTTCAAACCGTCAATTCAAAGAGAAGTTCGGTTTTATTTCAGGGTCATGGCGTGGGAAGAAACCGATTCAAAGAAACGCGATTCTCGCTCTTGCGCATTATCGTGACGAGACGGCAATCGATGAGTTGATTCGATTAATGAAGGAAGACCCACGACCTGTCATTCGTGGAACAGCAGCCTGGGGGCTTGGGAAGATTGGCAAACCGGAATGTTTTGCAGCCATCGAAGAAGCGATGGGAAAAGAAGAGGATGAACAAGTGCTTTATGAAATGGAAAAGGGCGTCCAATTTCAAGAACAGTAACCAAATGTACCTTTTCAATATAAGAAAGCTCTTGTATAATAGAAAAAAATGTTAAAGAAGAAGGGGTTGAATATGAACCATCAATCGTTCTTATACTATGACACATTCGAAACTCCTTTGGGCCCAATGACTGTTCTAGCGAATGATGAAGGCGTCTGCCGAATTGACTACGGTCATTATGAAGACCGGCTCACTACCTATCAATCTTGGAAAAAGAAGCATTTCCTCAAAGGCGAACTGGTGTATGACCCCGAACACAAATATGTAGCACAAACGAAAAAAGAACTTTCCGATTACTTTGCAGGACATCGCAACGAATTTCACGTGCCTTTGAACTGCTACGGCACTGATTTTCAACGACAAGTATGGAGGACGCTTCTCCATCATGTCCCTTACGGGGAAACCAGATCATATAAGGATATCGCCTCTTCCATGCATGCTCCAAAAGCAATCCGAGCAGTAGGAGGAGCGGTGAACCAAAACCCCTTTTCCATCATTGTCCCTTGTCATAGGATTATTGGAAGTAACGGCAAGTTAGTCGGTTATGCCGGCGGTTTAGATAAAAAGCAGAAACTATTGGAATTTGAAAAAGAGCATCAAACGATTAAACAAAATCAATAAAGCAGGCTCCAATTTAATGGGGGCTGCTTTTTTGATGTTCATGTCCTTCTTTGATTTTCATAAGATGTAAAAGGAGGGGAGAGGCATGAGTCATACATATCAACTGCAAGTTTACTGGGAAAGAATCATGGATCGTCTGTTCGAACAGGAAGATCACCAATGGTTAAGAAAAAAAATAGACGGTATTGAGGAACGCGGGCAGCGCCTGCAGCGCCTGACGTTTAACATACATCCATATCACCGCGTCGCTTATGAGAATCAAACGCACGTTCAGTATCTTTTAACTTTATCACTTCTTATCAAGTCAGGACGATATGATTTCTTAGAAGAAGGTCATTATCATGGCAATGCACGGTTCATGGGAGAAGAGTTATTGGACCATAAAGTGATGACAGAGAGGCTTGAAGGAAACCAGATTTCCAAGCCTCTCCCTATGGATTTCACAACGGATCAAGATCGAGAACACTCAAGATTCACTTATAACCGCAGAGAAGCTGTTCGATATGCTGATCGTTGGTGGGACAGTTACAATCCAGCCTATAGAAGTTTTGATGTCGATTGTACGAATTATGTATCCCAGTGTATACGGGCAGGTGGAGCGACACCATGGGGAGCACCGAACCGTACAAGAGGCTGGTGGTATGGAAGTGGAAATTGGAGCTATAGCTGGACGGTTGCGCATGCACTCCGGTGGTATTTGGGAGGAGCGAGAAAAGGGCTCACAGCAACAGAGGTTTCTTCTGCCGAGCAACTTTCACCAGGTGATGTCATTTGCTATGATTTTCAGGGGGATGGAAGGTTTGATCACAACACCTTCGTCGTCAAAAAAGACGCCAATGGCATGCCGCTTGTGAATGCTCACACATCCAACAGCCGGCACCGCTATTGGGCGTATGAAGATTCTACAGCCTACACTCCTGATATTCAGTACAAATTTTATAAAATCGACGGGTGAAGAGTATGGTATAATAGCCTAGTTGACTAAGATTAGACTGAGGTGAAACGCATGCCTAACCATATTGTACTCTTTCAACCGGAAATCCCGGCAAATACGGGCAATATCGCCCGCACATGTCTTGCTACAAATTCGGAACTGCACCTGATTCGTCCCCTCGGTTTCTCGACAGACGACAAAATGGTCCGCCGTGCAGGGTTGGATTATTGGCATAAGGTCAATGTGAATTATTATGATTCCATCCAACAACTTTATGATGCATTTCCTGAAGGGGAATTTTACTATATTGAGAATTTCGGCACGAAGTCTTATGTGGATTTTGACTTCAGTGATGTGGAGCAGGATTTGTTATTCGTTTTCGGACGTGAAAGTGACGGGATTCCTAAAGACCTGTTAGAAGGGTTGGAGGACCGTTGTTTGAGAATACCCATGACTGACCAGGTGAGATCATTGAACTTGTCTAATACGGCTTCCATCATTCTTTTTGAAGCACTGAGACAACAAGGTCACCCGAATTTAATCAAATGAAGCGGAAAGGCGGCCGATCGTGGTCGTCTTTTTCTTTGAACAGCAAATCTGACACCAATCCTGACGTTCTGTGTACCTGGTACCTTAAAGGGCCAACCCCTACAAATCAAACACAAAAAAACGCATCCATATCGGATGCGTTTTAAGGGCTTATTTTTTTGGCGTACCTGGTTTTGTATCATATCCGGCACTAAAAATAGCGGTAAGATATGCGACACAGACAAGAATAATCAATGTAAGATTCATGAGTGATCCTCCTTTATGTAGCCAGACAAGCATGATTAATTATATTATACCCTAATTATCTGGGGATGTGAATTGTTTGTCCAGTTAAAATTATCCTTTGCTTGATGACACTTGCCTATACGTCAGGGCGGGCGTTTACATAGAGTGAAGGGTAGGTGAATAACCAAGGATGGATTGGAGGAGCATGAATGAACCATTACCAATATTATTACAATCCGTACCAAATTGAAGAGGATTTCCGCGATGAAGATGAACGTTTCTTCTTTTTAGGGCCTTTTGCTGGCGGACTGCTCGGTGGTTTCCTGGGTGGAGCTCTTGCGCCAGGTTTTTATGGAGGATTTGGACCCCCGCCTCCGCCACCACCTTACTACGGTGGAGGACCCGGATACGGTGGACCAGGATATGGGTATAACCGACCTCCTTATTACGGAGGACCATGGTAAAATAAAAGCCCCTCATGATTGATTTCATGAGGGGTCATTTTTTAGAAGTTTGTTGTATCGAGTTCTTTTCCTTGGGATTCGTATCCTTGCATATACTTGATCCGGCGCTGGGCAGATGTAGCGTTTACCTGCTCATCCGCGTGATAAGAAGAACGGACCATAGGACCTGCTTCGCAATGTTTGAATCCTTTTTCCAGTGCGATCTTTTTCAACTCTTCAAATTCATCCGGGTGATAGTAACGCTCGACGTTCAAATGCTTTTTCGTCGGCTGTAGATACTGACCGATTGTCATGATATCCACGTTATGGGCAAGAAGGTCGTCCATCGCTTCAACGATTTCTTCTTTCGTTTCACCTAAGCCGACCATGATGCTTGATTTAGTCGGAGTATTCGGGCGTATCTCTTTCACACGCTTCAACAATTCCAAAGAACGATCGTACATCGCGCGGGCACGGACTTTTTTCGTCAGGCGTCTTACCGTTTCGATGTTATGGTTGAAGATATCGGGTTCTCCATCCATAAGTGTGTGGAGGCTTTCATAATCCCCTTTCATATCAGAAGGGAGGATTTCAACGGTACATCCAGGGACACGACGGCGGATTGCTTTTACTGTTTCCGCGAAGACGGCTGCACCACCATCTTTCAAATCGTCACGTGCTACAGCCGTCACGACCACGTGTTTAAGGCCCATGATTTCCACAGAATCAGCAACACGTTCCGGCTCGCCCCAGTCTAGTTCGTTAGGGAGACCTGTTTTAACTGCGCAGAAACGGCACCCTCGTGTACAAGTATCTCCAAGAATCATGAAAGTCGCCGTTTTTCTTTCACTCCAGCATTCGTGAATGTTTGGACAACGAGCTTCTTCACATACAGTATTGAGTTTTTTTTCACGCATCAGCTTTTTCAAGCCTGTGTAGGATTTGTTCGTATTGATTTTAATCTTCAGCCATTCTGGTTTTCTTATGTACTCTTGATCTTTGGCCAATTTGTTCACTCCTTATTCGTTAGCGAGCGTAGTTCCACTCGTCGGTCTCATAACGGTCTTCGGCAATCTTTCTGACTTCGCTCCATTGTGCATCTGTCAGTGTAAAAGGCTCTAGCTTAATCCCCAGTCCTTTTTCAAACCCATCTTTAAAAGCGCTTTTAGTCTCAGTAAAGGTTACTGGTTGTTCGACAATCTGATTGATGGCTACGGCTTTGTCTCCAAAGGCTTTTCGAGCGCGTTCTTTAATGCGTTCATTTTTATAGATAAACATATCAAATAGTTTAACATCATCAACATCAATGGGGATGGATCCATGTTGAAGGATAATTCCTTTTTTTCTTGTCTGTGCGCTTCCCGCTGCTTTTTTACCTTCAACAATCAGTTCATACCAGGAAGGTTCTTCAAAGCATACAGCGGATCCTGCGACATCTAACTTTCCATCCGGAACAGCGAATTCTGCTTGGATGCCAAGGTTTGTGAATCCCTCAAGCAAACCTTTGGATAGAACAAGATAGGCTTCTTTCACAGAGTCCGGCATATCGGGGTGATCTTCTGACACAATTACACTATATGTGAGTTCATTGTCATGTAGGACAGCTCGTCCTCCCGTTTGACGGCGAACAAGTTCATACCCATGCTTCTGAACTCCCTCTAAATCAATCTTTCCTTTGACTTTTTGAAAGTATCCTACAGATAATCCAGCAGGCTCCCATCCATAAAAACGGAGTACAGGAGGAATGTCTCCATTGCGGTGCCAATTCATTAAGGCTTCATCCAATGCCATGTTCATAGCAGGGGAGCAATGACCTGAATCGACAAAGTACCATGTTTCCATTTGCAGTCCTTCTTTCTTTTGTGTAGCAAGCACTTTATCCTATTAAAATATTCGTAACAATTCTAACAAGGGGATATCATCGTGTCAAAATTTACTAATCAAGGGATCACGCATTCTTTAGGACTACTTGCTCATTGCGAAAAAATGGACATACAATCCGGGTCTATTGATTTATAATAAAGGAAGGAGGGATGATTGTGAGCCAAACGTTGATTTCCAGCATCCTTTTCTTAATCAGTGCGGCCATTTGGGCATTATTAGCTATATTTTATGATGATTTTCGCTGGCTCAATTTGTTTCTATTCGTTGCTTTTTTGATTATGGGATTGTCTAAAAGGCGCAGGTATATTCAAGAAAAGGATTACGAAGAGGACTGACTTCCATGTTAGTCCTCTTTTTTCTGTCATGAATGGACGAGAGAGGCCATAGGGTGGATAAGAGGGCATTTCCCTCAATTCTAAGTTGTCTTTCAATCACGTTTTTTTATTGGAAAAGTTATGTTCCTCAGGCAGCCGCAGTCAATGAGCAGGATTTGTACGTATTTATTCAGTTGTAGCGGCCAGACACTCGAGACATAAGTCAACCGCCTCCGTGGTGGAAGAACACACCACTGCGCCGTTTGTCTTATGCTTGTCGTGTCTAACCAGGCCGCCTCCACATTTCTCGTTTTGTGTCCAGCTCCGGCATCCAGCCGCTCGAGACATAAGTCAACCGCTTCCGTGGTGAAAGAACGCACCACTGCACCGTTTGTCTTATGCTTGTCGCGTCTACCAGGATGCCTCCGCATTTCGTATTCATTTACACATGTTTTACAGTAGCCAGGCATAGGATGTATTAAAATTCGTCTCTTACGACGGGGGAGGTCGCGAAGTGGACATTTTAAAGAAAATACAAGACCACCGGGAACAAGAAGAAGAACTGAAATGGGAAGGTACATTCTCAGAATATTTGGAATTGCTGAAAGAGCGTCCGTATTTAGCTCAATCCGCCCATTCCCGCGTTTACAATATGATTAAAAGTGCGGGAGTAGCAGAAGAGCACGATCATAAGCGTTACAAGTTTTTCGATGAGGATATCTATGGCTTGGATGAGGCCATGGAGAAGCTTGTAGAAGAATATTTCCACCCTGCAGCAAGAAGACTGGATGTTAGAAAACGTATCCTTTTATTGATGGGACCTGTCAGTGGTGGTAAGTCAACGCTTGTTAATCTACTTAAACGTGGGATGGAGAAATACACGCATACGGATGAAGGGGCTGTCTTTGCGATCAAGGGTTGTCCGATGCACGAGGACCCTTTACATCTTGTTCCGAACCATCTGCGTAAAGATTTTCAGGAAGAGTACGGAATTCGGATTGAGGGCAGTCTATCTCCATTAAATACCATGAGAGTGGAAACAGAGTATGGGGGAAGGATTGAAGACGTTTTAGTTGAACGTATCTTTTTCTCAGAGGATAAGCGTACAGGCATTGGAACGTTCAGCCCTTCTGATCCTAAGTCCCAGGATATTGCAGACTTGACGGGTTCCATCGACTTTTCTACGATTGCTCAATATGGTTCCGAATCAGATCCTAGAGCCTATCGTTTTGACGGTGAATTGAACAAAGCGAACCGTGGGATTATGGAGTTCCAGGAAATGCTGAAGTGTGATGAGAAATTTTTATGGCACTTGCTCAGCTTAACGCAGGAAGGAAACTTCAAGGCTGGACGTTTTGCCCTCATCTCGGCAGATGAGCTGATCATCGCCCATACGAACGAAGCGGAATATCGTTCTTTCATAGCCAATAAGAAAAATGAGGCCTTGCATTCCCGGATGATTGTCATGCCTGTTCCTTATAACTTGAAAGTAAGTCAGGAAGAACGTATCTATGAAAAGATGATTCGCGAAAGTGATATCAGGGATGTTCACATTGCCCCGCATACGCTGAGGGTCGCTGCGATGTTTACGATTTTGACTCGCCTGAAAGAGTCTAAGAAAGCGTCTATCGATGTATTAAAGAAAATGCGTCTGTATGATGGTGAGATTTTAGAAGGGTTCAGCGATGTTGATGTGGAGGAGTTGAAAAAAGAGCACGCGGATGAAGGCATGAGCGGCATTGACCCTCGTTATGTCATTAACCGCATCTCCTCTACGATCATTAAGAAAGAGTTGACGTCGATCAATGCACTGGATGTTCTCCGTTCGTTGAAAGATGGTCTCGGAAGCCACGCTTCCATCTCCAGCGAAGATAAAGAACGTTATCTTGACTTCATTTCCCTTGCTAGAAAAGAGTACGACGAAATTGCGAAGAAAGAAGTACAGAAAGCTTTTGTCTACTCCTATGAAGAGTCTGCGGTCACTTTAATGGATAACTACTTGGATAATGTAGAGGCGTACTGTAATAAAGCCAAGCTTAGAGATCCGCTGACAGGAGAAGAATTGAATCCGGATGAGCGCCTCATGCGTTCCATAGAAGAACAGATCGGTGTATCAGAAAACGCGAAGAAAGCGTTCCGTGAAGAAATCTTAATCCGCATCTCCGCTTATGCTCGTAAAGGCAAGAAGTTCGATTATCAGTCTCATGAGCGGTTACGCGAAGCGATTCAGAAGAAGTTATTCGCAGACCTCAAAGATGTTGTGAAAATCACGACTTCTACGAAGACGCCGGATGAGCAGCAACTTAAGAAGATCAATGAAGTTGTCGCGACTCTTATCGATGAACACGGATATAACTCAAGCTCTGCCAATGAATTATTGAAGTATGTCGGTAGCTTACTGAATAGATAATAACAAACACCCAACCGCTCTCTTATTATATTAAGAGGGCGGTTTCTTGTGGTATAATGGCAAAAAATGAAGTGTGGTGAGACGATGGCCAAAAGTTATTACGCAATTATTGATGTCGGATCGAACACAATGCGTCTAGTCATTTATTTGAGGGAAAAAGGTGGACGTCTTCGGGAAGTGGAAAATGTGAAAGCCGTTGCCAGATTGAGGAATCACCTCATGGACGATGGCCTTTTATCAACGGAAGGTATCCAAATCCTTTTAAGCACATTAAAAAGCTTTAAAGAAGTCGCAGAGTCTTACCCTTTAGAGGAAATGGTCTGTGTAGCGACCGCTACCATCAGACAAGCACAAAATCAAGCTGAAATCATTCACCAGGTATCCGAACATACAGGATTCGATATGCGCATCCTTTCTGATCAGGAGGAAGCTTATTATGGTTATTTGGCTGTGGTCAATTCGACTCCTGTGACAGAAGGAATTACTGTCGACATCGGTGGAGGAAGTACGGAAGTTACATATTTTAAGGACAGGGAATTGATCGAATCCCATAGTTTCCCATTCGGAGCGTTAACACTTAAACAAGATTTCTTTAAAAAGGACCTTCCTACAGAGGAAGAGATGTCCGACCTTCGTCAATATTTGGTTGAACAATTTCAATCTCTTCCTTGGCTCAAGAAAAAGAACGTTCCTTTGATCGGAATTGGGGGTGGCGCACGTAACCTCGTCCAAATCGATCAGAACTTGAAAGAATACCCGCTTGCAGGTCTCCATCAATATAAAATGAAGGACAGTGACCTCGCTTTTATCAAGAACTATCTTTTCACCTTGAATATGAAAAAGTTACAGAAGGTTGAAGGGTTATCGAAGGACCGTGCGGACATCATCCTTCCCGCAACTGAAGTCTTCCATTCTTTATATGATACGGCCCATGCTTCAGGTTTCATCTTAAGCAGAAAAGGATTGCGTGATGGTGTCTTTTTCGAACAGTTAACGAGTGATATGGGAACAGCCTTATTTCCAAATGTGTTAGAGGAGAGCATCCAGGAACTCATCAGTGATTATGAGCTGAATGTGAAACACATCCAGCATGTTCAGCACCTTGCCCATGATTTGTTCCATCAGCTCCATGATCGTGGGATCGGCTCTCTTAGGAAAAGGGACTGGCAGGAAGTGAAAAGAGCGAGCTATGTCTTCAATCTTGGTGAATATATTGATAATGAATCAAGCTCTCAGCATACTTTTTATCTACTTGCTAACCGTACGATTGATGGACTCATGCATATGGAGAGACTACGGATGGCATTGATGGCCTCTTTTAAAAACAAGACGGTTTTCAAGCAATTTCTTGATCCATACAAAGAGTGGTTTTTGAAAGATGAACGGAAAAAAATCCGCCTTCTCGGTTCGATGCTGAAGTTTTGTTATAGTCTGGACAGCACTCGCAGGCAAACAGTGGAAAAACTGGAGCTATCCAATGATGGGGAGGACCTCCGTGTTACACTCTATTGTAACGGTGCTTACATGCCTGAAGAATATCAAGCAGAAAAGCAGAAAAAACATTTGGAAAAGTCCTTGAAGAAGACTATTGAGCTCTTTTTTGTGAAAAATAAAAAGTAGTCCGTCCCGGGCTGCTTTTTTTGGCATTCTTTTTTCTCATCTAAGCTTTCGACATATTTAATCATTTTTTTACAAAAAGTTAACTTTGCCTTTAAATGTGGAATATAGTGATGTACTAAGCTGAATGTGAATACATGTGTAAAGGGTGTGCGTAATGTCAACAGAACAAAAAACAAAAGAATTGGACAATCCACTTTTTTATAACAATCGAGAGCTCAGCTGGCTAGGCTTCAATGAGCGGGTATTGGATGAAGCTCTTGATATGGACAACCCTTTGCTGGAACGGTTGAAATTTTTAGCTATCGTATCTTCCAATCTTGACGAGTTTTTCATGGTGCGGGTCGCGGGACTGAAAGACCAAGTCAAAGCTGGTTTCAATAAACCGGAAAACAAAGCGGGCTTGACGCCGAAGCAGCAGCTGAGGAAGATCGCTGAGATGAACCACAGAAATGTGGAAAAACAATATGCGGCCTATCAGTCGATGAAACCGGAATTGGAACAAGAGGGGATCTCCATTTTGTCTATTGATGACCTGACAAAGGAAGAGATCCAACGTTTTGAAACCTACTTTGATGAAGAAATTTTTCCTGTGTTGACCCCAATGGCGGTAGATGCCTATCGTCCTTTTCCAATGCTCTTGAATAAGTCCATCAATCTAGCTGTCGTCATCCGCGACGAACTTGATCGGGAAGGAGCAACGAAAACGGCGATTGTCCAAGTCCCTTCCGTACTGGATCGGTTCGTAACTGTGAATCACGAGGATAAGTATCAATACGTTCTATTGGAGGAAATCATCGGCCATTTTATGAGCAAATTGTTCAAAGGGTATGAAGTTGAATCGATCACAGAATTCAGAATAACAAGAAATGCCGATATGACGATTCATGAAGAAGGTGCACGTGATTTACTAAAAGAGATTGAGAAAGAATTGAAGAAAAGGAAGTGGGGAGCGGCAGTCCGGCTGGAAGTCCGAGATGGAAAGTATGACGAGAAATTGATCAACTTTTTGTTGAAAGTCCTGGAAATTCATAAAGATGACTTGTACATCACAAATGGACCACTGGACTTAACTTTCTTATTCAAATTCCATAAAACGTTTGAAGACGTTAAGGATCACCTTTATTACGAAACGCTCATGCCTCAGCCTCCACGGGATCTGAGTAGTGATGAAAATATCTTCGATCAAGTGATGGAGCGTGATGTTTTCCTCCACCATCCGTTCGAATCGTTTGAACCTGTTGTTGACTTCGTAGCAGAAGCAGCGGACGATCCTCACGTATTGGCCATTAAACAGACCTTATACCGGGTAAGTGGAGATTCACCTATCATTGATGCCCTTAAGCGCGCAGCGGAAAAAGGAAAACAAGTCACTGTACTTGTAGAACTGAAGGCGCGTTTTGATGAAGAAAACAATGTTCAATGGGCCAAGGAACTTGAAAAAGCGGGCTGTCATGTGATTTATGGAATGACTTATTTGAAAACCCACAGCAAAATCACCTTGGTAGTCAGGAAGAAGAACGAGAAAATTGAACGTTTCGTTCACCTGGGAACAGGGAACTACAATGATCAGACAGCATCGCTTTATACAGACATGGGAATCATCACAGCGAAGCGGAAATTCGGGATTGATGCCACAGACTTTTTCAATTATTTAAGCGGGTTCACCGAAAAACCACAATTTCACCACCTGTCGATGGCCCCGTTTGATATACGAAATGACTTTATACGGTATATTAATAATGAAATCCGTTTTCAAAAACAGCATGGCAATGGACGCATTATAGCAAAGATGAATTCCCTGACGGATAAAAATTTAATTATGAAGCTTTACGAAGCCTCTCAAGCAGGTGTGCAAATTGATTTGATCGTGCGTGGGATCTGCTGCCTTCGCCCTGGAATCCAGGGGTTCAGTGATAACATTCGTGTCATTAGTATCGTCGGTCGTTTCCTTGAGCACAGCCGGATTTATTATTTCCACCATAATGGAGATGATCGCGTCTTTTTATCCTCTGCTGACATGATGACAAGAAACATGGTCAAGCGTGTTGAGCTCTTATTCCCCATCCATGAACCAGAGATTAAAAGTCGACTGCAAAAGATACTATCGGTCATGCTGAATGACAATGTCAAAGCGAGGGAACAAAAGAATGACGGATCGTATGAGCATGTCAAACGTACGGAAAACGCACAACCCATTAACAGCCAAATGAAATTTTATGACATGGCTTATCGCGTCTTGGAGGACGAAGAATAACAAAACGATATATCACTTTAGTGGCAAAAAGTGAAAAAGGCGTACCCATCGGTGCGTCTTTCTTGTTATAATGGAATGGATTTGAACATTCATTAAAAAATTAAGCGAAATTTGTTGAATACGTAAGCGTTTCAATTCTATAATAGTATATGGACTTGGAAACGTTTTCGAGGAAACATTAGCCAACAACTACTTGGGGGTATTCTACGTGTCTAAACAAGGCTCCACTCAAAACTTTTGGGAAAATTTCCATGGCCCCAACATGGGGTACATCGAAGAACAATTCGAACAATATGAAAACGATCCTAGTGCTGTCGATCCTTCCTTGAAGGAAATTTTTGATGAGCACGGGGCTCCTGAATGGATGGGAAGCGAACCAGTTCCTTCAACCAATGGATCTGCTTCACCTTCTGAAAGGGACATAGCTAAAATTACCTCAGCTTTGAAACTTGTTGAGGCTATTCGTCGTCATGGTCATCTGCAAGCGAATATTTATGCGGTAGGCAGTGATGAGCGACCTAAAACAAATTTGCTTGAATTAGAAACATATGGACTACAGGAAAAAGATTTAAAAGAAATTCCGGCTGATTGGGTGTGGCCTGATGCCCCAATGAAACTGGATAACGCACTTCAAGTAGTCAAAACACTAAAAGAACGTTATGCAGGGACCATTTCTTTTGAATTCGGTCATGTGAATAACGAAGATGAAAGAAAATGGCTTCAGGATAAAGTAGATACTGGCTCCTATACGGTGTCATTGACAGATGAAGAGAAGAAACACCTGCTTTACCGACTTGCTGAAGTCGAAGGCTTTGAAAATTTCCTTGCTAAAACATTTGTTGCGCAGAAGCGATTTTCAATTGAAGGCTTGGACATGATGGTGCCGATGCTTGATCATATCATTCAATCAGCATCAGGTGACAAGATTAAAAATATCATGATGGGCATGGCCCACCGTGGACGTTTGAATGTACTTGCGCATA
This sequence comes from Halobacillus faecis, assembly GCF_007991335.1. GTDB lineage: Bacteria > Bacillota > Bacilli > Bacillales > Halobacillaceae > Halobacillus > Halobacillus faecis. The sequence continues at coordinate 34,161 of NZ_BJYD01000033.1, read as the reverse complement.
TCCTTGGCAAACCTTATGATCGCATTTTTTCTGAATTCCACCTTTCTCCTGATAAGGAACTAATGCCATCGGAAGGTTCCATGGGAATCAACTACGGTTGGACAGGTGATGTGAAGTATCACTTTGGTGCGAGAAGAGAAATTGAAAACGGTGAACAGTCTGCTACTCGTGTGACTCTTAGCCATAACCCATCACACCTGGAATACGTCAACCCTGTAGTCGAAGGCTTCACACGTGCGGCTCAGGATGACCGATCAGAGCCAGGCTACGCCAAAATGGATGAGGACGAGGCATTCGGCCTGTTGATCCATGGTGACGCCGCGTTCATCGGTGAAGGTGTTGTAGCAGAAACTTTGAATATGAGTGACCTCCCTGGTTATCGTACGGGTGGAACGGTCCACATTATTGCTAACAACCTTGTTGGATTCACAACAAACCGGAAAGATGGACGCTCTACACGATATGCGAGTGACCTTGCCAAAGGGTTTGAAATTCCTGTCGTTCATGTGAATGCTGATGATCCGCTAGCTTGTTTATCAGCTATGGCCCTTGCTTATGAGTACCGCCAGAAATTCCATAAAGATTTCTTAATCGATCTCGTAGGCTACCGCCGTTTTGGTCACAATGAAATGGATGAGCCACGATCTACCCAACCGAAACTTTATAAAGAAATAGATGCACACCCTACGGCTGCGGCTGTGTTTGAAAAGCAGCTCCAGGAAGAATCTGTCGTAGGAGATGGCGCTCTTGATGATATGAAAGCGGAAGTAGAGAAAAAACTCCGCGACATCTATAACAATATGAACGAGCATGAAACGTCTTCTCCTGATGTGAAAGATCGTCCGAGTGGAGTCGAACGAAACCTTGATGAAATCGACACAGCGATCGATCTTGAACGTCTTAAAGGATTGAATGAAGGCCTGTTGAAACGTCCAGAAGGGTTTAATGGCTTCAAGAAGCTTGAAAAAATTCTTCAAAGACGCAGTAAAATGCTTGATGACGGGCAGAAGGTCGACTGGGCGACAGCCGAAGCCTTGGCGTTTGCTTCGATTCTTGAAGATGGCCGTCCCATTCGAATTACAGGTCAAGATACGGAGCGTGGAACATTTGCCCACCGTCATCTTGTTCTTCATGATGTAGAAACAGGAGAAACGTATTGTCCAATGCATGGTTTAGAACAGGCGAATGCGTCTTTTGATATTCATAACAGCCCGTTGTCTGAAGCAGGAGTTATTGGATTTGAGTATGGTTACAGTGTCCAGGCTCCGGAATCTCTTGTGCTATGGGAAGCACAATTCGGTGATTTCGCTAATGCTGGACAAGTCATTTTTGACCAGTTCGTATCAGCAGGTCGTGCCAAGTGGGGCGAAATGTCCAATATGGTCTTCTTGCTTCCTCACGGATACGAAGGTCAAGGACCGGAGCACTCCAGTGCACGTCTTGAGCGATTCCTGCAGCTCGCTGCTGAAAATAACTGGACGGTTGCCAATGTCACGTCTTCTGCCCAATATTTCCACTTGTTAAGAAGACAAGCAGCAATCAGTAATCAGGAAGAAGCACGCCCTCTTGTGTTGATGACACCGAAGAGTTTGTTGCGAAATCAGCGCGTGGCAGTTTCCGGGGAACAGTTCAGTACAGGACGATTCCAGCCGATTATGAAACAGCCTATTTTATCTGAAAACAAGGATAAAGAAAAAGTGAAAACACTCCTTCTCGGAAGCGGGAAAATCATGGTCGATATTGAAGATACGGTAGATGGTACCGATCAGACCTTTGAGACGATCGATGCTGTAAGAATCGAACAAATCTACCCGTTCCCTGAGCAACGATTAGCTGAAATGTTAGAGTCTTATCCGAATTTAGAAGAATTAGTATGGGTCCAAGAAGAACCACAGAACATGGGTAGTTGGTACTTCGTCGAAGGGATATTGCACAAGCTGTTGAAAAAGGGGCAGATCCACCGCTTTGTCGGTCGTCCGCACCGTGCCTCCCCTTCCGTAGGCGAGCCGAACATCCATAAAACGGAGCAGAATCGAATCATTCATGAAGCGCTACAGATGTCTAAAGGAGGAGAAACAAATGAAGGAAATTAAAGTTCCTGAATTAGCTGAATCCATAACAGAAGGTACAATATCAGAATGGCTCGTCAAAAAAGGGGATCAAGTTGAAAAAGGCGATCCAATTCTCGAGCTTGAGACAGATAAAGTAAACGTTGAAGTGAATGCTGATGCCAGTGGTGTCATTGCTGAGTTGCTGAGAGAAGCAGGAGACGACGTTGAAGTCGGCGATGTAATTGCTAAAGTCGATGAAAACGGCGAAGCCGGAGGCACTGATGAAGATACATCTTCTAATGAGGAAGAGTCCGAACCAGAAGAAGAAAAAGAAGCATCCAACAAAGAAGACAAGCAGCAACCAGCTTCTGAGGAGAAAAAAGAGACGTCCGGCAAAGATTCTAAAGACGTGATTGCTACTCCTGCTGCTCGTAAACGTGCGCGTGAACTAGGAATTGACTTAAGTGAGATTTCTGCTCGCGATCCCCTTGGCCGCATCCGTCCGGAAGATGTCGATGCAGCTGCTAAAGGAGAAAATAAGCAAGAATCTAAAGGTTCTTCCAAGTCTTCTTCTGAGGACAACCCTAAGAAGCAGGAGAAGAAAAAAGAAGAAACGAAGAAAACAGAGTTTGATAAACCAGTCGAACGGGTGAAAATGTCCCGCAGACGCCAAACGATCGCTAAGAGACTCGTTGAAGCCCAGCAGGAATCTGCGATGCTTACAACCTTCAACGAAGTAGATATGACCAATGTTATGAAGCTAAGAAGTGAACGTAAAGAATCCTTCCTTAAGAAACATGACATCAAATTAGGATTCATGTCCTTCTTCACAAAAGCTGCAGTTGGAGCATTGAAGGAATTCCCATTACTCAATGCAGAAATTCAAGGCAATGAAATTATTAAGAAACAGTTCTATGATATCGGTATGGCGGTATCAACAGACGAGGGTCTCGTCGTTCCTGTTGTCCGTGATGCGGATCGTCTGGACTTTGCCGGTATTGAAAAAGGAATTGCTGACCTTGCGACCAAAGCACGTAACAAAGAGCTGGGTCTTGAGGACTTGCAAGGTGGATCATTTACAATCACGAACGGTGGAATATTCGGTTCTATGCTTTCCACACCAATCTTGAATGCACCTCAAGTGGGAATCCTTGGATTGCACAACATTGAAAAACGTGCGAAAGTCATGCCGGATGACACAATCGAAGCTCGTCCGATGATGTACATTGCTCTTTCCTACGATCACAGAATCGTAGATGGAAAAGATGCGGTACAGTTCTTGCGCAGAATTAAAGAAATGATTGAAGATCCATTCGATCTATTGCTCGAAGGCTAAAATAAACCCCCTTCCACAACTTCCGTGGAAGGGGGTTTTCTTTGCTTCAAATCCACAAACGCTCCCTGAAAGGAAGTCTGGCCTGATTGAAATAATGGATCACACTTTCTGGCCATGGATACGGGGTCAGTACAATTAGCTCGAGGAGGCACATCATCATCACTCACCCACGGAAAGCGAACCTTATCCCGGAGCCCCTAACCTCCTGGAGATGTCTAGAAATCAAGTCTTACACAATCCCGTCATATACTTTAACAACATATTTACCACATGGACTATCAATCTGATTGTGAAAAGATAGACAATTTAGGCGAAAGAAACAAATAATCCATGTATATCTCAATATCTTTCATCCAATACCGTGGACCTGCATACGATAGAGTAATACTCGATTAGGAGGGAATTACATGGATGAAGAGATGAGTTTCGTAATCGCCGAAGACGACTGGTCCCTCCATCGGAAAGGCTACGACGATCAGCGGCGACATCAAGAAAAAGTGAAGGATGCGATGAGCAAGCAGTTACCAGATCTTATTACTGAAGAAAACATTGTGATGTCGAATGGAAAGCGTGTCGTTAAGATTCCAATACGTTCACTTGATGAATATAAGATCCGTTATAATCACGAGAAGAATAAGCATGCAGGACAAGGTGAAGGAGATAGTGAAGTCGGAGATGTTGTTGCTCAAGCTCCGCAACAATCGAAAGGTAAGCCTGGCGATGGAGAAGGAGCCGGTGATCAAGCTGGCGAAGATTATTATGAGGCAGAGATTTCATTAGCAGAGTTAGAGGAAGCCTTGTTTAAGGAATTGACCTTACCGAATTTGGATGAAAAGGAAAAAGACAATATCATTCACACAGATATCGAGTTCAGTGACATCCGAAAAACAGGATTGACTGGAAACATTGACAAGAAGAGGACGATGCTTGAAGCGTATAAACGAAATGCTTTGGGTGGGGAAGCGTCATTTGCACCGATTTATCCGGAAGACATTCGCTTTAAAACATGGAATGAAAAAACCAAACCGGAGTCAAAAGCTGTAGTTATTGCAATGATGGATACAAGTGGTTCTATGGGACAGTGGGAGAAATATATGGCCAGAAGTTTCTTTTTCTGGATGACCAGGTTCCTGAACCGGAATTATGAAACGGTCGAAATTGAATTTGTTGCCCACCACACTCAAGCAAAAGTTGTCAGTGAGGAAGACTTCTTTTCCAAAGGGGAGAGTGGAGGGACGATTTGCTCCTCGGCTTATCGTAAGGCATTGGAATTAATCGAGACGAAGTATTCACCGGACCGTTACAACATTTATCCGTTCCACTTTTCCGATGGTGATAATTTAACATCTGACAATAAACGTTGTCTGGGATTGATTGAACAACTCATTGAGGTTTCACAAATGTTTGGTTATGGAGAAGTCAACCAATACAATCGTTCCTCGAGTTTAATGCAGGCTTATAAATCTATCGATCACCCGAAGTTCCGTTATTACATTTTGAGAAGAAAAGCAGATGTATTTCATGCTATGAAACAATTCTTCTCTGAACAAGTAGAAGAGATGCTAAGCTGATGTTGCAAAGAAGCCAAGTAACATCTTGTTGCTTGGCCTTTTTTGTGTTTTTAAAATCTGGACGAGTTTTTTATTACTTAAACCTGAGTTTTCCTTGTTATAATGTCCCTATATAGAAAATAAAAGGAGTATCTTATATGATTCAGGAAATTTTAGAGTCCAATCAATTCATCATGCTGATGGCTCTATTGCTTATTGTCAGTATCATCGTTACAAAGTTCTCTTCCAGGCTAGGGGTTCCTTCTCTTGTTTTGTTTATTGCCGTTGGAATGCTCGTGGGGAATGATGGACTTGGATTCATTTACTTCGATAACCCAGAAATTGCTCAGTTGATCGGTGTCATCGCCTTGATTGTGATTTTGTTTGAAGGTGGTATGCTGACGAAGTGGAAAGACATACGGCCGGTAGTGGCTCCTTCCATTTCACTAGCTACAGTAGGGGTCGTCCTTACGACATCCATCGTAGCTTTAGCTGCCAAGTTCATCTTACATATCGGTTGGATTGAAGCATTCCTTGTAGGGTCAATTGTAGGGTCTACGGACGCGGCTGCGGTTTTTGCCGTTTTAAAAGGTAAAAATGTCCGGCCTAAACTTGAAGCGACACTAGAAGCAGAGTCGGGTACAAACGATCCGATGGCTGTATTTCTGACCATTTCTATCATTCAATTGCTCACAATTGATCAAGTCAATATATTAGGGATGATCGGTTCATTCTTTTGGCAGATGGGGGCCGGACTCGCTGTCGGAGCGGGCATCGGTTACCTGGCAAGCTTATCGCTTAACCGAATCAATCTTGACTCCAGTGGACTTTATCCTTTGTTCGCCTTAGGTTTCGCCTTTTTATCATACAGTTCGAGTTCACTTCTTCAAGCGAGTGGTCTTTTAGCTGTATATGTAACTGCTGTTGTCATTGGTAATGCTGAACTGGCCTACCGTTATTCCATTTTGCGTTTCCATGAAGGATTTGGTTGGATGGCACAAATCCTTATGTTTATTATTCTAGGACTATTCGTCTCTCCAACAGAAGTCTTCACATGGCCTGTGATGGTCGATGGTTTGTTAATAGCTCTGGTGCTCATTTTTATCGCAAGGCCTGTGGCCACCCTTTTAAGTCTGATCGGTTTTTCCTTTACGATGAAGGAAAAATACTTCTTATCCTGGGCTGGGTTGCGCGGTGCTGTACCCATCGTCCTTGCCATCTTCCCAATGCTTGCGGGAATTCAGAACAGCCAGCTCATCTTCAACGTTGTTTTCTTTACAGTCCTTACTTCAGCGCTGGTCCAAGGTTCATCCATTACCTGGATCGCTGAACGATTCCATCTTGTTTCCGATAAGCTTGGGAATCCGATTCATTCTCTTGAGCTGATTTCTATCGGCAAAGCGAATGTTGAAATGATTGAGTTCGATGTAACGGAAAGAAACATCGTGGTTGGTCAAAAATTAGAAAATATGGAATTGCCTGATCGGGCATTAATCAATGCTATTATCCGTGACGGGGATGTGATCACTCCTTATGGCCAGACAGAAATCAAAGCTGGAGACACGTTGTATATCCTTGTAGCGAGAAAAAATAAAAAAGAAGTGAAGAAGCTTCTTGAAGCGATCAAAGAAGATGAAGGAGAACACGAAAAAAGCCGAGCTTAAGACAGCTCGGCTTTTTTCGTAGCAGCTATGATATTTTGGGCGTTTCACTATGATATGAAGAATACAGTTATTATTATAGGTAAGACATGCGGGTTTGTAAACCTTTTCTAGAAAAAACATGTAATTATTACTAGAGAAACGAAGGAAATCCATTATGGAATTGTACGTTCGACAATCTTCCTATACAATAAGAATCACCAAGGAGGGATGAACGGTGAATAAACGTATAGGTTTTATCGGCTGTGGTCAGATGGGACAGGCGATGATTCAGGGTATGATTGATGCGGGCCTTGTAAAGGCGCGTGATATCGCTGCCACGGCTTTATCCGATGAAACGATTGACTTTGTGACCGATGAATATGGGATTAATATTTCCAATGAAAATAAACGAGTGGCAAGAGAAAGTGATCTGCTGTTCTTAGCAGTGAAACCTTATGTGTATCAAGGGGTCGTCCAGGAAATTAAGGATGAAGTATCCGAGGATACCGTAGTGGTCACGATTGCTGCCGGGATCACACTTGATGCCATGAAAGAAGCTTTTGGTCGCAATGTGAAAGTGATTCGTTCCATGCCGAACACCCCTTCACTTGTCGGAGCAGGCATGAGCGTTCTGTGTCCGAATGATTTCGTGACCAGGGAAGAGTTAGCAGAAGTGATGGAAGTGTTTGAAAGTTTTGGAGAAGCTGAAATCGTAGAAGAAAAGTTGATGGATGCCGTGCCAGCTGTAAGCGGGTCTTCTCCGGCTTTTATCTACATGCTCATTGAGGCAATGGCAGATGCGGCTGTCCAACAAGGATTCCCTAGAGACAAAGCCTATAAAATGGTCTCTCAGTCTGTCCAAGGAGCGGCTCAAATGGTTAAAGAGACCGGACGCCACCCTGGTGAACTGAAGGATGCCGTCTGCACCCCAGGAGGTACAACCATTGCGGGAGTAACGAAACTCGAAGAAGCCGGGTTCAGAAATGCGATCATGCAAGGTATGACTGCTTGTACAGAGAAGTCCAAAGCTTTATCAGAGGGAAAGAAATAGTGGGATAGCCGGGCTGTCATGTCCGGCTTCTTTTATAATAATGAAACATTTCGATCGCTCAATCGTAATCCTATACAGGGGGTGGAAGAATGGAACGACAACCGACACAGCGAATTTCACAGCGTGCTCTTACATTGTGGCGCATTTATGGATGGATACAGGTGGGAATCATTCTCTTATTGACGATTGGTCTAACCGTCACCGTTTTCCTATGGGATTGGCCATGGTGGATCGTCCTGATTGGACTAGGAATCGCTTTGCTGGAGGTACTCTCAATGGTCTGGCTTGTGCCAACGTTACGATGGAAAAGGTGGAGGTATGATGTAACTGAGACGGAGATTGACTTGCAGTACGGGTTATTTATAGTGACGCGTACGCTCGTACCTATGGTCAGAGTTCAACATGTAGATACAGAACAAGGGCCACTACTTAGGAAATTCCGCTTATCCACGATCAGCATTTCTACGGCGGCGACGGTACATAAGATTCCGGCATTAGACGAGCGGGAAGCGGAGCGTCTGCGCCAGTCCATCTCTTCCTTAGCAAGGGTGGCGGAAGATGATGTTTGAACCAAAAAGACTTCACCCGATTTCAGCCATTATCAACTTCGTGAAGACGTTAAAGGATGCAGCTTTGCCATTGATCATTGTGCTCGTTTTAAATGGAAATATCTTCAGTGGAGAAGTGGATTGGATTCCATTGCTCATATGGATTGGTGTACTGCTCCTCGTTTTAGGGGCAGGGATTATTCGCTGGCTTCGCTTTACATACCGCATGGAAGAAGGAGAGCTGAGAATTGAATATGGGCTTATTTTCCGTAAAAAGAGGTACATCCCTATTGATCGAATCCAGAGTCTTGATTTCTCAGAGGGTATTTTCCATCGTCCGTTGAACCTCGTAAAGGTTTCGGTTGAGACGGCTGGATCTACAGGAAATGAAAAAGCAGAGGCTGAACTGACGGCTATTCGTCGAGAAGACGCAGATTCTTTGGAAGAAGTTATTTTCCAAGAGAAGAAACGAAGGTACGTCAGACAGGATGACGAAGCTTGTGAGACTGAAAGATCTCAAGCAGAGATGGAAGAACCGAAGCGTGTAAAAGTCTATGCCATGTCGATGAAAGACATCGTGATGATGGCGGTCACTTCTGGCGGTGCGGGAGTAGTTATCTCCGGGGTAGCTGTTTTCTTTTCTCAATTCATGGACCTTCTACCTGTAGGGACCATTTACAACGAAATCCTTGATTGGATTCAGATTGGGGTACTGGTCATTGCTTTTACGGCTCTCGTGATATTACTAGTTGCTTATGGAATATCCATTGTGATGACCATTCTAAGGTATGCGAACTTTTCTGTTTTTATTGACGAAGATGATTTGATCATTACCCGTGGGTGGCTGGAGAAAAAGCAGATGACCATACCCTTGAATCGAATCCAGGGGGTCCGGATGGAAGAAAATTTAATTCGACAACCTTTAGGATACGCTTCTGTCACGTTAATCAGTGCAGGGGGTTCGGTCTTGAAAAATGATGAGCACCAGTTACGTCTGTTGCCAATGATCAAAAAAGCAGATGTAGGGGAAATATTGAACAAGGTGCTGCCTGATTATGATGTTGTGGATGATTTTCATCAACCGCCTAAAAGATCGTTATTGCGTTATATTCTTCGTCACTCATGGTTCGGGTTTGTAGCAGCAATTCCCATCAGTATTTTCTTTTTTCCTTATGGTCTACTTTCCATTTTGGCCGGGTTCTTCTTAGCTGTACTCGGCTGGCTTGCCTACCATGATGCAGGATGGAATGTTCTTGGAGACCAACTTACCTTACGGTCGAGAGGAATTATCAAACAGACCTACTTTATGAAAAAGTACCGCATTCAGTCCTCTTATGAAAAACAGACGTATTTTCAAAGAAGGACACACCTCTCGAGCATAGAGGTCATGTTAACCTCGGGAGGAGGAAGGGCACTTGCTTCCTGCTACTACCTTGAGAAAAAGGACACAGAAGAAATGATGGAATGGTATAGAGTCAAGCGATCAGCTGAAAAACCGCCTGAGGAATGATTTCCTCAGGCGGTTTTTAAATGCAGTGATAATAAAAACGAACATTTATAATGTTCCTATTGATTTTTGTTCGTAAAAATAATATTATAATACACGTTGTAATTCTTATGGAAAGTTTGGTGTTTCCAAATGTTAAACAAATGGTTCCGATTAAATGAAAATCATACAAATGTTAAAACAGAGCTGCTTGCAGGATTAACGACATTTTTGACGATGGTCTATATCGTTGTTGTTAATCCGGCGATTCTTTCAAGTGCTGGTGTGCCTTTCGAGCAAGTGTTCATGGCGACGATCATTGCAGCAGTCGTCGGTACGTTGATCATGGCATTCGCTGCCAATTATCCCATAGCTATTGCTCCTGGTATGGGATTGAATGCTTACTTCGTTACAGAAGTCGTTCAACAGGATGTCAGTTATTCTGTTATTTTCGGAGCTGTGTTTGTATCAGGTATATTGTTTGTTCTTCTTAGTTTGACAAGTTTACGAAAGACACTGATTACTGCGATTCCTCCTTCATTAAAATATGGAATCACATCAGGAATCGGTTTATTTATAGCCTTTCTCGGTTTAAGAATGTCAGAAATCATCGTTCCTAGTGAAGAAACGTTGGTTACGCTTGGTGACTTGACGGCAAAGGGTCCGTTGTTAACTGTATTCGGACTTTTCTTCACGTTGATCCTGATCGCTAGAAATGTGACGGGCGGCTTGTTCCTCGGTATGTTTGTGACAGGCATCATTGGCTACTTCACAGGACAGCTCCAGCTAGAAGGCTTCATCCAGGCCCCACCGGCCCCAGTCTTCTGGGATATGGATCTTGGAGCGGTATTCAGCAATGGGCTTTATACAGTCATTTTCGCTTTTCTACTCGTTACGATTTTCGACACGACAGGAACGATGATCGGTGTAGCGGAACAAGCAGGTTTCATCCGCAAAGATGGAAGCCTACCGAGAGCGCGTGCTGCTTTAATGGCTGATGCCTCAGCTACAACCGTTGGAGCTATGTTCGGAACGAGTCCTTCATCCGCATACATTGAATCTTCTTCAGGGGTAGCAGCTGGAGGTCGGACGGGACTAACGACGTTAGTTGTTGCGTTCTTGTTCATTCTATCCATGTTTTTTGCCCCAATCGTTGGAGCAGTTTCCGGCTTGCCAGCCATTACAGCTCCTGTATTGATCATTGTCGGCTGCTTTATGATGGGCGGTCTTGCAAAGGTGAACTGGGGTTCTTTCGATGATGCCTTCCCGGCCTTCATCATTATCCTTTCCATGCCACTTACTTCGAGTATTGCAACAGGAATCTCTTTTGGCTTTATTACGTACCCGTTGCTAAAGCTGGTCACTGGAAAAGGTAAAGGTGTTCACTGGATGCTATATATGTTCGCAGTTATTTTCATTTTGCAAATGGTCTTCTTCCCGGGCCACTAAACCAGTAAGTCCTACGGCTATCATGCCGTAGGACTTTTTTTTGTTATTAAAGTAAATGTCTTGATTTTGACAGAGTTGGTTTAGAGACTTTTGAGTTTAGTTCAGTGATGAGCCTTTTCCTAACCACCACCTCCCCTGTAAAAGCCTCGCAACTGAGTCTTCAACGTTATTGGGGGTTTTTGGGGAGGACAAGATTTGTTGGGTATATTCCAATTTATCCGTGGCAAATTAAGGTTAGGTGATGTGAAAATGGGAATCTTTACGCGAATTTTCAGAAATAACCGTGATAAGTTAGCCGACCGACATATGTCCGAACCTTCGGGTGAGAAAGAAGTACAATGCTCAAGAAGATTGTCAGAGAACGTCAAGTATATCTTAGATGCTTTTCATCAAACCAATGATTTAAAGATACGGATCTTAAAAAGAGGTGACGCGGCTCTATTATATTTTGAGTCTTTGGCTGAACACGAAAAAATCCATGAAAAGATTTTTGCACCACTCGAAATGGGGCATACCGATGACGTTTTCCAACTTCCCAACGCAAAAAAGACGAACGACTTAGAAGAAGCTGTACGAACACTTTTGCGGGGACATGCGATTTATATGGAAGAGGGGAAGAAGGAAATCTCCCAGTTCAGTGTCACTTCTTCATTTGGCAGAACCCCTGAAGAACCACAGAATGAGAAAGTGGTCCGCGGAGCTCATGATGGTTTTGTCGAAAATATGATGACAAACATCAACCTTATCCGCAAAAGGGTGGAACACAGAGATTTAACAATCAAGTACTTTAAGTTGGGTAAAAAGACGAATACGAATGTGTCTGTCATCTATATAGATGGTATAGCAGATCCTACGCTTGTCCAGGAAGTTGAGACGAGACTGCACTCCGTTGATTCAGACATGATTCATAGTCCGGGACATGTTGAAGAGTTTATTGAAGATCAGTCCAACTCTCCGTTTCCTCAAATGTTGAATACGGAAAGGCCGGATCGTGTGGCCGCCAATTTAGTCGAGGGAAGAGTCGCCATTATGGCGGAGGGGAGTCCTACGACCCTCATTGCACCAGCGACTTTCTTCATGTTTTATCAAGCCCCGGATGATTATAATATGCGTTGGTTCACCGGAACTTTCGTTCGATTGATACGCTTGTTCAGTTTCATTATAGCGATAGGATTACCTGCTTTTTACATTTCTGTTGTCAGTTTCCATTTTGAAGTTATTCCAGACGAACTCATTATTCCAGTAAAAGCTTCGATCAATGAAATTGCTTATCCCCCCATTGTAGAAGCGCTTGTCATGGTCATCATCATTGAACTGATTAGGGAAGCGGGGATACGGCTTCCTGCACCGATTGGTCAGACGATTGGTATTGTCGGTGGTCTTGTCATCGGGGACGCAGTGGTAAGGGCTGGGCTCGTTTCAAATATAATGGTCATTGTGGTTGCGTTGACAGCCATTGCATCCTTTGTCGTTCCTTCTAATGAATTGAGTACAGCTCTTCGTTTATTAACTTTTCCGTTGATTATACTAGCGGGTACGCTAGGTTTTATAGGAATTGTATTTGGGATGTTAATTATACTGACTCACCTGACGAGGCTTCATTCCTTTGGCGTCCCTTATTTTGCTCCCCTTGCTCCGTTGAGTCTCGTTGATCTGAAGGATACGTTCGTCCGTTTGCCCATGTTTATGATGAAGCTTAGACCAAAGGACGCCCATGCACTTAAACCTGTAGCTTTGGACCCTTCAAGGGAGTGGAAAAATCGTGATGAACAGAACCAATCAAAGCAAGGCAGCCCAGGAGAGCAACCCTCCTCAACAACAGACACGAAACAATGATCAAAAGCTGTCCCGAAGACAGTTTTTCTTTGTTATCATTCAAACTCAAATTGGAGTAGGAATCCTTTCTGTCCCTTATGACTTGCACAGCGTAGCGAAGCAAGATGGGTGGATTTCGCTCCTGCTGGGTGCCGTGGCTATTCAAGTTATTCTTCTTGGGATTTGGGTGGTAGCGAAAAACTTTCCTGAAGATACCTTGTACACCATAAACGATAAACTATTTACAAAGTGGATAGGAAAACCGATTTCCATCTTGTATATTTTATACTTCATCGGCGTGGGCTCGTTAACCATTCTATTGTTCTGCAGGATGATCAGTATGTGGGTGTTACCCAACACGCCTTTATGGGTTACTTCTTTTTTGTTGATTTCGGTTTGTATATACATGGTAAGTGGAGGATTGATTGTATTAGGGCGTATGTATACGATGCTTTCTTTACTGTTAGGACTACTGGTTTTTTTTATGATTATTGCTACAAAAGAAATGCACCTCATGTATTTGTTTCCCATTTTAGAAGCGGGTTGGGGGAAGGTTTTTGCTGGTATAAATAAAGCGATCTTTTCCTTTTTTGGATTTATCGTTTCGCTCGTCATTTTCTCAAAGGTTGAAGGATCGCATATACAAAAATTGAGAACCATTATTTATGCACACTGTTTTGTTACGACCTTTTATTTGTTTACTGTTTTTGCTAGCTTTACTTTTTTCAGTACAAGTGAGCTTCCATTAGTGCCAGAACCTGTTTTATATATGCTGAAGGCTTTTACGCTGCCGATCATTGCGAGAATCGACTTGTTTTTCATCTCTGTCTGGGTGATCAATGTGGCGACTACATTCGCTACTTATCTGTACATGGCCAGTTTAGGACTGTCAGACTTATTTAAGAAGGAGTCCCAGGGCCACTTTATTATGCTTATTGGTTTAATCATATTTTCCATCAGCCTATACGTTGGCTTAGATATTTCAAGAATCCAAGCATTCAACAAGGTTGTGACCTATTCCGGCTATCTCTTTTCTGTTGCCCTACCATTAATCATGGTTCCTTTAAGTTACTTCATAAGAAACAGAAGGAGGGGGGAGAGTTCATCTTGAAGAAATGTTTTCTAATCTGTATGGTATGCACCCTGTTCCTTACGGGATGCTGGGATGAAAAACAGTTTAAAAACGTAAAACTTGTACTTTCTCTCGGATTTGATCAAGGAGAAGATGGAGAAATCATACAAACGGTGTCCATTCCTACTGTAAGGAGAGCATCCGAAGGTCCAGGAAGTGAGAGTTTGCAAATCGTATCGACTTCTGCGAACACACCTTTGCATGCAAGAGATAAAATTGATCGTATGATATCTGAAACGTACGATCCATCAAAAGTGAAAGTGGTTCTATTAGGGGAAGATCTTGCAAAAAAAGATGTCTATCCTATTCTTGATGATATGTACCGCAATCCTCGGAGCAACTTAAATGCTTATCTTGCTGTAGTTGAAGAAGGAACGGCTAAAGATGTGATAAGTATGAATCATAGTGGAGCGACGAGAATCAGTAATTATATCGGGGGCTTATTGGAAGCTGCTGTTTCGTCAACTCATGCGACTGGTGAAAATCTGCAACTGCTTTGTGCTGAATTACTGGAACCTGGGATTGATTTTTCTGTGCCTTTATTGAAGATAGAGGATGGTGGCAGCCTGCTGACTTTCAACGGAATGGGATTGTTTCATGAGAAAGCTTATACCGGGGAAAAAATTGGAGCGGAACAAACAACGATGTATATGCTCTTGCAAGGGGTGAAGGGAAGGGTAGCTCGTTTGACTGAAAAAATTGACGACAATGGGAAAGATGAGATTTTAGATTATGTCACTGTAAGTATTGCTGAAAATGATCGAAAAATGAAAGTCGAAAATCAAGATGGAGAGATTGCTGCCACCATCCACTTAGATCTGAGAGTGAAAATCGCCGAATATCCTTCCGATCACTTATATGTAAAGGGGAGGATCGAGGAAATTAGCAAGAAGCTCTCAGAGAGACTTACCGAAGAGTCGGTAGATATTATCGCTCAGCTTCAAGAAGCGAATAGTGATGTCTTCGGGATAGGAAGAAGAGTAAAAGCTTATCACCCGGAAGTATGGAAAGAATTAGACTGGAGTGAAACCTATCCGGAAATATCAATTACACCAAAAGTAGAAGTAGAAGTTATTCAGCACGGAATCATTAATTAAAATTTTTTCTTCACACGTGAAACCTTTTTGGGAGTCATCTCGTCTCTATATTAGAAACATAGAATTGACGGGGGAAAGAAGCGTGTGGAAAAGGTTTGGAATTTTATTTTTCTGTTTATTGATGATCGGTGCTTGTAGCAAAACCCATGCAGTTCCTAGTGGATACCACTGTTACAACATGGAGATAGTGTCTTCGGCAGTTGAACAATTAGAGTTTGAGCCAGAGCTGCCTGAGTACATTCCTATTCCGACGATCAGTGTTGTTTCTGACATCTACCAAGATGAAGGGAAAGACCTCATGGATTTGAGTTTTTACACTTCAGATAATGATCTGTTGACCATTCAATTCTCCCAAGGTGAAATGGATACTCCCTGGATAGATCCGGAAGAGCTTTTCATTAGTGAAGAAGTAGAAGGAGTTTATGAAGATAATCGTTTCTCCAAAAAACTGACCTGGGAAAAGGATGGAGTGACGTACTTGATGACTTACCGCGCCAGTGTGGCGCCTGAAGAAGGTAATGAACAGAGTGTGACACGACAACAATTGGTTGAAGTGGCCCGCTCGTTTCATTCATAAAATGATTATACCTCCCCTATGGTATAGCACCCACCGACTGACCACCGGTGGGTGCGTTTTTAATTCCTAAACTTTTCCTCTATATACATAATTTTAGCGTGGAGAGCCAAACTACATCTGACACTAAAAAAAGGAGTGAGAACACTTGAAAGTATGGATGTGGTTAGGCGCCATCATTTTTGCTGCGGTATTGTTTGTGCAAACCCCTCACATGACTCATGCAGCAACGGATACTTACACAGTTAAGAGCGGGGATACATTATGGAAGATCTCAAAAAAATACAAAATTGGTTTGAGTGAAATCATCAATGCAAATCCACAGTTCAACAATCCTGATCTCATTTATCCAGGAGACAGGGTGACAATTCCTCTGAAAGCAGACATTAAATCAGTTGAAAGCCAAGTGATTGACTTGACGAACCAGGAAAGGGCGAAAAACGGTCTTCCTGCTTTGAAAGCCAACTGGCAGTTGTCACGCGTGGCCAGATACAAGTCCAGAGACATGGCGAATAAAAACTACTTTTCCCACACGTCTCCTACCTATGGTTCACCATTTGATATGATGAGAGATTTCAATATTTCGTACAATCGTGCCGCAGAAAACATCGCTGCGGGTCAACGAACGCCACAGGAAGTGGTCAATGGATGGATGAACAGCCCGGGACATAGGAAGAATATTTTAGATCCAAATTTAAGACAGATTGGTGTAGGTTACGCAGAAGGTGGAAGTTACGGTCATTATTGGACACAGATGTTTATTTCTCAATAAATGGAAGGACTGTCGCACAAATGGAGCGGCAGTCCTTTTGTTATCTCCTTTACAATTATCTTAAATTTAAGTATGATAAATGAAGTGTTTGATAATGATTATCAATAACAATGGAGGTAGTACATATGAAGAAAACTTTATTTTCCTTTTGTATGCTTGCTCTTATTCTAATGGTCACTGCATGTGGAAGTTCTTCCGAAGATCAAACATCAGAAGACACTCAGGATAAAGACAGTGAAGCCACAGAAGATACACGCGTGATTGAACATGAAATGGGAGAGACCGAAATTACGGGCAAACCTGAGAAGGTCGTGGCTCTTGAATTTTCATTCGTTGACAACCTTGCTTCTTTAGGGGTTTCACCTGTCGGTATCGCAGACGATGATGATTCAGAACGCATCATCGAACCGATCCGTGAGAAAATCGGTGATTATACATCCGTAGGGACGAGAAAACAGCCTTCCTTAGAAGTGATTAGTTCTCTTCAACCCGATTTGATTATTGCAGATATGAAGAGGCACAAAGATATCTATGATCAGTTGTCGGATATTGCTCCGACAATCATTCTTCCTTCTCTAGCCGCTGATTACGAAGGCATTATCTCAAGCTTTGAAACCGTATCAAAAGCCATGGGCATGGAAGAAAAAGGGGAAGAAGTTTTAGCCGATCATAAGGCAAAAATGGAAGAGCTTCGAGCCCAGGTACCTGAGGACGAGGAGAGGACCGTTCTCCCTGCAGTAGTCGCGGACAGCGGTTACTTCGCCCACAACATGGAATCTTACACAGGCTCTCTGTTGGAATCTATTGGTTTGAAAAATGCGATCCAGAGTGGAGACGAACGCTACAACAAGATTAACCTGGAACAGGTCGTTGAGTTCAATCCAGATGTGATGTTCCATATGGTCGCTGGCGATCAAACGGTCGTTGATGAGTGGGAAAGCAATGAATTGTATCAGGATATTTCAGCTGTGAAAAATGGAGAGGTCCACGAAGTTGATCGTAACATGTGGTCCCGTTTCCGTGGCTTGATTTCATCTGAAAAGATTCTAGAGGACGCCATCAACTATTTATATGAAGAATAATTGTTCAGAGAGCGGAGGCAGACCCTTCGCTCTTTCCTTTTTACCAGAAGACGTTTTCCTGGCGTTTGTGATAAGGTGAAAAGAGTTTATAGATAGGAGAATTCAAGTGCAGCATATATCTGAGCAATCATCTGTAGTCAAATATAAGTGGGCCCTTATTTTCTTTGGCGGCATTCTTGTTCTTATTGCGAGCTTTATCGCGAGTTTAAGTATAGGTGCCTACGCCATTCCATTTGCTGATGTGTTCAAACTCTTGGTTTCTCCTGATGCCGGGAAAGCCGCTTCCATCATTCATACCATCCGCTTACCGAGAGCTATAGTAGGAATGATTGTCGGCGCATGTTTAGCTATTGCTGGAGGGATCATGCAAGCCATTACGAACAATCCCTTAGCCTCCCCACAAGTGTTTGGAGTCAATGCAGGAGCGTCGTTAATGGTGGTCGCTGGTGTTGTGCTCTTTCCTGGGTTAGGGTCTTCGACGCTTGTATATTTTGCATTCTTGGGTGCAGCTGTTGGAGGTGCGATTGTCTATTCACTCTCTTCTACAGGTGGGGGGATGACGCCTGTCAAATTGGCATTGGCAGGGATTACGGTCCATTTGTTTTTGTCCTCTTTAATTGAAGGGATCGTCCTTTTTCATGAAACATCAACCGAAGATGTTCTTTTTTGGCTTGCTGGTGGTATTGATGGTCGAACATGGGCTGATGTCCGCTTGATGATTCCATGGTCATTGACTGGTCTCATTGGGGCACTATTTCTAGGCAAAGGGCTGACGATTCTCGGATTAGGTGACGATGTCGCGAGGGGATTAGGACAGAGAATTGGGTGGATCCGGGCTTCATCAGCCATCTTAGTCATCCTGTTGGCCGGCATTTCGGTAGCCGTGGCAGGTCCAATCGGTTTTATAGGCTTGATCATACCAAATATTGTACGAAAGCTCATGGGATCAGATTATCGTGTGGTCCTTCCGGTGTCAGCCGTCTTTGGTGCGGCATTATTGACGATCTCGGATGTATTGTCCAGGTTCATTTCCTTTCCAGCAGAGTCTCCGGTGGGTATAGTGACGGCACTACTGGGTGCCCCATTTTTCTTATATTTGGCTAGCAGAGGGGGACGAGCAGCATGAGATTGAAAAAGATGCATCCCGTCGTGATCATGATCTCTCTTTCTATCCTCGTCTTGTTAGGAGCTTTTCTATCCATTGGTATAGGCGCTGTATGGATTCCGCCCGGTGCCATATTCAATTATTTCGCTGGTGTGGAAGTAGGAGGGAACAGGTACATTATTGAGAATTTTCGTTTGCCACGAATCATTATGAGCTTGTTGGTAGGAACTGGATTAGGGATATCCGGCGCCATCCTACAAGGGATCATTCGGAATCCTCTTGCTTCACCGGATGTCATTGGAATTACTAAAGGGGCAGGGTTTGCAGCGGCCGCTGTAATCATCCTCTTTCCTTCTTTGCCTGTCATCGGCCTTCCGATTGCCGCATTCATAGGAGCGGGATTAGTCACAATCGGCCTCTATATCTTCGCATTTAAAAGAGGCGTCCAGCCAGCAACCCTTGCCCTTGTCGGTATAGCGCTAGGGGCGATTTGTCAGGCAGGAATTCAGTTCTTAACGGTTAAATTTCCATTGGAGACGAATGCAGCACTGGTCTGGTTAACCGGCAGCTTATGGGGGAAAGATTGGACAGATGTGTGGCTGCTGCTGCCTTGGATTGTGATTGTTGTTCCGGCTACGCTTTTCCTAGCTCCAAAGCTTGATGTTCTTAGTCTTGGAGACGATGTCGCAGAAGGACTCGGAGAACCTGTTCGAAAAGCAAGACTGCTATTATTGATCATAGCGGTGATTCTTGCAGGTGCCTCAGTAGCAGTAGTAGGTACACTTGGATTTGTCGGTTTAATTGCTCCGCATATTGCCCGTCAATTGGTAGGAAATAAGCATATCTATCTTTTGCCTGTTTCAGCACTAACGGGAACGTTACTCTTAATGGTTGCTGATAATTTGGGTCGAGGCTTGTTTCCACCTACAGAAGTCCCGGCAGGAATTTTCACTGCTATTATTGGAGCCCCGTATTTCTTGTTCTTATTAAGAAAAATGCAAAAGTCATAGAAAAAGAAACGCTTTTTGGCGTTTCTTTTTTTGTGTACAAGTGTATACCCATGTGACAAAAAAATATTAAGATCCTTAAAAAGGGATAAACCCTTATAAATAAAGGCATATTAGAGCATAGGGTGACTAGCATGTCATGATTTGTTATTTATTACATACAAATAAACCTTGCATGACGTCTGACAACCTGATAAAATCCATAGTGGAATTACTTGATGTAAGCATTTTCATAAATACTTTATTTAACAATTAGGGGAGGACTTATTGTGGGTATTCTTTTAGGAATTCTTGCTGTTGCGATCATTCTTGGAATCGCTTTTCTGATGTCCAACGATCGTAAGAACATTAACTTTAAAGGTGTAGCTGTCATGATTGCCGTTCAGTTGCTGATCACGGCTTTCATGTTCAACACGACCATCGGAAAACTCATTATTGACGGGATTTCCGCCGGGTTCAACAAGTTGATTGAGTTTGGAACGGTCGGGGTTAACTTCGTACTAGGTGGCGTAGAGGTAGGAGAAAACGGCGTGTTCTTCTTCAACGTCCTACTCATCATCATTTTCTTCGCAACTATTCTATCTGTTTTGACGTATTTGAAGATCTTGCCATTCATTATTAAATATCTCGGTTGGGGACTATCTAAGATTACTGGTTTGCCGAAGGTTGAATCTTTCAACGCAGTAAACAGTATTTTCTTCGGTCAGTCAGAAGCTTTGATTGCGATCAAGTCACAGTTTCACAACTTGAATGACAACCGTTTGTATATTGTCAGTGCTTCTGCAATGGGATCTGTATCTGCTTCTATCGTAGGTGCGTACCTTGGAATGCTGCCAAGTCAATATATCCTTGTTGCTCTTCCATTAAACATGTTCAGTGCCTTGATCGTTGCATCCATTATTGCACCGGTTAAAGTTTCTAAAGAAGAGGACAAAGTTGATATTCAAGATGTTTCCAATGCGAAAAGTTTCTTCGAAGCGATGGGTAATGGTGCTCTTGATGGTGGTAAAATCGCCTTGATCGTTGCATCCATGTTGATTGCCTTCATCGCATCACTTGAGCTTGTAAACTGGGTGTTTGGAGCTGTATTCAACGGATTTACGCTTCAAGAACTCCTTGGTTATATTATTGCTCCAATTGGATTGCTGATGGGTATTCCAGCTGCTGAAGTCGTTGACGCTGGTGCAATCATGGGTACGAAAATCGTAACGAACGAATTTGTCGCGATGCTTGAATTCTCTAACATGCTTGATAGCGTATCTGAGAAAACCGTTGGTATTGTAACGGTCTTCCTTACAAGTTTCGCTAACTTCTCCTCGATTGGTATCATTGCTGGTACGGTTCAAGGGATCGATGCGGAAAAAGGTGGACGAGTATCTGGTTTCGGTATGAAGCTTCTTATCGGTGCGACTCTAGGTTCTATGCTTTCTGCAACAATTGCAGGATTATTCCTATAAAGTGCCGAAAAGTCTGAATGGAGGGTTTCCTCCATTCAGACTTTTTTTTGTTTTATAAGCATCCGTGCGTGTTACCCAACCGTGAATAAGGGAATAGGAAAAGTCGTAGATTCTATTTCAAAGGAGAGAGGTTCATGGATCGTCATAAGCTCTATATTAATGGGGAATGGATAGACACCAATGATCAACTGGACGTATGGAACAAATACACACAGGAAACCTTTGCGCAGGTGGCTAAAGCGTCTGAAAAAGAAGTGGATGCTGCCATTGAAGCAGCGACGCATGCGTATAAACAGCATGCCATGTCTCCTTATGAACGCTTTGAAATATTGAAACGTGTAAGTGAACGATTGAAAGAGAACCAGGAAGACATGGCAAAAGTCATTACGATGGAAGCCGGGAAGCCGATCAAACAAGCGTTAACAGAGGTAGACCGGGCGGCTCAGACCTTTGAACTAGCTGCAGAAGAGGCGAAGCGGATTCACGGGGAAGGTGTTCCAGTAGAAGCAGCGCCAGGGTCTGAAAACCGTATGGCTTTTACGATCAAGGTCCCGGTGGGAGTTGTCGGAGCCATCAGCCCTTTCAATTTTCCGGTGAACCTTGTGGCACATAAGATTGCCCCTGCTATAGCGGCAGGGAATGCGGTGGTCTTGAAGCCTGCAAGTAAAACACCGATTTCTGCTTTGAAATTGGCCAAGTTGTTCGAAGAAGCCGGACTTCCGAAAGGGTTTCTGAATGTGGTGGTTGGTTCAGGCTCAACGGTCGGCAACCAAATGATGAAAGATGAGCGAATTAACTTGTACACATTTACTGGAAGTGCAGAAGTCGGATTGAAGTTAAAACAAAATACAGGGCTGAACAAACTCGTCCTGGAACTCGGAAATAACTCGCCAGTTATTATTGATAGAGAAGCGGATCTTGATGCAGCTGCAGAAAACGTAGCCGCTAAAAGTTACGCCTTTGCCGGGCAAGTTTGTATTTCTGTCCAACGTTTGTATGTACATGAAGAGGTACGTGAAGAATTTCAGGCCAAGTTCATCCAAGCCATTGAAAAGTTGAATGTAGGAGACCCGAACGACCCGAATACGGATGTCGGTCCTATGATCAGCGAGGAAGAAGCCGCACGTGCCGAAGAATGGGTGGAGGAAGCGAAGGCAGCAGGAGCCCAAATCATCCACGGCGGCAATCGTGAGGCTGCTTTATTTCACCCGACGGTTTTAACAAATGTAAAACCAGATATGAAAGTCGTTTGTGAAGAAATATTCGCTCCCGTCGTGAGCATCATTCCATTTTCCAACCTTTCCTCTTGTATCGAAGAAGTGAATGACTCCCCTTATGGTCTTCAAGGCGGTATCTTCACACAGAATATCGATACTGCTTTTTATGCAGCTAAGAATGTTGAAGTGGGAGGTTTAATGGTTAATGACTCCTCCCAATACCGGGTTGACCTCATGCCTTACGGTGGTGTGAAAGACAGCGGGTGGGGCAAAGAAGGTCCGAAATACACGATTGAAGACATGACAGAGGAACGCTTGATTGTTCTTAACTTAAACAAGTAACCACCTATAATAAAACAAAAGAAGCGTCCCTCACCAGGACGCTTCTTTTCATAACCAATATTTGCTCCCTATTGTGGAAGATTTCGTTTTGAAACTTTTGTTAGGAGCCCATACCTGGCATTATTAAAGGAAGCCTTGCCTGGTTGATATAATGAATGACAGTTCCTGCCCTTAGATACGGGGTCAAGGTCAGGGGAACTACGATTTGCCGTGTTTTGAATTAGATCGTACAAAAACACACACGCTCGTGTCTCCGATCGCTTTTCATGCGAACCTACTCCCACAGAATCTTCAAGAATCCTCTTAGATTGTTAATTACAATTCTCTAGGAAGCAGTGCTGGTTTGGGTTTTTCTTTTTTGGATGTACAGCATACGGATGAGAAGGGTGATGGCTCCTGCGGTTAAGCCGATCGTCAAGCTTAACCAGTATCCGTAAGGGCCGAGGGCCGTATAGTTCGCAAGCCAGTACCCACTCGGCAAACCAATGCCCCAATAAGAAATGAACGCCATAACAAGCGTAATGTTCACATCTTTATATCCACGTAGAATCCCTTGCAGAGGTGCGCCGAATCCATCCGACAGCTGAAAGAAGATAGCATAGATGATGAAATTCTTAGTTAATTCAATTACCCTTTCATCTGTGCTGTAGAGTCTAGCAATCGCATCATCGAACAAAAATAAAATCAGACCTGCAAAGACGCTCATCATTACAGCTGATGCAATTCCTAAATAAGAATAAGTTCTCGCTTCTTTGTGTCTTTCTGCCCCAACTTCGAATCCAACGGCAATGGTTAATGCAAAGGCGATACTCAAGGGAACCATATAGAGAAGAGAGGCAAAATTAATGGCTGCCTGGTGAGCGGCAATCGTATTCGTGTCATAAGCCGTCATAAAAAATGTGACGGCAGCGAAAATACTTGTTTCAAAAAAGATGGCAAAACCGATGGGAATGCCAATTTTCAATTGTGCCCACCACTCTTTCCATTCAGGAGAAATCCATGATTGGAAAATCTTATAGGTTCTTAGTGGACGGAGTTTGTGAATGATGGTAACAAGAATGACTAATGATACCCAATAGGTTAGAGCAGAAGCTACTCCCGCACCAATCCCTCCCAGTTCAGGGGCACCCAATCGACCGAATATGAACATATAATTAAAAAGAACATTGATCGGCAGTGTCATCAGGATGACGGCCATTGAAACTTTGGTTTGACCTAAGGCATCTACAAATGACCGAAGGATGTTGAAGACAAACAAGGGCACAATCCCGATTCCCAGTGTCAATAAGTAATATTTTGCTACATGCCGGACTTCTGGAGTGATATCTAATAAAGACAAGATCGGATCCAATAAAAAGAACCCGAGTGTTCCTATTCCTCCCGCCAAAAGGATGGATAAATAAATCCCTTGTTTAACGGAATAAGAGATTTCATTTTCTTTCTTTGCCCCTTTTAATTGAGCGACAATTGGGGAAATAGCCATGAGAATGCCATTCAATCCTGTAAAGACAGGCATCCATATGCTTGACCCTATCGCTACTCCCGCCAGTTGATCAGGGCCGGATTGACCAGCCATAATCGTATCGAAAAAGTTCATCAAGTACATTCCGATTTGTGTAATCAGGATCGGAATGAGGATAACGCTGAACAGTTTGATTTTTTCTTTTAAAGTTTTTGTTTCGTACATAGGCCACACTCTTTTCTGGTACAATTCTCTTTAGAGGAATACGAGGATTATAGCATAGTAACACATCCAGAATTACTTAAGAAGCCCTCTGAAAGGACGTTGATTAACATATGAGTCAAAAAAGGATTTTATTTACAGGTGGAGGGACAGCGGGTCACGTCATCGTGAACCTTGCGCTTATTCCAGAATTTCAAAAACAAGGATATACCGTCGATTACATTGGATCCTATAGTGGGATTGAAAGAAATTTGATTGAGCCGTTAGATGGAGTCACCTACCACGGCATCTCAACAGGAAAACTGAGAAGGTACATGTCGAAGGAAAACTTCAAGGATCCTTTTAAGGTGTTGAAAGGATTAGCTCAATCTCTCCGCATCATCCAGAAACGGAAGCCCCAGGTCATTTTTTCAAAAGGGGGATTTGTCTCCGTACCTGTCGTTATGGCGGCACGCTTGAAGAGCGTTCCGACCGTTATTCATGAATCGGATTATACGCCGGGTCTGGCCAATAAACTATCCTTCCCGTTTGCAAAAAAAATCCTGGCTACATTTCCTGAAACCATGAAACATCTGCCGGAAGGAAAGGGTGAATATATCGGGGCCGTAGTCCGCGAAGAACTGTTTGAAGGAGACCGCTCTAGAGGTTTAGCCCTGTGTGAATTCCACAAGCAGAAACCTGTGGTAATGGTGATGGGAGGCAGTACAGGATCAAAGAGAATCAATGATGCGATACGCGATAATTTAGATGAATTGCTCCAGGAGGTTCAGATTGTTCACATCTGTGGGCAAGGGCACAAAGACACGTCCATCAACAAACGTGGATATGCCCAGTTCGAATATGTCCAAGATGAGCTGAAGGATTTGTTTGCTGCTACGGACTATATCGTCTCCAGAGCAGGGTCAAACGCTATATTTGAGTTTTTAGCTTTGAAAAAACCGATGCTTCTCATTCCATTATCAAGAAAAGCAAGTCGCGGAGACCAAATTTTGAATGCAGACTCTTTTGTTAAACAAGGATATGCGATGAAACGAGAGGAAGAGGAGCTCACAAATGAAACCTTATTGAATGATCTCCGTCAACTGATCAACAATCGTGATCAGATTCTTAGATCCATGCAAAGCTATCAAAGTGAACAAACGAAGGAAAAAGTAATGGACATCATCCAAAGTCATGAAAGGAAAAAGTAAGGGATCCTTCTTATAAGGCAAGTGACGTAGAAGTGAATGTCAAACAAGAAAAGTTGTCCTCTCATCCATCATCATTTTTCCATTTTTATGAAAAAGTTAACACTTCCCCTTTTAAGTGATTTGGATAAAGGGAATAGAAAAGGGAACAAATCCATTTACTAAGTCCAATGGTTGCAATTCATGGACTTAGAAGAGGAGAGGCTGAATGATGAAGGCATCTATAGAAGCCAATATCAGACATCCGAGAGAACTGAGAGATGTCCGACGTAAATATTCACCATATCTTGCCAAATACTACGGGAACGATCAACTTCTTGTGGATGCATCGATTACTGAAGCTGTATGGAATGCGTGGGCCCATGGCCATCAAGAGAGAACAGATTATCCCGTCTTATTGAAAATCCATTTTCTCCATTCACGGTTACTCATCAGAGTTTATGATCATGGAGACGGGTTTGACTGGAGGCCTTATCAGGTGACAGGTGACATGAAGCACTGGTTTCCAAGTGTAGAAGACTTGGATGAGAGTGGACGCGGAATTACGTTAATGCTTAGAGTTATGGATGTTTTGCGATATAATGAAAAAGGCAACGAGTGTTTGCTAATGAAAAAATATCTCAATCAGGAGTAGATTTCGTGAACACAAACATCTGTCGGTATTGTTACAAAAAAATTCAGGACCGTGACGAACTTGTCACAGCATCCAATTGGTTCAGAATACGTCCTTATCACTACCGTTGCTTCGAACTGCTGGAACAGGATACAAGGACAATAGCAGGAGCGTGGACGCCTATCAATGGAAGAGTAGGCCTTGTGACTGTTTTTCTCATGCTTGTTCTGGCCATCGTTCTTCTTTTTACCAACCTTCTTGGGGGAATCGGGGATTTGGTAGGATTTCTGGCCTTATATCCTGTACTTTTGCGTATTCTTTCTTTCTTCATATTTGAGATGCATCTGCCGAAATATGTGGAGAACAAAAACAGACCCTAGGGTGCCTTTTTAATAGCTGTTTAGTTTAGGTGTAAGCGCAAAACAAAGCGCACCCTTAAACTAAACGGCTTTTTATTTTATCTTACATCATGCTATTCCGAGCCCTTACATAAGTCGTCTTTCGTAACGGAGCCTACTTACATAAAACGAACTCATTAATGATTGCGCTTCCAACGTGGATATGGTATCTTATTGACTCGTTGCTTTGAAAAACTGCATGTTGGGCCAGCGCTCACTCGTCATTCCATTAGAAGAATGTTCTGTGAACCGTGCAGAATAAAAAGAAGGAGGAATGGCTTAAATGACGGAAAAGCATACGGAATTTGAAAAAGAACGAGACCGTCTGTCTTTTACAAAAACGTATATGGACAGACTGATCACCTCACAGGAAACAGGTCAGGAATCACTGAAGAAGCGCCAGGAAGACACCCTTGAGAACCTCAGCTTCAAAGACAGCAGTCTCAGGTACCAAGAAATGCTTTCTCATGCGAATTTCATGAAAATGTCCAAAGAACAACTGGAAAACCTCAAACATCTACGAAACAAGCCGTATTTTGCCCGCATTGATTTTCATCAAAAAGAAAAGCCCGATCGAGAAATTTTTTATATTGGTAAGACGTCATTATTTGACCGAGAAACTCAATACCCTATCATTTTAGATTGGCGTTCTCCTCTAGCGAATGTCTATTATGAAGGCCGCCTGGGGGAAGTGAGTTACGAAGCGTTGGGAGAAAGATACGAAGGAGATGTTTCCTTAAAAAGACAGTATCAGATTGAAGATGGGGAGCTGTTGGATTACCGTGATATCGACCTTACCACAAAAGATGAATTGCTTCAGGACTCGTTAACTCAGAATGCCGAAAAGCGTTTGACAGAAATTGTATCCACCATTCAAGAAGAGCAAAATAGAATCATTCGTGCCGATTTACGTAAGCCGATTATTGTGCAAGGGGCTGCAGGAAGTGGAAAAACAACGATTGCTCTTCACAGGATCTCTTATTTTCTATATACAATGAAAGAAATCTTCCGTCCAGAAGAGATGCTCATTCTTGCTCCCAACCGCTTATTTATTCAGTACATATCTGAAGTTTTGCCTGAACTTGGGGTAGATCGAGCAAGACAGACGACCTTTACCGATTTTGTTCTACAGGCTACCGGAATTCGTCTGCCTGTCGTCACTCAGCATGAGGTGCTTATGAATGCGGTGGAAAAATCCGGGGATCGCAGTTCTATTGAAGGAGCACGGATGAAAGGATCGAAAAGATTCAAAGAAATCTTGGATCGCTATCTGCAAAAATGGAAGAAGTCCTATAAGGTAGAGGGTGATTTTACGCTCGCAGGGTTTAAGATTAAAAGTGCAAAAGCCATCAATCGTTTGTTCTTTGAAGAATACAGTTATTTTCCTTACGAGGTGCGCGTTCAGAAAATAAGGGCTGTATTGCAAAGTGAATTGAAAAGAAAAAAGAAGCGGATCCTGGAAAAAATGGCTGCCAAATATGATGAAGCCCTTGACGATGCACTCTATGGGATGAAGGATGCGGAGAAACGAAAAATCCGTGTCAGTTTTTTGATTACAAGGAAAGAGGAAAGGCTGGATGAAATAAAGAAAGCAGCCAGGTCATCGGTCAATCGTTATATGAAGAAGTATCCGGAAGTAGATGTATGGACAATCTATCAGCAGCTTTTTGAAGAGGAGACCTTTCCAACCGCTTATGGAGATGAACCTTCTGAATGGGAGCAAATGAGAAAGGATACGAGAAAGGTGCACGCAACCGGGAAGCTTTGTGCGGAAGATTTAGCGCCTCTGTTGTATTTGAAGACCTTTATCACAGGTCTTGATCCTGACGATCGTGCAAAGAAAGTGGTCATTGACGAAGCGCAGGATTATAGTTTTATGGAAATTTTCAGTTTGAGAAAGGCTTTTCAAACCGATTTGTTCACTATAGTAGGAGACTTGGCGCAAGGGATTTATCATTACCGTGGATTAGAGAATTGGGAAACACTGCAAATCGATATTTTCCCGACGGCCAACTACCTCACTCTGCAAAAGACGTACCGGACGACAATTGAAATCATGAACTTAGCTAATCGGCTTTTAGACGATATGCCAGATGCACTTCCGAAAGCAGAACCTGTGGTCCGACATGGGGATGTGCCTACTTTTCTTTTCAGGGGAGAGTATCGGAAGGGGGACATTCATGAGTTGATCAATGATCTGGTCAAAAAAGGTATGAACAACTTCGCTTTTGTCACAAAAACAAAACAGGAGGCGGAGAAGCTCGCCCATGAACTTCCTTCCTTCGAGATCATGGAAGAGAACACGGATGAGTTGGGGGATCGCGTCATCCTCCCTGCCTACCTTGCCAAAGGACTGGAGTTTGATGTTGTTTTTCTCTATTGTTACGAACACGCTTATGAAAAAAATGAACTGGATTTGAAAATGCTTTATGTAGCTATGACGAGACCTCTCCATCGTCTCTATATGATTGGCAGACAGCCCGATGATTTCCTCCTAACTGACAAGGGTGGTCTTTGGACTTGTTGATGTTTCCTTCCTAAGGGTCAGGTAGCGATGGATACCCGTAGAAAGACAAACGAAGTACGTCAAATGAAACCCATGTGATAAAGGCGAACCTTTTTCACATGGGTTTTTATCTTTATTCGGAAATCCCATAGCGCAGAAGTTTAAAGGATACGTCAAAATCAACTTCAAGGTTTGGGATTTGTTGGCGCCAATTTTCTTTTGTCACTCGATTTGTTCTGTTTTGGGTGTTATATTTAGCCCCGAAACCGACCGGGTCCACTTGATGGTCAATCAGAATCTGCAACGTTTCTTGAAGGTGTTCTTTTACTTTATTCTCAATTTGTTTTTCCAACGCTTCTACAGCTTCTCTATTTTTCAAGTCGATATCCTGCGTGATTTCCAACAAACGACCTTCCATCTTCAGTGTGAATGATTGTTTGGTCGGATCTCCTTTTGATGGATGGATCTCATGTTCTGAATTTAGCTCATGAATCGAAACATGCAGGGCTCCTTCGCCTGGCTTGTCGATGCTTTCCTTCTTGTGGTATTTCTTTAATGCATCATCTGCCAGTTGGACTTGAAATTGCCCATGGTCGAACTGTTGTTTCATCAACATGATATAGAATGTATTTTCATGAGAAGTTGTATGGACATAGCGGTCATCCTGGAATAAACTGATCCCGTTAATCACCGCTTTATTGTCTTCAAGTGTAAGAGATGGAAGGATGGGATCTTTGCCAGTGTCATAATAGTCATGCAGGAAGCTGGTCAGTACAGCATTGGGGATGGCTTCTTCACTGATGCTTTTTTTAATAAGTTCCTGAATGTAATTCCCCGTATTGGGCCGATCTTCGTCATTTTCTGATTTCAGCAGTTCTTCTGACGGCACGGAACTTGTAGCTAAATAACCCATGTCCGATATGGCCGCATCCCTTTGAAGGGTGTCCATGTACTTCATCATTCCTCGTTTAGCAAGCTCATCTTCGAATATTTCAAGTCTTACTTGACCGGATACGAGTTGATGACTTGTAAGCCGGCTTGTGGCAAAACGAATCCCCTTCGATGTATCTGCTTCCCCTGTTACGACCTGAGATGTGCTCGATTGATCCGTGTCGAACTGGTACATGACGAGTGTGCCCCGAATTCGTTGGTCTTCAGTCAAATCATATCCGACAGCTGTAATAATTCCTAAGGTTTCGATGTAAGACTTTGGTATACAACCAGCGAGTAGGAAAACGATGATCAGAATGGAGGACCATTTCATGAAGCATTCCTCTTTTTCATTATTTTTTTTAATAGAACCATCACGTAAATGAACAATGGATAGACAAAAACAATCCAAAATCCAATCTGCCCCGTCCAGTCGGTTAGCTCGTTGAGGGAGACCCTTTTTTCAGCTGTTATGGAAGTAAGAAATAAGAGAAAGGCCAATCCATAGAGCGTTGGTTTCTTAGGAGCATTGAACAATCGCTTCAAGGAATGTACAATCATCCATCCAAATAATACGATATTCGGGATGATTACCATCATCCATAACGCAACGGCAATAAAATCAAACCGTTCCAAAACGGAGAAACTAATGATTTTGAACAAGGACAAAGTTGCCCATACGGTTGATTTTAACTGATCAGGGCTGAAGTAACCGATAGAAACAACAGTCACTAAAAGAATTAAGCATGTTGTAAAAAAGACGCCTGCGTGTGCAGGTATTGCCGCTCTTTTTTTATCTTGGATAAATGGATAAACGAAAAGGAGAATCTCAAGGCCAAGCACGGTAAAGGTGACTTGCTGCACTCCTTTTAGTAAATCAGGGGCAGGTGTCTGAAACACTGGTAAGAAGTGTTCCCAATCCATGTAAGTGATGGGTTTATAGATTGTGAAAACAAGCCAGATGGTAAGGAAGAAAAAGACGACGCTCGTACCTACCACTACCCTGAACCCGCCTAGAATACTATAAACCATGAGAGAGAGTAAAAAGAGAGCCATAAGCCAGATCGGCATCTCTGGAAAGACAAACACCTGTACCACTTCAATGTAATTTTTGATCACCGTCAAAAGGAGAAGAAAAATATAGAGCACATAAACGGTTCCCAGCGCTTTCCCAATCCATATGCCAAACAAGTCTTGTTGAATTCCGAGGATGTCGGCATTCTCATAAGACTTTAAGATTTGCAGCATGATGAAAACAATGAAATGAAGGTAAAGCCCCGCGACTAATACGGAAACCCAGGCATCCACTCCCGCTTCAAGCACAAGGATTCTCGGAACTCCCATCAATCCCGCTCCAATTTGAGAGGTGTGGATGATAAAGAAAAGGTAGAAGGCTTGAACGGTATGATCAGGATGGAAGGGGATGTTCGTCTTCATAGACGATCCACATCATTTCGTTCTTCTGCTTTTGATTCACTATATCTGTACTCGTCTTTGGTCATGAGGGACTTCGACCGTTTTGCATTTTTTTGAAAAGGCACTCGATATATAGATTCACTGAAATCACTCCATTGCAGTGGATAAATAGGGGACAAGTACGGACGCCCCAATGATTTTTGCTTTAACAAGTGGATGACCAGAAAAGACAAGGCAAATACAATACCGATAATACCCCAGGCACCCGCCAGAAGGATCATGGGAAAGCGGATGATCCGGATGGCTGTTCCCATTAAATAACTTGGGGCGGTGAAAGAGGCCAAGGCACTAAGAGCAATAATAATAATGAGGATGTTGCTTGTGAATCCAGCTTCTACAGCCGCCTGGCCGAGAACGATACCGCCAACGATCCCCATTGTCTGACCGACCTTCGTAGGTAAGCGGGCTCCTGCTTCCCGCAGCAATTCAATTAGAATTTCAAGTAAAAGAGCTTCTAAAACGGGAGGGAAGGGAACCGTCGACCTGGATTGACCCAATGATACTAGCAGGGTACTTGGTATGATTTCATAGTGAAACGTCAGTGCAGCTACATACATCGGTGTCAAAATGATGGACAGAGCCATAGATATGAAACGAAGCAACCTTATGAAACTCCCCATATTCCACCGCATATACAAATCTTCCGTCGACTCGAAAAAGCCGAAAAGATTCATGGGGCCAATCAACATGGTCGGGCTTTTGTCGACCATCACGCCTACACGTCCTTTAGAAATCGCGTTGCAAAAGCGATCCGGCAGTTCCGTGAAAATCAGCTGAGGGAAAACTGTACTGGATGAGTCTTCAATCAATTGTCCAAGAACGCTCGTGTCTTCTACTTCAGAGACTTGTAGATCTCTAATCCGTTGCCTCATGGTATCTACATTTTCTGTATTGGCGAGGGATTTCAAGTACACGATTCGTATTTCCGATTGGATCCGCTCACCAACAATTAATTTTTCTGTAACAAGATCTGGTGTATCTAAACGCCAACGTATGACATTAAGGTTTGTCATAAGCGATTCAGTAAACGAAACCTGAGGGCCGAAGACCAGCGACTCTGTTTCTGCTTGGTTTAAGGAACGGTGCTCTTGCTGAGGCAGTGCGAAGAGTGTCGCTTCCTTTTCACCTTCTATATAAATGCAGACACTTCCATGAATCATCTGCTCAATAATTGCATCCATCTTTTTCTCTTGTTTCGTTGAAGCCATAGGGATTTTATTCATCAAGTCATCATTTGTCCAGGAATGAGAGGATTTTGTGATGACTTCTAGAATTTCGTCTTCCAGTTGTTCTTTATTCACCTGATAGTGAATGAATTGGACACTGATCCATTGGCCTCCATGATTAAACACTTTCTGGACGAGATCCGGACTTTGATTAAGCAAATCCTTGGACGAAGACAAATATTCTTCTTTCTTCATCGGTAGTTGGAGAGACATAAAGGAACCTCCTTTCTCTTCTTCTCTAGGTAGAATTAGTATGTGAAAAATAGGAGACATTATGAAGGAGGTTCGATACTTCTGTATTTGGAACAGAGCAGAAGGATGAAAAAGTCCTTGATCCCACGAGAATCCTAATACGCAGGAATCATCAACTTTTTAAAGAGCGGTTAAATAGAGGTGAAGAGTATGAATTTGCAATTAATTGAAGTGTACATTCCTGATCAACACTTCGATTCCATCAATGAGAAGTTAAAAAAGTATGATCATCGTTCGTATTGGGTTTCAAGCGAATCAGAAGAAAGGATGCTCGTACGAATCCTCGTTCAAAAAAATGAAGTAGAAGAGATTCTCAACTATTTAGAGGAGGTTTCCAATGTAGTTGAAGGGTTTGAGACACTGCTCATCCCTGTGCAAACATACATTTCCAAGGAAACCATACACGAAGAAACCAAAGAAAAAGAAGAAAAGGAAGACAACGAAGAGGAAAAATCCCGCCTTCTTCGAGCCAGCCGGCATGAATTGATGAATGCGGCTGAAAAAAACGGCCATATTACAATGAATTATTCCTTACTTATCTTATTATCAGCGATTGTAGCTACTGTTGGTATCATAAAAGATAGTGAAGCGGTGGTCATCGGGGCGATGGTCATTGCTCCCATGATTGGGCCAGTGATATCGGTTGCTTTTTTTGCGATTCTTGGTGATTATAAAGGGCTTGGACAATCAGCTGTGAGTTCTCTGTATGGAGTAGCGATCGTCTTGTTGATCTCCATAGCCTTCGGTTATTTTACTGATGTTGGAATGGAAAACGCTCAATACCTGGATCGGACGAAGGTTACTTTGATCGACATTCCATTAGGGGTGGCGTCTGGAGCTGCTGGAGCGCTCGCTTTTTTAAATCGTTTATCAGGGAACTTGGTCGGGGTTATGGTAGCTGTAGCTTTGCTTCCACCATCGGTCGCGTTGGGGATGTCAATCGGCGATGGATCGATGGCAGCGGCGTATGGGGCCTTCTTATTAGTTACGGTGAACATCATGTCGATCCTGCTGGCTGCTGTATCCATCTTTTCGCTCAGCGGAATTCGACCTGTTCGCTGGGAGGAGGTTCAAAGAGCAAATGTCTCCCGCCCACTCTCCATCGTATTCATCATCATCATCGTTCTTATCCTTGCCATTGTCATTCTGGAAGGCCAGAACATTATCTAACTATA
>NZ_BJYD01000032.1 GCF_007991335.1 Halobacillus faecis | reverse complement strand
CCGCCACGTCATTTGAAAAACCAGAAGATCATTCTTCTGGTTTTTTTCTATATCAACTTCCTTAAACATAGACATATAGAGAGGAGGGATAGATTGAACTGGTCATATTTTTTTCATGATGACATTCTTTTGTTTATCTTCCGGTTATTTTTTGCACTTATTCTTTCAGGGTTGATTGGATTTGAAAGGGAAGTGAAAAATCATTCGGCCGGCTTCCGGACTCATATCCTTGTGGGTGTCGGGGCTTGTATGATGATGCTCCTTTCTTTGTATGGATTTGAAACGTTCATTGATCAATATGAACATGTCCGTTTCGACCCAGCTCGTATCCCATCCTATGTCATTAGTGGCATTGGGTTTTTAGGCGCAGGAACAATTATCGTCAATGGAATGACGATCAGAGGATTAACAACAGCTGCGTCCATATGGACGGTGGCTGGGATAGGTCTTGTCGTTGGTGCAGGAATGTATGATGTGGCGACGGTCACAACAATCTTTGTCCTTATGAGCTTAGTGTTCCTTAATAAGATAGAAAAGGAAAAGTTTAATGGGAATCGGAAGAACATTTATCAAGTGACGATTGCTAAGGATGCCCCGGTCAATAAAGTATTAACTGTATTTGAACAAATGAACTTGGAAGTCAGGAAGATAGATATTGTTGCTTTGGATCAGAGTCAAAAAAAGGTTGTCGTTGAACTGAATAAAGGACAAAGGTATAATCGATCTCTTCTTTTAGAGCGTCTGTCTTTGATGGATGGTGTAGAAGAATGTGGACATCAGTATTAAAGGGCTGCACAGTTGATTCTGTGCAGTTTTTTTGTTTTATTTCATGGGGAAAAGGGGAAACATAGAAGATGTAATTCTTCTAAACAAACAAGTTGCATGACAAAAGAAAATGAGTATAATAAAATTAAAGTCAAAGATAGTCAAAGTCAAAAGAGGGGGAGGGAGCATGCGGAATATCTCTGATGTTATTGAAGAATATCTCAAGGAGATCTTAGATGAAAATCGGCACCAGGCGATTGAAATCAAGCGCAGTGAACTTGCCGAGAAATTTGATTGTGTACCTTCTCAGATCAATTATGTGATTAAGACGCGTTTTACTGTGGAAAAAGGATATATAGTGGAAAGTAAACGAGGAGGCGGCGGATATATTCGTATCAGCCGAATCCAACACCGCAAGGGATCAGAGATGATAGAAGAGGTAATGGAGCTTATCAATCCCCATGTATCCCAATCGAAAGCCATCGATGTGCTTGAACGGTTGGTAGACTATGAGATCATCACTGATCGGGAAAGCAAACTGATGGCAAGTGTCATCGATCGCGACGTTCTTGCTTTTTCTTTACCTCTTCGTGATGAAGTGCGTGCGAGAATCATGACTGCCATGCTATTCACCCTTAAATATAAATGTTGAGTGAGAAGGGAGAGATTCAGATGGAGTGTCAGAAATGTCATCAGCGTCCTGCTACCGTCCATTTGACGCAGGTAATTAATGGTCAGAAATCAGAAGTCCATGTATGTGAAAAATGTGCGAAGGAAAATGGGTACATGAATTACGGGGAAGAGAACTTCACCTTGAATGATCTCCTTTCAGGTCTGTTCCATTCGGAAGGGCCCTCTCCTTTAAAAGGGCAGAGCGCTCACTCATACACTCAAAAGCCAAAACTGAAATGTCACAATTGTGGGCTCAGCTATGAGGAGTTTGCAAGGATCGGGAAGTTTGGATGTGCAGAATGCTATAAAACGTTTGATGAACGTCTGAACCCCATTTTGCGCCGTGTCCACAGTGGGAACACCAGGCATGATGGCAAAATTCCGAAACGTGAAGGTGGCAACTTGCACCTGAAGAAAGAGATGGAAGAATATAAAACTAATCTTCGACAATTAATTGAGCAGGAAGAATTCGAAGAGGCAGCGAAAGTTAGAGATAAGATCAGATCTTTAGAAAGTCAACTTCATCATAGGGAGGATGGTGATGAGTAATGTCTTTACAGCAATTTATGAATGAAGCCATTAGTCCATGGATGAAACAAGAGGGTCCGGACAGCGATATTGTACTCAGTAGCCGTATACGACTTGCTCGTAACTTTTCGCACCATCCTTTTCCTATTATTGCTTCTGAAGAGACTTTGAATAAAGTTTTGGAATTTTTCCATCAAGAGTTTCAAAAGAAGTCTTTTAGGGATTATAAAGATTTTGAACTGGTCCAAATGAAAGATTTGCAGCCGATTGAAAAGAGAGTATTGGTAGAAAAGCATTTGATCAGTCCACACTTGGCTGAAAAAGCGGAAAAGTCGGCCTCTCTCATTTCACAAAATGAACAAGTATCAATCATGATTAATGAAGAGGATCACATTCGCATACAGTTATATTTCCCTGGCTTTCAGCTGGATCAGGCACTGGAACAAGCTAGTCAGTTGGATGATTGGCTGGAAGAAAAAGTGGATTATGCATTTGATGAGAAAAGGGGTTATTTGACTGCATGTCCGACTAATGTGGGTACGGGAATGAGAGCTTCTGTCATGATGCATTTACCCGCCCTATCCATGACGAACCAAATCAACCGGATGACACCGGCCATTAACCAGCTGGGGCTTGTGGTGAGAGGCATTTACGGGGAAGGCAGTGAAGCTTTAGGGAATATTTATCAGATATCCAATCAGATTACCCTTGGTAAATCAGAAGAGGATATTGTTGAAGATCTCCATAGTGTTGTCAAGCAGCTGATTGAGCAGGAGAGAAAAGCAAGAGAAGCATTGATGACCCGTTCGAGTATTCAATTGGAAGACCGTATCTTTCGCTCCTATGGTGTATTGACCAATAGTCGAATCATAGAATCTAAGGAGGCGGCTAAATGCCTTTCTGATCTGAGATTGGGCATCGATCTAGGATTCATCGATCATATCCCGCGTACGATCTTAAATGAATTGATGGTTCTTACACAGCCCGGATTTTTGCAACAATATGCTAAGACTCCTTTATCCCCTGATGAAAGGGATGTAAGAAGAGCATCTTTAATTCGAGAACGACTTCAATTAGAGAATGAAGAATAATGTTAGGAGGGAATGTCCATGATGTTTGGGCGATTTACAGAAAGAGCACAAAAAGTATTGGCGCTGGCACAGGAAGAAGCTGTTCGATTAGGTCACAATAACATTGGCACAGAGCACATCCTTTTAGGCTTAGTCAGCGAAGGGGAAGGCATTGCTGCCAAAGCTCTGACTGCATTAGGTCTTGAGTCTTCAAAAATACAACAAGAAGTAGAAAAATTGATCGGTAAGGGAGAGAAAGTGTCCCAAACGATTCACTATACGCCTCGTGCGAAAAAAGTCATTGAGCTTTCCATGGATGAAGCTCGTAAACTGGGACACTCTTATGTGGGAACAGAACATATTCTTCTAGGATTAATTCGTGAAGGAGAAGGCGTAGCTGCCCGAGTGCTGAATAACCTGGGTGTAAGCTTGAATAAAGCCCGCCAGCAAGTTTTACAACTCCTTGGTAACAATGAGTCCACAGGTGGTCAAAACCGTCGTGGTGGCGGATCAGGTGCTCAGGCTGCGAATGCGAATACACCGACCCTCGATTCCCTTGCCCGTGACCTTACAGCGATTGCGAAAGAGGGTAACATTGATCCTGTCATCGGTCGAAGTAAAGAAATCGAGCGTGTCATTCAAGTATTGAGCCGTCGTACGAAAAATAACCCGGTTCTTGTCGGTGAGCCTGGTGTTGGTAAAACAGCCATCGCCGAAGGTTTGGCTCAGCAGATCATGAATAATGAAGTTCCGGAAATCCTTCGCGATAAGCGCGTAATGACCCTTGATATGGGTACTGTCGTTGCGGGTACCAAGTATCGCGGTGAATTTGAAGACCGTTTGAAAAAAGTGATGGAAGAGATCCGCCAGGCGGGGAACATCATCCTGTTCATTGACGAGCTTCACACATTGATCGGTGCTGGTGGCGCAGAGGGTGCCATTGATGCATCCAATATTCTTAAGCCGTCTCTTGCCCGTGGTGAATTGCAATGTATCGGTGCGACAACGCTTGATGAGTACCGTAAATATATTGAAAAGGATGCGGCACTTGAGCGCAGGTTCCAGCCTATTCAAGTGGATGAGCCGAACCTTGATGAATCCATCCAAATTTTGCAGGGTCTTCGCGACCGTTATGAAGCGCACCACCGTGTAACGATTACAGACGATTCCATCGAATCTGCGGTTCGTTTCTCTGATCGTTACATCACAGACCGCTTCTTACCGGATAAAGCGATTGACTTGATTGATGAGGCTGCATCCAAAGTTCGTCTTCGCTCCTACACAGCTCCACCAAACTTGAAAGAGTTAGAGCAGAAACTTGAGGAAGTGCGAAAAGAGAAGGATGCCGCTGTCCAAAGTCAGGAATTTGAAAAGGCTGCTTCCTTAAGAGATAGTGAACAGCGCTTGAGAGATGAGTTGGAACAAACGAAAGATGAGTGGAAAGAAAAACAAGGCCAGGAAGACTCCGAAGTTACAGTCGAAGACATTGCTTCTGTCGTGTCCACATGGACAGGAGTGCCTGTATCCAAGATGACGAAAGATGAGAGCGAACGCCTCCTTCATCTTGAAGATACGCTTCACAACCGTGTGATCGGTCAGGAAGAAGCGGTCAAAGCAATTTCCAAAGCGATTCGCCGCGCTCGTGCTGGACTTAAAGATCCGAAACGTCCAATCGGTTCCTTCATCTTCCTTGGACCAACAGGTGTGGGTAAAACAGAGCTTGCCCGTGCGTTAGCGGAAAGCATGTTCGGCGAAGAAGATGCAATGATTCGGATCGACATGTCCGAGTACATGGAAAAACACAGCACGTCCCGCCTTGTCGGTTCACCTCCAGGTTACGTCGGTTATGATGAAGGTGGACAATTGACAGAGAAAGTACGTAACAAGCCATACTCTGTCGTCCTGCTTGATGAAATTGAAAAAGCGCACCCGGAAGTATTCAACATTTTACTCCAGGTTCTTGAAGATGGTCGTCTGACCGATTCCAAAGGACGCGTTGTTGACTTCCGTAACACAGTGTTGATCATGACCTCCAACGTAGGAGCTCAAGAATTGAAGCAGAACAAATATGTTGGCTTCTCCATGGGTGATACGGACCAGGACTACAAAGACATGAAGTCTAAAGTTACGGATGCGTTGAAGAAAGCGTTCCGTCCAGAATTCCTGAACCGTATCGATGAAACGATTGTGTTCCACTCCCTGGAGAGAAAACACATGAAAGATATCGTAACCTTGATGGTAGAAGAACTGCGTAAACGTCTGAAAGAGCAAGAAATCGACTTCGTCTTGTCTGATGCCGCTATTCAGCATATTGCAGAATCAGGGTTTGATCCTGAATACGGAGCACGTCCATTGCGCCGCTCTATTCAGAAGAATGTTGAAGACCTGCTCTCAGAAGAACTCTTGAAAGAGAATATTGCCAAAGGGCAAAGTGTGAAAATTGATCTTGATGATGATAAGAACTTTGTCGTCCACACACAGCAAGAGTCTACAAATTAAATAGATTCTTAAAGTAAGGCTAGACTCACGGGTGATTGAATGAACACGAAGAAAGGGCTGCTCCCCTTCTTCTATTTCAAAGAAATCCATCATAAAGTGAACAGAGCCTAAGAAAAATCGGAAGGGTTTGCCTTCCGATTTTTTTCATCTTCCGCTATGATTTTACTATGAATGATTTAATACAATTGATAAGGTTGTGAAACGCATTCACAATCTTTTACGTATACAATAATAAGAATAAGGAGCGAGATAATCTTGGCAAAAAGGAAGACGAAGTTTGTTTGCCAGGAATGTGGGTATGAGACACCTAAATGGATGGGGAAATGCCCAGGGTGTAATCAATGGAACACGCTGGTCGAAGAAATGACGGCTGCTCCGGCGAATTCCAGACATGTGTTTCAGACAAGCTCCACTTCCGCAACAACGAAACCAGAAAAAATCACTCAAATTAAGTCTCAAAAAGAACCGCGTATGCCAACGGATATGCCCGAGTTCAACCGGGTTTTAGGTGGAGGAATCGTAGCGGGGTCTTTAGTTTTGATCGGCGGAGATCCGGGGATCGGTAAATCCACTCTTTTACTCCAAGTCTCTGCGCAGATCGCGAAAAAAGACTTTCCTGTCCTCTACATATCCGGTGAGGAATCATCGAGACAAACGAAGCTTCGAGCGGAACGTTTGGATATAACATCTGATGAACTCTATGTTTTATCAGAAACGAATTTACAGGATGTCATCAATCAAATCGAAAACATTGAACCAAAGTTTGTGGTCATAGACTCAATTCAGACGATTTTCAAAGAAGATGTCACCTCTGCTCCAGGAAGCGTTTCTCAAGTTCGTGAGTGTACAAGTCATTTGATGAGAATCGCTAAAAGCAAAGGTATTCCTATTTTTATCGTGGGGCATGTTACTAAAGAAGGTTCGATTGCTGGCCCACGCCTGCTTGAACACATGGTTGATGCGGTCCTTTATTTTGAAGGAGAGCGGCATCACACATTTAGAATTTTAAGAAGTGTGAAGAACCGTTTCGGAAGCACTCATGAAATGGGGATCTTCGAAATGAAGGAAAAAGGTTTGGAGGAGGTTCTAAACCCTTCCGAGATTTTTCTTGAGGAACGCTCGCAAGGGGCTGCAGGTTCGATTGTCGTGGCTTCCATGGAAGGGACAAGACCCGTCCTTGTAGAAATCCAGGCTCTGATCTCACCTACGGCCTATGGCAACCCGAGACGCATGGCCACAGGCCTTGATAACAGCCGTGTGCCACTTTTAATGGCGGTCTTGGAGAAGAGAGCGGGACTTCTTCTTCAGAACCAGGATGCCTATGTGAAAGTCGCTGGTGGGGTGAAGCTGGATGAGCCGGCGATTGACTTAGCCGTTGCGATCAGCATTGCCTCAAGTTTCCGGGATCAGTCTTCAAACGGAGACGATGTCGTCGTTGGGGAGGTTGGCTTGACGGGTGAAATACGAAGAGTGGCCAGAATTGAACAAAGAGTCCAGGAAGCAGCGAAGTTAGGCTTCAAAAGGGTCATCATTCCGAAGAAGAACATGGATGGCTGGACGCCTCCTTCTCAAATCGAAGTGATCGGTGTCAGTACCGTTCAGGAGGCGATGAAGGTTACACTGGGGGATTCATAAATGGAATGGCATGAAATCAAAGAAAATGGAATTGGAGAAATTCTTCAGCTGGTGGCCCCTGGCACACCTCTGAGAGATGGAATTGATAACGTCCTCCGTGCAAAAACAGGAGGATTGATTGTGCTTGGATACGGGGATCATATGCGGGACCTGGTAGATGGTGGTTTTCATATCCAGTCTGATTTCACTCCCGCCCATCTTTACGAACTGGCGAAAATGGATGGGGCGTTAATTTTGAATGATGAAGGGACGCGGATTCTTTATGCCAATGCGCAATTGATGCCGGACCCGGATATCCTATCCACGGAAACGGGGATGAGGCACCGGACGGCAGAGCGTGTGGCTAAACAAACAGGCGCTCTTGTCATCGCTATATCTCAACGCCGAAACGTGATCACCCTGTATAAAGGGTCGCTGCGTTACTCACTGAAAGATATTGGTGTCATTTTGACGAAGGCGAATCAAGCGATTCAGACGCTGGAAAAGTATAAAAATGTGCTCGATCAAAGCGTGACAAACCTCGGTGCGATGGAGTTTGAAAACATGGTATCCTTTTCTGAAGTCGTACAGGTCGTCCACCGGGTTGAAATGGTCCTTCGGACGAAGACGGAGATTTTAAACTATGTGAATGAGCTTGGTACAGAGGGCCGTTTGATTCAGTTGCAATTAACGGAATTAGTTTCAAATATTGAAGATGAAGCAACGTTGCTCCTGCGCGATTACAGTAAGCGTCCTGATTATGAACCCTATTATATACTGAGAAAAATGCAGGAAATTACCAATACAGAACTTCTTTCCGATGAGCAGGTACTGAAACTTATGGGGTATTCACCGAATACGAAGTTGACGGATCCAATCGTTCCAAGAGGATACCGGATTTTAAGCAGGATTCCCAGGCTTCCCGTTCTCATCATTGAACATTTGGTTGAAAGATTTGGTACGTTGGAAGAGCTGATTCAGGCTTCTCCAAAAGAGCTTGTAGAAGTTGATGGTGTCGGAGAGATCCGTGCGATGAAAATTAGAGATGGCCTTGACCGCATACAAGAACAGTTGTTCGTAGATCGTCATATATAAGAATATTGACTTATTTGTGAACAATGTGATATGATAATTTGTTTACTCATTGACTTAATTTGGAAGTTGTGCTAAGTTAAAAACCATCATTCCTTTTTTATATGGTTAATGGTTGTTAGGTTTGGTCATACTGTGTTTGAGGAGGTGAATACAAGTGCTTAAACGTATCGTACAGTTGTTTATTGTCATAACCGGTGGAACGATCGGTTACCTCTATTTTCCAGAGCTATTTACAACCATGGGTCTGACTTGGCAGAATTGGATTCAGTCTGTCCTAGGGGCCGTACTAGGAGCACTTATATTATTTTTATTTACTTTTTGGATTGTGGATTATATTGTCGATTTTTTAAGGTGGGTCGAGGATACCCTCGTCCGGGCACCGGTAGCAGATTTGCTGTTCGGAAGTCTCGGTTTGATTGTTGGGCTGATCATCGCCTACTTGATCAATATCCCTGTACAAGATATCCAGATTCAAGTGGTTAACCAGGTTGTTCCGATCTTTTTAACATTCTTATTAGGTTACTTTGGTTTTCAGGTCGGTTTTAAGCGTAAGGATGAATTCTTGAACTTGGTTTCAAAGAAAGATAAGAAGCTGGACGAGGAACTTCAGGAAGGTGCTGCTGTGGATCCTGATCTGATTCCGAAACGGAAAATTTTGGATACAAGTGTGATTATTGATGGCCGTATTGCGGACATATGTGACACACATTTCCTTGAAGGAACCATTGTGATTCCGCAATTCGTATTGGAAGAATTGCAACACATCGCCGATTCATCTGATGGTTTGAAAAGAAATCGTGGTCGTCGTGGACTGGATGTCTTGAACCGTCTTCAAAAAGATCTTCCGGTGAATGTTGAAATTTACGAAGGGGAC
The DNA here is from genome assembly GCF_007991335.1 of Halobacillus faecis. GTDB lineage: Bacteria > Bacillota > Bacilli > Bacillales > Halobacillaceae > Halobacillus > Halobacillus faecis. Next base: position 50,859 of record NZ_BJYD01000032.1, on the reverse strand, counting down.
TTTGAAGATATTCAGGAAGTAGACAGTAAGCTTGTGAAGCTTGCAAAAGTGATGGACGGAATTGTCGTAACGAACGATTTCAACTTGAACAAAGTCTGTGAGTTTCAAAATGTCCAAGTCTTGAACATTAATGATCTTGCGAATGCTGTCAAGCCGGTCGTGCTCCCTGGAGAAGAGATGACGATTCAAGTGATCAAAGATGGGAAAGAACAAAATCAAGGGGTCGCTTACTTGGATGACGGCACGATGATCGTGGTCGAAGAAGGGAAAGACTTTATCGGAAAGACGATTGAAGTCGTAGTCACCAGCGTGCTGCAGACATCGGCTGGCCGTATGATCTTTGCAAAGCCGAAATCACTTGAAAAAGCCTTATAAAAACGGTATAAACAAATAGAGAATGACAAAAGTGATAACATGCGTGTTATCGCTTTTGTTGTTTTATGAACGTCTAAACAAACGTAGGATGGATACGCATGAGAAAATATACAGCCATTATACTTGCGGCAGGCCAGGGCAAACGGATGCTCGCTGGCCGCAATAAACAGTTCTTAAAAATTGGGGACCAGCCGTTGATCTGTCATACTCTTTCCGTCTTTGATCAAGATGAGTGGTGTGAAGAGTTGATCCTAGTAACCAATGAACGCGAACGGTCACAGATGGAAGAACTTCTAAAAGAATATCCGCTCCGTCACCCGGTTCATCTCGTCGATGGTGGAGCAGAACGGCAGGATAGTGTATTTGCAGGGCTCCAGGCCGTTTGGAACAGAGAGCTTCCTGTGTTTATTCATGACGGGGCGCGCCCGTTCGTACCTCAAGAGCTATTACACGAACTGTCTGTGACAGCATACGAAAAAGAGGCCGCTCTTCTTGCCGTACCTGTGACGGATACCATTAAGCAGAAGTCAGTTCATGGTTTGAACACACTGGATAGAAGTACGCTATGGGCAGCTCAGACGCCTCAAGCCTTCTCTTATGATTTGATTTATAAAGCGCATGAACAAGCGAGGAAAAGCAGATACTATGGCACAGATGATGCTTCCCTCGTGGAGCGGTTGGACAAAGAAGTGGCTATCGTAAAGGGAAGCTATGACAATATCAAGCTTACGACTCCGGAGGATTTACATAAAGCCCAAGCTTACTTGAGTAATCAAACAAAAGGAAAGGTGGAGAATGGCCCTATGTTTCGTGTCGGCCAAGGATTTGATGTACACCAGTTGACGGAAGGACGTCCATGTATTATTGGAGGTATTGAAATCCCACATGAGAAAGGCCTGCTCGGCCATTCAGACGCAGATGTTCTGCTTCACACCATTGCAGATGCCTGTCTTGGGGCAATAGGCGAAGGAGACATCGGTAAACATTTTCCAGACACGGATCCTGCATTTAAAGATGCAGACTCCGGAAAATTGCTTCAGCACGTGTGGGATATCGTCACAGAACATGGGTATGAACTTGGAAATATGGATTGTACGGTCATTGCCCAAGCCCCTAAAATGGCTCCTTATATTGAGCAAATCCGTGAAAATATCGCTTCCCTCCTTAGAGTGGAACCGGGACGGATCAACGTGAAAGCAACAACTACAGAAAAACTCGGTTTTACGGGACGGAAAGAAGGCATTGCTGCACAGGCAGTCGTCCTTTTGCAAAATAATCAGCATTCCTAAACAAAAAATGATAAAATAAGTCAAGGATATAGACCGGAATAGGAAAGGAGAACAATTATGTCTAACGAAGTACGGGTGCGTTATGCACCAAGTCCAACAGGGCACCTTCACATTGGTAATGCAAGGACGGCTCTATTCAACTACCTTTATGCGAAAAATGCAGGTGGAAAGGTAATCATTCGTATTGAGGATACGGATGAAAAGCGAAACGTCGAGGGTGGAGAAAAGAGCCAGCTCGACTACTTGAAGTGGTTGGGAATCGAATGGGACGAGAGTTCAGAAAAAGGGGGCGAATATGGTCCCTACCGTCAGATGGAACGTTTGAATATTTATAAGAAATATGTCGATGAACTGATGGAACGCGGGCTTGCTTACAAATGCTATATGACATCAGAAGAGCTTGAAGCTGAACGTGAAGCACAAATGGCACGAGGGGAAGCGCCGAAATACTCTGGTGCGCACCGCGACCTTACAGAGGAACAAATCGCAGCATTTGAAGCGGAGGGCCGTAAGCCTAGTATTCGTATCCGCGTCCCTGAAAATCATACGTACACGTTCAATGATATCGTCCGTGGTGACATTACTTTTGAATCCAGCGATTTTGGTGATTGGGTCATCGTTAAGCAGAACGGAACACCAACGTATAATTTCGCTGTTGCAATTGATGATTACTTAATGAAAATTACACACGTCCTTCGTGGGGAAGAGCATATTTCCAATACACCGAAACAAATGATGGTGTATGAAGCTTTCGATTGGGAACCTCCGAAGTTCGGTCATATGACTTTGATTCTAAACGAAGAACGCAAAAAACTGAGTAAGCGTGATCAGCACATTCTTCAGTTTATTGAACAATATAAAAACCTTGGATATCTTCCAGAAGCTCTCTTCAACTTCATCACTTTACTAGGCTGGTCACCCGTCGGGGAAGAAGAAATTTTCACTCAGGACAAGCTTGTTGAAATCTTTGATGCAGATCGACTTTCTACTTCACCAGCGGTTTTCGATCCAGCGAAACTGAAATGGATGAACAACCAGTACATCAAAGCGTCTGATTTGGACCGCGTTGTCGATCTTGCCCTTCCTCACTTAGTTGAGGCTGGACGTTTGTCTCAAGATATGAACGAGGAAGATCGTAAGTGGGCGCGTGAACTGATCAGCCTTTATCAGGAACAACTGAGCTATGGAGCGGAAATCGTTGAGCTCACTGATTTGTTCTTCAAACAGGAAATTCAGTATGATGAAGCTGCGATGGAAGTCCTTGAAGGGGAACAAGTACCGGAAGTATTGGAAACGTTCAAGAAGAACCTTCATGAGCTGGAAGAGTTCACACCTGAAAACATCAAAAAGCAAATCAAAGCGGTTCAGAAAGAGACTGGCCATAAAGGGAAGAAGTTGTTTATGCCTGTCCGTGTAGCGACCACAGGTCAAACCCATGGTCCTGAACTTCCAAATGCGATTCACTTGCTTGGACTAGAAACGGTAACCGTCCGTCTGAATGATGTATTAAGCAAGTTGCAAGCTTAATTCGTTCACAAGTGGGAAAGAATATCATATAGTAGAGTTACCTATACGAAACGTTGATGAGGAGAAGTAAAAGGTTCCTCTCTTCTACAGAGAGAATCACCACGGCTGGAAGTGATTCGTAGAGAAGCCTTTGAAATGCACCTCGGAGTCTTCAGCTGAACGAAGTACGCTGAAGCGGGCACCTTCCGTTATCAAGGGTGAAGCGGGGAAAGGCGGATTAGCCGTTCCCAAACAGAGTGGAACCACGTTCGACGCGTCTCTGTGCCATTGGCACAGAGACGCGTTTTTTATTTTTATGGGAACGCTTCTGTTTCAGTACAAGGAGGGGAGCAAGTATGGGGCTGTTCAAAATGTTTAAAGAAGATGTCGATGTGGTGTTCGATCAAGATCCTGCTGCTCGTTCTTATATTGAAGTGATTCTGACTTATTCAGGACTACATGCGATATGGGCACATCGGGTGGCCCATGCTTGTCACAAACGGAAGTTTTTCTTCCTGGCCCGGCTCATTTCTCAGTGGAGCCGCTTCCTGACAGGCATTGAAATCCATCCCGGAGCCAAAATCGGACGTCGCTTCTTCATCGACCATGGCATGGGTGTTGTCATTGGGGAAACGTGTGAGATTGGAGATAACGTAACGATTTTTCAAGGGGTAACGCTTGGAGGGACAGGGAAAGAAAAAGGAAAGAGACACCCGACTCTTCTTGACAACTCATTAGTGGCTACGGGAGCAAAGGTACTGGGGTCGATCACGATTGGGGAAAACTCTAAAGTGGGGGCTGGTTCTGTTGTACTCCACGATGTTCCGAACAACTCGACCGTGGTCGGCATCCCTGGTCACGTCGTCATTCAAGATGGAAAGAAAGTTCAGAAGAAGGACCTGGACCATCATAAACTTCCAGACCCTGTGTACGACCGGCTGAACGAGATTGAGAAGGAAATGGCGGAACTGCGTAAACAATTGGAGGAAACCAAAGGAGTGAACCAACATGGCAATTAACATATACAACACACTGACAAGAAAAAAAGAACCATTCCAACCGCTCGAAGAAGGAAAAGTGAAAATGTACGTTTGCGGACCGACGGTTTACAACTACATTCATATCGGGAATGCAAGGCCGGCGATCGTATTCGATACAGTGAGAAGGTACTTTGAATACAGAGGTTACGATGTGCACTATGTGCTCAACTTTACAGATGTTGATGATAAATTGATTAAAGCAGCGAATGAAATGGGTGAAGGAGTTACAGATATCGCCGATCGTTTCATTACCGCTTACAAAGAGGACGTTGGTGCACTAGGCGTCAAAGAAGCAGTAGATCATCCACGTGTGACTGAAAACATGGATGAGATTATCAGCTTTATCCAGGGGTTAATCGATAAAGGGTTCGCTTATGAAGCGGGAGGAGACGTGTATTTCCGTACCCGTTCCTTCGATCAATACGGAAAGCTTTCCCATCAATCCATTGATGAGTTAAGATCTGGTTCCCGCATTGAAGTTGGGGATAAAAAAGAAGATCCGCTTGACTTCACCCTTTGGAAAGATGCAAAGGCAGGCGAAATTACTTGGGATAGTCCTTGGGGAAGCGGCCGCCCGGGCTGGCATATCGAGTGCTCAGCGATGGCGAAGAAATACCTTGGTGAAACAATTGATATTCACGCAGGCGGGCAGGATTTAACGTTCCCGCACCACGAAAATGAGATTGCACAATCTGAAGCACATAACGGGGAATCTTTTGCCCGTTACTGGATGCATAACGGGTACATTAATATTGATAATGAAAAAATGTCGAAGTCTCTCGGAAACTTCATCCTTGCCCATGATCTTGTGAAAAAGCATGATCCTCAAGTGATCCGCTTTTTCATGCTGAGTGTGCAATATCGTCATCCGATCAACTTCAGTGATGAGTTGTTGAAAGGGGCGAAAAGCAGCTTTGACCGCATTAAGAATGCGTATGAGAACATCCAGCACCGGAAGAATTCAACGATGAGTTTGGAGGAGGATCAAAGCGAGTGGCTCGATAAAGTCGCTGGTTTTAAAGAGCAATTCATTAAGGAAATGGATGATGACTTTAACACAGCGAATGCGATTTCCGTCTTGTTCGATTTAACTAAAGCTGCGAACCTTTATTTGCAAGAGGACCAGACTCATGAAAAGGTCTTAACGGCTTTTGAAGAGTTGTTGGAAGAATTGACCGGGGTCCTCGGCATTCCGCTTCAGGCGCAGGAAGAGTTGCTTGATGAGGAAGTGGATGCTCTGATCGAAGAGCGTAAGCAAGCTAGAAAGAACCGTGATTTCGCGCGTGCCGATGAAATTCGTGATGAGTTGAAAGATCGCAACATCATCCTTGAAGATACCTCTCAGGGCACGAGATGGAAGCGGGGGTAAAGTTATGACGATCGCCAATGCGAAACAGATGAAGAGTCTTGCCCTCGCCTATATGGGCGACTCTGTTTATGAACTTTACGTCAGGCAGCATCTGCTTGAAAAAGGAGAGGTTATGCCTCAACACCTTCATCAGACAGCGATCCAGTTCGTGTCGGCTGTGTCTCAGGCGGATGTTGTCCGTGTATGGCAGGAAGAAGGAAAGCTCACGGAAGAAGAGGAAGGTGTGCTTAGAAGGGGGCGGAACGCAAAATCAGGATCCGTCCCTAAGAACACCAACGTGCAGACCTATCGTTACTCGACCGCATTCGAAGCGGTATTGGGGTATTTATATTTATCCGGACAAACGGAGCGGCTGGAAACATTGATACAACATGCCATTCAAATTGTTGAAGAAAGGAGTGAAGCGTAATGAATGGAGAATGGATTATCGGAAAGAATTCAGTTCAGGAAGCCATTCGGTCAGGCAGACCGATCAATAAAGTGATGGTATCGGATCAGCTGCAGCACCAGGCATATAAAAAGCTTGAACAGCTGGCCAAAGAACAGGGACTCATTGTCCAAAAAGTTCCGAAGAAGAAAATAGATCAGCTTGTTGATGGAAACCACCAGGGGGTCATAGCTTCTGTAGCTGCGTATGAATACAGTGATTTGGAAGATTTATTTGCGAAAGCGGAAGAAAAGGACGAGCCTCCATTTTTCATTATTTGTGATGAAATTGAAGACCCTCATAATCTCGGTTCCATTCTACGGACGGCAGACGCGGCAGGAGCACATGGGGTCATCATTCCGAAGAGGCGTTCGGTGTCTTTAACGGCAACTGTTGCGAAAACGTCAACAGGTGCGATCGAATATATTCCGGTTGCTCGAGTAACGAACCTTGCCCGCACGATTGATGAGTTGAAAGAAAGGTTTGTCTGGGTCGTCGGAACTGATGCTGTAGGCACGGAGGATTACCGCGAGCTTGACGGGAACATGCCAATTGCCCTCGTCATTGGAAGTGAAGGCCGCGGCATGAGCCGATTAACGAAAGATAAATGCGATTGGACCGTCAGCCTGCCGATGGCTGGAGAAGTGACTTCCTTGAATGCGTCCGTAGCGGCTTCTCTTTTGATGTACGAAGTCTATAGGAAGCGTCATCCGTTAGGGGAGTAAGGCATGAACGTCTTAATCGTCGATGGATATAACATGATTGGCGCTTGGCCGGAATTGAAAAGTTTAAAGGAAAAAGATCTCGGGCAGGCCCGGGATCTCCTTATAGAAATGATGGCGGAGTATCAATCTTATACCGGGGACCGGATCATGATTGTTTTTGATGCTTATCATGTCCGGGGGGTTGAAAAAAAACAAAAAAATTACAAAGTAGAAGTCATCTTTACAAAAGAAAATGAAACCGCTGATGAACGAATTGAAAAGCTGGCTGGAGAATTGAATGATGTTCGTACTCAAGTTTATGTAGCGACGTCAGATTATGCGGAACAACGCACCATTTTCGGGCAGGGAGCCTTCAGGAAGTCAGCAAGAGAGCTGTATATTGAAGTGAAGAATATTGAAAACCAAATAGAGAAAGATGTCGAAAGCCAGAATCAATATCCTTATCAATCTAAGATTCCCATCAATAAAGAGGTGAGGGAACTCTTTGAGAAATGGCGGCGAGGAGATAAATAATTCTGACAACTTGTTGACGCTTTTCAGAATCGTACTGTATAATATTGCTATATTGAGGTAGCACGGTCGGAGGGATCCTGTGTGAGCATCTTACAAACGGAGAAAAGCATCAACGATTTGGATCTTAGCAAGCTTGATGACGAAGAAGTCGTTGAACGAATCAATCAAGGACAAGTCCAGGCGCTGGATTACTTGATCAATAAGTACAAGAATTTTGTGCGCGCGAAAGCTCGGACTTACTTTCTAATTGGCGCAGATCGGGAGGATATCGTCCAGGAAGGGATGATCGGTCTTTACAAAGCCATCCGCGATTACAGAGAAGGCAAACTATCTTCCTTCAAAGCCTTTGCAGAGTTATGTGTCACCCGTCAAATTATCACCGCAATTAAAACCGCCACAAGACAGAAGCATATCCCATTGAATTCCTACGTCTCTTTGGACAAGCCTATTTATGATGAGGAATCAGATCGGACATTACTGGATGTCATCGCTGGTTCAAAAGCTATCGACCCACAAGAATTGATTGTTAATAAAGAAAAGTTCTCTGATATGGAAGAGAAAATGTCGGAGTTATTAAGTGACTTAGAGAAAAAAGTGCTGACCCTCTACTTGGACGGACGTTCCTACCAGGAGATTTCGGTCGAGCTTGATCGACACGTGAAATCTATTGATAACGCTTTACAACGTGTGAAGAGAAAGCTCGAAAAATACTTGGAAATCAACGAAATCACTCTATAAGAGCTGCATTGACAGTAATCGGTAAGAGTGCTACATTTAGTGAGTATGTGTAAACCTCTCTAGATTGAGGTGACGGATAATGAGAAAAAAAGTCATTTTAGCTTGTACAGAATGTTTAAGTCGGAATTATAGTTCATATATAAATCGATCCAACCAATCCGAACGTCTTGAAGTCCGCAAGTTTTGTAAAAAGTGCGGAACGCATACTTTACATCGCGAGACGAAATAGAGAAGGAAGCCAGTTGGCGCAAGTTTGGGGGTATTACAGCATGTTTAAGTTCTTCAAGAATGTAGCACGAGAGATGAAAAAGGTGAGCTGGCCTAAAGGTCAGGAACTGTATAAGTACACGGTTACGGTTATATTAACTGTCGCTTTCGTAGCTGTATTCTTCGCTATTGTAGATCTTGGGATTTCCCAGGTGCTTGAACTCATTGCTCAAGAATAGTAGAGTGGATTTTATGCTATAATAGGAGATAGACTTACAAAAAACCCGTCCAGCGGGTTTTTTCATGTTGGAGTAATATTCATCAACTCTAGTATAAGGGAGGGAAGGGCAAGCACTTGTCCTGCGAATATGGAAAAAAGATGGTATGTAGTGCACACCTATTCAGGATATGAGAACAAGGTAAAAACAAACCTGGAAAAGCGTGTGGAATCAATGGGAATGGAAGACAAGATCTTCCGTGTTCTTGTTCCCGAGGACGAAGAAGCAGAAATTAAAAATGGCAAAAGGAAAGTAGCCAAGAAAAAGGTGTTCCCTGGGTATGTATTGGCTGAAATGGTCATGACAGACGATTCCTGGTACGTAGTACGTAATACACCAGGTGTGACTGGTTTCGTAGGATCCACCGGTTCTGGATCCAAGCCGATCCCTCTCCTGCCTGAAGAAGTAGAAACGGTTCTTAAGCGCATGGGTATGAACGAACAGCCTAAAGCGGAGGTTGACTTCGAGGTGAAGGAAAGTGTTAAAGTGACAGACGGACCTTTCGCTAACTTCACAGGATCCATTGAATATATTGATACGGACAAACAAAAAGTGAAAGTCCACGTCAATATGTTCGGGCGTGAAACCCCGGTAGAGTTAGACTTTACCCAAATCGAAAAATTATAAAATTCATCTCTCCCCTTGCATATTAGAAATAAAGATGCTAGAATTTTTATGTTCTATATGCGCCCCAAAAAGAGGGCGATTGCGTAGATATCGCAATGAGTGGGAGGGGTTGAACCCTATTACCACATCACGGACTTTAAGGAGGTGTGTCTCGTGGCTAAAAAAGTTATTAATGTTGTAAAGCTTCAGATTCCTGCAGGTAAAGCGAACCCAGCACCGCCAGTTGGACCAGCACTAGGTCAAGCAGGTATTAACATCATGGGATTCTGTAAGGAATTTAACGCTCGTACACAGGAACAAGCAGGTACGATCATTCCAGTAGAAATTACGGTTTATGAGGACCGTTCCTTTACATTCGTTACAAAAACTCCACCAGCTGCTGTTCTTCTTAAGAAAGCGGCAGGAGTTGAGTCAGGTTCCGGTGAACCGAACCGTAACAAAGTAGCTTCTGTTAAACGCGACCAAGTACGCGAAATCGCAGAAACGAAAATGCCTGATTTGAACGCTGCTGACGTTGAAGCTGCTATGCGCATGGTTGAAGGTACAGCGCGCAGCATGGGAATCACGATCGAAGATTAATCCCGTAGCGTCACATGGAGATAGGAAAAGGTTGCGGAAATGGAGCATGTGACTCTTTCGCAACCTTTATTCGTGGGAGGAAAATCCGTTAAAACCACAACGAGGAGGAAATTAATAATGGCTAAGAAATCAAAAAAGCAACAAGAGCTAGCAAAACTTGTTGACCGTACAAAAGCTTACGATGTGCAAGAAGCCATCAAGCTTGTAAAAGAAACTTCAAAAGCGAACTTTGACGAAACTGTCGAAGCAGCATTCCGTCTAGGTGTAGATCCTAAGAAAGCGGACCAACAGATCCGTGGCGCGATGGTGCTTCCGCACGGTACAGGTAAATCTCAGCGTGTGCTTGTTTTCGCTAAAGGTGATAAAGCGAAAGAAGCAGAAGCAGCAGGTGCTGACTACGTAGGTGAACAAGACCTAATCAACAAGATCAACCAAGGTTGGTTCGATTTTGATGTCGTAGTAGCAACTCCTGACATGATGGCTGAAGTTGGTAAGCTAGGTCGAGTACTAGGACCAAAAGGTCTTATGCCGAACCCTAAAACAGGTACAGTGACATTCGAAGTAGAAAAAGCTGTTAACGAAATCAAAGCTGGTAAAGTAGAATACCGCGTTGATAAAGCAGCAAACATCCACGTTCCAATCGGAAAAGCTTCTTTCGATGAGAACAAGCTGGCTGAAAACTTCGCAGCAATCACTGAAACACTTGTTAAAGCGAAGCCTCAAGCATCTAAGGGAACTTATATGCGTAACGCTGCTGTTTCATCTACGATGGGGCCTGGAATCAAAGTAGACGTTTCTGGTTACACGAAGTAATAAAAAAGTGTTGACTTTCCGTTATCTACGATATATACTAGGTAGCGTTGTATAAATAAATACGTTATACCGTAGACAGCAGGTGCGGCTTTCCGCTTAAAGTCCTGCCGAGGTGTGTGATATAAATAGAGCAGCGCGGTCTGCCCTGCTCTATGAAACACCTCCATGTCTATGTGGGGGTGTTCTTTTATGAGTAAAACCTTCGAACGGTATGATGAAAAGTCAATAGGAGGTGGAACAATGAGCAGTGTTATCGAACAGAAGAAACAGATTGTATCTGACTTGGCTGACAAGTTCCGCAACAGTAAATCTGCAGTCGTTGTAGACTACCGCGGACTTGATGTAGCAGAAGTTACTGAACTTCGTACCCAGCTTCGTGAAGCAGGCGTAGATTTCAAAGTGTACAAAAACACAATGGTCCGTCGTGCTGCTGACGAAGTCGAACTATCTGAACTTAACGAAGTCCTTCAAGGACCGACAGCTGTCGCTTTCCATGAAGACGATGCTGTAGCTGCGGCTAAAGTATTGAACAACTTCGCTAAAGATCACGATAGCCTTGAGATCAAAGGTGGGGTAGTTGAAGGACAAGTTGCAACTCTTGAGCAAATCAAAGAACTTGCAAACCTTCCAAACTACGAAGGTCTTGTATCTATGTTCCTAAGCGTACTACAAGCACCTATCCGCAACTTCGCTTACGCTACAAAAGCGATCGCGGATCAAAAAGAAGAAGAAAGCGCGTAAGTTAGCGTTCGTTTAAACTATAACAACAAAAACTAAGGAGGAAATTTCTCATGTCTAACGAACAAATTATCGAAGCGATTAAGGAAATGTCTGTTCTTGAGCTTAACGACCTAGTTAAAGCAATTGAAGAAGAATTTGGTGTATCTGCTGCAGCTCCAGTTGCTGCTGGCGCGCCTGCTGCAGGTGGCGAAGCTGCTGAAGAGCAAACTGAATTTGATGTAGTACTAGAATCTGCTGGATCTTCTAAGATCAAAGTAGTTAAAGCAGTACGTGAAATCACTGGTGCTGGTCTTAAAGACGCGAAAGAAATGGTTGATGGTGCTCCAGCAACAATTAAAGAAGCTATCTCTAAAGAAGAAGCTGAAGAAATCAAGTCTAAGCTTGAAGAAGCAGGCGCTTCTGTCGAAGTTAAGTAAGAGAATGTTTAAAGTAAAGCTCGCTGATTTATCGGCGGGCTTTCTTTTTCTTAACAGGCAAATTTAGCAAGTGTGCTCATGATTTGCTAGACTTGCTGGAATCAGGAATAAACCTTTCCATTTCAATAGATGAAAAAGAAGGTGTTCGGATTATGTCGGAGCATTACTATTCAAAGAAAACAACGACGGGCAGTGAAGAAAAGACGTGGCACTTTGAGTTGCTCGGTCATGTCTTCACATTTACGACGGATCATGCTGTCTTTTCTAAAAAAGAAGTGGATTTCGGATCGCGCTTGTTGATCGAAACCTTTCAAGAACCAGATGTTCATGGTGACATTCTTGACCTTGGGTGTGGGTATGGGCCGATTGGTTTGTCTCTAGCTAAAGCTTACGCAGGCCGCCACGTATTCATGGTCGACGTCAATGAGAGAGCTCTTGGGCTTGCGGAAAAGAATGCCGCTCGCAATGAAGTTGTGAACGTCACGATTCAAGAAAGTGATCGTTTGCAAGGGTTAGAAGATCAGAGGTTTGCTGCTATCCTAACAAACCCGCCTATCCGTGCCGGAAAACAAGTCGTCCACAAGATGTTTGAAGAAGCGAAGGAAGCTCTACTTGCTGAAGGAGAGTTGTGGGTCGTGATTCAAAAGAAACAGGGGGCGCCTTCTGCAAAGAAGAAACTTGAAGAATTGTTCGGAAATGCAGAGGTCATGGTAAAGCAAAAGGGGTATTACATCCTTAAAGCTAAAAAGTTTGACTAGCCCTACTAGTTGTGCTAGTATTGAAAAATGCCAATATATCTGAAGTCTGTCAAGTCTTTTTTTACAAATATGTATAAAAAGTTGATAGATGGTCAGAATGGTAAAATCGAACACTGAAAGTAAATGAGGTTTTTATGTATGAAAAGCCTTTTTCTTTTTTGTCTAACGTTAGAGAGAAATGAAGAATCACCATTCGTTCTAAAGCGGATGTTTAAATAGTGCTTGTGGCAAGATCAACCGCAAGCCTGTTCGGCATGTCTTGCCGGACCCTTTTTTCGTTATTAAAATGCTTGATTTGAGGGGTGAATCAGTTGACAGGTCAACTAGTTCAGTATGGACGACACCGCCAGCGCAGAAGTTATGCACGCATCAGTGAGGTATTAGAATTACCGAACTTGATTGAAATTCAAACCGCTTCTTACGATTGGTTCTTAGAAGAAGGTTTGAAGGAAATGTTCCAGGATATTTCCCCAATCGAAGATTTCACAGGTAATTTGTCACTGGAGTTTGTGGACTACAGCCTTGGCGAACCAAAGTATCCAGTCGATGAGTCAAAGGATCGCGATGTAACATATAACGCACCACTTCGTGTGAAAGTACGTCTCTTAAATAATGAGACAGGAGAAGTGAAAGAGCAAGAAGTATTCATGGGTGATTTCCCGCTTATGACAGACACAGGTACCTTTGTAATAAATGGTGCTGAGCGTGTTATCGTTTCTCAGCTTGTACGTTCTCCTAGCGTGTACTTTAACAAGAAGATTGATAAGAATGGTAAGAGAGGTTACACAGCTACCGTCATCCCGAACCGCGGAGCGTGGCTTGAGTTTGAAACCGATGCAAAAGACGTGGTGCACGTCCGTATCGATCGTACTCGTAAGTTACCGATCACCGTGCTTTTACGTGCTTTAGGATTCGGAACGGACCAGGAGATCATTGATCTTATTGGTGACAATGAATACTTGAAGAACACGTTGGAAAAAGACAATACGGAAAACACAGAGAAAGCGTTGCTTGAGATCTACGAGCGTCTACGCCCTGGCGAGCCGCCAACGGTAGAAAATGCGAAAAGCTTGCTTGTTTCCCGTTTCTTCGACCCGAAACGCTATGATCTAGCCCGTGTGGGTCGTTATAAAATGAATAAAAAGCTTCACATCAAAGATCGTTTGTTCAACCAGACGCTAGCAGAAACGCTGGTGGATGAAGAAACAGGCGAAGTGATCGCTGAAAAAGGGGACAAGATTGATCGTCGTCTATTGAATAAGCTGATCCCTCACTTTGATGACGAAGAAGGCACATTGAGTGAAGAAACCCTGGAGCCGGTTGACGGTGTCCTTGAAGATCCTATCCAGGTTCAGTCTGTCAAAATTGTTGACCCGACGGACCCAGAAGGTGAACGTTCCATCAATGTCATCGGCAATGCAAACATTGACCGTGATGTGAAGAACATTACTCCTGCGGATATCCTTTCTTCTATCAGTTACTTCTTCAACTTGTTGCACGATGTGGGTGGAACAGATGACATCGACCACCTCGGAAACCGCCGTCTGCGTTCTGTTGGCGAATTGCTGCAGAACCAATTCCGTATTGGTCTCTCCCGTATGGAGCGTGTGGTTCGTGAGCGTATGTCTATCCAAGATACGTCATCCATCACGCCACAACAATTGATTAACATTCGTCCTGTTATTGCATCCATCAAAGAGTTCTTCGGAAGCTCGCAATTGTCTCAGTTCATGGACCAAACGAACCCGTTAGCAGAACTGACACACAAGCGCCGTCTTTCAGCATTAGGACCTGGTGGTCTGACTCGTGAGCGTGCAGGGTTTGAAGTTCGTGACGTACACTACTCCCACTATGGTCGTATGTGTCCAATCGAAACGCCGGAAGGACCAAACATCGGTTTGATCAACTCCCTTTCCTCTTATGCGAAAGTGAATGAGTTTGGTTTCATCGAAACCCCTTACCGTCGTGTTGACCCTGATACGAACAAAGTAACAGCTCAAATCGATTACCTTACAGCTGATGAGGAAGACAATTACGTTGTCGCTCAGGCGAACGCTAAGCTTGAAGAAGATGGAGCTTTTACAGATGAAGAAGTTATCGCCCGTTTCCGTGGTGAGAACACCGTTGTTAGTCGTGACCGTATCGACTACATGGACGTATCACCGAAGCAGGTTGTATCTGCAGCGACCGCATGTATTCCTTTCCTAGAGAACGATGACTCCAACCGTTCCCTGATGGGTGCGAACATGCAGCGTCAAGCAGTACCATTGCTCAAACCTGATGCACCGCTTGTTGGGACAGGTATGGAGTATGTGTCTGGTAAAGACTCTGGTGCTGCAGTCATTTGTAGACACGAAGGAATTGTTGAGCGTGTAGAAGCGAAAGAAGTTCGTGTGCGCCGCATTTCTGAAGTGGATGGCAAAGAGGTCGAAGGAGACCTTGATCGTTACCGTTTGCAGAAATTCATTCGATCTAACCAGGGAAGCTGTTACAACCAGCGCCCGATCGTTTCTAAAGGAGATCGCGTTAAGCAAGGTGAAATCCTGGCTGACGGACCTTCCATGGATATGGGTGAACTGGCACTGGGTCAAAACCCGCTTGTTGCCTTCATGACATGGGACGGTTACAACTATGAGGATGCCATCATCATGAGTGAACGTCTCGTTAAAGATGATGTGTACACGTCCATTCATATTGAAGAATATGAGTCCGAAGCTCGTGACACGAAGCTTGGACCGGAAGAAATCACCCGCGACATTCCAAACGTTGGTGAAGATGCTCTTCGTGACTTGGATGATCGTGGAATTATCCGCGTGGGTGCTGAAGTAAGTGATGGAGACCTGCTTGTTGGTAAAGTTACGCCAAAAGGTGTGACGGAACTATCTGCAGAAGAACGACTTCTTCATGCAATCTTCGGTGAAAAAGCTCGCGAAGTTCGTGACACGTCCTTGCGTGTGCCTCACGGTGCAGGCGGAATTGTCCTAGATGTGAAGATATTCAACCGTGAAGACGGTGACGAGCTTCCTCCAGGTGTGAACCAGTTGATCCGTGTCTATATCGTTCAGAAACGTAAGATTTCTGAAGGGGATAAAATGGCCGGTCGTCACGGAAACAAAGGTGTTATCTCTAAGATTCTTCCAGAAGAAGATATGCCTTTCCTTCCAGATGGTACACCGGTTGACATCATGTTGAACCCACTAGGTGTTCCGTCGCGTATGAACATCGGACAGGTACTGGAGCTGCACATGGGTATGGCTGCTCGTTTGATGGGTGAAAGAATTGCCACACCAGTATTTGATGGTGCACGCGAGGAAGACGTTTGGGAAACATTGCAAGAAGCCGGTATG
This sequence comes from Halobacillus faecis, assembly GCF_007991335.1. Lineage (GTDB taxonomy): Bacteria > Bacillota > Bacilli > Bacillales > Halobacillaceae > Halobacillus > Halobacillus faecis. Next base: position 35,111 of record NZ_BJYD01000032.1, on the reverse strand, counting down.
GCTCGTGATGCGAAGACGATCCTATATGACGGACGTACAGGTGATCCGTTTGATAACCGAGTATCTGTCGGTGTCATGTATATGATCAAACTTGCGCACATGGTTGACGATAAATTGCACGCCCGTTCAACTGGACCGTATTCATTGGTTACGCAACAACCGCTTGGTGGTAAAGCACAATTCGGTGGACAGCGTTTCGGTGAGATGGAGGTATGGGCACTTGAAGCATATGGTGCTGCTTATACTCTTCAAGAAATCTTGACTGTTAAATCAGATGATGTCGTCGGACGTGTGAAAACGTACGAAGCCATCGTTAAAGGTGACAACGTTCCTGAACCTGGCGTTCCTGAATCATTCAAGGTTCTGATTAAAGAGCTTCAGAGTTTAGGTATGGATGTGAAGATCCTTTCTGGTGATGAACAAGAGATCGAAATGCGCGATATCGAAGAAGAGCAAACCAAAGAATCCGAGAATTTGAACTTAGACGACTAAGTAAGATAGAAACACTGCTGCTGCTCGTGTTCTAAGCTTAGGGTAAAACCCGGATACTGAAAGGGAGGTAGGCCCCTTGCTAGATGTAAACAACTTTGAGTATATGAAAATAGGCCTGGCTTCACCGGATAAGATTCGTTCTTGGTCCTACGGTGAGGTTAAGAAGCCAGAAACCATCAACTATCGTACGTTGAAACCAGAAAAAGACGGTCTTTTCTGCGAGCGAATCTTCGGCCCGCAGAAAGACTGGGAATGTCACTGCGGAAAATATAAGCGCGTCCGTTATAAAGGTGTCGTTTGTGACCGCTGTGGCGTAGAAGTAACAAAGGCGAAAGTCCGCCGTGAGCGTATGGGGCACCTTGAACTAGCTGCCCCTGTCTCTCACATTTGGTACTTCAAAGGAATCCCAAGCCGTATGGGTCTTGTGTTAGATATGTCTCCGAGAGCTTTGGAGGAAGTCATTTATTTCGCAGCCTATATCGTTACGGACCCAGGGGAGACGGCTCTTGAGAAGAAGCAATTGCTTTCTGAAAAAGAGTACCGTTCTTACCGTGAGAAGTTCGGACAAGGGTTTCAGGCAGCTATGGGTGCGGAAGCAATCCGTAAGCTTCTATTCGATATCGACCTTGATGGTGAAGTGGATACGTTGAAAGAAGAGCTGAAGACAGCTCAAGGACAACGTCGTACTCGTGCCATCAAGCGTCTTGAAGTATTAGAATCCTTCCGTAACTCAGGAAACGATCCATCATGGATGATTCTTGACGTTCTTCCGGTCATCCCACCGGAACTTCGTCCAATGGTCCAGCTTGACGGTGGACGTTTTGCAACTTCCGATTTGAACGACTTGTATCGTCGTGTAATCAACCGTAACAATCGCTTGAAGCGTTTGTTGGATCTTGGTGCACCGACAATCATCGTTCAGAACGAGAAGCGTATGCTACAGGAAGCTGTCGATGCATTGATCGACAATGGCCGTCGCGGCCGTCCTGTTACAGGACCAGGGAACCGACCGCTTAAATCCCTTTCTCACATGTTGAAAGGTAAGCAAGGACGTTTCCGTCAGAACTTGCTAGGTAAGCGTGTCGACTATTCCGGTCGTTCTGTTATCGTCGTAGGACCATCCTTGAAGATGTACCAATGTGGTCTTCCGAAAGAAATGGCCCTTGAATTGTTTAAACCATTCGTTATGAAAGAGCTCGTATCCCGAGGTCTTGCGCATAACATCAAATCAGCCAAGCGTAAGATCGAGCGCGTGCATCACGAAGTATGGGATGTCCTTGAAGATGTCATCAAAGAACACCCGGTTCTACTCAACCGTGCACCAACATTGCACCGCTTGGGTATCCAGGCCTTTGAACCGACTCTTGTTGAAGGTCGTGCCATTCGTCTGCACCCACTTGTATGTACCGCATACAACGCCGACTTTGACGGAGACCAAATGGCCGTACACGTGCCACTATCTTCTGAAGCTCAGGCGGAAGCGCGTATCTTGATGCTTGCTGCTCAAAACATCCTTAACCCTAAGGATGGTAAGCCGGTCGTTACACCTTCCCAGGATATGGTACTAGGTAACTACTACCTGACTCTTGAGAGAAAAGGTGCCATCGGAGAAGGCATGTTCTTCAAAGACTTGAACGAAGCTCTAATGGCTTATCAAAATGGCTACGCTCACTTGCACACACGTGTAGCGGTTCAGGCCAGCTCTTTGAATAACGAAACATTTACTGAAAAACAGAATCAGCAGCTTCTACTGACTTCAGTAGGTAAGTTGATTTTCAACGAAATGCTGCCGAATTCATTCCCATATATCAATGAACCGACGAAAGAGAACTTGGAAATCAAGACACCTGATCATTACTTTATTGAAAAAGGTGCTGATATCCGCGAAGAGCTTTCGAAGCGTGAAGAAGTATCTCCATTCAAGAAAGGAATCCTTGGTGATATCATCGCAGAAGTGTTTAAGCGTTTCTCTATCAGTGAAACGTCCAAGATGCTTGACCGCATGAAGGACCTTGGGTTTGCTTACTCCACGAAGGCCGGTATCACTGTCGGTGTATCCGACGTTGTCGTACTTCCAGAGAAGCAGGAAATCCTTGATGAAGCACAGGAGAAAGTGGATAAAGTCTTGAAACAGTTCCGTCGTGGTCTAATCACAGAAGAAGAACGTTACGATCGCGTCATCGAAATATGGTCTGCGGCTAAAGACGATATTCAGAACCGTCTGATGAAGTCCTTGAACCCGCGTAACCCAATCTTCATGATGAGTGATTCCGGAGCCCGTGGTAACGCCTCTAACTTTACGCAGCTTGCTGGTATGCGTGGTCTAATGGCCAACCCGGCTGGACGAATCATCGAACTTCCGATCAAGTCAAGCTTCCGTGAAGGTCTGACGGTACTCGAGTACTTCATCTCTACACACGGTGCACGTAAAGGTCTTGCCGATACGGCCCTTAAGACAGCCGACTCCGGTTACTTGACTCGTCGTCTAGTAGACGTAGCGCAGGATGTCATTGTTCGTGAGGATGACTGTGGAACAGACCGAGGTCTTCCAGTAGCTGCATTGACAGAGGGGACCGAAGTGGTCGAACCATTGATCGACCGCCTCATCGGACGTACAGCATTCCAGACAGTGAAGCACCCTGAAACTGGCGTTGTCATGCTGGAAAGAAATGAAGTCATTTCTGAAGATGTCGCACGTCAAATTGTTGATGCCGGCATTGAAGAGATCGTCATCCGTACGGCATTCACATGTAATACGAAACATGGTGTTTGTAAGAAGTGTTATGGCCGTAACCTTGCAACAGGTGATGAAGTTGAAGTCGGTGAAGCAGTCGGAATTATCGCTGCACAGTCCATCGGTGAGCCAGGTACACAGCTTACAATGCGTACCTTCCACACAGGTGGTGTAGCCGGAGACGATATCACGCAGGGTCTTCCGCGTATCCAGGAGATCGTGGAAGCACGTAATCCGAAAGGTCAAGCCGTTATCACAGAAATTGATGGTACGGTGCACGAAATCAATGAAGTTAAAGAGAAGCAGGAAATCGTCGTCCAAGGTGCTGTAGAGTCACGTTCTTACACGGCTCCGTATGGCGCACGTATGAAAGTGGCCGTTGGTGATGAGGTCAAAGCAGGCGAACCTCTGACTGAAGGTTCTATTGATCCTAAAGAATTGCTGACCGTACAAGGACTTGACGGCGTTCAAGAATACCTTCTCAAAGAAGTACAGAAAGTTTACCGAATGCAAGGGGTTGAAATCTCCGATAAGCACGTCGAGGTTATGGTACGCCAGATGCTTCGTAAAGTACGTGTTCTTGATTCTGGTGATACCGATGTACTTCCAGGTTCTCTACTTGAAATTCACCAATTCAAAGAAGCGAACCAAAAAGCGCTTATGGAAGGTGGCCAGCCGGCAGTCGGCCGTCCAGTCATCCTTGGTATTACCAAAGCGTCTCTTGAAACAGACAGCTTCCTTTCCGCTGCATCCTTCCAGGAAACAACACGTGTCCTGACAGACGCAGCTATTAAAGGTAAGCGCGATGAGTTGCTAGGATTGAAAGAGAATGTTATTATCGGTAAGCTTGTTCCTGCTGGTACGGGTATGACTCGTTACCGCAAGATTCAAGCGCAATCCGAGCAACAAAGACAAGAGGTTCCAGAAGTGACGGAAGAAGTCACCCATTCTTAAAATAAAGAAGTAGATGTTAACAAGGTGTAAAATTAAAGGAAGCACCAAAAAAACTCACCCGGATGCAGTTGACATGCATTTGGGTGAGTGATAATATAATCAAGGTGCTTCCATTTATCCTTGTTGCTTTGGAGGATATGAAGATGTCTTATGAAAAAGTAGCACAGGCTAAATCCGATATAATCATTGGAACCAAACAAACACTGAAAGCCATGAAAAATGGTGAAGTGGTTGAAGTCATAACGGCTGACGATGCTGATCAGTCGATGACACTTAAAGTAGCTAAATTAGCCCAACAACTGAACATTCCTCACACACGGGTATCTTCGATGGAGGAACTCGGGAATGCATGTGGTATTGATGTTGGTGCGGCTACAGTGGCGATAAAGCAATAAAGTTTTGGCGTTCTACGCGAAAGCTTTGTTTTTTGCCTTTTTATGAACCACCTGGATGTGTGGTATTAAAAAGTATGAAGGGAGGATACAAACATGCCAACAATTAACCAATTGGTACGCAAAGGACGCGTGAGCAAAACAAAGCAGTCTAACTCTCCAGCTTTGAACAAAGGTTACAACAGCTATAGGAAGCGTATGACTGATCTTTCTTCTCCACAAAAGCGTGGGGTTTGCACACGTGTTGGGACAATGACACCTAAGAAACCGAACTCTGCCTTACGTAAGTATGCACGTGTTCGTCTAACTAACCAGCTTGAGGTTAACGCGTATATCCCTGGTGAAGGCCACAACCTACAAGAGCACAGTGTTGTTCTTATCCGTGGCGGTAAAGTTAAAGACTTGCCAGGTGTACGTTACACTGTTGTACGTGGTGCTCTTGACACAGCAAGTGTTGATGGCCGTATGCAAGGTCGTTCCAAATACGGTACGAAAAAGCCAAAAGCTAAAAAATAATCGATATGCAAATATCGCTTAAATAAAAACACCCAAGAAGGGAGGGGAACATATGCCACGTAAAGGTCCAGTAGCTAAACGTGATGTGTTACCAGATCCGATGTATAACTCTAAGCTTGTTACTCGCTTGATCAACCAAATCATGGTCAATGGTCAGCGCGGTAAAGCACAAAAGATTCTTTACAAAGCTTTTGAACTAGTTCAAGAGCGTAGCGGTAATGACGCTATGGAAACTTTTGACCAAGCAATGAAGAACGTAATGCCTGTATTGGAAGTACGCGCTCGTCGTGTAGGTGGTTCCAACTATCAGGTACCTGTTGAGGTTCGTCCAGAACGTCGTCAGGCTCTAGGCTTGCGTTTCATCGTAAACTATGCTCGTCTACGCGGGGAGAAAACGATGGAAGAGCGCTTGGCTAACGAAATTCTAGATGCAGCTAACAACACAGGTGCATCTGTGAAGCGTCGCGAAGAAATGCACAAGATGGCGGAAGCGAACAAAGCATTCGCTCACTATCGCTGGTAATCACCAAAAAAATAAAGGTTCAAACAGGAAGGAGAAAGATGCATGGCTAGAGAGTTCTCCTTGGAAAAGACCCGGAATATCGGGATCATGGCTCACATCGACGCTGGTAAAACAACGGCGACAGAGCGTATTCTTTTCTACACAGGACGTATCCACAAAATTGGCGAAACTCACGAAGGAGCTTCCCAAATGGACTGGATGGAGCAGGAACAAGAGCGCGGAATTACAATTACTTCCGCCGCTACGACTGCTCAGTGGAAAGGTCACCGTATCAACATCATTGACACACCAGGTCACGTAGACTTCACTGTTGAAGTTGAACGTTCCCTGCGTGTACTTGATGGTTCCGTAGCTGTCCTTGACGCACAATCTGGTGTTGAGCCTCAAACAGAAACTGTTTGGCGCCAAGCTACAACATACGGTGTTCCACGTATCGTATTCATTAACAAAATGGATAAAATCGGAGCTGACTTCATCTACTCCCTAGGTACATTGCAAGACCGCCTTGGAGCAAATGCAGCAGCCGTTCAACTTCCTATCGGAGCAGAAGATGAATTCGAAGGAATCATCGACCTAGTAACGATGGAAGCATACTACTACATGGACGATTTGGGAACACGTGCGGAAGCTCGCCCGATTCCTGATGAGTACCAAGATCAAGCTGAAGAGTACCGCGGCAAGCTTGTAGAAGCTGTTGCAGAACTTGATGAAGACTTGATGATGCAGTATCTAGAGGGAGAAGAAATCACGAACGACCAGCTGAAAGCGGCGATCCGTACAGCGACTCTAAGTGTTGAATTCTATCCTGTCTTCTGTGGTTCTGCCTTCAAAAACAAAGGTGTTCAACTTCTAATTGATGGTGTTCTTGACTATCTTCCATCTCCATTAGATGTACCTCCAATTGAAGGTCACGTACCACAAACAGATGAAGAAGTCGTACGTAAGCCTGACGACAACGAGCCATTCTCTGCATTGGCATTTAAAGTTGCTACAGACCCTTATGTAGGTAAATTGACTTTCTTCCGCGTGTACTCTGGTACATTGAGTGCTGGTTCATACGTGAAAAACTCCACGAAAGACAAGCGTGAGCGTGTAGGTCGTATCCTACAAATGCACGCAAACTCTCGTGAAGAGATCTCCACTGTTTATGCAGGGGATATCGCAGGTGCGGTAGGTCTTAAAGATACAGGTACAGGTGATACGCTATGTGACGAGAAGAGTCTTGTAATTCTTGAGTCCATGGAATTCCCTGATCCGGTAATCTCTGTTGCTATCGAGCCTAAATCTAAAGCTGACCAAGATAAGATGTCTATCGCTCTTGGTAAACTAGCTGAAGAGGACCCAACATTCCAAACTGAAACAAACGTTGAAACTGGTCAAACGATCATCGCAGGTATGGGTGAACTTCACCTAGACATCATCGTTGACCGTCTGAAGCGTGAGTTCAAAGTTGAAGCGAACATTGGTGCTCCACAAGTTGCTTACCGCGAAACATTCCGCGGAAGTGCACAAGTGGAAGGTAAGTTCGTACGTCAATCTGGTGGTCGTGGACAATTCGGTCACGTATGGGTTGAGTTCGAACCGAACGAAGAAGGCGCTGGTTTCGAATTCGTTAACAAGATCGTTGGTGGTGTTGTACCACGTGAATACATTCCATCTGTAGAACAAGGTATTAAAGAGTCTATGGAAAACGGTGTATTGGCTGGTTACCCTATGGTAGACATCAAAGCGACTCTATATGACGGTTCATACCACGATGTCGACTCCAACGAAATGGCCTTTAAAGTAGCCGCATCCATGGCACTTAAAGAGGCGAAAAACAAGTGTAAGCCTGTTCTACTTGAACCAATGATGAAAGTAGAAGTTGTTATTCCAGAGGAATACATGGGCGACATCATGGGTGACGTAACTTCCCGTCGTGGACGTGTAGAAGGTATGGAAACTCGTGGTAATGCACAAGTGGTTAAAGCATTCGTTCCACTATCCGAGATGTTCGGTTATGCAACTGCGTTGCGTTCCAACACTCAAGGCCGTGGTACGTACACAATGCACTTCGACCACTATGAAGAAGTTCCGAAGAGCATCTCTGAGGAAATCATCAAGAAAAATGCTGGTGAATAATTGATTTTTTAGACGAGTTAAAGTATAACTTGTATTGTAAGCTTAGGAGTGACTCATGCTTACTCCTAAGCTGCATCATAAATCTTTAAAACCAAAAAACTTGCTACTTATCTAAAGGAGGAAATATACAATGGGTAAAGAAAAATTTGACCGGTCCAAGTCCCACGTTAACATTGGTACAATTGGACACGTTGACCACGGTAAAACAACTCTAACTGCAGCGATCACGACTGTACTTCACAAGCGTTCTGGTTCTGGTGAAGCAATGGCATATGACATGATCGACGGTGCTCCTGAAGAGCGTGAGCGTGGAATCACAATCTCCACTGCACACGTTGAGTACGAAACTGAAACTCGTCACTATGCACACGTTGACTGCCCAGGTCACGCTGACTACGTTAAGAACATGATCACTGGTGCTGCTCAAATGGACGGCGCGATCCTAGTTGTATCTGCAGCTGACGGTCCAATGCCACAAACTCGTGAGCACATCCTACTTTCTAAAAACGTAGGTGTACCAGCTATCGTTGTATTCTTGAACAAAGTTGACATGGTAGACGACGAAGAACTTCTTGAACTAGTAGAAATGGAAGTTCGCGATCTACTTTCTGAGTACGACTTCGATGGTGATGACGTACCAGTAATCAGCGGTTCTGCTCTTAAAGCTCTTGAAGGTGAAGAGAAGTATGAGCAAGCAATCTACGATCTAATGGACGCAGTTGACGAGTATGTTCCAACTCCAGACCGTGACACTGACAAGCCATTCATGATGCCAGTTGAGGACGTATTCTCTATCACTGGTCGTGGTACAGTTGCAACTGGTCGTGTTGAGCGTGGAACAGTTAAAGTCGGTGACGAAGTTGAAATCATCGGTATGGCTGAAGAGTCCAGCAAAACTGCAGTAACTGGTGTTGAAATGTTCCGTAAGCTTCTAGATTACGCTGAAGCTGGAGACAACATCGGTGCACTTCTTCGTGGTGTTAAGCGTGAAGACATCAACCGTGGTCAAGTACTAGCTAAGCCTGGTTCTATCACTCCACACACAAACTTCAAAGCTGAAGTTTATGTACTAGCTAAAGACGAAGGTGGACGTCACACTCCATTCTTCTCTAACTACCGCCCACAGTTCTACTTCCGTACTACGGACGTAACTGGTGTTATTCAACTTCCTGAAGGCGTAGAAATGGTTATGCCTGGGGACAACGTTGAAATGACTGTAGAACTTATCTCCCCAATCGCGATCGAGGACGGAACTCGTTTCTCTATCCGTGAAGGTGGACGTACAGTAGGTTCTGGCGTAGTTTCTGAAATCACTAAGTAATTTCAGTTCTATCCTATATAGAGAGCAACAGCTTCTGGCTGTTGCTCTTTTTTAATGAAGAAATACAACACTACCATTGAATCCTATCCTGAAATTATGGATTTCTTTTTCCTTTATCTTACTGGCCTATAATACAATAAGAAGACTATTGGTTTTATCGATCGTAGGTCTTTTATCATTCCACCAAGGATATGCTGATAAGGAACAAATGGATCTTATCGAATGTTTAGAATATTATTCTTTACACAGAGATGGTTGATATCCTCTTGCATATTTGTTTTAATGGACAATGGATTTCAGAGAAGGAGTCGAAAGCATTCAACGGAAAGCCCATGAATGCTTGCTATCCCCTTGAAAAAAGTGCTGAACGCTAGTATAATATTTTAAGTGTCCGTAATGAAAATAATTATGGATTTATCCTTGCATTGACCGCATTTCTTCTATATAATAAGTAATGTTGGTCATAAAAGGCGATGAAGCGAAAGGTTGTTGACACACCCGGCCCCTTTGCCATGGCTAGTGGTCAAGTTTTTTTCGCGGAGAATGTCTATTTCAAAAATGGGCGAAGAAGGAGGGAAAATAATGGCAAAAGAGAAAATTCGTATTCGTTTAAAGGCGTATGATCACAGAGTACTTGATCAGTCCGCAGAAAAGATCGTAGACACTGCGAAGCGTTCCGGAGCTAATGTATCTGGTCCGATCCCGCTTCCAACAGAGCGTTCTGTTTATACTGTACTTCGTGCGACTCACAAGTATAAAGACTCTCGTGAGCAGTTCGAGATGCGCACGCATAAACGTCTAATCGACATTGTTAATCCAACACCACAGACTGTTGATTCACTCATGCGTTTGGATCTACCATCTGGTGTGGATATCGAAATCAAACTATAAATAAATCGTAAAGATAATAGGAGGTGTAACGGATGACGAAAGGAATCTTAGGACGAAAAGTCGGCATGACTCAAATTTTCTCTGAAAATGGCGAGTTGATCCCAGTAACAGTTGTTCAGGCTGAGCCAAACGTTGTTCTTCAAAAGAAAACAACAGAAAATGACGGTTATGAAGCGATCCAACTTGGTTTTGCTGATGAAAAGTCAAACCGCTTGAAGAAAGCTGCTCAAGGGCACGCTGATAAAGCAAGCACAACACCTAAGCGCTACGTTCGTGAATTCCGTAATACAAACCTTGATGACTTTGAACTAGGTCAAGAGGTTAAAGTTGATATTTTCGAAGCTGGTGACGCAATTGACGTTACAGGAACTTCTAAAGGTAAAGGTTTCCAGGGTGCAATCAAGCGCCACAACCAATCTACTGGACCTAAAACTCACGGTTCCCGTTTCCACCGTCGTTCCGGTTCAATGGGGCAAGGTGCTGACCCGTCCAAAGTCTTCAAAGGCAAAGGCCTTGCAGGACAAATGGGTGGCGAAACAGTAACTCTACAAAACCTTGAAGTAGTAAAAGTGGACGCTGAGCGTAATCTACTACTTATCAAAGGTAATGTACCAGGCGCGAAAAAATCTTACGTTAAGATTACAAGTGCAATTAAGGCTAGCAAATAATAAACGAAGGGAGGATATGTCATGCCTAAAGTAGCACTATTAAACCAAAGCGGTTCTAATGTTGGTGAAATCGAACTAAATGAATCTGTATTTGGAATTGAACCTAATACTCACGTTTTACACGAAACTGTGTTGATGCAGCGTGCGAATCTTCGCCAAGGCACACACAAAGTAAAAGGACGTTCTGAAGTTAGTGGCGGCGGACGCAAACCATGGCGCCAAAAAGGTACAGGCCGTGCGCGTCAAGGATCTATCCGTTCACCACAATGGGTAGGTGGCGGAACTGTTTTCGGTCCTACACCACGCAGCTACAGCTACACGATGCCAAGAAAAGTACGTCGTTTGGCACTTCAATCTGCTTTCTCTTCTAAAGTGAAAGAAGAAAACATCATTGTTCTTGAGAGCCTATCTCTTGATGCTCCAAAAACAAAAGAAGTAGCAAACATTCTAAAAGCACTAGATGTTAACGAGAAAGCATTGATCGTTACTGCTGAAGCAGACGAAAATGTAACTCTTTCATCTAACAACATCCCTACAGTGAAGAGTCTTCCTGTAGAGCAAGTAAGTGTGTTAGACTTGCTAACGCATGACAAGCTGATCCTTACTAAGGAAGCAGCTGAAAAAGCAGGGGAGGTGCTCTCATAATGAAAGAACCACGCGATATTATCAAGCGCCCTGTCATTACTGAACATTCTGCTGATCTTATGGGAGAAAAGAAATATACGTTTGAAGTTAGCCCGAAAGCTAACAAAACTGAAATTAAAAAAGCAGTTGAAGAAATCTTTGGCGTTCAAGTTGCACAAGTCAACACAATGAACCTTAAAGGTAAGTTCAAGCGTATGGGTCGTTACGGCGGCTACCGCTCCGATCGTAAGAAAGCAGTCATCACATTGACTCAGGACAGCGAAGAACTAGAAATCTTCGAAGCATAAAATACACGAATTGAAATATGAAGGAGGGAAATAAAGATGGCGATTAAAAAGTTCAGACCAATTACTAACGGTCGTCGACACATGTCAGTATCTGATTTCGCTGAAATCACAACTGACAAACCTGAACGCTCCCTTGTCACTCCACTTCATAAAAAAGGTGGACGTAACAACCAGGGTAAGCTGACAGTTCGTCATCAGGGCGGAGGCCACAAGCGTCAGTATCGTATTATCGACTTCAAGCGTGACAAAGATGGAATACCTGGACGCGTTGCTACAGTCGAATATGATCCGAACCGCTCCGCTAACATTGCACTAATCAATTATGTTGATGGTGAAAAACGTTACATCCTAGCTCCAAAAGGTGTGAAGGTTGGAACGGAAATTATTTCTGGTGAAGGTGCAGATATCAAACCAGGTAATGCTCTTCAGTTGAAAGACATTCCAGTTGGTACAATCGTACACAACGTAGAACTTAAGCCAGGACGCGGAGGACAGCTTGTCCGTTCTGCAGGTGCTTCTGCACAAATCCTTGGTCGTGAAGAGAAATACACGCTTGTACGTCTAACTTCTGGTGAAGTTCGTTTGGTACTAAGTTCTTGCCGTGCAACAATCGGTCAAGTTGGTAACCTTGAGCACGAACTAATCAGCGTAGGTAAAGCTGGACGTTCTCGTTGGAAAGGTAAGCGCCCTACAGTACGTGGTTCCGTAATGAACCCTAGTGATCACCCACACGGTGGTGGTGAAGGACGCGCACCAATCGGTATGCCATCTCCAGTATCTCCATGGGGTAAACCAACTCTTGGATACAAAACGAGAAAACGCAACAAGCCGTCTGATAAATATATCGTGCGTAGACGCGGTAAAAAATAACGGGATTGTCGGGCGGGCAGTAAAACCCGTCTCTCAATCGCGAAGGGAGGTTTATTCATGGGCCGCAGCCTGAAAAAAGGACCTTTTGTAGATGATCACTTAATGAAAAAAGTCGAGAAGTTGAACGAAGATAATAAACAGCAGGTCGTAAAGACTTGGTCTCGCCGTTCTACGATCTTCCCTAACTTCGTCGGACACACAATTGCCGTTTATGACGGTCGTAAGCACGTACCAGTTTATGTGACTGAAGACATGGTTGGTCACAAACTAGGTGAATTCGCGCCATCCCGTACGTTCAAGGGACACTCTGGCGACGATAAGAAAACAAAACGTTAATATAGAGAGGAGGCACTCTAATGCAAGCTAAAGCAGTTGCTAAAACCGTTCGTATCGCTCCTCGTAAAGCTCGTTTGGTAATTGATTTAATTCGAGGAAAAAATGTTGGTGAAGCTCTAGCTACACTACGTCTAACGCAGCGTGGCGCATCTCCAGTAGTTGAGAAACTTCTTAACTCCGCGATCGCTAACGCAGAACACAACTATGAAATGGACCCGGAAAACCTATACGTTTCCGAAGCGTTTGTAAACGAAGGCGTAACTCTTAAACGTTTCCGCCCTCGCGCAATGGGCCGCGCAAGCCAAATCAACAAACGCACAAGCCACATCACAGTGGTCGTATCAGAAAAAAAGGAGGGATAATCAGTGGGTCAAAAAATTAATCCGGTAGGTCTTCGTATCGGCGTCATCCGCGATTGGGAATCCAAGTGGTACGCTGGCAAAGACTATGCAGACTTGTTACATGAAGACATTAAGATTCGTGAATATGTTGAAAATCGTCTTAAAGATGCTGCTCTTTCTACGGTAGAAATCGAACGCGCAGCAAACCGTGTAAACATTACTGTGCACACAGCTAAGCCAGGAATGGTTATCGGTAAAGGCGGTTCTGAAGTAGAAGCACTTCGTAAAGCTCTAAACCAACTTACTGGTAAACGCGTTCACATCAACATCGTTGAAGTGAAAAAGCCAGATCTTGACGCTACTCTTGTAGCTGACAATATCGCACGTCAATTGGAAAACCGCGTATCTTTCCGTCGTGCTCAGAAACAAACAATCCAACGCGCTATGCGTGCAGGAGCTAAAGGTATTCGTACCCAAGTATCTGGTCGTCTAGGTGGCGCGGATATCGCTCGTGCTGAATATTACAGTGAAGGAACAGTACCACTACACACACTTCGTGCAGACATCGATTACGGAACTGCAGAAGCTGACACCACTTACGGTAAGCTTGGTGTTAAAGTGTGGATTTATCGTGGAGAAGTCCTTCCAACTAAAACTGACAAGTAAGGAAGGGGGAAAAGCATTATGTTAATGCCTAAACGTGTTAAATATCGTCGTCAACACCGTACTAGCTTAAAAGGCCGTGCAAAAGGCGGTACTGAAGTAGCTTTCGGTGAATATGGTTTGCAAGCAATTGATCCTGCATGGATCACAGCCCGCCAGATCGAGGCAGCGCGTATCGCGATGACTCGTTACATGAAGCGTGGCGGTAAAGTTTGGATTAAAATCTTCCCTGATAAGCCTTATACTGCTAAGCCCCTAGAAGTACGTATGGGTTCCGGTAAAGGTGCTCCAGAAGGTTTCGTAGCTGTCGTGAAGCCAGGGAAAATCATGTTCGAGATCGCAGGTGTATCTGAAGAGGTTGCACGCGAAGCGTTGCGTCTTGCTTCACACAAACTGCCGATCCGTACGAAATTCGTAAAACGTGAAGAAATTGGTGGTGAAATCAATGAAGGCTAATGAGATCCGTGAATTAACCACTGCCGAAATTGAACAAAAAGTTAAGTCTCTTAAAGAAGAACTTTTCAACCTACGCTTCCAATTGGCAACAGGTCAACTTGAGAACACTGCACGTATCCGTGAAGTTCGCAAGTCCATTGCACGTATGAAGACTGTTGCTCGTGAACGTGAGCTAGGCGTAAATAACTAATAGATGAGAGGAGGTCACCCTCACATGACTGAACGTAATAATCGTAAAGTTTATACTGGCCGTGTCGTTTCTGACAAGATGGATAAAACCATCACCGTACTAGTAGAAACTTATAAGTTCCACAAACTTTACGGCAAGCGCGTAAAGTATTCCAAAAAGTTCAAAGCGCATGACGAAAACAACCAAGCGAAAAACGGCGACATCGTAAGCATCATGGAAACTCGTCCATTGTCTGCTTCTAAGCGTTTCCGTCTTCTAGAAGTTGTTGAAGAGTCTGTCATTATCTAAATAAAGTTCGCTCGGAGTTAATCCGAAGGGAGGTTACATGTTATGATTCAACAGGAATCTCGTCTGAAAGTCGCAGATAACTCTGGTGCTCGTGAAATCCAAACCATTAAAGTATTGGGTGGATCCGGCCGCAAAACAGCTAACATTGGTGATATCATCACTGCTACTGTGAAGCAGGCAACACCAGGAGGCGTTGTTAAAAAAGGTGAAGTTGTAAAAGCTGTTATCGTACGTTCTAAGAGTGGAGTGCGCCGTAAAGATGGTTCTTACATCCGTTTTGATGAAAACGCAGCAGTAATCGTGCGTGATGACAAAGGACCACGCGGTACTCGTATCTTTGGACCGGTAGCTCGTGAACTTCGTGATGCTAAATTCATGAAGATTGTATCTCTAGCTCCAGAAGTATTATAAAAGCCTGAATGAAATGCCTTGTTAAGGAGGTGCGCGAAGAATGCACGTAAAAAAAGGTGACAAAGTAATGGTGATTACTGGTAAGGATAAAGGCAAACAAGGTACAGTCCTTGAAGCTTATCCGAAGAAAGATCGTGTCCTTGTTGAAGGTGTGAACGAAGTGAAAAAGCACGCGAAGCCTTCTCAGGAAAATCCACAAGGTGGAATCCTAACACAAGAAGCTGCGATCCACGTATCCAACGTAATGCCGATCGACCCTAAGACTGGTGAACCGACACGTGTTGGTTACAAAGTCGAGGACGGTAAGAAAGTTCGTATCGCGAAAAAATCTGGTGAAGCACTAGATAAATAAGCCATAGAAGAAAGGAGGGCCACACGATGAACGAACTAAAGAAACAATATCAAGAAGAAGTTGTCTCATCTTTGATGAACAAATTTGAATATGATTCCATCATGCAAACACCAAAAGTTGAGAAAATCGTTATCAACATGGGTGTAGGTGACGCTGTTCAAAACGCAAAAGCACTTGATACAGCTGTAGAAGAACTAACATTGATCACTGGTCAGAAGCCAGTTATCACGAAAGCGAAGAAATCAATTGCAGGATTCCGCCTACGTGAAGGTATGCCAATCGGTGCGAAGGTAACACTTCGTGGAGAGCGCATGTACGAATTCCTCCAAAAGCTGATTGCCGTATCTCTTCCACGTGTGCGTGACTTCCGTGGTATTTCTAAGAAAGCTTTCGACGGTCGTGGAAACTACACACTTGGTGTTAAAGAGCAATTGATTTTCCCAGAAATCGATTACGATAAAGTAAACAAAGTGCGTGGTATGGATATCGTTATTGTCACTACAGCTGACTCTGACGAAGAAGCACGTGAACTTCTAGCTCAGTTCGGTATGCCGTTCCAAAAATAATGAGCTAACTATAAGGAGGGAAAATAGTGGCTAAAAAATCAATGGTCGCGAAGCAACAGCGTAAACAGAAGTACCAAGTGCGCGAATACACGCGTTGTGAACGCTGCGGACGTCCGCACTCCGTACTTCGTAAGTTTAAGCTTTGCCGTATTTGTTTCCGTGAACTTGCATATAAAGGTCAAATCCCTGGTGTCAAAAAAGCCAGCTGGTAAACCCGAAACAGGGAAGGAGGTTAATGAGTTATGACAATGACAGATCCAATTGCAGATATGCTGACGCGTATTCGTAACGCCAACATGGTGCGTCACGAGAAGCTTGAGCTTCCAGCTTCTAACGTTAAAAAAGAAATCGCTGATATCCTTAAGCGTGAAGGTTTTGTACGTGACTACGAATTTGTTGAAGACAACAAGCAAGGAGTTCTTCGCATCTTCCTTAAGTACGGTCAAAACAATGAGCGTGTAATTACTGGTGTGAAGCGTATCAGTAAGCCAGGTCTACGTGTTTACGCTAACGCTGAAGAACTTCCAAAAGTTCTTAACGGTCTAGGTGTAGCCGTTGTATCCACTTCAAAAGGTGTATTGACAGATAAAGAAGCTCGCGAACAAGCCATCGGTGGCGAAGTTCTAGCTTACATCTGGTAAAAAAACAGATCAGACAGGAGGTGCAAAAATATGTCTCGCGTAGGTTTAAAATCACTTGAAATTCCTGAAGGTGTAGAAATCATCCAGGATAACAACACGATTACAGTTAAAGGTCCTAAAGGGGAATTGACTCGTACATTCCACAAGGACATCACAGTTAAAGTTGAGGACAACGTTCTTACTGTAGCTCGTCCGAGCGACCACAAAGAACACCGTGCTCTTCACGGTACTACACGCAGCCTGATCGGTAACATGGTTGAAGGTGTTTCTAAAGGCTATGAGAAGAGTCTTGAAATCATCGGTGTAGGTTACCGTGCGCAAAAACAGGGTCAAAATGTTGTAATCAACGCTGGTTACTCTCACCCTGTTGAAGTCGATAACCACGAAGGTATCGAAATCGAAGTACCATCCAACACGAAAGTAACAGTTAAAGGGATCGACAAAGAACTTGTAGGTGCTGTAGCTGCGAAAATCCGTGCGATCCGTCCTCCAGAGCCTTATAAAGGTAAAGGAATTCGCTACGAAGGCGAATATGTACGCAGAAAAGAAGGTAAAACAGCTAAGTAAGTTTCGTAGCTAACGTATAGAAAGGAGTGACCCTGATGATCACGAAGGCAGATAAAAATGTCGTACGTAAAAAGCGTCATGCACGCGTTCGTAAGAATGTCTTTGGTACCGCTGAACGCCCACGCTTGAACGTATATCGCTCTAACAAACACATTTATGCTCAGCTAATCAACGATGAAAGCCAAGTAACAGTAGCAAGTGCGTCTACTGTCGACAATGACTTCAACCTTGATGCTACAGGCAATGTCGAGGCTGCTCAAAAAGTCGGTGAATTAGTGGCTAAGCGTGCGATCGACAACGGTTTTAAAGTTGTTGTATTCGACCGTGGAGGTTACTTGTATCATGGACGTGTGAAAGCACTAGCTGAAGCCGCTCGCGAAGCCGGCCTAGAATTTTAATAGTTAAAGGAGGGACATAAATGATTACAAACATCGACCCTAACAAACTTGATCTTGAAGAACGCGTAGTTACCATCAACCGTGTAGCTAAGGTAGTTAAAGGTGGACGTCGTTTCCGTTTTGCTGCTTTGGTAGTAGTAGGAGATAAAAATGGTCATGTCGGATTCGGTACAGGAAAAGCCCAAGAGGTACCGGAAGCGATCAAAAAAGCCATTGATGATGCTAAGAAAAATCTAATCACAGTACCAGTGAAGAACACGACAATTCCACACGAAATCAACGGACGTTTTGGTGCAGGTAACATTCTTATGAAACCAGCAGCAGAAGGTACCGGAGTTATTGCTGGTGGACCTGTCCGTGCGGTACTTGAGCTTGCAGGTGTTCAAGACATCCTATCTAAGTCACTTGGTTCTAACACGCCAATCAACATGGTACGTGCTACAATCACTGGACTTAGCGAGCTTAAGCGTGCAGAAGACGTCGCTAAACTTCGTGGTAAATCAGTAGAAGAACTGTAGGATAAGGAGGGAAATAAAATGGCTAAACAGTTAGAAATTACCCTCACGCGCAGTGTTATTGGTAGACCGCAAGATCAGCGCTCTACTGTCAAGGCGCTAGGTCTGAACAAGATCCGTCAAACTGTCGTACTTGAAGATAACCCAGCGATCCGAGGTATGGCTAATAAGGTGTCTCACCTAGTTTCGGTTAAAGAAGTTTAATTCTACAAAAGATATAAGGAGGTGCAACGCATGAAACTGCATGAACTAAAACCTGCTAAAGGTACTCGTAAAGAACGTAACCGCGTAGGTCGTGGTATGGCATCTGGTAACGGTAAAACTTCCGGCCGTGGACACAAAGGTCAAGGCCAGCGTTCAGGAAGCAAAACTCGCCCAGGTTTCGAGGGTGGTCAAATGCCACTTTTCCAACGCCTGCCTAAGCGTGGTTTCACTAACGTTCACCGTAAGGAATTTGCGATTATCAACCTTGATGCACTGAATCGCTTCGAAGAAGGCACAGAGGTTACTCCTGAGCTATTGCTTGAGTCTGGTGTGGTAAGCAACCAAAAAGCCGGAATCAAAGTACTAGCTAAAGGTTCAATCGAAAAGAAACTTACAGTGAAAGCTCACAAGTTCTCTGCTTCCGCGAAAGAAGCAATTGAAGCAGCGGGCGGTCAAACTGAGGTGATTTAATGTTCCGGACAATCTCCAATTTTATGCGCGTGGGTGATATTCGACGGAAGATTATTTTCACTTTGTTGATGCTCATTGTTTTTCGCCTGGGAACATTCATCCCGGTTCCTTTTACAAATAGAGAAGCCATCAATTTCATGGATGAACAGAATGCGTTCGGTTTCCTGAACACATTCGGAGGCGGGGCATTGCAAAACTTCTCCATCTTCGCTATGGGGATCATGCCCTACATTACTGCCTCCATCATCATGCAATTGTTGCAGATGGACGTCGTTCCTAAGTTTGCGGAATGGAAGAAGCAAGGTGAAGTCGGCCGTCGAAAATTAGCTCAGTTTACCCGCTATGGAACGATCGTGCTCGCTTTCATTCAAGCCATCGGCATGTCTATAGGTTTTAACGCTCTGGCGGGTGGTCAATTGATCGCTGATCCAGGGTTTGCGAAATTCTTAATCATTGCTCTTGTCTTGACAGGCGGTACAGCGTTTCTAATGTGGCTTGGTGAGCAAATCACTGAACACGGCGTTGGAAATGGTATATCCATTCTAATCTTTGCAGGAATTGTTGCTGCAATCCCGACCGGTGTGAACCAGTTGTATGATCAATACATCTCCGGTGCCGGAGAAGAGTTGTTCATTAACTTGGTCATCATCGCTCTGATTGTACTTGTTATTATTGCGGTGGTTGTGGGAGTCATCTTCATCCAACAAGCCCTTCGTAAAATTCCTATTCAATATGCAAAGCGTTTGGTTAACCGTTCGCCAGTAGGTGGGCATTCCACTCACTTACCACTAAAAGTGAATGCTGCAGGAGTCATCCCGGTCATCTTTGCGATATCTTTCATTATCGCACCAAGAACCGTCGCTGGTCTTTTTGAGAACAGTGAAGTCGCCTCCGTCATTCAATATATATTTGATTATCAAAACTGGCCTGGAATGATTATCTATGTTGCGTTGATCATTGCCTTCACTTATTTCTATACCTTTGTTCAGGTCAATCCGGAACAAATGGCTGAAAACTTGAAGAAGCAAGGCGGGTATATCCCGGGGATACGTCCTGGAGCTAATACGGAAACGTACTTGACTCGTGTGATGTACCGATTAACGTTCGTAGGATCCATCTTCCTTGCAGCTGTCTCTATCCTACCGATCATCTTGGGCTCTGCTGCGCAGTTGCCGCCAAGTATTCAAATCGGAGGAACCGGTCTTCTAATCGTTGTAGGGGTTGCCCTTCAGATTATGAAGCAGCTGGAAAGTCAGCTTGTAAAACGCCATTATCAAGGATTCATTAAATAATTAGTGTGAAAGCTAATGAATAAATGAGAGCGAGGGGAACACGTTGAATTTAATTCTGATGGGTCTCCCTGGTGCCGGTAAAGGTACTCAGGCTGAGAAGATAGTCGAAAAATATGACATCCCTCATATCTCAACTGGAGATATGTTCCGATTAGCTATCAAAGAAGGAACAGCACTGGGCAAAGAAGCCAAATCCTATATGGACAAAGGCGAATTGGTTCCCGATGAAGTGACCATCGGAATCGTTCGTGAGCGTCTAAGTAAACCCGATTGTCAAAAAGGATTCTTGTTAGATGGTTTCCCAAGGACAATCGCCCAAGCAGAAGCCCTTGAGAACCTCTTGACTGATATGGAAGAGTCCTTGGACTATGTTCTTCATATTGATGTTCCTAAGGAGCAACTCATCGAGCGTCTTACTGGACGACGCATCTGCCCGACGTGCGGTGCTACCTATCACGTGGTCTTCAACCCACCGAAAGAAGACGGCAAATGTGATCACGATGGCTCTGAGTTGATTCAGCGCGAAGACGATCAGCCTGACACCGTAAGAAAGCGCCTGGAGGTCAATGTTGAGCAATCACAACCTCTGCTTGATTTCTACCAAGAGAAAGGGTACTTGGTATCATTCGAAGGTGACAAAGATATCAACGAAGTATTCCAAGACATCGATCAAAAGCTGGGAGAACTGGCTGAATGATTATTTGTAAGACTTCACGGGAATTAGATATTATGCGAGAAGCAGGGCGGATCGTCGCCTTGACGCACCAAAAGTTGGAACAAAAGATCCAACCAGGTATAACAACCGGGGAATTGGATAAGATTGCAGATGAATTCATACGCAGTATGGATGCAATCCCATCTTTTAAAGGTTATAATGGATTCCGTGGAAGTATCTGTGCATCTGTCAACGAAGAACTCGTTCATGGCATTCCTGGAGACAGGGTGTTGAACGAAGGTGATATCATCAGCATCGATATTGGTGCCAAATATAAAGGTTATCACGGAGATTCGGCCTGGACGTATCCGGTCGGTACCGTAGATGACGAAACCATGGAATTGTTGAAAGTTACTGAGCAATCATTGTTTAAAGGACTTGATGAAGCAAAACCAGGTGTACGCCTTTCAAATATATCCCATGCAATCCAGAGCTTTGTTGAGCCTGAAGGCTTTTCAATCGTAAGAGAGTATGTGGGACACGGAGTAGGGCAGGAGCTGCATGAGGACCCTCAAATTCCTCATTACGGCCCGCCAAACAAAGGTCCACGCCTAAAACCTGGTATGGTATTGGCTGTAGAACCGATGGTGAACGCAGGCTCTCGTTACGTAAAAACGCTCGGAGATCATTGGACGGTAGTCACTCAAGATGGTAAAAAGTGCGCTCACTTTGAGCACACGATAGCAATTACGGATGAAGGATATGAAATCCTTACAAAATCCTAAATGAAGGTGATCGTTTTTGAACGAATCTGAGTCGAGTCCGCGAATAGGTCAAATTGTTCGTATTGTGCAGGGGCGTGAGGCAGGACAGTACGCGGTAGTAATCGATGTACTGGATGGCCGCTTTGTGCTGCTTGCCGACGGAGAGAAACGTAAGTATGATCGACCAAAGAAAAAGAATTTGCAACATGTTGAGCTTATGGATTTCATCTCTCCGGAAGTCCAGGACAGCCTTCTGGAAACTGGTCGTGTCACAAATGGCAAGCTTCGATTTGCCGTATCAAAATATGTCAATGAAGCAGTGACTGATTTGAAGAAGGGAGATCAACTCGATGGCGAAAGACGATGTAATTGAAGTAGAAGGGACCGTCGTTGAAACCTTACCGAACGCACAGTTCAAGGTTGAACTCGAGAACGGTCACTCCGTTTTAGCTCACGTTTCCGGTAAAATTCGCATGCACTTCATTCGAATCTTACCAGGAGACAAGGTAACGGTAGAACTTTCCCCTTATGACTTAACTAAAGGACGTATTACGTACCGTTATAAATAAAACTCCGATCTTAAAGGAGGTATGGATGATGAAGGTAAGGCCTTCTGTAAAACCAATTTGCGAAAAATGCAAAGTCATCAAACGTAAAGGTAAAGTCATGGTTATCTGTGAAAACCCTAAGCATAAACAAAAACAAGGCTAAAACTGAAGGAGGTGCACGTAACTTATGGCACGTATTGCAGGTGTAGATATTCCTCGTGACAAGCGAGTAGTCGTATCCCTAACTTACGTTTACGGTATCGGTAAATCCCTTGCCAAAGACGTACTAGCTGAAGCTGGCGTTTCTGAAAGCACTCGCGTTCGCGATCTTACAGAAGACGAACTAGGTAAAATCCGTAAAGCAGTGGAACAACACAACACGGAAGGTGACCTTCGTCGTGAGAACTCTCTTAACATCAAGCGTTTGATTGAGATCGGTTCTTATCGCGGAATCCGTCACCGTCGTGGACTTCCACTTCGCGGACAGAAGACGAAAAACAACTCTCGTACACGTAAAGGCCCACGTCGTACCGTGGCTAACAAACGTAAATAATAAGCAACACAAAGGAGGTAAGCTAACTATATGGCACGTAAAGGAAACACTCGTAGTCGTAAACGTCGCGTGAAAAAGAATATAGAGACCGGTGTGGCACACATCCGCTCTACTTTCAACAACACAATCGTAACGATCACTGATGTTCAAGGTAACGTTATCGCATGGAGCAGTGCCGGATCCCTTGGTTTCAAAGGTTCCCGTAAATCTACTCCATTCGCTGCTCAAATGGCTTCTGAAGCTGCAGCGAAAGACGCTATGGACAACGGTATGAAAACTCTTGAAGTAACAGTTAAAGGCCCTGGCGCTGGTCGTGAAGCAGCAATCCGCTCTCTACAAGCAGCAGGTCTTGAAATTACGGCAATCCGTGACGTAACTCCAGTACCACACAATGGTTGCCGCCCACCAAAACGTCGTCGCGTATAATAGTTCTGAATAGAATTTGTCACCCTGTCTATAATGGGTTATGATAGCTTTTATATCATCACCGCCGTAGACAGAGAAAATATGCAGTTGTCTTTTTATCGGGACTGCCTACCTGAGGAATTTCGGTTAGACCTATTGTCTAACCGGGGTTTCGACGTTTTGAAGGAGGGTTTAGTGTAAATGATCGAAATTGAAAAGCCAAAGATTGAAACGGTCGAGATCAGCGATGAGTCTACTTTTGGTAAGTTCGTCGTAGAACCGCTTGAGCGTGGGTATGGTACAACTCTAGGGAACTCCTTGCGTCGTATCCTATTATCCTCACTTCCCGGCTCTGCTGTCACATCAGTTCAAATTGACGGGGTCCTTCATGAGTTCTCAACCATTGAAGGTGTCGTCGAAGACGTAACCACAGTCATTCTTAATCTGAAGAAACTAGCTTTGAAGGTTTATTCCGACGAAGAGAAGACTTTGGAGATTGATGTACAGGGTGAAGGAAAAGTTACAGCGGCTGACATTACGCACGACAGTGATGTAGAAGTTCTTAATCCAGATCTTCACATCGCGACATTAGATAGCAACTCCAGCTTCCGTGCACGTATTACAGCAGAACGCGGCCGAGGATATCGTCCGGCTGAAGGAAACAACCATGAGGATCAACCAATTGGCGTTATTCCAGTTGACTCTATTTTTACACCGGTATCCCGTGTAACGTATCAAGTAGAGAACACTAGAATCGGTCAAACATCTAACTTTGATAAGTTGACGTTGGATGTATGGACGGATGGCAGCATTCGTCCGGAAGAAGCGATCTCTCTTGGGGCTAAAATCTATATGGAACACCTCAATATCTTTGTAGGCCTTACAGATGAAGCTCAAAAAGCTGAAATCATGGTTGAAAAAGAAGAGGACCAAAAAGAAAAAGTTCTAGAAATGACGATCGAAGAACTTGATCTATCTGTACGTTCTTACAACTGCTTGAAACGCGCTGGCATTAATACAGTGCAGGAACTTGCGAATAAGTCGGAAGAAGACATGATGAAGGTACGTAACCTTGGTCGCAAGTCACTTGAAGAAGTGAAGCACAAGTTGGACGAACTTGGATTAGGTCTAAGAAAAGACGATTGATTGATAGAACACATCTAAGAGATTCAGATAAGGGAGGGATTATCAATGGCTAGAAAACTAGGACGTACAACGGATCAACGTATGGCGCTACTTCGTAACTTAGCGACAGACTTGATCATTCACGAACGTTTGGAAACAACAGAAGCTAAAGCGAAAGAGCTTAAATCTGTTGTAGAAAAAATGATTACACTAGGGAAACGCGGCGATCTACATGCCCGTCGTCAAGCTGAATCATTCCTTTACAATGCGCAAGCGGACGAAGAAGGAGAGCAAACAGCTTTGCAAAAGCTATTCTCTGACATCGGCCCACGCTATGAAGACCGTCAAGGTGGTTACACTCGCGTACTTAAGCTAGGCGAGCGTAAAGGTGATGGAGCGAAAATGGCGATCATTGAACTAGTTTAATGAATAGCATGAGGGTTAAAGGGCAGGACTGAATCTCATCGCGAGGTTACATCCAGCCCTTTTTTTATATCCAAATCGATGGAAATACCATGTGGATGGCGTCGATCTTTAGATGACCCATCCTTCGGTTGATAGGAAATGATGTCATATTTCCTGGGAAATAGTCAGATGAGCAGAGGAGGAACACAGATGGGAGAGAGACAAGTCGAGTTTCGTCATGTGTCTTTTAAATACCAGGAAGACATGCCCTGGGTATTAAAGGACGTGAGCTTTACCATAGGTCCGGACGAGTGGGTAGCCATCATCGGTCACAATGGTTCAGGCAAGTCGACGATTGCTAAATTAATGAATGGACTTTTGTTTCCTCAGGAAGGGGAAATTATTGTCGATGGAATGAAGGTGACACCTGAGACGGTGTGGGAAGTCAGAAAACAGGTCGGGATGGTTTTTCAAAATCCTGATAACCAGTTTGTAGGGACCACGGTTAGAGATGACGTTGCGTTCGGAATGGAAAACCACGGCATGCCCCGGGAACTTATGGTTGAGCGCATCAAAGAAAGCCTGGACTCTGTCCGTATGGAAGCATACGAGAGACATGAACCCCACCGATTATCCGGAGGTCAAAAACAGCGGGTTGCAATCGCCAGCGTCCTAGCTGTATCACCTGAATTCATTATTCTTGATGAAGCAACCGCCATGCTTGATCCAAAGGGTAGAAAAGAAATCATGCAGACCGTAAGCGACGTCCAGCGGGAAAGAGATCTTTCATTAGTGACCATCACCCATGACCTTCAAGAAGTGACGATGGCTTCAAGAGTGATCGTCATGAATGGTGGAGAGGTTTGGATGGAAGGGCCACCCAGAGACGTATTCTCAAGAAAAGAACAGTTGACTGAAATTGGCTTGGATACTCCGTTTGTAAGTAAAATGGCTGATCACCTTAAAGAAGAAGGTTTAAGCCTATCTCGTGAGCCACTCAATCACCAGGAGTTGTTGGAGGACTTATGCACATCTCGTTTGACCACGTAAGCTATACCTATCAACCGAACAGCCCATTCGAACACAAAGCACTGAATGATTTGACGTTTGCGATAGAATCTGGATCTTTTGTAGCTGTCATCGGCCACACAGGTTCAGGAAAGTCGACATTGATCCAGCACTTAAACGGACTGCTGCAGCCAACCGAAGGAAAAATACAACTGGGTGATTATTCTATTGAGGCTGGAGTGAAAAACAAGAACCTGAGAGACCTGCGTGAAAAAGTCGGGGTTGTTTTTCAATATCCTGAGCATCAATTGTTTGAAGAAACAGTCGCCAAAGACATTGCCTTCGGTCCGCAAAATTTCGGGGTTCCCCAAGAAGAAATTGAGAGACGTACGAAAGCTGCGGTTAAAGCGACAAAGCTGCCTGAAGATTTGCTCGAACGTTCACCATTCGACTTGAGTGGTGGCCAGATGCGCCGGGTAGCTATATCAGGGGTGCTGGCGATGGATCCCAAGGTTCTTGTTTTGGATGAACCGACCGCAGGCCTGGATCCTAGCGGGCAGAGAGAAGTGATGGACATGTTTCATGACCTTCATCATGAAAAGGGACTGACGACCATCTTAGTCACTCACAGTATGGAAGATGCCCTTGCCTATGCGGATTATATTTTAATTATGAACCAAGGGGAACTTTACAAAGAAGGGACACCATTGGAGATCTTTCGCCAGAAGGAAGAACTTGAAAATGTACAGTTGGATGTTCCGGAAGTCATTGCTTTCTTGAGTAAAGCGGAGAAAGAGTATGGGATTGAACTTGAATATAAAGGACAGACCATAGCTGAGTTAGCAAAAGAATTAGCCCGCAAAGTGAGAGGGGGCAGCGATCATGAGTAGTTCTTTGATTATCGGCCAATATATACCGACAGATTCCGTGATCCACCGCCTTGACCCTCGTTCAAAAATCGCTATCATTTTCTTTTATGTTGTGATCGTATTTTTTGCTAACTCTGTTATGAGCTACGGGGTACTTGCACTCTTTGCTGTTGGAAGTGCGTTGCTTTCCCGGGTGCCATTCCGGTACATCATGAAAGGTTTGAAACCGGTATGGTTCCTTATTGTGTTTACGTTCCTTCTCCACTTGATTGTCACGAGGGAAGGAGACGTCATGTTTTCTATATTGGGTTGGGATGTCTACAGAGAAGGTCTTGTCCAGGGGGGAGCTATTTCATTACGGTTCTTCCTGCTGATCCTTGTGACCTCGCTGCTAACATTGACAACAACGCCGATTGAAATTACAGATGCCATCGAGGAGTTGTTAGGCCCCTTGAAAAAAGTGAAGTTCCCTGTCCATGAACTGGCGTTGATGATGTCGATCTCTCTCCGCTTCATCCCAACATTGATGCAGGAGACAGAGAAGATTTCCAAAGCCCAGGCCTCCAGAGGGGTAGATTTCCGCACAGGCGCGTTAAAGGACCGTGTGAAGGCGATTGTCCCTCTCTTAGTCCCGTTGTTCGTGAGCGCCTTCAAACGCGCGGAGGAGCTTGCTATGGCCATGGAAGCACGTGGTTATCAAGGAGGGGAAGGTCGTACAAAGCTCAGGGAACTGAGGATATCGAAGCTTGATATTTCTTTGTATGTCCTGTTCGGTCTATTAGTCATCGCCCTATTCATGACGAGAAGCTGACGGGGAGGAACTTTTTATGAAAAGAATTCGTGTGGTCATCCGTTATGATGGGACGAATTACGCCGGCTATCAAGTTCAGCCCAATGGAAACACCATTCAGGCAGAGCTTGAAAAAGCATTAAGGAAAATGCATAAAGGGGACCAGGTAAAAGTGGTCGCTTCTGGACGGACGGATGCACGTGTTCATGCGCTCGGTCAGGTGATCCACTTCGATACCCCCCTGCACATTCCTATGGCTAATTGGAAAAGAGCGTTAGGCTCGCTTCTTCCTGATGATATTCAAGTCGTTTCTGCGGACCAGGTTTCTGAAGAATTTCATGCAAGGTATGATGCAAAGGGAAAAGAGTACCGCTATTATGTGCATGAGGCTCATGAGCCCGATCTCTTCCGCCGTCATTATACGCACCATGTCCGGGCAGAACTTGATGTCGAAAGGATGCAGGAAGCGTGCAGGTATCTAAAGGGAGAGCATGACTTCACTTCTTTTTGCTCACCAAAGACAGACATCAAAGGGACCAAGGTTCGGACGATTCATCATGCCGAGGTCACAAAAGAGGGAAGTAGCCTTGTGTTTGTCTTCCGAGGTTCAGGTTTTCTCTACAATATGGTCCGGATTCTTGTGGGAACTTTGTTGGAAATCGGCAGACACGAACGTAAGCCCGAAGATGTTAAGAGGATCATCGAAGCGAAGAACCGTAACGAAGCAGGGAAAACGGCACCACCGCAAGGGTTATTCTTATGGGAAGTATTCTACTAGGAGGATTCTACCCAAAAAAAGATGTACGCCTTTTTAAAAAAACAACGAATCCAGGTGTGCATGCCCTTGACATATAGTTACAAGGTGTTATATTATATTCTATGGCATTTTATTTCTGTACCACGGTTAGCCCCGGAAAACTAATCGTATTTGAGATAAATGATAAAGTAGTAACGAAGTCTATGAGAAATCAAACATTTCAGGAGGGAAACCGATATGCGCACAACTTTCATGGCAAATGAAAACAACGTTGAACGTAAATGGTATGTTGTGGATGCTGCAGGGCAAACACTCGGCCGTTTAGCGAGCGAAGTTGCTGCGATCCTTCGCGGTAAAAATAAACCAACATACACACCACACGTTGACACAGGTGACCACGTCATCATCATCAATGCAGGTGAGATCCAACTTACAGGTAACAAAATCAACGATAAGATCTATTATCGTCACTCTAACCACGTAGGTGGTTTGAAATCCCGTACGGCTAACGAAATGCGTACGAAATACCCTGAGCAAATGCTAGAGCTTGCTGTTAAAGGTATGCTTCCAAAAGGAAGTCTTGGACGTAAGATGGGCAAGAAACTTCATGTTTACGCTGGTGCGGACCACAAGCATGAAGCACAAAAACCAGAAGTTTACGAACTTCGCGGATAATCAAAGGAGGTAATCTTAGTGGCACAAGTACAATACTCAGGTACTGGTCGTCGTAAGAGCTCAACAGCTCGTGTACGTCTTGTTCCAGGAACTGGTCGTGTAGTAGTAAACAAACGTGATGCTGAAGACTTTTTCCCATATGAAACTCTTCGTATGATTCTGAAACAGCCTCTAGCTGTTACAGAAACTGAAGGTAACTATGATGTATATGTAAACGTAGATGGCGGTGGATTCACAGGACAAGCTGGTGCAATCCGTCACGGAATCGCTCGTGCATTGTTACAAGCGGATCCTGAATACCGTACACCATTGAAGCGCGCTGGTCTATTGACTCGTGACGCACGTATGAAAGAGCGTAAGAAATACGGTCTTAAAGGTGCACGTCGCGCTCCACAATTCTCCAAGCGTTAATCGATGCTTATACAAAAGACTCTCAACCGACTCGGTTGGGAGTCTTTTTTTATGTTCTTTGCTCAGCGTGGTCTCCATCGAGTATGCCATGCTATAAACTGGTTGCTTTCATTGGTGCCAGGCACTGAATCTCGCGGACAGGTGCCTGGCACCAATGAAAGCAAAACCGGGGTCAGGCATGCTTAAAAGCATATGAATACCTGTAGGTTTCCTATTCCGATATACTGAGGGAAAGATATCCGTATGGAGGGGTTCACATGCTTTTTCATGAAAAAGAAAACACCCATGTCACACAGGTCACTTTAAAAGTCGTGGACATGAAACGATCGTTGGAGTTTTACTCAAGCATCATCGGTTTTCAGATATGGAAGCGCTCCAGTGATACTGTTTACTTAAGTGCAGGGGAAGAAAAGCCGCTTCTCGTCCTTGAGGAGGATAAGGATGTTAACCCCCCAAACAGAAAAGCAACAGGACTGTATCACTTTGCTCTCCTTTTGCCGGAAAAGGCAGACCTTGCCGATTTGGTCAAACACTTGATCAGGAATAACATCCAGGTAGCATCCGCAGATCATCTCGTTAGTGAAGCGATCTACTTTGCTGATCCTGATGGTAATGGCATGGAAGTCTATATCGATCGTCCCTCGTCATTATGGGAATGGTCCGGGAGTGAGGTGAAGATGACTGTTGACCCATTGGATTTTGAGGTATTGTTCCGCTTTGAAACCAACACTGGGTGGATGGGGGTTCCGGATCGGACGGTGATGGGACATATACATCTTCATGTCGCTGATCTTGAAAAAGCGAAGCAATTTTATTGTGAAGGTTTAGGATTCGATGTAGTAAGCAGGCTCGGCGATGAGGCCTTGTTTATATCAACGGCTAACTATCATCACCATATCGGCCTCAACACATGGAAGGGTGCCGATGCCCCGCCTGCAGGGGGTCAGGAAGCAGGGTTGAAATGGTTTGATATTCATTTTCCTCATGACCACTCTAGGAAAGAAGCGATGGATAGAATTCGACGAATGGGGGGTGATGTCGCTGAACATGAAAGGGTGATTTACACCATAGACCCTTCAAAAAACCGCATCAGGCTGCTTGTCTGAAATGAAATGAAAGCGGGGTTTGCGAGTCCCTTCCCCTTGCTGAAAAAAGCTTCCTCATGCTTTCTCATATTTGTCCACCTTGTCCCATATAGTGAAAAAGGGAGGAGTATAAGGGAGTGTGAGGCATGCGAAAACCTAGGCTGAAGACATTTTTATGGTTAGCAGGGATCATTGTACTGGTGTGCGCTGTGTCCTATCCGATTCAGGAAGCGAAGGATGCGTGGACGGTATGGTCGTCTCCCCTGTCCGGGAAAGTGATTGTACTGGACCCAGGGCATGGAGGGCCTGATGCTGGTGCTTCTGGCAAAGATGGTACGGAAGAGAAAGTTATTACTTTGCAAATGGCTGAGTACCTTCGTGATTATTTGCAGCAAGGAGGAGCACTCGTGTATCTCACACGTGATGATGACAATGACCTTGCATCAGATGAAGCGGAAAGAGCGCGGCGCAGGCAGGCGGAAGATGTCAGGAACAGGGTACAGTACATCGAAGAAAAAGAAGCGGATTTATACATCAGTTTACATTTGAATGCAATTCCCTCTGAAAAATGGAGTGGGGCCCAGACCTTTTATTATCCAAAGAATGAAGAAAGTAAAACTTTGGCCAAGTTTATTCAATCTGAAATCAAAGAGAATATAGGGAACACGGATCGTGGAGCTTTTGGTTTGTCCAGTATCTATATTCTAAAGCACGCGAAAGCCCCGGGGGTTTTAGTGGAAGCCGGATTTTTATCAAACCCAGGGGAGCGAGAATTGTTAAAGGATAATGACTACCAAAGAAAAATGTCAGCGTCCATCTATCAAGGAGTGCTCCGCTATGTCACAGAAAGAGAGCGGCCTTCTGAAGACTGATTGAAGCAAATCACTTAGAAAGCGTTTCATATATGTTATACTAGCCATAGTGAAACATATTTCTAAGGATGGTGAACCGGCTTGTTGACAGAAGGAAAAGTACTAGAAATCCTCCATTCAATCGAAGACCCGTTTTTACATAAAACGTTGGAAGAAACCGGTGGAGTTGAAGAGATAAAAATCAAGGAAGAAAAAAATCACGTCAGCGTAAAGATCTTGATCGGAAAGACAAACACGGCTGAACAAATGGAATTGCAGCAGACAATTGTCAATGCGCTGAAAAGCGGTGGAGCGGCAACGGTCGGCTTACGTTTCGATCAGCTTCCAGATGAAGTGATCCAAAGGTTCCAACCAGAAGCGGAGCAGGAGCAAGAAGCTTCTCTCCTAGGTGGAAATTCAGGGACGAAATTCATCTCCATTGCGAGTGGTAAGGGCGGCGTAGGAAAATCTACAGTCACGGTCAACCTTGCTGTAGCTTTAACACGTTTAGGTAAGAAAGTCGGAATTATCGACGCAGATATTTATGGGTTCAGTGTGCCGGATATGATGGGTGTGGAAGAAAGACCAGTCGTTCGCGGGGAAAAGATCATTCCTGTCGAACGTTTCGGGGTCAAGCTCGTATCGATGGGCTTCTTTGTGGAAGATAACTCTCCGATTATTTGGCGTGGACCTATGCTCGGTAAAATGCTGACGAGCTTTTTCAAAGAAGTAGAATGGGGCGACCTCGATTATCTGCTTCTTGATCTGCCGCCAGGAACAGGGGATGTGGCATTGGATGTACACACGATGCTTCCGTCTTCTAAAGAAATCATCGTCACGACTCCGCACCCAACGGCCGCTTTTGTAGCTGCACGTGCTGGGCAAATGGCGCTGAAAACGGAACATGAAATTCTTGGTGTCGTTGAAAACATGGCTTATTTTGAAAGTAGAGAGACAGGGAACAAAGAGTTCGTCTTCGGTCGAGGAGGCGGCGTGAAGCTCGCAGAAACTCTGCAGACAGGAGTACTTGGACATGTGCCGCTTCAACAGCCGTATGAAGAAGAGGACGTTTTCGCACCATCCGTCTATCAGGCAGATCATCCAATCGGTGTTATTTACCGTAATATGGCTGCAAAAGTAATCGATAAGTATTAATACTAAAACACGCACTTCTCAAAGAAGTGCGTGTTTTTTTGACTTGTGGTCAACCTTACTGACTTTTTTCGCCTTCACCACTGCTGCCACCGCCAGATTGTTCTTCGCTGCTACTTCCTCCACCTTCACCGGAAGAATCAGATTTCTCTCCGCCACCACTCTGCATTTTTTCCGCTGCTTTCAATAAGGTCTCACTCATTTTCGCTTGGAAAACAGGGCTGTTCAATGTCTCTTCAATTGTTTTTTGCAGATGCGCACGGAATTGCTGCCCTTCCATGACGGTAACCATTTCCTTCATCATTTCAGGGTTTTTATAAAGCTCAATCATCAATTTTTGGTACTCGGCATCTTTCATTAACCCTTTCATCAGCTTTTTCTGCTGATCTTCAAGGACTTTGCTGAACTCTTGGACGAACTTCGGATCGGAGAACAATTTACTCCAAAAAGCTTTTCCTTCTTCAGATACCAGTGTCTTTTGGACTGCCTGCGATACAACTTCTGACTCAAGGGCCATCTGTTGCTGCATTTTCTCATCAGAAAGGACTTCAGTCATTGCTTTCTTCCCGTCGTCCGATTTCAGAATATCAACGATCATCTTTTTCGTTGTATCATAATCCGTCTGTTCACTTGCACTGGATGCGCCGCTGCAAGCAGCCAGTAGTACAAGGAGCAGGACGGGACATAAGAATCGGAGTTTGGACATTTTGCATGTCCCCTTTCTTAAGTTCTCCTTACGTTTACTATCTGCGATTCGGCAGATTTTATACGAAGACTGGAGGAAAAAAGCTCGACTTCGTGGTAAAATACGGTGGAAAAGTCTTTTGTATATATAGGGGGAAATTCCGTGAATAGTCGTAAATGGGTCAGGTTGTTTTTAACGACCTTATGGATTGGCGGTTTGACAACGTTGATCATCAGTTTTGTTTTTAAATATGATTCTTATGCTGAAGTGCTGAAGCCGTTTCAACTCTTTGAGCTCTTTGGCTTATTGTTATTTTTTGCGGGCCTTGGATTTATATTCAGTATCATTAGTCAGATGGGTTTCTTCGCCTACCTGACAGTCAATCAGTTCGGGAAGGGAATTTTCCGTTCATTGTGGGTACCTGTCCAGATCTTCTTAATCGCCTTTACACTATTTGATCTTGTGTACTTTAGATATCAAGCAGCAGAAGGCGCATCGATCTGGCCATTTTTATGGACAGCCATAGGTCTGCTTGGTCTATCCATGGTCGTTGCTTACATAAAAGCAAAGGAAACGAAGTGGCACGCGTTTCTTCCTGCACTGTTCTTTATGGTCGTAGTCACGAGTGTAGAATGGGTCCCTGCTTTAAGGGCTCAGGGGAGTGATTATGTGTGGTTGATGATTATTCCTTTGTTTATCTGTAATGCCTATCAACTCATTTTACTCCACCGTATAACAAAACCATCTGAAAAAGCTGCTTAAAAAACAACCACCGCCAAAAAAAGCGGTGGTTGTTTTTTAAGCATTATTCAATTTGAGTGGTTTCTGATTCTGTGCCACTAACCAGCTCTGTAATACTTACAAATTTCAGTCCTTTTTGTTTCAAACCGGGTAAGATGACCTCAAGTGCTTTCGCTGTCTGCTTTACTGAGTCAGAAGCGTGCATCAAAATGATATCTCCTTCAGAACCCTCATTTAGGACGGTATCTATGATGGTATTGGTTCCTGGATTCTCCCAGTCTCTAGGGTTGATACTCCATTGCACCGCTTGCAATCCCTCGTTTTCAATGATTTTTAAGACCTCTTTATCCATATGACCATGAGGAGGTCGGATCCATTTGATCTCTTCAAACCCTAATTTCCCAAATGCTTCTTTTGCATTGTTCAAGTCTTGCTGTACTTGTGCAGGTTTCTGTTCAAGGTAACTTTCGTATTTATAACCCATCATTCCAATTTCGTGCTTTCCCTCATGAATCGTCTTAATAATATCGGGGTGACGCTCCGCCCATTCTCCACTTACGAAAAAAGTTGCCTGGGCCTTGTTTGCCTCTAGCTGTTTCAACACATCGTGGACCTTCTCTGTTCCCCAGCTTATATTAAATGTCAGTGCAACGTTCGGGTTTTTATCACTTCCTTGTGTTAACGCACGGGGCGATCCTTCATTAGAAAAAACGGGGAGTTGACTCCATTGTCCGATCCACAAGAAGAGGGCACAAAAAAATGCCAAAGCCACCACCACGCCATAGCGTTTCACCCGCTCAGCTTTCCAAGAGTAGAAACTCATTGCACGGTTCACCTTCCTTCCAATATGTTCTATACATATGAAAAAAAGGACAACCTATGCTAAAAACACAAGATTTAGGGTAAAAATATAGAGAGTTGTTCAAGGGAGGTCCTTTAAGGTGCATGGTTTAATGATTAATGAACAGGAACGTCGTGAAATTGAATACTTGCTAAAGAGAGAAATGGAAGAAATCACGTTTGACCTCGGAGACCACAGAATCGACCAAGGACTGAAAAAAGCGATGGAAGAAAGGTATGATGTTCTTTTTCAAATCTTCCGCAGATTTGCAACCAGAGAAGAATGTCTACAGTATATGCCCAGGAAGAAGAAGCAAAATTAATGCTATAATCATTTCAGCTTATCAATAATGCTATAGGTCAAAAATTAAGCCCTGAATGTTGATCAGGGCTTTTCATATGCATATTTGCTTATTGAACCAACTTTTTAAAAAGAATTTCAAAAAAGGCATTGCATTTCTTTTTTAGTCTGTGATATATTATTAAACGTTGTCGGAAAACAAAACAACGCAGCGAAACAACAGAATTTCTTTCGAAAAAAGTTGTTGACACTGCAAGGCAGACATGATAAATTATTACTTGTCGCCAAAACGACACAGAAAAAAACATCACAAAAAAGTTGTTGACACAAACAATTGAAAGTGATAAACTGATAAAGTCGCTGACAAAGCGGCGGGCAAGACATTT
>NZ_BJYD01000031.1 GCF_007991335.1 Halobacillus faecis | reverse complement strand
GAATAGGGAGCGTTTGTGAAAGGGGAGGGAATAAAATGCTGAAGTGTCCGGCTGCCTTTTGAAGCAGTCGGATTTTTTATGGGAAGCAAATGGATTTGTTGTATGGACACAAAGGGTTTCGTATGAGAAAGAAGAATATTAGTAACAAAGAATAGGAGAGGGGTGACGTGTATCCGGGGCCTCTGATGGGTATAGTAACAGATAGATCATTTGGAAGAGGTGATACGATGTTTTATTCAGTAACATTACAAAAAATAATCTTTCTAACAGGGATCGGTGTCATTATTGGGGCCATCATCGGATTTTCGTCTGTTCTGGGATTCGGTCTTGATGGATCCGTTTTCGTCCTTTCTATGTTCTTGAGTATCATCAGTGTTTATGCGACGGCCATGTACGCGGAACTCTATCATATCCGTGAAGCCATCAATAAACAAAACAAGAATCTTTAAGGGAAATCATAGAAAAAACTCAATAATAGAATGGTTATGTATAAGACGCCTACAATCGCCATGGTCCAATATGTGGCCTTCGTAATTTTTTTGAAGATCACGAAAAACGTGGCGATGACAGCGGAAATGATAAAAACACTATAAAATATGTCCAACTCCTTTCACCCCTTTCTTCATTATTGTTGCTATTGTAATGGAAATGGAACAATTATGCGAGGAAGAGGAGAGGGTGGAATGTTTGGGAATGAGTGTATAGCTGCGGTTTATCCGCAGGTTGTAAAGGGAACAATGGAAGATAGTATCCAGAGAGGATGGGTGCTCCATGACCCTGTTTGATGGATTGTTTTTAGTAGTGACGGCCTTTTGGCTGGCAGAGTTTTTTATATTCAGAAATGATCGGACGGGAGAAAGCGGTTCTCATGAACGCCGCTCTTTTCTGCTGATCCTCGCGGCCGTGGTCGTGACGCTCGTATTTTCTCTCTTTATGCAGGAATGGAACATTGGGATTATTCATCATCGAGGAATCTGGTGGATAGGATTGGTGGTGTACGCCATTGGAGTAGGCCTGAGATATTGGGGGATTCTCCATCTGAAAGATCAATTTACGCGCAACGTCTCCGTTCAAGAAGGAGACCGCCTCGTGAGTAGTGGTCCTTATCGTTTACTCAGACACCCTCTTTATACGGGGCTTTTATTCATCATTATTGGGTTTTGTTCAGGACTTGGTAACCTGTATGCAGCCCTCATATGTGGAATTTTCATGACAATCGCATTACTACATAGAATTAAGCTCGAAGAAGCGATGCTCGTGGAGCAGCATGGGGACCGATACAAAAAATGGTGCCGCTCGAGGTACCGGCTGATTCCTTTTGTCTATTAATTTTGGAGGTGGATGGATTGAAAAAGAAAACAGCGGTTGTAGTGGGAGCAGGTTTAGGTGGTATGTCAGCAGCAATTCGACTGTCGGCAGATGGTTATGATGTGAAAATCATTGAAAAGAACAGCAACATAGGTGGAAAGCTGAACCGCAGGGAAGGAAAAGGGTTTACGTTTGATACTGGACCATCCATATTGACGATGCCTTGGGTGCTGGAGCAGCTTTTTGAAAGTGTACATCGTCGTCTTGAGGACTACATTACTGTAGAGCGTGTTGAACCTCAATGGCGTACCTTTTTTGAAGATGGTACACAACTGGATGTAACGAGTGACCTGCCAAACATGCTGGAAGAGATGGCTAAGGTCACCGAACGGCCGAATCGAAAGCTGACAGACTTCTTGTCCTACAGTCAGGATATGTATGAACTCTGTATGAAGAGTTTTTATAAATATAGTATTGAAGACCTGAAAGATTTGAAGAAACATCATAAATTGAGTGAACTATTCCAGATGGATCCGATGAATACGGTAGCGAAAGCGACGCACAAGCACTTTGATAACAAATACCTGGAACAGCTGTTCAACTATTTTGTGATGTACGTAGGCTCGAATCCATATGCTACACCGGCTATTTTAAACCAGCTCGTCTATGTTCAGCTCGGGCTTGGCATTCATTATGTTAAAGGCGGCATGTACAAGATTGCCGAGGGTATGGGGCGTCTTATGGAAGAGCTGCGTATCGATGTGGAATTGAATACTCCGGTACACCGATTTGTTGTTGATGGTGATCGTGTCATCGGTGTAGAAACGGCAGAAGGAACGGTTCACGAAGCGGATGTAGTCGTCTCCAACCTTGAGGTCATTCCAGCATATCGGAAGCTAGCCCCGCAAACATCCAAAGTGAA
This sequence comes from Halobacillus faecis, assembly GCF_007991335.1. GTDB lineage: Bacteria > Bacillota > Bacilli > Bacillales > Halobacillaceae > Halobacillus > Halobacillus faecis. The sequence goes on along the minus strand of NZ_BJYD01000031.1, from coordinate 53,061 downwards.
GAAAGAAACAAAAGCTCTCGAGAAAAAATTCGATCCTACCGTATCAGGGCTTGTGCTGTTACTTGGTACAGATCGCAAGTTCGAGAATTTGAAGCATCATAATTTTCTATTCTCTGAAGATCCGGAAAAAGAATTCAAACAGATCTTTGAAGAAGGTAAGCCGGCGGATGACCCGACCATCTATATCGGAATCTCAGCAAGGTCTGATGAAACACAAGCGCCTGAAGGAAAGGACAATCTCTTTGTTCTTACACACGTTCCACCGCTTGAAAACAAAAAGCGTAAGCCAATCGACTGGGATGCCTATCGTGAAACGGTGTTGGATAAGTTGGAGCGTATGGGTATGGAAGGGCTGCGCGATTCTATTGAGTTTGAGTATCGTTTTACTCCTGAAGACCTTGAGGCCTTATATGGTCCAAACGGTGGATCGATTTATGGGATAGCGGCTGACCGCAAGTCCAATGGTGGATTTAAGATTCCTTCCAAGAGTCAAATTTATGATGGGCTCTATTTTGTCGGTGGCTCTACCCACCCGGGTGGAGGTGTACCGATGGTAACATTGTCGGGACAGCTGACTGCCGACTTGATTAAAGAGAGAGAAACAGAACCCGTTCACCAGTGAAACAAAAGCTCAGCGCCGTCGAGGCACTGAGCTTTTTGTATGAGAAAGAGTTTTTTTTCTAGGGTTCCATTCATTTACTGTTTACCGGTGAGAAGGGAAGGGAATGGTTGAAAAATGCCATACTGAAGTTGAGTTGAAGGAGTTTTTTTATGAGCGACTGGATGATTTTTGCTCTGTTTTTTATATCAGGAATTTTAACCTTTTTCATAGCATCAAGACTTGCGATATTTGGAGATGCGGTAAAAGAAAAAACGAGAGCATCTTCCGCTTTCATGGGAGCGATCATTGGTATAGCTATCTCGCTGCCTGAATTGACCTCAAGCGTTACGGCGATCGTCATCGACAGTCCTGACTTGGCTGTTGGGAATTTGATCGGAAGCAACTTATTCAACATCATGGGCCTTGCGATTTTTGACATTGTCTATCGCCGCTATCAAATATTGACGCATGCCACTGTGGAGAGTAAGTTATATGGCTGGCTTGTGATTTTTATGACACTCATTGTCATGGCCGGTCTTAGTTTGACCCTGCCGACCCATATCTTCCACATTAGTTATACGTCCATTGTCATTGTGGTTCTCTACTTTGTTGGTTCCAAGTTTATTAATGATCGGACAGAGTACCAAGGTAGAAAAGTGAAACGACAAAATGAACGATACAAAGACTTCTCCTATAAGCAGGTGCTTTGGCGCTTCATTTTATATGCTTTTCTTATTATGGTTATTGGCAGTGTGTTGACCATTACGGCTGAGCGTATATCCGTGATTACAGGCATTGGTGCCTCGTTCATTGGGGCTTTTTTGGTAGCCATAAGTACATCCTTACCTGATGCTGTAAGTGTAGGGACGGCACTCAAACTTAGGAATTTTAACCTTGGAATCAGCTCACTACTCGGAAGTAATGCGTTCAACCTAATGATTCTTGCCATTACAGATTTTATTTATTTCAAAGGGAATCTTCTTCAGCAATCGTCCCCTGCAAACATGATTACAGGGGTGACGTCCATCGTGTTCATTCTGTTAATCATCTATAGTATCACACGAAAAAATGTTCGCGCATGGAATTACCTGATTCCTTCATTCTTAATTATTGTGAGCTACTTTGTCACTACGTATATAGCGTTTCAGATGAAATGATAAGCATGCTCTCCCATTAAAAGTCGGGGAGTGGTTGATCCAGTGGATTGAAGTTTCTTGGTACTGGGTTCAGGAAGTGAAGGAAGAGGAGGAGGGAAGTGGATGGATTGGCCGGAACGTTTAGTGAACGAAGCGAAAAAAAGGATAGAACCCTATGATGTGGAAGGTTTCGTTCTAGGGAAAGGCGACCATCGTGGCAGAGTCATGATCGTCGGTGAGGCGCCTGGTGAAAATGAGGCGGTTAAAGGTGAGCCCTTTATTGGAAGGGCAGGCGATGAACTGGACAAACAACTCGACTATCTCGGTTTATCAAGGCAAGATGTGTACATCACCAGTGTAGTCAGAAGCCGTCCCTACAAATGGGTGAATACGAACAAGAAGGGGTCAGGAGGGAAGCGGAAAGCCAACCGTAAACCAAACCAAAAAGAAATTTATGCTCATGCCAAGCTGCTCGATTACCAAATTGAACAAATGAAACCTGAGGTCATTATCGCTCTTGGGGGAGTCGCTTATGAGCGCCTGACCGGTGATAAGGGGAAGATTAGTGATGTTATTGGTGAAGCCATCCGCACCCGTATACAGAGGGAAGAGGGTGGAGGGTATGGGGAGACGGAGGAAGAATATACGGTTGTTCCTCTCTATCATCCGGCGGCTATTTTCTATAATCCAAAAATCAAGGAAGATATCTATCATTCACTGGATCGGTTGAAAGATTATTTAGAGCGTGAAGAGGAGTAATGCTATGGTTACCTTCAGCGGACATATTTTTTAAATAAAAAGGAGATCCACCATGAGAGGTGGTTCTCCGTCTAAGGAGTTAACTGTCTCCATTTTGGTTCATCTGAACCTTTTCAAAAACAAAGTAGCCCTGTGTACTCGCGGTTGCGGCTCCTAAGCCTGTGCTTCTCCAGCTACGGATGGCGATTCGATTTTCATCGTCATCTCCTTTGATTCTGTAAATTTTCGTTTCAGGGAGAAAAGCGGTCACACTCTCCAATGCGTCAGAATCTTCGCCTGGAGTTTTGTGGTTGATGGTTCCGATGACTTCTCCGAGCTCCTTGGGTGAGACTCTTTTTGCCGTTTGGAAAAACTGCTCATCCTCATGAATGACGTACGTTTCCCTGACCATCATCGATGTTTTGTGCTTCTGTGAATTATCGGCTTTAACAAATGTGGAAGGTGGCTCTACAGCTGCTGTCTTCAGCTCAGGTACGGTGTCTTTAGTCATCAGCAAACCTGCTGTTTCTGGTGACTGGTGGTTTTGTGAGAGTTGCCATCCTGTAAACAGGAGGAGGGTTGCTGTTGGGATGAGGAGGGACTTCCTGCCCGCGTGTGATTTCTTTTGTTTCTTTATGTGGGAAGATTTCATGACCATCTTCTTCATATGTCTTTCATCAAATGGAACCTGGTCATATTTCACGTTCTGGTCCATTTTTTTTAATTTACGATCAATCAAATCACTCACTCTGGGAACTCCCTTCCGATGTTAACCTTTCTTGCAGTAGTTGACGTGCGCGTCTTAAACGAGTTTTCACTGTGTTCGGACTTGTGTTCAGCATATTCGCCAATTCATTGATGTCGAACTCTTCAAAGTAATATAAAATGATGATTTCTCTGTATTTATCTTCAAGCTTCAGCACATGAGCGAGCAGGGTCTCATCTTCATCTTGCTGCAGCACGAATTCTTCCGGTGTCTCCTTTGTTGAAGGAATGGAACGAAATAGTTCCGTACCTTTCTTAACGACTCTTTTCATGTATGAGCTTTTTAAATGGTCTTTACACAAGTTAATGGTAATTTTATATAACCATGTTTTTATCGTAGATTCTTTTTTGAAACTGGCATATTTCTGGTATGCTTTAATAAACGTTTCTTGAGTAATATCTTCAGCTATCGCATAATCTTTTACATACGAATAAGCGAGCCATTTTAAATCATGGCCGTATTCTTGAATCCACTCTTCCAGCTGTTCCTCACCATGTTCTTCGGGTTCATATGTAGATTGTGAGCGTTGGTTGCGTATCAATTTTTCCCACCTCATCTGTTTAGACGACACTCCCCGAGAATAAGTTTTTAATTTGTTTTATTTCTTATGAGCATATCTATGTATTCGATAGAAATCACCGTTTTCCTTTTTTAAAAAAGAGGGAGGGTCGTGGATGGATGCGGTCCTCTATGATTATCGGAGGGGTATGGAATGCAAAGACCTGGGCGTTGGCTTGCTGTTGCGGGATTTTTCTTATGGCTGATATGGAAAATTTCCTTTTCCATCGAATGGCTGGAATTTTCGATAGGTTTCAGTTTATTTGTTCTTGTTCCACTTTTACTTGAAGAAGCAGTCAAAGATTTTCGGGAAGATCGAGCGGGACATTGGTTGTGGCAGTGTCTGGTATGCCTGCTCCCATTTTCTATATCAGGGGTCTTGTCTTTATCCATGGAGGCGAGTTGGGAAGCAGCCGCATGGGGGTTCATTTGGTTCATTTATACATTATCCGTGGCAGTGGGAGGTGTCTGGCGTTTTCGATTGCGTCAAGGGACGAGGGTGGAAGAGTTAAGTATCGATGCCGGTTTTCTATATTTAGCCTTCGCCGGTCTTTTCCTCTTCTTCTCCCGCCTACCTATAAAAAATTTTGGCTCATTTTCGACACGGGAATGGATTGTTTTGGCGTTGTTTTTTCACGGAGTTGTTTTTTTATTGGCCGTGATCACCGGGTTCTTTGGTCGGTACCGAAAAGAGATGGAGGTTAAGTCGAAAAAGCAAGTCGATAAACCTTACCGTTTTTTAGTTATTATGGTTCTCATCAGTCCCGTAATTGGTTTCTTCAGTCTCTTGTATGGAACGGAAGCAATCATTCTTTCTGTCGTCATCTTTTCATTTTTACTTGTTTGGATGTGCTTATGGTGGTTCTGGTTATCGGTTGAGTTTAAGCCATGGGTACAGACGGCATTGATTTTGACGAGCCTTATGGGGTTCAGTATCGTTGGCAGTGCGTTGTGGAAGGGAATGAGTATCGGTCGTTTGAGTAGTGTAGGGATGCTTGCGACCATTCCACCGTATGGATTCTTTTCTGCATTGCTCTTTTCGTGGTTGATTGTTTTTGCATGGAGGGGTGTAAGTAAGCCCCGCCGAATGGTACCTGAGAGCGATTAGCTTGCTGGGAAATGTTTCACGTGGAACTTGGATCTTCCTGTCGATCCTTGAACAGCAGAATACCGGAAGCTTCCTCTTCAGTTATTATGGATTTATGCTATAATAAAAGTGAAACGGCGACAGCTGCAACTGTCGCCAGGATACCGTTCGCATATCATGGATTCTGGCCTTCACTACGTGTGGAGGTCTATTTTTTATTGTTCATTTTTATGATGAGCGCAAGGAGCGTAATGATGAACGTTCCAAACGCGAACATGATCATAAGAGATTCATATGTGCTCATCGATGGCCTCACACCCTTTCTATCATAATCTTTTTCTTTAAATAGAGAACGGTATCTATCTATAAGGATACCATATTTTGCGAAAAATAAGAACGTGTGTTCGTAAAATAGACAGAAGGAACTAAAAAACTCCGGCTTACCATCTCGGGTAAGCCGGAGTTTTTTTATATGATTGACCTTGGGTTAATAGGGGGAACCAAGGTGAATCCACGAATGATATTTTATTGCGCTGTCTTCGTTTCGGTAGGTGTTTTTGTTTCAGAATCAGAATTCAAACCGTCTAGGCGGTGGAGCAAACCGACTCCGAAATCGCCACCTGTACTTGGGTTGATGTTCTCATTGAAAATTCCACGGCTTGTTTCGTAAGCTTGAGATCCATGCTCGGAGAAATCAAGGCCGGATATTTCTTCTTGTCTAGAAACTCGGATGCCGACAGTGCTTTTGACAATAAAGACAACGACTGCTGTGGTCAGCATCGTCCAGGCAATGACAGATAAGACCCCGATCGCCTGAATGCCTAGAAGGCTTGCACCACCACCGTAGAAGAGACCACCTTCGACAGCGAAAAGTCCGACAGCGATCGTGCCCCAGATGCCGCAAATTCCATGAACAGCGATAGCACCGACAGGATCATCAATGCGAACAACTCGATCAAGAAACTGAACAGCTTCTACTAAAATGATACCTGCGATCAAACCGATGGCTAGTGCACCAACTAAGGAAACGTTGGCTGTTCCTGCGGTGATCCCCACTAAGCCTGCAAGAGCGCCATTCAATGTAAGGGAAGCGTCAATGCGTTTGAACTTAGCGTAAGAATAAAAGGCAGAGCTTATAATTCCTGCTGATGCAGATAATAGAGTTGTTGCGATAACAGAAGGAACAAGAGATGGGTCAGCGGCAAGCGTACTTCCGCCGTTAAATCCGAACCAGCCGAACCATAAAATGAAGACACCAAGTGCACCTAAAGGAATGTTGTGCCCTGGGATAACATTCACTTTCTTACCACTGTATTTACCGAGGCGGGGGCCTAAGAACATGACTGTGACAATAGCGCCGAGCGCACCTGTTAAGTGGACGACAGTTGAACCGGCAAAATCAACAAATCCAAGCTCGGAAAGCCATCCTCCACCCCAAACCCAGTGACCAACGACTGGATAAATGAAACCTGTCATAACAACAGTAAGGAGAAGATAAGAGCCGAGTTTCATACGTTCAGCAACGGCCCCGGATATGATCGTTGCACACGTGGCTGCGAACACTGCTTGGAACACGAAGAACCCGATTTGGTCTTCTTGGCCGCTTAAGAGGAAGCCATCAATTCCGATGATGCCCCCGCCAGAAGTACCAAACATAATGCCGTACCCGACGACAAAATAAAGGACGGCAGCGATGGACATCGTCATGAAGTTCTTCATTAAGATGTTCAGTGCATTTTTCGAACGAGTGAATCCGGATTCGACCATAGCGAACCCTGCGTGCATGAAGAATACTAAGAAAGCGGCAATCATGACCCAGACCATGTCGACAGATTGCAGAACAGCTTCTGCAGATATTGCGGTTTCAGCGCTCGCAACAACTGGGAATCCTAGGAGAGCGAATAAGAACAAAGGAACGACTTTTCTCATAAATGAATTCTTCCTTTCGAAATAAAGTATTAGATTAGTGCTTGTTTGCCAGTTTCTCCTGTGCGGATGCGGAACACTTCATCAATCGTAGAAACGAAGATCTTTCCGTCCCCGACTTCATTTGTAGCGCATGTATTGATAATGACGTCAACCACTGATCCTAACTCACTGTTCTCCACGACCATTTCTACCTTTACCTTTGGATAGAGCTTAATTTCAAAACGACTTCCCCTGAAAATTCCTTCCTGACCTTTCTGTTGACCACATCCGGCCACTTCGGACACCGTCAGTCCTTTCACGCCTAGCTCGTCAAGGCTCTGCCTCAATTCCTGAAATGCTTCAGGACGGATGATTGCCTCCACCTTTTTCATGACTATAGTCCTCCTTTTACCAATGTGTTAGGTTTCCTTACATATTGAGTAAGTAATTAAACCTAACTATAAAATAAATATTCTGAAAAATCAATACACTTTTTGATAATATGTCAGATAACTTGACATAAAAGCGCTTTCTTGAATAAAAAGGAAGACCAGGTCATCCAGAATATGGATGACCTGGTCGGGTGATCGGTGATATTTGGTCTATAGATCCGTTACAGGTCGTCGAAGCCGTTGGTTTCGGATACTTTGGTGTACTGGCGTGATTTTTGTTCGAAAAAGTCGGACTTTCCTTCATCGACTTCCTGGTAAGCCCTGATCCATTTTAAGGGGTTTTCTTTATAGGATGGGAATGGCTTTTCTGCTCCAAGGAGCCTGCATCGTTTGTTAGAGATATAACGGATATAGTCTTCAAGGTCTTGAATTGGAATCCCTGGGAATTGGTTGCCGATCAGGTGGTTTGCCCATTTGATTTCAAGTTCAGCCGCTTGGTGGAATGTATCGGTTACAAACGCCCGGTAGGATTCATGATCCAACTCCGGGTTTTCTTTTAGTGTTTCGTTAAAAATATGCCCGAACAAGCTGACATGGATTTGTTCATCACGGTTAATGTAGTTGATCATCGTACTTGTAGAGACCATCTTCTGATTCCTCGCAAGGTTATAGAAGAAAGCGAAACCGGCATAGAAGAAGAGACCTTCAAGAACGACATCATAAACAATAGACTTCAGAAAGCTGTCCAAGGAAGGATTATCAGCGAATTCCTGATATCCATCGGTAATAAAGGTGTTGCGTTCTTTGATCACTTCATCATGCTTCCAATAATCAAAAATCTTTTCCTGTTCTGCTTGATCCACGAGCGTGGATAGAACGTAGGAGTAAGATTGGTTATGGACAACTTCCTGAAAGGCGAGCACTTGCATCAAGGCAGAGAGACTTGAGTCGGTCAAATAGTCTGCGACTTTTCCTGAATAATCGGTCTGTATGGAATCCAAAAATGCCAGCAGGCCAATAATTTTTTTGAAGGCCGTTTGTTCTTTCTCTGAAAGATCCGGCCACTGCTTCAAGTCGTTGCTCATGTTGATTTCATTGGGGATCCAAAAATTTGCTAGCATGGTCTTATACATCGGGTATGCCCAAGAATAGCGGGTGTCGTCCCAATTTAAGATATTCGAACTTTTTCCGTTGATTACACCTGTCGAGGCATTTGGTGCTTCATAATCGACGAGTTTTCTTTTTTGTATCGATGCTGTCATGTTGAGTGCCTCCTTTTTAAGATGAACAAACTTCACAATCATCAAATTCTCCTTGGCTGGATGTTGATCGTGTATAGTACGTTGTTTTCAATCCGCTTTTCCATGCGGATAAGTGCAAATCCAAGAGCTCTTTCGCCTGGATGTTATTCCTTACATAAAGGTTAAATGAGACGGATTGATCGATATACTTTTGTCTGATGCTGTTCTGCCTGATGGATGCGTGTTGGTCGACATCATAGGCGGATGGATAGTATCCATAGGTTTCATAGGTTAAGTCAGGTGCGGTGACAGGAATCTTGTAATCTTTCTTCTCTTCGGAATAAAACTTTTTGAAGATCGGATCAATACTGGCTGTGCTTCCCGCAATGAGGGAGGTGCTTGAGTTCGGTGCTACGGCCATCAAATATCCATTTCTCATTCCACTCTTGGAAACCTTATCTTGCAAGGCTTTCCAGTTCCATGTGCCTTCTTGGTCAAACGTTCGTTTAATGAAGAAATCCCCTGTTTGCCAATCTGATCCTTCGAATAGAGGGTAGCTCCCTTTTTCCACAGCCAAATCAGAACTTGCCTCAATGGCCAGATAGGCAACGGCTTCATACACTTCCTTTGTATAGTCGAGCGCTTCTTCAGATTCCCAGTCGATCTTTTTCTTGGCCAGAAGGTGGGCCCATCCGAACGTTCCGAGTCCAACGCCTCGGTAAGATTGGTTCGTGAGCTGCGCTTGTAAAACGGGAATAGTATTTCGGTCAATCACGTTATCGAGCATGCGAACTTGAATGGGAATCAAGCGCTTCAGGACTCCTTCAGTGACGGCACGACCGAGATTAATGCTCGACAGGTTACAAACGACAAAGTCACCTGGTGTCTTCACGGTAATGATTTTTCCGTCTTCCACATATTGTTCATCCTGAGTGGTCGGCTTTTGGTTCTGGGTGATCTCTGTACATAGATTGCTGCAATAAACCATCCCTATGTGGTTGTTCGGGTTCATGCGATTGACTTCATCTCGGTAAAACATGTACGGAGTCCCTGTTTCAAGCTGACCGATCATGATGCGCTTCATGATTTCAATCGCCGGCACTTTTTCTTTAGACAGGTCTGGATGAGCGATGCATTCGGCATATTTCTCTCGGAAGGAGCCCGTTCCCCTTTTTTCATCGAAATGATCTTCCAAAGAGTAGCCCATAACCATGCGGACTTCATGAGGGTCAAACAAGTACCAGTCCTCACGGTTTTCTACCGCTTCCATAAAGAGGTCCGGGATGGATACCCCAGTAAAAAGGTCGTGCGTTCGTTGACGTTCGTCCCCGTTATTCAATCGGCTGTCAAGGAAAGGGAAGATATCTTTATGCCATACATCTAAATATACAGCGACAGCTCCCTGACGCTGACCAAGTTGATCCACGCTGACGGCCGTGTTGTTAAGCTGTTTCATCCATGGGAGGATTCCTGATGAGACGCCTTTGAATCCACGGATGTCACTTCCGCGGCTTCTGATTTTACCTAAGTAAACACCGATTCCCCCTCCGTGCTTACTCAAATTGGCGATGTCGGTATTGCTGTCATAGATGGACTGTAAGGAATCATCAATGGTGTCGATAAAGCAGGAGCTCAGCTGCCCATACCGTTTTCCAGCATTGGCCAGTGTAGGAGTAGCGACCGTCATATACAAATGACTCAGCGCCCAATACGCTTCTTTAACGAGAGAAAGACGCTTCGATGTTTTTTCCTCCGCCATCAACACCATGGCAATGATCATGAAACGTTCTTGGGGAAGTTCATAGACTTTCTTCTCTTTGCTCTTCGCAAGATAGCGGTCGCTTAACGTCTTCAAACCTATATAGGTGAAGAGTTGATCGCGATGAGGGACGAGAGCTTCCTCTAATTCTTCTATTTCTTTCTTTGTGTAGTATGTAAGGAGCTTCCTGCTGTAGATGTTCTTCTCAATCAATGTTTCAATCAGTCCGTAGAAGTCCTCATAAGCTGCAGATGTGGATCGGTTGTACGAGGACTTTTCATACAGGTCTTCCAGGTGGATGCGGCTCGCAACATACGTCCAATCCGGGCTTGTTTCGTCAATTTCTGCAAGACACTCCAGGATAAATGCATGTTTATCATTCATGAGGTTGGGAGACTTTTCGATGAGTCGTTGTACATCCAAATGAGGAAAGGCTGCTTCCCATTCTTGAATTCTCTTTTGCCAGCACGTGTTTCTTCTTATGGTTTCCATTCTTTTTCACTCCTTGAAAATGAAGGTGTATGTTCATTAAAAGTCGGGATTCGGAAAAATAAAAAAATCCGCTCAACGAAAATTGAGCGGATGAAACCATGAAACGAAGAGAAGACACGGGAGCCTTCGTTCCATCGCTTCATCTTCTCAATCCCCGAAGAAGTTGAAACTGCGACGAACGAAGACAGGTCTCCTGGCTCACACTCGATCTTACTCTGGTCCTTCCCGTGCAAAGCACAGTGGAATGAATGTCCATTTCGCGAGTGATGACAGTTGCGGGGGCAGCTCCGGATTCTAACCGGATTCCCTATTAAGCCTTGTGGCATCTTCTGTTCGTAGATACTATATATAGTGTGTATTTTAATTTTATTTAGCTTATATTGTGTTTATATCATAACGCTGAAGAGGAAATCATGCAACTCTTTTTTATTAGAGTTCGACAAGAATAGAGCTATCATCCCTTTTATGATCCGCTATAATGGAGGGTAGGAAATAAATTTGAAAGGAATGATAGTGTGGCACAAACGTTTAATTGGCATAAAGAAGCGGAGAAGCAATGGAATGATCGTGCAGAAATGTGGAATTCAAAAAGTAGAGAGATGTGGGATGACGGAAGCAGGTGCACAATCATTCCTTATATGACAAAGCATATATCAAAAGGGAAAGTCGCTGATTTAGGATGCGGAGATGGTTATGGATCGTATCTGCTTTACAAAGAAGGTTTTGACGTCACAGGACTTGATTTGTCAGAGGATATGGTGATGCGCGCCAATGAGCGAGTGAATGATGAGCGCATCTCATTTGTTCAAGGGGATTTGACAGACCTACCGTTTGAGGATGAATCTTTTGACGCGGCTATGGCGATCAATTCACTCGAATGGACAGAAGTCCCGTACAAGGGTCTGGAAGAGATGAAGCGGATTTTGAAACCAGGAGGGCGTTTATGTGTTGGACTACTTGGACCTACAGCGATGCCACGCATCAATAGTTATCGCAGGGTATATGGAGAAGAAGTCATTTGTAATACGATGATGCCATGGGAACTTCAAAAAATGGCCGAGGAAACCGGCTGGACCTATGTAGAAGGACAAGGAGTATATAAACGCGGGGTGGAAGACCACCATATCGCGGAGCTGGATGAAGAATTAAAACAAGCCTTAACCTTCATGTGGATTTTCATCTTTGAAAAACAATAAACAACGAACAAAAGCACCCGTTATGCGGGTGCTTTTGTTTTTGGGAATAAATGGATGACCTGGTACACCTGATAAGTACATATTTGGGAATAAATGGATGGCTGGGTCATCCATTATTTCCCTTTATCAGCCCAGAGGAATTCTTTGATTAGTTGGTCGACTTCTTCGAGTTCGTGGAGGCCGGAATGGGTGGCTAGTGGGTTGTAGAGGCGCTTTTCCTCATATTGACCAAAGGGGACAATGGCTTCCAATCCACTCACACTTGAGGCATGGACAAGTCCGTCCCAATGCTCGGTTTCAGGGTCATCGCCATTAATCACACCAGCTATAGCCAACACTTCCACATCATTCGGAAATTGATCTTTGTTTTGTACCATTTGCTTTAAAGCTTCAGATTTCGGCCGCAGGTCAGTCGTGGCTTCTCCGTAATTGGATGCGAAGTAGCCTTCTTTTTCGATGCCCTTAAAGGGGCTTGCAATGACCGACAGTTTCTCTACTCGAGGAACGGAATAGTGATGCTCGCTCAGCAAGTAATTCACCGATGCGAGACCTCCCATCGAGTGGCCAACGAGATTTACCTGTTGGATGTTGTAATCGGCTTTTAACCGCCGCATGATCTCGGAAAGCCAATGAGTCTGGTTGTAGATGCTTGCACGATTGTTTTCGAAAAGCACTTGAATGAATGGGTTGTGCGTTTCAGCAAAGCCACCTCGGATGGTGACATGCCCGCGGCTTGAGACATAAACCGTCATATGTTTCTGTCCCCACTGCAGGTTCTGCATCCGGTCCATCATCGTTTCAAAGCTTCGCGGTCCGCCTTTGAAGCCATGCACAAACAATGTGGGTACAAGGTCTTCGCGATCGACGGGTTCAGAACTTCCGGGTCTTGAGTTGATCATAAAAAAGAGCAGCCCGATCAGAAGGGAGCCCATCAAGATCGGCGCCCATTTTTTCCATAGCATAACGTTTTCCTCCTGAAAAACAAATCTATGAATAGTGTAACGGGTAACGCGTGGCGTTTCCTGGTATATTTATGAAAAAAGAATGACAATGTGTCGAAGATATCATTAGCATACCCGGATCTGTCAATGGACATTGAAGGGTTTATCTCCCATTTTTCGGGGAAAACTGAAATTGTAAAAAGATTGGATTACGGAAAGGAGCTTTCCATTGAATCAAGAAGAATTGAAGAAGAAAATTCACGAAGTCATGGAGCAGCATAAAGTTGGAACACTTGCCACGGTGAAAGACAATAAACCGCACACACGCTATATGACGTTTTGGAATGATGATGAGTTCACTTTCTATACACCAACGAACAGAGAGACACATAAAGCGGATGAAATCGAAGCGAACCCACATGTCCATATCCTTCTTGGGTATGAAGGTGATGGTTATGGGGATACGTATTTAGAAGTCGAGGGACAGGCGAAAATTCGTGAAGACCAGGAGATCAAGGATAAGTTATGGAACGATCATATGGATCGCTGGTTTGATGGCAAGGAAGATCCGGAATATGTCGTGCTTGAGATCCTCCCGGAAAGTATACGCTATATGAATCAAGGGCAAGACACCCCGGAACGTCTTGATATGTAAAATAAAAAGTGGTCAGCTGCTGAAGCTGACCGCTTTTTTATTGAAGGGAACAAGGTTCATCTTCATACTCAATCTCAATAGTAATGTGCTCGAGCGAAATCGGGTGTAAGATTTCTTTCACCTCTTCTTTGACTTTACATATCTCTTCCTTTGTCGCTTCTGCACGCACAACGATATGAGTCGAAAAGGCATGATTTTCACCATCCATAGACCAGAGGTGGGTGTGATGTGTGGATTGAACATCCTGCAAATGATTAATTTGTTGGGATAGATCCTCAAGGTCAACCCCGGACGGTACAGCCTCGAGGAAGAGACGCATGGTCTGTATGAGGTTTTTCACAACATTATATAAGATGAATAAGGTAATCCCAATGGATGCGATCGGATCCAGAATTGGCACATCAAAAAATAGCATAACAATACTGACGGCAAGGACGGCTACCCAACCAAGGACATCCTCAAGCAGGTGCCAGGTCATGACCTTTTGGTTCATGGAGTCTCCGCCTTTAAGCCGGAAGACCGCTGCACCGTTAACGAGTATTCCTAAGATGGACAGAGCAATCATTCCTCCTGCGTTGGGCTGCTCAGGGTTCAAGAGGCGGGGTACGGCCTCTGTCAAAATAAAAACAGACCCGACAATCAAAACCACGCTGTTGATTAAAGCAGCTAAAAGCGAGAAACGCCGATATCCAAATGAAAAATGATCCGATTGTTCTTTACGGGAAAATTTTTGTAAAAACCAGGCGAGTCCGAGAGAAAGGGAGTCCCCAAGGTCATGTAAAGCATCAGAAAGGATCGCCATACTATTGGTCAGGAGTCCACCAATCAATTCAATAATCGTAAAAAAGAGATTCAGGAAAAAAGCGGTTTTAATTTTACCAGTCGTTGAATCAATATGGTGGTGATGATGTCCCATATGCTCACCTCTTTTTCTTTATATGATTATATGTTCATATATATAACATAGGAAATATGAAGAGCATTGTCAATCCTTTTTAGTTTTACCTGCTTAAGGATCACTGATCTCCTCCAATGAGCTCATGGGTAAAGTTCAGGACCATGATTCCTGAACTTTACCCATGCATTGATTTAGTTGATCGGATAGAACCTACGATAGATCGAGTAATAATCAAGCTGGTTCCCTGTCACTTTTGATAATCTCTCAAGTGCATCCAGCAGGAAGGTTTTGTCCAACTGGTAGATCACTTCTGTTTCTATATGGTCGATGGTATTGCATGCAAATTCCCATAGCATTTGGTGCTTAGAGCTGTCGATCGACTCAGCTACCATGGCAATGGAAGCGACAAGCTCCGTGATGATTAAGTGGTTGTCTCGGGCGTAGTGCCGGATATAGCCAAATCCGCGGTAGGTGTAGGACTCGAAGGATTCGGAGAGAAGAACCACTCGGACCTGTTCTTCGCTGTCCATCAAGTATGGTGTGAATGTGATGTAATCCTCTACAGTAAGCATTAACTCAGCCATCTGGTGGATGGTATTGGTCGCGGTTTTCGGGTCATCGTTTCCGAGAGACTTAATCGCAATTTCTGCTAGCTTGTGCATGCCCATCTGGATGTCCTGCAGTTCTGTTTCTTTGTAATCAATAATGATCATCTTGCAATACTTCTCTTCATCAATGTCTGAAGCCCCAGGCCCCCAGTAGCTGATCAAATGGTTATTTTTTAAAATATAGTCTCCTACTTGAGCATGAAATTGAACGATGATGTCATCTTTTCTTGCTTCTTCAATCATTTTCCTATAATCGACGAGCTGAATGTATCCGGATTTAATCGCCCCAATCGGCTGCGCCTCTAAGCGCTGATCTTCCATCATGTCTCCTGGTTCTTCCGTCCTGAACTGTTCAAGGTCTTTCCGAAGGGTCTGGTTGATGATTTGCTCAGACGAGTGTTTCATAGTATCGGTGATATTGTGCACTTGCATCCATGTTGTTGCATGATTAATAAAGTAAATAAATGTAACGGAAGAAGTAAAAGCAAGGAAAATCGTAACGATCGGCACCGCTACGAAAAATTCATGTCTTGTGTTTCCGATAAATAAGAAAACGAGCAGCACATAGACAAAATTCCCATTGAAAATCCCAAGCGCATGCTGCGTCCTGCGGTCTGAAACAAAGTTAAGGAGCATTCGAGGGGAAAATTGACCGCTGAATGTCGTCAACACGACCAGTAAGGAGTTCAAGGTGAAAGCGCTCAGTGTCAGAATACCACCGATGAGTGTACTGACCAGCATACGGGTGATTTCTGCGTTAATCCGGAAAAATTCAAAGGTGTACTGCTCAATTTGGAAAACGACATCCAACAACAGGGTGACCACAACAAAGAATATGGACAATAATATATAGAAAAATGGCATATACCATAAGGTCATTTGCATTTCGTGCTTTCTTTGCCGTTTAGACATCTTTGCATATTTCTGTATAGATACAGGTAACAATTTTAAGAACATAAGAATCCCCCTTTCTTGTAAGAATGGTAATCGTAGTTTCCCCTTCGTTCGAATCAATAAAACGAGAATAAGATATTTTTCTACAAAAACTCTCATATTTCGAACAATCCATCGATTGAGATGTCATGATTGTGTCATCAGGAAGTCGGGTTTTGTTTAGATTGAACGGAGTCTTTGTCAGTTTAAGAATGGTGAGGTATATTGAGAAGATAATCGTTGAAAAGGGGGATTTATCATGGTGTGGGTACATAAAACGTTCGCTGAACTTTCCAAAAAGGAATTGTATGAGATTTTGCAGACAAGGGTCGGGATTTTTGTCGTTGAACAGGAATGTCCTTACCCTGAAGTCGACGGAAGAGACGAAGATTGCTTACATATATGGATGGAAAAAGAAGAGGAAATGGTGGCCTACTGCCGTATCGTCCCGCCAGAGAAAGGGGAACAATACCACAGTATCGGTCGCGTGCTCGTCAAAGAAGGGCACCGAGGTTCGGGTTATGCCCGTCAGGTGATGGAACGGGCAATCCATGTGTTGAAAGAAGACTATAAGGTCAACCACATCTGGCTGCACGGCCAGGAGCATTTGCGTCATTTCTATGGTTCCTTCGGATTCAAAGAGGTATCAGAGGTTTACCTTGAGGATGGAATTCCGCACGTGGATATGCTCATGGAAGTCTAAACCGTTTCGATTCCACTTTAACCGGGAATGATAGCTTTGTGAAAAGTTTCCGAATGGAGGTTTTGAAATGAGTCCGCAAACATTTACTAAACAATACATCAATGGTCAGTGGAAGAGCGGTTCCAGTGAGAAGTATGTAGATAACGTCAATCCTTATACACAGCAAACGATTGCTTCCATCCCTTCAGCAAATGAGGATGATCTTAACGAAGCATACGAGGCAGCCGTAAATGCTCAGGAGTCGTGGATGACGACTCTCCCTGCTAAAAAACAGGCGTCTTTTGATCTACTGTTGAAAGTAGTCCAAGAGAGGAAAGATGAAATCATTGATTGGCTCGTAAAAGAAGCGGGCAGTACGCTTGTCAAAGCGGAGGTTGAATTTCAGGCGGCTGTCGCCATCATCCGGGAATCCGCCAGTTTTCCGACACGGATGAGCGGGCAGATTTTACCGTCCAACACGCAAGGGAAGGAGAACCGGGTATATCGTTCACCAAAAGGT
Organism: Halobacillus faecis; assembly: GCF_007991335.1. Lineage (GTDB taxonomy): Bacteria > Bacillota > Bacilli > Bacillales > Halobacillaceae > Halobacillus > Halobacillus faecis. The sequence goes on along the minus strand of NZ_BJYD01000031.1, from coordinate 35,950 downwards.
GTCATCGGTGTTATTGGACCTTGGAATTTTCCTTTCCATTTAGCGATGAGATCCATCGCTCCTGCGGTGGCGACAGGGAATACGGTTGTCGTTAAGCCCGCGTCTGATGCCCCGGTCACCTCTGGTTTGTTAATCGCTGACCTGTTCGAAGAAGCCGGGTTCCCTGAAGGAGTAATCAATGTAGTTGTCGGTCGAGGATCAGAAATCGGTGATGCTTTTGTTAAACACCCAGCAGCGAAGTTGATTTCATTTACTGGCTCGACGGAGGTCGGAAGCCATATCGGTGAGCTCGCCGGGAAATATATTAAGGAGACAGCTCTAGAGCTTGGCGGAAACAACGCTATGATTGTTCTTGAGGATGCGGATATTGATCAAGCAGTGGAAGCGGCTGCTTTCGGAAAGTTCCTGCACCAAGGGCAGATCTGTATGTCTCTGAACAGAATCATCGTTGACGAACATGTACATGATTCATTCATCGAGAAATTCAAAGAGAAGGTTGAGAGTCTGAAAGCTGGTGACCCTTCGGAGAGAGACACCGTCATTGGACCTCTCATCAATAAAGATGCCATTGAACGGATCCAGGAGGATGTGAATGAAAGTGTTGGTCAGGGCGCTGAAATCCTCACCGGTGGGGAAACAGATGGAAGTGTCATGCAGCCCACTGTTTTGACGGGGGTAACGAGCGAGATGCCGATAGCCAAAAATGAAGTTTTCGGCCCAGTTGCTTCTGTCATTAAAGTTTCATCAGAACAAGAAGCGATTGAAGCGGCGAACAGCTCTCCATATGGACTAAGTGGATCTGTATTCACTCGTGATGTCCATCGTGGTGTGGAAGTAGCCAAACGTGTGGAGACAGGGATGATTCACGTGAATGATCAGTCCGTCAATGATGAAGCACACGTCGCTTTCGGTGGTGAAAAAGAATCAGGTCTTGGACGTTTCGGTGGCCAATGGGCATTAGATAAATTTACGACCGTTAAATGGATCGGCGTGATGAACGGTTATCGGGAATTTCCATTTTAATTAAGAGAAGAAAAACGCAGAAGCTCAAGAAATAGAGCTTCTGCGTTTTTTGACCATATATTCCTGTACTTCCCATTTCGGTCCGGATTGTATATATCCATTTAATTTTTCCGCATATTTCACAGCATCTTTTCTTTGGGGGAAAACCCTGTCTCGACGATCAATAGGGTCTTTTAAAACTTCTAATAAACGATCATCTTTCCTAATAAGTGCATACATTATGAACCCCTCCTGTATAGTCGTTGTAGGATATTTGTATAAGATAATTAAAATACATTTTGAATAAGTATTCAATGGTTATTTTCATAAAAATTGTCCAACAAACAGACTTGTTTCGACAGGAAAGAGTATGCATATACGGTTGCGCTGCTCATCTGGATCAAGCGAGTGGTTGTTATAGTGAAAAAATAAAAAAGACAGCACTTCCGAGTTAGGAAGTGCTGTCCTTCATTTTACTTCTGCTTAAATGCTTTAAATCGTTTCACCGCATCCTGCAATGATTCTTCCGAATTGTTCAATCCGATGCGCACATAGCCCTCTCCATACTTACCAAAGCCGATCCCAGGGGCGACAAACAATCCTGTCTCTTCCAATAAATCATCCGCAAAACCTTGAGACGTATAGCCCTCAGGCACTTGCAGCCATGCGAAGAAAGAACCCTGGCAGGGAGCGACATGATAGCCCTCTTCTTCCAGCCCACGGACGAGAAGGTCACGTCTTTTTTCATAGGTTTCAGCAAGCTCTGTGACACATTGTTGTGAGCTTAGTAAGGCGGTGGCTGATGCTTTTTGCAATCCGCCGAAAATGCTGCAGAAATAGTGGTCCTGAATGACTTCTAACGCATGGATAACGCTTGGATTGCCGACTGCAAAAGCGACCCGCCATCCGGCCATATTGTATGTCTTGGACATCGTATAAACCTCAACACCCACATTTTTCGCACCTTCGAATTGCATGAAGCTGAGCGGTTTGTTCCCATCAAACCCAATGGCCCCATAGGCGAAGTCATGAACGACACAAACATCGTTTTTTTCTGCTTCTTGGATGGTTTCTTCAAAAAAGTCCGCATCTGCCATAGCCCCCGTCGGATTGTTGGGGTAGTTTAAGAACATGAGCTTGGCTTTCTCCCAGCTCTCTTCATCAATTTCTGCATAATCAGGCAGAAAGCCATTCTCTTCCCTGAGGGGCATCGACTTCATATCTGCGCCGACCATTTCAATGCCGGACCAGTAATCAGGGTAACCCGGGTCGGGGACAAGCGCGACATCTCCTGGATTGAGGAAACATTGGCTAAGCTCAACGAGACCTGTTTTGCTGCCGGGCATAATGGCGACTTCTGTTTCAGGGTCAATGTCCACGTCATATTCACGCTTGTAGAATTCAGCCACCGCTTCCTTCAAAAACTCATAACCGTGGAAGGGAGGATATTTGTGGAAATCCGGATCTTCTGCCGCCTCCTGTAGGGACTGCACGATGTGGGAGGGGGTAGGTTGGTCAGGGTTTCCCTGGCCTAAGTTCAAGGTGTCATATCCACGTTTTTTGTATAGATTTAACTTATCAATCATAGTTGCGAAAAATTGGTCGGGAAGCCGCTGGATGGCTTTGGATGTTTGGAATTGCTTCATGTTTTTCACCTCGAATGATTTTTTTGAAAAGTCGTACAAAAAGATAATATGGTTAGTTTAACATGAGAGAAGTTTGAGTGGGAACCATATAGGCAAAGAATAAGAGAATAGAAGGCACGTAAAAGGAGTGAGTCGGATGGATTTCGTTATTATTGGAGGAGATGCTGCCGGGATGAGTGCAGCCATGCAAATTGTAAGGAACAGTGAAGGGCATTCCATTACTGTGTTGGAACACGGAGGAATCACATCTTATGGACAATGTGGCCTGCCCTATGTATTAAGTGGGGATGTCGAGTCTACAGAAGACCTCATCGCGCGCGACCCTGAAACCTTTCGTGAAAAATACGGCATCGATGTGCGAACCTATCACACGGTAACGGAAGTAGATTGTGATCATAAAGTTGTTTACGGAAAAGATGACCAGGGTGTAGGGTTTGAATTGTCCTATGATCGTCTGCTTGTCGCTTCCGGTGCAGCACCAGTCATGCCTCCGTGGCAAGGACGGGAGCTTGAAGGGATTTACACCCTGAAGACCATTCCTGACATTAAGGAGATTATAGCAGCGACTACCAAGGATAAGGAACGTGTGACGATCATCGGCGGTGGTTACATAGGTCTGGAAATGGCTGAAAGCTTTGTGTCGATTGGAAAGAACGTTCGATTGATCGACCGCGGCCCTCAATTGGCGAAAATTTTCGATGAGGAGATGGGAGAGCTGGTCCATGAAGAAGCCGAACGAAACGGTGTGGAACTACATCTTGGGGAGTCGGTCGAAGGGTTCAAAGGGGATCAACATGTACAATCGGTCATCACGGATAAAGGAGAATATGAATCCGATCTAGTCCTTGTCGCCGTTGGAGTGACACCCAATACATCATTCATGAAAAATACGGGTGTGTACAAAGGGATGAACGACGCAATTGCCGTGAATGCTTTTATGGAGACAAGCATAATGGATATCTATGCTGCCGGGGATTGTGCAACCCAATATCACCGGATCAAGAAAAAGGATGACTATATTCCATTAGGCACACATGCCAATAAACAAGGACAAATCGCAGGGCTGAACATGATTGATCAGAGAAGATCGTTCCGGGGCATCGTCGGTACGTCGATATTGAAATTCTTTGATCTAACCCTTGCCCGGACTGGTCTTTCTGAACGGGAGGCTGAGAACGAAAAAATTCCATACAAGAAAATCACGATTGCATCGACACATGCCGCCGGCTATTATTCCAAAGAAAATCGGATGACATTGAAGATCATCTACCATGAACATACCGGTCAATTGCTCGGGGCTCAAATCATCGGAGGTCAAGGAGCGGACAAACGAATCGATGTCTTTGCTACGGCTCTATTTCATGAAATGTCGATCAATGAATTGGAAGACTTGGATCTCGCCTACGCACCTCCGTATAACAGCGTGTGGGATCCCCTGCAGCAGGCAGCCCGTAAAGCAGACTGATTCGTGTAGGAAGTTCTTCATGTATGGTAGGATAGGAATGAAGCACCATACAGGAGGATTCATGCTGTGAATACAGATTTATATAAGAAGGCGGAAGCATTCATTCGCCAGTACCATCAGGAACAACAGCTTGCTGGTACAGATGAGAGACTTTATGAAATCGAGCAGGAGATTGGTAAAACGGGAAGTTACACGCATACCTATGATGAGCTTGAATATGGCGCCAAAGTCGCTTGGCGAAACAGCAACCGCTGCATCGGACGTCTTTTTTGGAATAGCTTGAAGGTCTTTGATGCCAGGCAGGTCAATACAGAAGAGGGCATGCGAGATGCACTCCTTGACCACTTGGATTATGCCACGAATGGTGGGCGCATCCGCTCGACGATTACTATTTTCAAACCTGAAACCTCGGAAGGGGGAATGCGGGTTTGGAACCATCAGTTAATACGTTACGCCGGGTATGAAGTGAATGGAAGCGTGACAGGAGACCCAGCTTCAGTCTCGTTTACGAAGGAATGTGAAAAGCTTGGGTGGAGAGGAGAAGGTACGTCCTTTGATTTGTTGCCTCTTGTCGTTCAAATGGATGGGCGGGAACCCATGTGGTTTGACATTCCTTCAAACAAGGTGTTAGAAATACCGCTTCGTCATCCCGACTATCCTTGGTTTGAAGATTTAGGTGTACGCTGGTATGCCGTCCCGGTGATTTCTGACATGCGTCTTGAAATTGGTGGGATCAATTATACAGCTGCCCCGTTTAACGGTTTTTATATGGAATCAGAAATCGGTGCCCGCAACCTCGCCGATGAATTTCGTTATGATCTTCTGCCTGTTGTAGCGGAAGCAATGGGCCTAGATACGAAGCGAAATTCGTCCTTGTGGAAAGACCGCGCTTTGGTAGAGCTTAATCAAGCTGTGCTGTTTTCATATCATTCCGATGGGGTCAGCCTTGTTGATCATCATACAGCGGCTCAACAGTTCCAACAATTCGAGAAAAAAGAACAAGCGTGTGGGCGTCAGGTCACGGGTGACTGGACATGGCTCATTCCGCCTGTTTCGCCAGCAACGACACACATCTTTCATTCGGCCTATGAAAACCGAATGGACACACCGAACTATTTCTATCAACCCCCGGCTTATGAAAAAAATCCTTCCGATTGATTCGGAAGGATTTTTTATTGAAAGATGATCCATTTCTATTCTAATATCCATCGTTCAACGATGGTCTAAGAAGAACTCATTCATATAAGTCCGGACGTCGGTCTTGAAAAATAGGAATCTGCTCGCGAATGGCCTCAACAGCTGTGAAGTCTACATCTGCATAAACGATCTCTTCACCGAAACCACCTTCAGCCAACACGTTGCCCCAAGGATCCACAACGATGGAGTGGCCTCCGAACTCATTGTTTCGATCAGAACCTATACGGTTGCAGGCAATAACGAAGCATTGATTTTCAATCGCCCGGCTGATGAGTAGGTTACGCCAATGCTCGACCCGCGGTTTTGGCCATTCTGCCACGACAAACAATCCGCGTGAACCATCCAGCATGTGTGTTCTCATCCACTCAGGGAAACGGATATCATAACAAATGACCCCGGCTACAGGCACATTTCCAAGGGGGAAATTTCCTTTTTGATCCCCTGATTCTAAAAACTTTTCCTCATTCATCAAACGGAACAAATGCGCTTTTCGGTAGTTGAACAGCCGGTCACCTTTAGCATCATAGGCAACGAAGGTATTATAAAACTTACCGTTTGCTTCTTCAGCGATGGAGCCGGCAATGGTGACCTTAAGTTCTTGTGCTAAAGAAATCAAGAGCTGATGCGTCGGACCCTCAAGTGTTTCTGCTATTTCTTCAAAGCGGGAAAGATCATAGCCTGTCGTCCACAACTCAGGCAACAAGATGACCTCGCTTCCTTGTGAAGCAGCTTCTTTTATTTTCTTCTGCGCATTTTTCCGGTTTTCTTCAGGATCACCGAAGGCGATGTCCATTTGAATCATTGCTATTTTTGTTGTCATCCTATCACCTCATTTTCTTTTTAGTGTATCAAAAAATTCTGACGTTTCCCTAATGTTTTCGAATAGGGTTCTAGCTGGATTATAAGATTTCATCTCCTGCCTTCATTCTGTGTATCGAAACAAACCGCCCATGCTACAATAAACATAAATCGCTATTAAACTAAATGGAAGGATTTAGAAGACTCGATTTCAAGAATCGATTACTGAGTTGAGCGTCAGGGGTGGTTGGGAAGCCATTCGCTTTTCTGTGGGAAGCGCCGAGGAGGCTCACCGCGCTCCCGCGGAAAACGAGCCATTCCCCGCAGCCCCCACCGCTCAAAAACGTCGAAACTTAGCCAACCACCACCACAATCGGGATCATATAAATGAAAGAGTAGAGGTATGAAAAAGGAAGTGAGAGTATGTTTGAGTTGTTCCTCCCAATGCTTGAAAGACTTGGGATTATAGTAACGGTCGCTTTCATTATTACTCGCTTCCGATTCTTTCGGGAGTTGATTGATCAAAAAACGCTCGACCAGCGTCAGCGGTACATGGCTATCGCTTTTTTCGGGTTGTTCGGAATCATTGGTACATATACAGGCATCACCTATGATACAAGTTCATTTGATTATGGACGCTGGGCTTACAATCTTGTCGAATCGGAAGCACTGGCGAACTCAAGAGTCATTGGAATCGTGGCGGCTGGGCTTTTCGGAGGGTACCGCATTGGTATAGGAGCTGGGATCATTGCTGGCTTGCATCGTGTTTCCCTCGGAGGATTCACCGGAATCGCTTGTGGGATTTCTGCTGTCATAGCTGGAATCATTGCAGGTTACTTCCATAAAAAAGAGGAACCTTTGAAACTGAAGACCGCCTTATTTGTTGGTGCTCTTGCAGAAACGGTACAGATGGGGATCATTCTCCTTATTTCTGATCCATATCCTCGTGCGTGGGCCCTCGTCCAAGAAATTGGAGTGCCTATGATTGTAGCAAATGGAGTCGGCTCTGCATTGTTCTTGTTAATCATTCGCAATGTTCTTCATGAAGAGGAGAAAGTCGGAGCTTTGCAGGCACAAAAAGCATTAAAGTTGGCAGAATCAACAGTTTCTCATCTACGTAAAGGATTGACGTTGGATTCAGCAGAAAAGGCATGCCGAATCATTTATGAAGAGGTTCAAGTGAGTGCGATCTCCATGACAGATAAACAAAGCATCCTGGCCCATGTGGGCCAGGCTGATGACCATCACAAAGCGGGGGAGCCAATTCAAACGGACGCCACTCGTGAAGTCATTGAGACGGGGAAACGTGTTGTAGTCAGACATGAAGAAATTCAATGCCAACAGCCGAACTGTCCGCTCGGGGCAGCTGTTATCGTTCCATTGAAAAAACGTCAAGAAGTGGTTGGAACCTTGAAGTTTTATGTTTCGTCACAAAAAGAGATCTCCAATGTCTTATTGGAACTGATCCAGGGATTGAGTGCTCTCCTCAGTCAGCAGCTGGAGCTTGCTGATGCTGAAGAAGCACAGGAGCTTGCGCGGGAAGCGGAAGTGAAGGCTCTGCAGGCACAAGTTAACCCGCACTTTTTGTTCAATTCGTTAAATGTCATCGTTTCGCTGACCCGTACGGAACCTGACCGGGCAAGAGCGCTGCTTATCGCGCTTTCCAAGTTCTTCAGGCAAAACCTAGGGGCGACGACTAAAACCTGGATCTCTTTAAAAGAAGAGTTGAAACATGTAAAGTCTTATCTTCTCATTGAAGAAACGCGTTTCGTTGATCGCCTTCATGTCCACTACGATATTGATGAAGACGCCTTATCAGCACGAATTGCTCCTTTAACTTTGCAGCCCCTGGTCGAGAACAGCATCAAGCATGGAATTAAAGACCAGGAAGGGGGAGCGGAAATCACGATTCGTATCCATAGAGATGGTAATTTCGTTCACATCAGCGTTGCGGACAACGGAATAGGCATTGAACCGATGAGGTTGAGGACCTTGGGGGAACAATCGGTTGCGTCTGAGAGAGGGACTGGTTTCGGATTATATAATGTAAATAAGCGTTTAGAATACATGCACGGAGAGAGTGCGAAGCTACGAATTACGAGTGAACAAGGACAAGGGACAACCATTGCATTTACTGTCCCTCTTCAGGAAAAGGAGATAGACCATGAGGGATAAAATCACGGTGCTCATCGTTGATGATGAGCGCTTCAGTCGAGAAGAATTGAACTTCTTGCTAAAACCTTACGATAGGATAGAAGTTGTAGGAGAAGCAGGATCAGGAGATGAAGCGGTCATGCAGACATTAAAGCTTCAGCCGGATGTGCTTTTTCTTGATGTGGAGATGCCGAAGATGGATGGAATGGCGGTAGCGAAAGCAGTTCAAGAACTCAAAAAGGTACCGGAGATCGTTTTTGCAACGGCGTATCCAGATTTTGCGGTTGAAGCATTTCGGCAAAAGGCAATCGATTATTTACTCAAACCTTATGACGAGGAACAGTTGAATGAAACCGTGGAAAGAATAGAAAAGAAGCTTCAGCCAGTAAAAGAGAAGGCTGTCAATTCCCCTTCCAAGTTAGCCGTTGAAGTGGAGGATATGATTGAATATCTAAACCCATCTGAAATTATGTATGTCCACAGGGAGGACCGAATCACAAAAATCGTCGGCAAACAAAAGGTTTATGAAACGAAAGATGCACTGAAAGATGTAGAGGAGCGGCTGCAAGGTTTCTCGTTCTTCCGAATTCATAAAAGTTATCTAGTAAACCTGGATTACGTGCATAGGTTATCACCGTGGTTCAATGGAGCCTACCAATTGGAACTGCAGGGTACCGAGGAAAAGCTTTCTGTGAGCAGGAATTATGTCAAAGAATTACGAAAGAAGCTGGAGTTGTAAATTTTCGTTGTATTTCAATCGTCATTTACGACATCTTGGGCAAGAATCCTGACATGTTAATCAAGAACCTCCCTTTTGTAAGCGTTATCTTGGTATATTCTATGTAAGCGATTACAGATAAGCGCGAAAAGGAGGAAAAACGATGATTACTTTTCTAGTGAGTATTGCACTTTTAATTATTGGTTATCTTACGTATGGTAAATATGTTGAAAAGACGTTCGGAGTCAACACAGGACGTGAAACACCTGCTTATTCTCACGGTGATGGTGTCGATTACCTACCGATGGGAGAAAAGAAGAATGCTTTAATCCAACTCTTGAACATTGCGGGTGTAGGGCCGATCTTCGGTCCGATTCTCGGAGCCTTGTATGGGCCTGTAGCTTTCTTATGGATTGTGTTTGGAGCTATCTTTGCAGGAGCCGTGCACGATTATTTGACTGGGATGATATCCATCCGTAACCGTGGCGCTCATTTGCCTGAGCTTGCAGGGAAGTTTTTAGGGAAAGTCATGAAGCACGTTGTCAACGCGTTTGCGATTCTTTTGCTTGTCCTTGTAGGAACTGTATTCGTTACAGCACCTGCAGACCTTTTACACAACATGACAAGCAGCTGGCTTGCCTTACCAGTCATTCTTCTTGTGATTTTTGCTTACTATTTGTTAGCGACAATGCTTCCAATTGATAAAATCATCGGACGCTTTTATCCAATTTTCGGTGCTCTTCTATTGATCAGTGCAATTGGAGTCGGAGTATCTCTTATTGTCACAGGCGCACCGATCCCAGAATTGACTTTTACCAATATGCACCCGGATAACGCACCGATTTTCCCACTGTTGTTCTTAACGATTTCTTGTGGTGCTTTGTCAGGTTTTCACGCGACACAAACCCCTATCATCTCAAGAACGACACAAAAAGAAAAACAAGGACGTCGTATTTTCTACGGCATGATGATTGCAGAAGGGATCATCGCGATGATTTGGGCAGCTGCAGCTATGAGCTTGTTCAACGGATCTGCAGGTCTGAATGAAATCCTTGCGAGTGGAGGGCCGGCAGCCGTCGTTAGTGAAGTTTCCATCGCTATGCTAGGAGCGGTTGGAGGTACACTTGCTGTCTTAGGTGTCATTGTACTGCCAATCACCTCTGGGGATACAGCTTTCCGAAGCGCGCGTATGATTATTGCCGATTATATTAAAGTTCCACAGAAGAAAGTCATGAGCCGTGTTTGGATTGCTCTTCCATTGTTCGTCATCTCCTTCGCATTGACGCGCATCGATTTTACATTGCTGTGGAGATATTTCTCCTGGGCGAACCAATCGACAGCCGTCATCGCGCTTTGGGTAGGAGCGATGTACTTGTTCCTGTCTCGTAAAAACTACTTCATCGCTGCCGTGCCTGCAACCTTTATGACGATGGCGACATTCACCTATATCCTGAATGCACCGATCGGATTCGGATTGTCCTTGAATGTTTCCTACATCATTGCAGCTATCGGCACCGTAGCAGTAGTCACAGCCTTCATCATTGCCGCCCGCCGCGGATTACAGAAGGACATCCCATTAGAGGAAGATTTAAAGCAAACAGCCTGATGTTAAAGAGCACTTACTTTAAAAAGTAGGTGCTCTTTTTCTATTGGCACTTAGGGAAACGGTGAGAAATTCTCTTATTATGTCGAATACTCAATCTGTGATGTCGAATTCCTGAATAACCATGTCGAATACTCAATTTAATATGTCGCATTCTAAAATATCATTATCGAATACCTCAATTTCTCTAACGGACACTCATCACCGTCCACCCGGATATGGAAACGTTATGTTTTTCTTGGAGATGAAAGGGTATCCTTTATAGGGAAAGGAGAGATTGTCGTGGAACAGGAAATCCAACAGAAACAAGGAACGTTTTATATAGGAGAGGAAAAGGACCCTAAAGCCCAGCTTCTATTTGATGAAGATGAAAATACAATGGTCATTACAAGTACCTTCGTTGCGCCATCTGAACGTGAACAAGGTTTGGGAGGGGAATTGATTGATTATGCTGTAAACTACGCTCGTAAACATAAATTGAAAATTGACCCGGTCTGCTCCTTCGCCCGGGAAGTTATTGAAAATACACCGGAATACCAAGTGGTGTTAAAAGCGTAGAGGAGGAGTTTCTGATGGTGAAAATAAGGGAACCTGAGGAAAAGGATTTGATGCACTTTACGAGGTACAGCATCGATTTTCTTCATGTGGCAAGCTTTGAGAGGCTGACCAATGAAGAAGTCAGGAATCGTAAGTATTGGGCAGCAGATCAATTTCTAGCAAAGAACCCAAACCAGAAACTACTGGTTGCTGATATGAATGGAAGAATGATCGGATATGTCCTTGGCATCATTGAGTCCCATGGGGAAGAGGATGTGTATGGATATGTCAGGGAAGTATTTGTGGATGAATTTTATCGACGGGAAGGCATTGGCACAGACCTGTGTGACGAACTAATCAAGTGGATGTATGAGCAGGAAGCAAAAGCCATACAGGTAAGCCTTCGGCCGCATCAAAACGGAGTAAGTGAATTCATCCGCAAAATCGGTTTTTCTTCTGTCAGCACCCTTTATGAATACCAGTCAAAAGAATAAAGGATGTTTTGGAGAGGAGATAAACAATGAAAAAAGCTATGTTGATCGTCAATCCTTCTTCAGGAAAAGAGGAAGCCGTCGATCATGTCGAACAAATCGAGAGCATTTTATCGGAAAAAGGATACGAAGTGGAAGTTGCTCAAACAGAAAAGGAGCTGGATGCCACAAAGTACTGCCAGAATGCCTGTAGAGATGAGTTCGATCTCGTTGTTTCTATGGGAGGAGATGGTACCCTCCATGAGACAATTAATGGGATGGTAGATGAAAGCCACCGCCCACGTTTAGGAATTATCCCACTTGGGACAGTGAACGATTTTGCAAGAGCTCTTGATATTCCACTGAAGGTTGAAGAGGCGGTTGACGTTCTCCGATCCGATCAGAGCAAATCTGTGGATATTGGGAAGTTCAATGACCAGTATTTTGTTAATATCGTGGCAGCAGGAGCCCTTGCTGAAGCAACGTATGAAGTGACGCCAGAACAAAAGACGAAATTTGGTCCGCTTGCTTATATGATGGAAGGGATGAAAACCTTGACTCAGAACAGCAGCTATCCAATGCGGATTGAATACGATGATAAGGCATGGGAAGGGGAATCTTTTCTATTCCTTGCAGCTTTAACGAATTCAGCAGGCGGATTCGAAAAATTATCTCCGGAAGCTAAAGTAAATGACGGGAAAATTCACGGGTATATCGTACCTAAAGTAAACATGATACGTCTTGCATCTATCGTTTCAGCGATCCTTAGAGGTGGACTTAAAGATGAGCAGGATGTGGAATACTTCAAAGCGGATCACGTACGTGTGACTTCAGAGGAAAACCTGGTGACAAATGTCGATGGTGAAGAAGGGGATTCCCTTCCCGTGGAGCTTGCGGTCCTTCCTTCTCACATTTCCGTGGTTGTAAAATAGGTAAAGGCTGTCATGTGTACAGCCTTTTTTCTGTGTCATACTAGGATTGAACGAGGTGCATCTTATGAAGAAACCAGATATGGAAGATTACCTACAGGAAGGCATTTATGGAAGTCGGCAAACAAAACCGGGAGAGAGAAAACAATACCTTGGTACGTTGAGAGAACGAGTCTTGGTCGCTCTGACGAAGGGGCAGGTGATGGGTGAGCAGGGGCAGGAAGAGTTGGAAGAGCTTATGAAAAGCTATCAAGATGCCAAACTGTTGTTGAACGGAGAGATAAGCTATCGGTTTTTATCCCCCTACATGGATCTAGCCGAGAGGCATAACATCCACCACTCCACTGTTTCAAACCAGGAAACACAATCAGAATTCGGAGCTGTCCTTACATTGGATTATGCGATTGAAAAAGAGCATATAAGGGTGGAAGCACAAGAGGAAGTTGGAGAGTCATCTGAAGAGAATGGATGGACAAACTTCTTCAAGTCTCTTTTTAAACCATCCAAATAAAAAAAAGGCTGCGGATCATCCGCAGCCTTTTTTCACACGTCCCTCTCACCTGGAGAGGCCATTTTCTATTTGTACTGATTCAAGAATCTTGCCAGCCCGACGATAATAATAGCAAAGGAAAAAAGTATCATTGCAATGTAGCCGGCGTAGAACAAGAATTGATCGAAAAAGTTACCAGCTGAGTCACCGATGCTGTAAAGCGCATACCCGGAAAGAAGAGCAGCTAGAAACAGGAACACACGGTTGTTGAAATCCATCTTTATTCCACCTCCTTTGTACTTTCAATATATGATGTACAAACGTGGAATATTTAGCTTTTAGAAAAATAATTTGCCGGCTTGTCCACACAAAACACGGAGTCTGTCTAATGTTCTATCATTATTACACGATTTGACAGGATTTTAGAAGGACTTGCTTTGGAGACTTTTGTTAAGTGAATTGGGGCTGCGGGGAATAGCTCGCTTTCCGCGGGAGCGCGCTGAGCTTCCTCAGGCTGAAGCCTTGCGGGGTCTCACCGCCCGCCCCATGGAAAGCGAACCTTGTCCCGGAGCCCCTAGAATCACACAAACATCTCGAAACCGAGTCTTCCACAATCGGGAGCTCTAGTGATATATAAGAGGATAAAAAAAAGCCCCCTTTTGAATGGGCAAAAGGGGGAGATGGTATGTGTCTTTTCATTGAAGAGAGACAGACCATGAAATCTACAGGTTATTTTTCCTGGCGGGGAAAAATAATAGGGTGATTCGACGTAAGAGACAAAAGAGAGTACTCAAGAAAGAAATGAATACAAATAAACAAATAAACCATGTGCGAAGCGTGGACAACCAGCACGACAGCGCACGAGCACGATTCAGTATCTCTTTTGCTATTCCTTATTGTATCACCTTTTCCCGGGTTGCTGCTTTGGGAAAAAAACGTGCAAAAGTGATAACTGAATAGAGGTTTTATGAAAAAATTTTCTCAAGTTTTGTCTACTATTGGTAAATTGTAAAATATATTCAGAAGTATAATTGTTGAAAAAGCATGAATCCTGTACACTTGAATTATCAACTATATGGAGTGGAGCACATGGATGTCAGTAAAATCCAACTAATGATTCAAATGCAAGCCATGTCTATGTTAGGGAATCGAAATTCGAGCAACTTATCAAATGGGATGCAGGATATTACGTTTCAAAGCCTTCTGCATGAAGCAATGGAGCATTCGTTTCGTGCGAGCGTGCCTTCTTCGCCAAGCCGTCTATCCCACCCAGTGCAAAGTCCTTTGGCTCAGCAAGTACCAGTGTCTGTAGAGAAAAGTCATGGAATGATGAATGATACCTCAAATGTTACCAGTGGAAACGCGAATGTGGATCAGCTCATAAAGAAAGCATCGGTTCGCTATGGCGTCGATGAAAAATTGGTACGATCTGTAGTGAAGGCTGAATCGAACTTTGATGCTGGTGTCGTCAGTCATGCAGGAGCACAAGGCTTGATGCAGCTTATGCCCTCAACAGCAAAGGGACTTGGTGTGAAAGATCCATTTGATCCGGAGCAGAACTTGATGGGCGGGACAAAATACTTGAGGCAAATGCTCGACCGTTATGATGGCAATACCGAATTGGCGCTCGCTGCTTACAATGCAGGCCCTGGTAATGTAGATAAGTATGAGGGTGTGCCACCATTCCGGGAAACTCAAAATTACATATCTAAAATACTCGGAAAAGCATAAAAAAGCGCGGACGTCTTATAAAAGACCCGCGCTTTTTCATGGAAATGAATAGCAGTATTTTATTTCTCTACTTATCTGGTTCAAGCTCCCGACTCATCTGCATGTATTGATCAAAAACGACCGTCATCTCTTTTAATCGGTTGCGGACGTCTTCGTCAATGAGCTCTCCCTGAGTGGAAAAGTGGTTCGTGTGGGTGTACACGTAGTTTGGTGTCACCATGCAGCGGAAGTAATTCAAAATTGGCTTTAATTGGTTCTCTACGACGAGGTGATGTTGCAAGGTCCCTCCATTGGCTACAATAGATACGGGTTTATAACGCATGGCAAGGGGCGATACAGCATCAAATACGTTTTTTAAAGTGCCAGGGATTGATCCTTGGAAAACGGGAGTAGCAATGACATAAGCATCAGCTTCTTCGATTTCATGGATCAATCTTTTCATATCATCGTTGTATTCTTCAGCTGGGCGGCCATCTACGAATTGAAGCTCGTAATTCTCAAGGTCAACAATTTTTGTGGTGTGATCCGTTGGCAGCTGTTGTATATATTTTTCGATTTCATCAAGGAGCGTCCGGGTCTTCTTCCCGACGATCGTTCCGTTCAATAGTAGGATCTTCATGGCAACTTTCTCCCCTTCAATTTTCTTTGAGCTATGTTATCGTATGCAGAACTTCATAAAGTGGGCTATGTAACTAATGGTAGTATGTGTTGGCCTTGCCCGATTATCTTATGAAAATTTACTCTGCGGGTACAAATCGAAGCTTAACCGTCTTTTTTATAACGAGTTGGCGTCAGTCACCGGGACGGTTGGTATATATGAAATAGTCTCTTTTCTTTTTATGGTAAAGTATACGTCTTATTTAAGCAATTGTGAGGATTCTGCTTGCTTTATGTCGGAATAAGAAGGGTATAATAGGGGAAGGAGGGAAGGCGATGATCCGTTTATGGCGAAGAATTAAGTTTCTTTTTAATGTCAGAAAATCTGTGCCGTTTCTTGTACGATTTTTCAAATCAAAAGATGTGAGTACCGGGAAGAAATGGTTTTCCGTTGTACTCTTAGTCGCTTATCTTCTGTTCCCATGGGACGTCATCCCGGATTTCCTCGTATTTTTCGGTCTTGTCGATGATCTTGCGGTTTTCACTTACATTATGCAATGGATGGTGAAGATGGCTCCTGCGGACTTGCAAAAGGAGTACCGCGTCTATGATGAATAGAAATGTTTAATCAACGGCAAGATGAGGTATGTAACTGTTGTGGATTCAATAATTAGTCAAGGAGTGATGGATAATGAGTAATGTAATGTTTACCGCACATGCAACAGCACAAGGTGGACGAAATGGCCACGTTAAGTCAGATGATGGTTTAATTGATTTGAACCTTTCCATGCCTGGCGAAGGTGATGAAAAAGGATCGAATCCAGAGCAATTGTTTGCTGCTGGTTATTCCGCTTGCTACGATGGAGCGTTGAACCTGGTTGCAAGTAAACAGAAAAAAGATATCGAATCTGAAATCACTGCTGACGTAAGCCTCATGAAAGATGAATCGGACAATGGTTTTAAAGTAGGCGTTGTCCTTAATGTGAAAGTGAAAGGTGTTTCTCAGGAAGAAGCAGAATCACTTGCTGAGGAAGCACACAAAGTTTGTCCATACTCTAAAGCGACGCGTGGAAACATCGACGTTGAAATCAAAGCGAGCGCTGTATAAAAGATAACCTCTACATCCCTGGTGGAAACTCCACCAGGGATTTTTATTTATTGGAAGGGAATAATAGCTACAGCATATACATGCAATTCGTATTACTACCAGGCGTGCTGGTAATTATGGTATTTTATAGTCGAAGGGGTGAAAGGCGATGAAAATCACCGACCAAGCGAGGGATTTATTAAATCAAATCTTAGAAGATGAAGATGCAGGATGTCTGCGCTTGTTTTTTGCTGGTTACGGGTGTGGGGAACCGGATATCGGAATGACGATTGGGGAACCGGAAGGGGATGATGAACTACATCACATCAATTCTATTCCCGTGGCCATAGACAGTAGAATAGCCCATATGACGGAAGACTTGACAATCGAAGGGAAGCAGACCATGGAAGGTCCCAAATTTCAGATGCTGGGGCTTCCAGAGAAAGACTGTTAATATAGATGAATGCCCACAGTTTTGTGGGTATATTTTTTATAGGAGAACGGAACGACCCGGATATAGAGCTCTCCCTATTGAAAGGCACATACTAGAAAGAGGGGATCGCTGCACATCATGATGGCATCAGGACACCAGGTTGTGGGCTTCACTTTCGGGGTGGGGGCAATGACTTTGCTTCCTACGTTCGAGTGGATGCCTGAACAGCCTCTGCAAACGGTTTTATTCTTTGTGTTCGTCCTTTTCGGTTCGCTGTTACCGGATATCGACACACCAACATCTACCCTTGGGCACAAGTTTTGGCGGGGACTTATGACAGTCTTTACCGTCGCCTTTCTCTGTTATTTATTTGTACCAGAGTATTTGGATACATATCGAGAACAACTGAAAATTTTCGTCATGCTGCTTTTACCTATTCTGATTATGATTCGTGGACATAGGAAAATGACTCACTCTGTGTTGTTTGTCGGTTTACTTATTGGATACGGGACAATCCTTGAACAAGCCTTCGCCATCCCCCGTATGTATATCGGGGGATTGATTATAGGAGTGGTTTCCCATTTGTTTGGAGATTACATAACGAAAAAAGGCATCCCATTGGCTTACCCTTTTTCAAAGAAGTATTTACAGTTCATCTTTACCTTCAGAACAGGATCAAACAGTGAGCGTCTCATTGTCTATACCCTGCTCTTATGGAACGTATGGTACCTCACCTCAAACATTTTCTGACACTACATTCTAGTAGTGTCTTTTTTCTATCCCCAGTTATTACACAATATGGCAGGATACTTGAAGACTCAGTTTCGAGACTTTTATTGAGTGGGTGGGGCTGCGGGGAATAGCTCGCTTTCCGCGGGAGCGCGGTGAGCCACCCCTAACGCTCAACCTGGGTAACGAACCCCGAAAACATCTCGAAACTGAGTCTTCAAGAATAGGGAACGTTTATGAAACAGGTGATTAAAAGGGAATATAATCCATAAATATTTCAGTCTCTTTAATTTTTGTATAGACATATTTCCGAAAATTCAATAAAATAGAAGAAAGATAGATAAGGAGGGCGAGTGTTGTGGCAGATTACCAACTAATTGAACCGAGCCCATTGCGAAAGCTTCAAATGAGTCGCACTTCCTCTTTATATGATGTGTACCTTGGTTATTTAAGGGAATACCCCAGAAGAGATGCTGTCTTAAGAACAAAAGACCACATCCTCTCCCATTTCCCCACCTCAATTGACGAGCAAATTGTCTGCATGGAATTTTTTTATATGAATGATTTTTTTGAAGATCTGTCTGTCATTACAGAATCCCCTTACATAAATAAAGAGGTAGGTCATTTGTATCAAGTGATTTTGTCTCAGACCGATAGAGATAAAAACAAAAATTACTTAGATGAGCTAAAAGATCTCCATTTTACGCATCCATCGTTGAGATGCCTTCACTTGTTCACCCTCGTTTATTCTTATCAGGACTTAAAAGTATTTACAGCATTGGATAAGTACTTGGATGAATGCGACCAGGCGCTTCAGCAAGTAGACGAGCCTTTAATGTATTATTATTTGAATCAACGTTATCAAGAGCTGCTTTTTTATCATTATTGGAAGACCAATAACTCTATCCTTGCGAGCCGTTATGCATATAAAATGATCAACACAGAAGTTTCATCTAGAAGAAAGAGCCGGATGCATCATGATTTGGCATTATGTCAGCTTTTTAATGGCTATGAATCTTCTATGGAATCGTTACTAAAGTCCATAGAGATTGCTGAAAAGCATGGGCATATACGCTTTTTGCAAACGGTAAAAAACCGCTCGCTTCCTTTTATATCTTCTTTTCATCAGAGAACTGAAGGGATCTCCACTACAGATCCAGTAGAGCAGGCTCACCTTGCTCTAGCGCGGGGAGATTATAAGAAAACACAAGAGATCCTGCATTCCTTTGTATCACTCACTCCCTTTCAAGAGAGTTATTTGGGACTGGCTACAGGGAACAGGGAGATGCTGAGGCATTCCTATCACCGGTTTATTCAAGAACAAGGGGATTACTTCTTTGCTCAATTACCACTAGCGTATTTAGAAAGAATATAAAAATAAATGGAGGTTTTCTCTTATGAAAAGGTTAGCCGGATTGTTTGTTGTTCTTTTACTGACGCTCGCAGGCTCATGGGGAATAGGAGAGAGTAAGACCGCCCTGGATCCGATTGATGGAGGTTATTGGAGTATAGAAAATCCAGAAAGTTAAAAGTATAGGAAATAGAAAAGGTGTCCATCCGGTATTGGGATAGGACACCTTTTTCGTTCTCAGCTATTCGTTCTTTTTTTTGCGTCGTTCGGGCAGTGGCTCTTTTCGTATCATCTTCGTAAAGGCATAAACGAAGAGAATGATGATCACTGTAAACGGAAGAGCGGAAACGAGAGAGGCTGTCTGCAAAGCATCTAAACCACCGGCGACCAGTAACACTCCGGCAATGGCTGCCATCAAAATCCCCCAAATCACTTTAATGGCAAGAGCAGGGGTGAGGCTGCCGTTCGTTGTCATACTTGCCAGGATGTAGGTAGCGGAGTCAGCAGATGTGATCAAGAACGTTGCGATCAATAAAATAGATAAGAAGGATAAAATGCCTGTGAGAGGCAGGTATTCATAAGCTTTAAAAAGAGCGACCGTCACATCATTGTTCACGGCTTCAGCAATCTGTGTTCCATTGTTCAAGTCACTGTTCAAGGCTGTACCACCGAATACGGCGATCCACAAACAAGCGATCAGCGGTGGTACGACAAGGACACCGAATATGAACTCCCTGATTGTTCGACCACGGGAAACGCGGGCAACGAATGCCCCGACGAATGGAGACCATGCAATGACCCACGCCCAATAGAAAATCGTCCAATCACGTAGCCAGCTTCCACCTTCATAAGGAGTTAACCTTAGACTGTACTCTACAAAGTTGGATATATAATCCCCGATCCCTAAGGTGAAACTATTTAATATAAATACCGTCGGGCCGGCGAAGAAGACGAATAAAAGTAAAACTAAGCAAAGGGCCAGGTTCAAGTTACTGAGCCATTTGATCCCTTTTTCCAATCCAGTACTGGATGAAGTTAAGTATAAGACGAGCAGTACGCCTGTGATGATAAGCTGGATCGATGTACTATTCGGTATGCCGAATACGGCGTTCAATCCACCGTTCATTTGAAGAATTCCCAGCCCAAGTGAAGTGGCGATTCCCATTACTGTAGCGATAACGGCTAATGAGTCGATGGTGTACTTCACCGGCTTTGACTTCCCGAGCACGGGTTCAAGAGCTGTTGACACAAGGCCGTTCTTATCCTTTCTGAATTGCAAAAAACCTATAAGCAGGCCGACAATGGCGAAAACAGACCACTGGTTGATTCCCCAGTGAAAAAAGGAATAACCCATAGCAACGCGCGCAGCATCTTCGGTCTGCGCTTCCAAATCTGAGAAGGGCGTTTCGAAGTAGTGGCTCATCGGCTCTGCGACTCCCCAGAATACGAGTCCTACCCCGAAACCGGCGGAGAAGAGCATTCCAATCCACGTGAAAAAAGGAAATTCAGGCTTGGAATCTTGAGGACCGATTTTGATTTTTCCGTATTTACTCAGTCCGAGAGCAGCCAGGAAAATGACGAAGCCGAAGACGGAAATGAGATAAAACCAACCAAAATTAAGGGTAGTGAAGTCAAATAAGGTACCGGCGACTGTACCAAAGCCTTCAGGATTAATTGCTCCTACGATGACGAGGACAGTGATGACCGTTGCGGAAATGAGGAAAACAGGGTTTTTGATTTGATCTTTCATCGTGGACTCCTTTCATGAATCATAAGTAATTGATGAACATGAATTTGATGATCGGTTTGTTTATTCCCTACATTTTCCTGTGAAAAACATGGACGCGTTGAATTCGGAGCGACTCCTGTACGGATCGTATAGAAAGGTTAAGAGATTTTGAACTCGGACAAAATGAGAAAGAGGAGGTTTCGCATGTTTGAAAAATGTACAGAAGTCCGCCAATGGTTAAATGAATTTAATAGGAAATGGATGTTTGCAGGGGGATGGGCCATTGACCTTCATATCGGCGAAGAAACAAGGCATCATGAGGATGTGGAAGTCGCTGCTTTCCGTGAAGACCAGCACCAATTATACGAAACATTAAAATCATGGGATTTGTATGTCGTCAAACAGAAGGAACTTAAGCGTTGGGAAGGAGAAGTCCTCGCACTTCCTGTCCATGAAATCCACGCCTTTTCTCCAGAGGGTCATAGATTAGAGATTCTCCTCAATGAAAAAAATAAGCACCGGTGGCGTTTCAGAAGAGATTCCTCTATTACATTTGAGATCAGTCGTATGCACCTGCAGTCAGAACTCGGGCACCCGTATTTGAATCCTGAAATTGTCCTTCTCTATAAATCAACCCATACGACAAAAAATGACGAGGAGGACTTCCAAAACGTCTTTCCTTTCCTCAATGAACATCAAAAGGAGTGGTTAAAACAGTCACTCATGCATCACCAGCCTGAACATCCGTGGCTCGAAAATTTACTCTACTGAACGCGTACTCGAGAAACATATCAATTGAAATGGATAAAGCCCAGGAGACATCCGTCTTTTGGGCTATATTTATGTAGGAAAAATTCGACGAATTGTTTATTTTTTCTCGGTTTGGGTATTCGATAAACATACATCAGACGCTACACCCCCTCGCATGAATATCCCCCTGTATCGAAAATACGTACAAGTTCTGGAAAGGAGTTTATCATGAAAAAAGTCACTTCCGTTTTTTGGGTTACATTAGCTATTGCTTTATTTTCAGTCGTCTGGGGTTCCGTTGCCCCTAAAAATCTTGAAAGTATTACAGGCAGCATCCAATCTTACATCTCTGTTCACTTTGGATGGTATTACTTACTGATCGTTACTGGTTTTGTGATTTTCTGTCTTTATATGATTTTCAGTCCATATGGAAAAATGAAACTTGGGAAGCCTACGGACAAGCCTGATTACAACTACGCGACATGGTTCGCCATGCTTTTCAGTGCCGGGATGGGAATCGGGCTCGTCTTCTGGGGAGCAGCAGAACCGATCTATTTCTATGCCAATAATGCCCCGACCGCAGAGACGGGAACAGCAGCCGCTCTAAATGAATCCATGCGATTCGTGTACTTCCACTGGGGAGTTCATGCGTGGGGAATTTACGCAATCGTTGCTCTTGTTCTTGCTTATTTCAAGTTCCGTCGAGGTGCACCAGCTTTAATAAGCTCCACACTCGAACCGTTATTCGGAGATAAGATGAATGGACCGTGGGGGAAAGTCGTCGATATCATCGCCGTGTTCGCGACCATTGTCGGTGTAGCGACGACTCTTGGATTTGGTGCAGCACAGATCAATGGTGGGTTGACGTTTTTAACACCGCTTGAAGATTCGTTTGGTGTACAGTTGGCCATCATAGGTGTCGTTACTGTTCTATTCATGATTTCGGCTTATACTGGATTGAGCAAAGGGATCCGTTATTTGAGTAATACGAATATGATCTTAGCTATAGCGCTACTTGCCATCATGTTGGTTGTAGGTCCTACGCTCTTCATTATGAACATGTTCACAGACACGATCGGTGCTTATTTACAAAACTTGCCGACCATGAGTTTCCGTCTTGCACCGAACAGTGAAGAAAATCGTACATGGATCAACAACTGGACGGTCTTCTACTGGGCATGGTGGATTGCATGGTCCCCATTTGTCGGTATCTTTATCGCACGTGTTTCCAAAGGACGTACGATTCGAGAATTTTTATCAGGTGTTTTACTTGTACCGTCTGCTGTAGGTTTTCTATGGTTCTCCACTTTCGGTTCATCGGCGATCCAAGTCCAACAAGATCAAGGTGGACTTTCCGATCTAGCTACAGAACAAGTGATGTTTGGAACATTTGATAATTACCCGCTGGGGTTGATCCTGTCAATCATCGCGATGGTACTGATTGGAACATTCTTCATTACATCTGCAGACTCTGCAACCTTTGTGTTAGGAATGCAGACGACAAACGGATCACTGACTCCACCTACGATGGTTAAGTTCGTATGGGGGATTGTCCAGTCATCGATGGCCGCTGTATTATTATATTCTGGTGGACTGCAGGCGTTGCAGAACGCGCTCATATCAGCTGCGTTTCCATTCTCTTTCATCATGATTTTAATGGTCGTATCCTTATATAAAGCGATTCGGGCAGATAAAATTGCACTTGATCGAGGGAAGGATAAAGAAGAAAAAACATCAGCCTAATCTCAGAAGGAACTTTCGCTCTATGGTGCGGAAGTTCCTTTCTTCCATCAAACTCTCTATTCCTTGAAAGGTAGTTTTGCATGGGATGAGGGACCGGCTACTGCTAAAATCTTCTCATTCGAAGTGGATATATACCGGGCACTTGTTGTGTTACTTTTCATGAAAATGTATCATAAAAACTTAAAGAAATCTGATAGAATAGAAGGGAAAAGGGTTAGATATAAAAGGAGCCAAAGATATGTGGGAATGGAGAAATATTTACCGTGGCATGCTGATGGGGGCGAGTGACGTCGTACCAGGTGTAAGTGGAGGGACGATTGCTGTCGTTCTCGGCATTTACGACCGCCTGATTGAAGCCATTAATGGTTTTTTTAGTAAAGAATGGAAAACACATTTGAAATTTTTATTACCGCTTGGAATTGGAGTAGTCATCGCCATTGGTTTAATGGCTAACTTGATCGAGTGGCTATTTGAACACTACCCGGGGCCGACACAGTTTTTCTTTCTTGGTCTGATTATCGGCGTGTTGCCATACTTAACGCATAAAGCAGATGTGAAGCATAATTTTAAAGCAAAACACTTTGCATTACTGCTGATTGGAGCTGTTTTAGTCGCTTCTATGGCATTTTTCCAAACAGCTGAGTCTGAACCGATGCAAAACTTGTCATTTGCTGGATATATTCTCTTGTTTTTCTCTGGATGGATTGCCAGCAGTGCTATGATTCTCCCTGGAATCAGTGGATCATTCATTCTATTGATTATCGGGGTGTACACGACCGTAACTTCAGGGATTTCTGATTTCCGAATTGATATCATCGCCGTTGTAGGTGCAGGGATTGTCTGTGGCATCGTTGTGATGAGTAAGATTGTGAAGTTTTTCCTTGAAAATTATACGTCTGGAACGTTCGCGGTTATCATCGGTCTAGTCATCGGATCTGTATTTGTTATTTTTCCTGGAGTGCCTGGAACGGGAATGTTGATGCTTGTCAGTATCGTTGCATTCCTCGGTGGTCTGCTTGCTGCATGGTTATTAGGCAGGGTGGAATATAAGTAAGCCTGACGAAAGACAAATGCATCCATTTTGGGTATGATAAGAAGTAGATATTTATAAAGGAGATTGAGTTTGATGGAAGCCATTCATACAACGGAAAAGTTTAACGAAACAATTGCAAGTGACCGTCCGGTTATCGTTAAATTCGAAGCGGACTGGTGCCCCGATTGCCGACGCATGGATATGTTTATCGGAGATATTCTAGAAGAATACAATGGGTACGATTGGTATAACGTCAATCGAGATGAACTTCCAGAGATTGCAGAAAAGTACGAAGTAATGGGGATTCCAAGCATCCTGATTTTTAAAGATGGAAACAAGAAAGCCCATCTTCATAGTGCGAATGCAAAAACTCCAGAAGAAGTAGAGGAGTTTCTGCAAGCAAGTCTTTAAAAAAACACGTCCACATGGTCCTGCCATGTGGACGTTTTCTGTAAGGAGGTGCTCTTTTGTCAAAAAGGTTATTGCTCGTCGGAGCTGGCCATGCTCATCTGGAAATTTTGAGACAATTGCGGAATGAAGTTTGGAGGCAGGTCGATGTTTGTATGATTACACCTTCGCCCTACCAGTATTATTCAGGAATGTTCTCAGGATACACAGAAGGCCTTTATTCTGAAGAGGATATTCGCGTGGATGTTCGTCAGTTAGCGAAGTCAGCTAATGTTCATTGGATTCCAAAAAAAGCAGCTTCTGTAAAACCGCAACAAAAAAAGGTCGTGTGTGAAGATGGGTCCGTTTATCCTTTTGATCTTGTCAGTTTCGATATTGGATCCAAAAGTCTCCCTTCATCATTTGAAGATTCAGCTGCCCGGACCATTAAACCGAATTACGAATTTACAGAACAGATGAAAACCTTGAGAAATACGACAAAACCGCTGATTGTGGGAGGTGGTGCGGCTGGAACGGAGCTTGCAATGTCCATACAAGCCTATAAAGATAAACACAAAATCCCTGGTCAAGTCCGTTTAATTACATCTGATCGAATACTTGCTGATGGACCGAAATGGATCTCTACAAAATTGAAAAAGCTCTTAGAGAAAAAAGGGGTGCGTGTCTGGGAAGACGAACGTGTCGAAGAGGTTTTTGAAGAATTCGTCAAAACGGACAATGGAAATCGAGTCCGCCATACAGGTGTGCTGTGGCTGGGTGGGGCCATTGGAGATCCGATTTTTGAAAAGTCGTCACTCGCCATAGACGAACGCTCTTTCGCACTTGTTCGGTCTACCCTGCAATTCCGTGACTATGATTTCATTTTCGGTGCCGGAGATTGTGTCACAATGATTGATGATCCGAACCTCCCTAAAAGTGGTGTGTATGCCGTAAGACAAGGACCGGTCCTTTGGCAGAACCTGAAAAACTATCTTTCTGATTTACCATTGGACACATTCATTCCACAAAAAAATGCCCTTTATATATTATCGACAGGGGGGAAAAAAGGGTTTCTTGTGTATGGACCGGTCAGTTCACATAATAAGAAGGCGTGGCAGTTAAAAAACAAAATTGATCGTGAATTCATGGCTAAATATAAATAAAAAAGAGTCTTTGAAGCGTCCCCTCCGGACACTCTCAAAGACTCTTTCTATTTTTACTGGAGCTCCCGATTATGGAAGACTCAGTTTCGAGAGGGGGAGGAAGCTCGGCGCCCCCTCAGGAAAGCGATTAGCTTCCCAGTCACCCCAGATGCTCAACTAAGGAGCGAACCAGAAACATCCCGAAATTATGTCCTCAATAATCCTGCCATATTGCTGAATACAGTTTATAGTTTTAGCCAGGCTCGGACTTTATTGCGGAAGAGGTAGGTGGTGACGAGAAGCAGGGTGAAGACACTGAATGCGATCAAAATCAGCGTACGGTCTCCGCTCGCGAGGCTTGTTCCAACCAGGCTGTATGCAAACGTCCCTGGAAGCATCCCGATAACCGTAGCCAGTACGAAAGAGAGAAACTTCACCCTCGTCATTCCCGCAAGATAGCTTAATATGTCGAATCCAACGAGTGGGATCAGACGCAGGATAAACACGTAAAGGAAACCTTGTCCCTGCATCCGCTCGTATATGTTCCCCGCCCATTTTGACTGATGGAACTTGAGTACAGAGTCTCCGAAAAACCTTCCCATGATGTATCCAGTGATACCGGCTCCTGTAGCCCCAATGACGATATAGAGCATGCCGGGCCAGATTCCATATGCAAAAGCGGCAGCAAGTGAAAGCACGGAGGTAGGAAACACGACGATGGGGCCGATGGCATACAGCCCCATAAAGATGATTGGTCCTATGGCACCGAACGATAGAATATAGGAGCGGATATTATCCGCACTTACATCAAATCGTGAGCGAACAAACCAGGCAAGAGCAATAAACAGGCTAAGGAACAACACGGTCCGGAATATACTTTTTTTATTCATCGGGTCTCTCCGCTGAAGGACTTGATGGAATCAGCCGGAATCGTTACCTGGACTTCTCGTTTGGGGAACGATTCGTTGATTGGCAGGGACATTTTCTTTTCCAGGTCCTTGATATATAAATGTGCAATCGGGCGGCCATGTTGGTAAGTGACATGCTCGACAGTTGCGTCGAAGCTGATTTCTTCTTCCCGTGTTTTTTGAATTCCTACTTGAACGGCATGCAAGGGGACGAATTCTTGGTCATTTAAAATGAGATGGCCTCCTAAAAAGGAAGCGACACTGCTGTTGGCGGGCAGCTTGTGCAACGTTTCAGCTGTGCCGATCTGCTGAAAGTTTCCGTCTTCAAAGACAGCGATCTGATCCCCCATGATCATCGCTTCTTCCATGTCGTGTGTGACGAATATAGCGGTCGTCTCTCTTGAGGCAAGAAAATCACGCACCCAGTACCTGAGGTCCTGCCGTAAAGATGGATCGAGGCTGCTGAAGGGTTCGTCGAACAAGATCACTTCAGGTTCCGTCGCCATCGCACGGGCGAGGGCCGTACGCTGCTGCTGTCCACCGGAAATTTCGGAAGGATAATGGTCACGGTAACGCGTCATCCCGATGGCGTCCAGTAAAGCTTTGATTTTTTCTTCTTTATATTTTTTTGAGACTTTTGCTCCGTAAGTGATATTCTCTCCAACGGTCATATGTGGGAAAAGCAAGGGCTGTTGAAAAACGAGGCTGATGCTGCGCCGATTCGCTTTTTGTTTGGTGATGTCTTTTCCATTCATGATGATTTCGCCCTCTGTCGGTTTTTCCAGACCTGCAAGTATACGGAGCAGGGTCGTTTTTCCACTGCCTGAAGGTCCGACAATGCTCATGATTTCGCCTTTCTCCAAATGGAAGGTCAGGTCCTTCAAAATCATATCTTGGTTAAAAGCTTTTGTAATGTTTTTCATTTCTAACTTCGTCTGTGTCATCGATGATTCCTCCATGGCAATCGAGAGTAGGGGAGAAACATCATCAAAGCTTCGATGATGATGTACATAAAAACCGGTATGAGTGCGAACCAGATTGAGAATGCCGCCATAATTGATGTGTTTGCATTATCGAGAAATGGAAAAAAGACCAATGGCAAGGTCAAGACCCGGCCGCCGCCGATAATAGCGGTGATGGCATACTGGCTCAAACTGATCACAATCGTTAAAAAGGTAAGGCTGCGGATTGCAGGTCTAAATAGCGGGAGTTCTACAGTGAATACCTGTGTCCAAAATCCTGCCCCAAGAATGTGAGGCTGCTCCATCATCGCTTTTCCCATTTGTTGATAGCTGTTATGAAAGATCTTAATGCTGTAAGGCACAGTTGGTACTAAATGAATAAGCATGACGCCCCAAATGGTGTCTGCCAGACCGACCCGAATCATGAATAGATGCAGGCCCATCGCAATGGCCAAGGATGGAATCAAAATCGGTGATAAAAGCAGAGCCTCCAGCCAGGCTTTTCCATAGGCAGTGTAGGAGGCTAAAGCTTTTCCTGTGAACAATCCAATGGTGATGTTGATGAACAGTACCGCAAACCCGATCCAGATGGAAGTGAACGTTGCCTCCCACAATTGCGAGTTTTGAAAGAGGGGGGAGAACCCTTGCCATCCCCAGTCTATGCCTTCTCCCGTATGGAAGCGCCAGGGGGCACTTATGCTTTGCAACAGCATGATGGTTAGTGGAAAGATGAAAAAAAGCAAACTCAAACTAAGAAACATCGCTTTCTTGCGAATCATGCTCCATCCCCCCTCATTGCTCTCCACCTGCGCCGGCTTAACCCAAAGTAGCCGATCAAAGTCAATACCAAGAGAAATAGACTAGTCATGACCATGGCGGCAAAGGCTAGTGGGCGGTCGTCCCATGAACTTCCATAAAACCATTCGTACCCGAGCACAGAGATCATCTCCGGGAAAGTGGTGCCGATGAGAGCGGGAACTTCATAGGCGGCCAGAGTGAAAGAGAAGATGATCAAAAATGACTCCACGAGAACGGGGAGGAGATGTGGCAGATCGACTGTAGTGAATCGGTGCCAAGCGTTTCCTCCAAGGCTGTTTACGAGATCGTAAAACTCAGGGCGTATGGATGCATACACAGGGAAAAGAAGCAGAATGACAAGGGGAACTTCTTTCCATACATACGTAATAATGATGCCTATGCCTTCTGGATCCCTGGTCCATACAGGGAAGTTCGAAGTGTCCCCGAGCCAGCCGGCAGCCACTAAGGTCTGTGCCATCCATCCTGTTTCTGAAAGTATGAGAATGACCATATACCCCCAGACGAAATGAGGGAAAAGCATCGGAATCCATACCATCAGCCGGGGAAAGGTGTTGTTCAACAGCGGGTGAAATAACTTTGTGAATACAAGCCCGAGGATGATGGAAATGATGGTGGCTATTCCTGCTGTTCGAATGCTAAACCAGACCGATGACAGAAACCGTTCGGAAGATAAGATTTCTTCGTAATGGGCTAAACCCTCTCCTCCTGTGCTTTGGGTGAGCGCATGAAAGAACCCATAGAAAGGGATGATCATAAAAATCGCCGCAGGAAGGAATAGAAGGAAAGTTTTATTTTTGAACAACTTCATTGAACCACTGTTCCTTTATCCAGTCGACATAGGCGGCTTCTGACTCCGGCAAGAAGCTTTCTTCAAGTTCTTCTGTTGATAACACGCTCTCCCCACGTTCAACAGCTTTAAATTCTTTTTTGATATCTTCAGGCAATTGCTCGAAGCTGATGGGCGTATTCTCTCCCCAATCATCCGGTTTATATTTTTCCAATTGGGCTTCTGGAGAAAGCATGAAATTGATGGCCGCCAACGCACCGGGTTGATTTGGGCTGTTGAAAGGAATGGAAAGAAAATGCGTATTTCCGATGGATCCTGGTTCCATGACGAACGAACGTGTAGATTCAGGGAATACGCCTTCTAAAATTAATGATGCAGCACGTGATTCGTTATATCCCATTGTCATCCATACTTCACCTTGACTGTACAGACGATCCAACTCTGTCAGGCTGTTTGGATAGTGCTCTCCTGATCGCCACAGGTCGTTTTCTATTTCGTTAAGATAGGACCATGTGCGTTCGGCCGTTGGAGTGATGTCGTTCTCTTCCAACGGCTGCTCATAAATATCCGAAGGCCTTTCTGCTTGAGCGTATAGGACGTGCCTTAAGAAAGCATTACCTGTAAATTCTTCCGCTCTTGGGTATGTGAATTTGCCAGGGTTATCAGCTATCCACGTCTGTAATTCTTCCATGGTAGCTGGAGGGTTTGTTATTTTTTCTGAATCATAATGAAACACAAACTGAACTTTCCCCCAGGGTGCTTCCATTCCTTCCACTTCTGTTCCGAAATCCGTTTGGAAAGCTAGATCTTCGGTATTGTAGTAATCATTGAAATTAGGAAGAACCTCTGTAAAAGACCCCATCAGCAATTCGTTTTCTTTCGCGTTTTTGAAATTCTCGCCATTGATCCATATCACATCAATGGAGCCATTTTGTTTATTCGCTTGTTTTTCTGTTTGGAGCTTTTGTAAAATCTCCGGCGTGTCGAGAGGCACCCGTTTTAGCGAGACACCATATTGGTCCTCCAGCTGTGGTGTGACATAGTTGTCAATATAGGCATTGATTCCTTCATCACCGCCCCACATGTACAAACGGACTTCTGTCCCGTCTGCTGCCGCTTCAATCTCATCCCACGAAGCTTCTGTCCAATCTTTAGTATTTGTGGATGTTTCACTGCAGGCGGCCACAAGCAGCATCGCCAACAGGAAAAATGGTATGAATTTCTTCAACCGAATCCCCCCTATGATTCTCATTATATGGGTACTGCATAAATCCCTCTGTCATTTATCATACAAACAATCCGATCAGAAAAAAACTAATACTGCTTTCATAATGCGTGAACTTAAAAAGATACGGGTAAAGGGAGTGAAAAGGAGGGCGGACATATGCTTTACAATCAATTCGCAAAACCAGAAGGAATAGCGGGCAAGTTTGCTGGAATGTTTATGGAAAGAGAAAACAAGGAGTTGAATGACTGGACCCTGTCTTTTCTGAATGTAGGAAAGGAAGACCGCGTTTTAGAGGTTGGGTTTGGTTCAGGAGCAGCATTGAAAAAAATAGCTGCCAGGGAACCTGAAGCCCTTTATGGCATCGATCCTTCCGAGGAAATGGTTGAAATGGTTCTAAAAAAGTTAAATGATCAGACGTCTTCAAAGCAGATCGGTATTTTTCATGGGGAGGCCTATCACCTGCATCATTTTCACAAACCTTTGGACAAAATCTATGCCGTTAACACTATCACTTTTTGGGATCAACCTTTAGAGATCCTCAGACACTTGCGGACGTTACTTAGTGAAAAAGGAAAAATCGCTCTGACGATTGTCCCCCATGAAGAAGGAGCCACTGATGATACGACAGAAGTACTTGGCGGTCAAATTCAGAATCTCCTTATAAAAGCAGGGTTTCGCCGTGTGTGTATCCATTACAAATCAGAAAAACCCAACGATGCGGTCTGTGTGACTGGAATGAAAGAGGGTATGGTAGGATAGAGAAAAAGGGGGAAAAGCCTATGAAATTAAAAAAAGAAGAAAGAGAGTATATGGTGGATCAGGTCAAAGAATACTTTGAATTAGAACGGGGAGAGGTCATCGGTGACCTGGCTGCTGAACAATGGGTACATAAGTTAGCAGAAGAAATGGGTCCCTTCTTTTATAACAAAGGAGTAGCAGACGCGAGACAGATGGTAGAACAGAAGGTTATGAACGTCGATGAAGATCTCCGTTCCCTCGAACGACCAGCAGGGAAACCGAAACGCCGGTAAAAAAACACCGCTTCATTAAGCTGAAGCGGTGTATAGTGTTTCATTATCATCTCCGTGATCTACTTCATTATCTTTTTCTAATAATTGTTCTTCCGCGTGTTGATTCCATTCGAAATGTTGCAGCTGCTTGTTCAAGTCTGCCACCATATTTTCCAAGTGATCGGTTTCTTTGATCATCTGTTGGAAGGCGGCTTGCTGCTCGACAGTAGACGCAGAGATTTCTTCTGTACCTGCCGCTGTCTCTTCAACAATACTACTCACATTCTCAATAGAAACATAAACATTCGCGCTTTTCTCTTTAGACTCATCCAAGCCGTTGACCAGGGCTTCCAGCTGTTCGTCAATGGACTTCACTTGAGTGCTTATCTTTTCAAAAGCTGTTTTCGACGTATCTACAGAATGGTTTTGCTGCTCCGAGATTTGGATGGTTTCTTGCATTTCCTGTTCAATGATTTGAACGCCATCTCGAATTTGCATGACCATTTCACTTATGTTGCCTGTAGCTGAAGTAGACTGATCGGCGAGTTTACGTACTTCTTCCGCAACGACGGCAAAACCTTTTCCGTGTTCACCAGCTCGTGCTGCTTCAATGGCAGCATTCAGAGCGAGGAGATTGGTCTGTTCAGCGATATCGTTGACGAGTTTGACGGTGGATTCAATTTGATCTGTATATTGGATGAATTGATTGACGGATTTTTCTACATTTGCAATGGACGCAGCACTTCGATCCATTAATGCTCGTTGGTTTGTAATGCTCGTCTGCCCCTCATCGACGTAAGAGAGGGCTTGCTGACTGGCTTCCATTGAGGATTGACCCTGTTCACGGTTCATTTCAAATCCTTGGTGAAGGTCATCCATTAGATTGGCCACATCCTGAACATCTTCAGAAATGGATTGGCTCCCTTGGGCAAGTTCATCAGTTGAATTGGCTACTTGGCTCGATATTTCAGAAAGGCCACCCATCTCATGGTGAAGACGGGAACTAAAATCTTGTACATTTTGACCGATGTGATGAACGGACTGAACAGTTCCTTCCAAGTTATCGATCATTGTACGGAAGGATCGCTTCAATTGCCCAATTTCATCTTTCTCTTTATCGTTCACTTCAATAGTAGTCCTCAAGTTACCATTGGCCACTTGAAATGCTTGATCAGCGAGATCACGAATTGGTCGCGCAATATGTTTACTCAATCTTGTCGTTGATAGAATCGTAGAGGCGACTAGAACGGCTGCTGCGATAATTGTAAACAGAATCATATTTTGGATCGTCTGTCTCTGATCCATCAATTGACCGTCATACCAGGATTGGGATTCGTTTTGGAGCATATAGATATCGTTGATGATCCCGCCGGTACGGGCCGCTTGACGCTGTACTTCATTCGTATCATTGCTTGCCAGTGCTTCTGAGGCAAGTCCTGTCCAATTTTCAAATTTTGTCTGCGCCTGGTTGTACCATTGTTCCTGAGATTCTGTGGCAATCAGCGGCTCCATATCCGCGAAGATGGTGCCGGTTTGTTCAATCAGAACTTCAGCTTCGCTGCGGGAAGCTTCTGATGGGTTATATCCGTAAGTAGTCAATGCCTGTTCCACACTGACAAGCTGGCCATGCAGTTCTTTGCCTTCCAGTAAAATTTGGACATCTTGATTCGACGAGCGTTGCACGTCCATCATTTGAAATACTATGAAACTGATGAGACCCAGGCATAAAAGTAATGGAATGAGCGTCATTATATATAATCTTCTTCCGATGGTCATCACATTTCCCCCTTACTTTCCTGTCGCTTCATTGATCATATTTTGTTCTTCTGGCGTCATTTCGATCAAGCGGATTGGAGCAAGACCTACACCATTTTCTTGAATGCCGAGCGTTTGTGTTCCACCATCGAGCTTTTGCCCATCACTTAAAAGTTTCATCACATCAAAAAGAGCGACATTAACATTTTTAAGCATGGAAGAGACGACAGCTTCTTCAGCTACGAAAAACTGATCACTATCTACACCGAATGCGTAGATTCCTTGTTTTTGAGCTTCCTTCAAAACTCCGATCCCTGTAAAACCTGCCGCAGGAAAGACAAAATCAGCATCTTCTTCCACCATGTCGTTTGTAATGGAGGCTCCTTGTTCATCATCATCAAACGTTCCTGCATAATCAGAAAGGATTTTTGCATCTGGATTTGCTTCTTGTACTCCTTCTTTGAATCCTTTCTCAAAACGTTCGACAACTGGAATTTTCTCGCCTCCAATAAATCCGACCGTACCTGTTTTTGTTTTCATTCCAGCGATCAGGCCGATCAAGTAACTGCCCTCATCTTCCTTGAAGGTGATAGACGTTACATTCTCAAGTTCAGAAACAGCATCAATCATCACGAATGATTGCTCAGGGTTTTCTTTCGCTAATTTTTCAATGGCTTCCTGAGAATTATATCCAAGTCCGATGATGACATCGTGGTCTTGGGCCAATAGCTCTTTGGCATTCTTTTCGTAATCCTGATCGAACGGTTCGCGATAATCGAAAGTGATGCCTAACTCATCGCGTGCTTGTTCAAGTCCTTGAAAAGCAGAATCACTGAAGGAATCATCGCCGAGCCCACTGTCTGTAACGATAAGACCAGCGCTGATCGTATCTTCTGTATTCGCTTTCGTTTCATTGTTCGCACATCCAACCATTCCTAGAAGTAAGGAAAGGAGGACGAAGGGTATGTAGAGACGTTGCAAAATCACCACTCCTTGTTATGATGTCTGACATCTATAAATATCGGAAACTACCAGGACAATTTAAATAGGAAAGAAGAATTAATATCCCTACTCCACAAAAGCTCCCGATTGTGGAAAACTCAGTTTTGAGACGATTATGTGGTTCTAGGGGCTCCGGGAAACAGTTCGCTTTCCATGGGGCGGGCGGTGAGCCTCCTCAGGCTATGCCTTCCGGGGTCTCACCTGTCCCACACGTCCCATAGGAGTCTCACCGTTTCCCTCCGCCCCTTGCCGTGGGAGATTCTCGAAACCACTTTCTAAAAATCGGCTATTGCGTTTGAGAAATGTGGATGATTAGAACACTTCCACAGAGCGTAAAAGCTTGATTCAGAGCGCTTTGCACCTCTAATAGTTGGATAGTGGGAGCCTCTAACTTCGTCCAGGGGTTCGTTTCTCACTTACATCGAAAGCGAGTAGCTTCCCAGCCACCCCTGACGCCCAACAAGGCACCGAACCCTGGAAACATCTCGAAACTGAATCTTACACAACCCTGCCATTTAGTTGAACAATAGTGGAATAGAAAAACCACGATGACGTTAGGTCATCGTGGTTTTGGAGTGGCTTAATTGAAAAGCATCGGCTAGTAGCTCGTAGGAACGTAAACGATCTTCAAATGGAGTGACGATCGTATTGACGATCACTTCATCTACATTATAGCTCTCCGCCAGCTGTTCAATCTCTTCTTTTACTTTTTCAACAGAGCCAACAATCATCCGATTTCGGTTTTCCTGGATTCGTTCTTCTTCAAAAATGGTGTACTTATGGCTGAGCGCTTCGTCAGGAGTAGGGAAATGTGTCCGTTTTCCACCTTGTTCAATTTGTAAGAGAGCAAGATCGAGACTCGAAGCCAGGTATTCGGCATACTCATCCGTTTCTGCGCAGACGACAAATACAGAGACGTTCCCATTTGGATTACTTTGCTGCATAGAGGTCGTGAAGTGATCTTGATAGCGATCCATCGCCCGTATTCCTCCACGTCCATTGATAAAGTGGGCAAAGGAGTAGGAAACCCCTAAGTCTGCAGCTAAACGGGCACTTGTTCCACTCGACCCAAGCATCCACACGGGAGGTGCTGTTTCTCCTTTTGGTGTTGCATATATGTCCATTCCGTGCGGGTCCTGGCCATGTAAATAAGCCATCAACTCTTCCACTTGGGAAGGATAATCTTCTATACTTGGCAGCTTCCCGCGGTTCAATGCTAAGTTGATATTCGGCATCCCACCAGGAGCCCTGCCTACCCCAAGATCGATGCGATCAGGGTGGAGAGTTTCCAGAACTCGGAACGCTTCTGCGACTTTATACGAACTGTAGTGAGGAAGTAATACGCCTCCTGTACCAATACGGATGTTTTCCGTATGAGCAGCCAGATGGGCCGCAAGTATCTCAGGCGCAGATCCTGCGAGACTGCTTGTACTATGATGTTCTGAGACCCAGAAACGGTGATATCCCAGCTTATCCGTCCATTTTGCTAGATCTGTCGTTTGCTGCAAGGCTTCTTTTGGGTCTGTCCCGGTTAAGATAGGGGATTGATCCAATACACTTAATTTCATTTTCATACCCCATTTACTTCTTTCGTTATCATTCTATCTAACTACTATCGTCCCATGTGCTACGTATAGATGCAAATGTAAAACAATTCTTTTCCTTCTTTTCTTTATGCAAACCATAGCTCCCTTTACTTGAAGACTCAGTTTCGAGACTTTTGTTGAGCGGATAGGGCTGCGGGGAATAGCTCTCTTT
>NZ_BJYD01000030.1 GCF_007991335.1 Halobacillus faecis | reverse complement strand
AGGAAAGCGAGTAGCTTCCCATCCCCCCTGACGCTCAACATCGCAACGAACCCCGAAAGGTCTCGAAGCTGAGTCTTCAAGACCCTGTCATTTTCCTTAATAAATCCTAAAAGGTATTGGCTGGGTGAACGAAGAAAAACCGGCTGTCTGGGGACAACCGGTTTTTCTTTAGAGTTATCAAGTTATCTTGATAGAAGGCCTAGTAAACCGTAGGTGAGGATGGACTGACGTTCCATTTTGAACATCTGGCGTATTCTAAGGTCATCGGTATGTAGTGGTGTGAAGAAGACCGCTTCATTTCTGAATTCATCTTTTGGCTCTACCGCGAGCCATTCACCATCTTCAAGACCTGATAAAATCTCAACGAGACCTTGTTCTTCAATACCCGATTCAATGTCACGGCGCTCTAGGATTCCTTCCGCATTCATCACCCATGCATAAAGATTTTCTTCGGTCTCTAATGCTTTCTCAACAGCGGTGACTACACCTAAAGACTCGTCTGTAATAATTTTTAAATCCGCATGGTAGCCAGCTAGCAATTCCTCTGAAGGGTTTTCCAGGGAAACTGTGAAAGGATAGCGGCTGGAGCGATGAAGTTCGACCTCTTCCGGATAATCGTCCACAGACGTTAATGTACCTGTCGTTTCGTATTCCAGTTCGGGTACATCAATTTCAACGACCATCTCTTCTTCGGTTTCCTTCCGTTCCTGTTCAGGGATGGTGCCTTCTAATACTAGGTTAGTAGATTGCAATGTAAGAAGAGGGGCTTCAAGGTCTTCAGAAACTTCGCTGACCGTTCCTGAAAAAGCGCTTGTAACGGTGATTCGATCACCTTCGTCCTGAAGCTGACCCAGTTGGTCTTCCACCATTTCGAGCATGGCTTCTTGTTTTGCAAGTTCGGCTTCTTGTTCAGCAATCTTCTCTTCTTTCATATACTCGGTTTCTACATAAGAAGGAGGAGTGGCGTCGCTTGTATCGGAATTATTGTTGAATGGATTTGAACGATTGTTAGTCTCGGGAGGGTCAGGTACGCGATAGCTCTCAATGTCATCTATAAAATCTTCAATCGCGTCAATCTCTTCCTCTAACCGGCTGGCTTCGGACTCTAGATGAGCTTCTTCCTGAAAATAATTTAAAACGTCGTACGTGTAGAGGTCATCTCCCTCACTGATGGTGTCTCCTTCTTCCACAAGAAACTCATGGAACGATCCAACCTCTTCATTAAAATAGATCGGCTCTGTTTCTTCTGATGCGAATACAGCTTTCGTATCCATTTTTTCAAACAAATCATAAGTGATTGTCTTGGACCATTCATTGATATAAGACTTGCGATCCACATGTTCTCCTTCATCAAGGAAGATGAGGAAAGCATTGGTCGTAATGAAGGTGACAATCAAAATGCCGAGGATTCTGCCTTTAACATTGATTTTTTTCATAGCTCTTTACACCTGCTGCTTTCTTATCTGAGTAAATAAAGGAGATATAAATCGAATTTAGATAGTGCGGCCGTACCTGCCCATAACAACATGTGCCAAAAAACAACACCGACCCAGATCCAGCCGATTTTCGTCTGGGAAAGCCAGGAGATACACTTTACCTGGTACCAAATGATAAAAAGCTGGAAGAGGGAGATGGCCCCGCACAAGTAAATCACCCAATCCATACTGGTGAAATAAGAGGCGATCACTCCGAAAGAAAAGGGAGAGACGTACCAATCAATCCCTGCATAAACCATTAGCGGAATCCAGGTGATCCGCTCAATCAGCATAATCAGTAATACATTCATCTGCAGAATGAAGAGTTTTTTATAAGACACGTTGTTGAACAGCCAGAAAAAGAAAGACGAAATGAAAATTGTGAATAAGAATAAAAGGATGGCGAACCCGGCGCGGCCAATTAAGAACCATGCTTTTCTAGTTTCATATTCGACTCTGTTCAGATCAGACATGTTGGCAGAAATCGCATCCGTACCGAGTCCGAGCCACGCTGTCCACACATATGTAAGAATGGTTAAGCCTAATAAAAAGAATAATAGATTCCAAACGTTTTTTAGCCGTTCTGCTTCGTTGAGTTTGAATAAATGGTCTTCCCGCTGAGTAAATAGTTTTATTAAATGAATCGAGTATGTCATGCGTTCCATCCTTTAATATAGAAAATAAAACTCTCTGTCTTATTCTAACGGAAATTGTCAGTTGTTGCTATAATTACCTTGTGAACAATTTGGAAAAAGTTAGGTTCTCTAAGAAGCTTAGTAAGCGGGGTGGGCTTTTTAATGAAGATGAAAATAGGAAAGCACAGTGCTGCTGCACCGTGCTTTTTATTTAGCCTTGAGAAGGCGCTGCCTGGTATGGAGGGTCTTGATTTTTCGTTTTAAAGAATAGTGTGCGATCTTTATAAAGGAAGATCATGGATAGAGCAAACGCAAACAGATCGGAAAGAGGGAAAGCGAGCCATACACCTGTCACTCCGAAGAAGTTCGGTAAAATCAATACGAGCGGGATCAAGAAAAGAACTTGCCGCGCCATAGACAAAATTAGCGCTGGCTTTGCCATTCCTAATGCCTGATAAAGACCGCCACTGACAACCTGGGCACCGATTAGAATGGAAAGAGCGAACATAATGCGGATAGCATAAGCCCCTGTATCAATGGTTGCTTCGTCTCCTGTAAAGATGTTCATCAAACCTTCAGGGAAGGCCATCATCAAAATGAAGATGCCTGCAGAGATGATCGTAACGACTTTCATACCAAGCATGACCGTTTCTTTCAAGCGGTCGTAATTCTTGGCTCCGTAATTATAGCCAATGATAGGTTGCATCCCTTGAAGGACACCAATCATCGGCATGATGGTGAACATGGCAAGCTTCTGGACAATTCCGAAGACACCGACTTCGAACTCGCCACCGAATTTAATGAGCATCAAGTTGATGGCGATCATCATCCCACTACCGGATACTTGTCGAATGAAAGCCGGCATACCAATGGTTAACACTTCACGGATGACGGACCATTGTGGCTTCAAGTAGGAAGCTTTGACCACAAGTGAGGATTTCCCTTTCAAAAAGTAATTCAGGACGACGATCGTTACGGTCGCCTGGGAAATGACAGTGGCAACGGAAGCTCCCTGCACGCCCATATCCAAACCGAAGATGAATATCGGATCAAGAATCATGTTCAGAACAGCCGGGATGATCATCGTAATCATTGCAAACTTGGAGTTTCCTTCTGAACGGATGATGCTGTTTGTCGTAAAAGCGAAAGAGAAAAAGAACGATCCAAGCATGATCGGGAACAAATAGTCGATGGCATAGGGCATAATGTTATCGGTTGCTCCAAAAAGCTTCAGCAAAGGCTCAAGAAAGGTGAAGGCCCCGATGAACCCGAAGCTCGACACGACAACAATCGTAAAAAGGATATTTCCGAAAACCTGGTTGGCTTCTTCCTGTTTGTTTTCCCCTAAACGTCTTGAGATGACGGACGCCCCACCAATACCGACGGCTGCGGCAATGGCCATGATAATCATCATCACCGGAAAACCGATGCTGACACCGGATACGCCTAAAATCCCAACACCACGTGCGATGAAAAGCGTATCAACGACATTGTACAAAGCCATGACGAACATGCCGATCATGGCAGGCACTGATAAATTCGTTAATAATTTCGGGATAGGTTGGGTCCCTAACCGCTCACTTTGTGGTTTCATTTGTCTTCGCTCCTTGATGTTTTAGGTTTCAAGTTGGCCTGCATCTTCTTTAACCAGGAAATCATGACTTGCTGTTCTTCTTTTGACAGCCCCTGGTTCGCTTCTGCTTCAATATCAGCAATGATTTCCAGTATAGTTGCATGCAACTCCAGGCCTTTATCTGTAAGGGTTACGAGCTTAGTCCGCTTGTCTTTTTGGCAGGACCTTTTCCTGATGCGTTCATGCTTCAGGAGTGTTTCAATCAAGCCGTTCATCGATGAAGCTTTGATATGGAGCTGTTTCTGCAGCTCCGTTTGGGATTGCTCGCCCGCTTTGGCCAGGAAGTAAATAACTTTTGCCTGGGAGTGGGTCAATCCGTACTCTCCTAATCGCTGGTTATATATATTCTGTAAAAAATGTGCGACCATATTGATGTGATAGCCTAAATTTTGATCTATACTTCGTTCCATATTTACTTAGCCCCCTAAACAAATAATAGTATAATACGACTTCGCTTAGAAGTAAACGAAAGTGTTTCACTTCAAGGTAGGTATGTCAGACTTATGAACTTTCGACGGTTCCTTGAACTTTTTGCCAGCAAAGCTCAATCCCATCTGCTGCTTTATAGTAAAATAAAGGAAAAGAAGGGATGATCGTGATGGTTCAAACATTAAAAACGCATCCGAAATCTTTCTACGGAGGAGTTCTGTTCATTGCAGCTCTACTGCTTTCAAACTTTTTTATTCAGAAAATGGAAGTGATGGGCCAAGTACCGCCGTTTCTGGTTTTGGCGACTGTCCTTGATATCCTGATCGTTCTTCCTGTCGTTCTATTCTTATTTGTACTCCGTAGAAAACCGACATTGTCCTTGCTTGCTCCCATCTGGCTTTTAGGGGCTGGTTTTGTCCACTGGATTGTTCCCGCCTATGCTAAAGAGCACCTCCAGTACATCAATGTTTCCATTATCCTCGTAGAGGCTGGTTTTATCCTCTTAGAACTTCTCCTTCTCGTTATTCTCATCAAGAATCTGAAAACGTGGAAGCATAACTTCAAAGCTTCCATTCACACATCTCCACATTTGCTTTCAAGAATTTTCACAGCGAATCAGCAGACGTATGGGGGATACCCCAAGTTGGAACGGCTGATCGGAGTCATAGCCACAGATGCTTCTGCCATCCGCTATGCTTTTTTTCCACGTTTGGACCATAAGCCGGGTGGTGATCACACCTTCAGTTACCACAAGAATAGTGAGTACTTCGGTGTTTTCCTGATGCTGGTTCATGCGATGCTTATTGAAATCATTGCTGTCCACGTCATGCTCATGCAATACAGCCAAACGGTTGCGTGGATTGCGACCATTTTTGACTTTTATGCGCTCGTTTTCCTGGTCGCTGACTATCAGGCCATTCGTAAAAGCCCTGTCGTCATTCAACATAACCATCTTCATTTTCAGAAAGGGCTTCGATTCCATATGTCTGTTCCGTTAGAAAAAGTAGCAGTGATTCGTCGGCTTGAGGGGGAAGTCTTGCCTGAGGACCGTCACTCCTTCAATATGACGCTTGCTGGGCTCGAAAAGGTACCTCCGCAATTTGAAATACGGTTGAGCGAAGCGGTTGATGGGTATCGTCTATTTGGATTCAAACGTAAAGTAATGAAAATATTCCTGACTGTCGATGAACCGGAAAGATTTTTACAAACATTAAATGAAGAACGACTGGTTTCAAAGAAAGACATTTAGTCAATTATGATAAGAGGAAGGAAGGGATTCTATGCCTCGTTATCACAGTGGAATCTTTATATATAATGGAAAAAAGGACGAAGCAGAGTTAGAAACGGCTCTTTCACAAGTATTGCCGGTGTTAAGTAAAGAAGTGAAGGAATTAAAGGTCATCCAAACGTTATCATTGGAAGATTTATATGAAAACTGCCAGCATTACGGCCCCGAGGTGGAAGTCTTTTTCATCTTCGGAGGAGATGGAACCTTACATGAAGTCATCAATTGCCTTGCTCCGATGGAAAAAC
Source organism: Halobacillus faecis (assembly GCF_007991335.1). GTDB lineage: Bacteria > Bacillota > Bacilli > Bacillales > Halobacillaceae > Halobacillus > Halobacillus faecis. The sequence continues at coordinate 27,689 of NZ_BJYD01000030.1, read as the reverse complement.
GTCCGGTGCTCGGTGTGCTGCCAGGTGGAACGTGCAATGATTTCAGCCGAGTTTTGGACACACCTCAGCGGCTTAGGCAAGCGGCTGCATCCATCATTGAAGGGGAAGAGGTTTTTGTGGATGCAGGGAGGACCGAGGACGATTATTTCATTAACTTCTGGGGCATCGGTCTGGTGACTCAAACTTCTTTTAACATTGACGAAAATCAAAAAAATCGGTTCGGTGTACTCAGCTATTTCATGAGTGCACTGAAAACGATGAATCAGGCAACCCCATTTCGGTTCAAACTGACCGTAGATGATGAAGAGGTCGATGGAGAGGCGGTAATGATTCTTGTCATGAATGGCCAATTCATAGGGACAAGACGCCTTCCTGTCCCAACGATTGACTTGCAGGATGGGAAGTTTGACATTCTGGTTGTGAAAAATTCCAACCTCACGTTATTCAGGGAACTCATGACGATGGGACGACCGCAGACAGATCAGAGTGAATTCCAGGAGCTGTCCCACTACCAGGGAGAGAAGGTGAACATCGATGTTGAATTTAAGCAGGATGTGGACATGGATGGGGAAATCAAAGGGAAGACACCGGAAAAATTGGAAGTCCTCCCGGAACATTTCACCTTCTTAACTGGAGGACCGAACGCGCTGCATAATATGGATAACCCTTAAGGAAACCGAGAATTTGCGGAAAAGGGATGGTTTGACAGTTAGAATTTGTTAAACTTATACTATCTTTATCTTTTGTAAAGGATGGGCGAACGTGATGAACGAACAAGAACTATACCGCAAGAAAAAACAAGATCCTTCGCTGAAGCTTTTTGTCGTATTGACCAAAGCTCAGCGCACCATCGCAGATTTAGTGAAGGATGATATCCAACGATATGAATTGAACCCGACAGAATTTGGAGTGCTTGAGCTTCTCTATCACCAGGGAGATCAGCCACTGCAGAAGATCGGCGAGAAAATTCTGCTTGCAAGCGGAAGTATCACTTATGTGGTGGATAAGCTTGAGAAAAAGGAATACTTGAAACGTGTGCCTTGTCCAAACGACCGACGTATCACATTTGCGTCCATTACGGAAAAAGGACGGGACCTGTTGAACGGCATCTTCCCTGACCATTGGAAAGAGATTGAATCAATTATGGATGGGCTGACGGATGACGAGAAGCAGGATGCGATCGATCTATTGAAGAAACTTGGGAAGGCTGCTGATTCCAAAAAAGAGTAGCCAATTTTCTGACGATCCGTTATAATAGGAATAATTCTAAGGACAAAGGAGGGTATGAAGATGCTGCAGATGCACGTGCTTGACTATCAAATCAACTATGTACGCCGTGCGATTATTCACAATTCAGCTGTCAACGGGACACGTATGTCCAAAATGGCATCTGAATAGTGAAACAATGTAGCGTCTCATACCTGATTATTCACAGATAAAAGTCAGAGGTAACGGGACCTCTGGCTTTTTTTGTGTCTTCAAAAAGTCTTTAGGAGGAATTTTCAATGATCATTACATTAAAGAATCTATATAAAATTGTCGGTGGCGAAGTATTATTTGAAGCTTTGGATATGGAAATTAAATCTGGTCAGCGTGTCGGGCTTGTCGGTCGTAATGGCAGCGGAAAATCGACTCTTTTCCGAATCATCACAAAAGAGGAATCGCTGGATGGTGGCGATCTTTTTATTCAAAAGGGAGCCACAATTGGTTATTTGAAGCAGATTCCAGAGGATTGGACGGGGACGGGAAGAGCGTACTTGCAGCTTGCCTTTACCGAACTCGTCTCTTTGGCAGAGCAGATGAAAGAACTGGAAGAGGATATGATAGATCCTCAAAAGATGGAAAAAGCCATCGCCGCCTATGGAGAGATACAAGAGCGTTTCACTCAGCGTGGTGGATACGAAATGGATGCCTCTATTAAGCAGGTGGCAAACGGGTTGAAGATCCATCAGTTGCTGGACCAGCCATTTTCCAGTTTGAGCGGTGGGGAAAAAACAAAACTTGGTCTTGCCAAGTTGTTGCTGGAAAACCCTGATGTTCTCTTGCTTGATGAACCGACGAACCATTTGGATCTACAGTCCATCGAATGGCTGGAAGCTTACTTGCAATCCTACGCCGGGACCATTTGTGTCATCTCCCATGACCGCGCATTCCTTGATCACGTCGTTACAGACATTATGGATTTGGAATCCGGAGAAATTGAGATGTACAAAGGCAACTACACCGCTTTTGAAAAACAAAAAGAGGAAAAACTGCTTGCTGAATTTCATCAGTATGAAGAACAGCAGAAGAAAATCAAAAAGATGAAAGAGGCCATAAGGAGGTTGAGGCAATGGGCGAATGAAGCCACTCCGCCGAACCCTAAGCTCTTCAAAAAAGCGAAAAGCATGGAGAAAGCGTTAGAACGGATGGAAAAAATCGATAAGCCAATGATCGACCCGAAAAAAATGAATCTATCGCTTGAATCAGATGGACGGACGGGGAAAGATGTGTACACGATTGAATCGCTTGAGAAAAAGTACGGCAGTGAAACGATATTGGACGGTGTCGACCTTCACGTCCGTTACCAGGACCGGATCGCGATTGTCGGAGCTAACGGAAGTGGGAAATCCACACTCTTAAGAATGTTATTGGAGAAAGAAATACCGAGCGCGGGAACAATAAAAAGGGCGCCTTCCATTAAAGTGGGGTATCTTCCACAAAACCCTCTGCAGGAAGCGGACCGCGACCAGCGGATGATCGACCATTTTCGGGATCACATTCGGGTGACCGAAGGAGAAGCGCGGCACAGGCTTGCGGGCTTCATGTTTTATGGATACGACGTCTTCCGGAAAATCCGCCACTTGAGCGGAGGGGAACAGATGCGTTTGAAGCTGGCCATCTTCATGCATCAGGATATTCAGGTCCTGATCCTGGATGAACCGACCAATCATCTCGATGTGGAGTCACAGGAAGTTCTTGAAGAAGCCCTCCATCAATTTAAAGGAACGATGATCGGGGTGTCCCATGACCGGCATTTCCTGGACCAGTGTTTCACAAACACGGCTTTTCTTGTGGATGGAAAACTTCACCGGTATATCGGGACGTATGAAGAAACGAAAAAACACTGGCACGCCCTTTTAGAAACGCGGGCAGAAGAGCAGGCGGTAAAACGTGAAAAAACAGCCAAAGCAGAAACTCCGGTAAAAGAAGAACCGACTATTGATTGGGAGCGGGAAATTGCTCGCCTCGAACAAGAAATCGCGACCATTGATCAAAAAATGCAGCACAGTGATGATGTGGAAGAGTTAATGAAACTCCAACATCATAAAGATGGATTGGAGAAAAATTTAGAATCTCTTTATGAAAATTGGATGGAAGCGCAGTGATCATCGGTACACTCTAAGAAAAGGGTAGGAAACATACACGTTTCCTACCCTTTTTGTTGTTTGTCACCAGCATGAATGATCATGGACCCATTTAAAAAATGGAGACGTGTTTAGATGGATCATCCCTTTTCTCTCGGTAATAGTCGACAAGGGCGTCGGTGTAGGAGAAAAAGTCAGGACAAAAGATGTTTGAGGCAGCCAAATCCATATCTGCCTGGCGGTTGTCATAGTCTGCACTACAGAGGAAGTAATCAAGAGCTTCCCTTTGAATACCTAAAACTTTTCGTAATGGACGAACCTTCAATGATTGGTTGGCGAGCCCCAACGGTAAGGAGAAACGAGGGTGTTTGTGCGCATACACATAACTAAGCTGCTCATAAATTTCTTTGGCAGTGTAAGGATTGGGGTCTGTGAGATGATATGTCTTTCCGCTGCTTGCAGGATGATGGGCAAGGTAGTTTGTCGCTTGGATCACATAATCCTGAGGCACCAGGTTGACCCGGGCAGTTCCTTTTCCGAAATAAGGAAGAACCGGAAGACTTCTTAAGGCCTCTACTAAATTCAAGATAAAATAAGGGCCGTCGAATTTTGCGGTTGCACCCGATTTAGTATGACCGACTACGATGCCCGGGCGGATAATGGTTGTCGGGATCTCTTTACACATTCGATGAACGAGGTTTTCTGCCTCATGTTTGGTGTATTCATAATGATTTTTAAAACCTTTTCCATGGTTGAGGTCCGTTTCGTATACAATTCCTTCCCGTTTTCCTGAAACATAGGCGGTGCTGAAATAAATATAACGTTCCAAATGAAGACATTGGGAAAGCCATCGATTCACTTCTCTTGTTCCTTGGACGTTGACTTTCCATGCCGGCATGAGAGGGACGGCCAAATCATAAAGAGCAGCAAGGTGGAAGACGTGGGTTACTTCTTGTGCCAATTGCAGGGATGTTGCAGACGGGAGTCCCAACCCTCCCTGAGTAATGTCCCCTTGGACGAGTTCAATTTTCCTTGTATTTACCTTTTGGGCTTCTTGCCATGTTTCTATCTGCTTTGTTGCTTGCTTTTCCATAGAGGGAAGGTGAAGCAGATAGATTTTCTCTATGGAATTCCTGTTGCTAAAAAGTTCTTCAATCAAGGCTGTAGCTAGATATCCTGGAAAACCAGTAAACAAATACGTGTTGGACATAACTAAATCGCCTCCGTGATCCGTTTGTTTATCTTTTCGTGATTGCTCATTGAACTTCCTTCTTTTGCCTATTCACTTGTTTATTGTGACAAAGGAGGGGAAAGTAAGGAGTAGTTACACAGATTTTTTGGGAGGTTATGATTAAATGAAAGTTCTCGTTATTGGAGCCAATGGAAAAGTAGGAAAACATATTGTCGATAAACTCGTAGAAACGGAACACACTCCCTATGCGATGGTCCGTAAGAGGGATCAAATCCCACAATTTGAAGAAAAAGGCGTAGAAGCTATACATGCAGACCTGATGAGAGACTTTGAACATGCTTTCAAAGGAATGGATGCCGTCATCTTCGCAGCAGGTTCCGGCCCTGATACGGGTGCAGACATGACGATCGTCATCGATCAGGAAGGGGCGATCAAAGCGGCGGAACACGCCGGAGCCAATGGGGTGCAGCGGTACATGATGTTGAGTTCCATCGGAGCAGACCGCGCAGAAGAAGCGCCTGACGACTTCAAATTTTATCTTTATGCCAAGCGCAGAGCGGATGAATATTTGAAAAGTACTGACTTGGATTACACCATCGTCCGTCCCGGCAGTCTGACTAATGATGCAGGCACAGGTAAGGTGACACTGCAAGAGCGTACAGAACATGGAGAAATTCCGCGAGAAGATGTGGCCGCCACACTTGTCCATCTTCTTTCTGAGGAAGATTCCATTCACCAAAGCTACGATCTCATCAGTGGTGAAACACCAATTGAAGAACTATAAAAAAGAAGGAGCCCCGCGCTCCTTCTTTTTTAATCGTTTATTAAAGTTTATGGCACGATTGTGGAAGACTTAATTTCGGGAGGTTTCCGGGTTTCGTTGCCTTGTTGGGCGTCAGGGGTGGCTGGGAAGCTACTCGTCCAGCTCCATCGCCCAGACACTCGCGTCATAAGCAGAACAGCAAAGGAATGAAAGAGCACATTCCGTTGCTGTTCTGCTTATGCCAGTCGTGTCTACCAGGGCGATTCCGCATTTGAACACTTTCCTGTGGGGGAGTGGCAAGCTTCCTCGGGCTAAAGCCCTGCGGAATCTCGCCGATCTCCTTTCTCCCACGGGAGTCTCGCAGCTTCCCAAGCACTCTTATCGATGTAAGGGAGAAACCAACCCTCGTACCAAGTTGGAAGGCCTTCCACTATCCAGCTGTTAGAGGTATAAAGCCTTCTGGATAAAGCTTTTAAGTGTTATGGAGGTGTCCCATAATTATACGAGATGACCTTTTGGTAGTGGTTTCGAGAATCTTCCATGGCAAGGGGGCGGAGGAGAATGGCGAGACTCCCGCGGAAAGCGAGTCATTCCCCTCCGCCCCTATCCACTAAACAAATGTCTCGAAACTGAGTCTTCAAGAATAGAGAGCGTTTATGTAAAAAGGATGTGATGAAAATGACAGAAAGGTGACGAAAAATGAGCGGATTTTAATGAGGAAATAGGTTTAGCCGTTGTGAAAACGGGTATAAAATTTCTAGGCAGAATTGCAAAAGACACAAGGAGGGGGAGCTTTGGGTAACCCGGAAGTGATCGTGTACACCAGTCGGAACTGTCACTATTGTGAGAAAGTACTAGGAACATTGGAAGATTGGGAAGTTGATTATGAAGAGCGGAATGTATCAGAAAACCGTGACCATTTCAGAGAACTACAAAGAAACAACATTTACGGTACACCCGCTGTATTTATAGATGGAGAAAAGATTCTCGGTTATCAAGAACGTAAAATGAAACAAAAGCTGAGAATAAAAGAAAACCCTCAGTATATTAGGACTGACTCCATGAACTTTTCCTAAATGGTTTCGACAAGTGATGATCATCACTTGTTTTTTTTGTCCAAAAGCATCAATAAGTGAGGGATCCCTCGCTTTCGTTTCACTTTTTCATGTGCTTTTTCATAGGCTGAAGTATCATACGTTAAAGGTGGAACATTCATGTACCCATATAATCCTTACTATTATTACAATAATGGCTGGTACCGTTATCCAACCAGTCTTCCTTACGATCAGATGAATTATCAGCAAATACCCAATAATCAAGGGAACGTTTGGGGTTATGCTCCGTACAACCAAGCGGTGTATGGTTTTCAGAATCCCTACGTGAATAGTTACGACTATACAGGTTATACTGAGACCGGGAATCAGAATTCTTCATTTAATGTTGGGAACATGTCCAAAGGTGTCATGAGTTATTTTCAAAAAGAAGACGGCCAGATCGATTTCGATAAAATGATGTCGACCACGGGTCAAGTCGTAAAGACCGTAAAGGATGTCAGTCCAATTGTTAAAGGGATCGGTACATTCGTTAAAGGAATCAAGTAAACCGCGCGCTATTCATTTAGCGCGCATTTTCTTTAAACGAGGTTTTCCTATTCCTGAGTAAATGCGTACCAAAGGGGACATGGAAACTACTGTTTTGATTCCTGGAAACCTTCCTTTTTTGAGGCGTTCTCTGAATAAGTGTAAAAAGAGTACTAGGTCTAGATCATAAAGTTTACTGGGATAAAAGTGGAAATTGATTGTGTTATAATGTTTCGCATAACGAAATATAAGATCGGGTGGAGGCGTAGGAACATGAGTATCGGGTGTTTATGTATTCACGGGTACACAGGAAGCCCGGATGAAGTCCAGCCCCTCGTTGATTTTCTGGAAGCACGAACGGATTGGGAAATTGCCAATCCTACGCTTCCGGGACACGGGGAGGCCTTGGATCTTGAAGGGCACTATTATCAAGAATGGATTGCTACAGCAGAGCTCGCTCTGCTGGACCTCATGAAAAGACACGACACCATTTACATCATTGGTTTTTCCATGGGCGGAATGATTGCTGCCTACTTGACTGCAAAGTATCATCTAAGCCGTTTGGTCCTTTTATCGGCGGCAGGGAAATATGTCAGTCTTCCGCAGATGTATAAAGATATTCTTGGAATGGTTGCGGATGCATGGAATGGTGTGCTTGCCGATAATGAGCTTTTTCTCAGGTATCAGAAAAAAATGAAGGATACGTATCTCTTTTCTACATTCGAATTTATGAAATGTGTGCAATTTACAAGGCCTTATTTGCATCAGGTCCGCTGTCCTGTGCTGATCATCCAAGGCGAGTTGGATGGCATGGTGCCAAAAAAAGCGGCTTTGTATTTGGAAGAAGAAATTCCCTCAGAAGAAAAAGAGGTTATTTTCTTGAAAAAGTCGAAGCACTTGATCTGTCATGGGGAGGACAGCGACGAATTGTTTGATAAAGTGATGGATTTTGTGAGTCAACCATAGGGGGAAGAGAAACCATGAATAATAACCGTGGACAACCCATCCAGACACCTTTCTACTATGGATGGGTTGTTGTGATGATTGCCGGTTTGAGCGTGTTCTTTTCAGGACCTGGTCAAACCTATTCCATATCTATTTTTATCGATTATTACATAGAAGATTTTGAGTATTCACGGTCGTTGGTTTCTGGTATTTATTCAGCGGCTACATTGTTAGCGGGTATTACGTTGTTTATGATGGGACGCCTCATCGATCGTTTCGGACAGCGGGCGATGATGGTTGCTATAGGATCATGTTTAGCTTTAGCTTTGTTTTGGAATGCTTTTCTTCTCGGGCCGATGATGATGTTTTTCGGCTTTTTTATGATTCGTTTATTCGGGCAGGGGTCAATGACGTTGATTCCGAACACACTTGTGCCGCAATGGTTCATAAGGAAAAGGGGGCGAGCACTAAGCATTATGGCGATCGGTGGATTTGCCAGTTCAGCCCTGTTGCCGCCGCTGAACACATGGTTGATTGAATCGTTCGGCTGGAGGATGACGTGGGGGCTTTGGGGAGCCGCGCTGTTGATTCTTTTTGTTCCATCGGCCTTCTTCTTCGTCCGTAACAAACCTGAGCACATTGGGGAAGTGCCGGACGGGACACCGAAACCGGTCAAAGGAGAAGACCTGAAAAATCCGAACGTTGAGGTCAATGAAAAAAGTTGGACGTTGAAAGAAGCTATGGCAACGAGAGCTTTTTGGTTTATTTTGTTCTGTGTCATTGTCCCGGCCCTCGTAAATACAGCGATTACCTTCCACATGGTGTCGATCATGGATCTGAGGGGACTTGATACAGGGGTGGCGGCGATGGTACTCACCTTGATGGCCGTCGTCGGGTTTCCGGTTACTTTCGTCAGCGGTTATCTGGTTGACCGTTTCAAGGTGCACTATATTTTAGCTATTACGTTTTTTGGTCACATATTTACCCTTGTCATCCTTTTGTTCACCAATTCATGGTGGATGGCGGTTGCTTTCGGTATATTCTGGGGCTTTGTTAATGGCTTTGAGCGGATCGTGTTAAATATTGTCTGGCCGAATTATTTTGGGCGGGAGCACCTTGGTAGTATCAAAGGTCTTGCGCAAACGGTTATGGTCGTGGGTTCAGCTCTTGGTCCGCTGCCGTTCGGTTTGTTTTTTGACTGGCTGGGGGGGTATGAGGAAGTCATCCTGCTGACGATTCTCTTCCCGGTGACCGCAGGTGTTCTTGCGTTATTGTCACCTCAACCAAAATATGAGGAATATCACGGATAAGAAAAACGTCAGAGGTAAAAAACCTCTGACGTTTTTTTAGTCTTTAAAGAATGCGATGACGAGTCCGCCTTCTCCTGCATAAGTGGAAATGAGTGGTCCTGTCTCCATGAAGAGAGAGTCTTTAAAGTTGTAACGTTCTTTAATTGAATCCAGTACTTTCTTTCCTCGTTCCTCATCGTTGCAATGAGACATCGCAATGACGCGGTCTTCCAAGTTGGATGCATACTCACCGATCTGCTCAACGAAGCGGCGCAAGGATTTCTTGTTGCCTCGTACTTTTTCTGTAACTTCCACTGAGCCTTCCTCATCGCTCGCTTTCATGAGAAGTTTGATATTCAAGGTCTTGGCGATGGCCCCTTTGACTTTGTCGAGTCGTCCGCCCTTGATGACATTCTCTAGCGTTTTCAAAATAAAGAGCGTCGTAGTTTTCTCAATGCGTTCTTCCATATGGGAGACGAGCTGTTCGAAGTTGTACCCTTCTTCCATGCGTGCCGTTGCTTCATGAACGAGCAAGGCGATGCCACAGGAAGCTGTTTTTGTGTTGAGGACAGCAATTTTACGATTGGGTTCCTCCTCAAGGAGCATGTCCTTGCCCATGACAGCACTCTCGTATGTGCTGCTCAGCCCTTGAGTAAGAGCAAGCACAAGAATTTCGTCCTCTGCGTCGATCTGTTTATATTTTTCATAGAAATCATTCGGGCTTGGAGAAGAAGAACGAGGGAGTTCCTCGGACTCCTTTAATTTTTCGTAAAACGTCGGCAAATCAATCGTTTCACCTGTCTTATAGTGTTCGTCCCCGAAATGTAAGTTTAACGGGACATAGTGGATGCTGTGTTTTTCCATCATTCCAAGAGGCAGATCGCCGCCTCCATCTATGATCAGTTGTATCGTCATTCCTTCACCTGCTCTCTTATATTCATCGTTCTAATAGGGGTGTTCCCCTGCTTATTACGTATTATATCAAACTTAGCGGTCTATCGACGGTCTGTTTCATGAGTGAATTTAGGTTTTACTTTTTTCATCGTACTCAAGATGAACATCATGAGACCGAAAATCACAATGGATCCGCCGAGCCATTGCGTCCAAGTGATTCCTTCATCCAAAATCCAATAAGCTAAAATAGAAGCCCCGATCGGTTCGACAAGTACAGCCATGGATATCGTCGATGTGCTGAGCCACTTCAATGTCCAGTTGAACAGCGTATGACCGAAGAAGGTCGGGATGATCGCAAGACCTAGAAATATGAGCCACTGATCACCGTCGTAACCGGTAAAAGGATACCCCAGCGCCAGGTTATAGAGAAGAAGTGTAGCCGCTGCGAATCCGTAAGCAATAAACGTATAGGTCAGGATGGTTTGACGTTTACGTAAGTTCTGACCAAGCAGAAAATAACCGGTAACGGTCATCGCACCAAGAAGGGCCAGTAAATCACCAAATAAAGCTGTGCCGCTGATTTGAAAATCACCCCACCCGATGATTACGCTTCCTGTCAATGTAATGACAAGGCTTAGAATGGCTCCGATGGTGAACCTCTCTTTGAAAAAGAGGTAGGTCCCCATAAAAGCGAAGACCGGCTGGAGGGCAACAAGGACGACGGAACTTGCGACAGTCGTATAACCTAATGACTCAAACCACAAAATAAAATGTAAGGCAAGGAAGACACCCGATAAAATCGCAAGCACCCAATCTTTCTTATTTGTTTGTTTTATTTCATCGAAATGTTTCCATAATACATAAGGAGCCATAATTCCTACGGCAATGGCCAGACGGTAAAAAGCGATGACCGAAGCTGGCGCATCTCCTGCGAGCTTGACGAAAATCGCGGAAGTGGAAATGGAAAGGACGCCAATGAACAAAATTATATATGGTTGAACTGGAGGCTTTTCCAAGCGAGCCCTCCTCTGGTATACGTCAGTTTTTCCTCATTTTATCATTATTACGTTTGAAAAGCATAGCCGAAATGTGTAGAATTAACTATGTTATATGTGTTATGATGAATGAATCTATCAGGCAGATACCAGAGAAGCCTCTCCCGTTTCCTGTGGCAGAAGGCTTTTTTTACATGTATATAGGTAGAAGATTTAAACAATAAAGGAGTATGAAATTACTGTGACAACATTTCAATCACTAGGATTATCAAAACCTATCCTAAAATCATTAGACGTTATGGGTTTTGAAGAAACAACACCAATACAAGAACAAACGATCCCTCTAGGACTAGAAGGGAAAGATGTCATTGGTCAAGCTCAGACAGGTACGGGAAAAACGGCTGCATTCGGTATTCCGATGCTCGAAAAAATCAACAAACAAGTGAAAGCCGTTCAAGGACTTGTCATCGCCCCGACAAGGGAACTGGCTATTCAAGTAGCAGAAGAGCTGAACCGTCTAGGTAAAGGAAAAGGTATTCGTGTCCTTCCAATTTATGGAGGGTCAAACATGGAGCGCCAAATCCGTGCCCTGAAAAACAACCACATCGTCGTAGCAACACCAGGACGTCTTCTTGACCACATCCGTCGTAAAACGATCAAGTTGGAAGAAGTTCACACAGCAGTCCTTGATGAAGCGGATGAAATGCTGAACATGGGCTTCATCGATGATATCCGTGATATCTTGAAAGCATTGCCGGAAGAGCGACAAACGCTGCTTTTCTCTGCAACGATGCCGAAAGAAATCCGCGACATTGCAACGACATTGATGAACAACCCGGAAGAAGTAAAAGTGAAAGCGAAAGAAATGACGGTGGAAAACATCGAGCAGTTCTTCGTTGAAATTCCTGAGAAACACAAATTCGATACACTGACACGTCTTCTTGATATCCACGATCCTGCCCTAGCGATCGTTTTCGGTCGTACGAAGCGTCGTGTTGATGAAGTAGCTGACGGGCTTCAAGCACGCGGTTTCAGTGCAGAAGGAATTCACGGTGACTTGACACAAGGGAAGCGTATGTCCACATTGAACAAGTTCAAGCGTGGTCGCATCGAGATCCTTGTTGCAACAGACGTTGCGGCACGTGGATTGGATATCTCTGATGTTTCTCACGTGTATAACTTTGATATCCCGCAGGATCCGGAGAGCTATGTTCACCGTATCGGTCGTACAGGACGTGCCGGCCGTAAAGGGAAGTCCATTTCCTTCGTCACTCCACGTGAAAAAGATCAACTTCACTTGATCGAGAAAATCACGAAGAAGAAAGTGGAACGATTGAAAGTCCCTTCTTCTGAAGAAGCAGCGCGCGGTCAGCAAAAAGTAGCGGTTGAGAAGCTTGCTGAAACGATCACGAACAATGATCTTAAGAACTACAAGCAGGCAGCGAATGAACTGCTTGAACAGTATGAGTCTACAGACCTTGTAGCAGCAGCACTGAAAATGATGACAAAAGAGCGCAGCGAAGTACCTGTTCGTTTGTCTCATGTTCAGCCAATCAGCGTGAAAAATGCTCAGCGTGACAAGAGTAAGAAAAAAGGTGGCTACCGCAAAGGTGGAGGCGGTAAGCGCAACTTCAACAACAAGAATAAATCCCGCAACCGCAACTTCAGCGGCAAAGGCGGAAGCAAGCGCGGCAATTACCAAAGTAAAGGCCGTAGCTAATAAAAGGTTATTGAAAAGATCAGTCCTCTGTATGAGGGCTGATCTTTTTTTTTTTTGGAGTGTTGATAGTCATTGATGTGTACAACGGCTCGGTCATTTATCAGTAGGTTTTACGCTTTTATCGGTGTTTTAAGTATTTATCAGTGACTTTCAAACTTTCATCAGTGGACGTAGTGAATTTATCGGTGCGTTTAGTGTTTTTACTAGCAGAAAAAAAGACTCCACCCCCGAAGGGTGAAGTCTTTACATGCGGTTTACGAGGGCGAACAAGGCAAGGAAGATAATGATTCCCCATAGAATGTACTTCCCTGTGCTCTTGCGTCCATATTTTCTTTTCTGCCAACGATTTGGATCGAAAGAAATGTCATCACTGTCTGAACGAGAATGACGGGTGCGGACTTGCCATAAAGAAAAGCGGCGGGCATTTTTCAAGATAACGGGTGCAATGGCGAACCCACCAATCAGTCCGAACAAGTGACCGAATATATTGATGTTTGGCCGGGCGAACGTCATAAATAAGCCGATCGCAAAAATGGCAAGGATGATTTGTGAGTTGGCTGTATCAATCAAATGCTTCCGGTTCATAACCATAAATAGATATACTCCGAAAATACCGAAGATGGCTCCTGAGGCTCCGAGGTGCCAATAATAGGCATCCGGATTAACGATAAACGTGCCGAGGTTGCCGGCAATCCCTGCAAATAAATACATCACAACAAACTTTCCTTTTCCTAACATCTGCTCAAGGGCTGGTCCGAAGAGGACGAGGGAAAAGGAGTTGAACAGGGCGTGGGTGAAATCCCCGTGTAAGAAAATGGGTGTGACGAGGCGCCAATACTCGCCGTTTAAAATCAGAGCATTCATTCCAATGCCCCATTCCTTCAAATCAACGGCAAAACCCAGCTGAAGAAAATCCATCAACAGCCATAAGGCGAAATGAAGCCCGACAAGAAATGAAACAATCGGATAAAACCGTATAAATTCTTTGAAACTCTCCGTTCGTACAAACATGACTAATCTCCTTTTTTACGTGCAAGATTAAGGTGGATGTGAGTCGCTTCCTGAACCCATTCATCTCCGCTACATACTCTCATGTGCTCTTCTGGTTAAGGGTGGTTCATGGAACTCCTATTATAATGTAATCCCTGCTGTTCCCTCGTATTCTTTTTTACCGAGAAAAGATTCGGGTATACTGTTCATAGATTGTTAATGAAAAGGAAGATGAATGGTGATTAAAGGCATCGGTGTGGATATTATTGAATTGGATCGTATTAAACAAAGTATAAAGCGAAGAGAACGCTTTGTTCAACGAATACTGACTGAAGAGGAACATCTTCGCTACGAAACGTTAAATGAAAAAAGAAAAGTGGAATACCTGGCGGGCAGATTTGCAGCGAAAGAGGCTTTTGCTAAAGCAACAGGTACGGGGATCGGCAAGCTGGGCTTTCATGACGTGGAAATTTTATCAAATGAAACGACAGGGGCTCCTATGATGAAGGTGAAAGGTTATGACCGCTATCACGTGTGGGTGTCCATCAGTCATAGTTCAGAGCATGCGATTGCTCAGGTGGTTTTGGAAGAGTGCTAGGGAGGTATAGGAGAGCAGACATAATTACATAGGTTGTCTCATAACATTGTAATGCGGGTAGGAGGGAACGAATTGGATATTGTTACCGCACAAGAAATGTACGAACGGGATCGAGTGGCCATGGAAGCTGCTGGACTAGATGGGAAGTTGCTCATGGAGAATGCTGGTAGAGCGGTTACGTATGACTTACTCCGCCACATTCAAAAAGAGCATGCGATTGTCGTCCTGATAGGTGCTGGTAATAATGGCGGCGATGGTTTCGTCATTGCCAGGACGTTGTTGAACCTTGGATACGATGTGGAAGCTTGGCAAGTCGTTCCGGACACAAAGATCACTGGAGATGCAGAAGCACACAAGAAGATATTCCAAGCTTCTGGTCACCCGTACAGACTATTGAAGAGTTCGGAAGACTTGAATACTTCTCTAGGTTGTGCAGATGTATGCATCGATGCGATGCTCGGGATCGGAGTGAAAGGGCGGCTGAAAGAGCCCTACGCAGAGATTGTTCGTCTCTGTAACGAGAAATCATTCGTAAGGCTTTCGGTCGACCTGCCTTCGGGTGTGCCGGCAGATGAAGGAGAAGAAGATTTTGAGGCATTTCAAGCGCATTACACCTCGATCATCGATGCTCCGAAGCAGAGTGTCTTTTTGCAAAGCACTCGGCCATACTATGGCGAATGGTCGGTCGTGGAAATCGGACTCCCACCCCAGCTACTTCCGGATCACCGAAGAAGGCTTTGGGGTGCAGCTGATGTCAAAAGGACCTTGCCTGAAAGAGATGCACATTCGCATAAAGGGTCGCATGGAAAAGGCTTGATCATCGGAGGGTCCCGTTTAATGCCCGGTTCAGTCGCTATGACGGCGAGGGCCGCTTTACGGAGCGGTGCGGGGTTGATTGCGGTATCCACGGATCCTGAAGCTATTCCATCGATTTCTCCGTATGTGCAGGAAGCAACTTTTGTAGAAGGGAAAGATGGAGGACAAGTCCCGGTTCTTGAGGGGTACGATGGGATTGCTGTTGGTATGGGATTGGGCCGCACTTCTGTGATGGTAACGGTGGTGGAGCAGTTGGTCCATGAAAAAGAAACCCCATTACTGGTGGATGCCGACGGGTTGTATCTTATAAAAGGTTTCCTTCAAGAGTTGGAAAAGAGGGAAGCTCCGACCGTTTTAACGCCTCACCCAGGTGAGTTCGCCCACTTGTCGGGCCTTTCCATTAAAGAGATCTTGAATTCTCCTTTTTCCCATTCCAAAGAGTTTGCTGAAAAGCACGGGGTGTACCTCGTCCTGAAAGGACCTTCGACGATTATTACAGGTCCCGATGGGGAACAGCGGGTGAACATCTCAGGCAATGCAGGCCTCGCTAAAGGTGGAAGTGGTGATGTTCTTTCCGGTATTCTGCTCAGCATGATGATGCAGGGAGAAGATGTGATGAATGCCTTAAGTAATGGTTGTTTCCTTCATGGGTCGACAGCTGATTTACTCGTGCAGGATGAACATGCGAAAATTGACCTACTCGCCTCTGACGTCATTGAAGGTTTATCCCGGACGTTCCGTACATTTTCTTCTTGATCCATATCATACGTTCCCTTTGTCCTTAAGTAGAGACAAAGGAGTTGAGTCTTATGCAAAGACGTTTTCTGATCCTGTTGTTCAGCCTGTTCGTCTTAGGTGCTTTGACAGCTTGTGGCTCACAGTCAAAAGAAGATGTCGTCAAAAAGCTCGAAAAACAGTCGGAAGAAATGGCTGGATATAAGACCGAAGCGAATATGAAGATGCGTACAGGGAAAGAAGAACAGAAATACAACATTCAAGTGTGGCATAAAAAGGATGACTTTTACCGCGTGAAGCTTCAAAATGATCAAGATGAAAAAGGCAGCCAGATCATTTTGAAAAATGACAGCGGCGTGTATGTCTTGACGCCTGCTTTGAACAAGAGCTTCAAGTTTCAAAGTGAGTGGCCTCAAAATACAAGCCAGCCTTATCTTTATGCTTCACTGCTGAATGATATCAAAGCGGATCCGGATGCAGAGTTCAATGCTTCCGAAAACTACTTTGTGTTCAAGACGAAGACAAACTATCAGAATAACAAAACCTTGCCGTTCCAAGAAATCTATTTTGATAAGAAGACGTACCACCCTGTCATGGTGAAAGTATTCGATCAGGACATGAATTCTCTTGTAGAAGTTCAATTCGCGAACTTCTCGAAAGACGATTCGATGAAGAAGGAAGATTTTGATGTCGATAAGAATATGGCTATGGCGCCTACAGAAGCCCCTGTTGCAAACATGGAAGGGGAAGAGCTGGAGGAGGTTCTTTACCCACAAGAGACGTTCGGTGCTGAACTTGCAGACGAGCGTGAAGTGAAAACAGAAGATGGAAAACGATTCATTATGACCTATGCCGGGGATAAAGACTTCACATTGGTCCAGGAAAAAGCGGAAGTTCAAGCGGCAAGTGCTCAATACTCTGTCCAGGTCAATGGTGAACCAGTCCAGCTTTGGGATGGCGTTTTTGCAGCCTTTGAACACAATCGCTTGGAATGGAACCATAACGGCACGACCTACCAGCTCGCGAGCAATGAATTGACGCAAGATGAAATGGTCGCTGTCGCAAGCTCAATCAACACGGCTGCGATGGTGAAATAAAATTGGAAGGAGCAGGCTTAACGGTCTGCTTTATTTTTGTCTTCGGGCCACCTTTAGGAAGATGTCCTCATGCTTCGCCCTCCAGGCTCTTGAGAGTCTTTGCTTTCGTAAAAGTCAGTCATGATCGCTATCCAATGTTTTTGCTTTTTTATGAGATTTGACACCGGCTTCTTCTCATTCAATAATAAAAAGATATAGAGAGAGAGGAGCGGTCATTGTGGCATGGGATACGTATTACAGAGACTCCATCGCAGAGGTTGAACTGACGGCGATTGAGTATAATATACAGCAATTGAAACAACGGTTGGAGAAAGAGACGGAGATTTGCGCAGTGGTCAAAGCGGATGCCTATGGACATGGGGATGTGCAAGTGGCGAGAGCTGCCCTGAAAGCTGGGGCAAAGAGCCTTGCCGTAGCCATCCTTGATGAAGCATTGAAACTGAGAAGGGCAGGAATAGAGGCCCCGATCCTCGTCATGGGCTGGACACGCCCTCAGGATGCTGCAGTCGCTGCTGAGAATGATATCGCCTTGACGGTGTTTCAAAAAGATTGGCTTAAGGATGCGGTGGGTTTCCTGGGTATTAATGCTCTGAAACTCCATTTGAAAATGGATACAGGAATGGGGCGGATTGGGGTACGCACGGTCTCAGAGTTAGGGGAAGTCCTTGCCGTTCTTGCCGAAACCCCGAAATTTCAATTGAAAGCTTTGTTCACGCATTTTGCTACAGCCGATGAAGGAGATTCACAGTATTTTAATCAACAACAAGAACGCTGGGACGAAATGTTTTCTTATTTTAAGAGGAATTGGGCAGATGATGTCGAAATTCATACAAGTAACAGTGCGACAAGTATGAGAGTTCCTGAACGGATGGATCATTTTGTCCGTTTTGGTATCAGCATGTATGGACTTTACCCTTCTCCCCATGTCAAAAGGGAACGACCAATCGACTTGAAGCCTGCTTTTTCTTTGTCGAGCCGGTTGATCCATGTCAAAAAAATAAAGGCTGGAGAATCGATCAGTTACGGGGCTACCTACACCACAGAAAAAGAAGAGTGGATCGGCACTATACCGCTTGGTTACGCGGATGGTTGGATCCGTAAACTTCAAGGTGCAGAGGTCCTTGTCGACGGGAAACGTCAGCCGATTGTCGGAAGAATTTGCATGGATCAATTCATGATTCGGCTGGATCAGGAATATCCTATAGGGACAAAGGTTACCTTAATTGGTAAACAAGGGGATCAGGAAATTTCAGCCGATGAAATAGCGGAGCATCTCGAAACAATCAATTATGAGATACCCTGCATGATCAGCCAAAGGGTGCCGAGAGTTTTTCAAGAAGATGGGAGAACGGTAGAAGTAAGAAACTCCTTGTTGTGAGTAAACTTCCCGTTTTCGGACAATTCTCCCGATGTAAGGATAAAAGCTTTCATAATTCACGAAAAAATTCCAACACTCCTTTGCAATGGACACTCCCGTTTGATAAGATTAGAGTGGACTAATTGACTGGTTTCTTTTGAGAGAAGATGGTGGAGGTGTATGGTTTTGTCCGATAGCATGCAGGAGATTGTCATCCGGATTCCGGATAACCTACTCAATGAAGTGGATGGCTTCATTCAACTCGATAACAGTGATCGGAGCGATTTCATGTGTCAAGCAACGAAAATGTATTTGCGTGAGAAGAAACAGCGACATATTAGAGAATCCATGCGTAGAGGCTACATGGAAATGGCGAAAATCAATTTAAATATCGCTTCAGAAGCGTTTCAAGCTGAAGAGGAGGCCGAACACACCCTGGAGCAACTAGTGAGCGGGGTGTGAAGCCAGTGATAGTCAAACGAGGTGACGTTTATTTCGCTGATTTGTCCCCGGTTGTGGGATCTGAACAAGGCGGGGTCCGTCCTGTACTCGTCCTTCAAAATGATATTGGTAATCGTTTTAGCCCTACCGTGATCGTAGCCGCGATTACAGCGCAAATACAAAAAGCCAAACTTCCAACACATGTCGAAATTAATGCAGAAAAATACGGGTTCGAGCGAAACTCTGTGATCCTACTGGAACAAATCAGAACGATTGACAAACAGCGTTTGACCGATAAGATTACTCAACTCGACGAACCGATGATGCAGCAGGTTAACAAAGCCTTGCAGATCAGCCTCGGTTTGATCGACTTTTAATCGGAACGTACGTCGTGGATGAAAATAAAGTTGCCTATTCAAGGTAACTTTATTTTTTTTTGCTTTTGTAGTTTATAATGAGCATAGAGAGGGTATTGATGATGGCGTGTTTTTTTATTCACCGATATTTTATAAGGTAGAATGGTAATATTACAAAGGGTATGGGAAAGATACTCATGTGTAAGTAGGCGGAAGATGCTCTTATAATGATGAAGAGGGCAAATAGTGTAAAAGAAATTATTTTTCTGATAAAATTATATTCAAATAGTATGAGGACGAACAATAGAGGGTTATGAGGCGGAGGTTTAGATAATGGACGAAAGACTGAAAAATGTAGTGGTAGAGCATAGTGATGACATTGTCAAAATGTGGTTGGAGGAAGTTAACACTCATAAGAAGAATGAGTATACATCGACGATTTCTGATGAAATGTTCGAAAGCACGAACCGTGAATTTGTCAACGTGATTTTTTCAAGCATTGAAAAGCAGGGATTATCCTCTGACTTGGATGATTTCTCTGAACGCCTGATTAATCTTGGCTGGCCGTTGAGTTATTTAACGGACGGAATGCAAGTGTTCCGTCGTGTAGTGACGGATTTCATTCTCAAACAATCGGATAAAATCGATTCGGATTACTTTTCCGAGGTCCTTCGTAAAGTAGATGGCTGGGTCGATCCAATCATCAACCGTCTCGTCAACGAGTATTCAGGAAGCTGGGAGCACATCGTATCTTTACAGAGAGTGGCTTTACAAGAGCTTTCCGCCCCCTTGATCCCCGTCATGGAGAACATCACGATCATGCCTCTGATCGGAACCATCGACACGGAGAGGGCGAAGTTGATCATGGAGAACCTGTTGGACGGAGTGATCAAACATAATGCTGAAGTTGTGTTGATCGATATTACAGGTGTTCCGGTTGTGGATACGATGGTTGCTCATCATATCATCCAGGCTGCTGAAGCTGTGCGACTGATCGGTTCACGGTGCATATTGGTGGGAATCCGCCCTGAAATTGCACAAACGATTGTGAACCTGGGAATCGATTTAGGAAAATTCCCTACAAAGAGTTCATTGCGTAAAGGGTTCCAAACGGCATTAGAATTGACAAATCGTCGTATCGAAGAAACCCAGAACAACGATGAAGACATCGAAAAACTAATTGATTCACTAGATAGGGAGTGAAAACATGAGGATACCTATTTTAAAGCTTCATAACTATTTACTCATTTCCATACAGATCGATTTGGATGATCAGACGGCCATCCAGTTCCAGGAAGATCTTTTAAGCAAGATTCATGAAAGTGGAGCGACAGGTGTCGTCATTGATTTAACATCCGTTGATATCATCGATTCTTTCATTGCCAAAGTGTTGGGAGACGTTGTGACGATGTCGGATTTGATGGGGGCCAAAGTTGTTTTGACGGGGATCCAGCCGGCAGTTGCAATGACGCTTATTGACCTAGGTATACACATGCAAGATGTCCCGACCGCGTTAGATCTAGAACAAGGATTGATCAAACTTCGCCAGGAATTGGAGGAGTGAATATGGACTTCCAATCCTGTGTCAATATTAAGAAGGAGTGGGACATCGTCGGAGCCAGGCAACTTGGACGAGATATATCCAGAAAGATCGGCTTTGGGACTGTCGATCAAGCAAGGATTGCCACGGCCATTTCTGAACTGGCACGGAACATTTATTTATACGCAGGAACAGGCAAAGTCTGTTTCGAAGCACTCGAAGATATGAATAAAAAGGGCATTCGGATCGTAGCTACGGATGAAGGACCCGGAATTAAAGATATCAGCCAAGTGATGGAAGACGGTTTCACCACATCAGGAGGACTCGGAGCAGGACTGCCAGGGGTGAAACGGTTGATGGATGACTTTGATATCGTATCTGGAGAAGGAGAAGGTACGGAAATCACTGTCGTCAAATGGCTCCGTTAAAGGAGGTAATAAGCGATGAACACATTGAAGCTCGATTTAGAAAATTATAAAGAACTATTACAAGAGTATATTAAGACCGAGGATGAGCAAGCTCTATATCAAGCGGAACAGTTCAGTAAGCATTCCATGCAGCAGAACATCTCACCGGAAGAGATCATCAATGTTCATATTCAATCACTACAAGAAATATACCCGGATATGCCCCGGTATATTCAGTCGTCTATGAACTTCCTTCTGGAAACCATGATCTCTTACGGGTTGGCTTACCAGGAGTATCAGACGCTTCGGGAAAAGCAGCTCGAGTTGAAATCGGAAATTTCCGTCGCTGCCAACATGCAAAAAACATTGTTGTCGACCGTAAAACCTGATTTATCTGAAATTGATGTAGGGGCTTTGAGTGTTCCTGCCAAGCAGATGAACGGGGATTATCACCACTTTGTCCACGATGGAAAAGGAAGCCTTGGAATCGCTGTCGCCGATGTCATAGGTAAAGGTGTACCTGCTGCTCTATGTATGTCCATGATCAAATATTCAATGGACAGTTTTTCGGGGATGCGGACAGATCCTAGTGTCATTCTGGGGAGTTTGAACCGTGTGGTGGAACGGAATGTGGATGCAAGTATGTTCATTACGATGTTCTATGGTTTGTATAATTCCAACGAGCATACATTTACTTTTTCATCAGCCGGCCATGAACCAGGCTATTATTATCATAAAGATCGTGATGAATTTGAAGAAATCGATGTACCGGGACTTGTGCTCGGCGTATCTCCTGAAGTCACTTATAAGCAGTATGAAAAGAGAGTAGAAAAAGGAGATATGATTATCCTTCTGACTGACGGTGTAACCGAATGTCGACAAGGGGACCGATTCATCGATCAAGAAGAGATTTTACATGTCATCAAACAATATTCCCACCTTCCAGCACAGGGGATAGTGGATCAAGTGTATAAACATTTTGAGCGTCTGCAGGACTTCCAGTTGAGAGATGACTTTACGTTGATTATTTTACGAAGAAACGTTTAACAAATATTCATACAGGGTAACACATTATGTAGTATGTTTTTCAGGAAACATTGGGAGGGATTATGACGATGAATTTATCTATAGATGTTACAAACAATGATGGGGTTTCAAATGTCGTCCTAACTGGAGAAGTGGATGCATTCACAGCACCCAAGTTAAAAGATACATTGCTGCCGCTGACGAAGGAAAAGGGCCAAGTCGTAGAAGTGGATTTTCAGGATGTGAATTACATGGATTCGACAGGTCTTGGTGTGTTCATCAGCGCTTTGAAATCGACGAAGGAGCATGAATCTGAGATGCGCCTTGTCCATATGCAGGACCGTGTTTACCGTCTCTTCAAGATCACGGGGTTAACAGAAATTATAAACATCGAGTCTACAGTGCAAGGTGGAATGTAAACATGGAACCATTTGATTTTGTTGAAGTGAAGGTACCTGCCAAAGCGGAATACATCGGTGTCGTGCGTCTGAGTATCTCAGGGATTGCCAACCGTATGGGATTCACTTACGAAGATATCGAAGATTTGAAAGTAGCGATTTCCGAGGCGATCACCAATGCTGTGAAACATGCATATAAAGAAACGGGTGAAGGGGAAATCACCATCGGTTTCGGTGTATATCAGGACAGGCTTGAAGTCATGGTCGCTGATCATGGAGGAAGCTTTAACCTTGGTGAGATCAAAGAAGATATCGGCCCTTATAAACAAGATGATGATATTGAAGAACTGCGTGAAGGAGGCTTTGGCCTGTTTCTCATTGACGCTCTGATGGACAAAGTTGAGATTAATAGCAAATATGGAGTCATTGTCCTTATGACAAAATATCTCCATGAAACCGGGGTGGGTCAAGATGGCGACCAAATCACAACACCACAATGAGGAAGTTTACGAATGGATCGCCTATCTACAAGAGAATCCGAAAGATGAAGAGATCCAGGAAAAGATCGTTCTCGTTTACAAGGATCTTGTAGAATCCATTGCTCGTAAATACTCTAAAAACAGCACGATTCATGAAGACTTGGTTCAAGTCGGCATGCTTGGGCTGTTAGCGGCAATCAGAAGATATGACCCCGAATTCGGGAAGTCCTTTGAATCTTTTGCCATACCGACTATTATCGGGGAAATCAAACGCTTCATTCGTGACAAAACATGGAGCGTCCACGTTCCTCGTAGAATCAAGGAGCTTGGACCCAAAATCAAAAAGGTATCGGAAGAGCTTACGAATACCTTGCAGCGCTCTCCATCCGTCAAAGAAATTGCAGATGAGTTAGAAGTATCTGAAGAAGATATCCTTGAGACGATGGAAATGGGTAAAAGCTATAAAGCTCTGTCCGTTGACCGCAAAATCGAAGCGGATTCTGACGGAAGTACGGTCACCATTCTGGATTTAATCGGTAACCAGGAAGATGGTTATTCCAACATAGATCAGAGAATGCTCTTAGAAAAGATTCTGCCGATTCTCAGTGAAAGAGAGCAGGAGATCTTACAATGCACGTACTTTGAAAACATGAGTCAAAAAGATACAGGTGAACGGCTGGGAATCTCCCAAATGCACGTATCTCGTCTGCAAAGGCGGGCCTTAAGGAAACTGAGAGAAGCCTTGCAGTCTGAATCTGTCGAGGTATTCTAGTGGAAAAGGAGAATAAGCGGGTGGATTTATCTATTTTCCAGAAAGCCAAAAAAGGAAATTATTATTGCGGGGACAGCTATTTTTACAAGGAAACAGAGAATGCATTTCTTTGTGCCCTTGCGGACGGACTCGGAAGTGGTGAAATGGCCCGCGAATCATCCAAGGCGGTTATGGAAGTGATAGAGGAACATCCAGATTTGGCTCTAGAAGCGCTAGTGAAAAAATGCAATGAGGTGTTGGTAGGGAAACGAGGAGTCGTCCTGGGGATTTTAAGGATCGACTTTGAAGCTCGTACTTACTCTTATTCATCGATTGGAAACATTGGGGTAATTACCGTAGACCCGGATGGGAAGCGTAACCGCAATATTCCATTGGCTGGTTACCTATCAGGCTATCCACGCAGGCTGAGAATCTCTCACGGAACTGTGCAAAAAGGAATGGTATTCCTTATGTTTTCAGACGGAGTTAACGACCGGCGTCTGTCCGCGAAGTTTACTCATTCCAAAGATGTTGAGCAAATTACTCAACAGTACAAAGAATTATACGGTCAATTACGAGATGATGATATCACCCTGATTGCCATGGCTTATAATTAAAACCCTTCATTCGAACCGCAAGGTAGAATGGAGGGTTTTGTTGTTTTTGTTTGGGTCATCACCTTAATTTATCCGAGTATATGGCAGGATTGGGGAGGACTTAGTTTCGAGATACTCTTATGGTAAGGGGTGGAGGGAAACGGTGAGACTCCTATGGGACGTGTGGGACAGGTGCGACCCCGGGAGGCGAATGCCTGAGGAGGCTCACCGCCCGCCCCATGGAAAGCGAACGGTTTCCCGGAGCCCATAAACTCCCACATACATCTCGAAACGGAGTCTTCAAGTATTCTCTTATATAATTTGATACAATGGATGAGACGTCATTGAAGGAGGTCATTTAGTTGAGTGAAACAAATAAAAATACAGAGCTTATGAAGCTCGTAGCTAAACAGACGAAATTGAAGGATCAGACAATCAAACAAGTCATTGAACTGCTTGAAGAAGGAAATACAGTACCATTTATCGCCCGTTATCGGAAAGAACTGACAGGCGGATTGGATGAAGTGCAAATCAAAGAAATTGAAGATCAGTGGAACTATGTAACGAACCTTGTTCAGCGTAAGGAAGAAGTTATTCGCCTGATTGATGAACAGGGCAAACTGACCGAAGAATTACGCCAAGAAATTGAATCCGCTGAAAAACTCCAAAAGGTGGAGGACTTATACCGACCTTACAAACAAAAGCGTCGGACAAGAGCGACGGTAGCCAAGGAGAAAGGTTTGGAACCTCTCGCTGCCCAGGTCTGGGAACAGCAGGGTATCAACTTCGAAGAGGAAGCGAAAGGTTACTTTTCTGATGACCATGAATTGAATACGGTTGAAGATGTACGTGCTGGGGTGAATGATATCATCGCCGAGTGGATCTCAGACGATCCTACATATCGAGAAAAGATAAGAAAACAGACGCACGAAAAGGGTGTCATCGCTTCATCTGAAAAGAAAGCAGATAAAGATGAAAAAGGCATTTTTGAAATGTATTATGACTACCTAGAACCTGTTCGCTCTATTGTGTCCCACCGTGTTCTTGCTCTTAATCGTGGAGAAAAAGAAGAGATTATTAAAGTTTCCGTTCAGCCTCCTGAAGAGTCTATCGTCCAATACTTGGAAAGGAGTGTCATCAAAAATCACACTGTCGGGAAGCTTCGTTCCATTTTGGAGGAAGCGATCCAGGATAGTTATAAGCGTTTAATTCAGCCGTCTGTAGAGAGAGAAATTCGAGCCGCGTTATCTGAGCAGGCCGAGGAACAGGCAATTGAAGTTTTCTCGAGTAATTTGCGTAACCTCCTGCTGCAGCCCCCGTTGAAAGGGAAAGTGGTTCTAGGAGTCGACCCTGCCTACCGTACCGGTTGTAAGCTTGCTGTTGTAGACGAAACAGGGAAAGTGCTTGATATAGGCGTCATTTACCCAACAGCACCTAAAAATGATACGGCTGGAGCAGAGAAAAAGATTCTTGCCTTTATGGATACGTATGATATTGAACTGATGGCCATTGGGAATGGGACAGCTTCCAGGGAAACGGAACAATTCATCGCAGATATGATCCAAAAACATAAGCTGAATGCGTCCTACATGATTGTGAATGAAGCGGGGGCAAGTGTGTATTCAGCTTCGAAGCTTGCGCGTGAAGAATTTCCTGACTTTCAAGTGGAAGAACGAAGTGCCGTATCGATCGCTCGTCGTGTTCAGGATCCATTAGCGGAACTCGTGAAAATTGATCCTAAATCGATAGGTGTCGGTCAATACCAGCACGATGTTACTCAGAAAAAACTGAATGAATCCCTGACGTTCGTTGTGGAAACGGCCGTAAACCAAGTGGGAGTTAATGTGAACACCGCTTCTTCATCTCTGTTGCAGCACGTATCTGGCCTGAGTAAAACGGTTGCGAACAACGTCGTGAAAAAGAGGGAAGAGTTAGGGAAGTTTACGAAGCGCTCCGAACTCAAAGACATTCCGCGCTTAGGCGCAAAAACATTCGAACAAAGTATCGGCTTCTTACGAATACTAGATGGAAAAGAACCTCTGGATCGTACACCGATCCACCCGGAAACTTACAAAGCGACACGGGAACTGCTGAAGAAGTTCGGATTTACGACGGAAGATATCGGAACGAACAAGTTAGCAGAAGAATTGAAAAGTGTGGAACCATCATCTGTAGCGGAGCAACTGGGCATTGGTGAGTTGACGCTTCAAGATACCTTGAAATCTCTTGTTCAGCCTGGCCGTGACCCAAGGGACGACTTGCCTAAGCCATTGTTGAAAACGAATGTTCTTTCAATGGAAGATTTGGAACAGGGGATGGAATTAGAAGGAACCGTTAGAAACGTAGTAGACTTTGGGGCTTTTGTGGATATAGGTGTCAAACAGGATGGGCTTGTCCATATCTCGAAGCTCGCAAACAAATTCGTCAAACACCCAATGGACGTAGTGGCGGTAGGTGACGTCGTTACTGTTTGGGTCGATCAAGTGGACGTACAAAAACAGAGGATTGCTTTGACTATGGTCAATCAAGGATAACCTTGGACGAAACTGCCTGGAAAGACTCTTTCCGGGTAGTTTTTATTTGTATAGGTGCTGATAGTAATACCAGCATTGATTGAGCATTTTAATTTGATATTTGTCTTTGTTCAAGAATGCTTTTGTCATTTGGTTCTTCAACCAGGAAGGCATAAGAAGTCATCTCCTTCATATTCAACTTTTTTCATTCTTATGATACAGTATGCAAAGGACGAGGGAGGTGTTCCTATGACGGATCAAGAACTGAAGCAATGGACCAATAAATTATCGGAAAAATACTTTGACAAGCCTTTTGCTCATGATGTATACTTCAATTCTCGTCTTCGGACAACAGGAGGCAGATACATTCCTTCTAAAAAAGTGATTGAAATCAATCCGAAATATATAGTAGAATTAAATGGTGTCGAATTAGAAGGCATCATTAAACATGAACTTTGCCATTACCATCTTCATATAGAAGGTAAAGGTTTTGGACATCGCGATCGTGAATTCAAGGAATTATTAAAAAGAACAGGATCTCCAAGACACTGTTCACCATTACCCTCCGAAAAGAGCGGGAACTTCCATCACTATGTTTGTACAAAATGCGGACAAACATACAAACGGAAAAGACGTGTAGATACGAAGCGCTTCGGATGCGGTAAATGTAAAGGGAATATAAAAAAGAAGTAAATTTTCCATTGACGAAAGATCGACCACATGTTAAATTAGTTAAGTCCTAACAAAACAAGCCAAAAACACATGAAAAACGACTTAAATTTTCATGAAAAAAAGGTTTGACACCGAGGGCGAAATGTTATAAGATATAAAACGTCGCTGATAAACAGCAACAAACATTACGAA
>NZ_BJYD01000029.1 GCF_007991335.1 Halobacillus faecis | reverse complement strand
ACTCTCTTAACGCGACAAGTAATAATATATCATGGCATTTTGAATGACGCAATGGTTTTCCAAAACTTTTTTTAGTTTCTTAGAGTACTAGAATCTCATTACTCTTTTTCTTCCTTATTATATAAAAGAAAAATAAAAAGCGAGCAGCTTCCTGCTCACTTTTAGTACCGTCCTTTTCGTTTCCTCATAAATTTTTTTATGATTGGATATACCATAGGTCCATATTTGAACACTCGTTTAAGTAGTCGTCCCATGTTGCACTCTCCTTATTGGTTGTTGGTTTATCTATTCCCTTTCCTCTCCCTGAACAAACTACATCATCCACCAACGATTTTATGATACAACGTTTTTGCTTCCTTAATATCATTCGTCCCGTGGATCAACACGCGGCCATCACGGAAAAAAACCATCCGGTGCCGCGATGTTTTATAGGATAACAAGAAAGGGTTCTCCTGAATCTCGCCATCTGACAATCGATTTTTTAACTCCTCTAGATCTCTTTGCCCTTTATTACCTGGGCGTATCTGCACGGTATCCCTTCCACATAGGACTGCAACTTTTGTCATTTCATTTCCAAATAGGTATGGATAGTTCGGTTCTTTCCCGCAAGATGGACAGTCTTGCCTTTGAATACGTCCGGTTTTAATCGAGGTATAGTCGTTCGTCCAAAGATCGAAGGTAACAAGACCTTTGCGTATGGATTCGACATCCCCTACAAGCACTTTCAAAGCTTCTGTCACTTGATGGGCAGCGACCATTTGAACCGCTGGACTAATCACCCCGACCGTATCACAAGTAGCGGCACCGAGCGGGATGCTCCTCATCAAACATGACAAACAAGGGGTTGAGCCCGGGATAATCGTATAACTCATCCCGTGACTTCCTACACAGCCACCATAAACCCAGGGGATTCCGTTTCTTTGTGTAAAGTCGTTGATGAGCATACGCGTTTCGAAATTATCTGTTCCATCGATGATCATATCGATTCCTTGTGCATATTTTTTTAGTTCTTCTGCTTGTACATCAGCGACCACCGCATGAATTTGAACCTCACTATTTACTTCTTCTAATCGACTTTTCGCAGCCACCGCTTTAGGCAGACGGTTTTCAGCATCTCTTTCTGTGAATAGCTGCTGTCTCTGCAAGTTACTGAATTCCACATAATCCCGATCAATGACGGTTATTTTCCCGACACCTGCTCTTACAAGCTGCTCCGAACTGCTTGTCCCTAGCGCACCGGCGCCTACGATGAGCACGTGCGATTCTTCCAGACGGCGCTGCCCTTTTTCTCCTATTGGTTGAAAGAGCTGTTGTCTTGAATATCGTTCTCCTGGCAAAGGGCCCACCTCCTTGTTTCCTTATCTCATGACACTTCCTCCAGATATTTTCAAAGATTCCCCGACAATATTGGTCGATGCCTCCGATAAAAGGTAAACAATGGACCTTGCCACTTCATCCGGTTCACTTAGTTTTCCTGAAGGAATCCCTTTTTCTGCTGCTTTTCTTTGTTCTTCATAACTTCTGCCTTCCCGTTCCCCTTTTGAACGAATAGCTTCCTGCCCCATAGCAGTATCTACATAACCCGGGCATACAGCGTTAACACGAACCCCGTGATCAATGGCTTCATGAGCGAAAGACTGCGTAAATCCGGTAATGGCAAACTTTGAAGCACTGTAAGCCGTACCAGAATGAGTCCCCCGCAAACCAGAGAGGGAAGATAAATTGACGATACTTCCGCGCCCATTTGCTTTCATATCTTGATAGACTTCCTGAGTGAAAAGAACGGTAGAGAAATAGTTAAGCTCCATTACTTTACGTAAATCTTCTTCTTTTAGATTATCAAGCGGTCCGCCACCAATGATGCCAGCCGAATTGACGAGTCCTGTCACTGGACCTATCGCCTGCCTGGCATCCTTTACTACTTTCACTCGATCTGCTTTCTCGTTCAAATCAGCAGTACTTATAAAAACTTTCATTTCTCCATTTATGGTAGCACATTCCTCTTTTAACGAGGCCAGTTTCTCCTCATTCCTGCCAGTAATGGTCACATGACCTCCAGCGCGGACAACCTCTTTAGCCGTTTCATATCCGATCCCACCTGTTGCCCCTGTCACGAGGATGTGTTCACCCTTTAATGCTTCGCCAGAAAATATGTTCATTTTTTCGCCTCCTTAGCGAGTACGATAACCGAACCCTTCCGTATGTAAACCTTCTGGATATAAAAAATCAGCGCTTCATGACTGATATGTCATTGAAACGCTGATCCACGGGACAACCTGTTTTAAAAAGTCGACCATGTTGATTCTTTTTTTGTTACTTCTCATAGCTACCTCCACGACTTCTAATGCTATTTCCGCTTGTTAGTCTGCTTACGGAAAGAGAATAGAACCTTTCCACTACGTGTACGCTTTACGCCTTTAGCCTTGGATTGCACATGGGCTTCCGGACTGTTTTTATAATCCTGATCGAACAGCTCACGGGCTTTTGAGTATAGCAGAGTCATCGTGGTGTCCTCCCTTCTTTTTTAGTATATAATTCGATTCCCCTTGATATTATTAGTAAAACATCGCAAAAGCAAGAAAAAATTATGTTTTATACGTTTTTTTCTAACTATAGAGCTTATTTGAGGGATCATCATTGATTAACAATATCCGCACGGGTTGATTTTAAAACTCATTTATGTGGAAAAATGTCGATTTTTAATATTTCCTACATAAGGTTCCAGTAAATCGAATAAACCATAGAGTCAAAAAACTCTTCCATTGTTTCCACGTTTTCAAAGGAAGTTTTATATTGGTTACCAACGGTAAAACAAAAAGAGACGACCCACAAAGGATCGTCTCCATCTATATTATTCATATACTTTTACTTGTACGTTTTTACGTCCGAAGTCGAGAGCATCCGAACGATCTGCCATGAATACATCGATACGGTTGCCCTGGATCGCACCGCCGATATCGCCAGCGATTGCTTTACCATAGCCTTCTACATAAACTTCAGAACCTAGTGGAATTACGTTCGGGTCTACGGCAATCACTTTTCGGTCTGGATTAGCTCTCAAGTCAATACCTGTATAAGTTGTTCCGGAGCAACCTTCACAGAATGCTGTATAAGCAGTCGCTTCCATATTCAATGTTTTCACGACACCATCTTCTGCTGGTTGGCTGGATGTTTGCTCTGCTTCTGCTTCTTCATTGCTTGAGTTATTTTCAGATGTGGACTGTTCTGCAACTGCTGCTCCATCAAGAGTTAGTCTTTCTCCCGGATAAATAAGGCTGGAGTTAAGATTGTTCCAAGCTTGCAGCTCTTGCACGCTTACGTTATTTGCTTGTCCAATGCTGTAAAGTGTGTCCCCGGATTGAACGGTGTGGACACTGCTGGAAGTTTGGGATTGAGCGTCTGCGTTTTGTCCTTCGTTAATAGAAAGGACTTGGTTAGGGAAAATCAGATTAGAGTTCAAACCGTTTTCTGCTTTTATATCATTCACAGATACTCCGTTGTTTTGAGCAATGCTCCAAAGAGTATCTCCTTTTTCTACTTTAATTTCATCTGCACTTACTGCTGTTGCTGTTACTGCCGAAACCGATGCGACCGCCGCCAAAGAAACAATTGTTTTTTTCATCATGTTTAATTTCCTCCTTGGTAAACAGCTCTCGCTCAGCCCTCGGCTAAGCGCTGTCTCAAAATCACAATTCCTACTGTAACACGCACAGCTCATATTCCAATAACAGGAACACAACAATAACTTTTCAAACATTACATCATCTTTACTACAGTGTAATAATACGGTTGTAATGGTTATATGTACCTATCTGAGGTTTAATTTGGGAATAAATGTATGACCTGGTACGCCATATATTGTAAGACCTGGTCATACATTTATTGGCACTAATACTGAATGGTTATTATTGTAAACGTTTACATTAGCGGTTATAGTTGTACTAAATGAAATGGAGAGGTGATCGTTCCATGTTAGGTGAAGCTGCGGTTAAAGATTCGAGGATACCCAAACCCTATAGTGAAAAGCATATGGACGAAACGTTTTCCCATCCTCAATACCGTGTTGACCTTAGACGCTATTCAGAGAAAGAATATAACAAGTTTGTTCGTTTAAACACGGTAGCTGATTGGTCTCTTTTGTCATGGAAGGATGTAGGTAAACCTTTTGAGGTCACGAATTATTCGAGAGAACGGACAGAATGGGAGAAAGAGAATAATCAAGCAATGGACCCACACACTTCATGGACCTATTTCAACAAATCCTTTCATGAGTGGTTCATCAAAGATGTTCCTAAGGAAAAGAACCTTGGCAAAGAACAATTCATGAGAAGCCTTGCTTCATTTAAGCCTGTACAAGTAAAACAAGCGATTGGTAATCTTGTTCAGTTGCAGTTATGGAATTATGTTCATAGAATCCAAGATGGAATTTGGGACCCCCGTGGAAAGAGAGCCCTTTTTGAAGGATTACATTTAGATCGGCCCCGCATTCTCTTTTTAGGAGCTGCGGAAGGTTATGAAGCGATGCA
The DNA here is from genome assembly GCF_007991335.1 of Halobacillus faecis. Taxonomy (GTDB): domain Bacteria; phylum Bacillota; class Bacilli; order Bacillales; family Halobacillaceae; genus Halobacillus; species Halobacillus faecis. The sequence continues at coordinate 98,333 of NZ_BJYD01000029.1, read as the reverse complement.
GCTTGGAGCTATGTATCCAGGAGCGGAAATTGTCATGGTCGATTACGATGAATTTTGCAAGACTACACGTTTTGGTGAATTCCCCGAGCATTATCCGTTCTTAGGTGAAAATTCGAGTACCGGACAGTGGAAAGTCACATATAAAGATGACTTGAACATTGAATATGTGGTTGAGGATATTCGCAACCTTGATTTTGGAAAAGAGTTTGATATCGTCCTTTCCGTCGGTCTGTTGGAACATTTCCCTGATAAATACAAGCCGGAAGTCGCTGACTGGCACCGGCGCTTTTTGAAAGAAGGTGGATACGCAATTCTAACCACCCCACGGAACCAACTTCGATCTCGTCTCTATTATCATGTCATGGCCGATGTGATGAACCATACCTACAGGGAACTCATGACCGTTGAACAAATGGGACTCTATATGTATGAAGCAGGGTTCGACATCCTGAGACACGGTTACATCAAAGTGCATAACGGGCTCATCTGCCGCCCGCGTTAAATTTGGTAGAAACTGTATGACCTGGTACGGAAGAAAAAGGGAACCGCCTAGCTTACGAAGTACACACATAAACAAAACCAGCCTTCACAGACAAAAACTGTGAGGGCTGGTTTTTGGTTTTCTGGTAATAATTGTATGACCTGGTCATACAATTATTCTCTCCTCCACAAGGGGATTAGCTTTCTTCCTGTTGGTCGCAGTATAGGTGCATGGCTTTTTTTAGGAACTCGGCGTAGCCTTCTTTCCATTGATCGATATTTTTCGTGAAACGAGGGTCGTTGACATACATGTCCGCTAACCCTCTGAAAATATCCAGATTGCACTCATAAAAGTGATCAGTGATGTGCTGACGTTTTTTATCTATTAACTGCTGAACATCTGAATCTGAAGGGTCACGATCCATTAATTTTACAAGTTCGCGATCAATTCCATCCCCCTCTTGTTGGATCCTTTCCCAATCTTCTTTTGTATATTGTGATGTTTTTTGTTTGGATTGTTTGTAAGCGTCCGTGTTTCCCCAACGCGCTTCCACTTCTTTCTCATATTTTTTTTGATGGGCTTCAATCTCCCTTTTATCAAATGGACGGAAACGGTCTTCATTTTTCATACGATCTTCTCCTTCCAACGTTTGTAACGTCTGATCTACTGAACGAATTAACTGCTCCAAACGTTTTTTCTTTTCACTCAAAATCTCACGATGGCGCTGCAATGCATCAGCTTCATCAAAATCAGGATGATCGAGAATCTCTTTGATCTTTCTCAAGGAGAAATCCATCTCTTTGAAGAAAAGAATCTGCTGCAGGCGTACCAACTCGTTTTCACTATATAAACGGTAGCCGTTTTCACTTACATAGGTTGGGGCCAACAAATCGATATGATCATAATGGTGCAGTGTGCGCACACTGACCCCTGTCAACTCCGCCATTTCTTTTACTTTATACATCGGTGATCACCTCACATCTAACGATAAGCTATGACGTAACGTCAGAGTCAACTCATCGCACAAAAATTTGCTACATCCATTTTTATGTATAGGTCTTTCTATGCAGGTAACAAACAAATCCTTAGGGCGATTTTCGTCGTTTCCTGTATTTTTTCGCTTTGAAAAGGGATTTAGTCGAACGTCGGAGAATAAGAGGAGGAATAACAATTTTATTAAGGTTGTGTTCCTATGAATATGTACTGTCAGAGCGCTTTTCATCAATTAGAAATCGTCATTGCATCCATTTCCGAAATGGTCGGTCAGTTATCAGAAGAAGATTTGACCCTTAGACCCACGGAGGGAAAGTACTCCATTGGGGAATTGCTTGAACACATTGCAGCAATCCCTGCGGCTGATGGGCACATCACAGAAGGGGCTTCAAAAGCAGAGATGGAGCACTTCTATGAAACGGGATCAATGAAAACAAAGGATGAAATCTTAGAACGTCTATTTGAAAACTTTGCGCAATTAAAAACTCAATTTGAAAACTACACCGAAGAGCACCTGTACACTGAAACCACGTCGTGGTGGGGTGTGACCAATACACGGTTTGAATGGCTCGTCCAAACGGTCGCCCATATGTACCACCACCGCGGGCAATTGCATGCTATGTTAGTCCACACTTATAAGAAAGACCCGGAAATCCTATTGTTTGAGTAGCTACAATAAATCACCATACCAGGCCACCCATATTTTGGATGACCTGGTACACCTGTTTCTTCCATGAATTCCTGGGCAAAAAACCCCACGCGCTGAATATTCAGCGCGTGGGGTTTTCGTTAGGATTAGCCTAGATATGTCATTTCCAGCTTATTCTCTTCCACTTCCTCCGCTTCCACTCTTACATAGTAGCCCTTCGCCTCTTCGCGCGAGCTCACATTCTTCACTGGTTCCGTATTTACAAAATGAACAGCCGCTCCGTCATCAAGCGCATAGCCTGGACGAATGGATCCATCTTTAATAAAAGAAGTGTACGCCGGTTTCCGCTGTTCCTCCCCATCGTAATGCGGGCAGCAGCTTCCCGGAAGAAATCCGAGGCATTCCAGCGGTTCCAGCTGGTCGCCGTAGGAATCCGTCACACCTTCATCAAACCAGCAAATGGCGCCTGCACTGATCCCCGCAAGGACAACCCCTTGTTCCCATGCTTCTTTCATGATTTCATCCAGTCCCCACTCCCGCCAAAGGATGAGTAGGTTCTTGGTCGACCCTCCACCTACGTAAATGATGTCCTGTTCGAGCACAAATTTCCGTAAGTCTCTCGTTGGTGGCTTGAATAAAGACAAATGGGTCGCTTCCGCTTTTTCTTTGAATGCTTCATAAAAGCGTTCGATGTAACTGTCCGCATCCCCACTAGCTGTGGGGACAAAACATATTTTCGGTCTTTCTTTTTCTACTTGATTTAATACGTAATCGTCCAAAAGTGGATTTTCAGGCTCCATTGAGAAGCCGCCTCCACCCATAGCTATGATTTGCTTCATTGTTTAGCCCCCTTCTTATTTTTATTTCTTCCCAAGGAAGTTTGAATGTCCTCTTTGTATGCATAAGAGAACAATAAGGATACCAATATCGCTCCTCCAATAAGGTTTCCGATACTTGCAGGTACAAGATTAAAAAAGATATATTCATACCATGTGTATTTATCAGAAGCTAAAAACCCCATACTAAAGTATCCCATATTTGCAGCACTGTGCTGGAAATTTCCTGCTACAAAAAGAACGACTGGCAAGGTGGTTCCAAGGATTTTACCTGTTAAATCCCGGGCAGACGTCGTCAAAAAAGCTGCCATTCCAATAAGCCAATTGGCAAGAACACCGGAAATCAGAACCTGAAACCACCCTTTTACTCCGTGATCCATAAACTTCATCTTATGATCCAAATACATCTCCAGCTCAGGATAGAATGTACTAGCGAAGGAGCCTGACCACTGGATCAGTACAGCGACCAGAAAGGCGCCGATGATGTTTCCAATATAGGAGGACATCCAGAACTTATAAATGTTCGTTTTCATCAACCCTGCTTTGTTAAACAAGTAAGAGGGTAATAAAACATTGATTTCCGTAAAAAGAACAGCCCCTGATATGAAGACCATCGAGTATCCTGCCGCGAACCCAAGCCCGGACAAAAGGTGATACATTCCTTTCGTCTCGACTCCAACGGCAAGAAGGATGGAAAAAACGGCTCCGAATGTCATAAAAGATCCCGCCGTAAGCGCTAGTAAAAATTGAGCGCGGAAAGGTTTATTTAAGTGATCCCTTCCCTTTTCCCCAAATTCATCTACGATTTGGGACGGAATATAAAATTGTCGCCCCGGGCGATCTATTTTCTGATTTGAATCATTGCTTTCATTCACATCTGTTTCCTGTGGATTTTCCTCATTAGCCACGGTCATCCCTCCAATGATTCTCACATTCCCGATTCTTTAAAAATATAATCTCCCTTGTATAACCTGAAGCGTTTGAGAAATGGTAAGAAAAACAAAGAAAAGAGGAATGAAGATGGCCAGGGATGAATTCTGTCTCGCTTGCGATGGAGAAGGTCTGTTAATGGATGATGAAGAGTGGCGCTATACTTGTAAGATTTGCGGCGGCAATGGTCTCCGCCCTCAGGAAGGAAACGTCTATGACCGCCAGAGTGCGGATGTGGATGTAATGAATCGGTACTTGGATTAATTCCATTATTTCTTTGTACGACAGAAAAGCGCTCTATATCAGCCGAGCGCTTTTTCACATGAATTACGTCTCATTTCATCTAAAAACAATTCAGCAAAATACGGATCCCACTGGGTCCCTTTTCCATCTTCTATAATCGCTAACGCTTTTGAGACCGGCATCCCCTGACGGTAAGGCCTGTCAGACGTCATCGCATCAAACGCGTCCCCGACGGCCATCAGGCGTCCAAATAAGGGAATTTCGTCCCCTGCAAGTCCATCGGGATATCCCTTGCCATCGTAACGCTCATGGTGATGACGTACTCCTGTCAAAACAGGAGCAAGGGATTTAGGCAGCTGCACTTGCACAAGAATTTGAGCCCCAATTACCGGGTGCTCCTTAATTTTTGCGAATTCTTCCTCGCTCAAACGCCCTTCCTTCAGCAACACATCATCACGGATCCCGATTTTTCCGATATCATGAAGCAGAGCTGATTTCTTCAACAATTCCAATTGTTTCTCATCAAAACCTGCTCTTCGCGCAATCAGGTCCGAGTATTCAGCCACCCGCTTCGAATGACCAGCGGTATAAGGGTCCCGTGCGTCCAGCGTCGCGGCAAAAACCGTGAAAAAGCTCTCGAGCAGTCGTTCGTTTTCTGCATCTCTTTCTTTTATACCTGTAACCATGTGATTGAATCCTGTGACCAACTCGGCAAACTCATCGACATACAAGTTCTCCATCGACTTCATCTCACCACGGCGTACATCAAGAAAACGTTTGCTCAAATGCTCCATCGGCTCCTGAATGCTTCTATAGAGTAAAAGGGCAGCGAGCGCTCCGATCCCCATAACCACAAGAGCGATGATAGAGGCCCAGTTCCAATAACCATTTACCCCATCCCCTTCAGATAGGCGGACTTGAGATGCCAGTAAGAAGAGAATGACAGGGAAAACCGCTGTAAACATCGAGCTCAAGAACAACTTGGTCTTAATACTGATTGATGTTTCCCTTTTGTAATCAATGAGGCCCCCCTTCTCATAAATCGAAGGAAGCAACAATTGAACCGCCCGGTCTGTCATAAAGAATTCGATCAAAGCATGCATGACAGCAATCAAGACAGCCCCCATCCACGCAAAACCTATGTAAGAAAGCGGAAGGTCTACAAGTCCGCGTTCAATTGCCCCCCAAGCTAGGAGGGAAGCAGGAATTGAAAGTCCAAACAAGTGAGGGCCTAGAATCCGTTTTACCGTTAACTGTGGGAATTGATGCGCCCTCAGCAAAGCACCCTTCACCTGTTCAGGAGAATATGAATCACTGGTGAACAGGTGCTGGATAGGAAGGACATGGCGCTTGTACATCATGATCTCGGCGGTTAACATGATCCCAACAGACACCAGCATTATAAGAATTAAATACATCATTTCTCTCATTTCAAGCTGAAGCGTGTAGAAAATAAACAAGCTGCCAACACCGCAAACAGCCACCGCCGATCCACATATGTAATTCATCAACATACGCCTTTGGAAAAAGTTGAATGGTTTCATTCGTTAAGCTCCTTCAATACATTCGTCTCTTCTATCTTTATTCATTCAACAAAAATTCGACGAACTCCTACATGAGTGACTCTATTTTATGGATTTTTCATTGCGGCCGCTTTTTCGTTCCTTGTATATTTGGTGGATGACAAACCAAAAGGCGCGGCTATAGAGCCACGCCTTTTTCTCGCCTAATAACTGATTGCTTCATCGGTTGCGGTCTTTTTCGGTTTACGGACGAGCGCAACAATTCCGGCAATCAAATACGCTACGCCTCCGAACAATCCCATAAATACAGTAGCGAACGTAAAGATAATTGCAGAAATAATTAAAATGATCCCCGCAGCTTTTGGTTTCTTATTCCCTTTAAGGAACACAGCAGCCAGAATACCTAATCCGATGGCAATTAGAGACGCAATCAATACGAACATTGCGAATGATCCCATCATTTCAAACATCTGAGTCATATCAGTGGAACTCATCTCCCCTTCCATCTGCACTTCCGGGGAATTCATGAAGTTTTCAATTTCTTGTTGTATTTGCGGATTATCTGAAGAGTTTAACAAAATGCCACTCAACAGAACGGGAAGTCCAAAAAGAACAATTCCAATGATGGTAAGAACGATTTCTACCGTACGTTTCAATTCCTTCTCCTCCTTTTTTTATGCTCCAGCTACGTCACGCTTCGTAAAGAACCCCCATGATAAAACCATGAATACTACATAATATACCGCTAAAACTGCAATGGAAAACCCAAGCGAAGTTCCTGATACGAATGGTGTCCCGGACATGTATTGAGTCAAGTCCGTATTGGCAAACAGGATATATTTCGCCCACTCTTTTTCCATAAAGAAAAGCACAATGGAGCTTCCAGCCATCATGAGGAAGATCGCCAAACCGATGGCAAGGGATGTATTCCTGAAAACAGAAGCGATCATAAACGCGAACGTAGCCATCATAATTAATTCTACAAAACTCAATAAGTATTGTGAAACAGTAAATGAAAAGAGGCTGGCATCTTTGATCTCACCCGCTTGAGTATATACATACGTCTGAGAAAAGCTGCCCATTCCAAACAACAATGAACCTACTAAAAAGGACAACAGGTATAAAGTGAAAAGCATGACCAAAGCATAGATAACCACGGACACATATTTTGCTAACAGGATCTTCGCTCTTGAAATCGGGCGGATTAATAAAAGTTTAATTGTGCCCCAGCGAAACTCATTGGCTGTAATCCCTGCCGCTACAATGATTGTAAATAAACTGACCAACGCCACAAGATCACGGTTATCGCGAACGAAATCCCACGCATTATAAGGTGTCGGCTTCAAGTCATTTTCAATGCGATATTGATTCATCTCTATATTCATATATCCCGGATACTCGATCTCTGGCGGCTGTTCCCCCGTAGACATCAATTGCTCATTCTGCTGCTCCAGCTCCTGTTTCCAATTGTCGCCGGTCGGTCCTTCTCCGCCCGTAATCGCATCATCGATTTTGAGCAAAGTCCCTATTCCCACAATTATAACCACCAACAGAATAGCCATGATCCACGTCGCCTTTTGATTATAGAGCTTCATTTGTTCATTTTTGATCAGTTGAAAAAAGTTACTCAATGGCTCCCTCTCCAATCAAGTCCAAGAATTTATCTTCAAGCGTTGAGCGGTTGACATTGACACTGTAGATTTGGATTCCTTTTTGCACCAGATCTGCCACAACAGATGGAATCTTCTCTTTTTCTACTGTGAAAGTCAGAAGCTCTTCCTTTCGATTCACTTCCTTGCCCGTCATCTCTTGAAGAGCGACCATCGTTTGATCTACAGGTGTCGCTTCAATGGACACTTCTTTCTCATCTGTTTCTTGAAGAGCATCGTGAACCGTCTGGATGGAAATCAATTCTCCGTTTTTAATGATCCCAATCCGATCACACATCATCTCCATTTCAGATAGGATGTGACTCGATACAATAACCGCTACTCCTTCTTCCTCCGCCAGTCTCCGGATATACGCACGGATTTCCCTGATCCCAGAAGGGTCCAACCCGTTTGTTGGTTCATCAAGGATGAGGACGGATGGTTTATGTAATAATGCCTGGGCAATTCCAAGGCGCTGGCGCATTCCAAGTGAATATTTCCCTACTTTTTCCTTCATCCGCTTTTCCAACCCAACAAGCTTGACGACTTCCTTCATACGTTCCTCTGTAACTCCGGGCATCATACGGGCGTAATGAACGAGATTTTTCCATCCGCTCATGAATGGGTACATTTCAGGGTTCTCTACAATTCCGCCTACGTGACGGATCGCTCCTTTAAAGTCGTTCTGTACACTTTGACCCTGGATGATTACATCCCCATCCGTCATTTTCATTAACCCTACCATCATCCGGATGGTTGTGGTTTTTCCTGCTCCGTTAGGCCCAAGAAAACCAAACACTTCCCCTCCGTAAATATCGAAATTCAAACCTTTAATGATTGATTTTTTGCCAATTGTCTTTTTGACATTCTTCAACTGCATCACAGGCTCTGACATTCTTCCCCCTCCTTTTTATCAACACACCTACTCTACGGCACAAAACCAATCTGGTTTCACAAATTATGAAAAATTTTACAAATTAAAAATGTGGCAGAATTGTGGAAGACTAGGTTTCTAGACACTCCCGAGATAGAGAAGGGACGGATGCGTGGATGAGCTTGGGAATTTTTGATAAGATGGAAGCATGGAATGAGGGCCGATCCCTCGGAACCGGATGAAAAGATGATCAGACTGTTAGGGGGTTAGACTCAGTGAAAATTGTATCTATTGAACCGACACCTAGTCCAAATTCAATGAAGATCAATTTAAACGAGACCTTGCCAGACGGCGAGACTCACAACTATAAAAAAGATGATGGATTAAGTGATGCGCCAGACTTTGTCCAACACCTTTTCGAAATTGAAGGTGTCAAAGGCCTTTACCACGTGACTGATTTCATCGCTTTGGAAAGAAATGCACGTGTCTCCTGGGAATCCATTCTTCCTGAGGTAAGAAAGGTTTTCGGATCAGAAGCAACCGAAGATGCATCGTCACTAAAACAGGAAGAACCGGATGAACACTTCGGGGAAGTCCGTGTGTTCGTGCAGATGTTCCGCGGCCTGCCGATGCAAGTAAAACTTGAGGAAGGCGAAGAAGAAACACGTGTAGGGCTTCCTGAGCGTTTCATGGATGCGGCCATGAAAGCAGCTCCCGCCTCTCCGAACATGATCATGGAGCGTAAATGGGTAGAGCAGAACCCACGCTATGGCGACGTGGCAGAAATCGGGGAGCAGGTAAAAGAAGAACTTTCGGCAAGTTATGATGAAGACCGACTGGAATCTCTTGTTAAACAAGCGTTTGACCAAGAATCGGTTGATGTCGAACCGAAGGAAGAAAAGACGAAAATCAGCTTAGACACGCTGGATCATGACGACTGGAAAGTTCGCTACGCGGCTTTAGACCGGATGGATCCGACGGCAGAGGATTACCGCCTGCTTGATAAAGCCCTGGATGATGAAAAAGCTTCAATCCGACGCTTGGCAACAGCCTATCTTGGAATGATTGAAGAACTTGAAACACTTCCGTATCTCTACAAAGCTCTCAATGATAAATCGGTCACTGTACGTCGCACAGCTGGCGATTGTATTTCTGATCTCGGCTTTAAAGAAGCGATGCCGAAAATGATGGAGTCCCTATCTGACTCCAACAAACTCGTGCGCTGGCGTGCAGCGATGTACTTGTATGAGCTTGGCGATGAAACCGCCCTCCCTGCCTTGAACGAAGCCGCTGATGATCCCGAATTTGAAGTCCGTCTTCAAATTAATATGGCGATCGAAAGAATTGAAGGCGGTGAAGAAGCCAAAGGATCCGTGTGGCATCAAATGACTCAAGCGACTAAGAAAAAACAACAATAGGAGGCTACGATTATGAACCCATATGAAGCATATATGAAAGAAATTTCCCAGCCGATGCGTGATGAATTGACGAACGCAGGCTTTACTGAACTGACAACCCCAGAGGAAGTGGACACATTCATCAGCGAAAAGAAAGGCACGTCCCTTGTCGTGATCAACTCTGTCTGTGGTTGTGCTGCAGGACTTGCCCGTCCTTCCGCCCGCGAATCACTCAACAATGAAAAACGCCCTGAAAATCTTGTAACTGTATTCGCCGGCCAGGACCGCGAAGCTACTTCACGCATGCGTGACTATTTAGAAGGCTATGAGCCATCCTCTCCATCCATGGCTCTTTTGAAAGATGGACAGGTGCTCCACTTCATCCCTCGTGAAGAGATTGAAGACTATGAAGTCGAAGAAATTGTAGCCAATCTTACGAACGCATATAACCAATACTGTTAACAAAAAGCGCCTTCCACTATGATGGAAGGCGCTTTTTCATGCGGTCTTGGTTTGATCCCCGCTTTTTTCGGGCTTAATCAACAGGAGAACAATCAATAAGAGAAGACCACCTAAGGCACCGCTGGCGATGTAACTGATATTCAAATACTCTTTCATCAGCAGCGACATCAACGGAGGTCCCGCAGCGACCCCTATGAATCTGGATGAACTGTAAAAAGACGTAATCGTTCCCCGCTCTTCTTTTTCAATCCCTTCTGTGATGAGGGCATCAAGGGTCGGGAGCATCCCGCCGATCGCTGTTCCTAGTACACTCGTTACAACGAGAAGCAGAAACAACTTCTCGTTGACGTAACCGACGAAGATGACGCTTGCTGAAACCATGATCAATGCTGTGACAAGCACCCATTTCATGACGGTTGTGTCTCCCTTGATTTTCTTCCCAGTCACAAAGGCCGATACACATAACGTGAACAGTGGAATAGCTAGGACGAATCCTTTTTTCACACCTTCAATGTTATGGGTTTTCTCAAGGATATCGGACATAAAGAACAACACGGCAAACAAAACGAGCATGGCGTAAGCCCCTAGTAGAAATACCGGGTACAACCATTTCCCTTCCTGTTTGAATATCTCTTTCGTCTTTTTCAGAAATTGCTTGAATGGCTGGGGTTCTTCCTTTTTCCCTTTAGGAACTTTAATAAAAAAGAAAACGAGAACAATCGAGATCAAACTGAAAAAGGAAATCGAAAAGAACGGCAAAAACCATAAAAATACAGCAAAAAGAGAACCCAATATGGGACTTAATACTTTTCCGAACGTATTTGACGTTTCTATGATACCAAGGCAGGAGCTTGCTTTTTCATCATCGTCTTTATATAAATCTCCGACGAGAGGTAAAATGATCGGAGTCGCCCCTGCTGCACCCACCCCCTGTAGAATTCGTCCAATCGTAATCCAGAGAAAGGGGTCATCCAGTTTCCATGAAGAAAAACCAGCAATCAGCCCTCCAATGAAAGCCAGGACTAAACTCGGAAGGATGATTAACTTTCTTCCGAAACGATCGGATAAGTAACCGGCAACAGGGATCAGGATAATGGCTGCTACGGAATAGCTGGTGATGATTGTGCTTGATTGAAAAGATGTGATGCCTACCTTTTTCTCGAAAATCGGCAATACTGGAATCAGCATGGAATTCCCGAGCGTCATCACAAGGGGAATCGAAGCCATACTGACTAGGCACCAACGGCTTACTTTGTTTTCCAATGCAATTCCTCCTACGTATTCATAAACGTAGGATGCCCTATTCCAATGGATTCACGATGAGAAAAATCTGGATATACTCACGTCGCTTTTATGTATACGTTTATGGACTCACCAGATAGGCCAAAGGCTTTCCCTTCCTGATCCCACCCGTATTTTTCATAGTACCCTTCCAGGTCAGTCGCCAAATAAATAAAATGGTAACCTAGCCTCCCCGCTTCCTGCGCGGCATGACTGAGTAACTGTTTCCCGGCCTGCTGCCCTCGATGATCCGGATGAACATAAAGGCACGCCAGCCATGGACAAAGGTCCTGGCGGCTGTTCATATCATTTCGGAGTAGAGCATAGGTGCCGATGATTTTCTCCTCATCCAAAAGAGTATAAAACAAAGGCAGTTCATCCTCATTTTTCAATGACTGCTGGATACAGTCTTCATACAGCTTGAAGTTATCTTCATCCCCCCATTGTTCCCAAAAGATGTCGATGGCGCGGTCGACGAAATCCATCCTCTCTTTCAAGAGCACAATTTTCATTCTTTCATCTCCCTCCTTTGATTGAATTTATTTGTTATCAAAATAGCCATGAGTATAGGCAGCACCAACACTACCGCGGGCATGACTCTTACAAGCATGGATGGGTCCGTTTCGGCATTTACTCTCCATGGATCAGGCTCATGTAGAAAAGTCAAAACTAAACCTGTCCCCCATGACACGAGCCCATAGCTTAACATCAACGTGAAAATGAACACGATATATTTCTTCACCCAATCACCTCTACCTCTTATACGATGATATTGGTTTCAAGTTTCAAATCGTGGACATGGAATTCTAAAAGTATAGAGAGCGATAGGGGTGGAAGTGGTACAGAACCCGAGAACGCCATAGTTGGAGAACAAATAACAGCTGATATCATTACCATAAAATTACACTATATTCACTTCCCATTAACAAAGGACGGGTATCTTTTATACGTAACTCACTTTGGAAAGGGGATTTTATACATGTTGAAGAAATGGATGTTAGCGTTAGGTTTGGTATCTGTTTTGACCCTTGCTGCTTGTGGCGGAGAAGAAGACGGTGAGATGGAAGAAGAACAAATGGAAGAGCAGGAACAAAGTGACACTGAGAGCGAAGACAGCGCAGAATAATCCATGTAAATAAAAGGCGGATCCTTTTTAGGATTCGCCTTTTTTATTTGATTCGCCATTTTGTTTTCACTTGCTGGCGCGGAGACGGATTGGCTTCAAGTGAAGACGAACAATTCGGGCAGATGATGGCTTGAGTCGGAATCGGCATACAGCAATACGGGCACTCCTTTTTCGTCATCCCATGCAGAGGGTGCTGATGCGGCTTTTTCCAACGGTTGATTTGGCGAACGACAAGAAAAACCGCAAACAAGATGATGATAAAACGGACGGAAGCCGTAACGAAAAGACCATAATTGATGGTAGCCGCCCCCGCTTCTTTAGCGGCCGTCAGCGAAGGATAGACCGATCCATCAAGGCTTAGGAACATATTCTCAAAATTCATCTTTGTATACAAAACACCCACAGGCGGAAGTAAAATATCAGTTACAAGTGAATCAATAAATCCACTGAAAGCGGCTCCCAGGACCATTCCGACTCCCATATCGACGGCACTTCCACGAACGGTGAACTGTTTGAATTCATGCAACAATCCCAAACCAGGCTCCCCCTCTCACCCATCATCCTATGAGCGAAAAGGACAAACTATGATTCAGAAGGAAAACCTTCATACCTCGCACCTCTATTCAACAGTTCGCTGGCATGTGCAAATGAAGGTCCTGACATACAGTTACCGAGCCACTGTTGGCTTACGAATTCCATTTAAAAACAGGGCCAGTTTCTCCACTTGTTCTTCTGTTTGATGGTGACTAAAAGAAACACGAATAAAAGACTTGGCTTCTTCAGCACCATAACCCATTGCGAGCAATGTACCCGGAGGTTCGTGGCTGCCGGCGCTACAGGCACTCCCCGTGGAAAAATGAAACCCGCGCCGATTTCCTTCTAGCATGGCCCACTGCCCTTCCATTTCCGGTAGAAGCAGACCGATGATCGGTACAGAATGATCCGATGTGTTTCCGACGATCTTCCACTCTCCTGCTCTAAGAAACGCCTCTTTCAGTTCCGTAATCTTCGACTCGATCCTATGTCTTTCTTTCACCATTTTTTCAGCCGCGACCGTAAACCCCGCAATGCCTGGTGTGTTGACCGTCCCTGCTCTGACTCCCCCTTCATGCGTGCCTCCTGGAGTTTTCGGAGTAAACGAAAGTGACGGCCGAATATAAACCGCTCCTACTCCTTTAGGTCCGTAGAGTTTGTGTGCACTCACCGAGAGACTATCGACATAAGGAGCCACTTCCTCCATCGACACTTTTCCAAAGGACTGAACACAATCACTGTGAATAAGTATGCCATACGAGCGGCAAACATCAGACAGTTGGCGAATCGGGTGCACCGATCCAATATCAGAATTCACGTGCTGAACCGCCAAGAGGACAGTATCCTCTTGGATCGCTTTTTCAACATCTTCCACATTGACGATTCCCACTTCATTCAGAGGCACCCTTGTTACCTTATAACCTTCTTCCTCGTATTTATAAATGAGATTCCGCACAGAAGAATGCTCAACATCTGTCGTAATGATATGCTTCCCTTTCCCTGCTTTCAATAGAGCATCGATGGCAAGTTCATTACTTTCCGTACCTCCGCTTGTAAAGTAAACCCCTTCCTGACCAATTCCCAGTAGCCCTGCCATTGTATTCCGGCATTGTTCTAACAAAGCATGAGCTTTTGTTCCGGGATCGTGTAAACTTTTCGTATTTGCAAAATAGTGACGAGCTGCATGGTTGTATGCCCCGAGCGCATCCTCATCCACCGGGCATGTAGCCGCATAATCAAAATATCCTTCCACATTCTTCTCCCCTTTTTGATCCAAATCTCTTGTCAATAGTTTAACAGTGTGTAAATATAAGTGTAAATATAAGTGTAAATACACATGTATATTTACGGGGGTTAAATTCATGGTTCGTAACACAGATATCATCATCATCGGTAGTGGCGTAGCCGCCTTACAACTCGCCCGGCAAACCGCTACGGACAAAAATGTGATTCTTCTCACAAAGTCATCGATCGGCCATGGAAATTCCCGTTTAGCTCAAGGAGGAATTGCTGCAGCTATCGGCGACAGGGATCACCCTTTTTATCACTTCATCGATTCAGTCATCGCGGGTCGTTCGATGAACAACCATCAAGCTACGCTTATGATGACAAAGGAAGCTCCTCAAATCATTAGAGAGCTCGAAATGGAAGGTTGCGGCTTTGATTATGAAGAAAACGGCACCCTTGCTCTCGGAAAAGAAGGCGCCCATACACAAAACCGCATCATCCACGGGGGTGGTGATCAAACGGGAAAAGTTCTTATGGATTACTTGATGCGATCCCTTCCCCCAAATGTCCAGATTCTTGAAAACCATTATGTATTTGATTTGTTAACAAATGATGATGGCCGCTGTTTCGGAGTGAAAAGCAAACATGCTTCTGGCGTTTATGAATTCCACGCCCCTCATACTGTTCTTGCGACAGGAGGATGCGGACAATTGTACACCTCCACATCCAATGCCTCTTCTGTCACAGGTGATGGGATGGCCCTCGCGTATCAGGCTGGAGCGGAACTTACAGACATGGAATTTATTCAGTTCCATCCCACCCTTTTGTACATACAAGATAAGCCGGTGGGGCTGATCTCTGAAGCGGTGCGCGGTGAAGGAGCCGTGCTTGTTGATGAGATGGGAACACCAATCATGGAAAACATCCACCCTCTCAGAGATCTGGCACCAAGGCACGTGGTCTCTCAAACGATTTATCAAAAAAGGAGAAACGGTGAAAACGTCTATTTGGATATAAGGGATGTAAACCATTTTGAACAAAGGTTTCCCCATATCACAAACCTATGCCTGCAGCATGGAGTTGATTTAAGAAAAGGACAAATCCCAGTAGCCCCCGGCTGTCATTTTTCCATGGGTGGCGTGAAGACGGATATGGTTGGGAAATCCACGGTTGAAGGCTTGTATGCGATTGGAGAAGTTGCTTGTACGGGTGTGCACGGAGCCAATCGGCTGGCAAGCAACTCCCTCCTCGAAGGACTCGTGTACGGAAAAAGGCTGGCCAAACATCTTCAAGACTGCACAGAGCCTTTTTTACAACCAAAAGAAACAAACGAGAAAAGGAAGCCCTGTCTTTTTCCTCTTCCTTCTAAAACCGAAATCCAGGAACGCATGATGGAAAACGTCGGCATTGTGAGGGAGGGGCGAGAATTGGTCCGTCATCTGCAGTGGTTGGAATCGTTCGTCCAACCGTCTGAATGGAAAGAGTATGACTTAAGTATGCTCACATACGAGCAAATGACGAGAATGTTCATGCTGCAAACATGCTGGCTGATCACTCAATCAGCCCTCGAGCGTGAAGAAAGCCGCGGTGGTCATTATCGCAGCGATTTTCCTGAAGAACAGTTGGAATGGCAGAACAAACAAATCATTAGACAAAAAACATTAGAAATGAGGGAAGTCCATGAATCCATGGAGACGTAAAAAACAGTTAGAAGCCTTTTTCACGGAAGATATTGGGGAGCAAGATTACAGCACAGACTTGTTATTTCCGAAAGATCACCATGGAAGACTGACCTTTACATCTAAAGCAGAAGGCATTTTTTGCGGTGCTGAAATCATTACTGATGGCTATCAGCTGCTGGACCCTTCCATTACCGTCAAACACTATATCCATGATGGAGAATGGATGCATGCAGGAGACACGATTGCCACCATTGATGGCCCTGTTCGAGAGCTTTTAAAAGGAGAACGCGTCACCCTCAACCTCATTCAACGGATGAGCGGGATCGCTACGATGACGAAGAAAGCCATTGAAGCCTTAAATGATGAAAACATCAGGATCTGTGACACTCGTAAAACCACCCCTGGATTGCGCTCTTTTGAAAAGTATGCCGTGCGGACTGGCGGAGGTTACAACCACCGCTTCGGTCTTTATGATGCCGTTATGCTGAAAGATAATCACATTTCGTTTTTTGGTTCGGTACGAGAAGCGATCACTCGAGCGAAAGCGGCTGTCGGTCATACCGTCAAAATTGAAGTGGAAACAGAAACGGAGAGCCAGGTTGTCGAGGCTGTAGAAGCGGGTGCTGACATTATCATGTTCGATAACCGGACCCCCGATGAAATCAAGCACCTCGCCACACTGGTGCCTTCTTCGATCACGACAGAGGCCTCTGGAGGAATCACGCTCGAAACCCTACCTGATTACCGCGGTCTTGAGATTGACTATATCTCCCTCGGATTATTGACCCATTCAGCAAAAGCCCTTGATATTAGCGCCCGTGTAGCCACAACAAAGGAGGAAGTACGATGAACCTTTTTGAAACGATTGAACAGAATACACTGCCTGATCGGTATAAGACGATGGAAGCGAATGAACTCGAACAGAGAGTTCTCCAAGTAAAGAGAGAAATGGGAGAGAAACTTTTCTTACCTGGTCACCATTACCAAAAAGATGAAGTCATCCAATTTGCCGATGCTCGCGGAGATTCTTTAAAACTTGCTCAACTTTCCGCATCCCAACATGAAGCGGAGGCTATCGTTTTTTGCGGCGTTCATTTCATGGCAGAGACAGCAGACATCTTGACGCGGGAGGACCAGCACGTCTACCTTCCCGATATGCGCGCAGGTTGTTCGATGGCAGATATGGCGAATATCCAACAGACGGAGAAATCCTGGGGTCGTCTCATGGAACTTTTTGATGATACCATCCTGCCACTGACCTATGTGAATTCAACGGCAGCCATCAAGGCTTTCGTAGGAAAGCATGGCGGAGCCACTGTCACTTCTTCAAATGCAGCAGATATGTTAAAGTGGGCGTTTTCCCAGAAAGAACGGATTCTTTTTCTTCCCGATCAGCATTTAGGAAGAAATACAGCGTATGACCTCGGCATCCCGCTCGATCAGATGGCTGTTTGGGATCCGATTGTAGAAGAATTGTTATATGACGGGCCTTTGGAAGCCGTCAAAGTGATTCTCTGGAAAGGACACTGCTCTGTTCATGAGAATTTCAGGGTCGCCAATGTTGAACAAGTTCGTGCGGACCACCCAAACATGAAAATTATTGTCCACCCTGAATGCAGTCGTGAAGTCGTGGAACTTTCCGATCTCTCAGGATCAACGAACGCCATCATTCAGGCGATCGAAAACGCTCCACCTGGAAGCGAATGGGCCATCGGTACGGAAATGAACCTCGTCAAGCGCATCATCCAGGAACACCCAGAGCAGCACATCATTTCCTTGAACCCGAGGATGTGTCCTTGTCTAACGATGAACCGGATCGACCTTCCCCATCTGGCCTGGTCACTTGAATCGATAGCGGAAGGTCAACCACAGAACTTGATACGAGTCGAGTCATCTGTAGCTTCGGACGCGCGAAAAGCATTGGATCGGATGTTGGTCCGGGCGTGAACGAGTGATGAAAGTTCCCTAACGCACGTGGAAAGTGACTTAACAGGGAGTGAAAGCGCCCTAGCTTTTTTCGAAAGTGACTTAACTCGGGTTCAAAGTGCCCTAACGCACGTGGAAAGTGACTTAACGTTATTTTAAGGAGAATACCACAGCCCATTCTTGAGAATATTACGTTTAAAAGGAGGGGTTGTTGAGATGAACAAAGAACGCGCAAAAGAAATCTTCAAATCTGAAGACATGATTCCGGTCATGCACGAAGACCGTGAAATTTACATCGAAGAGGTTATTGAACGTAATGAAATGGCGCGCATTCACCCGACAGATCAGCCGAATATCGTTCAAAAGGTTCCATTATACGAATTGAAAGAACAAGAATAGGTCAGAAGCCGCACTCACTACTGAGGCGGCTTTTCTTTTAGGTGTGTACATCCTTCGCTTCTTGCGCAATAATGGAAATATAAGGAATACCAATGACGTAGTAGGAGGATTATATGAAGAAGTTATTGTGGGTAGCATGCCTGATCTTTATAGTCGCTTGTTCTGAAGGTGAAATAGAAGAACCCTACACGGTTGAAGATGCGGAAAAAGATGGACATGTGATTGTTGAACATCAATCCGACCAATTTGATCAAATAAAAAACGGGGCATTGGAAGTTGAAAACATTAAAAAAATGGCCGCTTTTATTAACAACGTAGAGCAAGGAAGAGAAGACGAAATTGACGTCTCCATCTTCAATCCTGATGGTTCCCATTATCAAATCTCCTTTTCCTACGATGGAGAGTCCATCCGTTTCGTTAACAATTATGGTGCGTATCCGTCGTCTCCTGCCGGCTCATTCGATTGTGAATACGTGACTCGCCGCGGACCAATGGTGTATGTGAGCAACTGTCAATCAGAGGAAGGGAAGGATCTCTCCACTCTTCTAAGCTTTGTAGGGACCGAAAAAGCATTCAGAGAAGCTTTGAATTAAAGAAAACCCGGACCATGCGATTAAACACGATCCGGGTTTTCTTTAATTTTGAATATACTTCTCAAACACATCAGCAAAGTCTTTGCGGGTATTATCTTTGTACTTTTGTGTAAACCACTCATACGCAAAGGAAGCCGCTTCACTAAATCCTTTCGATATATCATTTTCATGGAACCGGTTGTCATGAATAAGGTCCTGCGCCATGCCGATGCTGTCTTTGGCAAAAGCCGCCTGCCGCTGATTTTCCTCCTGGATTTGAGAAATAGATACAAGGGATTTATATAAGTCAGCAATCGCTTCTCCTTCATCCTTGGCGATATCAATGCTCATATACTGATCGCCGATGTAAAACTTGATCTCTAAATCCAAATCAATCGTCCCTGCCGTTTCTACCGAGACATTTCGAATGAGGTGCTGATAATAGTCATAGCGGTAGATGTTGCGTTTACTACTTGTCGCTTTGTCGCCATCCAGGTGAATGAGCGCGCGATTGGTAAAGCAGTACTCATCACTTTTGGATTTAATTAGAAAATGTATCTTTTCCCCGTCCTCTGTCAGGACAAAATCATCAGACTGCGTCTTATCAAAATCTTCTTTTCTGATGATCTTTCCAATGTCACTTAATCCTAATGCATCACTCGCCATTTTCTTGAACATGGATCTACCTCCTGAATAATCGTTTTCGTTGTTTACTTCGATATCTCAGACACAAATCCTCTCACTGAAAATAGAAAAGCTGGAGCCTAAGATGCCCCAGCTTTCCTTTTCTTTTATTTTTGAAGCGCTAGTTTCAGCTGGTGGTCACCGACTGTGTACTCTTTCATCGCTTCTTTTTCACCGACCGTCAAATCATTCACGAGAACATTTTCACGGATCAGCTGTTCATTTTGTTGGATTGCTTCTTTCACGTCTGCGTCCCCATCAAGGGCGATGTCGACACGAAGATCGATTGGAAGATCCTGCTGTTTACGTTCATCCTGAATCACACGAATCACTTCACGCGCGAGGCCTTCAAGACGCAGCTCTTCTGTGATGTTCGTATCAAGCACAACGTGGAAGTCCTGGTTTGATCCCATAGAAAGGCCAGCATCCGCGACGCGTTCTACGTTCAACAGATCCATCGTTACTTCGACTTCTCCATCCCCTGTTGGTACAACGACTTTTTCGTCCTGGACGATCTTCGCTGCTTCTTCGTCTGAAAGTTTTTCAAGATACCCTTTCACAAGCCCGACGTTTTTCCCTAGAACAGGTCCTGCCGCACGGAAGTTCAGCTTCACTTCATAACGGACAAGATCATCAGAAGATTGCTTCACGACAACTTCCTTAACGTTGATCTCATCACGGATGATGTTGCTGTACTCTTCGAGCGCTTTTCCTTGATCCTGGTTGACCGGAATGACGACAAGCTCAGATAGCGGCTGCTTCGTCTTGATGGATTCCGTATTACGGACACCACGAGCAAGCTCAACCACTTGAAGAACCGCATCCATATCTTTTTCAAGCTGTGTATTTACGACTGTATCGTCCACTTTCGGGAAGTGCGCCAAGTGCACACTTTCACCCGTCAGGTTTTGATAGATGTCATCAGCAAGGAACGGCGTGTACGGAGCCATCAGCTGACTAAGCTGTGCCAACACTTCGTGAAGCGTGTGGTAAGCGGCTTTCTTAGACTCTGTCATGCCTTCTTCCCAGAAACGGTCACGAGAACGGCGGATGTACCAGTTACTCACTTCATCGACATACTTCTCAAGAGCTTTCGCAGCTTTCGTGAAGTCGTAGTCGTTCAAGGCTTCTTCTACGACTCCTGTCACACTGTTCAAGCGGGAAAGCACCCAGCGGTCAAGCAATGTCTTTTCGCCTTCTTCATTCTTATCGAACGTGTAATCATCGATATTCGCATACAACGTGTAGAAACCGTGCGTGTTCACTAACGTGTCGATCACTTTAGATTTCGCTTCGATGACAACACGTTCGGAGAAACGCTTGTTGTTCCATGGTGCACTGTCAGCAAGTAGAGCCCAACGGAATGCGTCAGCACCGAATTTTGTTACAAGATCGGTCGGGTTCAAAGCATTTCCTTTACTCTTGGACATTTTGCGTCCTTCTTCATCAAGGATGTGACCTGTGGAAAGGACACGCTTATATGGTGCTTTACCCGTGAACAATGTGGAGACAGCTAGCAAGCTGTAGAACCATCCACGCGTCTGGTCGATTCCTTCACAGATAACGTCTGCTGGGAACTGCTTCTGGAACTGATCTTTGTTTTCAAACGGGTAGTGCTGCTGGGCGAACGGCATAGAACCAGAGTCGAACCATACATCGATCACTTCTGGTACACGGTTCATCGTGCCATTACATTTTTCACACGTTACCTGTACGCGGTCAACGTATGGCTTGTGAAGTTCGACATCACCAATATCGCCAATCGCTTTTTCTTGAAGATCCGCCTTACTGTGTGGTGCGTACTGATGATCACAAGAATCACACATCCAGATTGGAAGTGGTGTTCCCCAGAAGCGGTTACGACCGATGTTCCAGTCCACCATGTTTTCAAGGAAATTACCAAAACGGCCATCTTTAATGTGGTTCGGGTGCCAAGTCACTTCCTGGTTGTTCTTGATGAACTGATCTTTCAGTTCGGTCGTCTTAATGAACCAGCTCTCGATTGCGTAGTAAAGCAATGGCGAATCACAACGCCAGCAATGTGGGTAGCTGTGCTCGTATTTTTCTTTATGGAAAAGAAGTCCTTCATTCGCAAGGTACTTCACGATATCTACGTCACAATCTTTGACGAATCGACCTTCAAATGGAGGGATATCCTCTGTGTAACGGCCTTGACCATCAACAACATTGAAGAAGGACAAGTTGTTTTCCTTCACCAAATTGTAGTCATCCTCACCATAAGCTGGTGCGATGTGGACGACACCTGTACCGCTTTCGGCGTTAACGAAGTCTGCTTCGACTACGAAGTGACCACGTTCAGGCTTCACGAACGGGAATGGTGGTTGATATCCGACATCTTTGAATTCGCTCCCTTTATGCTTGGAAACAACTTCGTACTCTTCCCCAAGGTTCTTCTCAGCAAGAGCTTCAGCAACGATGTACACTTCGCCATCTTTCTTCGCCTTGATATAATCAAGATCCGGGTGAACAGCGAGCGTGACGTTGGCAGGCAACGTCCAAGGCGTTGTCGTCCAGCCAAGGAAAAATTCATTTTCAGAACCTTTCACTTTGAACTTCGCCGTTGCGGAAAGGTCTTTGACATCTTCATATCCCTGCGCCACTTCGTGAGAGCTTAGCGTCGTCTGACAGCTCGGGCAGTATGGTGTAACACGGTGGCCTTTAGAAAGCAGGTTACGCTTGTGAAGGTCACTCAGGATATACCAGACACTTTCGATATAACGATCCTGAAGAGTGACATACGGATCATCCATATCCAACCAGTAGCCGATCGATTCCGTAAATTCGCGCCATTCTTTTTCATAGTTGAAGACACTTTCTTTACATTTCTCGATGAACTTCTCTACTCCGTACTCTTCGATCTGCTGCTTTCCGGAGATGCCGAGCTGCTTCTCGACTTCAAGCTCTACCGGCAGACCATGGGTATCCCAGCCGCCTTTACGTAGCACTTGATAACCCTGCATCGTTTTGTAACGTCCGACAAAGTCCTTGATGACGCGGCCAAGGACGTGACCAGCGTGAGGAAGGCCGTTGGCTGTTGGCGGTCCTTCATAAAAAACAAATGTTTCTGCACCTTCGCGCTCGTTCATAGAGCGACGGAAGACATTCTCTTTATTCCAGTAATCTTTGACACGATTTTCGCGGTCTAAAGCCGCTTCTTTCGTATTGACACTGCGCATTTCTTCCACCTCTTACCCTTTGATTTTTTGTATAGAAAAATGATTAAAAACTTCCAATGACGGCAGGAACAAAATAAAAATCCGCCCCTGCTGTAACAACAGGGACGGATTTGATTCCGCGGTACCACCCATATTCCGCGCATCACATGCACGGCTCTCGGTTCACATAACGGATAACGGCCGCCCACCGGTCCCACTTACTCTGTATCATTTCAGCAGAACTTCTCAGAGATGATCTTCAGCTATTACCCGCCATCGCTTCCCACCTACCAGCGACTCTCTTGAGACCGGAATAAAAACCTACTCTTCTCGTCAACGAAACTATACGTATCTTCTCCATATCCTACAATGTAATCTTTTGTATGTCAAAGCTTTCTTACCCTCATCCTCGCCCATTTTTCAGGACCTTATACGTATTCACTTTATCTTATCGCTTTCTATAAAAATTCTATATTATCGCAAATCACATGTTTTGCTTACAATAAAAATAAGTCCTATTAAATGTTGAACATAAGCCCTATTCTTTAATAACTGCAAGCACAAATCTGCATTTAAAAGAAGCGGAATATTAGGAAAGAAGGGATTTCAAATGTCAGATGAAGTGAAGCGTCACGTTAAGGAAGTATTTTCGAAGAACAAGCAGGCGTATGTCGACAGTACGACACATAAAAAGCAATCCGACCTTGATGGAATGATCGAGTGGCTGAAACCTGGTCCATCCCACAAAGCATTGGATATCGCTACCGGAGGAGGCCATGTCGCAAAAGCGTTGAGCAGCCATTGCGGAACGGTTTTCGCCACAGATCTTACGAAAGACATGCTGCAAAACACCGCCCGTCACTTGAATTCTCAACAAAATATTGAATACGTCGTCGCAGATGCCGAACAACTACCTTTTCTTGATGAAAGTTTCGATCTCGTTACCTGCCGTATCGCTCCCCACCACTTTCCTTCTCCGCACGATTTTATAGAAGAAGTGGCTCGTGTCTTAAAAGACCAGGGCAGATTTCTCATGATTGATAACGTGGCACCTGAAGATGATGAATTGGATGAGTTTTATAATCATTTTGAAAAAATGCGAGATTACAGCCACGTCCGCGCCCTTAAAGTCAGTGAATGGGAAAAACTTTTCCGCACCCACCAGTTGAGCGTAAAAAAGCATCTCACTCGGAAGAAGGCCATGCCTTTTTCAGACTGGGTATGTCGTACATTAGAAGACGAAGCAGACCAAAAAGCCGTTGAAGAACTTTTCAAACAAGCGCCCACTGGAGCAAAGAGCCACTTTTGCATTCAAGAAGAAAACAGCCGTGTTCAATCATTCACCATCGATGAGTATATGGTAGTCGTAGAAAAACATTCCTCCTAACGAATAATCCACCATCACATTGGAAAAATAAGCGAGGTATTGAATTCAATGTGAGGTGGAGATCAATGGATATCGTCGTAATGGCCCGGGCCTTGTTCGGAACGTCGCTTGGGTTTCATATTATTTATGCAACGATCGGTGTTGGACTTCCGGTCATGATCATCATCGCGGAAGTCCTTCACTTCATAAAGAAAGATCCGGATTATGCACTGATGGCGAAACGATGGACGAAAGGTTTCGCTATACTACTCGCCGTATCGATTGCTTCAGGAACCATTGTCGGTGTCATGATCTCCCTCTTGTTTCCTGACTTTATGGAGATCGTCGGACAAGTCATCGCACTCCCGTTCCAAATGGAGATTTTCGCTTTTCTTATCGAAGCGGTATTCATGTCGATTTATTTGTACGCGGCAGACCGTCTGCCGCCAACATTGAGACTTGTGAGCATCATTTCTGTCGCGCTTGGAGCGACAGCCTCGGCAATCTTAATTACTGATGTTCACGCATGGATGAACACGCCGGCAGGTTTTAACATTACCCCAGACGGTGAGATCACAGATGTAAATACGTGGGCAGCCTTTTTCAATCCAAGTTTCGGAGTCACCGCCATTCACGTGACTTTGTCTGCTTACATGACGGTTGCCTTTCTCGTCGCATCGATTGCCGCTCTTAGGCTCATGAGAAAGAAAATCACAAAAGCTGAGCGTGCCTACCATAAAAAAGCACTGACCATCGCTCTTTACTTCGGCGCGCTCATGTCTCTTGCAACGGCAGTCAACGGGCATGAAACAGCACAGATGCTTCATGAATACAATCCACGTAAATTGGCAGCTGCGGAGGGACTTTTCGAAACTCAACGCTACGCTCCGTTATCCGTCGGTGGTTATACTTCTCTGGAAGATCAACGAGTGAAATACGCGGTCGAAATCCCTTACGCACTCAGCTTTCTTGCAGGTGACCGTTTGGATACAGAAGTGATGGGACTCAATGAATGGCCCGAAGAATTGTGGCCGCCGCTTTATGTCCACATCCTCTTCAATGTCATGGTCGGGATTGGTACGGTCCTCATCCTCGTTGCGTTCATAGCTTTGTTCTGGAAGCACGTCCTGAAAAAAGAGTTTCCAAGCTGGATCTTGGCTCTGCTCGTTGTCAGTGGACCGCTCGCAATGCTTGCCATTGAAGCGGGCTGGTGCTTCAGCTGTATCGGTCGCCAACCGTGGACCATCAATGAAGTACTGCGTACAGATGAAGCGGCGACCAAATCCAACAGTGTTGGTTTCCTCTTCTACCTGTTTATGACTCTTTACATCACACTGCTCTTTGTCACCGGTTTTGTCATGCGTTACTACTTCAAGCGGAATCCGGTCCGTAAAGATTTGGATGCCCGGGAAGCGTAAGAAAACATCATCCCAGAAAGGACGTACAACCTATGGAAGCATCAACATTAGCGATTACGATTTTGTGGAGCTTGCTTTTCGTCTACTCCATCCTAGGGTCTCTCGACTTCGGTGCTGGTTTCTGGGGGATGATCTACGGAAAGAATGAAGAGAAAAGTGCCTCCCAAATCGCCAACCGTTTTCTTTCTCCCACATGGGAAGTGACCAACGTCTTTCTCGTCATTTTCGTCGTATCTGTCGTCACCTTTTTCCCGTTCGCAACGACTCTGCTCAGTAATGTATTGCTCGTCCCTGTTGGACTTGGAGTTCTGCTGTTGACGATCCGAACAACGTTTATGGTTTTCCAGCATCACGCTGATCGGTACAAAGACTTGCTCCGGCTGACTTCCGGCTTTACAGGGTTGATCATACCGGCACTTCTTGTCAGTATTCTACCGATTACCTTGGGAGGTTTCGTCAGCTTTGAAAGTGGCTATCCCCGCCTGCAATACGGAGAACTGCTTACCCATCCGACCTTGTACATGCACATCTTATTCGGATTATCGACCGAGCTGTT
Organism: Halobacillus faecis; assembly: GCF_007991335.1. Lineage (GTDB taxonomy): Bacteria > Bacillota > Bacilli > Bacillales > Halobacillaceae > Halobacillus > Halobacillus faecis. The sequence goes on along the minus strand of NZ_BJYD01000029.1, from coordinate 72,349 downwards.
CATCTCGGCCATTTTCCTGATGGACTACGCCAAGGAAGCGGAGGATTGGAACGCGTATGATACATTCCGTAAGCATTCCCTGTGGCTTGGACCTATCAGTATCGCCATTGCCATGCTGACGATCGGCACATTCCCTGAAGAGGCTTCATGGATAGTCGATAACATCCAGGAACACTGGGTGGCGTTCGGATTATCCCTGCTGTGTTTTATCATTGGATACGCTTTTCTCTTTATAAAGAAAAAAGACGGTCGCCGCGGTCTGGCAAGGGCTGCCGTCATTATGGTCGGACTTCAGTATGCCATCGCTATTTATGCTTACGGGGCCGCCCACCTGCCTTACTTGATCTATCCGGATATCACCATCGAAGACGGGTTTACAAACCCTGATACGTTCTATCAGATGCTGATCGTCTACGCGGTCGGATTCGGCATTCTCATTCCAGCCTTTTACCTTTTCTGGCGTCTCTTCCTCAAAGACCGCCGCTACTTGAAACAGGAATAACAGATGACGGCACTCTCCTCATGGGGTGCCGTTTTTTGTTTATCCCCTTTTTAAAAAAGGTACATAACTACCATATTTCATTGATTTCATAGAACTTCTTATAGAAAAGGAGCAAAGATATGCAGGAATTGACGAACGATTACCTCGTGGAAGCCATTGAAGACAGCCGCCCGTTCGCTTCATCCGGAAATGTCAACATGATCATACCCGAATACGATGAAACCATTAGAGACTACCTTGGCGTAACCATCATCACAACAGACGGAGAATGCTTTGCAGCCGGTGATAATGACAAGTTTATCCCGATGCAGAGTACCTCAAAAATCATCGGCCTTATGCTCGCTCTACAGGATTTTGGAAAAGAGCGTGTTTTCCAAACGGTAGGCATGGAACCCATGGGTGATTTTTTCAACTCCATCAGCCAATTGGAGTCTTACGATACGAGTAAACCTTTCAACCCAATGATCAATGCTGGAGCCATCGCTGTTTCTGCTCTGATCAAAGGACAAACCGTTGATAAACGCTTCAACCGCTATATGGATTTCCTGCGTAAGGTGACGAATAATGAACAACTTGAAATGAGTGAGGAAGTGTACGAAGCCGAAAAGGCGAACGGTGCACGCAACCGCTCCCTCGCCTACTTCATGCAGAGTACAGGGACGTTGGTAACAGACGTGGAAGAGGCACTCGACCTTTATTTTCGGATGAATTCAGTTATGATGTGCTGCCACGATTTCGCCCGTGTCGGTCTGTTTTTAGCCAAAGGAGGGCTGGACCTTGAAACAGGTGAAAAGCTCATCCCCTCCCACCACTTACGCACAGTAAAAGCAATCATGATGACCTCAGGGATGTATAATTCCTCTGGCCATTATGCAGTAGAAGCCGGCTTCCCTTGTAAAAGCGGGGTATCTGGAAGCATCATCGGTTCATCTCCCGGCAGAATGGGCATCGGTGTCGTAGGACCAGCTATTGATAAAAAAGGAAACAGTACAGCTGGAGGAGCCTTGATAAAAAAACTCTCTCAAGACCTTGAACTCAATATGTTCGGTATCGAGAATACAGAAAGGAAGAATGAGGATGGCATTTGATTATGATCTCGATTTTGATAACATCGACTTTCGCAAAAACCCTGAAAAATACCGGGTCGGACGAGGAGAACAAGGCGTCTTACTCGTCGAACCCTATAAAAGTGAAATTCTTGCCCACTGGCGCTTCAAGACACCTGAGATCGCCAAGGAGTCATCGGACAAAATCTACCAGATGTTCCTCGATTATAAAGAAGCGGATGACTTCGTCGGTATGGATATGGCTCGGAAATTCCTGCAGATGGGCTATACCCGCTCGCGGAGATACGCCAACTATAAAGGAGGGAAAAAGTATGATAAAAACGGGGAATTGAATGAACGGCACATCGACGATGAGAAAGCAGAATCCGCAAAGATTTTCGAAGAAAAATGGATTCTGGCCAGAGAAGATGAAGATTATTTAAAGAAGAAGAAAGCCCATCAAAAAGAATACGGATAAAACGTTGACAATTCTGCGCCATGGACGTAGGATGTCATTAACCCTACTAAACAAATCGGATTAATGAAACGAGGGGTGTACCCGTGAAAACCTACCCACTTCTGATTAACCTGCTGTTCATGATCATCTCCTGGTCCATTGGGGTTTACTTCCTATCTGTCATTTATACTCCTACGATCATCATCCCCCTTTTTAATGATTTCATCTGGATTCGCGACTACAAAGGACTTCTCGGTTTGACGGCTATTTTTACTGTCCTGACCATTTCCTTGATGGCCTTTCTATATAAGAAACGCGGACAAATGAAGAAAAAAACGACCTGGTATGGGATGAATGCCGTCGCTCACCTGCTCTGGATCGGGACGCTTGCTCTACAAGTCAAAACAGTTCTCTACAACCTAGGAATTTGTCATTAAATGACAGGAATCCCACCTTCACTGTCGAACCACTCTTCATAGAGGAGGAATAGATTTGGATTTTCAAACCTTTTATGAAGAGTACAAACGACGAGCCAGCCAACATGATTTGGATTACTTAAAAAAAGTGACATCACGAAACCTCGAAGCAAGAGAAATCCGCCATGGGGAGCTGGTGGATTATTCTTATGAAGAGTCGATTGAAGGATGGCGTCAAGCTTTCAACCATTTCCAGGATCAAGATATGTCCTGGATCTACACCAACCATACCGAGACCCAACTTAATGAAAACACACACCTTGCCGCCTTCTGGGTCTCCATTCGATTAAACGGAGAACTGCTGGGGACGTCCAACCTCTTTTTTGATACGTTCGAAAAAGTTGACGGAGAATGGCAGCTCGTCCGCTCCTACATCGAAGCTGGAGTACAAAACCCACACATCTAAGCCTACTCATTCAAAAGGAGGCATTTTTCTCATCCCGAAAAAATTTCAGAAAAATCCTAACTAGCATATTGTCAAAACTTTCTGAGTAGTGTAGAGTAATCAGCAATTAGAAAAAATACAATTGAATCTCTTATCAAGAGAGGCAGAGGGACTGGCCCGACGAAGCCTCAGCAACCCCTGGTTTGACCAGAAAGGTGCTAACTCCAGCAAGTTGTTTTTATCAACTTGAAAGATAAGAAGAAGAACCGTACACACAAAAGTCTTCTTCTTCAAGAAGGCTTTTTTTATGTTTATTTCAGATGTTGAGCTTATGCGGGAATGGAAAATGCCTTAATATGAACCATTAATTAGTAAAGGATGTGTTGTTATGTGTCCGCATAGGGATACGAAGTTCGTTCAGACCGGGAACCAGCGGCATGAACCTACCGGGGCGATCAACCCTCCCGTTTATTTTTCGACCCCGTACCGGCACCCTGGCTTAGGGGTGTCGACTGGATTTGATTATACACGAACCGGGAACCCTACCCGCCAAATTTTAGAGTCTTCGATTGCGGATATCGAAGGTGGGGATGCAGGATTTGCGTTCAGCTCCGGGATGGCGGCAATCCAAACCGCCCTATCTCTTTTTAAAAGAGGGGATGAAATCATCGTCTCTGAAGATTTATACGGTGGGACGTTCCGCTTGTTTGAACACATGGAAGAGCGTTACAACCTCTGTTTCCACTACTGTGACAGCAACAACCTTGATCGACTCCACACCTACATCAACGAACGGACGAAAGCTATTTACGTAGAGACACCGACAAATCCCCTATTGCATACAGCGGACATCAAGGAATTTTCAACGGTCGCAAAAGCGCACGACCTTCTGCTGATTGTCGACAACACCCTTTTCACCCCGGTGTTACAGCAGCCGATTGACGAGGGTGCCGATGTGGTCATCCATAGTGCCACGAAATATTTGGCCGGACATAATGACGTTCTTGCCGGAATCCTTGTGAGCAAAGGAAAAACCGTAAGTGAGAAGCTCGCTTTTCATCAGAATACATCTGGAGCTGTTCTCTCTCCCTTCGATTCATGGCTTGTCATGCGCGGGATGAAGACCCTCCCCCTCCGGATGCGCCAGCATGAATCGAACGCGAAATCTGTGGTTGCCTTCTTGGAGGACCACCCGTACGTGACAGACGTTTTCTATCCTGGAAGAGGCGGGATGGTGTCGTTCAGACTTCAATCCGAAGAATGGATCGACCCATTCTTGCGGAACTTGAGCTTGATCAGTTTTGCCGAGAGCCTTGGAGGTGTGGAGAGCTTCATCACCTACCCCGCTACACAGACGCACGCGGATATCCCTGAAGAAACCCGAATGAGCTACGGGGTCTGTAATCGCCTGCTCCGTTTCTCTGTTGGCGTCGAACATATGGATGACTTGGTTCAGGATCTTGACTATAGCCTCGCGCAATTACAAAAGGAGGAATTTGTAAGATGACTGATCATTCTCTGCAAACACGATTGCTGCACAGTGATTATAAGTTCGATCCGCATACTGGCGCGGTCAGTGTCCCGATCCAGCAGGCGTCCACTTTCCATCAACAGGATTTCGACAATCCCGGAGATTATGGTTACAGCCGCTCCGGCAACCCTACTCGAAAAGCTTTAGAGGATACCATTGCGGGCCTGGAAAGTGGCACCAACGGCTTTGCTTTCGCCTCTGGAATGGCTGCGATTTCTACGGCATTTATGCTTTTATCTAAAGGGGACCACGTCGTTATTACCCAGGATGTTTATGGAGGTACTTTCCGTATGATTCACGAGGTTCTTATACGGTTTGGAATCGATCACACTTTTGTTGATATGACAGACCTCCATGCGGTAGCGACTGCGGTCCAGCCGAATACTAAACTTTTATATATTGAAACACCTTCCAATCCGACACTTGAAATTACAGATATTCGTGCCGTCGCAAAGTTAGCGAAAGCGAACGATTGTTGGACATTTGTCGATAACACGTTCATGACACCAGCCCTGCAGCGTCCGCTTGAACTTGGTGCGGACCTCGTCTTGCACAGTGCGACGAAGTTCATCGCCGGTCACAGTGATGTGGTCGCAGGTCTGGCCGCTACCAAAGATGAAGAAATTGCAGATCAGCTCGGTTTTTTACAAAATTCATTCGGATCCATTCTCGGCGCACACGATTGTTGGCTCGTGCTTCGCGGCTTGAAAACCCTCCATTGCCGAATAACTCAATCTTCAGCGTCTGCTTTAAAAATCGCAGAAAAATTAAGCGCTCACCCACTCGTTGAGCAGGTCTATTATCCAGGCTTTCGCTTTCATCCGGGGAGCTCGACACAAACTTATCAGGCGCAGGGATCCGGAGCTGTATTGTCCTTTCGTTTACGAGATGAAGAAGCCGTCCGTCAGTTCACAAAGCATGTGGAACTCCCCGTCTATGCTGTAAGCCTCGGGGCGGTCGAATCAATCCTGTCCTACCCCGCCCGGATGTCCCATGCTTCCATGCCGAAAGAAGAACGAGAAAAGCGCGGCATTACAGATGGATTGCTACGCTTATCAGTCGGTCTTGAGAATCCGGATGACTTAATAAAAGATTTTCATCAGGCTTTGGGGAAAGTTGAGACCAAAGCATTCCTACAAACAGGAGGTTGAACGATGGATTTACGTGAAGCTTTACAACGCCATACATTGATTGAAGACGGAGCAATGGGAACCCTTCTCTACTCCAATGGAATCGATCGATGTTTTGAAGAATTGAACATCTCTCACTCCGAAGAGGTGTTAAACACACCGCGCTTATGTGAACGCCGGTGGAGATGTCATCCAGACCAATACGTATGGAGCGAACTATATTAAACTCGAGCGTTTTGGCCTTCAGGGTCAGGTAATTAGCGACTTCGGACTTTTTATTAGCATCTGGCCATTCAGCCCCCCTTATAAAAAAACGCCGAACGACAGCAACTGCTGCGTTCGGCGTTTTTCTTATTTATGCTTATAGATTACTGTACTATAAACTTGCGACTTTGCTTTTGGATCCAAATATTTGGCGGCACTGTTCACCGCTGCCATCGCTTCATTGAATCCAGAAGCGATGAGCATCGTTTTTGCTGGATAAACAGCCGCGTCTCCTGCGACGAATACCCCTTCCATACTGGCACACATATCTGTCGAAACGGGAATTCTTCCTTTATCCGTTTCCAATCCCCATGCGTCATATAAGCTCTTATCAATTTGCAAGCCTTCATACACGAGGATATGATCGACCTCGAGCACCGATCCATCTTGAAGTACCGCTTCTTTTAAGTCATCTTTACCTCGCAGCTCTTCAATCTTCTTATTTTTATGAATGTGAACCGAAGAGGCCTCGACCTTCTCCACATCCTGTTCATAAACCGCTTTGAACTCATCGCCACGATTAAGTAGGTGGACTTCGTCTGCAACCCCTTCGAGCGCGAGCGACCAGTCGATACCGACACGGTTTTGCGAGACGACCGCAACTTTCCGTCCTCTATACTGTTCAAGGTTTTGGATGGTGTAGTGAATCTGCTTTCCGTCATAATGCTCGCTGCCTTTCACTTCAAGCGGCTGCATATCAAACGTTCCAAGCCCTGATGCAACAATCACCGTTTTCGTATGATGCGTTTGACCGTCATCTGTTGCCAACAATAAGGTGCCGCCTTCCTTTTTCTCAAAAGATGTCACTTTTACACCCGTTACAAAAGCAGGATCGATCATCTCCGCCTGTTCTTTAACATTCGCGACTAGTTCTTCACCAGTAATGCCCGGGAATCCGCCCACGTCATAGATTTCCTTCTCCGGATAGAAAAAGGAAACTTTGCCTCCGACCTGAGGCTGGTACTCGATGACTTTTGTCTTTAAATCTCTCATTCCACTATAAAAAGCAGCGTATAAACCTGTGGTTCCTCCACCAATTACGGTTACATCGTATAACTCTTCCATGGACGTGAACTCCTTTTTCTATTGGGTTTTCATTAATAAATAGACAAAATACGGGGTGCTGACAATCGAAACGACGATCCCCACAGGAATCTCTGCAGGGGCGATGATATTCTTTCCAATCGTATCAGCCACGACTAAAAATATCGCTCCAATCAATGCAGCAGCGGGAATCATCCGTTGATGCCCGGGGCCTACAATTCTTCGGGCAATATGCGGGGCAACAAGCCCAAGGAAGGCGATTCCGCCCCCTGCCGCCACAGATAAACCAGCCAGACCGACAGCAAGCAGTAAAAATGTCCGACGTGCTTTTTCCACTTGAATACCGAGTCCCATCGACATCGAATCTCCTAAATTCATGACGTTCAGCGTACGGGATTTATAAATTGTCCAACCGATCATCAAAATGATAGGCGGCACAATGACCAGCACGAGATTCCAATTTCCCATCCACAAATCCCCCGCTAACCAGACGAGCGCCTGATTGAAATCCTGTGGGTTCATTTTTACTTGAAAAATGATGAGGACAGCACTGAAACCTGCGTTCACACCGATTCCGACAAGGATAAGACGGATTGGGTTGACCCCTTTTTTCCAAGCGAGCGCATACACAAGGAAAGCTGCGAGGAACGCACCGATGAGGGCAAACAACGGCAAGATGTAAATACCGACTCCACTCACCATCGCCATCGACTGTTGAAAAAAGAAAATATATAAAATGACGGCAAATCCTGCGCCTGTATTAATTCCTAGAATGCCAGGGTCGGCAAGATCGTTTTGCGTGACTCCCTGGAGAATCGCCCCGGAAACAGCAAGGCCTGCACCGACAAATAACGCAAGAACCATGGACGGAAGCCTGAAATTGAAAAGCACCAATTCCTGGCGGTCGGTTCCTTGTCCGATGAACGTCTTCAGAACGTCCAGAGGGGCGATGTTAACGACACCCATATTCAAACTGATGAGGACCATAAAGCTTAGAAATAGAAACAGCACGGCCATCACAAACGAAAAACGCCTCTTTTTCATAAGGACCCCCTCCCTTCACCACGAGCAAGGTAAAGGAAAAATGGGACTCCAATACATGCCGTTATCGCTCCGACCGGTGTTTCATAAGGAGCGTTGACCAGCCTCGCCCCTATATCCGACAGCACGAGCAGCAAGCTTCCGAGCACTGCCGAGACGGGGATAATCAGCCTGTAGTCAGATCCCACGAAAAAACGAGCGACGTGAGGAATAACAAGACCGATGAAACCGACGGTCCCAGCAACAGAAACAGCCGCGCCAGTTAAAACGAAAACAACGATGACGCCGAGAGCTTTAACAAGGAATGTATTTTGACCAAGGCCTTTAGAAACCTCATCCCCGAGACTTAAAATCGTAACAGATTTAGAAATTAAAACAGCCAGGGTCAACCCGACCGCTCCTGCGACCAGCAGGATTTGGACAGAAACCCAATCCGTTGCGGCTAATCCCCCGGCATACCAGAAGCTCATTTGTTTTGCTACCTGAAAGTGTAAAGAAATGGCCGATGAAAGAGAACTGAGCATACCACCGATAGCGACACCAGCAAGAGCTAACTTTGCCGGTGTCAGACCACCTTTAGAAAAGGAGCCGACTGCAAAAACAAGAATGACCCCGAGCCCTGCGCCAACAAAAGCGGCAGCTGTCATTCCGATGTTACTGACGGCAGGGAAAAAGACGATCGTCAAAATTAAAGCGAACGCCGCACCGTGCGTGACCCCCATAATGGACGGGGAAGCAAGAGGGTTTCTCGTCAGACCCTGCATGACCGCACCCGACACAGCTAAAAATGCACCGACAAGGGCTCCTGCTAAAGCCCGCGGCATGCGCAGTTCGCGAATGACGGCATGGCTCGTTGACTCCGGAGCAAAAGCGAACATAGACTTCCAAACCGTACCGATGGAAATGTCGGTTACCCCGACAGCAATCGATAAGGCCATCGTGACAGCTAATAGAATCATGCCACCTGTAAAAAGAAAGGCCGCACGCCACACTTTTCTTGTTCCTTCATTCCATTCTTTGTTAGCTTCTCTCGTTCGTTCCTCCACAGCCAGCGACCCTCTCTACCTATGTATCTACTATAATGAATTGACACATTCAATGATAATGATTATCATTATCTTATCACACATTTCTTAGGAGGAACAAATAAATGTCGAAAAAAGTAACCCTTTACATAACCGGTTTACTGCTTCTTGTCCTATTAGCTACAGGATGCAGCAGTGACGGTGAAGATCCATCGTCCTCAAGCGACGAATCTGATGAAGCCACAAACGAGGAAACAAGCGAACGTACACTTACACATGCGATGGGCGAGATTACACTTGAAGAAAAGCCTGAGCGCATTCTTGCTCCATATTTAGAGGATTCACTGGTAGCTCTAGGAGAAAAGCCTGTCGCCCAATGGTCCATCGGTGAAACGGTTCTGGAATACTTGCAGCCACAGCTTGAAGGCGTACCGAAAGTCGGCTGGGATCTCCCTGTGGAACAAGCCATTGAGCAAAACCCTGATCTCATTATTTTCAGTGCCCCTTCCGCTTTGCAGAACGGAAGCTATGAAGACTATTCCAGTATTGCCAAAACGTACGTGTTCGATGAAGAAACAGGTGCTGATTGGCGGAAGCAACTGACAACAATGGGAGAAATTCTGAACAAACAGGACGAAGCGGAACAAGTGCTGTCAGACTTTGACCAAAAAGTCGAAGAAGCCTCTGCAACAATCAAAGAAAACATCGAGGATGAATCCGTCGCGTTTGTCTGGACGATGGGCGAGCAGTTCTATGTCTTTGATGAAAACCGTTATGGCGCAGACATTTTCTACAACGAGATGGGGATGGCTAAACCGGAATTCCTGCAAAGCCTTCCTGAAGAAGGCGAACAATGGAACCCTGTTGCCCTTGAAAAACTTGGGGAGTTGGATGCGGATCACGTATTCCTCATCGGAAACGAAGGTGAGCCTGGATTCGAAATTCTTGAAAACAGCTCTGTATGGCAGAACACCCCTGCTGCCCAAAACGGTCAGGTGTACGAGATGAACGACCCGAGTCACTGGACGATTGATGGTGTCATCGCTCATGAAATGAGTATTGATCAAATGGTAGATACGTTAAGTAAATAGAATGTAAAGAATCGCGCAAACTCCGTAAAGTTTGTGCGATTTTTATTGCCTTTCTTTTTACAATATCGTATATTGATATCGGAATTCGATAGAGGAGGTGCTCCCCGTGCTCAGAGACTTTTTCTTAGGATCGATTAAAATCCACATTCTCTATCACGCAAGCATTGAACCAATCTATGGAGCTTTCCTGATGGAAGAGCTCGCTTCCCACGGCTATGACATCAGCCCAGGAACCCTTTATCCTACATTGAAACAGCTCCATAAAGACGAATTGCTTGAGAAATACGAAGAAAAAGTGGAAGGAAAGATCAGGAAGTACTACGTCATAACGGACAAAGGCAGAGAAGTGCTTGCCGAAGGAAGAGAACAAGTCCGTGAACTGGCGGAAGAAATTTTAGGAAAAGATTGGAGGAATCTTGATCATGAGTAAACCTAAAGGTTCTCTCTTGGAAATATTTAAAGCATCAACAAAGCTTGGATTTACTTCATTCGGTGGTCCTGTGGCCCACCTGGCTTACTTCAAGGATGAGTATATCGATAGAAGAAAATGGCTCGATGACAAAACGTATGCGGACATTATCTCCCTTTGTCAATTTCTCCCTGGACCTGCAAGCAGTCAGGTCGGAATTGCCATTGGTATGCTCCGTGGTGGATTGCTCGGCGGGATGATCTCATGGATCGGTTTTACGGTACCATCCATTATCGTTCTCGTTCTTTTTGCTCTGTTATACCAGTCTTTTGACCTCGCAGATGCGAACTTCATCCACAGCTTGAAGGTCATAGCAGCAGCAGTCGTTCTGCACGCCTTGATTGGTCTTGGAAAAAAACTCACGCCAGATCGTCCCAGAATTGCCATAGCATTAGTGTCCGCACTTATATTACTTCTATATCCATCCGCCTGGATGCAGTTGTTGATCATCCTCGCTGCTGGATTATTCGGTTGGAAAATGTTCTCTAGCATGGTGGAGTCTAAGATTCAACCATTTCCTGTGACGTTTTCGAAAAAGATTGGTGTCGTTTCTCTTGGCATTTTGGTCACTCTTCTTACCTTCTTGCCAATCCTTGCAAGAAACACCGAAAGCATGCTGATTCAACTGTTCGATACGTTCTTCCGTGTCGGTTCTCTAGTATTCGGTGGCGGACATGTCGTCTTGCCAATGCTTGAACGTGAAGTGGTGCCAACGGGATGGTTGACGGCAAATGAATTCCTTGCCGGTTATGGAATGGCACAGGCCGTACCAGGTCCTTTGTTCACATTCTCTAGCTATCTGGGAACAATGATTGAAGGCATTGCAGGGGCCCTCGTGGCAACCGCAGGTATTTTCCTGCCCTCCTTCTTGTTTTTGATAGCGGCTCTGCCCTTTTTAAACGAACTCAGAAAGCGTCCGGCCTTCCAAGGCGTTCTTACAGGAGTAAACGCAAGTGTTGTCGGCATTCTCCTTGCCGCTTTTTATGACCCTGTGTTGAAAAGTTCGATTATGGAAGGAGCAGACTTTGCTCTTGCTGCCATTCTTTTCGCTCTTTTACACTTCTTTAAAGTCCCAGCCTGGGCCATCGTTTTAATTGGAGTCGGTGCAGGCGCCATCTTGAATATATTGTAAGAAAACGGGCGCAAAAGTCCTCTTTTGTGCCTGTTTCTTTGTTTTTTTGTAAAAGTTATGCTTGAAATGCAGGAAGTTCGTTATAATAGTCGAACTTTATCAAAATATGACAACTATGGAGGTTTTTCAATGGCTGAAGAACAAACTAGATATTCTCGCCTCGCTCAAATCACACAGCTCATCAACACGGAGCATGATTTACGCGATGTATTAGAACACGTGGTCACAGCCATATCTGAAGAAATTATGCGGTGCGACTCTGTGGGCATTTACCTGCCTCGAGAGGATGGTACCTACCAAGGCTATGTCGGAAAACCGGCCTTGATCAATGGAATGACGCTTGATATGCACATCGTGGACCCGGAGTATGATCTCCTCGCTAAAGAGGTCATCGAAACAAGAAAAACCATTTACATACCTGATACATCCAAGGATGACCGTCCAGATCAACGGGCGATCCAGGCCTTTAAAATTAATTCACTGCTCGTCGCGCCTATTTCTTATGAAAATGAACTCTACGGCCTCGTGTTTTTGTTTGATTATGGGACACCGATGAATCTAACAGAATCGGAAATCGAATCCGTGAAAGCTTACGTCAACATGGCGGCTGTGGCGATTAGAAATGCAAACAATCTGACACGTAAAGAGAAATTGATCAGTGAAAAGCAACTGTTGCTCAATGTTACCCGTGACCTTTCCTTATGTTCCTCTTTACAAGAAGCGCTGGACAAATGCTTCTATTATTTAGGAGAAGTCCTCGAAAATCCAAATATCGGAGCCCACTTCATTGACCCCATTGCAGAACACAAACTAAAGCCTGCAAGCCTCAGTAAAGAAAGTGAGTGGACAGAAGAAGATTGGAAAGAAACCCACCAGAAAGCCCAGTTTAACCACAGAGAGGATCCTGTTTTTCAAGAAGTGATTAATACCAAGACATCCATTCTAGTCCCGGATGTTTTTGAAGATCCCCGGACGAACAAGGAGATATGCGAAAAGTTCGGAATGAAAGGCTTATATATGATTCCTCTCGTTTCGCTTGGGGAAGTGCTGGGTGCAATCGCCATTGTAAACCTGAAGGAAACCGGTCAGGTCTACTCTGACTCTGCCTGTCAATTGGCTGAATCGATTGTAGATACAACCGCCCCCGTCCTTTTCAACCTGCTCTATATGGAGAAGCAGGAAATGATTATACAGGACCGTACGTCAGAATTATTACAAAAGAATGATGAGCTGGAGGAAGCCATTTCCGAGCTCACGCAAATCAGTCGTGAGAAAGATTTGATTTTGAATTCAGCGGGTGAAGGGATTTTTGGAATCGACCTTGAGGGACACATCACATTCGCGAACCCTTCTGCTACAGAATTATTAGGTTATGAGAATGAGAGGGAAATCATAGGTGCACCTTATTCCCAGATCTTCGATAATCAAAAAACGTTCTTAGAACACTACGAACAAAAGGACGGCCATACAGACAAAGATTATTTTTTCTTTAAAAAGTCCGGCGATACTTTCCCAGTGGAATACGTCATCACTCCTAAACTGGAAAACGATCTTACTACCGGTTATGTGGTCACTTTCAAAGATGTAACCTCCAGAAAACAAATGGAAGAAAAAATCAAATACCACGCCTACTACGACAGCGTGACAAATGTACCAAACCGTGTGCTGTTTCAAGATCGACTCAACCAGGCTCTTCAATATGCAGAACTGGCACATAAGCCCATTGCCATTCTATTTCTTGATCTTGATCGCTTTAAGAAGATCAATGATACTTTCGGGCACAGTTTTGGAGACAAAGTCCTGCTGAATGTGGCTGAACGCCTGCAAAAGGCTGTGCCGAACGGTGCGACCGTCTCAAGACAAGGCGGGGACGAGTTCATCATTCTACTACCGACGATTGAGAGGGAAGAAGGAGCCGTGAAATGTGCAAAAAGGATTTTAGAAGCCTTCAATGATCCTTTTGTAATCGGTGATCATGAGATTTCCATCAAAACCAGTATCGGCATCAGTCTTTTCCCAGAAAACGGGGATACCGCCGAAACGTTGATCAAACATGCGGATGTCGCGATGTACAAGGCGAAGGACTTATCTGGTAATCAATATCAATTGTTTTCACCAGAGATTGAGAGTCGCACCTTTGAACAAATCCAGCTTGAGAATGACCTTTTCAAAGCATTGCAAAAAAATGACGAATTTGAACTGTATTACCAGCCTAAATTCGATGTACGTACAGAAAAGCTCATCGGTATGGAATCATTAATCCGTTGGAACCACCCACGGCGTGGCACCATCCCTCCCGGCCAATTCATTCCTCTCGCAGAGGAAACAGGTCTTATTACAAACCTTGGTGAATGGGTCATACGGGAAGCATGTCAGCAAATGAAAAAATGGGTGACTTCTGGACATACGGAATTGATCGTGTCCGCTAATTTATCTCCTCAACAATTCAATCAACAGAACCTTGTGCTTACGGTGTCGGACATATTAGAAGAAACCGGCCTCCCCGCTAAGCACCTTGAGCTTGAACTAACGGAGAATTTAATTATCCATAATACGGAGCACACATTAAAAACAATCGGCCAATTGAAAGAACTCGGTGTCCAAATATCGATTGATGATTTCGGTACGGGCTATTCTTCCCTTGGCTATCTAAAAGATTTTCCTGTAGATACTTTAAAAATCGACAAGTCCTTTATTAACAACGTCACGACAAATCGGAACAATGCGGCCATAACCAAAACCATCATCACCCTTGCTGACAGCCTCCAGCTCAACGTGATCGCCGAAGGGGTCGAAGAAGCAGCACAGGCGACTTTCCTTGCAGAGCATGGTTGTCACTGGATCCAGGGGTATTATTACAGTCATCCGCTACAAGCGGAAACATTTGAGGATCATTTTTTAAAATCATTCATAAAAAGGGGATAAGTCTATGAAATCTGTTCGCGCTGTGTTGGATTACTTTGTTTCTGGAGAGGTATCTTATATTTTCGGAATACCAGCAGGATCTGTGAATGCTTTTTTTGATGAACTTTACGATACTCCTTCCATTACACCAATCGTTACCAAGCATGAAGGAGCCGCGTCCTATATGGCAGCTGCTTATGCAAAATATACAAACTCCCTCAGTGTTTGTATCGGGAGCAGCGGCCCAGGAGGAACAAACCTTGTGACTGGAGCAGCGAATGCCATGCGTGAACACCTCCCTGTACTGTTTCTGACAGGCGCGGTACCTGTTGACACTGTCGGTTTAAATGCGTCTCAAGAGTTACACGCCGACCCACTCTATCAATCGGTTACCAAATACAGTCAAAGGGTCGACCGTGCAGAAGACCTGCTTCCCGAGATTCATAAAGCCGTGGAGATCGCTATGACAGGCGTCCCGGGCCCGGTCCACATCGCCATGCCGATTGATGTGCAACTGACAGATATTCTAGAACCAGCCATCCCTGCGTTCCCACAACGAACGCCATTGCTTCCAACGGATGAGGTGGTCATGGAAACAGCCAAAACGCTCGCATCAAGTGAGAGTGGTTTTCTCTTCGTAGGGCAAGGGATTCGCGGAGCCGTGGATGACGTTCTTGAACTGGCCGAAACCTTAAACTGGCCGATTGTCACAAGTCCTCAAGCCAAAGGGCTTATTCCAGACCATCACCCTTTGAAGAGGGGAATCTTCGGCTTTGCCGGACATGAAGAGGCCTCCGATCTGATCAATCATGGACATGAAGAAACGGTGCTGGTGCTCGGCTCAAGTCTTGGGGAAACAGCCACGAACAATTGGAACCCAAATATTACGAAGCACCGCACACTGATTCAAGTCGATTATGACGCGACCGTCTTCAATAGAAAATATCCTGTTGACCAGCCGCTTCATGGAGACATCGATGTCACCGTCTCCTCCTTAATCACAGCCTTGCACGGGTTGGGCGTTAAACGGGCACCCCTTCCCGCTATGGCTCCTGCAGTTCCAGATGTTACTGAAGAGTTTAACTCCCAGAACGTCTTATGGTCCTTACAGGAAAAGCTTCCGGAGAATACTCGTTTCACAATCGACATCGGTGAATTTATGGCTTACGTCGTTCACTATATGGGAGTTAAAAGCAATGATTCCTTTGATATCAACGTTCATTTTGGAGCGATGGGAAGTGGAATCGGAAGTGCCATTGGAGCAAAACTTGCAGACCCGGAACGTCCAACTGTAAGTATTACGGGAGATGGCTGTTTCTTCATGCACGGCATGGAACTTCTGACAGCGAAAGAATACGACATCCCTGTTTTATTTATCGTCATGAACAACTCAAGACTCGGCATGGTCCATCATGGACATACGCTTCAATACAAACGCGCCCATGAACGCTTTGGGCAGGAAGAAGTCAACATCTCCCAGATGGCCGCCTCACTGGGAGTGCCAAACGCACGTGTTGAATCCATGGAAGATCTCAATGACGAGAACTTATCAGCGATTCTAAACGTCAAAGGCCCAGCTGTCTTAGAAGTAGCTCTCGTTGATGATAATGTACCTCCTATGGGCGACCGCGTGAAATTCCTCTCTTCATTCGGAAAATAAATGTGACTGATCAACGAACTTTATAGAAAAGCATTGAAACTTCATGCCACCCTCTTTATGATGAAACTATCAATATGAAGAGGGTGCCTTTTTATGAAAAAAACAGTATTCCTGATCCTTACGCTTTTGATCGGTACCGCGCTTTCCGGATGTTCGTCGGAATCCGAAGAGGAAGCACATATCGAACACGTGAACGGTGACATTAGAGAAGAGACAGACTCTGTGACAACCCTTCCATCATTCATGGATGAAAAACCACAGGAAATGCACGACATCTATATGGCAGCCGCCCAAAGCAAAAATTTGCTTGAGAACATCCCTTGCTATTGCGGATGCGGGGAGAGTGTAGGACACCGGGACAACTATGACTGCTTTGTGAACAAAACCAATGAAGATGGCAGCATCGTCTGGGATGACCACGGCACAAAATGCGGCGTTTGTATGGAGATTGCCGCACAGTCAATCATTGATTATCAGGATGGCAAATCAATAAAAGAAATTCGGGAAAAGATCGACTCTACCTACGAAAATGGCTATGCTGAACCAACACCAACACCTGCTTTATAATAAAAAAAGACCAGAAAACTCTGGTCTTTTTTCAATTCCCTGGTGATTCAATTGAAAACTCCTTCTTACTTTTTTTCCATGACAGCAAAATACTGATCTTCATTGTCCGCAAAGTTAAATACCCTGCCCGTTGGCATAGGAACAATTTCTCCTACGGTCACTTTTTGATTGACCAAATCACGATAAAGCTGTTCAAAACGATCCGTAAAAAACATTAAGGAAGGTGGATCAAGATTGAGGTCTGGAGACATTTTTGCAACCATTTCTTTATTGTGAAGAACAATCGTTGTTTCTACCCCCTCCTTGGGAGCAACCTCAATCCACCTCATCCCCTCCCCGTTATTTTCTTCAGAAATCACCACAAACCCTAATTTCTCTGTCCAAAAATTAACGGCTTTATCCTGGTCGTTCACATACAACATAATTTGTCCTACTTTACTAATCACAATCCTCCACTCCCTACCAGTAATCCTTACCTATTCGCTAGTTGGAGTGGGAATCCCTCTTATTTTAGAAGCTTTAAGCTGTCCGTTTTATGTAAAGAAGAAAAGCTTGATTGCCATAGCAATGACAGCTACGATGAGGAACCTTTGAATCCATTTGTCTCCGTGCTTCACCGCAAATTTACTACCTAAAAACGCTCCGATACTTGTCCCAACCGCCAGGGTCACCCCGTAGCCCCAATGGATTTGATCATTGACGACGAAAACCACCAAGGCAGACAATGTATATACAGCAACGACAAAAACTTTGATGCTATTAATCTTCACTAGAGATAAACCTGTCACCAAGGTTAGCGCTGCTATGATCACAAAGCCTACTCCGGCTTGGATGAACCCTCCATAGATACCTATAAAAAAGAAAATAAAAGCAAGCCCAATCTGTTTCGATCGGGAGTCCTGGCCGCTTGCCGTGGAAAGGTTTTTATGAGGTTTCCATATCATGATCACTAAAACAACAATCATCACGATCGATAGAATACGATTGAACAGATCATCCGGGATATTCACCGCTATTTGTGCACCAACGATTGAACCGATGAGAGCTGGTATCGCTAATAGGAGACTGAATTTCCCATCAAAATAGCCATCTCTACGATAAGAGACAATGGCGACAATATTCTGTGCCATCAGTGCAATTCGGTTGGTGCCATTCGCCACAGCGGAAGGCAGACCGAAAAAAATGAGGATGGGCAGCGTTAAAAGAGACCCACCACCTGCGATGACGTTAATGAATCCTGCTCCAATCCCTACCCCTAAAATAGCCAGAAAAGATAGAATGGTCACGATCTCCCTCCTTTCTATTTTTCTATTTAATCTGGTGCGCCTGCACGATTTATATAATCGGCTACTTCATCCAAGTTCGTCGTTTCCAACACAATCCCTTCTTGATCCAATATAAAATAAGTCGGGAAGTTTGTAATTTCTTTTCCATGTGCTTGTATGGATGTTTCTTTTTTCACTTGAATATCTACCTGTGTAAGGTCAATCGCTTCATTCGCTTGCATTTTTGCTACAAGATCATACATGCGTTGATATTCTGGATCAGCATCTCCTTCTGTCGGAACCTCCTCCACAAACGCCTGAAAATGAATGTCCCCTTCCTTCTCAGGTAAAGGCAGGGACTGTTGGTTACTCTGACAACCCATCAACAGGAACAATAAAAGGATCCAATACCAAAGATACGTCTTCTTCAAATCATCCACCTCCTTCTTTCTCTTTCTTCATACAAAAAAATATAACATTCATCGTCAAAAAAAGCAGAACCTCCGATTTGAGGTTCTGCTTTTTTATTTATGCTGTGGAATAATGATGCCTTTCTTCCCCCAGCTTCCCCTTCATGGCCTGCCTTGCCCTGTGAAGGCGTGATTTGACAGCCGCTTGTGTAATCTGAAGCGTTTGGGCGATTTCCTTTTCCTGCAGTTGTTTATCGTAACTTAGTTGAAACACCGCTCGAAGCTTAGGGGATAATGTGCTGATCCGCTTCTTGATGTCTTCTTCTAGATGGCGGCATTCACAAATGTGCTCCACGTCCGAATCAGCATTTTCATAGACAGGTTGAGGGACCGGCACCTCTTCGATTGGCAAAAGGACGGCCTTCTTTTCTTTACGTAGAAGATCGATCGCTTTCCGGTGAGCGATGGTGGAGAGCCACGCCCCCACCTTCCCTTCTTCACGGATTTCATCGAGTTTATCGTACGCTTTTAGAAAGGTTTCCTGAAGGATATCTTCAGCTGAGCTAGGGTTCTTTGTTACTTTTAAGGCTGTGTAATAGACACGATGATAATACTGTTCATACATCTTACAAAAGTCCATTTTCCTCTATCTCTCCCTTTATTCGAAGTGTTCCTTTATAAAGTTCGGGGCGTCACCTTCATCGAAGCTTAATAGGTTGTAATGATTTTCGTTGCGTTCATCAAAGTAGAAAGCAACAATATAATTACCTGATTCCTGATTTTCTTGTCCATTCAGCAACTTAACTATCTGGTCGCTTTCGCTGACTTCTAGAGGTTTCACATTATCCTCTTTTAAACGATTATACACATAATGGTCATAGTCATGAGGGAAGTCGCGATCCTCAGGCCACTTGTAAACTTCTGCATGCTGAATATCTTCAGCTTGAATCATCATTTTTTCATAAAACCCTTCTCGCTTCATCCACTCGACGGTATTTTCAAATGAAGGGTAGATCTGGAGATGATATGGATTTTCCTGCATTCCATCAAGTGTGAAGGATACCCCTGATGACAGACCTTGTGGTGCCATCATCTGTTCATAAGATAATTGATGGATATCCTGTTTTAGTACTTCCATAAAGGCCGAAATTTTTTCGGGATCATACAATTCTTCCTCTCCCGGTGCTGCATTAGGATGAATAACCAACTGGTTGACATCAGAAGATTCAAGGCCTAGAACCGGATACTTGATCTTCTTGTATTCTTTTGTTTCATACACAGCCTTTTTCTCTTCTCGTACGACCTCTTCATCTACCCGGTACTGACGATAAATTTCACTTCCATCTTCCAGCTGATAGACGAAAAAGAAATAATCTTCCCCTCTACTTAATGGATTGCTGATTTCAATAAGTTGCTCATGGAGATCCAAGGAGGACTGAATCGCCTCTTCAGAGGTAATATATGGGATCTCTATATCTTGATTAGTAAGTTCTCGGTACTGCCAATAGCCCCCGCTAATATAAACCTTTTCAACTTCGCTCTGTGCCGGTACATATGATTCGTAATTCTGCCATAGGAGAGGGATGATAGCGACAAGGATCGCTACAGCCAATCCATAACCAGACCATCGTTTTAAGTGCTTCCAGTTGAACACTCTCCAAGTCTTCTCTAGCAACATGGTAGCTGCAGCAAACCCAAAAGTGCCACCAATAAAATATCCCGCGATCATCCAGGTATACGCGTATTGAGAGACTGTAAAATACATTCCACCAAATAAAGCGAAACAGAACGTTACACCAAATGTAAACACAGGATTCAAAGCACTTACAGCAAGCGCCCGGCCGGCAGATTCGATCGAACGGTTTTTATACAGCCATAAGGACACTGCATAAAAAGCAACAGCCACGAGACCATAGATCAACAAAGCAATCACTTCAACTGGAACCTTCACTTGGTCAGGACCATAACCTCCGAACTGCAAGAGATCCGCCAGGGGTGAGAAGTATTGAAAGGAGCTCTCCAGAACCATGTCGGCCGAATATCCCTTGATATAAGTGCTAAGGTGAAATGATGTTAGGGCATACAAACCAGCTGGTAAAAACAAAAGGATGTAGGTAAGAATCCCCTGCACCGCTGACAAGCCGGTAAGAGTTCCAACAAAAACACCAGCGATAAAAATAAGAAATGACATGGTCACAAATAACCAAAGCCAATAACTTGCGTTCGTTATGGTATAGTATTCCGTCACATCTGTTACTCCACTTGCGATGAGGAGAATCAGATAGTTTAGTAGAATCGGCAAAAGTAAAAGAATAATGCCGGAGAAAATATGATGATTAAAAAGTTTCCCTCTTCTCATAGGAAAACTATGAGCAAAATTTGAAGCTCCCTTCACGTGTAGATAACGGAATAAAAATACCGCCATCAGAAGAGGCATTACTAGCAGGAACAAAACCTGAAGTTCAAAAGCGAACACTTGACCAAATAAACCACGATCATCGGTAATTATTGGTTCTTCCCTGCTCAATACCATAAACAATTGCATCGGTACAATAAAGAACAACCCTAAAAAGTAAACGATACTGATCCATCCGACATTTCGGAAATCCTGCTTGATGATCTCTTTATTAAACGAGGATGTTTTCGAACGCATACCCTACACCTCCCATTTCATAGATAAAGATTTCCTCAAGCGTAAGTGGAAGCCTGTCATAAACGAGCGGGCGGTGTTTTTTGATCCCAGCTGAAATGTCAGCTTCACTTCCTCTGACAATCAGCAGCCAGACACTGCCCCGCTTTTCTTTATGAAGAATATCGAGGTTCGCTTCCTCCGGCTGAAAGGAATCATCATCGAAAGCAACCTGGATTTTATGAACATCCGCTTTCAAATCATCCAAATCACGTTCAAGAAGAATTTCACCTTTATGTAGAATTCCGACATGGTCACAGATATCTTCGACTTCCCTTAAGTTGTGGGAAGATATTAAAACGGTCATCTCCCGTTCAGCCACATCCTGAATGATCAAGTTCCGGACTTTCTGCCTCATGACAGCATCAAGTCCATCGAATGGCTCATCGAGAATCAAAACATCAGGCATCGCCGACATCGCCAGCCAAAAGGCGACTTGCCGTTGCATCCCCTTGGAAAACTGACTGATTTTCTTTTTTTCATCCAGTTGAAAGACATTTTTTAATTTCTCATATCGCTCTTCGTTCCAACTGTCGTACATGGACCGGTGATAATCTGCCATTTGACGCGTCGTGTACTGTGGCAAAAAGTAGAGACTGTCAGGGATGAAGACCATCCTTTGTTTGACGGATTCGTTCTCAAACACATCCTCCTCCAAAACATGAACCTGGCCATTGTTTTGCTTAAGAATGCCTGTCAGAATCCTCATTAATGTTGTTTTCCCTGCACCATTGGAACCAAGAAGGCCGTAGATCGATCCTTTCTTCACATGAAAAGAAACGTCTTTCAAAATCCTGGTTCGATCAAACGATTTACTGACCGTATGGACCTCAATCATCCTGCTGACCTCCTTCAACTTCATGGAGAAGAGCGGCGATCTCTTCTGATGTCATCCCTAAATAAATCGCTTCCGAAAATAGCTTCTTTAACTCTTCTCTCACTTTTTTCAACTCCTCTTCGTTATCGACTTTTCCAGAAGGATGCACGAAACTCCCTTTCCCCTTCAACGAGTAGATATACCCTTGTGACTCTAACTCCCGATACGCTTTCTGAATTGTATTCGGATTGATCGTCAACTGCTGGGCAAGTTCCCTAACAGAAGGTAGTTTTTCGTCTTCCTTCAGAACGTCATTAATAATCAGTTGCTTCAACTTTTCCACGAGCTGCTCGTAAATCGGCTTTCGGCTCCTGACGTCCAACTCAAACATCCAGCCACCTCCAACGGTGTGTTCTATCTGTATCAACTGTATTATTACTTCTAGTACAGTAGTATATAGGAGGATCTTCCATTTGAGAAGCCCCTATTTAAATTTTTTCCAAAGAATCACAAATTCTTCCTTGTAAACATGACTCTTCTCATGAAGAAAACCAAGCGTGAATAAGATGAAAGGGATGACCTAAGAAAAAGAGGGTGATGAAGGTGAAGGACTATACTGAACAAGCAAATTTTGAACATCTCTTCTGGTTGCAGATCCTTGGTGACCACGCCCGTTTTATTCGGGATTCTTTGTACGCTTCCGAAGAGGATACGTTATATCAAGTAAGGGATTATGTCACACAGTGGGATGATCTTTTGAACATGGTGCGTGAAGGTCATGTAGAGGACATGAACGGATTTTCAAAGCAAGTCGGGGAAAAAGCACGTAGTTTTCACAAGTTTAAACTGAACCTGATTGAACGTTCCCTTTTTGGAAAAGTAAAGATCCACTTGAGCCCGACCTTTCTCAACCATATGGTCAATGAAGTAGAAGAGTATCTGCTTGTGCTTGGTTTTTTAGGAAAAGGAGATGTTCCTCCGTTATTTCATGAGCTGCACCACCACATGCTCTGGTTGATGGATGCTTCAGGGCATGCAGGAGCCATCCATGATGAATTGGATGCTGTGGAACAAAGGTTAAAAGAAAAGAGTGAAACATTCCGAAAACATTTCGATCAATTCTACATAAAAGCTGTGGAGATGAAAGGGTATCTGAGAACAAACCAGCACTCCTTCCCTGCTCTGAAACGATTAAATAATGAAGTGGATCTGGAAATGAAGATCTTTCGTACATTTTTAGAGGAAATAGAGGAGATGGAAATGAATGAAGTCATACTCGGGACTTTCTCTCCCCTCATGGCTGACCACATGGCAAGAGAAGAATGCTACTACCTTTATAAATTAGCAGAAACCACAAACGGCGAATATCCAACCTGCGATCCAACTAAACCACGGGTGGAGTGAATGACCAAATAATGTATGACCTGGTACGCCAGTAAATGTAAAAAAGCCGCAGAGCCTTTAGTAAAGGGTTGCGGCTTTTCTTTTATTTGGGAAGGTCGTTGTTGGGGAGTGAGAAGAAGTCCCGGATGTAGCTGTAATCTCCAGCCATTCTTCCGACAGGCTTCATCTCATGTGGATCCACTTTGTCTGTTTCTATATAAACGTCATCCCTGATGTGGTAGCCGACCAACCTTCCTAAAACCAGGTTTCCTTCACCGATTTCGAGGACTTGATCGAGCTTACATTCCATGTGAACGGGTGATTGCTTTACCCTTGGAACGGAAACGAAATCACCCTCTTCGAAATCTGTACCTGCCTCCTCAAACTCATCGACGTTAGGACCATACCTTTTACTGCTCTCATGCATCTGATTAGCCAAAGATTCTGAAACGACATTAATAATAAACTGCTTTGTTTCCTTAATATTTTTCAGTGTGTCTTTATCTCTGCCCACACTTCCCACAGAAAAACAAAGCGTAATCGGATTCATAGAGGCTACCGTAAAAAAACTGAACGGAGCCAGATTGCGTACGCCATCCTGACTTACTGTCGATACCCAGGCAATCGGACGTGGCACGACTGCCCCTTTAATCAACTTACTCATGGAATGATTTTGAAATTCCTCTTCCCTTATAATCAACTGATCCCTCCTCTACCTCTCTAGTGTATGGCTTTTTCTCCTAAGTCACATCTTCCCTGCTCATTTTATACGTTTAACATAATATGTAAAGGGAATATATGGGTATCTTACAGTATGTCGAAAGGGGATCTTTCATTGGGAGATTTATGGAATAGTATCAAAGAGGGGATCACTACGATTTCCGACTTTTTATGGACGTATCCATTAGCGATCATTTTGATTCTGGGTGGAATCTTCCTTACCATCCGGATTAAGTTTTTCCAATTCCGCTTTTTTGGACATGTTCTCCATCAAACCATCGGACAGATATTCAAGAAAACGAAAAAGAAAGGAACCATCACCCCATTCCAGGCTTTCACTTCAGCCTTAGCTTCTACAGCCGGTGCAACGAATATCGTCGGTGTTCCTGTCGCAATTTCTTTAGGTGGACCCGGTGCTTTATTCTGGATGTGGCTGGTCGCTTTAATCGGAATGGCCACAAAGTATAGTGAAATATTATTGGGTATGAAATACAGGGAAAAGAACGACAAAAACATTTGGGTCGGTGGTCCTCAATATTACATAAAAAAGGCCCTGGGTTGGAAGTGGGTCTCCACCGCCTTCGCATTCTTCCTAATGATTGAGTTAATTCCAAGTACAATGGTCCAGTCCAATTCCATCGCTACTCAAACAGAGGGCGCCTTCGGGTGGCCGGTTGAAATTACGGGAATCGTCATGTGTGCAGCGATTGCTGTGGTCGTTTTCGGTGGCATCAAAAGGATTGCCAAGGTCACTGATAAGATGGTGCCAGGCATGGTTCTCATTTACCTCTCTGTCTGTTTATACGTCATATTTGCCAACATCGATCAAATCCCCAACGTATTTGGATTGATCTTCACCCACGCTTTTACACCCATTTCCGCAACTGGTGGCTTTGCAGGTGCTGCCGTTGCCCAAGCGTTACGCTGGGGGATTGCGCGTGGTCTGTATTCCAATGAAGCAGGTCTCGGAACCGCATCGATTGCCCACGCGGCAGCCAAAACAGATCACCCTTCCCGCCAGGCGTTATGGGGAATCTTCAGCGTATTCGTTGATACCATTGTCATTTGTACTGTGTCTGGTTTGACCGTCCTCGTTACCGGCGCATGGCAGGAAGTCGGTGGTAGTGATGCATCGAATATGATCAACGTGGCCATCGGCACCGAATTCGGTGATGCGTTCGGAGGCAGTTTCATCACTGTATTTTTACTCTTTTTTGTCATTACGACCATCGGTGTCCTTGTCTTTTATGGTGAAAAGCAAGCGGAGTATCTCTTCGGTTTACGCGCAGCCAAAATTATGCGGATCGTTTACATCTTAGCTGTATTCGTAGGAGCAATTGGAGGGCTTCAATTCGTCTGGCAGTTCCTCGATTTAATTTTGGCCTTCGTCCTGCTTACAAACATCATTCCATTACTGTTCCTGCATAAGGAAATTGCAGCTCTAACAGATGACTATGTTAACCGCGTGTACAAAAAACGGACCAAGAAAAGGAAAGTCCAATTGTTTGATGAAGAAGAAGATGCCAGTTAAATCGATCGATTGTAAAAAGGAGATTCCTATCCAGGAGTCTCCTTTTCCCATTTCCCCTACCGACCAACTTCATCACATAGAAAGAAAACCACAAAAAAACAAGCACCTTCCTAAGGTGCTTGTTCACGTGGTTTATCTTAAGAAAACGTGGTCGCCAATGATTGTAGTCACTTCTTTGCTGCTCAAATAGTCACTTTGCGCTTTATCAGGGTTATAGAAAAATAGAGACTCGCGGTCGAACCCTTGATAAGCAACAGCTTCATTAACCGCACGTTTTGACTCAGCGCTTGCCGGCTGATTGATTGTACCATTAAGAACAGGAGAGAACTGAATGCCGTCATAGATTACGCCATTCAATGAATCTGGGAAACGGTCACTTTCCACACGGTTCAAAACAACCGTGGCAACCGCAACTTTACCAGCGTAGCTTTCACCCTTCGCCTCTGCTTCTACTAGACGGGCCAGTAAATCTTTTTCAGAAGCACTAAGCGCCACAGGAAGCTGTAACTGCTCCCCAGGATAAATTTCTGTATTCTCTTTATCGTTCACAGCCTGCAATTGTTGTGCAGAAACCCCATGTTTCATAGCAATTTTATAAATAGAATCGCCCTTCTGGACGGTGTGAGTATTGGCATGTGCAAAACTTTCGACAGGGAAGGAGAAAGCGAGCATGCTTACGGCAGCCAATCCTGTCAGCAAGGATTTTTTGAACATTGATCATCTACCTCCTTATCTGGTTCCCTAATAAGGTAACATAGGAGGAATGAGTGATTCATTATTAATTCTTTCCATCGTTTCCATGGAAATTACCAGCATAAAAAGGCCCCCCGAAGGAGCCTCTTCGCATTTGTTATGCCTTTTTCCAATCGACATTTAGTGTAATTCCCGCCGCTTTCAGGGTAGTGAAAACAGGGCAACGTTGATCCACGATTTCCTGAAGTTCTTCAATCCGCTCTTGGGATTCCGAAGTTTCTACGTCCGCTCTGATGTTCACCGTGTCAAAGTACGGCTTTACATCCGCCGTTCCCATTAAGCCGCGCATATCCAAGGTTCCATTGATATCAAAAGAAATACTTTGGAGATCGAACGACATTTCCTTCGCGACCATATTAGCAATAACTGTTTCACATCCTGCGAGAGAACCTAACATCGTTGCAAGTGGATCAGCACCTTCATCTGTTCCCCCCATTTGCTTCGGTTCATCAATCGTCAATGAATGTTTTCCAGCCTGGATCTCCGATTTCATCCCATGGGATTTACTCGTAATGGATACTTTATGTTCTGACATGTCCGATTCCTCCTTGTTGTTTGTTACAGGGATACTATACACCCTGTTCACTTGTCACAAACCTTATGTGCTCAACATTGTAATCTGTCTTACATAAGAAGCTGGGTATTACTATTTCCATGGAACGTGTGCTATCGTCTAAAGGGAGATCAAATAGGGTAAAGTGGTAACAAGACGTCGTTATTATTTGCTAAAGCAGGTGTTTTTTATGCTCGATACACACGCAAGAAAATTCGTTCAGCCCTCTATTGAACGTACAGCTTCTTACTTTCTGCAAAAAGGCCGCACAGCCAACGAGATCACAGTGCTCGCCTTGTTCGTCGGTCTTGCTACAAGTGCACTTTATGTGCTCGGTTTTCCGATTTTAGCGGTTTTATTTTTATGGATTTCCGGATTTTTAGACGCCGTAGACGGGACGATGGCCAGAAACACAAAAACCTCCCCCTTCGGAACCGTGATGGATATTACATTCGACCGAGTTGTTGAAATCGGGATGATTGTCGCCATCGCTTATGTTCATCCAGAGGTATTGTGGCCGCTTCTCCTTCTCAGCGTTTCCATTATTGTTTCCATGACCATCTTTTTAGTCGTAGGGGCCGTATCAGAAAAGGCAGGAATCAAATCCTTTTATTATCAAGCAGGGCTTGCGGAGCGAACAGAAGGATTCGTTTTGTTCAGTGTGATGCTCCTATTCCCTCCATTCCTTTTCTGGTCAACACTGTTGTTCTTTGCAGTTGAATTGTTTACAGGAATCCAGCGATTCATGGAAGCAAAAAGGATATTAAACTAAAACCCATCCCGGCTTATGTAACCACTAAGCCGAGATGGGTTTTTGCTTTTTCTGCATCAATAAATAATACTTGGCCCTTTTTCAAATAGCCTTCCTTTTTTAAACGACTGATTTCCGCACTCGTCGTTTCCCTTGTAGCCCCGATCATCGTCGCGATGTCCTGATGAGTCAACTTCATCTCAACGGTCTGCCACTCCTGATGACGGCGGCCGCTTTTTTCGCTAAGCATAAGTAGCAAATATAGAATTCGTTCCCGCACCTCACCTAAAGCAATTTTCTCACTTCTCCTGTAAAAATCGTTCAACTTTGACGAAAGCAACTGAACGAGACGAAGAGTGATTTTCGGGTACTTTTCCATGAATCGTTCAAACTCTTCCCGGCTCATCAGACAAACATATGTATCGGTCATTGCCTCCGCGTACATTTCGTAATCCGTCAGGGTAAGCGTTGAAGCCTCGCCAAATAGATTCCCGTCTTTTAAAATGTCGAGGGTGAACTGTTTCCCCTCTTTATTTGTCCGGTATAATCGGATTTGACCTTTTTTCAAAATATATAAATGCTCAGCTGGATGTTCAGGGGAAAGGATGACTTCACCCTTCCCTACTTTTTTCATTTCACTGATCGCATCGACATCCATCAGTTCTTCTTTTGTTAATTCTTCAAATAAATTAACTTCTGATAAGAGGGTCTGTTTATCCATCATTCCACCCCTTCCACTACCAACAATATACTTGATCCATGGGCGAGCATGCAAAACTAAACGTCCAAAGTCGCTTCCCCTACTCGCTTCACACCACGAATGCTCGAAAAGTCTTCGACAAGCTTTAGAAGCGCACGATCCTTTTCTTTCGCTTCAATCATAAAATCAACGGGGGTGTTAAGAGCCTTCAATTCTTTCAGGAGAGGGCGAATGAAATCAGCATCCACAAAATCGGCGTGACTCCTGTACGCCTTTTCCGATTTTGGAGACGAAATGTGAATCTTCGGCGGGAGACCAAGCCTGTCCCACGTTTTATAAAAGCGTGGAAGAATTTCAGATAGCGGTTCATCTTCCGTATGATTGGCCATGTAATGATGATAGTCGAACATCATGGGGATCTCTTCTTTTTCACAGACATCAAGGGTTTCCGTTGTCGTATACGTTTTATCATCATTTTCGAGTGTCATCTGCTGTTTAATTGGAGTCGGCAATTTCTTTATATTTTCATGGAAACGAGCAACGGCTGCTTGTTTATCCCCATACGCTCCGCCCACATGCAAGTTGATATGAGATTCATTGTGAAGCCCCATCGCTTTAAGCATCGCGTAATGGTACTCCATATCCTGGACGGCATTGTCTGTCACATGAGGACGGTCACTTGTAAAAAGGGTGAATTGATTCGGATGAAAACTCGTGCGCATGTTGTGCGCCCGTACCAGTTCGCCAATTTCCTCGAAAAGATGTCGAAAAGGCCCGATGTAATCCCACTCCACTTCATCATGAGTCGCAAGTGGAATGATGGATGAAGAAAAGCGGTACAGATGGATCTCCCTCGCAATGTTGTAATGGATGATCCGACGTGTGCGCTCCAAATTCATTTCCGCAATTTTGTGAAGCTGCTCGATGGCTGCTTCATGCCCCAGCTTCTTATAACGTGCAAATGTCATCGTCTTCGCAGGTGTCGCTTCCCATAGGTCGAGCGCATGCGATACGTAACCGAACCGGATGATCATACAAAAACTCCTTTACCGATAAAATTGATACCTTTATGTTCCCCATATTTGGTGGGAATAACATAAGGGTGGGTTTGCGGAGTTTTGTAGACGAGGTATTGTACGCGGCTCGATCTTCATGTGCTCGTTTCTGACTCTCTTGCGCGCGTTCCCGGCTCCTTGTGCGCGTTCCGGCTCTCTTGTGCGCATTCCCGGCTTCTTGCGCGCGTTCCGGCTCTCTTGTGCGCATTCCCGGCTTCTTGCGCGCGTTCCAGACCTCATGCGCGCGTTCCAGACCTCATGCGCGCGTTCCGGCTCTCTTGCGCGCATTCCCGGCTTGACCCATTGTCCACAAAAAAAGACTGCCATCTAAGGGCAGTCTTCCTCTATTTATCGTACGTTCATTTCAGATGGTTTCGGGCCTTTCCGCTCACCGCGGTCCAGCTTATTAATCGCAGCCATATCGTCAGCTGTCAAATAAAAATCAAACACGTCGAAGTTTTCTTCGATGCGGGATGGTGTGACAGACTTTGGAATAACGACCGTGTCGTTTTGCAGGTGCCAGCGAATGATGACTTGTGCTGGTGTTTTGCCGTGCTTTTCAGCGATGGACTGGATCGTATCATTTTTCAATACTTCTCCACCTTGCATCAATGGGCTCCATGCTTCAAGCAGAATGCCATTGTCGCGGCAGAAGTCTTTCAGTTCGTTTTGTGCCAAGAATGGGTGGCACTCGACCTGGTTGACCGCCGGCTTCACTTCACACTCGTCAAGTAGACGCTGCAAGTGGTCGATATCAAAGTTACATACGCCGATTGCTTTGACTTTGCCGTCTTTTTGCAGCTGTTCAAGCGCTTTGTATGTTTCTACGTAATCATCGTATTCTGGTGTCGGCCAGTGGATCAAATAAAGGTCCACATAGTCTAAGCCAAGTTTATCAAGGCTGGTTTCAAAAGCCTTCAATGTATTTTCATATCCCTGGTCTGTGTTCCAGACCTTTGTCGTAATGAACAATTCGTCACGAGCTACACCACTCTGGCGGATTGCTTCACCGACTTGTTTTTCGTTGCCATAAATCGCAGCTGTATCAATCGAACGGTAGCCTGTTTCAATCGCTTTCGTAACGGCTGGAACCGCGTCTTTTTCTTCGACTTGCCAAACACCAAAGCCTAGTTGAGGCATTTCAATGGTGCTATGTAGCGTAACTGTCTTCATTGATCATTCTCCTTTTCTTGTGAAGGTTTTACATGGCTAAGTGTAGCACAGCGAGTCCCCACAAGCTTTCATTTTGCTTATAGACAGGAAAAAACTCCCCGCAGAAGCAGGAAGTTATTTTTCAAAATGGATGGTCCAATTCGAACCTGTACGAATAGTGTAAGCCCTGGCAAATGATCCTTGGTTGATGGCCACCGCTAAGTTATCGAGACTGTTCACATAGACGAGCGGCTCGCCTTTATGAGTATCTGCAAACGAGCGGCCGAAGGTCATCGAGTTATGATAAACCTCATCTCCATTATGCAAAATAGACACGTTCAGGGTGTCTCCATAATGGACCCCCATCTGCTTGAAAAAGTCTCTCGGGATGTTTGTCCAAAGGTTGCCGAAGCGGATATCGAGGATATCAATGATGCCTGAGACTCTAGATTCTTCAATATCAGGATCTTTGACGGATATACGCTCAATGGAGTCTGGCTTAAGGGCAGGTCCGACTTCTTCAAAGGTGATGACTCCGGCCGCCAGACGTGCTCCGGTATAGGCGTAAACATCTCTGCCATGAAACGTGTAGGACTCTCCGGACCTTGGCAGGCGGTTCACTTTTTCATCAATTTCCCTAACCTCAACGATGCCCTCCGTGCGGGCGATATGGGTCAGTGTTCCATTATCCGGGGTGATGACAAAATGACCGGAACCTGTTTTCACACCAATACTCTTTCGCGTCGATCCTACGCCGGGATCAACGACGGATACGAATACCGTCCCTTCTGTCCAGTAAGCCATCGTCTGCCATAGCCTGTAAGACCCTTCCCAAATATTGAATGGTGGGATGTCATGCGTCAAATCGAAGATCGACAATTGATGATCTACAGAATGCGCCACCCCATGCATGGCACTTACGGCTCCATCACTGATTCCAAAATCTGATTGCAAAACTAACGCTCTTGTCATCATACCCCCACCTTTTTTATTAAATAATGAATATTCTAACATATAAAAAAGACAAATAGAAAAAAGCACCCGCAAGAACTCAAGGTTTCGCTGGTACTTTTGGATAAACCGTAATCATCTTATACATGTAAGACACGAAAATCACCATAAAGATGAGGGCGCTGATGGCATTCGGTACGGTCAAATATTTTAATAATACGCTTAAGATCAAAGGCAATGTACAAGCATAGGCAGTCAACTTCCACAACTGCTGGTAAGCAAGCTTCCGTGAAAGAGCTTTTCGCATCAGCAGGCTCCCACCGGCAAGAATGGATACTCCGACAAGGATAAGAAAAACAATCAGCAGAGGATAGAAAACGAGAAACTGTGCAATGTACATCCCTCGTGATACCTCTGTCAGATTCGTCTCCAAATACAAGATCGATGTGACCATGTCCGGTAAAAACAGGAGCAGCAGCAATACGAACAAATAACCGATCGTATGAGTGATGCCTTTCCGGTTCAGGTGGAACATTGCTTCTTTTTTCGGCAAACGCAAGCTGTTAATTAGTGAATCCAAAAAACCCATCGTCTTCTCCTGCCTTACTCAGCGTAAATCGCTAATTCTTCTTCGATTTTCGTACGGATTTTCTGTAATGCTTCTTCGGGGGTTTTTCCAAATACCCGCTGGTTGTTAACAAGCGCGTAAGGACGGAGGGCACACATGCCGCAGAAGGATAAGCATTCACTAATGAGTACCGCCACTTCCGGGTATTCGGATTCAATGATACTTTCGATATCCATTTCATTGATTAAGTTTCCATCACAAACTTCAACAACGACAATTCCCATGGTGCTTCCTCCCTTCTAAGGTGTCTGTATGATTTATAGGCCTAAAATCGCTCGTGCGTTTTTCTCATCCTGGTGCATCTGGTCAATCAATGCATCCATTCCGTCGAAATTCTCCTCATCGCGCATGTGGCGTAAGAATTGGACGGTCACTTTATGGTCGTACAGATCGCCGGAAAAATCCAGAAGATAAGCTTCCACTTTATAAGAATCACCGTTAACCGTTGGACGATAACCGGCACTAATTAACGTGTAATAGTATTCAGGAGCTTCCTGTACTTTTTTGACAAGGCCGAGGTAGACTCCTGGTTTCACTTTGACATATTCATCAATCCCTCCGACGTTCAATGTCGGAAAGCCTAATTGTCTGCCAAGCTGCTCCCCTTTTTCCACGACTCCTGTGATCTCAAAAGGTCGTCCAAGCATCGCCTGAGCAGCTTCCATCCGCCCTTGTGTCACGTGTGTGCGGATATCCGTACTGCTCACTTTTCTGTCGTGAAGCTGGACACCTGGGACGATTGAGACACCGGCACCAATTTGCTGACACAGTTCTGCCAGGCCTTCAGCATCCGACCCTCTCCCTTTACCGAAGCGGAAGTCCTCACCGACGATCACATGACGGACGTTCAAGCGGCTCAAGTGCTGAAGCACGAATTCTTCAGGAGATGTCTTTGCGTATTCTTTTGTAAAATGGACGTGATAATAACGATCGACACCGAACTGCTCCAAGCGGGTTTGACGGTCTTCAATCGTTGATAATGAATATTTGAATGATTCATCGCCTCTCAGGACCCATTTCGGGTGATCAGAAAAACCGTACACAGCGATTTTATCTTCCTCTGTCGCCAGTCTTTCTGCTTCCTGTAAAAGAGACTGATGCCCTAAATGCACACCATCCATCTTCCCGATGATCAATACGACGGGCTCTGAGTTGTGAGGCGGTTGTCCTTGTACTTCAATCATTTCCATTTGCAAAGCATCCCCTTCAACCTGTTGATTAAACCTATTAATTATATAATATCCATTCTTATTTAATCAAGCTTTATCACTTTTTGCAATCATTCTGCCCCTTTATTTGTTATGATGAACAAAAAGAAGGGGCGGGTCGTCGATGATTGAAAAAGCGAAAGCATTCGCAGCTAAAGCCCATGAGGGGCAAAAACGTAAAAACTCTTCGGAAGACTATGTGGTCCATCCCATCCGGGTTGCGGCTCTCTTGGAACATGCAGGCTTTCGTGAAGAAGTGATTAGTGCCGGCTACCTCCATGATGTGGTTGAAGATACTTCCTACACTCTAAAGAATATTGAACGTGAATTCGGTTTGGACGTCAAAGATCTCGTCGCCGCTCATACAGAAGATAAAAGTAAGTCATGGAAAGAAAGAAAACAGCATACAATCGACACAGTCAGGGAAGGTTCTTTTGAATTAAAAGCGTTGATTATAGCTGACAAGCTGGATAACTTACGCTCGCTGCAAAAAGACATAGAAACCTATGGCATCGAAGTCTGGAATAACTTTAACGCAGGTGCCGATGCACAAAAATGGTACAACCAATCCATCGTTGAAGGGATGACAAACGGACTGGAATCTGAAGAAGTCCCGAGTTATTTTGATGAGTATAAACAACTCGTTGAACAAACGTTTGATTAATAGAAAAATCCAGTCTCGGGCCCGAGACTGGATTTTTTATTGAGCGACCGATGGAAAAAAGCTCTCGATGATCTTTTCATCCGAATGAGGCACTTCTTCTCCTTTGACGATTTGCGAATTGTTGATGCAGCCACTCGTCAAAAGAATAATATCTCCTTCTTCTCCCAACTGCATGGATTTACGAACGCCTTCTTCCCTTGTCAATGTTGGGTGGATATTGGAAGCCATGGGATTAGTAAACCCAGTCATTACCTGATCGACCACGGATTGCGGGTCATGATAACCAGGATGATCGACTGTAACGATCACTTCATCTGCTTTTCCTTCAA
The DNA here is from genome assembly GCF_007991335.1 of Halobacillus faecis. Taxonomy (GTDB): domain Bacteria; phylum Bacillota; class Bacilli; order Bacillales; family Halobacillaceae; genus Halobacillus; species Halobacillus faecis. The sequence continues at coordinate 38,066 of NZ_BJYD01000029.1, read as the reverse complement.
TCGCTTTCGCCATCTTAGGCATTTTATTGAAATCCCGAATACCAATACCGGCGATCATAACGATTAAACGTCTGTGATCAAGCTTCTTGACCTCTTCCAGCAGCCTGTTCAAGGCTACGGGTGTGTGCGCGTAATCTAAGATTACTTTTTGGTTCAAAGGGGTTTCGATGACCTGGAATCTTCCTTCAGGCCCATCCATGTTTGGAAGCACATCCAATACTTCCTCCCAAGAGTAATTCAGGTGGAAAGCTGTAGCGATTGCGGCCATTACGTTCGCGACATTGTAGGTTCCATAGACGGGAACGTAAACTTTTTTCGTATCGCCCTTATAGGTAAGATCGAACAAAGACCCCTTTTCCATCACTTGAATGTTGGCTGCAGACAAATCAGCCTCCGGGTGACCTTCGATGCTATATGTGAGAAGACCGTCACTCCCCATCGCTAACAGCTCTGGAGCCATGCCTTCATCATCAATATTCACAACACGGTGGTCTGCCTGGTTGAACAAACGCATTTTACATTCCCTATAGTGATCGATTGTCCGGTGGTATTCCAAGTGCTCTTCAGAAAAATTCGTATGAACAGCAACATCATATTGAATGCCCTCCACCCTGCATTGATCGAGGGCAATGGAAGAAACCTCCATCACTGCGGCCTCATCATCCAAATTTCTTAAGTCACGGAAAATCCTGTGGAGATCCATGGACTCCGGCGTGGTCGGCGTGCTCTTCTTATATTCCAACTTCCGTTTCGAAGACCATATCCCTGTCGTTCCGATCGAACCTGTCGGCAGGCCGAGCAAAGTCAATAAAGATCGGACATAGGCCGTGACAGTCGTCTTGCCGTTCGTTCCGGTGACCCCAATGGTTTTGAGTTCTTCATCTGCAAAGCCGAAGAAATCCTTTGAAAAAACAGACATGACGGAACGGACATTGTCTACAAGTAAGAAAGTAGTACGGTCATAGATCTTAGAAAGCTCGTCCAGCACCTTTTCATCACTGCCGATGATTGTGGAAGCTCCTAGTCCGATGGCTTCTTCGATATATCCATGCCCATCAAAGTTTTCCCCTTTCAAACAAAAAAAAGCGGCTTCTGGTTCGACTCTTTTGGAATGAAAAGCAAGAGTTCTGACCTCTTGTTGAAGGGGGCCGTAAATATGTCTGATATGAAGTTTTTTTATGTGTTCGAATTGTATCTTCATAGCCATTATCCTCACTCTTTATATATGGTTTATCGTCGTCTTTTCGTAGCAAAAGTATGTATGGCAGACAGGTGGTTTTGACGGAAACAAAGCCACTATTTACCGTACGACCATGAGGTACGTTTCCCTTAATCTACCTCTTCGCAAACACAAAAGACACACTTAAAACAAAAAGGGTCCACTCAGCCTAGATTTCTTCCAAATAAAACCACACCAGAACATCCAGTATTTGGATGACCTGGTGTGGAAAAATATCAATATCCAATCATTTATCTTTCATGAGGAGGATGGTCAGGCTGATGAGTGTGACGAGAATCGTTGCCCCCATATCAGCTAAAATGGCGAACCATAAGGTGAGCCATCCTGGAATCGTGAGAAGAAGAGCGATCACCTTCAACCCAAGGGCAATTCCAATGTTCCATTTCACGACGGCATTCACACGTTTCGCGATCCTGAAAGCATTCGGCAACTTACCGAGGTGGTCCTGCATGAGAACGATATCGGCGGTTTCAATCGCACTGTCCGTTCCTTTCCCCATCGCAATTCCTAAGTCAGCCATCGCAAGAGCAGGCGCATCATTAATCCCGTCTCCAATCATCGCGAGTTTGGAATTCCTTTTTAATTCCTCGACTTTTTCTACTTTCTGATCCGGCAAAAGCTGCGCATGGACATCCGTGACCCCAATCTCTGCAGCCACCTTTCCAGCCGTTTTTTCATGGTCACCGGTCAACATGATCGTGTGCTTGATTCCTAAGGAATGAAGACGTTTCATTAGCGTCCGGCTTTCTTCACGTACTTCATCCGCAACTCCGAACATCCCAAGCACTTCTTTTTCGTCAGAAACAATAACAAGGGTGAACCCATCTTCCTTGAGCTCGTTAATGTCTGCTTTTACCTCTTCTGAAACCGTTAAGTGCGTCAGCGTCTGTTCGCTTCCTACATAATACGTCTTTTCATCAATGACCGCTCGAACGCCTTTCCCAGGGATCGTATCCACAGAAGAAGGCTCCAATGAAGCTGCTTTTTGAACGCGCTTCTCCTCAAGGATTGCCTTCGCAATCGGATGAGAGGAATTTCTTTCAACGGCATAAGCAACAGAGAAGAACCTCTCTTCTTCATACGCATGCACTGCGTGAACCTTTGGCTCTCCTTTTGTAAGAGTTCCTGTCTTATCAAAAGCAATGCTCTCGATCTTGCCAAGCTGTTCAAGAAAAGCACCACCTTTAACAAGGATACCGTTCCTCGCATTTTTGGTGATTCCTGATAAAATTGCAATCGGCGAGGATAAAATCAGGGCACAAGGGCAACCGACAATAAGGACCGCCAGCCCCTGATAAAATGATCCTCCCCAAGAAGCAGAGAAAAGGAAAGGCGGAATGACCATCACGAGGCCGGAGATGACCATGATCAGCGGTGTGTAGTATTTAGCAAATTGGTTGATGAAAAGCTCTGTTGGTGTTTTTCTCTCCTGCGCTTCTTCCACTAACTGAAGTATTTTAGCGAGAGATGAGTCGTTGTAGGCTTTCGCGATTTCCACCTTCAACAATCCTTCATTATTGATACTCCCTCCAAAAAGCTTTTCGCCTGGCTTTTTGTCCACAGGGAGAGATTCTCCCGTGATGGCTGCTTCATTCACGGAACTGTAACCAGCCACGACCACACCGTCTGATGGTATTTTCTCACCTGCCTTGACGAGGACAAGATCTCCCTCTTGTAAGTCTTCAATTCCTACAACATCTTCCGTTCCATCTTCGAGAAGGCGTGTCGCATGTTTGGGAGCGACCTTCAGCAATTGCTCCATTGAACTCCGTGCCTTTTCCATGCCGAGACCTTCCAAATATTCATTCAACCCGAACAGAATAGCTACTAGGGTCGCTTCTTTCCATTCTCCAATGGCCACCGCTCCGATGAGAGCAATCGTCATCAACGTATCGATGTTAAACTTCAACCGGATTAAGTTTTTCAAACCTTTCCAGAATGTCTGATAACCACTGATCGCAATCGCAGCCAAATACATGGCAATCATTACAAAAGGGGTGACCATTCCTTCCAATAAAAAGGTCGCACCGAAGATAAGTGAGGAAATAATGACGAGCTGCTTCATGTTCGGACCATGACTATGATCATGGGCGCCCTCATCATCGACAAGAGAAGCGCCGTCGGATTTCAAGATCCGGCGTACTTTTTCCATATCGACGCCGTCCTGAACTTTCAATTTACTCGATGAAAACTGAAGCTCAGAATCTTCCCCATGATTGAGCTTGCGGATTTCCTCTTCCATTTCTGCTGCGCAATTTGCGCATGATAAGCCTTGCAGTTTGTATTCCTTCATTCTCTTTCTCCCCTTTAATGGTGAAGAGCGTGATTGATGGTTTGTTGCAAAAGATCGATGACGTGTTCATCATCGTGGGAATAAAATAATGTCGTACCCGCTCTTCGATACTTCACCAAGCGTAAATTCTTCAGAAACCGCAGCTGGTGGGAAACGGTCGATTGGCGAAGTTCTAATGTATCGGCGATTTGATTGACAGACATTTCTTGTTCACAGAGTAAATGTAGAATTCTGATTCTTGTCGGATCCGATAACGCCTTGAATGTTTGAGAAACGACAAACAATGTCTCTTCATCCAGTTCATTGACGTGCTTTTTCTCCTGATCCTCTGGTTTATTTTTATCATCACTCATGAAATCGACACCTTCCTTATATGCACATATATTCATATATACACTTATCGTATGCGCAGCATTCCATTTTGTCAATGTGTGCTCGCCCATGTTTTATCTATTTAAAAACGGGAAAATTAATCTACGTGTGACAAAGCATAATGTTTGGCACTTTCGATTTTCACATATTACAATGACACCCACTACCGAAAAAGGAGGACAATCATGTCTAAAAAAGTATTAATGGTCGTTACGAACCACGAAAAAATCACGGATGAGCAACCGACAGGAATTTGGTTATCCGAATTTGGCGAAGCCTATAACGAGTTCCAAAAACACGGCTATGAAGTGACAGTAGCAAGCCCGGAAGGCGGCCGTTCACCTGTCGATCCAGGTAGTGTCAGCGAAGATGAACCACAAGAGATTTTAGATACGAAACCACATTTAGAAAATACAACGCCGCTTGCCGATGTCGAAGCGGAAGACTATGATGCCATCTTCTTACCAGGCGGTCACGGAACGATGTTTGACTTTCCAGATAATGAAAAGCTTCAAAAACTGCTTCGTAACTTTTATGAAGCGGATAAAATCGTGGCAGCCGTCTGCCACGGTCCCGCAGGTCTTGTCGGAGCTACATTATCTAACGGTGAACCACTAGTTAAAGGTAAACGCGTCAATGCATTTACCGATGCCGAAGAAGTAGAAACAACGCTGGATCAGCACATGCCATTCCTGCTTGAGAGCAAGCTGAATGAGCTGGGCGCAACATTCGTGAGCGGTCCAAACTGGTCAGAGCATTATGAAGTGGATGGGAACCTGATTACCGGTCAGAACCCTCAATCCACTGAAGTCGTTGCTAAAGAAGTCGTTAAACAGCTCAATTAATATGTAAAGGGGTCCTGTGCCACAGGGCCCCTTTTTCATTATTCATCGTCGTCTTTCCAACGGCCGAACAAATACGCGTACAGCTTTTGGGCTACACACACAAATGAAGCAAGCCAGAAAATCAACAACCCGATGACGATCAACCCTTTCATCCACGTCCATCCAGTAACAATGGTAAAGGTGGATGTTCCAAATAAAAGAAGAGTTACAACCACATGTAGTACAGCAGATGACAGGATTTTGAAACTATTGCTGATCCAGGCAGGCATAGAAAATCACCTCCTGCTCTACTTTATGTGGTAGAGCCAAATCAGCTTGTACGTTTTGATAGATTCTGTGAAAAAGGGCATTTATTAAGGACCCCCAGGAAGTTTGATGGGCGCTCGTATGTTAAAATGATTCTCAGAATGGCAGCAGAGGAGAATGAAACGTGGAAAAAAGACTAGATCATATAGGAGTTGCTGTCCGCAACATCGAGGACAGCATCACATTTTATACGAATGTCCTCGGGGGCACTTTAATCGACCGTTATCGTAGTGAAGCGGAAGGCGTAGAGAGTGAGATTGCGATTATTGATATTAAAGGCGACCGTACAGAATTATTGATGCCGACGAATAATACGACTTCCCCCATCGCTCGCTTCATTAAGCAAAAAGGGAAAGGGGTCCACCATATTGCCTATGATGTCGGCGATTTGGATCAGGCGCTGAAACAATTAGAGGAAGAAGGGATCCGCACTTTGGAATGGTCTTTACGTACAAACAAACACGGACGCCGCCTTATCTATTTAAACCCAGCCGATACAGAAGGAACGATCATCGAATATTGTGACTATCCCGACCAACCATAAAAAATCCTTGCAGCTTTATTGGGCTGCAAGGATTTTTTGTTGGGTGATTATTTATTAGATCCAAGCGCTTCCGACACGTCATAATCCGCCGGATCCAGTTCGGTTTCTTTTCCAAGTACCAACCGCGCAAGTTCTGCACCAACATAGGGACCGGAGGTAAGACCGGAAGCCCCGAGACCATTGGCGACATATAAATTTGACCATTCAGGGATGCCACCGAAAACAGGTAGCGACCCAGGTGTAAATGGTCGAAAACCGACACGTGTCTCAGCAAACGTACTGTCGGAAAGTCCTGGAGCGACTTCCAAAGCCTTATCAAACACATAATGGAGACCACCTACGGTCGAGCGTCCATCGAAACCTGCATCGGTTTCATGAGTGGCACCAATAACAACACGACCGCCCCCGAAGGAAAGCATGTACTGATTGTTCGGTGGCATAATGACAGGCCAATTTTCCGTTTCCGTATTTGGTACATCCAGATGAACGATTTGTGCTTTTTGTGGATGGACGAGAAAATCTATCCCTAGTGGCTTAAGGATCGATTTTGCCCAGGCACCAGCGGTCACGATCACTTCATCTGCTTCATGACGTACGCCGTCCACTTCGACAGCGGTCACCTTCTGTCCTTGATGAATAAGGCTCGCATCTCCATGAATTCTTTCCACCCCATGTTTTTCAGCTACTCGAAGAAGCGCATCTCTCAACTCACGTCCATTGACGCGGGCCGCCCCACTGACGTGGATCGCATCATACCCATCCGCGAGTGGCGGAAACATTTTCTTCGCTTCTTCTGATGAAATCCTAGTGATTTCGCCGATTTCAGGTGCGCCATCTTCTCTCCGCTTCACGGCACGTTCGATTGTTTTTTCTAATTTCGCTTCATCCCTTTGGAGACTAATTGCCCCCACGCGACGATATCCTGTATGTGTTTCTCCTTCCGCTTCAAGCTGACGGATCAGTTCAGGATAATAACGAGCGCCGCCTTTGACGAGCCGGTACCAGCGCTTATTGCGGCGTTGAGCGAGCCACGGGCACACGATTCCAGCTGCCGCTTCTGTCGCCTGTCCTTCATCTTTGCGGTCAACGATTTTCACATCGACGCCTTCTTTTGCTAAGTGATAAGCGGTGGATGCGCCCAGCACGCCCCCGCCGACAACGATATATTTCTTCATAGGTAAACACCTTTTCATTCGTATTTTCATTTCCATGACCATTGTATAGAAAAAGAAACCTCCACTCAAATCCCTATTCGAGTTAATGGCAGGATTGTGTAAGACTCGATTTCGAGACTTTTGTGGGAGTTTAGGGGCGCCGGGAAAAGGTTCGCTCCGCCCCTTTATCTTACGAGGTTCTCGAAATCCCTCTAATAGTAACCTGCCCCCGTATCCATGGCCAGCATTCGTCAATCATCATTTTAACCAGTTAAGGCTTCCTTTAGGGATACCCGGTAGGTTCTCTTTGTACTCCCGCGGAAAGCGAGCCATTCCTCGCAGCCCCCATCCACTCAACAAATGTCTCGAAACTGAGTCTTCAAGTATAGGGAGCTTTAGCTGAGAAAAAGGAAAAGGGAAACCCCAGAGTGTGGACTCTGGGGTTTCCCTTTGAAATTACTTATTTAAATTACATAAATAGGCGTAACAAGCTTCGATGTTGCTGACGCAATCATGAATGCCATCACTTTCAATTTCAATGAGAGCAAAAGGGTTCAACGTAATGGTATAGGAGGCGATGCGTATTTTCGGGTTCTCCTCCGTTAAAGTCTGCAGTTCTTCATAAACAGGATCCCGCTCTTTTTCAACGAAATCAAACCAGCTCGCTTGCTCCATACCGCCACTCCTTCGCGAATGTTCTACTAGGAAATATTCGCCATGAGGAAGAAAAACCCTCTTATTCTGTGATCACTTCTACTTCCCACTGGTCGTTAACGTATAGGCCAATGGCATCCACATTGAAGCCCCAGGACTTCACAAGCTCCACAGATTCCTTGATTTGGCCAGCTTTTACATCACGATCAACAGGGTTACCGGCACAATTGTAATGGCCGACTACAGCCACAACGCCAGATCCGTGCTTGTCCACAGAAATGCCAATTTTCGTTTTGACAGCATCCAGCTGATCCTCAGAGCCTTCCAACAAGAACTTGGTCGGGCCTGCTTCTGTAATCATGTCGATATATTCCGTACCATAACGTTCCTGCATCCAGTGGATGACGGGAAGCTGCACACGTCCATCCATACAATTAATTGCTGTTGCGAATGTTTTTTCTGCCATAAAAAATCCCTCCACTATTAAATTTCTATATATATTTTATCATAACAAAAAAGCAGCAGGAGTGGGTGCCCTGCTGCTTTTTGTCAATTGATGCCTTGAATCTGCATTTCTTCTACAGTTGCTGTTCCGTTATCACGAATACGCGCCTGAATGTTCACTTGATCTCCTTCTTTCAGGAAAATGGCGAGAGGGGCTTTACTCGTATTGACCGTATAGATGGTCGTCTCCCCTTCTAACAAAAATTGAACAGACTGCCTGGAATCAGTAGAAGTGACAAGCACGCGGTTGATTGTTCCTGACTTCTCCGTCAAATCGACACCTTGGCTTCCCTCGACGCTGCTTGGGTCCTGGGCGATTTGCAGACGGTATGCATTCAACGTCTGCTTAGCCGTATCTCCAAACACAGCAAAGTCTGAATCTGCTGCCTTGATGTATGCATACTGCTTGAACAATCCATTTGGATCAAGCACGTTTACAATCCATGTCGGATGACCATCTACGTTATAGAGGACCGGCATCGTTCCTGTCCAGTTTTTCTCAGGATACTGTTTGTTGACGATCTGTACAGCTCCTTTGCTGTCCATGATCCCCTGATTTTGCTGGCCGTTGTAATAGGTCAGTGCTCCTGTCCGAGCATTGATTAACGTATAACCAAGGGCAGAATCAATATTTTCCTTCGGTGAGGCCATATCTGTGAAGTAGAACATTTCACCTGCTTCATTGAAAATCGGTGTAACACTGCTTTCAGTCCCCGACTCATTCGGGATCTTTACATCTTTTTCTCCAAAGATCGAATTCAACCAGCCATTTACATACTTACCAAAGTACTCATTTTCAATCGCTGCCAGTTCTGAGCTGACCGATCCTTCCACGAAATCAGGAGCATCGGAAGACTCAAACGTTTGGATGTCACCTGAGACGGGATCGACAATGGCCACTTTGATATCATTCATGTCCGGGCGGTTGGAAAACAGCAGCGGCTTATAGATGGTTTGGACATACCATGGCTTACCTTCGTCATCGACTTCAATTTGCGCTTCTCCACTTTGGATATATTCCGGATGTTTCCCATAGACGACACGCTGCACATTGTGGTTGAAGAAACTTGAGTTCGTGTACCTCATTTTGCTCTGTACAAACTCCGGCTGCGCGTTGATATTCGTAGCTGTAATCGTAAAGTATCCTTCTGTTTCTTTTCCTCGCAAGTAACGCCAGAAACTTGAAAACTCTACCGGTGCTACATAAGAGATTTCACCATCAATTCGCTGGGCCTGTAGTTTTCCTAAATCATAGAATTGTGTATTAGGAACGACACTCATCGCTTTTTGCACCTTGTTCCGTGCTGATTCAGGTGCTACAGAAATGGGCGTGTTTTCTTCATTCAAAGGACGAGCTTCCTCTTCCTCTGATTTAGAGATGCTGTCATAGCTGTCCTCCAAAGCAAGAATGCTGTAAATAAAAACACCAATGACCGCGACCGCTACACCTAAAATTACGATTCCTGACAGTGAACGGTGCATCGTTTGATATTGCACCGGTACTTTGGCTCCTCCATACACTAACGGAACAAACAAAACAGCGACAATCACATTAAGAATCAACATATTCGGTACCGTAATCGTCGGCATGAACGCATAAACGACGAAGAACATGACGATGATCCCGAAAACCAGGACTCCCAATGTCGTTTTCATGATTTTCTTTCTTCTCATTCGATTTTTCACATAGACGATGATCGACAACGTCAAAAATAATAGAAAAGATAAGACCGTTGTCATTACTATTCCAATCATTATGTATCCCCCTTTTTTCTCCTTATTTCTTACGTTCGAATCTCCCGTTATGTTTCAATTATATATTCAATCATGAGAAAAAGCAGAACAATTACGTTCTGCTTTTCTTTTTCAAGTAGTCGGCAAGGCCCATGGAACATACTTCTATATCTAATTTGAGAATATCATAGACCTTATGATCCTTCGGAATTCCTTTTTCATCTAAAAAGGACGACACACGATCATGAAGGCGCTGTTGAACACCATCCAACCCTTGACCCTGCTCTAAAGCATCCTTCGCTTCACTCACAAAAACAGGCACCCAGCCAGTGACTTGGTCAAACGTTTGATCAGGATCCTCCGTCTTCCCGAAGTGACCGAAATAAAGACAAGAAGGATTCATATCCCGAAAACGACGGATGCACGCAAGCATAGCATCTGGATCGAACTGGTTTGGTGAAGTTGTCGGCAAATAAAAAGTCAGTCCATGATCTTCGGTCTGATGATACCGGATCCCTGCCGTATCCCCAGTGAAAATTCCATTACTCTGTGAATCATGTATACCAAGATGGTGCTTCGCATGTCCTGGAGTGTCATAAAATGTGAGTTTACGATTCTGCGAAAGCAAAAGGGTGTCTCCGTCTGTCTTTGTTTCCAGTTTCTCTTCTGGTATAGGAAGAATCGGGTCAAACAATTCATCAAACGTTTCTCCATACACCGCCTTCGCTCCTTTAATCAAACGCGAAGGATCTGCGAGGTGCCGTTTCCCTTTTTCATGGACAATGACCTGCGCGTTGGGACATTCTTGCAAAAGCAGTCCTGCTCCACCTGCGTGATCCAAATGGATATGCGTCAAAACCACGTACGCTACTTTTTCTTTGGGAATTTTCAGTTCTTCCAAACCTGCAAGTACTCTCGGCACAGAAGGACTCGGACCCGTTTCCACGAGTGTAATGTCATCCCCTAACAAAACATATGTACCTGTTCGTCCTTCAAATCCCATATCATAACCATCAATCAAAAACACATCATTTCCTAAATCCATCGGCGCTCTCTTTTTCAATTCCTTCACCTCACCTTATGAATTATCTCTAGTGTACTAGAATTTAACAAATAATGATAACGCTTTCTCGGATAGTTATTCAGCTTCTCATTGTTTTTATATAAGCTCGCTTTAGTTAAAGAAACAATTTCGAGACATTTGTGTTAGGGGAGCGATGATTGGGAAAACGGTTCGCTTTACTAACTCTGATGAAATGGATTGTCACACTTTTGGGCTGGGTGAATATCATGGATTTTGAGGAGATGGTTAAAATGACAGAAGAACGAAACATGCATAAACAAGGTCATACGCAGCCTTCCTATGAGCAGTGCAATAAAATGAAGTATTATCATGTCATGGTCCAAACCAAGGACGGGCAAAGCTTTGATGGAATCATCACCGACGTAAATAATGATAAGCTGACAATCTTAATCAGCGAAGACGTCATGGTCGATGAAGACGGAAATGCTATGGATGAACGTCAATATGGATACGGACGTCGTCGTGCACGTCGCTTCCGTCGTCGAACTTTTCCACTAGCCGGGCTTGCTACATTAGCGCTTTTTCCATACTTGGCAAGTCCATACCCGTATTACTACCCCTACTCATACGGATACCCTTACTACTACTAAGTAAGCAATAATCTCGTATAGACCGGATGTTCACTTATCTCAATTACATGGAAAATATTACCGTACCAGGTCATCCATATTATGGAATATCCGGTACGGCATTTTTTATGTGCTGAAGATGTTTTTTTCGATTTGTTTCATTTCGCAGAAGTGTCCTTGCTTTTGCATGAGGTTGTCATAAGAACCTGCTTCTACAACTTTCCCTTCGGCCATGACGATGATTTGGTCCATCTTTTCGAGGCCGCTCAAGCGGTGACTGATAAGAACAACGGTATCTTGAGACGCTCGATCATACAAGGAATTGAAGATCCTCCGTTCGGTCAGAGCATCGACAGAAGAGGTCGGTTCATCTAACAGCCAGAGACGTTTTCCTTTTAGAAAAGCTCTTGCTATGGACAGGCGCTGACGTTCTCCTCCCGAAAGGTTTTCCCCTTTTTCAAAAACCGGTTGGTCCAGGTCAAAGTCCAATCCCACCTCTTCCAGCACAAGGTACATCTCTTCATCGGTGAGGTCCTGTCCGGCTAGCTGCAGGTTCTCACGGATCGTCCCGTAAAAATAATGGTTCTCCTGAAGTACGACATTGCTGTTCTCCCATATGCTCTCTTCTGATATGTCCGTGATGTCCATACCATTGAGCATGAACTCACCTTCAGAGGGGATTTGGAATTTCATAAACAGTTGCAGAAGTGTTGATTTTCCGGATCCACTGGCTCCGACAATGGCCGTTTTACTGCCAGCAGGAATCGTTACATTGACACCTGTAAGCGCCTCTCTTTCCTCGTCGGGAAAACGGTAGCTGACATCAGTTAATTGGAAACTAGGAGACAGATCCCCATCAAGTTTGTACGTTTCTGACCCCCGATTTTCTTCCTCTACGATAGAAAAAAGCCGTTCTGATGCTTGTTTACTATCATCAAGGTGGCTTGGCAGAACAGCCATCGGTGCTGCGTTTTCAAAGACTGTCAATGAGATCATCACGAGCATCGCCAAAAACAGACCGTTTAAATCTCCTTCAGCCACAAGAAACGCACCAAGACCTGTGACAACCCACGATACAAGGAGTGTTGCAAACGTGTTCCATGAATGGCTGGAAAGCATTTGACGACTGTTGCGCTCATCCTCTCGGATATAATCATCGGAAGACTGCCGAAGCGTTTCTTTTTTCTTTTCCAGCTGTTGATAGATTTTAAGGTCACGGAAGCCGTACAGCCATTCGGCAGCTTCGGTTGATACCTCTCCACGTGCCTGTCTTACACGGGGGGTTAGTTTCCGTTGTTTGACGGTGTACCAGGCCGGAATCATCAGCCCAGTAACGATGAGCCCCAAGAGAAGCACGAGAGCTACAGAAATAGAGAAGATGGATGTGAAAACGATCGTCCCTAAAAAGATGATGACAAGGACCACCGGTGGATAATACACCCGCAAAAAGAAGTTTTGCAGACTTTCTACATCACCGACAATCCGTGAGAGCAAATCACCACTCCTGTATTTTTGGAAAATCCTCGGTGCATGCGGCTCAATTTTTTTATAAAAAGCAAGCCGTAGGTTACTTAAGATCGTAAAGGTCGCTCTATGTGAGAAATACCTTTCAGCATAACGACCGAGCGCTCTTGCAAACCCGAACAACTTCAAAAAAGCGATAAGTACCGTCAAGGCGTACAACGGTGGGATGAGGGCTGCCCTGGAGATTAAATAACCACTGGCACCAAACAGCCCGACCGCTGACATTCCGGCAAGAAAGCCGAAAACGATGGAAAGCACAATATCCCTTTTCTCCAATACGACTAAACGGATGATTTCTCTAAGTTCTTTCATGCCGAGTCCCCTCCTTGCTGCACGGTCACCATATCTCTGTACTCTTTCACCGTTTCAAGAAGTTCTTCGTGCGTACCATTTCCAATAAGATGACCACGATCGAGAAGCAAAATTTGATCAGCCTTTTTGATTGTATGCAGACGGTGGGCTACGGTGATGATTGTTGCAGTTTTTGCGAGCTCTTCCATAGAGGCTTGTAATATCCGTTCTGTCTTCAGATCGAGGCCTGTCGTCGGTTCGTCAAACAGAATAACAGAGGGTTTTTTTAGAAATGTACGCGCCAGAGCGAGACGTTGTTTTTCTCCTCCAGAAAGTCCACGTCCGGCCTCTCCTACAGGGGTGTCGTAACCCTTTTCCAATGATGCGATCAACTGGGCAATTCCCGCTCTCTCCGCGGCCTCCTTGATTTCTTCAGTGGAATGATTCCCTCGCCCGCCAATCGCAATGTTTTCTGCAATCGTTCCGGAAAATAAATAGGGATGCTGGGAAATGTAGCTCACCCGAGAAAACCACTCCCTTTCCTCGTAATCAAAGAGGGAGCGATTATGGAGTGCGACAACTCCAGACGAGGGTTTAGCCAAACCCGCTAAAAGGTGCAGAAGCGTCGATTTCCCTGACCCACTTTTACCAACGATGGCCACCTGGTCATACGGCTTAATCGTTGCGGTCACACCTTCCATAGCAAATCCTTCGTCGTAAGAAAAGCTCACTTGATTCAGTTCCAATACAGGGGGATGTTCACCTTCAAGCTTTTCGTCTCCCCACTGAATGTGCTCTTCTTCTTTTTCAAGTTCTTCCGTCAAAAGGTTCGCAGCGCCCGAAGCCCCTCTCCCTGTATGAAAAGCACTGCCGAAGTCCTTCAGCGTCAAATAAAATTCAGGGGCAAGGATTAAAATGAAAAAGGCGGTAAAAAAGGAAACACTCTCGTAAACGACAAGCCGTATGGCAATTTCCAATGCAATCAAGCCGATGCTGAGCATGGAAATGAACTCAAGCATCAAGGAAGAAACAAAAGCCACTTTCAACACTTCCATCGTCGCATCACGGAAACCGAGGCTGCTGGATTCAATCTCTTCCTTTTGCTGCTTGGAACGTCCGAACAGCTTTAATGTCGTCAAGCCTTGAAGCGTATCTAGAAACTTTCCCGAGAACGTGTTCAATTTCTCCATCTGCTCTTCCGATTTCTTTTTTGTCATGACACCAATGATTGCCATAAACAGAGGGATAAACGGAGCTGTAATAACCATGATCAGCCCTGAATAGAGATGCTGGGTGAATACAACGACAAGAATCATCAATGGGATGATCATCGTCTGAATCATTTGTGGAATATAACTGCTGAAGTATCCGTCAATCTCGTCTACGGAATCCATCAGCACACTGACTTTCCTTCCCGATTGTCCTTGTAAAGAGGCTTGAACGGGATTGCGCGCGTACTTTTCAATAATTGAATGTCGGTAATAACGCTTCGCTTTGGAAGCAAGCGTTATGCCTGTACGGCCGTTCAGCCATGTAAACAGCGTCCGACCTGCGAGCACAGCAAGCAATCCTGCGAGAAGGGGAAGGATATCTTGAAAACGTTCCTCACCAAGGAAAATCCGGTCGACGATCGCAACGAAGAAATAGGATTGACCAATAATCGTGGCACCAATCAACACGGATGTGAGGACCAACAGCATGAAAACTTTTCGATCTGAGAAAGCTAGTCTGCTGAGGTGCTTCATTTATATAAAAACTCCTTACATGCGTTTTTTGTGAAATAGTTCACATTACCATCATTATAATTCATGAAGCGGATCATTGCTAAAAATAAAACTGATGATTCTATGACAATTCTATATCATCGTCCCCTTAATAAACAGCGGTCATACGTAACGTAACGCACAGCTGCTCAAGGTACCTTTTCTCTATCATTTCCCTCTTTTCAATGATGGAGACCTTTTAATATGTATAAAGGAGTATTCGCCATCCTTTACCTCTCCCCTTTTTAACATTGATGAGTTAAAAGACACGCGCTTCACGATGCTCCTGAAGATAGCCACACGAACGCACCTCTTCCCATGCTGTATAAATAAAAAACCTACAGGATTCAATTCCTGAAGGCTTGCGTAGTGGTTTATACTGTTAATACAGCGCTTGTCTATTTCGTTTACTGCTGAAGTTGATGCGTCCTATAGTCATATGTTACGTACGGGATTCTAAGTTAGCCAGCGGTTTGATAAGGGAAGGAGTTCTTTTCGAGTAAATGGGTACGGGAGAGGTGGATTAATCGTCCAAACATACAAGAAAACTCCGCTGCTGTAACATCAGGTTAATACCTTCGAACACGTTTGATCACCCTCGTTCCTCCACAAAAACTCCTGTATATAGCTCCTACAAATTTTGTTTTTTTGCGTTTGCTTGACCTGTTAATAACAGCCAAACCATATAGAGTAGAGTGAGCAAGCAAAACGGCCTCCTCTTTTATTCTTATTATTCTAGCCCCGAGAGAGTCTCAGGCACCTCTATCAGATCAGATCAATATAGTCTTATGAGCGTTATATTTTATGAGGTATTTCTCCATTCTTCTGTTCCAAATCATGATCATTCTCCCCAGTTATCCTATTCCATACTAAATGCACGATACGGTCGCACCGGCAGAATCGAATCATTTGCTACCTAATGATATTCTTTCCTGATTCAGGTGTAAGTCTCCTGATTTACTTTTATTTCCCATATCGTTAATCTTGTTAATTAAAAATTTAACTTTTTGAATACTTTTAACGTTAACAAGCCTTTGGAAGCTTGTCAAAGCGAAAAATTTTTTAAATCGCCTATAACCTATGAGATGATAGGGCTTAAGGCGATTTTTTTCTAAAATGATTTTTGACAAGCGATTTTTATTCGTTAAGATAAAGTCTGTAAAGAAAAAATTTAATAAAGTTAATTGCTTTTACGCCTGTGAGGAGGTTTTTAATGACAAATCATCATGAAGAAAACTCCCGACAGACCATTGAGCACGCGAAAGGACTTGTGATCGATTCCATTGCGGAAACGATGGATTTGTATGGAGTGACCCGGAGTGCAGGGACCTTGTATGGGACGATGTACTTCGAGGATGATATGACGTTGGATGAAATGCGTGAAAAGCTCGGAATGAGCAAGCCAAGCATGAGTACAGGAGTAAAGAAGCTTCAAAACTACAACATTGTGAAGCAGACATTCCGAAAAGGAACGCGCCGGCAGACGTTTGTCGCTGAAAAAGACTTCTTTAATTTCTTCTCCAACTTTTTTACAAAAAAATGGTTACGAGAAGTCAAAACGAACTTAGATGCGATCAAACTTGCCCAAAAGGAATTGAATGGTCTCATCGAAGATCCTGAAGCGGACGAAGTTGTAAAACAAGAAGCAGAACAAGTCTATCAGCAACTCGAAGCATCCAAACCTTATTACCATTGGTTACAGAAGCTCGTGGACTCTATAGAGAGTGGAGAAATTTTTGATTTTCTCCCTGTTGACCAAGAAAAATAAGATACTGCCTCTCTGAATAACACTTTACCTGTTATTCATGGGAGAAGTATGGACTTTATAATTTACAGAATATTCAGATAATAATAAAGGAGTGATGTCATTGCAATCGAATCAACAACCATCTTTTTTCGCAAAAAACAAAGCCGCAATCATGCTCGGGACGCTTTTAGGTGTTTTCGTCCTCTACATGGCCCTCACAAATGAAAACATTCAATGGGGCGGATTTATCGCCATGATTGTTTTTTATGCCCTCGTCTATTACATCGGTGCAGTCTTCGCTACAAACAAATCCGGAACTCTAGCAGACATGATGGTCGCAAACCGCAGCTTACCTCTTGGAATTGCCATGTTCACTATGGCTGCTACCTGGGTAGGTGGCGGATATGTCAATGGAACAGCAGAATTCACGTACAGCGATGGTCTCGTTTGGGCTCAAGCTCCATGGGGATACGCATTAAGTCTAATCATCGGTGGTATTTTCTACGCTCGTAAAATGCGCCGCTATGAATTCCTCACCATTATTGACCCTCTGGAACAACGTTTCGGCAAAAAAATGGCCGGAGTCCTTTACATTCCTGCTTTACTTGGAGAAATGTTCTGGAGTGCTGCGATTCTAACGGCTCTAGGCACGACATTCGGTACCATCCTGAACATTGACTTTACTACATCCATCATCCTTTCAGGAATCATTGCTATCGCCTATACCGTAGCTGGTGGTATGTGGGCGGTTGCTTATACGGACGTTTTCCAGATGGCCATTCTATTGATTGGACTCATTTTAGTAGTGCCATTTACTTTAGGTCATGTTGGTGGTATTGATAATGCATGGAGTAACTATTCAGCAGAATTCGGATCATACGCCAATTTATTTCCACCGTTGAACGGATGGCAGGATCCTGCATGGGGCAATTGGTTCTGGAACTGGATTGACTACGCCCTCCTTCTTATTTTTGGTGGGATTGCGTGGCAAGTATATTTCCAGCGTGTTCTTTCAGCGAAAAATGAAAAAACTGCCATGTGGTTATCCATCACAGCAGGAATCATCTGCATCATTGCAGCCATCCCTGCCGTTCTGATTGGAATTGTCGGCGTAAATATGGACTGGGCAAGCATGGGACTTCCAACTCCTGAGAACCCAGCAGTCATTCTGCCGCACATTCTAAGATATTTGACGCCTGAACTCGTATCCGCTATCGGACTTGGAGCTCTCGCAGCGGCGGTCATGTCCTCTATGGACTCTTCCATTCTTTCTGCCTCTTCCATGGCATCCTGGAACGTGTACCGTCCATTGCTTAAACCGAATGCAAGCTCTGAGCAGTTGAAGAAAGTGATTAAGCGTACAATCATCATCGTCGGTGTCGGAGCGATGATCATCGCATTAAATGTTAAAAGTGTATATACGCTGTGGTATTTAGCCTCCGATCTTGTGTACACGATTCTTTTCCCACAGCTCACCATGGCACTCTTTTATAAAAATGCGAACCTTTACGGATCGATCGCCGGATTCTCCGTGGCGTTATTCCTCCGTTTAGGAGGCGGAGAGCCTGCAATGGGACTACCGGCATTCCTGCCGTACCCAATGATCAATCCTGACGGAATTGTCCTGTTCCCATTCCGTACACTTGCTTGTATTGCAGCATTCGTAATGATTTTCGTTGTGTCAGAAATGACGAAGAAAAAATGTCAGCCAAAGCCCCTTCTCTTACCTGAGGAGAGAAAGCAAGAGAAAAAGGCTTCCTAATAAAAACAAAAAGCGCTCCAAGTTTTCACTTGGAGCGCTTTTTTATGTAAAAATCCCGCTTGCGAACCACTCATTTATGAATGGTGATCAAGAAACTTCTGGATATCGTTTTTCGATCTTAATTGAATGACACGCTTCTCACGGCCGATTTCCTGAAACGAAAGGAGCCTCTCCTGCATGTTCTTTTTCCGTTTCCGATAGGTCGTTACAATGAATTTTAAAAAGTCCGCTTCCATTCTTTCACTACACCCTTCACCGAGGTCCGGGCGTGTGCTTCCCCGGTGGGTCCACCAGCGCTTCAAGACTCGAAATAGACAGGTCCTTAGAGGCAATTCCAAGTAGATGATCGTGTCTGCCCTCTCTGCGCGTATCTCATACGTAGGTCTATAATTTCCCTCTATAATCCACTGGTCTTTTTCTACGACTTCTCTCTGCCTCTCGGAGAAATCCTCCAGTGTCGCTTCCTTCCAACCCGGCTCCCAATAAAAACGATCGAGATGATACACGTCGATGTCGAGCTTCTCCCCTAGTTTCTTTGCAAATGTCGATTTGCCTACACCTGCAGAAACACCAAGCACCATGATTCTCTTCACTGGTCTACCTCCTTTTCTTCTTTCCGATTGAAAACCCTTCGAACAAACGACCGCCGTATGGATGCAGCACCTCATCTACCAGTTCCACGACGCCTTCCTTCTCGCCGTATTTGTAAAAATGATCAAAGCATTGGATCAACCGTTCTGCAAAAGTAGCATCATAGCTTCGGAGCGAGCGAGCCATCCATTTTGAGGCTCCGCTCCACTGGCCACTCATTCTTAAATGAAACTCACTCGTCTGCTCTGCCAGCTTTGATGCAATGAAAAGAGCTTCCCCCCGGTCAGTGCAGCCAACAAAATCGTCCAATGCATCCGTAAGAAAATACCGCTTAAGCAAAAGGGTTTCTTCAGACCACGGGGCCGGCCCTTCCTTCAGCAGGTCCACGGCTTCATTTTTGACAATTTCCAGACGATCATCCCACTTAAGGATCTGTCCCTCTGCCACCATGCGTGGCATCGAAGGTTGTCCACGCTCACAATCACTCTCGAAAAACTCACGGTAGGAAGACCAATGATGGACGAAGACTTCGACCGGCCACTCTCCCGCATAGAAAGATTCGCGAAAAGACGACGCTACTTTCGAATCGAAAATGACGATGTCCAAATCGGATGTGCTTGTTTCCTCCCCCCTTACGACGCTCCCTGCTAGAAGGGCGGCATCACATTCCAGGAACCGTTCTCTGACCACAACTTTTGCCGCCTCTAAGGCTTTCATAGGCTCACCCTTTCCATAATGATCCGCGCCCTTTTGTCGATATTCTCAGGGAGAGATTCAAGGCTGAAATACTTCAAATCCAACGTTTCTTTATCATCCACTTTGCGTTCTCCGCTAATCTCAGAAGCGATAAAAAAAGTCTTCCCCTGAATACGTGGCGACTTGGCGCACGTGTCCAGCTATAAGCCCCGTTTCTTCTTTCAGCTCTCTGACAGCCGTCTGCTCAAGCGTCTCCCCAGGCTCCATCGCTCCACCAGGAAGTCCCCACTCTTTTGTATCCTTACGATACTGGAACAGCAGCTCCCCCTGCTCATTCTGAACAAGAACCGTAGCCCCTGCCACGACGAGCGGCTGTGTCCCAATCCTTTTTCTTATTCTTTGTACGTAGTCCATTTCACGCCCCCTCTCTATCTACTTTTTTCAGGGAAGGGTGTAAATAAATAAAAGAAGCGATGATGGAGACACTTCCTCCTATAGCAATGGTCATAGATGTACTTATGTATTCACTGATGATTCCAGCCACCAAGGCAGCTACAGGCATCAACGCCCACGTCATGAAACGGCTCGTCGCCTGCACCCTTCCGAGTAAATGCTCCGGCGTCAGCTTTTGTCTTAACGTTACAATACATGGACTGCTGATGGAAGCACAAATGGTCCCAAAAGCGTTCAAAAGGGCTAGAGCCATAAAAGATTGATAGAAACTGAACAGGAAGATAGAAAGCCCTCCGAGTGCGCCACATCCAAATAATAGGGTGCGATAAGTAACTCTCCTTCTCAGTATAGGAGAAAGCACCGCTCCCCCAATAGCTCCTACCCCCCCAATGGAAAGAAGCCAACCGATCGAGACCGCTGAAAAACCAATACCCGCTTTTAAATGAACGATCATCATGGTCAAAAAGAGAGTCGTGCCAAATACAGAAAAGAACATAGCGATATTGGTATAGAGTAAAGGTCGTTGTTGCATTACAAAATGAAACCCTTCTCTCATGTCTTGAGTAAATGACCGCTTTTCCCCTTGCATCCGCTCCTCTTCCAACCGTAGACTCCAAACGACTAGAAAGCCGATGAAGAAAGAAAGGCTATTTATAATTATCCCGATTCCAGGGTTGTAAAAGGCCACAATCCAACCACCCAGCCCCGGGGCAAGAAAAACAGCCGTATGAAACATCCCTGTGTTCCAGGCATTTACAAGGTCGAGATCCTGCTTTCTAACGAGTTTCGGAATCGATGCAAACTGAGAGGTTTGATAAAGTTGTCCAAGCACACCAATAACGAAAGCCGCTGCATATAGAACATAGATGGCAATCGTTTCATACAGAAACAAAACTCCTACGCTCCCAAGTAAAAGAAACCGGAAAAAATCACAAAACAGGAGAATTCGTTTCCGGTTCAATCGATCAGCAAGCACACCTGCAATCGGCTGGAACAAAACAGGCACCCGCTCAATAGCAGCAACAATTCCCATACTGAGCGGGGAACCGGTAAGAGCAAGCACCATCAAAGGGAGCGCAATCAAATAGATCTGATCTCCGAAAAAAGATACTAGATTTCCTCCAATGAAGCGTAGAGCCTGACGATTGGACTTGAATGACGGTTTGTCTTCGCTCTGCCACACTTCCGCACGGTTCATTTTTCCTCTCCCAAAAACAACTCCAATTCCCTCGGCAGCATTTCCCACGCCCGTGGGCTTACATGATAACGGGGGCCATAAGCGACGATGAGCCGGGCAGATTTCAACAACTTCAGATGGTGATAGACGGTGGTTTTACCCATCCCGACTTCCTCGGTCATCTCTTTCAGGGTACGCCCTCCACCCATCAAAATCTTGAGCATACGCAAACGATTCTCATCTCCCAGCACCTTAAACTTCTGAACAAGCATTTGATCCGGAACATACGGGTCATCTGGATGGATGCTTTCATTGGCCACAGGGTAATAAAAGATTTTCGTCCCCTCAATATCGGCTTCCACATTCCAAGGACGATAGATAAAATGAGGGATCATGATGACTTTATAGACACTAGGCTCCGGGAGATAACGAATTCCATGGGTTGCCCACTCCACAAAATCCTCCGCTTCCAGCTTCTCAAGACGCTTATTCTTAGAAGAAGCATCGCGTTCCAGAATACCTTTGAACTTCGCCTCATCCGGCTGAATAACCGACTCATACCACCCTGTCATCACCTCTTGGATATGATTTTTCAGATGGCTCACATCCACCTGGCTAATGTAGGCAACGTAGTTTGGAAAAAAAGCATTATCCTTAGATCCTTCCTGAAGCCTCTCTACCGCATCACGGTTTCCTTGAGAAGCAAGCTTTCGCTCTTGTTGATGCTTCACCCCTATGTAAGGAAGGGCGATGTAACGCAACTCTTCTTCACCTAATTCATTTACAAATTGATTGAATTCCTCTAGTAAATTCATGTCCTTTTCATGAAGTAGAAGCAAGATCGTTTTCCACGTATTCTTTTGCTGGACAATTTCCAAATGAGCCAACATTTCCTTAGACAATGATGCTTTAATCGTCTTCCATTGTTTATCTGTATAGTCCAGCGTGTCCAGCAGCTGTTCATTCGTGATCGCAGCAATGCCAAGTGCCGCTTCCCACAGAAGAGAATGTTTCACCTCCACTTGATACGTCTCTCTTTTTCTTGAACCCATAGAAAATACTTCCATTTCATCACCTCTTGCAATTATTCTATACTTATAGAATTAAATATTCAATATATATTGAATTAGTTTTTAAAGTATCTTCCAATATATGTATGACCTGGTACACCATTATTTAGGTGATCCACTTAAAGATTTGATCTATTTCTGGTACAAAAAAAGCATCGATCTGTTAGAACAGATCGATGCTTAATCGAGTCATTAGGATAGATTTTCGCTCCAGTCGATCGTCGCTTCTCCTTCAAGGAAACGCTCCGTATCCATTGCTGCCATGCAGCCTGTTCCTGCAGCGGTAATCGCTTGGCGGTATTTCTGATCCTGGACATCGCCACAGGCGAAGATGCCGGGAATATTCGTGTTGGTCGTCCCGGGATCAACGAGAATATAGCCTTTTTCATCCATATTCAGCTTCCCTTTCACAAAATCCGTGTTGGGATTGTGACCGATCGCAACAAATATTCCATCGGTGTCAATGACTTCCTCTTCTCCAGACTCGTTGTCACGAACCTTGATGCCACTGATCTTCATACCATCCGACACCATTTCAACGGGTGTTTTGTTCAGCGCCCACGTCACTTTATCATTTTCTTGCGCACGTGTCTGCATGATTTTCGATGCGCGGAGATCATGACGACGGTGGATGACTTGCACTTCACTCGCAAATTTCGTAAGGAAAGTCGCTTCTTCCATTGCGGAGTCCCCTCCACCAATGATGACCACTTTCTTTCCTCGGAAAAAGAACCCATCACAGGTCGCACATGTGCTGACGCCTTTTCCAAGGTTTTCTTTTTCACCTGGTATGCCGAGCATTTTGGCAGAGGCACCAGTAGAGATGATTAACGTTTCCGTCACCACTTCACCTAAGCCGTCGACATGAAGCTTGAACGGACGCCCTTCCACCTCTACATCGGTCACCCATCCGCGCTTGAAAGTCGCACCAAAGCGTTCGGCCTGCTTTTTCATGTTATCCATGAGCTCTGGACCCATGATGCCATCAGGGAATCCAGGGAAATTCTCGACTTCAGTCGTAAGCGTCAATTGTCCGCCTGGTTCCGGTCCCTCGATAACGAGCGGTTCCATATCCGCTCTTGCTAAATAAACAGCCGCTGTCAATCCGGCAGGGCCTGTGCCTAATATAATCGATTTATAAGCCATGCAAACTCCTCCTTCAGCAAAGGTCTCCTCTTTAGAGGTATAACCTTATTTCACTGAAGTCATGCCTATTTTCTCTATATTCAAGCTTAGCCCCATCTGTTTTTTACTCTCCGGTTTCAGCGAATCTCTGAATGCGTGCTTCGATTTCATCACGCACGCGTTGGAAGAATGCCCATTTTTCTTCTTCCGTTCCTTCCGCCTTAGCAGGATCATCGAAGCCCCAGTGGAATCGAGTAACGTGTGGAGGGGTCATTGGACACTTATCGTTCGCATCTCCACAAAGAGTAATCGCGTATTCAGCATTGTTTAGAATATCAGGGTCGATGATGTCAGATGTTTGATCGGTAATATCTACATCCACTTCATTCATCGCTTTAACCGCATTCGGGTTCAATCCGTGCGCTTCAATCCCTGCTGATTTCACCTCATACTTATCGCTCAAGTATTTCTTTCCGAACCCTTCCGCCATTTGGCTGCGGCAAGAGTTCCCTGTGCATAGAAAATAGATAACTGGTTTGTTAGACATGTAGCATTTCTCCTTTTTGTGTAAAAATTATAGAATTAATAACCATAGATAAAGTCCGACGAGTGTAATGAATAAGGTCGGCACGGTTAGAATGATTCCGACTTTAAAATAGTATCCCCATGAAATTTTGAAGCCTTTCATGGATAAAACGTGAAGCCATAATAAAGTCGCTAAAGACCCGATTGGTGTAATCTTCGGTCCTAGGTCTGATCCGATCACATTGGCATAAATAAGGGCCTCCCTCATCGTTCCTGCTGTATTCGTATCAGCAATGGCGAGAGCATCAATCATTACGGTAGGCATATTATTCATGATGGAAGAAAGAATGGCTGCAATGAATCCCATGGAGACTGTCGCTGTGAACAATCCTTGATCTGCTGTGTACTGGATGACATTCGCAAGGATATCGGTCAAGCCGACATTTCGAAGTCCGTAAACGACGACATACATCCCGACAGAGAAGAAGACAATCGCCCATGGAGCTCCTTTAATCACTTCTCCTGTCTGGACGGCCGCACTCCTTCTAGCCATCAATAGGAAAAAGATCGCGACAATTCCCGCAATGATAGAAACAGGAATTCCCAGTGGCTCACTTGCGAAATATCCGATCAACAGAACAGCAAGAACGCCCCAGGACATGCGGAACATCTTATCATCCTGTATCGCTTCTTTCGGCTTTTTCAACTGAGATAAGTCGTAGTTGTCGGGAATACTCTTACGGAAAAATAAGAATAAGACAAGAATACTTGCAGCCAGTGAGAACAAGTTCGGAACAACCATGCGTGACGCATACTCAACAAATCCAATATCGAAGAAGTCTGCGGACACAATGTTCACCAGGTTACTGACAATCAGTGGCAAAGATGTCGTATCAGCGATAAAACCACTCGCCATAATGAACGGAAGAATCATGGATTCTTTAAAATTCAAATTCCTGACCATCGCAAGGACAATCGGCGTTAAAATCAAGGCCGCTCCGTCATTTGCGAACAGAGCTGCAACGACAGCTCCAAGCAAGGTCACGTAAACGAACATACGCTTTCCGTCACCCTTGGCTACACGAGCCATATGAAGAGCCGCCCATTCAAAAAATCCAATCTCATCTAGAATCAATGAAATAATAATAATCGCAATAAAGGCTAACGTTGCGTTCCAGACAATGTCGGTAACGGCAAGGACGTCTTGAAAATCAACAACACCAAAAATCAAGGCAAGAATGGCACCCGCACAAGCGGACCAACCGATTCCAAGATTCTTAGGCTGCCATATGACAAAGACGAGCGTAAGTACAAAAATAATCGTAGCAATCAGTGCTAAACTCAAAAAACAATCCCCCTAGCTATCACATTGGATCCGAAGTCCCGCTTCTTCCAATGCTGTCAATTTCTCTTTTTGGTCCGGGATCTGTTCCAGAACCTGATGAATGATGGGATATGTGGCGTGTTCTCTGTTCAAGGAATAGAAAATCCACTGCCCTCTTCGTTGCTCTTTAACAAGACCAGCATCGCGCAGCTTTCTTAGGTGCTGACTGATCGAAGGCTGACTCATTTGCAACACTTCTACAAATTCACAGACACAACATTCGCTATCTTTAACCAAACCAAGAATAGTCAGCCGCGTTTTATCTCCTAAGAGCTTCAACGTTTGTGCGGCTTGTTCCAACTCAATGATCGTCTTTTCCATCAGAATCACCTCATCCTCCATTATAATATAAGTATATGCTTATATGTGCAAGAGGAAAAACGCGAAAATAAAAAGCCCCTGCATTCAGGGACTCGTTATCATTTCATTTATGCTACCTGTTTACAAACTTCCGCACAGTCATAGCAAGCTTTAGCACAATCCTGGCAGTGCTGATGGTCATGTTTCTTACATTCATCCCCACAAGCCTGGCAGATCTTCGCACAAACTCCTGCTAATTCAGATACGAACGGAGAGTTTCTTGAAATCGCTTGTTCTAAGTATCCGCAAATATCGGCACATTCGCGATCAGTACGGATACACTCCGCCATCATTTTTACGTCTTCTTCTTTTAAACAAGCATCATAACAATGGTTACACGCTTCCATACAAGCATGAAGCTTCTGAATTAGATTTTGATATTTTTCGTGTGCCATCCTATCTCCTCCTTGATTGGTGTTGGTTAGTATTTAACTCAATAGAGGATTTACTAAACCTATAAAGGATAGGTGACCATACAAAAATCAATTCTTGGTCATAAACTACTCCTAGCCAAACTATTGGATGGAGGAGAACCACATGTATAGAAGAAGAGGACCGGTACGCAGACCCGGGTTCTGTGTCTTTCCCGGCTACAACTACTGTGGACCTGGATGCAGCGGCCCCGGCGAACCCATAAACGCCGTAGATGCTGCCTGCAAAGCTCATGATGAATGTTATCGTCGGCGCAGAGATTATTGCGCTTGTGACCTTGCTTTCATCAATCAGCTTGAAAGATTACAAAATCCTTATACCTCAGAAGGGCGTCATGCAAGAACGCTGTATAAATACATGAGAATCCAGCGTCTCTTCACCTGTTTTTAAAGTATGCCATAACCCAATCACCGTTCTTATGGTGATTTTTTGTTTTCATTGGAAAGTAAGTGAAGCTATGTTATTAAGCAACCTGGCATTATTCTTGGAGAGGTTATGGGGTTCTGGGTGGTGCGGAAATCAGCTCACTTTTCATAGGACAGGCGCACAGTCACCTACGGACAGCGAGTGATTTTCCCATTCCACGAATTGTTCATCGAGACTTCGAAACTGAGTCTTACGCATGGGTTTACCCTTTTTGATAGTTATGTGTTACATTTTCATGTCCTTGAAAGAAAAGAATGCTTTATAATTGAAGAATAAGGAAGAGTTCACTTTTCAAACGTGTTACATGTGCTTATAATAGTCAACAGCACGCTTTTTTTGCTTCGCCAACATGAGAGGATGTATAACCAAAAATGAAATTCGAAGAAAGATTCGATTGGCAGCTCTTTTTTATTATGTGTTGTTTCATAGCCGTCAGCGCAGTCGCTCTTTTCAGTGCCCAGCAAAGCACCCAATACAACGATAACTTTGTACTTAAACAGCTGGTCTGGTATGGACTCGGGGGCATCGTCATCGGCTTTATGCTCCTTGTAGATCCGGAAGACTTCAAGAAAATCAGCTGGTATTTATATGGATTCGGTATCATCCTTCTGATCGCCCTGATTGTCGCTCCACCATCCATCGCACCTGTTATTAAAGGGCAGAAGAGTTGGTTCGCCATGCCAGGATTGTCTTTACAACCTGCAGAACTTGTTAAGATATTCACTATTCTTGCCCTCGGAAGAATTGCCGTGGATCATAATCAAAAGCACCGCTCTTCCATAAAAATGGATTTATTCTTGTTACTAAAACTAGGTGCGGTTACCGGACTGCCGGTTCTTTTAATCATGCAGCAGCCCGATTTAGGGACAAGCCTTGTGTTTATCGCCATCTTAGCAGGATTCGTCCTCATATCAGGCATCTCATGGAAAATTATTTTACCGATTTTCACCATGATCTCAGCTCTTGGAACAGGGTTGATCTGGCTTGCTCTAAAAGCACCTGAAATTCTTGACCGCTACTTAGGTGTGAAAGAGTACCAGCTCGGTCGTATCTACTCCTGGTTCCAGCCGACCAAGTATGAAGACTCTTCTGGATACCACCTCGTAAAAGCGATGCGGGCCATTGGTTCAGGTCAGTTGTATGGAAAAGGCTTCGGCGAGCGCGAAGTGTACTTACCCGAAGCCCAGACTGACTTCATTTTCAGTATCATCGCCGAAGAATATGGTTTTCTCGGTTCTTGTATCGTCATCATCTTATTCTTCCTGTTGATCTACCGCTTCACCACCATCGCCTTTAAAGCGAATAGCAACTATAGTGCGTATGTAATGGTTGGGATCATCAGCATGATCGCTTTCCACGTTTTCCAAAACATTGGAATGTCTGTGCAGCTGCTACCGATCACGGGAATTCCGCTGCCATTCATCAGCTATGGAGGAAGTGCCTTGCTCGGTAACTTGATGGCACTCGGAATTGCATTTTCGATCTCCTATCACCATAAGACCTATATGTTTGGAGAATAGAGAAACACCATACAAAAGGGGACGTCTTGGAACGTCCCCTTTTTGTTTAAGTTGAAGCATGACCCTCCTACACGATCAATGACTTTCGACGGTATTTGCGATTTCCACTAATTCATCAGGAAAAAATTGATCAGAAACGCGTTGATCCATACTCAGCCTGTATTGCCAATGCTCCGTTTCAAAAATGAAGACGTGAAAACCGGGGACTTTCACAAAAACCCCTTTTCCTCCACTCTTTAACCTCACCTGTTCTATGATTCGCTTTTCATGAATAAATAGTTTATTTTCTGCAGGACGGATATCTACATTAAAGTGATTTTCAGGCACATGTTCATTCAAATACTCCACATTTAATTCCAATTTCTCGCTCCCACCTACCCGATCAACCCTGGCCAGCACATGTGTAAATGTCAAGGACGGAAGTTTCTTAGGAAGAGTCACTTTCATTTTCATTTGCTGTTCAAATTCTTTGACTGCTTCATCCAAGGACTTGTATCCATATTCAGCATAGAAATCTTCAAGGGGTTTTGGCTGATCCACTTGGGCATGAACGGGCGTATATACAACCAACAGGCAGGTGATTAAAAGCAAAGCCATTGCATATTTCTTCATAAAAACAAACACCCCTAACGGCATTGAGTAGCCTTATTTTCCCCAGGTTTTCTTTCCCCTATCCAAAGGCATCAAAGTAAAAAAGCTGACACCCACCAGGGTGCCAGCTCTTTATTCTTTATTCTACCGTAACACTCTTTGCAAGGTTACGTGGTTTATCAACATCACAGTCGCGGTGAAGCGCTGCATAGTAAGAAATCAACTGCAATGGAATGACAGAAACAAGTGGTGTCATCAAATCATGCACTTGTGGAATGACGAAAGCATCGCCATCTTTGTTCAAGCCTTCCATACTGATGATCATGCTGTTTGCGCCACGCGCCTCCACTTCCTGGACGTTTCCACGGATGGAGTAGTTCACGTTTTGCTGTGTGGCAAGGGCAATGACAGGAGTGCCATCTTCGATCAAAGCAATCGTGCCGTGCTTCAATTCCCCACCAGCAAAGCCTTCCGCCTGGATGTAAGAAATCTCCTTCAACTTGAGAGACCCTTCCAATCCAACGTAATAGTCAATGCCGCGGCCGATGAAGAAGCAGTTACGAGTCGTAGATAGATACTCGCGCGCCAAGTCTTCCAACTTCTCTTTTTGATCGGTCAAGGCTTCCATCGTAGTTGCCACGATTCCAAGCTCCTGCATAGGATCGAAATCAAGTTCAATGCCCTTCGCACGCGCTGTATCGACAGCAAGAATGGCAAGGACGGCCATTTGTGCTGTATAAGCTTTTGTAGAAGCTACAGCAATCTCTGGTCCTGCATGCAGGTGCATCGTATAGTCTGCTTCACGGGAAAGGGTGGATCCTGGCACATTCGTAATCGTCAGTGCCGGATGACCAAGTTCTTTTGTCTGGACAAGGACAGAACGGCTGTCTGCCGTTTCACCACTTTGAGAAATGTAAACAAACAACGGTTTCTCAGAAAGAAGTGGCATGTTGTAAGAGAATTCACTAGCTACATGAACTTCTACTGGAATGTTTGCGAGTTTTTCAATGAACTGTTTACCTAGAAGTCCGGCATGGTAACTCGTACCTGCAGCGATGATGTAAATACGGTCACAGTCTTTCATCGCTTGACGGATTTCAGGATCCAGCTTGATCTCGTCATTCTCATTTTGATATTCCTGAATGATTTTACGGATGACGAACGGCTGTTCATCAATCTCTTTCAGCATAAAGTGAGGATACGTTCCTTTTTCGATATCTGTGGTATCCAATTCAGCTGTGAATGGTTCACGCTCAACCTTTGTACCATCGGGCTTTTGAATTTCAACACCATCACGGCGAACGATGACGGTTTCTTTATCCATAAGCTCAAGGAATTGGTCTGTTACGTGAAGAGCTGCCATGGAATCACTGGCTACAACGTTGAAGTCGTCACCGGTTCCAACTAACAGTGGGCTCTTATTCTTAGCGACATAAATCGTATCATGATCTTCGCGGTCGATCATGGCAATCGCATAAGAACCAGTCAGAAGCTCGACAGCTTTACGGAAAGCTGCAGCTACATCATTCATTTCATTATTCAGCACTTCAATCAATTGAACGATGATTTCCGTATCGGTTTCACTCTTGAACTCCACGTCACTCAAATACTCGTCGCGAACATCCACATAGTTCTCAATGACGCCATTGTGAACGATTGTGAAGCGTCCGGAAGTACTTTGGTGCGGGTGTGCGTTTTCTTCACTAGGAGCGCCGTGTGTAGCCCAACGTGTATGTCCGATGCCATGCGTCGCTTTGACACTTTCATCGACAGCTTCACGCAAGGAAGCGATACGACCTTTCACTTTCGTCACTTCTACTCCATTTTCGTTCAATGTTGCGATTCCCGCTGAATCATAGCCGCGGTATTCAAGCTTTTCCAAACCATTCAATAAAATCTCTTTTGTATCATTCTGTCCGATATATCCTACAATTCCACACATAATTGTTGTCCTCCTATTATCGGAGAAGGGCAACGAATGCTCCGTAGATTTCAAGGGGCTTTCCGCTGCCCCTCTCCCGTTATTCTTTCTTTGATCACTTCGTCCAGAATGTTTTGTTCGGAAAGTCACCTTCCCGTTTTACACTCGGACATGCGGTTGAAGTGTGGCAACCGGGAGGCATCCGCCGAAAACTCGATGAACCTCCACCTCGTCAACTGTGTTTATTTTTCAAACGTACACACAGTCCTGGCGCTTTATAATAAGGAATGACCTCGATCCTCCTTAACTATTTCAAAATAAAATCCTTTTGTCTCATTTCCGAATGAAAGACTTCTCAAACATGAAAATCGACAATTTTTTCAAGGACATGTTCAATTGTACACAGACCTCTCAGGTGGGTCAATAAAAATTGTAACCGTTACAGAAATGTAAGGGCCCTGTAATAGGATATGCGCAGATCACCCCTATGTGCGACCTGCGCAAGCCCTGAAATTACTCCTTCAAACCAAGCTCTTCTTCAACGACTTGGACGACTTTATCACAATACTCTTCGCATTGTTCTTCTGTAGGTGCTTCCACCATAATCCTTACGAGAGGCTCTGTACCAGAAGGACGTACAAGAACGCGTCCACGATCGCCCATTTCCTCTTCTACAGCTTGGATCGCTTCCTGGATTCTAGGATGCGTTTGTACTTTATTCTTATCAATGACACGCACATTCTTAAGTACTTGTGGGAACTTCTCCATTTCACCAGCAAGCTCTGAGAGTGGTCTGCCTGTTTCTTTCATAACATTCACCAGTTGTAGAGCGGACAGCATCCCATCGCCTGTCGTGTTGTGATCAAGGAAGATAATGTGGCCGGATTGTTCTCCACCAAGGTTATAACCACCGCGACGCATTTCCTCCATGACATAACGATCGCCTACGGCTGTCTTATCACTCTTCATTCCATTCGCTTCTACGGCTTTATAGAAACCAAGGTTACTCATAACTGTAGAAACCACCGTTGAGTTATTCAATGTACCATTTTCATTCATGTGCTTGGCACAAATGTACATGATTTTGTCTCCATCCACGATATTCCCTTTTTCATCAACCGCAATTAGACGATCGCCGTCTCCATCAAAAGCAAGTCCTACATCCGCTTTTTTCTCTTTCACAAGGTCTTGCAATGGCTCAGGGTGAGTAGAACCGACACCGTCATTAATGTTTAGACCATCGGGGGATGATCCGATCGAAGAAATATCCGCTTCAAGATCTGCGAATAAGTGGGAAGCCAGTGATGAAGTCGCTCCATGAGCACAATCGAGTGCGATGTGGAGTCCTTCAAAGTCATAATCAACGGTTTGCTTCAAGTGTTGCAAATATTTCTGTCCACCTTCGAAGTAGTCGTTGATCTGACCGAGGTCCGCCCCTGACGGTCGTGGAAGATCATCTTGCTCTGCATCAATCAATGCTTCAATTTCCTGCTCTTGGTCATCAGTCAACTTAAAACCGTCTGGTCCGAAGAATTTGATTCCATTATCTTCAACAGGGTTGTGGGATGCCGATATCATAATTCCCGCTTCTGCTTGCAGGGCTTTTGTCAAAAAGGCTACCCCTGGCGTAGAGATGACACCGAGACGCATGACCTCTGCTCCAATCGACAATAATCCGGCAGCTAATGCGCCTTCAAGCATCTCACCAGAGATCCTTGTGTCACGTCCAATCAAAACCTTCGGACGCTCGACGCCTTTTGTTACGACATAACCGCCATAACGGCCAAGTTTGAATGCAAGCTCCGGTGTTAATTCCTTATTCGCGACGCCTCGTACGCCGTCCGTACCAAAATATTTACCCATAATCATTCGACCTCTCTTTCTATTCTTTCCATTGATCTATGTTTCACGATTGATTCGTTTTTAGTTATTCTGTCGCGTCTCCGTCATCTCCCGCTTCGCCTTCAACGACTTCAATGTCCACTTCAATCGTTTCAGGTTGGACGGAAGTCACCCCTTCAGGGAGGGGAATATCCACTTCAACGGTTTGACTTTCTGTCACTTCTGATACATCGACCGGCACTTCAGGAAGCGCCTCAATGCCATCAAGTACTTCCTTAGGTCCGGAAATGGTGACTTCTTCTGTTTCTGTACTGACTGATTCAATCAGTACACCTTCTGTATTCCCACCACGAGCGGCAACGTTCAATGGAATGCTTTTCGTACGAGTGGCAATCGGAACGGATACATTCACAGTCGTTGGATCCACGAGGACATTCAACTCATTCCCCTGATTATCATAAACCTTCACAGGAGCTTCCTGAGCTTCAATCGACTCTGTAGCTCCTCCGACATCAATGATTGCTTTCACAGAGGCTACACGCTCAATGACCGACGAAGCTCCCGTAATGGCAACTTGCGAAGGATCCACTTCTGGCTCACCAAGCTCGAGCGCACTATCCAGGTTTCCTTGATTGATATAATCAATGTTCACTTCATAATCTTCGGTCACTTTTTGCTCGATCGTCACTTCAATGATTTTCGGATCGAGCGTGACTGCCAGCTGATTGGATATCCCTGAATGCTGTAAGGACACCTCATGTGTACCCGGACCGAGCCCATTCAAATCTACAAAAACCGTAAAGTTCTTTTGTCTGGAAACAGGAGCGACAGCAGAGGTCGGCCCCTCAACAGAGACGGATACTTCTTGTGGAATGCCGCTGACTACGTATTCTTCACTATCAAACCTGATTTCCAATGGGATGTTTTCCATTACTTCCATATCTGAGGATGACTGATTGAAGAACAAAGAATCAGAATCCATATTGTTATCGACATTCACCGTCACCCAAAGAAGACCAGCAAGCATAAGGGATATGATTCTTATAAACCATACACTCTTGAACCAATTATCCATTCTTTTTCCCCCTCCAGTTCCAGCTTTTCACCGCAGGGGCGGAGTAATCCAATTCTGTACGCAAGATCTCTTCCAATTTCACTTGATCAAGGTCTCGATGCAATTCCCCGTTCTTCGTACAGGAAATAGCTCCTGTCTCTTCAGATACGACGATCGTTAAAGCATCCGTCACCTCACTGATTCCCATGGCTGCTCTGTGCCTTGTACCCAGCTCCTTGGAAATGAAAGGACTCTCTGAAAGTGGGAGGTAACAGGCAGCAGCAACAATTTCATCATTTTTAAGTATAACCGCTCCATCGTGGAGAGGAGTGTTCGGTATAAAAATATTCGTAAGCAGTTCGCTCGACAAGTGTCCGCCGACACGTATGCCTGTCTCTACGTAATCTCCCATACCTGTATCACGTTCAATCGTAATCAATGCACCGATGCGGCGTTTGGCCATGTAGTTACAGGACTTAATGATCGCCTGTAAGGTTTTCTCGGTGTCTTCTTCTTCTGAGGTATTCCTGCTGAAGAAACTCCCTCGTCCCAGTTGTTCTAAAGCTCTTCGGAGTTCAGGCTGGAACAAAATGATGATTGCGAGGAAACCCCACGTAATCGCTTGTGACATCAGCCACCTTAATGTGGTTAGTCCAAATAAATTACTCAATAACCATATACCCAGAATGACGAAAATCCCTTTTAAAAGCTGAACGGCTTTCGTTCCCTGGATCAGCATGATTAATTTATATACAACAAACCAGACAAGGGCGATATCCACAGTAATCAAAAAATAATCTAAAACATCCAATCCCCCATCAAGCATGCCTACACTTCCTTTTAGATATAATAAACCTTAAAAATTCACATTTACCATTATATCACATAACCTTTCCTGTATATATGGAGAACATACCGTCCTAACGACAGACCTATCTGGTTTTATGCCATTTTGGCTGTTTCAGGGTATCCTGTCCTCCATTCTGTTTAATTAAATAAAGCAAGGAAGCTTGGGCCTCCTTGCTTTATTTAATCTGATTCAAATGAGAAGATCGCCTTGAATGTTTTCTTCGTATGATACCAGACCCATTCGTAAACCTGGTTCACTTCTGTTAACTCCCCTGAATAAGCCCGAAGATTATTGCGGTCAAGTCCATCATCCGTTTCCACTTGATCAGAAGACTCATTGAGGATATCGCCATTGATAAGGGTGATATCCCCATCGACTTTCCCGTCAATCCTCAAATCCCCATTTCTGACGACAAGATCCCCTTCAACCGTAACGCCTTCCGGTACAATGACCGTATGATCACGTATTTCGAGGTTCTCCTGCTTGGATACTGTTACCTGCTGGTCCTGGTTCCATGCGGTAAATATACCACTGAACATCAATATGAAAAAGATGGCAGCAGCTGTAAGCATCGGATGCCTTTGCAGCTTACGAAGATAGTTCTTCCTCTTCTTCTCTTTCGGCAAATTCGCCATTACATTCGCCGTAAATCGTGGCGGCGCAGATACAGGGGTCGTGTTTGTGATCAATGTCGTCGTTCTCTTTAGTTCATGAAAATGATTTTGGCAGGATGGACAGCTTTGTAAGTGATCTCTCAGTCGTCTCTCTTCTTCTTTATTTAATTCGCCATCTAAATACTTATGCATAAGTTCAACGGCTTCTCTTTTGCAATTCATTCCCTCTCAACTCCTTCACACATGTCGAAGCCTCTTACGTAAAGCCTCTCTACCTCGATGGACTCTCGTCTTAACAGTCCCTACTGGGATATCCAATACCTCCGCAATCTCTTGAAGAGCAAGCTCATCTAAATAACGAAGCACGATGACGCTCCGATATTTAGGAGGAAGTGCCAATATCTCTTTGTGAATGTACGACTGTAATTCAAGGCTTTCCACTTCTTCTTCAGGTAAAGCTTGGTCGGCAGCTAATTGCGAATACATGTCTAACCCTTCGGTCCCCTTCACTTCTGCATCCAGGTGGTAGTCCGGCTTTTTTTTGCGGATCCGATCAATTGACAGATTCGTGGCTATCCTATACAACCAAGTGGAGAACTTCCTTTTCTCATCAAACGTATGGAGATTTGTGTAGGCTCTTATAAAGGCTTCCTGAGCCAGGTCTTCAGCTTCATACGAGTTCCCAACCATTCGTAGACAAATATGAAAAACTTTATTCTGATAAAAAGAAACAATGTCTTCGAAAGCGGATTGATTACCC
The DNA here is from genome assembly GCF_007991335.1 of Halobacillus faecis. Classification (GTDB taxonomy): domain Bacteria; phylum Bacillota; class Bacilli; order Bacillales; family Halobacillaceae; genus Halobacillus; species Halobacillus faecis. The sequence goes on along the minus strand of NZ_BJYD01000029.1, from coordinate 2,289 downwards.
TTTTTCACTTCTTTTATTTTTTGCTTAATCATGGTTTCCATCTTCTAATACCTCCGCTATACGTGCGGTCGCTAACCTTTACGGATGACCTCGCCACAAAGTTTCATAAATTTAATATTTTTTTAGCTAATATAAGTTTAACTTTTTTTAGTATCGGTTATAAAGCTGTAAATGTAAAAAATTTCTTAGGAGGAAATTTAATATGAAGCGAGTGACCGCTTTGAAGAAAGAAATCGAAGCTTGTCGTGTGGAAATGATTCGTTTAGCCAGCCTCCATAAGTTGAGCTCGCCGGAAGTTGTACGCGTGAGTGTGAAATTAGACCACCTGTTAAATGAATATGATGAAATAACCCATAAAAAACAGCAACCCACCTTACAAAAGGCGGGTTACTGCTAAGGAACGTTCATTTATTTCAAGCTCTCACCAAATAGAGAACCCATCAAACCTACCGCTACGCTAGCGGTTTTATTTTTTTCATCTAGAATCGGGTTTACTTCTACGAATTCCGCTGATGTAATCATCCCAGACTGATGTAGCATTTCCATCGCTAGATGGCTCTCACGATAGCTTAAGCCACCCATTACAGGTGTTCCTACGCCAGGAGCTTCATTAGGATCCAGTCCATCAAGGTCTAAGCTTAAATGAACCCCATCCGTACGATCTTTCAAATAATCCACTGTCTCTTCCATCACTTGCGTCATTCCCATACGATCAACTTCGTGCATCGTATAGACTTTGATGCCCTTCTCTTCAATAAGCACTCTTTCTCCTTCATCAAGAGAACGAGCTCCAATGATCACAATATTTTCTGGTTTAATCTTCGGTTCATAATCATGGATACTTGTCAGTTTTTCATGGCCGATCCCTAAGCTTACAGCCAGCGGCATCCCATGAATATTACCTGAAGGGGAGCTATCTCCTGTGTTCAAATCACCGTGAGCATCATACCAGATGACCCCAAGGTTTTCATAATGTTTCGCAACCCCTGCGAGCGTACCCATAGCAATACTATGATCTCCCCCAAGCACGAGTGGGAAACGTTTATTTTCAACAACTTCATCCACCGCTTTTGCAAGACGGCGACTTCCTTCAGCAATTTCATTCAAGTTACGTAAATTATCCTGTTTCTCATCTGTATTTTGTTTTGGGCGAGGAATCTCAATATCCCCTAGATCTTCAATGTTATACTTCAATTGCTCTAGACGTTCAACCATACCCGCATAACGAATAGCACTTGGTCCCATATCCACGCCTCGACGCATTTGTCCAAGGTCCATAGGTACACCAATAACTGAAAGCTGTTTATTCATTAAAGTTCCTCCTTTTTTCTCTACTATAATTGTATCCGTTTTTCCCGTAATGACTCAACTGGACATCTTTGTGTATATATATACGAGAAATAGTATGAAAACGTATGTAATCATGCATGTTTACAAGGTTTGAAACCTTTTTCCATATTGTAGGGGAAGTGAACTACACATAGGAAGCAACGTCACAGATTTTTTGATTAACCACCAAGATAGATATTAGGGTCGATACTTATGAATGGATATAAATGAATCAACAAAATTGATTCTAGATCCTATAGGAAAGAACATAAAAAACCTGACATCAATAATTGATGTCAGGTTCAAAGAGTGGAGCCTAGCGGGATCGAACCGCTGACCTCCTGCGTGCAAAGCAGGCGCTCTCCCAGCTGAGCTAAGGCCCCGTATGGAGCGGGAGACGGGATTCGAACCCGCGACCCCCACCTTGGCAAGGTGGTGTTCTACCACTGAACTACTCCCGCATATAAAATTAAAAGATGAGCCATGAAGGATTCGAACCTTCGACCCTCTGATTAAAAGTCAGATGCTCTACCAGCTGAGCTAATGGCTCGTATTGTAATAAAATCTAGTATAACATCTTTTGAAAAATGGCTGGGCCAGCTGGATTCGAACCAGCGCATGACGGTACCAAAAACCGTTGCCTTACCGCTTGGCTATGGCCCAACAGTTACAAAAATAGTATATACCATCTAAAGATCATTATACAAGGAATGTTTATTTTCATAAAAAATAGCTGATCATGGATGTCAGCCGTTATCGTCAAAGAAATAAATGGTGGAGGGAGTAGGACTCGAACCTACGAACCCGATGGGAGCGGATTTACAGTCCGCCGCGTTTGGCCAACTTCGCTATCCCTCCACTTTGACTAAATAAGTGGTGCCGGCCAGAGGACTTGAACCCCCAACCTACTGATTACAAATCAGTTGCTCTGCCAGTTGAGCTAGGCCGGCTTATGAATTT
>NZ_BJYD01000028.1 GCF_007991335.1 Halobacillus faecis | reverse complement strand
CCGCCACATTATCCATTAGCCCTTCAGGATTCATCTCCTGAAGGTTTTTTTGTATGCTCATTTTGGTGTAGAGGGAGAGCCAGCAAAAAGTGCCTGACCCCCAAAATGTGTTACCGTGATGGGGGGCAGGCACCTTTAATAAAGGCTGAATTTCACCTTCGGCAGCTTTGAGTTTAGTCGGAAAGAGAAGATACATATTTAGCATTCCATAAATAATTAACAAAGAGGAAGTGTCTCCTTTGAGGCGCTTCTTTTTTTATAGGTACGTGATCTCTTATATATGAGTCTGATTGAAATGGTAGTATGGTCTGAGTTCATTTGAATGACGTTATCGAAGAATCTCGGACATCATTACTTTCTGTCTGCTCATGTATAATGGGAAGTAACTAAATTAAGAAAATAAATGTGATTCGTATGAAAGATAAAATGACTTTGCTAAGGGATCGTTTGAACTATTTGAGATGAGATAATTGCCCGGTTAGGATGCTTAAAGAATTGAAGCACGGTGACGGTTCATGCGCTTCAATTCTTGATTTATGAACACAGAAAATATAGCATTTTTCCAAATAGAACACATCCGTTCATGTAGACGGACGTGACTGAAATGAGGAAGCACTAGAACAGCCCCTCACTTCAGTGGAGATAGAAGAGAGAGGAGATATAAATTTGAAAAAACTCTTAGCGTTATCAATGACTATCTTCTTTTTGATAACAGGTTGCTCTGATCATTCGGGCGATAATAAACAGGAAGAATCGCCTCTACCTGCTGAAGGTTTGGAAGTTATAGCAGATAACCTGGAAGTTCCGTGGTCCATCGAAAAAAGGGAAGATACCTTTTATTTAACAGAAAGATCAGGGAACATTGTCAAAATAGAAGATGGGGAAGTACAAAGGCAAAGCGTAGAGCTTGAAGAAGAGGTATCCACAGCTTCAGAGGCAGGGTTGCTTGGTTTTGTTCTTGCCCCTGACTTTTCCGAATCGAACCTTGCCTATGCCTATTACACGTATGAAGATGGTGAAGAACAATTGAATCGTATCGTAACGCTTCGGTTGGAAGATCGTGTATGGAGAGAGGAGGATCTGCTTCTTGACCAAATCCCCAGCGGTACTTACCATCATGGAGGAAGACTGAAAATCGGTCCTGATGAAAAACTCTACGCTACGGCTGGGGATGCTTCTGATCCTGAAATAGCACAAGACCTAGATTCATTAGGTGGAAAAATTCTAAGAATGAACTTGGATGGATCGATCCCAGATGATAACCCATTTGCGGGTTCCTATGTTTATAGCCGTGGACATCGCAACCCTCAAGGGATGACTTGGTTGTCAGATGGTACGATGTATGCAAGTGAACACGGGGATCATGCAAACGATGAGATTAATTTGATTGAAGCTGGTCAAAATTACGGTTGGCCGGTTATAGAAGGCTCTGAAGAACAAGATGGAATGGTTTCGCCTCTATTTACTTCTGGAGATAGCTCCACCTGGGCACCATCTGGAATGGACAATTTTGAAGGAATACTTTTTGTTGCAGCATTAAGAGGATCTGCCGTTTTAGAATTTAATCTTGAAACAGGTGAATACCGTGAAGTGATTACTGGTCTTGGAAGGATTCGGGATGTCCAGGTAAAGGATAATGATCTTTATTTCATTAGTAATAATACAGATGGGCGTGGTGATCCACAGGAAAATGATGACAAGCTATATAGAATTTCACTCTCAGATCTGAATTAAGTACCGAAGAGTGACAGTACGAAGTCCGGCTTATGTGACTTATACTCATTAAATCCTACAATTGCATTCAAAGCTTCGGCAATCACAAGAATGGATTCTATTATTTCCTAATTGAGGAATCATCAATAATTAGTGCGCCCTTTTTAAATGAAAAGATCTCAGTATAGTGAAAGCATCCCGATGGATATATTTAAGCAAACATAAAAAAAGCCAGTGCATGTATCTTACACTGACCAGTAGGGGTGAATGATTTATGTTCTAATTTTTTCTATCGCTGAAGAGAGTCTGTGAAGAAGTGGCTTCTGAATGAAGTCAATCACTCCAATAGAAGCGCACTGGTCAAGTAATTGGATATCACTGTGCTCAGAACATACAATCACCTGTGCTTTTGGGTACTCACTGCGAAGTTCCTTTAAATATTTTAGACCTTGCCTATGTGAGATTTGAACATCCATAAGCACTAGATCTGGTTGATAGCGATTGTACAGTGAGAGGATCTCCGCGCCCTTTTCAGTTTCCGCCAAAACTGTATAGGAATGCCTTTCTAATATACTTTTCAATCTTAGTTTATCTCGAGTATTATCTACCAATATTGCAGTGGGCATATGATCTTCCTTACGTCGATTGGTCTCCCTAACCCTATCTTTATACCTGTGTATATAGTCACCCCAGACATATCATAACAGAGTAGGTTAGTGGAGAATAGAAAAAAGCCCCGATTAACTCATTTCTCTTACCTATTTTATGATGGTTTCCATCGTTTGAAAATTTGAGAACTCTCCCTTTTCCATAATTAAAATGAGTTTTTATGCGACCTATATCATGCTTGTCTTCTCCATTTTTATGATGTAGCTTAACCCCACAAGAAAATGATTCAATGTGTCAGCGAAAAGTAAGCCGTATGAAAGTGTCTTACCCCCACTGCATTAAAGTGTTAACGTGGTGGGGGTCAGGCACTTTCTTTAACAAATAGGGTGAGTACAGGATAATCTTATTAATTCATGAGTATAAAAGAGCGCTTCAGTTACGAAGCGCTCTTTGTTATGCTACATCATTTAAAGGGGATGCGTTACCACGTTGCAAATTTTAGAACGTTTACATAACCCGAATGAAAAAGGAAAGTATCGCTTTTTACTTAATATACTGGAAGGAGATGTGATGAAAATCAGAGGAGGTTATTTGTGGACGCATTCTTACTGATTTTGATGTCATTGGCGTTAGCGGGGACGATCGTCTTTTTTGTTTTTGCCTTTGTAAAAGGGAAGGATCACAGGCGAGGGAACTTTCTAAAAGCAGGTGGATGTCTGTACGCCTGTTTCGTCCTGGCTATGTTTTTAGGATCTGAGCACAGTGCTTTTCTAACGTTCTTAGTTATTTTAATGGTAACAGCTTTAGCTGGAATGGTCGCCTTTTTCATATTAGCTCTCGTGAAAGGAAAAGGAAACAGGCTGCGAAACTTCCTGATATCAGGGGGTTGCTTTCTCGCCTTACTAGTGTCTACCCTTATTGTGGGAACGATGAGCGAGGATATCACGGTTACGGAAGACGCTAAAGCTAATGCTTCTTTAGAAGAACAAGAAGCTGAAGCAAAGGCGAAACAGGAAGAGGAAGATAAAGAGCGCGGGGCTAAGGAACAAGCAGAAAAAGAGCAGGAAGCTCGGGAACAAGCGCAGAAAGAAGAGGAAGAACGAGAAGCAAGAGAACAAGCCCAGAAAGAGCAGGAAGAACGAGAAGCTAAGGAAAAAGCACAAAAAGAGCAGGAAGCCAAAGAGGCTGAGGAACAGGCGAAGAAAGAAGCAAAAGAGAAAGCTAAGAAAGAAGAAGAGGAACGTAAGGCTAAAGAAGAAGCAGAACGGAAAGCAAAAGAAGAGGCAGAGCGTAAAGCTAAAGAAGACAGCGTAACCGTTTCTCAAAAACAGGCGGTTGCTATGGCTGAGCAATATCTTAATTTCACGGCATTTTCTAAATCAGGGTTGATCGATCAATTGAAGTTTGAAGGATTCAGCACAGAAGATGCCACGTATGGTGTAGAAAATATTTCGGTCGATTGGCAGGAACAGGCGGTGATTAAGGCCCAGGAATATCTTGATTTTACGGCTTTTTCAAGACAGGGTTTGATTGATCAATTGATATTTGAAGGGTTTAGCAAAGAACATGCATCGTACGCGGTCAGTCAAGTGGGGTTGTAATCGCAAGGTGGAAAAGCGGGGCAAGTAAAATAACAAATAGACAGATGAGAAATTGTGGGTTTTACTTATAAGAAAATGTGATCTTCATCACCACATAAAAAAGAGCGCTTCGTGAGTGAAGCGCTCTTTGTCTATTACTACCGGTCTACTACAGTTTATTCAGGACATTCTCCTTCAGAAGGTTGCGAGGATGATGTGAATTGAATTGTAAAGTAAAACTAAATTCAATAGTAGCTAAATATTTAGAAAATTTAAAAATATCCTTTACTATTGTAATTTTTTTCTTTATAATTCTCAGTAACTCACAAAGGAAGGAGGAAATCTGCAGACTCGTATAAATTCTTTTTATGAATTTTTGAATGCGGATTCAACAATTCATAATTTATAAGACTTAATTAAAGATTAATTTTTTTGTGTGTTTTGAATGCGGATTCAAGAGTTAAAAATTTAGATAAGGTAGTGGTTAAATGGAATCTGTACATTTGAAAAATAAGAAAATGATTCATGAACTTTCGTCAAAGTTGTACAACTCAAATAATGATAGGATCGCTGAGGACATTAAGGTTTATTACCATGAGGATGCAGTCCTTTATGGTTTTCATCCCATTAACAAAGTAGAGGGTATTGATCAGATCATAAATTCTTTCTACAAACCCTTGGTAACCTCTTTTCCTGATTTGAAAAAAGACTCCTATATTCTAATGGCAGGTGAATACCAGGAGGATCAATGGGTCTCGGCCACTGGGAACTTTGTCGGAACATTTAAAAATGATTGGTTGGAGATTCCAGCTAGTCAACATGCGACGTGGATAAGGTTTGGTGAGTTCCATAAAATTAAGGACGGAAAGATTATCGAAACAAGATTGTTAATCGATATGCTTGATGTGATGAGACAAGCAGGGTTTAAGTTCATCCCAGCATTGGCTCCTGAAATTAATGTACCCGGCCCTTCTACATACGATGGACTTTTATTAAAAGAAGACGATACTCATGAGAAAGCGAAGTCTCTCCAACTGGTAGAGGATATGATTTTCAAAGGTCTCAGGAAAGCATCATCCGGCTTAGAAAAGCAAGGGTTGGAAGCATTCTGGAAAGAGGATTTTATGTGGTATGGCCCTGGAGGTATAGGGTCGACAAAGGGGATTAAAGGATTCAAAGATTACCATCAACGTCCATTCGTCCAAGCTCTTCCTGATCGTGTGGGGGGACACAATCATGCTTCAAGGTTTGCTGATGGCACTTACATCGCTTCAACGGGGTGGCCTAGTGTGGAAGCGACACACACGGGCGCGGGTTGGTTGGGAATACCAGCCCCAAATAAAAAAGTGACGATGAGAGTTATGGATTGGTGGAGGAGAGAAGATGATTTACTAGCAGAAAACTGGGTCTTGATAGATATTGTAGAATACTTGCTTCAGTTAGATATTGATATTTTCGATAGGCTTAGAAAAAGACAATACCTTATCAGGTGAAGGTAATATATCTCTAATAATACAGGAGAGTGATGGTGATCACATGCATCCAATTGATATAACGATTATTGTAGCATATATGGCAGGATTAATTGTTATGGGTTACATGCTAGGGAAGGGAAATAAATCACAGAAAGATTATTTCATTGGTGGCAGATCCGTAGCAACTCTACCGATCGCTTTATCGATTGCTGCTACCACGATGAGTGCGAATGGGTTTATTGGAGGTCCAGGATGGGCCTATTCTTCAGGGATGATTGCTTTTATGTTGAATTACAGTATCCCTATTGTCATGATCATTACGTTGTCCGTTTTTTTGCCATTCTTCTATAACTTGGATGTTACGTCTATCTATGAATATATTGAAATGAGGCTTGGCGGGATCAGCCGCATGCTTGCGGTTTTTGGATTTGTTGTATCGAATATCATTCAGGTCGGATCCTTTCTTTTTATTCCTTCCTTAATCATTCAACAATTTACAGGGTGGTCCTTGGCTGTAGTGGTTCCTATCGTCGTCGTCGTATCGATCATCTATACGCTTCTTGGCGGGATAAAAGCAGTCATTTGGACCGATGCGATACAAATGGTTGTCCTATGGGGAGGACTCCTAGTGACCTTGGGGATTATCATTGCTAACCTGGAGGTAGGTTTCTTTGAAGCCCTAGGTGAAGCCAAGGAAAATGGAAAGCTTGCAGCGCTTGATTTCTCTTTGGATGTCCAACTCGAGAACGGGTTCTGGGTGGCTCTTATTGGGGGTACATTCTTGTGGTTGAAATATTATGCTACAGACCAAACACAAACGCAGCGTATGTTTGCTGCCAAATCCGTAACGGAAGTGAAAAAGTCCATTTGTATTAGTGGTTTTGTTATGAACATCATGTTTTTTGTATTTATGTTAATTGGCGTATTGTTGTATATCACGATGGATGGACGTCCATTCGAAAATTCCAACAATGTCATGATTACATTTATAGCTTCCAATATCCCTGTAGGTGTTTTAGGACTTATGATTGCTGGTGTTTTTGCAGCTGCGATGTCAAGCATAGACTCTGTTTTGAACTCCGTCACCACGGTTTTCATAAAAGATGTGTATGAAAAATTTATAACAAAAGGGGAACAGGCTTCGCTTAAAGTTTCTATGATCTTTACTCTGGTTTTTGGCTTGTTGTTGATTGTCTTTACATTAATGGCTTTCGGAGACACGACAGCTTCCATTCTTCAAGTTGTCGGAAGTTACCTTTCCTACTTTTCTGGTTCCATTCTTGCTATGTTCCTTCTTGGAATGTTAACGAAGAAAGCAAATGACAAGGGGGTTGCGATCGGTTTCGTAATTGGGATCATTCTAACAGCCTACATAGGCAAAATGGGAATTGTAAACTGGTTATGGAATTATCCAATAGGCTGTGCGCTTACTTTAATTATTGGTTACACAGCAAGTTTTCTTTTCAAAACAAAAAAAGTGGGTTCCGAAGAATTCACGATTCTTGGTCAAAGAGCAAAGCTCAAGGCAGAAGGTCGAACCGAAGACCAGGAAGGGACATCTATTTTGCCTGGTGCCATCGATAAGTACACTTACATTTTATTAGGATTCTTTATCGTTCAAACGGTCTTTCTCCTCCTCATTCAGTTATAATAAAAGAAGACTGAATGTTCTAATATTAAAAAGGTGAAAGGTACTTAATAGAAGGGATTTTTATTTATGAAAGATCGCATTAGTGCTTATGATGTAGCTGAAAAAGCTGGAGTATCACAATCGACGGTTTCAAGAGTATTGAACAACTATCCTTTTATGAAGGAAACAACAAGGCAAAAAGTCCTGAATGCCATAGAGGAATTAGGATTCACTAGAGATGAAATTGCCAGAAGTTTGGCCAGCAAGAAAACGAGAACCATTGGTTTGATTCTCGGAGATATTACGAACCCATTTTTTTCAGAGTCGGCAAAAGTGATTACAAGGAAAGCGCAGGAAATGGATTATAACGTCATCCTTTGTAATACCAATCATAGTGAGGAAAACTTGAATAAGTACATTCAGACACTGATGGGAAAACGTGTAGACGGCATCATTGTTGCCTCCGCAGATAAGGATAATCAGAAAATCAAAGAACTTTACGATCAAGGGTTTCCTATCATTCTTTACAACAGCATTATGGAGCATGATCAGGCCAACTACATTGCTGTCAATAACTATAAAGGGGCTCAGCTTGCTGTTGAACACCTCTATCATTTTAACCACCGGGAAATCAGTTACATTGCAGGTCCTTCTAAATATGTAACGACACATCTGCGTAATTTAGGATTTAAAGATGCACTTGATAAGTATGGTTTGAAAATGAATGAGAAGTTTATCTATGATCGTGAATTTTCTTATGATGAAGTTTATCTGTTTGCGAGGAATCTATTAAATCAACAGAGTAGGCCTACTAGTTTTTTTGCATCCTCTGACCAAATGGCGCTGGCCGTCTTAGATGCTGCTGCCAGTGAAGGTATTTCAGTACCTGATCAACTTTCCGTTGTGGGATTCGATGATATAGACCTTGCCAAGAACCAATTCATAGGACTGACAACCATCACTCAACCTAAAGAGAAAATGGCGATGTTAACTCTAGAAAAACTGGTGGCATTAATTGAAGAGAAAGAACATGTGGATGCTCCGATACAGATTGTGTTAGAACCTGAGCTTATATCAAGAAAAACGACAGGTATATACAAATCATAAATGAAGAGGAAAGGAGTGAAGTGATGACTGCCCATTTCTCTGATATAAAAGGGAAGCATGTCATAGTAACCGGAGGAAGTAAAGGGATAGGAAGAGATGTAGCTATTGAATTCGCTAAACTTGGTGCTTCTGTTGTCATTACAGGAAGGGATGAGAATGCCTTACTAGAGACTAAGAATGAACTGATGAAGTTTAGCTCACCACATTATTATATCGTGGCTGATATGAGAGAAGTCACAGAAGTTATTCAGATGGTAGATGAAGCTGCTGGACTCATGGGAGGAATTGATATCCTCGTAAATAATGCAGGTGTGAACTTGCCAAAGTCAGCTTTTGAAGTGACAGAAGAAGACTGGGATTCCATGATGGACACGAATTTGAAAGGCAGTTTTTTCTGTTCTCAGCAGGCCGGGCGGTATATGCTGAAGCAGAAGAAAGGAAAGATCATCAACATTGTTTCACAAATGGCTTTTGTGGGTTATTTCAAACGAGCTCCTTATTGTGCAAGTAAAGGCGGGGCTGTACAACTTACGAAAGCCCTGGCTGTCGAATGGGCTTCTCAACATATCAATGTGAATGCAGTGGCTCCTACATTTATTGAAACAGAATTAACCAAACAGATGTTGGAGGAGCCTTCGTTCCGAGAAGATGTCATTAACAGGATTCCTTTAGGAAAACTTGCTCGACCTCAGGACGTGACGGGAGCGGTGCTCTACTTGGCATCAAATATGGCCGATTTTATTACAGGTGAAACGATAAAAGTAGATGGAGGCTGGACGGCAATCTAAATGTGTTATCAATTTTGAATGCGGATTCAAAAAAACGGAAGGAGCGTCTTTATGGAAAGTACAGAAAGTGAGTTTAGGAATCATGATAAAAACTTAAGTCATGACCGCGTTTACTATGGCGATACAAGTGAAGTGAATTCGGTCGGGTACGCGGATTATAATGAGTATTCTCAGAGTAATGAGAGAAAGCAAGGTATGAAAGGGTTCGATGAGAAATATTCGGATTTTGTAGACTATATCATGAAAATCACTCATAACATCTGGGAGGAAAAAGGCATTGGAGTGATTTATGACACGTATCACAATAATGTCGTTATGCATACGGGTACCATTAATATCCATGGAATCAATGAAGTCGTATCTGGGACTTTACAAACCTTGCACGCTTTCCCTGACAGAAGATTGCTGGGAGAAAACGTTGTTTGGTCAGGGAATGACCAAGAAGGTTTTTACTCTTCCCATCGTATTGCATCAAAAGCTACGAATCTTGGAGATTCATCTTTTGGGCCTTCGACAGGGAAAAAAGCATTCTTCCGAACGATCGTGGATTGCTTCGTACATTCCAACCGAATCATTGAAGAATGGTTGATCAGGGATAACCTCTATATTGTTCAGCAGCTAGATCTTGATCCTGTTGAAGTCGCAAAGCAATTGGCGAAAAAAACGAAGAACAAAAAGGTTTCATTGCAAACAAGGTTTGGGGCAAATGAAACAATGGAAGGCCAGTACATGCCGACCGCCTATATACCTAAACATGATAAGTTTGAAATCGGAGATTTTATTCTAGAACTCTATAACCACATATGGGAGCGGAGGCTGTTCAACAAGGTCAAAGATTTTTATATGGATCATTCGACCGTCCACTATATTTGTGACAAGGACTTGATTGGTACCCAACAAATACAAGGAATGCTAGTGAGTTTATTTGCATCATTTCCAAATGCCAAGTTCATCGTGGAAAGAGTGACTTGTAACGAACTCTCTGATGAAAAATGGGATGTGGCGGTCAGATGGAGGATGATGGGACTTCATGAGGGGATTGGATATTTTGGAGAGCCTAGTGGAAACCATGTGGAAATCCCAGGCATTAGTCATCTGAAAGTATATAACCAGAAGGTGGTGGAAGAATGGATTACCTTTGACGGCTTAGATGTACTACGGCAGGTGCACATGGATTCAGAGGATGATCACTTCCATTCAGAAGAAAGTGAGTAAACATGTATTGTTTTTTGAATGCGGATTCAAATACTAGGAGGCGATGGAATGTCAATGCAAACGATCCAGCCAAAAGTGAAAACGGAAGACTTTCAGGATTTCTTCATGCCGGGGTATGTACGGTTCGGAGTAAATGCCAACCTCACTCTTGCAGAAGAAGTGACGAAACTAGATGCCCGTAAAATCACCCTTATCAGCGATAAAGGATTGGAAAAAGTAGGAGTTGTACAGAAAGTTTTGGATCTACTCGCACCTCTAGACAAAGATATCACTACATTCACGGATATATCAGGGGAGCCAAGTTTTGATCTGCTTGCTCATTCGATTGATCGGGTGAGAAGGCATGAGAGCGACATGATTATCGGTATCGGAGGGGGAAGTGCTCTGGACGTAGCTAAAGCGACGGCAGCACTGGCGCATGAGGAGGAACTGTCCTTGTGCTTCAGCGGGCAAAAACCCATAGAGACACGAAGCGTTAAATGCATTCTGTTACCGACAACTTCTGGGACAGGTTCAGAGGTCACGATGAACGCTATCTTCGGTGATGAAGAACAGGAAGTTAAACGAGGGTTAGTGAGTCAAAGTTTGTTACCTGACGTAGCCATTGTGGATCCTGTCCTCACTTTATCTTGCCCTCCAAAAGTGACAGCCGCTTCAGGTGTGGATGCTTTCACGCATGCTCTAGAATCGTATGTCGCTGAGCGGGCGACTCCAATGACGAAAATGTATGCAGAAAAAGCGATGAAATTATTCGCTGCCAATATTCCGAAAGCCGTTCATAACGGAAAAGATTTAGATGCGCGAAAAGAGATGAGCTTGGTTAGTCTACTTGCTGGTGTTTCCTTAGCTAATGCAGGAGTGGGTGCGGTCCATGCTCTGGCCTACCCACTAGGTGGGAAGTACCATGTAGAACACGGGGTAGCGAATGCGCTACTCATGCCGTTTGTATTCGATGTGATCGGGCAGTCCTGTATGGAAGAAATGGTAGAAGTGTCTTCATTTTTGCATCTGGGTGATTTCACAAACCATCCCCATCAAGCAAAAGGTACGGTTGTCCATTACCTTTATGAGTTGTTAGAAACATTAAACCTTCCTACCTCCTTATCAGAGCTTGGGATTCAAGAAGAAGATCTTCCGTTACTTGCAAAACAAGCATCAAAAGTAGATCGACTTCTTTCGAATACGCCTTATGAACTATCAGAAAATCAAATATTAAAAATCTATGAAAATGCCTATCGTGGCCAATAAAGGAGTAGATGATTTGCAAAATACTACCATAAAAAAGTCATTGTTTCTAAATGGCAGTTGGCAGGAAGCAAACGAATATTATGAATTGACATCTCCATACAGTGAAGAATTGCTAGGATATATCCCATTGGCCTCTGAAAACGATGTAAAACAAGCGATTATGGCAGCAGATGATGCTGCGAGTGAAATCAAGAAGTTGACCGCGTTGGAAAGGGCGAACATTCTCGAGAAAGTGTCTTCTCTTTTTGAAAAGCATGCAGAGGAAGCCGCTTTTATACTGGCTAAGGAATGTGCCAAGCCGTTGAAAGCTGCAAGGGGCGAAGTGGGCCGAACCATTGAAACTTACAAATTTGCTGCAGAAGAAGCAAAGCGTATTCATGGGGAAACCATTCCTATGGATGCAGCCAAAAGTGGACGTGGACGGTTTGGTTATACCGTTCGTGAACCTGTTGGTGTGGTTGCAGCCATCACACCGTTCAACTTCCCTTTCAATCTTGTTGCTCATAAACTTGGACCAGCTATTGCCGCGGGAAATCCAGTAGTTTTGAAACCAGCAAAACAAACCCCTCTAAGTGCTTTGTTCACAGCGAACCTTTTTCAACAAGCAGGTTTGCCGGATGGTGCATTGAATGTTGTTACTGGAAAAGGCAGTGAGATTGGGGATTTGCTTGTGAAGCATGACAAAGTGAAATACATCACTTTCACTGGCAGTTATGAAGTAGGTCTTAGTATTAGGGAGAAAGCTAAGCTGAAAAAAGTGACATTGGAGCTCGGGGCCAATTCAGCTGTAATCATTGATAGTACAGAAGATCTTGTGGCAGCTGCTAAGCGTTGTGTGGAAGGTGCTTTTGCCTATTCTGGTCAAGTATGTATTTCTGTTCAACGTATTTACGTACAAGAAGCTCTTTATGAAGATTTCATCGAAAGTTTTGTTAACGAAACAAAACAACTGGTATTGGGCGATCCCCTTTCAGAGGAAACCGACCTTTCTTCTCTTATACATCCAAATGAAACGGTACGGATAGAAGAATGGCTGGAAGAAGCTGTTCAATCGGGAGCTTCCATTGTTGAAGGGGGGAAACGATCGGGGAATATGTTCATGCCGACCGTCTTCACAGAGACGGATCAGAATTCCCTAGTCAATTGTAAAGAAGCTTTTGCTCCTATTGTAACGGTTACAAAATATAAAGAGTTGGATGAAGCGATCTCTCTAGTGAACGATTCAGAATATGGTCTTCAAGCGGGCATCTACACAGAATCTGTAAATAAAGCGTTTGAGGTAGCTGAAAAGTTTGAGGTTGGCGGCGTGATGGTCAATGATGTTCCGACATTCAGGGTAGACCAAATGCCGTATGGAGGAGTGAAAAACAGCGGAACAGGACGTGAAGGGATCAAGTATTCTATCGAAGAGATGACAGAAATGAAACTCATCACATTTAAATTATAAAAAAGTAGTTCCTCTCCGCAGTTAGGGAGGGGAGCAGTCTCAGTAAAAATAAAAACAATGAATCATAGAATCGGAAAGGAAGGATTGTATGGAAAATCAACAGCCGAAAGTGAAAAAATCCGTAACTAATGAAGAAATGGAGAAAAACTGGATTGTTCGCTTTGATGAGTTAAAATCAAAATCGATTCCTTTAATGTTTATAGACAGCATCATCCCTGGGCACCAACGATTAAATTATGCCTTAATCGGTGATACAGCCAGTGAAAACGACAAATATTCTCCGGAAATTACAGAACCCCATGGTTTTCAAATTGGAATGGTGAAGGCACCGCCTGGAAATGGCCCGGCCTTTCATAGCCACGATTATATTGAGGCCTTTGTTCCATTGACTGGAAAGTGGCGCTTTTATTGGGGCGATGGTCCAGAAGAAATAGAAGGGGAAACGATTATTGATGAATGGGATATGATTTCTTTACCTCCAGGGTTATGGAGAGGATTTGAAAATATCAGCGAGGAAGATGCTTGGTGCTTTGCTGTCTTAGAACAACACAAAGTGTATGACGGGAAAGATCCATACTGGGCGCCCGAAATCATTAAGCAAGCCTCGGAATATGGATTCCATGCCGATGAAAAAGGAAAAATGATCAAACCTGATAATTTTGAAGAATTAGAGAAACAAATAGCTGAAAAACTTCGGTCTGGAGAAAAGTAATGGTTCACAAAACCCCACTACTCCTTCTGCCAGGCACCTTATGTGATGAACGTTTATGGAAGCATCAACTAGCAAGCCTTGACGACATTGCAGATATGACTGTCATTGACCTTACAGTAGCTACGTCTATAAAGGAGCTGGCTCACTCTGTACTGGAAAGAGCTCCAGATACTTTTGCGATTGCTGGATTATCATTAGGGGGCATCGTAGCGATGGAAGTCGTCCGTCAAGCACCAGAGCGCGTCAGCAAAATTGCTCTTCTTAATTCGAATCCATATGCCCCCCGACCTGAGCAATTGGAAACATGGGATCACCTCGAGCACTTGGTGGAACAAGGAAGGTTTATGGAAGTCTTGAAAGAAAAATTATTGCCTAATTTGATTCATCCCAATCGACAACAGGATGAGAGGTTAGTCTCGACCATAGTAAGCATGGCAGAAAAGATTGGGCCTGAGGCCTATATACGCCAGCTTAAAGCCGTTGCTACAAGATCAGATACTAGACAGAACTTGGAGCAGTTACAGTGCGACACTCTTTTATTGACAGGGATGCAAGATAACGTGTGCCCACCGGCTTATCATGAAGAAATGGAAGAATTAATACCAAACTCTACCTTGAAAGTCATTGATCAATGCGGCCATTTGAGCAGTTTAGAGCAGCCGGAGGCAGTGAGCGGAGCTTTGCGTGCCTGGTTATTAGAAAAAAACGAAGGGAGGAATGACTTTTGAAGAATCCGCTGAAAGAAAAATTGGAGAATGGTAAAAGTGTATTAGGGAGCTTTTTAGGGATTTATTCTCCGCCACTAGTGGAGATGATCGGGTATGCTGGTTATGATTTTGTTGTTATTGATGATGAACACGGTGCATTCAGCACAACTGAATTGGAAGATATGATTCGTACCGCTGATTCCGTTGACCTTGTGCCAATCGTTCGTGTTTCCTATGATCAATCGAGTGTACAGAAGGCATTAGACCGTGGAGCATTAGGTATCCAAGTACCGATGATCAATACGAAGGAAGAGGCAGAAGAAGCAGTAGAAAAAGCAAAATACCCTCCCAGAGGTCGGAGAGGAGCAGCCTATTCACACCGCGCTGCACACTATGGAAAAGAAAAAGGTAAAAAGTTTTTAGATGAATCAGATGAAGAAATTTTAGTCATTCCTCACATCGAAACTTTAGAAGCGGCAGAAAATTTTCACGAAATTATCAATGTTGAAGGGATAGATTTCCCTTTTATTGGAACCACAGACTTGTCGGTCAATATGGGGTATAAAGAGGAAGGACCAAATCACCTAGAAGTTAGGAAGGTTGTAGAAAGGATTTACAAGGAAGCCAAAGAGCGAAATATTAAAATAGGTACGGTTGCTAATGATGCGATCGGGGCTAACAATGCCTATGATAAAGGGGCTTCTTATGTAGGGATTGTCGCCATAAATGTAATTACAAATGCTTTAGGGGATGTTTTGCAATCAACTAACAAATAGATACAATTCACTGTGAACAACGGAATCAAAATTCCTATTATCAGCGATATTTGGCTGGCTGTATGCCAGCCTTTTTCTTTTTCCTCAGAAGTTAAAAGTCGTGGAATGATGGATTAGACGATCCAGTGTGGCCGTTTGCTAAACTTCATCCCCAAGGATCTTACTCCATTCTGAATGTGACCGCCCCCTTGCGTTGGTATTATCCTTCAGCACATATAATACGGCGAAGATCCCCAAGCTGGCAGTTCGGGAATGCATGGTTGATGTGGTTGCGAGGAACGAAAAGGTGATCAATTACGAGGAGCTCTTCTTACGTTACCAAGACCTCTCGAATTATGAGGAGAATAAATTGGTCCATCTCTACGAATATTCAATTTAGAACGGATTGCGACTCATTAGTTGCAGGTAATTTCTTCCTTTTGTCGAAATGGTTCATATCCATAAAAAAGAGGAGAGAAGGAATGAGAACTAAAAAAGAAAAAATGACTAGTAAGGAGCCAGAGCACGAGACAGACTATTGTACCATTTGGAAACGTGCCAGTGTAAAAATTGAAGAGGACAGGTTTGCAGCTATCGAATTAATTACTGTAAAGGAGTTGAATCGTGAAGAAATCAGATTCGCTTATTATAAGTTAGACAAGAATGGGAATTTACGTTTAATTCCCAGACCCCTTGATGTAACTTACTCGGAATTCAATAAGCTTATTAAAGAAGCAAAAGAGAAAAAGATAATAGATTAGCAGTTACAGGTCACTGTTGGGGGCCTATTTTATATTTTAATTAAATAGCTATAAGTTAGCTTGAAAGTGCCTGCCCCCAAACCATTAACACTTTAGTGAAGTGTAGTGGGGGCAGGCACTTTCTTTGGGGCTATGACAACGCCAGACTTTTAAAAATTAAAGAGAGGTGAACAAATTGGATAACACTTTAATATCGTCAGACAATACGTGGGCGCTCTGGTCTTTTCTGACAGGGTGGGCTGCCATCAGCATTTATTTGGAGCAAAAGTACAAATGGGCATCGAAAATTTCCGGAGCCATAATTGCATTAATCGGAGCCATGGTATTAGCCAATTTAAATGTAATCCCGCTTGAGTCAAGTGTGTATGATGCTGTATGGAATTATGTAGTACCGTTGGCGATACCGTTATTATTGTTTCAAGCGAATATCAAGAAAATTTGGCAGGAAAGCGGACGTATGCTGACGATCTTCCTGTTAAGCTCCATCGGTACTGTTGCTGGTACCATAATCTCATTTATGCTCTTAAAAGATAACATTCCCCATCTGGATAAAATCGGTGCCATGATGGCAGGATCCTATACGGGTGGTGGCGTAAACTTTGCAGCCATGGCCGCAAAATTCGAGACACCAAGTGACCTTGTTTCGGCTACCGTTGTTGCAGACAATATGATGATGGCCACCTTCTTCTTTGTTCTAATGGCTATCCCGACATTTTCATTTTTCCGCGATAAATTCAAAACCCCTCATATTGATGAGGTGGAGTCGGACGTTGCTGGAGATGAGAGTGAAACGCAGGCCGCTTCTTTCTGGAAAGGAAAAGAAATATCATTAAAAGATATTGCTATCAGTGTGGCGAGTGCATTCGCTCTTGTTACAGTATCCTTTAATCTCGCTGACTTTTTTGCCGGAGTCCTACCTGGTGGCGAGGATATAAACATCATTTATCAGGTGCTGGGTGGTATCATCGGTGATCGTTATCTGATGCTTACGACACTTACCGTGCTGGCCGTCTCATTGTTCCCGAGACAATTCGAAAGCATCAAAGGAACACAGGAACTTGGGACGTTCTTGATTTATTTATTCTTTGTGGTCATCGGGGTACCAGCATCCATCGCAATCGTAGTCACAACATCACCTTTATTATTGGTATTTGTTTTAATCATCGTTCTGATGAATGTGCTAGTCTCTCTGGTATTAGGTAAACTGTTTAAATTTAGTTTAGAGGAGACCCTTCTTGCGAGTAACGCAAACATGGGAGGTCCGACAACAGCTGCAGCTATGGCGATTGCCAAAGGCTGGCATAAGCTGATTGTACCGATTCTTCTTGTTGGTACGCTGGGGTATATCCTTGGAAACTATATTGGAACAGGGCTTGGGTTCTGGTTTCAGAATTTATTGTGAATCAAGTGAAGGGGGGAATTTGTGAAGGTGTTCTAAGTTAGCCAATATTTATGAGTGGGGATATGGTTATGGGCTGTTGCTTTTAATAGTTTCGAAAATGTAGGAAAACTACAAGAAGACAAGTGTTCTATGAAAAAGTAATAAACCTTTGAGGAAGTTCCAGCCCCCATTCCGTTAACACTTTAGTGAAGTGGGGGTCAGGCACTCTCAAAAATATGAACCACCCTGCCAATCACCGAGCTTATCAACATAGGCGTCCAAGTTTGACGTACGAGAGGACGGGCTTAGTAGTGGTTGAAATGGTTATTCATGGTGAGTTGACTTGTGTTGACCATCTCATGTTTCTTACGTCCCGCTCCTTTTTCCCTCTCCCGATGTTTCGACGTAGAAAAGGGGGAGTACTGATTTTTATAGTACTATTAAGCTATTCTTTACAAGACACTTGTGATGATTGATAGCAAAATGCTCACTATTTGGATTAGGGTGTCTAGGATACTTATTCTTGATAAGGATATTATTAGATTGTGAGGTTTCAAATACATAAATATTTCCTTCGTAATAATTCTCAACTACGTTCAACAACTTACTTGTTTCAATATCATAATAATTTGCCTTATCATTAGAGTCCCCACTGCACTGCCCATATCCTAGGAACAAATGATTGGTTGATTTAAGTGATTTCATTATCTCTTGTATATTTTTATTCATTGCAGAATAATATTCTGTTTGTGGTAATTTATTAATAAGCGAATAAATCTTATTAGATTTTGGCTCATAAAAAGGGTAAAGGTTATAATACCTTACCCAATGAATCTCAGGAATTTTTTTATATATATATTTCGTAACAAAGTTTATTGTATCATCTGAATAAGTACTATCTGCTGAACTTGGATTCATAAGTATGCACGTTGCAATCTCTCTTCTCAAAGGCACTATTAATGATGTTCTAATTTCAACTTGATCGTTAATAGAAGTCTTTTTAGCCTTTATACTTTTGCTTCTTACTATTTTAGAGTCATATTTCTTTTTAACCATAAATCCCCATCCTTTTTAAGCAGATATCATAAATATAGTTCGATAGTATTATAACTGTAATTAGATTATTTCCTCATTAATTCGACAAAAAAACGAAAATTCCTGCTATATGAGATGTAAGTCAATATCTCACTTAACAGCTAGATTATTAATTATCTTAAGGAGTCAACTTCGGCCCATAAGTTCTTATTATTATTTTACGAATCGATGTAAACGATAGTTACATCTTAATTAGATTTTGCAACGACTATAAAAACCTTTACCTTTTCCAATAAATAGTACCAAACCCAGCTAAGCTAAAGTATTAACGCATTGGAGATCAGGTACCAACATAGGAATAAATAAACTTTTAAAGAGTAGTGGCTTCGGTAGACTCGGCATAACACGGAGCATAACTTTCAAAAGGCTTTTTTTTCTATTTATTTGGAAATGTTTAACTTTAGTAATGATATAATTAAGGTATGATTATGAACTAATGATTCAGATATATGTAGTATGATTTTCCATCATATTTAACTTAAGTAAAGACCTAGTAGAATCTTAATATAATGGCTGATTAGATTAATAGGAAGGTTAAAAGTAATAATTAGTTAAAGAATAGAGAATAGAAAGGTTGACACAAATGACAGATAAACTTGGCAGTGAAGTATCTGCAAACAAAATAAGTGATAGGGTAAATAAATTAGCTAGGGAATACAATACTAATGAATTAAAAATTGACTGGATAAAAATTGGTTACGGTGGTATTTTATGGAACATTAGAGAGACTGATATAATTGATTTTAATGAGGGATTAAAATCTCTTGTAAGACAAGGCAACATATCTTTTGTAGATCAAAATAGGTTTCGAGTAAATTTCACCGAAAAAATTAATAAACAAGAGGATAATCAAATGAATAATCAGGTAGATTCCAAAAGTGATAAAACTAAAGTGTTTATTGTGCATGGTCGTGATAATCTAGCAAAAATAGAAGTAGCGAGGTTTATTGAAAAATTAGGATTAACTCCAATCATTCTTCACGAACAGGAAAGTAAAGGAAAAACAATTATTGAGAAAATTGAAGAGTATTCAAATGTTGGGTTTGGGGTTGTGTTATACACTCCGTGTGACATTGGTGGAAAAAAAGATGATAAGGATAATTTACAGCCTAGAGCAAGGCAAAATGTAGTATTTGAACATGGATTATTAATGGGGAAAATCGGTAGGGAAAATGTTGCTGCCCTTGTAAAAGAATCAATTGAGACTCCTAATGATATTTCTGGTGTAGTTTATATTACTATGGATCAATATAATGGATGGCAATTGTTATTAGTAAAAGAATTAAGTAACTCGGGATATGAAGTAGATAGTAATCGTTTATAACATAATTAAAAAAATATAACAGAATACAATAAATAAACTGTATATACCAAATTGGAATAAATTTTAAGTTTACCACCAACATCTCATGTATTGCCACATACACTCCGGACATGTGGAGTGTGTGAACAATGTTGACAGATTATCTGCTTGAAATGCTAACAATTTGCTAAGCAATTCAATAAAAAAACTGTGAAATCAAGTTAAATATGTTACAACAGGATTCAACAAAACGCTTATTTAACGAATTATACGCACACAGCGTGCTAAAAATTACAAGCTCTCAACTTACGGACGGTATGATGTAAGTACTCCCTAGTGCTAAATTTCACAAGTTAATTAAATTGTCATCTAACATGACTTTGATTGGTAAGTGTTACGAAAGAACTTTTGCGTTATCACTTAGCTGAACAGGGTCAAGCATTGATACGAATATGGCATAAGCCAGCAAATAAACAAAGAGCGCTTCAGTCACGAAGCGCTCTTTCTCTATGGTTACCAGTCTGGGACAATCTTTTCCGAACATTCTCATTCAAAGCATCCATCTCTTCAATGAACTGCTCACTCGAAGCAATAATTCTCTCCGATGACTGCTCCGTCGTCTTCAATGCATCAAAAACGTTATCAAAAGACTCCTGTAAAGCTTCCATACTGATCGCCGGATTCTCCATCATCTCTGTCGTCTCTTGCGCATTCTCCTTCAAATTCCTGGAGTTCGAAAGCAGCATCTCCTCGGTCGCTTTATTGACGCCGTTCACTGTATCGATCACTTTCCGCTGATTATTCAAGGCGAGCTGGATCGAAGCGGAAACGGTAATGATATTTTTGGTCAGCGTCACCGCATTACGGATCGATTCCTTCAGCTTTTCATTGTTTTTCTTAATGATATCGACAGAAGAAATACTCTGATGCAGCACACTCTTTATCTGCGTCATGTTTCTCGTCCGCGTAATGATTTTCTCTTTTCCTTCGGTTAGAAGGGCCAAATCGTATTCGCCGGTCGCTTCTTTTTCCTTCAAAAGCTCAAACAGCTTCTTACCGAGATAGATCTGCTTGTCCAGGTCATAAATCCGCTTCTGGGCATTTTCTTTAATCAGCTGTAATTCGACGCTGTCTTCTTCCAGGCGGTCTTTCCCGGCTAGGAGACTGCGGACCACCATATCAATCTTTGAGTCCACCGTTTCATATTTCTTCATGTAGCGGTCGATGGGCTGCTTTTTGCTTAGTTTATAAAAGAACTTCTGCACGCCATTACCTTCTGTGCGCTTCGGATCAAGGTCCGATACGATCGTTTCGAGTTCTCTCAGCGAATCAGGGATGTCGTTGTTGCCTTTGGTCATGAGGTCGTTGACCGGGCGTTTCAACGTTTCCATCGTTTCGCCGGCGACGCGCTGTTCTTTTTCTCCGAGGTCTCCGAGTTCTCTCATCACATCAGATAGGGAATCATCTCTGGATGAGTCGAACCTTCCTGCGTAGGCTTCGGCTTCTTCGTTCAGGCGGTCGATATCTTCTTTATCAATAAGCGTCATCGCTTCTCTCAGGTCCTGTTGGTTCATTTCCGCTTCTTTGTCTTTATAGGGAGAATGTTTACTCATGTTCATACCTCCTGTATGTCATTCGTTGGCTTTAAGAAAAACAAAATGGCCGTTTACTCTCGTGAGAGGAAGTTTTCGTCTTCCTTATTGTATTTGGAAGCAATGATTCCTTTGCTTCTGGCAAAGTTCTGCTTATGGCTTTCTTCTTCTTTACGCTCCAGTGTTTCAATGAACTTCTGCAAATCATACATTGTTTCTACCAGTTCATGTTTCCGATTTTCCTTATTCTCATGTGACAATCGCTGAAACGAGGCGATGAATTCAGGGACGTCTTTGTCCATCATCGTCTCAAGGGCGTATTGTTCTTCGATATCGAGTTCTTCCATTCGTCTGAACTGTTTCTCTGTCCGTTCCTTCAAAGACGTCCATTCCTGTTGAAGATCAGGATGGTTCTCGAGAAACGGGAAGTCCCAGTTTTCGAAGATCGGTTCCTCCGGATGTTCAAATGTTGTACTCTCTACAGATACTTCCATGTGCTCGACATAGGTATTTACATGTTTGAACAGTACCTCTGAAAAATCTCTCAGTGTGCCTCCGAGTCCTTTTTTTCTCGTGAATTCTTCTTTCAGAAAAGTAGGGAGGAAGGCTTTTTCTTCTTCAATCCATTCAAAACGGCCCAGCAGCATTTTCGGCGGCTTGCCGTAAAACTCGAGGGTTCCCCGGAATGTGTTGGACTTCGGAATCACGGCGGAGAATAAGACCCCGTTCCAAAACCCATCCATAATATATCTCTTCTTCATCTCTACCAGTTCTTCTATATCCAGATCGAAATAAACAGGGCGTTTCCCTTTGATCACCTGCTTCATATCTCTCATCGTTTGAAAATCGATGTAGCGCTGATATTCGGAGGTATGTGGCATGAATGTTCTTTCCAAATTCTCAAGCATAAAAGAGTTGAGGTTTTCCATGCTTCGTCAGCCCCTTTTCCGTCTTTCCTTTTTCCACGACTAAATGAATCTATGATACTTCAAGAATACCACAAAATGGGGTTTCAGACTAAGATATACCTACGTCTCCACCTACTGAAGAGGAGGTAGGGGAGCCGTGGGATATTTTTCATTCGTGAGGCAATTATTCTGCACTTATTATGGATATACGTAAGGACGTGGTGCAACGTTTCACCATCTTGTATAAATCTCTCCAACGATTTTGAGCTTAGTATGGAAAGGAAATTGAGAATCTGTTCCTTTTATTTACATTTACTAGTTGATTAACATCCAGGGATGCTGTATGATAATTTTACAGTTTATGAGTATAGACTGTGCTTAGAAAAGCTCATATACTCCAAAGGGGAGTAGCTTACAGTTATGTCGACATCACGTGGTCGTTCGGCCGCCGGCTTAACTGGCAACTTAGAGTTGTTTGCGAGACCTTTGCCATTTTAGGTAAAGGGTTGAAATACATACATACCAAAGACCTTTACCATTGATTGGTAAAGGTCTTTTTTAGTTTTACATCGGGCGATGATGAACCTTTATTATGGAGCAAGAAATTTTAAGTTAAAAAAAGAAAAATGGCATATGATTTACAAAGTGCTTCATTCAATTTTTAGGAGGGCAACTAAACTGAAGAAGACGCATTTGATTTTTATGATTAGGGCACCCGAAATTCAGCCTCTTTCTTATTTCCTGGAAAAATCAATACAAGTTCAAGGTGTGTGTTCTCTTATGAGTTTTACCTGAATCGCATTCCCGAAAATGTACCTTCTAGCTTTGAATGGCGGACTTTAAAGCTGTGTGATTGGAGAAAGCAGATCAGGTGTTAAGATGCAGATGAATGATAAATCAGTTTTTAAATAAGGGAAAATTAGTCATAAAAGGTACTGGATCCATCTGAGGGATCATTAAATATGGAGGTGAATCCCTGCTTTTTGGGGACTTATTGGATATTCAACTCGTCATGAATTTATTTTTAGTGGTGCTTTTAATCGTTTTGACTGCTTTTTTTGTAGGCTCAGAGTTTGCCGTTGTCAAAGTAAGGATGTCACGATTAGACCAATTAATCGATGAAGGAAATAAAAAGGCACGGAAAGCAAAAAAGGTAGCGGAAGATCTGGATTATTACCTTTCTGCCTGTCAACTGGGGATCACGGTCACAGCCTTAGGTCTTGGCTGGTTAGGGAAACCGACCGTAGAGAAGCTTTTGTATCCTTTATTTGATAACCTAGGCATATCACAAGCTTTGGCCGCTGTTGTTTCGTTTGTTGTCGCATTCTCCCTCGTTACATTCTTACATGTAGTGATCGGGGAATTGGCACCCAAAACGTTAGCGATTCAATTTGCAGAAAAAATGACATTGTTATTGGCGCCCGCTCTCTATTGGTTTGGGAAACTCATGTTTCCATTCATTTGGACACTAAATGGATCTGCGCGTATGTTTCTCCGTATTTTTGGCGTTGAACCAGCCGTTCATGATCAAGCCCACTCGGAAGAAGAGCTGAAAATTATCATGGCACACAGCTATCAAAATGGGGAAATCAATCAAACCGAACTAAACTATATGCAGAGGATTTTCACTTTTGATGAACGATTAGCCAAGGATATTATGGTACCTCGTACGGAAATGGTGACGTTAACGAAAGATATGACCCATGAGGATTTAATGAACGTTATTAAAACGTATAAACATACCCGATACCCTGTCACCGAAGATGGGGATAAAGATAATATTATCGGGTTCGTAAACGTTAAAAAGCTCCTTATGGATTATGATGGGGATCAGATCTCGCTATCAGAATACATTCAGCCGATCCCGTTCATGCTTGAGAATACACCTGTTCAGAACGTGTTGATGAACATGAAGAAAGAACGTGTTCATGTCACCCTGCTCCTTGATGAATATGGGGGAAGCGCTGGAATGGTGACGATGGAGGATATTTTAGAGGAAATCGTCGGTGATATCCGTGACGAATTCGATACCACTGAAACCGTGGATATTAAAAAGGTTGAAGAACACCTCTATCACATAAATGGAAAGACCCTGCTTTCGGAGATCGAGGAGGCCTTGAATATTTCATTCCGGGAAAGAGAAAAGATCGATACGATTGGTGGATGGCTGCAGATGCACAATGTGGAGGTTCATCCTCAAGGGAAAATAGAAAATGAAGGTTACTCCTGGACCATTCTCGAAACGGATCACTACCAGATTAAAAAGGTTGCCGTTCACTTGCCATCGAATGAACTGGAATTCCTATAGAATAGATATACTAGAAAAAAGTCCTCCAGCTTCATTGAAAGCAGGAGGGCTTTTCTGCTTTTCTTGTAGAAGAGAGGGCGGATTCTATTAAAAATTGTAAATCTCGTAAAAGTATCGAGTTTTATTCAAGGAAAAATGATATCTTTGTCATACAAGGATTTCCATCGGAATAGGAATGGATGGATATTGATATCGTCAATGTTGTATAGGAGGGGATCATATGCCGAGATTTCTCCTGCATGTAGAGGGTGCCATCGGATTAATTGCAAGTATGTATTTCTACCAGCAAAACGATTTCAGCTGGCTGGCCTTTGTCTTTCTTTTATTGGTGTTCGACATTTCCATGCTCGGCTATCTAGTAAATGAAAGCGCAGGGGCAGTCATCTATAATATCTCTCATAGCTACGTCCTACCTGTCGTTTTGCTCCTGGTGGCCATCACTATTTCTGTCGATTGGCTCCTGATGATCAGTCTCATTTGGACAGCTCATAACGGAATGGACAGGATGTTTGGTTACGGCTTGAAGTATCCCAGCGGTTTTAAAGACACCCATTTTCAAAAGGTTTAGGAGGGCGGAGAAATGATCGATTCTTTTCTCGTAGAATGTACAGAGAAATTCCATGAAATCATCGGAGAGAATTTAGTTGGCGTTTATTTACATGGCTCGCTCGTTTTAGGCGGGTTCATACCTGAACGGAGTGATGTCGACCTGATTGTCGTGACGGAACATCCCATGAGTAAGGAAGACGCGGAACAGGTCACAGGGTTTTTATTAGAAAAGTCAGGATCTCCCTTTCCAATTGAAATTTCCTTCATGAATCAACATCAACTCAATCATTGGCAGCATCCAAGTCCTTATGACTACCATTATAGCGAAGCTTGGCGGGAACGGTTTTTGAACGGTGGAGTTACATATTCAAATCATCATGAGAAAACGGACCCGGATTTAGCGGCCCATGTAACCATCCTTTCTCATAAAGGATGTGTTCTGTTCGGGAGGCCGATTACGGAGGTGTTTCCTTCGATTCCTGAAAAGGACTACCTGGATTCGATTCTGAATGACTATGAGGATTGTTTGGACGAAGTGTTGGATGATCCTGTTTATGCTGTATTGAATATCCTACGTGTCTATCTCTATTTGGAAGAGGGTAAGATTTACTCAAAGGATGAAGCTGGACGGCGGGCGATGCGTTCTTCTTTTTCTTCTACGATAGAAAAAGTACTGAAGAGAAGGAGAGGGGAAGAAGCTCCTTTATCTGAGGAAGAACTGCTGTTATTCCAAGAGTACTATCGAGAAGAAATAAAAAGGTTCCTCTACGTTAAGCACGGAGTACATAATGTGCAATAGCACCCTTTAAAAGGATGAATCAAAAAGCCATGCTGAATAACTCAGCATGGCTTTTTTACATTCAGATACAAACGAGAGTGGCATATTGAAGAAATTAAGTTTTCTTTACGCAGGGTATCAGGTAAGTATTAGAGTTTAGAGCATTTTTTTCAGGATCAAAGGTGAATGTTCCTTTACTTCGTGAAGAATGCAGAGGTTATGAGAAAGAAGTAGGGAATATGAATGGAAGGAGTGTTTAAAATAGGTTTATCATCCATGTCTATGAGTGAGATGCGAGTGGCAATGTCCCTTCTAAAAAAAGCGACCAATGTTCAAATTGAACTCAATCGAACACCTTTTAAGCGGGAGTTCATTGATCGAGCCACTCCTGTCGTTTGGTTCGGTGAAAATGTGCCAGGTAATATCGTAACAATCGGAACAAACCCTTCGTCACGAGAATTTCTAGGACGTGACAAGAAGTTATTAACGGGAAGTCAATCAAGATTGTACATTAGGAGTGAAGGGGTTTCTTTAGAGGATTACAAACAGGATGAACAACAGTTAAAAGCATCCATCAAGTATTTTCGTACATATTTTCATAGGAATACGGCGTACCGCAATTGGTTTGGAAAAGAAAACGGAGCGAAACTGGAAGGGTTCTTAAATGGCATGCGAGGCTCTTTGTATAAAACCAACGCTTACACGCCCGTTGTTCATACAGATTTCTTTCCTATTCCCACTAAATCACAGATGGGAAAGCTACGTGAAAAAAAGCAACTGTTACATGCAGCGTTTACTAAAAACCTCTTAGTAGAAACACTCGATTTCTTAGCCCCATCGTTAATCGTGGTTTTAGGGCGTGAACATTGTAAAAGGTTTGATACAATGAATACGAATGGAAAATTTGGTGAGGTAAAATCAGTGGATGATTTCCCGGCAGCCAGGTATCAACTGAGTACTTATTCTCGTTCAAAGATCCCAGTGGTTGGTCTTCACTTCAAGCCTTCCGAGCAGTTTCTTGGTTTAGGGGGAAAGAGTGACGTTAATGGTAGGAGCCATGGTGAATATGGAAAGCGATCTTCTCTCTATCATATAGGAAAAGAAATTCAAATGGATGTAGACCATACGATTATAGGATAGTGAAAGGCTTTAACTGGGAGGGAATAAGGTTTCCATTTTGTTTGTTCTTACCTAAACTCCCTTCTCAAAAATACCTTAATTATCGCCTTTCTGATAAGCATAATCAAAAGAGGTTATGGAGATGTTTCGAAAATATCAGCGAGGAAGATGTTTGGTGCTTTGCTATCTTAGAACTACATAAAATGTTTAAGGGAAAAGATCCATGAAGGGCAACCGAAAATATAGATCAAGCATCAGAAACTGGACGCCATGCCAATGAAAAAAGGGGGGAATGATTAAATCTGATCACTTTGAGGAATTGAAGAAACAAATAGTTTTAAAACTTTAGGCTGGGGAATGCTAATGGTTCACATACCCCCAGACTCCTTTTGACAGGAACCTTGTATGATGAACGTTGAAAATGTTCAACGAGCAAGTCTTGATGAAATGACAGATAGGACTGTCACAGACTTTACAGTGGCTTTGTCTTTAGAGGAGATGGATGATTGGTCAAAAACGTACTATCTTCCTCCCTCAAATTCATGTATAGTAGAAAAGGCATTCTTTAGCTTATGAAGCAAAAGATTAATTATTATTAGAGGTGAAACCTATGGACTACAATCAAATCACACAAAAAATAGAAGATATTGGCGGGAACTATATCACGATCTCTTACTTGCAGGCGACCGAGGAAGATGACTCGTTATATGACGTTTTCGTGAATGTATGGCCCAATAAAAGTATGAAGAGAAACTTCGAAACGATCGTCGTTAAAACCGATATCTCGATGGAAAAAGCTGAGAATATTTCTAAACGTCTGCATACATCATTGGGGCGTGTTTATGGAGATGTTCATTACACAGGACTCGAAGCTTAATATCTAAGCATTGAAAGCATGGATGGGATCCATGCTTTTTTTTATAATTATTCCTCCAGGGATTTACTCCATCCTCTTTTGAGGGTTATGTACTGTGCAAAAACGAGGCATCAGCAACGAACAAGGATGTGTGCTGGTCGCAGGATGTCGTGACACAGTTTTTACAATGATGAAAAAAGAGAGAAAAGCCTTGATGGCTTTTCTCTCTCGGAATTGGTTGCAATAATTAAGAAATGGAAAAACTTTGTTCTTCCTTCACTCCTGAGTTCTCGGTGAATTCATCAAGCAGAGCACGGACTTCATCCGTCGATTCTGTGCTCATCAGCTGATTTCTGAGTTCACTCGCCCCACGGAATCCGCGCACGTAAATCTTGAAGAAGCGGCGGAGCGGTTTGAAAAGACGCGGCTCGAGTTCTGCGGAATACTTATCATGCAGATCGAGCTGCAGACGCAGAAGGTCGAGCAGTTCTTCACTCGTGTGCTCTTTCTTCTCTGTTTCGAAGCAGAACGGGTTGTGGAAGACTCCACGTCCGATCATGACTCCGTCTACGCCGTACTTTTCAACAAGCTCAAGTCCTTTTTGACGGTCAGGGATGTCTCCATTGATTGTCAGAAGCGTGTGTGGAGCTATTTCGTCACGGAGTTTCTTGATCTCCGGGATCAGCTCCCAGTGTGCGTCGACATTACTCATTTCTTTTTTCGTACGAAGGTGGATGGAAAGGTTGACGATATCCTGTTCCAATAGGTGCTTCAACCATGTGCGCCATTCGTCCACTTCGGTATAACCGAGACGAGTTTTCACACTGACTGGAAGTCCACCAGCCTTGGATGCCTGGATGATCTCTGCTGCCACATCAGGACGGCGGATCAGTCCACAGCCTTTCCCTTTCGTCGCGACGTTCGGAGCAGGGCAG
Source organism: Halobacillus faecis (assembly GCF_007991335.1). Taxonomy (GTDB): domain Bacteria; phylum Bacillota; class Bacilli; order Bacillales; family Halobacillaceae; genus Halobacillus; species Halobacillus faecis. Next base: position 76,821 of record NZ_BJYD01000028.1, on the reverse strand, counting down.
CCCATGTTGATATCGATTCCTTTATAGCCCATTTCCGCCATCCCGATACTCATCTGACGGAAGTATTCGGGTTTATCTCCCCAAATGTGGGCGACAATCGGCTGTTCATCTTCTGTGAACGTCAGACGCCCGCGTACGCTGTCTTTTCCTTTTGGATGGCAGTAGCTTTCCGTATTCGTGAACTCTGTGAAAAACACGTCAGGTCTCGCCGCTTCACTCACGACGTGTCGGAACACGACGTCCGTGACGGCCTCCATCGGTGCCAGGACAAAAAACGGTTTCGGCAACTCATGCCAGAAATTCTCTTTCATATCTATCTGAACCCTTTCTTTATTGAAAATAATCATAGTATTTTTGTAAATGTATTGTTTCTATTATATCCATTACCATTTAGGCAGGATTTGAACCATTATATACTTTAATGGTATCGCGTGAAAAGTGCAAGGGGAAGAGCTGGATTGTATCTTTAAAGGTGTTTATTGATGCCTTTAGATCATATATTTCTCCTTTAACTGGTATATGATGGACCAAAAGGGTTTGTCAGTAGCCTCTCCAGGTAATAGAGTCCTAAAGAATAGTATGGAGGGCTATTATGAATGATACGCTTATGTCAGTCATTATTATTCTATTGGTTTCAGCGGGTTGGGGAGCCATTATTCTTAGAGACTTTGATATAGCAAAAGGAATAACGAAGGGAAATGGTGTTCACCTCGTGGCTGCTGTAGGATTTGCTTTTTTACTCATTTGGATGGCAACAAGCTTATAATAATAGAAAAGCCAGTACTCCTAGAGTAGGAGACTGGCTCATTTTTTTATCTCATCAAGCACATCATTCAACTGCACGCGTTGCTCATCCATCTCTTCAAGCGCATGATTAATATTCCGCTCATGAAGCTGCAAAATCAGCTGTCCATACGTATCCCCGGGAACAGCCCACCGGCCGTTCAAGCGGGTCCACGTCGGTGCGATGCCGCGGGTGACGAGGTCGAAGCGCGGATCGACTTTTTCAAGTCCTGCAGGGATCGCTTCTATTGATGCATAGGCGTAAAGGTGTTGGATGTGGGCATGGACGCCTTCTTCAGGTGTTTCAAAAGTGGCTCCGCGAACGCCGCCACCGGTCGCACCGATGCCAGCGTAGTTGTTCTGGTCCGCTCGCACATCTCCAGTGAAGCGGAAGTAGTTGGTTTCATTTAGGGCCTGGGCATAAGCGACGTCGCCGCGGATGCCGTATGCTTCTCCATATTTCAAATAGAAGCGGCCGAGGTCAGGAGCGTCAGGGTTGACGGTTTTCGCGTAAGCATCGAGCTGGCAGGCTGTCAAATACATATCTCCGAGGATCTTGTAGCCCCCGTCGTCTACAGGTGGTTCCGGTTCTGGCTCGGGTTCAGGGTCCGGCACAGTCGGTGGCGTTGACCCTCCGCCGGTGATGAAGGCACCTGTAATGCCGATGGATTCGAGGCGTTCCACTTCGGCCTCTGCGTTTTCCCTGTCAGCGTAGGCTCCGGTCTGAACACGGTAATACGTGAGACCGTCGATCTCCGCCTGGACGATAAAGCCATCGATGCTTTCCTGGGCGAGAGCCGTGACTCTTTCTTCCGCATTCTCTCGGTTTCTGAACGACCCTGCGACCACACGGAACAAGTCATCTTCAGGCTCTTCCGGTTCCGGCTGTGGTGGGGCAGGGGGATCTTCTCCTCTGACGATGAAAGCATCCGTAATGCCGATGCGCTTGAGAAGCTCTACCTGTTCTTTCGCGTTTTCTTCATTAGAAAAAGCGCCTGTTTGCACTCGGTAATACGTTGTTCCTGAGATCGTCGTCGGTACGACAAAGCCAGGGAACCCTTGGGCGGCGAGCAACTCGATCCGTTGTTCGGCATTTTCGCGGTTCTGGAACGATCCTGCGATGACCCGGTACAAAACGTCGGGGTTCGGTGTTGGGGGAGGTGACGGCATTTCTGATAGATTGAGCGCATCCGCGACACCTTCTGCGATTCCGCGGCTCACATCATTGATGAAAGCAGAATTTCTGAGGAGGGCCAGGTCACCAGGGTTATCGACGAAAAGGACTTCAATGAGCAGGGAACTCATATCGGTCTCCCTCGTTACATAAAAATTGGCACGTTTTTTCCCACGATCGCGTACATTATATCCTCGGATGGCGCGGTAGGTGGAGTCGTGGATGATATTTTGATAGGTGCGTGTATTGGGACTGAGCGGTCCGTTATAGATATACGTTTCGAATCCGCTTCCTCCAGCCGCGTTGTTGTGAATCGATAGGAAAAAGTCGGCATTTTCACGATTGGCGAGACTTGTACGGGCCGCAAGGGATACCGTAGCGTCTGTTGTACGTGTCATGAGAACTCTCACTTGGTAATTCATCGAAAGGATGCGTTGGACATTCATGGCGATAGACAAATTAAAGGTCTTCTCCTGGAATCCGCGATAGGTTGCACCAGGATCAGACCCTCCGTGACCAGCATCTATGACAACAGTTTTCATAGTAGTCAGTCTCCTTTCAAGACTTCCCCGTATTATATGACTCTATCAGACGAATAGTATGGTCGTGTATATGGTATTTAGGAAGTTTCTAGTTCGTAAAGAAATTTCAATCATGGTTTTCTTCTTTTCCCTGTTGGGTTATCTTTTATTCAAAGAAAGAAGAATCATGTATAATGGGTACAGATAAAGAAAAGCAGGAGGGGGACACATGGATCCACTCGATATCTTAGGCAACTTACATAAAATCAGACCAGTCTTTCAGCCGATCGTCAGCGCCATCAATCAGGACGTCATCGGCCATGAAGTACTGGCGCGTTACGAAGAAAATGGCAAGTGGCACAGTCTCGGTCCTTTTTTTCTTGACCCTGATGTTCCGGAAGAATTCAAAGTCGAAGTCGATCAACATGTGCTGAGACTTGCCGTCGACCAGATTTTAGAAAAAGGGACCGACGGGCTGTTGTTCATCAACCGCAATGCCAAACAGCTGATGATCAATGACGGGGACGACCTGTTGCAATCGCTTCTTGAATATGAGCAAAAAGGGTTGGATATGAAGCGGGTCGTCATCGAAGTCACCGAGCACGATTTTGATGAGGAGTTCGAGACGTTGAACCATCTGCTTCTCTACTACAAAACCTACGGCATCCAGATCGCTGTCGATCATGTCGGGGCGAAGAGCTCGAACATCGACCGCATCCGCCAGCTGGAGCCGCATATTTTGAAAATCGATTCGAGAATCATCCGCCAGCAAAACGGCGACACGTTCCATGACATCATGTTCTCGCTGTCGATGCTTGCCCACCGTATTGGGGCGGCGCTCCTTTTTGAAAACATAGAAGATGACTACCAGCTCTATTTCGCATGGAAACATGGCAGCCGCTACTACCAGGGCTTCTATCTTGGGTATCCGTCTTTCCAACCGGTCACCCGGGAGTCACTGGCTCTCGATATCGGGGGGAAGATGGCCGGCTATGTCCAGCGTGAAAAGAGTCTGTTGCAGCAGCGCCATGATTTCATAAGAGCATGGGAGAAAAAAGTGAAGAACCTTCTGCCCAAGTGGGAAGGGCCGAAGAAATCCGACGTTTTCATCGAAGGCATCACCGAGGAGTTCGATGAGGAGAGCTTCCGGATGTTCGTCTGCCACATCGACGGTCAGCAAGTATCCTCGAACTTCAGGAAAAAGACCGATGTATGGGAGTTGGAACCGCACAAACGCGGATCCAATTGGGCGTTCCGTCCCTATTTCCTTGAAAACGTGATGCAGATGAAAGCGCTCAATACTGGCTTGCTTTCTGGTCTTTATTCCGATATCGAAACGAAGGAAATGGTGAGGACGTTCAGTTTCCCGCTGACGGATCAGCACTTCCTTTTCATCGATTTGAGGTATGCGTATCTTTATGAACACGAGTGTCTGCTTGCCTGATGCAGAGAAAGAGGTGCAGAGTCATGAGGATCCCCACGCCATTTGATACGTTCCTGTAGGGAGAGGGTGAATTCCTTGAGCCTCCTTACGGGATCGTGTCAAATCTCGAGGAACAGGACGTGGATCGTATGAAAAACAGAAGTGCCGATTATTACCGCCATCACCGGGAGCGCATCATCCGGAAGCACATGGACATTCTGCTGAACGTGAGACAGTATGAGGAAAGTGAGCCGAGGCATCCGTGGCTGAAACACCCTGGAAAACTGGCGAAAGCGCACCGCAAAGGGGCGTATCGGTATGAAAAGAAACACAAAATAACAAAAGCGCCGGAGAAATCTCGGCTGCAGATGATGCTTGCCGAGATGGAACAATACGAAAAGGACTGGTGCTGAAAGAGGGGGGAGCAGCTTGAACCTTTCTGTACAAGCCATGACGAAAGAATATGCGGAAGAATCTCTCCGGTGGACGTACGAGCCGCCTTATGATTTTTACAATGTGGAACTCTCAGAAGAGGCACTTGCCGAGCGGTTGGACGGAAGTTATCGGTCGGTTCTGGATGAGGAAGGAGCACTGATCGGCTTCTTTTGTACGGGGGAAAGTGCGAAAGTTCCGGCCGGGGAGAAAGATGGCGTTTACGCGGAAGTTGCGGTCGACATGGGGCTCGGTATGCATCCATCGTTGACGGGACAGGGGCACGGGCACCTTTTTGGAAAAACGGTCCTTGCTGAAATCCTTAAGGAAAATGAAGGGATGCCCGTCCGCCTTTCCGTTGCCACTTTCAATAAACGGGCCATCCGTCTTTATGAAAACATGGGGTTTGTTGAACAGGCTTCCTTTCAAACAGAAGCGTGTCCTTTCATCACCATGATCAAAGAATAATGTAAACCCCGGGACTTTTGTTCCGGGCTTCTTTATCGTAAAATTCAACAGACCTCAAAACAAAAACGGGCAAGAACAATTTCAAGTCTGCAGGTCGTAGGACCTTCGGAAGAGAACCGGAATCCTTGTCCGGCATCATTTGAACATTGGAAGGTTTCAGAAGTGATGGGAGGGGTAATTCCTATCGTAGAGCCAAAGTGCTCAGGTCAAATAGACTAGATGCTTAGAAGTAAGCTCTTACCCTTCTGGAAAGGTCGTCATTTTATGAAATCGAATTACTTACAATGGATGCTTTTCATCTACATCGCTGTTGGCGTCATTCTGGGCACAGGGTTCTCTTTGACCCTCGATCAGTTCATCCCCATTCCGGGCGAACAGTTTGTGTTCTTTATGATCGCTTCCGCATTTGCAGGGGCTTTGCTCGGAGCCGTCAATTATTTGATCTATTATTTCTTCACAAAAATGTTCATCCATCACTTCAATCGTGTATTGAATTCGGTCAAAAACGGTGACTTATCGGCGCGGAGTCAATTTCACACGGGAGGGATCGTGGGGGAACTGAATGCAAACATCAACAAGACACTGGCGAACCTCGAACGCTCCCACAACACAATTTTACATGATGATTTGACACGGATTCCGAATAGACATGCGCTACAGCAATTTTTCCTGAGTGATGAGGAAAGCGGCGAATTCGCCATGCTTTTCATTGATGTGGATGATTTCAAGGCGATCAACGATACATATGGGCACGTGACGGGAGATGAAGTGCTCCGCTACATCGCTTTCGCCCTCCACGAATCAGTGAAGGGAACAGGCCAGGTATACCGGTTGAGCGGCGATGAGTTCGTCATTCTCCAGGAAATCCAGCATAGGGAAAGCACGGCTGAACTATGTGGCCGCATCCACCATGCGTTCGAAGAACCTTTTCTTATAGAAGAGCACACCATTCCCATCAGGATCAGTATCGGAGTACGTAATTTCGAGTTCGGCGCTAGTGATTTCGCAACGATTCTCGATGAAGCGGATCAGGAAATGTATAAGGTGAAGAACTCCCGTCAAGTACGGCTCCGTTCATGAAGGGGATGTGGAACTGGAAAAAGGAAAACCGCTCGGATCGCACGAGCGGTTTTTTATTTTACGATGAACGTCAAGTCCCCGACTCCCATTTCCGCATCGATATGGATGCGTGTGGCACTGGAATCGTAGGCTTCATTCACCCATGAATCTCCCATCTTGGTCAGACCCTCCATATGAATCTCTCCAATTCCTTTCTCTGCGGTGACTTTCACACCTGTTTTCTTAGGCAGGTACACGATACTTTCCCCAACCCCTGTTTGGATTTTGCTATCAAAGCTTTCCTCATAGTCTCCTGATAAATCGACCGTGCATTCGCCTACGCCTGCCTCAATCGAGAGGTTGTGCAATTTAGCTTCGGTTAGATCCAGGGTTGTTTCTGCTGCGCCCGTCTGGATGGAAAGGTCGAGAGGGGTGTTTTTAGTTAAGAGAACATCCCATTCACTCTTTTGTTTGTTCATAATTTTCTTTTTCTGCTTCGTTTGCGTAAGTTTGATCGTGTCGTTTCGATGAGAGAGCTTTGGAATCCAATGGTTTTCAGGGTATAGGAAGGAACCTTCCAGCCAGTCTTCCGTTCCTGTTCCTAAGGTAAGCGCTCCGACTCCCATATCGATCTCCACATTCAGTTTTTCAGCTTCCGCGTGCTCGACCCGGAGTGTCTCTTCGACCTGTTCACCCGCCTGCACGAATGAACAGCCGGCCAGCGCCATCAAGGAACTTGCACCTAGCAAGGTTTTGTAAATTTTCTTCATCATGATCGCTCCTTTTTTTCATCTACATCCAGTATAGGTTTTTCCTTCGCCTTTGCTCAGCGTCTGTAGGTGTAATTCTCGTAGGTCTCCAGGTGTATTTTTTTACATAAAGGTTGGAAAAGGGCGCGTTCTACTCTTATGGATAGGGAATAGATTGGAAAAGAAGGAGGAGATCCAGTGAAGGTTGTAGCTCTGAAAGATGTGATTGGGACGAGTCAGGATGTTGACGGAGGGACGTGGAACAGCCGGCGCCTGATCGTCAAGAAAGACGGCATGGGCTATTCGGTCCATGACACAATCATCCGTGCCGGTACGGAAACGCATATTTGGTACAAGCACCACCTGGAGTCGGTCTATTGTATCGAAGGGGAGGGAGAAGTCGTCACACTCAAAGATCAAAAGACATGGCCGATCGAACAGGGCGTCCTTTATGCCCTCGATGAACATGATGAGCACATTCTGCGGGCGAAAACGGATATGCGGATGATCTGCGTGTTCAATCCACCGATCAGCGGGGATGAAATCCATGATGAAGACGGGGTCTATCCGGTCGATGAAACGTAACCTTTCCTAGTCCAGGAAGGGTTATTTTTTTCCATAAAAACGGAAATTTCTGTTACAATGGGACCGGTGGAGCGTTGAGGAGGGATTTCATGTACAAGTTTTGGGACAGAGTAGGGATTATTTTTCTAGTCGCTGGTTTTTTAGCCCTCATCCTACCGCTGTTTACGGATTTCCCTTTCCGATGGGAGTTCCTGTGGATTTGTTCCGTGCCATCCGTGGTGGTTATGAGAGTAAAAGACATCCAGAATGGGAAGAAAATCGAACCGGTACTTGCTATTGCATTTAGCGTATGTATTTTTGGGTTTTCTCTGTACAGTTTATTATGGAGTTGAAGGTTGAAGTGTACTTCATCCGTCCAATAAGTTCTCTTTGAAAAGGGCCATGTTTCTATAAAAATAGAACATCCATTGTTATTAGCCTGTGTAGTAGAGGAGGAAACGATTTGAAAAAAACTTGGAGATGGCTGGGGCATTTTCTCTTTGGTGCCGCCGTTCTTATTTTTCTATTGATGCTGTTCACCGATCTCCCATTCCGAGCAGAATGGGGATGGGTTTTCCTGGCACCTTCGGTCGTTATTACGAGAGTGCGGGATATGAGGGAAAAGGGAAAGAAAGTAGAACCGATGATTACGATTACTCTTTGCGTCCTCATTTTTAGCATCTCCTTATATGGTCTCATATTTATCTGATTACATATGATCGCGAGGGGTTCGAATGGAAGAAGCACTAAAAAAAGAAAGCGTGGACCAGAAAAAAATTAGGAACAAAGCCCGTAAATCGGTCTGGCATCTATTTTTGATTATGGCCTTATGTATCGGCTTAGGGCAGATCTTTTTCGATAAAGTTCCAGGTCTCTTTTACTTGGGCGCGGTCGTGTTTTATGGATTTTTCCTCTATGAAACGTACATGAGCAGGAAAACGAATGAAGAGTTGTGGCGGATTTGGGATGAACGCTGGAGAGACCGTCGAACGCTTTTCCAGCTACGTTCATCTGTGACCAATTCGTTGGATATTTTACTACCTGCGATTCTAGGTGCTAACGCCTCATGGATCATGGGGGCCATTTTCTTAGTGGTTGGTCTTGTGACAGGGTTCCGGGACGGGAAGAAGAAGTGGGAAGCGAAAGAGTATTATTACGAGGAATACATAGAAACAAGGAGCATGGCCGCATGAAAGCATTTCGGATTTTCATCGCCCTCTGTGGTGTCATCGCCATGATCTGGATGATGGTCAGGCTCTTTAATGAACATTTCAACCCATCCTCCCAAACCAATGCGCTTATCATAGGAGGACTTTTCTTATTACTCGGCATACAAAATTGGATGGATGAACAAAGGAAATACGCGGCTTTTTACATTCTCCTTGCTTTCATTCCAATCATCACGGTGTTGATATGAAGAGCATCAGTCTCTTTTAGTGGTGGTAGGTTGGATCAAACGTCAGGATTGTACATAACATGAGGATGGTCTGTTCTTCAGGTGTTTTTCAGGACAATCGCGGTTGGAATAGGAAACCCTGACCTTGGAACGCGCGCAGGAAGCCCGGGACCGCGCGCAAGAAGCCCGGACAGCGCACAAGGAAGTCTGAACCTCTCATAACGAAAAGAATACAAGTTAGGAAGATACATATGAAAGGAAAAACATTTATGATTGCTCTGCTGATCGTTTTAATCAGCTGGGGAGGTAATCTCTGGTTCTATCAATCCAAGCAATTGGAGGAACCAGTTTTTCTTGAACACTTTTACGGTGGAATCGGGATGTTCGAGCTTTATTACTTAACCAATAGAGATAATCCGGCACGTGTCAGGAGTGTAGAGTTTAGTGATGGAACGACTTTACATGCGGAATCGGATTATTATGCGTTTCAAAATGAGAATCCTGCCTATGGGCCGGATATTCAAAGCAGGTCCTCACATTATTTGCTGAAAAGTGTAGTCTTTGATGAGCAGAAAATGAGGGAGTTGAGTGTCGATCATAAAGGACAAGCTACGATTCATTTTAATAATGGGGAAACAACCGTAGCGGATATTGGCAAGGTTACATCCAGTCAACATAGAGAGGGAAATGGAATTTTTCGTCAACAATCAAGCTCAAGCAGCAGCAATGGACGCTCGTTTCGCTCTTATACGGTCGTTGAGGATTTGAAAATAGAATCGATGACCTCACCATTTCCTGAAGTTGATGAAGATTTAAAGAAGAAATTGTACACCCCGTCAATCGGTACAACAGGTACTCCGGATGGGGGCGGACCGCGCACGCACAACAAAGAACTGAATGAGGAATGGAGCCGCGTGGCTGGTGCTCCATTGGAAGAAGTCCAATTTCCCATTGAAATGAAGCGGGGAGACCGGATCAGGCTGACGATGCAAGAAAAGCCGGACGCGATTCGCGCTTATTCTTATGAAATTGAAATGGCAGGTACAACGGAAAATGGCAACCCATTCACTCAGCCATTCTACGTAACGAATGACCCGCAGCTCACGCCAGAGCAGATGGAACTCCTCATCGAAAGGAGGGGGAGCCAATGAATCCCTTTCACCGGATCTTCGGAGGTCTGCTGCTTGTTTTAATCGACATCCACCTCGGCCAAATTGAGATTTTAGCTGATTTCATCGGGTATCTCCTAGTTTTAAGTGCCTTGAATGGAATGGAGGGGAACTTGAAAGGGATGAAGGGGGCGAGAACTACCGCCTTGATCATCAGTCTCATTGCGATTCCGCAAGCCTTTTTAGGCCAGCCTTCAGGAACAGCAGGGGGTGTGACTATGGGTTTCGATCTTCCTACGATTTACCATCAATCGTTAGGAGTGCTCAAACTGGTGCTGGTCTTTTATCTGTTTCAGGTGTTCATCGATTGGGCGAAGAAAAAGGAAGAAGAGGATCTTCAAGTAAGAGCACGCAAGCTATTCAGTTTTTATCTAACTGCTCACATCCTTTATTACGCGCTCTTGCCTTTCTCTATGAACCTTCCGGAAAACACGGTTATCCCGTTATTTATCATAGGAATAGCCGTCATGATTATCCTTGAGATTGTGTTCCTGGTCTTACTCCGGGCTTTTCATAACGAACAGCAAAAATTAGAACTCTATTGAAAAAAGGCGCCTCGCTATGAGGCGCCTTTTTATGCCGGCTGTTTTTCCAGTTCGGGATCCGCTTCTGCTGCATCAATGAATAAAAAGATCGCTGTCAAAATGTGCATGACCATACCGACGAAAGGTACCCAGCCGATACATGAGGTGACGATGCCGAGGATACTTCCTCTCGTTTCCCTTCCTTTCTGCTGGGAAAGCACAAGGGTGATGATATGAAGAATAAGCATGACGGCCAGGGGAGTCCAAAATAATGAGATGACGAAGGTTCCTCCAATAAAAGGGATGCCTAAGAATGCTTCTAAAGCGGCGGTGACCCACATGAGAACACGTGCTGCTGACATACAAACACCTCCCGTTAATCCTCCTTCAATGTATTCAAAGAACAGAGGTTTAGAACTTGGGACTATAGAAACAGGACAATCGTTTCCTTTTCAATCATTTTCTGAACATTTATTCACATTCAGGAAATCTATGGTATATTGGTTTGTGAAAGCGTTTGCACTAAAAGGTGTGCATGGCACTCAGAAAACCTTTAAAGGAGGAGAATGATTTGAGGATGAGGAGACAGTGGTGGAAAGTTGTCATCAGCATCGTGCTTGTGTTCTTGCTGGCGAGTCCGACATCTTTAACGTCGGTCAGCTCAACAAAGACTTTTGCAGAAACAAATGAAACCGTTACCATTAACTACAAGCGATTAGATGGAAATTACGAAGGTTGGGGACTGCATCTATGGAATCAGGATGGTTCTAATCCTGCGATTGAACAAGGGACGGATTGGTCGGACCCGGTGGAGTTTACGACTGAAACGGACTTCGGAATGTCTGTGGAAATCCCGGTCATCGACATCGAGAACGGATTGAACTTTATCGTACATAAGGGGGATCTAAAAGATACTCCGAATGATCGTAGTTTTCCAACGACCGGTGAAACGGAGTTCTGGCTGGTCCAAGGTAAGGAGGAAGTCTATTTGGAAGAACCTGTGCTGACGACTTACGTGGAGTCGGCGAAAATCAAGAACGACACACTCATTGCAGCGAAGATGAGCCAGGTCATTGAAAGTGCCGATCGTTCTGAATTTGTTCTGAAGGGCGCAGATGGAGAGCGCATCGCCATTGAATCTACTGAGGTGGATGGACAAGATGTTCGTCTGGAAACCGCAGAAGCGCTGGATCTTACTCAGACGTACACCATCCAATATGGAGAAGAAGAAACGAATGTGATGGTCGACTGGAAGCTGATGGATGAAAGGTTCGCATATGACGGGGATGACCTCGGGGCGACGTTACATGACGACGGGACAGCTGAACTGAAGCTTTGGTCCCCGATGGCGACGAATGTTTCTGTCGTTCTTTATGATAAAGACGACCAGTATGAAGTCGGGAACCGTGATATCCCGATGGAAAAAGGGGACGATGGCGTCTGGTCGGTGACGTTGGATGAGGATAATACGGGTATCAAAGACCTCAACAGCTACTATTATCAATATAAGATCGAGGCGTATGGAGAAGAAAAACTTGCCCTCGATCCTTACGCTAAATCAATGGCGGCTTCAAACAATGAGGATAACGATGATGTAGGAAAAGCGGCGATCGTCGATCCTTCAGACATCGGGCCTAAACTTGATTTTGCCAAAATCAAAGGCTATGAAAAGCGTGAAGATGCAATCATTTGGGAAGCACACGTCCGTGACTTCACATCTGACCCGAGCATCGAAGGTGAATTGGATTCCCAGTTCGGCACGTTCAATGCTTTTGTAGAAAAATTGGATTATGTAAAAGAACTGGGTGTGACACACATTCAACTGCTCCCTGTCATGAAGTATTATTTCGGGGATGAGCTCGACAGCAGTACACGTGAGCGTGAGTATTCCGCTTCAGGGAACAATTACAACTGGGGCTATGATCCTCACAGTTACTTCGCTCTTTCCGGCATGTATTCCGAGCGTCCGGAAGATCCGGAAGAAAGAATTGAAGAGTTCAAGCAGCTGATTGATGAAATCCACAAACGCAAGATGGGCGTCATTTTGGATGTCGTCTACAACCACACAGCCAAAGTGAGCATCCTGGAAGACCTTGTCCCGAACTATTATCACTTCATGGATGAGGAAGGCAATACCAAAACAGGTTACGGCGGAGGAAAAGTGGGAACGACTCACGAAATGTCCCGCAAGCTTATGGTCGACTCTATTGAATATTGGGTCGATGAATTTAAAGTCGATGGTTTCCGTTTCGATTTGATGGGTGATTTGGATGCAGAAAGTGTCCAAGCCGCTTATGACGCAGCGGAAGCTTTGAACCCGAACATTTTGATGCTTGGAGAAGGTTGGAGAACGTATGCCGGCGATAACGGTGGAGAAGGCGTTCAACCTGCTGACCAGGATTGGATGGATGAAACAGATGGAGTCGCTGTCTTTTCTGATGAGATCAGGAATGAACTGAAGTCCGGTTTCGGAAGTGAAGGGGAACCGCGTTTCATTACAGGCGGCGCTCGTAACATCGATACCATTTTTAACAATATCAAAGGTCAGCCTGGCAATGTGACAGAAGATGATCCGGGCGATATCGTTCAGTACATCGCAGCCCACGACAACTTGACGCTTCATGATGTCATCGCGCAGTCTATTAAAAAAGATCCGGCGAAGCATGAAGAGGAAATCCAGAAACGGATCCGACTCGGGAACTCTATGATTCTGACAAGTCAGGGAATCTCTTTCCTTCATGCCGGTCAGGAATACGGCCGCACGAAGCAGTGGAAAGTCGATGGCGTTCCAGAAGATAAGTGGACCTATATGGAAGATGAAAACGGGAATCCGTTCGAGGATCCTTACTTCATCCATGATTCCTATGATTCTACCGATATCATCAACCAGTTCGACTGGCAGGCGGTATCACAGCCGAGTATCCAGCAGGAAACGATGGAATATACGAAAGGCTTGATTGAACTGAGACGCTGGACAGATGCTTTCCGCCTCGGTTCTGAGGAAGCCGTCGAAGAAAACGTCACGCTTTTGGATGCACCTGAAATCCAGGATACCGATTTGATGATCGCTTATAAAGCGGTCGATCCTGGTAAGAAAGCGAAAGGAAGCTATTACGTGTTCATCAACGCCGATGACGAAACACGTACATTGACTCTTGATGAGAACTTGAAAAAAGGAAAAGTGCTCGTCGACAATGACGAAGCTGGACGCAAAAAAGTGAAAGATCCATCCGGTTTCGAGCTGAATAAAGATGGCATTACCATCGACCCACTGACGACGGTTGTGATTCATACGAAATAAAGAGAAACCAGCTCCTATACTAAGGAGCTGGTTTTTTAGTGTGTGCGGTACGGGGCAAAGTGACTTAACGGAGTGCGAAAATGCCCGAACGCACGACCAAAGTGACTTAACGGGAAGCCAAAGTGACCTAACGAACTACGAAAGTGCCCTAACGACACCGCAAAGTGACGTAACGCGCTCAAGAAGCGGACTTTTCCCTGTGATGAGCAGGCTTCTTTTTCGCCTCCTGAACAATAATAACTGATAAAAGTACGAGCACGACCCCGGCGTATTGATAAATCGTCATCACTTCCGCATAAACGAAATATCCGACAAGCGTCGCGACGACCGGTTCGATGGTGGCGACGATGGAAGCGCGGCTCGATTCCACATGCTCGAGGCCTTTCGTATAAAGAAGGAAAGGCAGAACGGTCGAGATGAGTCCGAGGCCGAGAATCAACAGCCAGACACAAATGTCATTCATTAAAGCCATTTCTTCCCATAGGCCGCTGAAAGGAACGACTGCGAGAGCTGCGAATAGAAATGTATAAAAGGTGACAGTCAGGGAGCGGTATTTTTTCAAAACGACCTTCCCGAAGATGCTGTAAAGGGCATAAAACAGTCCCGAACCCAGGCCGAATAACAGGCCGGGCCATGATAAGGAGGCTTGCAGTCCTGGAAGCCATCCGATGACGAACGTACACCCGACAAAAGTCGTGAAAAGGGCCATCAGTTTTCTTCCTGTCCAAGCCTCTTTAAAGAAGATTCTTGAAAAAATGGTCACAAACACAGGTGCAGTATAAAGGAGAACGAAAGCGATCGCCATCGAAGTCGCCTCAATGGCGCTGAACAGACACCAGTTGAACAAAGCGATGCTGATGACCCCTGTCCCGATGAAATAGCGCGAATCTGCGGGTTTTATTTTCAAAAGGTTTCTATTGGAAACGATGATGGATCCGAACAGCATGACCATCGCAGAGGTCACTCGGAGAGCGACGACTTGAATGGGGGAGAATCCATGATCGTACAATTGGTTCACAAACAGCCCGATGATGCCCCACAGGGATGCGCCCAGGAAAATCATCAAGAATGCCCGGTTTCTCGTCATCGGATCCCTCCTTCCTATATGAATGTCCGTCTATTATACAAAAATTTAGAAAGCTTTGAATGTAGCTGTTGCAAAAAAATAAGAAATCTTGTTTGATAGAGGATAAGGATAAAATCGAATCACAAGGGGATGGGACAATGAATCCAGTTATGCGAGATGTCAAAACACATATAGAAACTGAACGGCTGATCCTGAAAATGCCGGAGCCTGGCGACGGGACAGTGGTCAATGCAGCCATCCAAAGGTCTGTGAATGAACTGAAACCATGGCTTGGATTCGTCCAGGAGACGCCGACCGTCGAAGACACAGAATCAAACGCTAGGGAAGCACATGCGAAATTTTTGTTGCGTCAGAATTTAAGGTATCTCGTTTTTCTGAAAGAGGATCAGACGTTCGTCGGTTCGACTGGTTTTCATCGAATGGACTGGGATGTGCCGAAGTTCGAGCTCGGCTACTGGATGGATACCGCACATAGTGGAAAAGGATACATGCGGGAAGCGGTGGACGCTTTGACGACATACGCCTTGAATGAATTAGGAGGAGCACGGGTGGAGATCCGCTGTGAATCGGAAAATAAAAGAAGCCGCGCCATACCGGAATCCCTCGGTTTTGAGCTTGAAGGAATTCTTCGCAACGAAGATCGATCTGTCGATGGGAAGCGGTTGACCGATACGTGTATCTACGCCAAAGTCCGTACAAAAGGGGCGTGATCCTGTGTATGACGTGACGATCATTGGGGCCGGCGTCAGCGGTGTGTTCCTTGCTTATACGCTCACGAAAGAACATCCGGAATTGAACGTCCATGTAGTGGATAAAGGAAAGCCTCTAGTTGAACGGACGTGTGGATTACAACAGGAAGCGTGCACCTGTGAAGGGCCGTGCGATCGGTACGTAGGGTTTGCCGGCCTCGGAAAATCAGAAGGGAAGTTCAATTATACGAACGATTTCGGTGGGCAGCTGGGGAAGAAGATCGGGGAAAAGGAGACGGTTGCGCTCATGGAAGAAGTCGATGAGCTTTTGTGCTCTTATGGTGGCGACCTTGTAGAGAGGTACAGTACGAAAAATGAGAAACTTTCAGCAAAAGCTGCTCATCATTCTTTAATAGTTTTCTCGACAGAAGTGCGCCATTTGGGGACGCAGCTTGCCCGGGGGATTTTTCAAAGCATGTATGAGGAAATGTCTGAAAGGGTGACATTCACTTTTGAAGCGGATGTTATAGAAGTCACCAAAAAAAGTGGGCGGTTCTTGATGGATACAAACCACGGACAACTCGAAAGCAAGAAGGTCGTTTTCGCTACAGGAATGAGCGGGAGTGACTGGCTCAAATCCATGACAGCGGAGTTAGGGCTAAAGGCAGGCGAGACACGGCTGGATCTAGGTATTAGAGTGGAGATGCGCGGCAATCAGCTCGATGCCATCCTTCAGGAAACCTTTGAAACGAAATTGAATTACATAACCGAGCGTTTTTCCGCAACCACCTACTGTATGAATCCGCGTGGAAGAATCATCCGCAAGTACCAGCATGGCCTGGTGATGGCAGATGGTCAAAACCAGAACGAAGAAGAACCGAGTCAGAATTTGAATTTCACTCTATTCGTCCCACGATACTTCGAGACTCAAACAGATGCGATGGCAGAAGCACATCATGTGATCGGCGGCATCAATCAAGGGCGGGACAGGATTGTGGCACAGAAGTTGGGAGATTTATTGAAAGGAAAATCTTCTGATCATCTTTCTTGCGGTGTTATTCAACCCTCGCTGGAGGCAGACGCAGGAGATCTCCGCAAAGAAGTTCCTTCCCTTTATATAGAGGCACTGATGGAGTTTTTTGAAGCGTTGGAAGGGCTGATCGGCGAGGAAATCGATCGCGATACCATCCTTTATGGGTTGGACAGTAAATTTTACGAAGCGAAGATCTTTACGGATGAGCATTTTGAAACCGAGGTGTCAGGTTTGTATTTGATCGGGGACTGTTCGGGCGAGACGCACTCCCTGTCGCAGGCAGCGGCAAGCGGGATCTATTTGGCACGCATGATAAAAGCTTAGTCTACGGAATGTAGACTAAGCTTTATTCATGGTACACTAGGATCTTTCGCGGAATTCTTTCAACGTACGGATCCCGACAGTCACCGCCTGACTCATCGCAGATCCCCCTCCATAGGCAGCGGCAACGCCCATGGTTTCATAGATTTGCTGATCGCTGCACCCGAGCGCTACACATTGGTCCATGTGATAAGTGATACTCGCTTCATCACCATCCTTCACGCTGATGGCAAGAGCCATCAAATGTTTATGCTTACGATCGACTTCCCCATCTTCAAAAAAAGCACCTGTAAAACGGTTGTATTCTTTCGTTGCTTCAGGTAAGTAACTGGTCAATTCTTCAATTCCGTGACGGTAATCGTGCAAGGTCTCTTCGGCATGATTCTTCATTTACAATCTCTCCCTTTTCAAAGCTTACTCGTGCTATTCCTGTTTTTCCAAAGGTTTGAAACCCGGCAGTATGTAAGAGAGCATATCGGGAATATAGGTAAATCAGGACTATTTGTAAGAAAATTGAAACTTTTCATCCCATGCCCCCGTATGTACATATAAGGATACATAGTTGGAGGGGATGACGATGGGGAAAAATATGATATGGGCATTGGTTACTGTTAGTGTGATGATGTTGATCAATTGGGGAGTCGCTTCTTTTTTCAGTGGGGAGTTCATTGAGTATTCCTTTTTGCTTGGCGTCGCAGTCATGACAATCGTATGGTTTTTCAATTCAAAAGGCGGTTTCGCTTCCAATTCGGTCCGGTTGCGGATCCAGGCCCGGACTGGAATGAAGCTCGAAGAGGAAAAACGCAGCTTCAACCCTACGGTCGTATTTTATACCGCGATCGGTTATACCGTAGTCGCACTGGTGGTCACAATCTTCTATTATAAGGATTACTTTACTGGTTGATCTCTTGGTTTCTTTCATGGATGTATAGAAAAAAGAAAACGCCTGGATGTTAAAAATCCAAGCGTTTTTCGTTTCTAATCCACAAGAATGTCGATGGTTCCAAGTACATTCTATAAAACTTAAAAAGGATTGGTCGCCCATTGAAGCGACTGCTTGATGAAAATGCGAGGGTGTAGTTTCAATTGAGAAACCATGTATTCAGCAAGGTCCTCCGGCTGCATGTACTTCCCTTTGTCCTGTCCTTCCATGTCTTCCCCTAGCGCGAGTTCTGTGGCGACGAGACTTGGATTCAATGTAAAGACGCGGATGTTGTCCCTTCTTACTTCCTGCATCAAGGCTTCCATCATCCCTTGCAGGGCAAATTTGGATCCACTGTAAGCCGTCGAGCCGGCAGTGCCTTTGAGTCCGCTGCTTGAAGAAATATTGATGATGTCCCCCTGGTTCTTCTCCTTCATCATAGGCAGGACGGCTCTTGTGACGTGGTATGTACCGTAAACATTCACTTCAAACGTCCGCTTCCATTCTTCGGGCTCTAGTTCAAGAAATTTTCCGTACACACCGATGCCTGCGTTGTTAATGAGAATGTCTGCTTCACCAAGCTCTTCTTTTAATTGCTGAACCGCTTGTTCCACTTGATCGATGTCTGAAATATCAGCGGTCGCTACAGCTGCCTGGACTCCGTAGGAACGCGCTTCCTCGGCGACTTTTTCAAGACGGCTTTCGGTCCTTGCAATCAGCCCGACATGAACGCCTTCTTTCGCGAGTTGCAAAGCCGTAGCCCGTCCGATGCCGCGACCTGCACCGGTCACATAAGCGATTTTCCCTTTGATTTCTTGTGCCATGATCCTCACTCCTTTTCCTATTCTTCATTCAAGTCTACGAGTTTCCCTTTTTGAAATCAAAAGATAGCGTCTACCTCAGGGGTAATTCCTTTGGTACACTAAAGAAGGGAGGGATTTTATGGAAACCTTTGTTATGTTGAGGCCAGTATTCCTGGTGTTGGTCCTGGTATCTATTTTTCTAACGACTTTTCTCATTTTCCAAAAGGAAGAAAAGGTGAATGGATGGACGCTTCTTTTCATCACATCCATGAGCTTGATCATCGGTAGTGTCTGCCTTTATAGCAGTGGGTATATCGTGGATGAGTTCAATATGAGCGGGGATTCTCTTTCGTTTTATTTGTACATCGCTTTATTCCCAGTGAGCTTGTTGAACATCCTGTTGTACGGCTTTAAGCCAAGGTCAGTGGTAGAAGCTTGAATTGGGTATCCAGTTATCATTTGTCCATGTGAAAGGCTGGCTTCAAGATCGTGAAGTGATAAAAGGAGTTTTTTACTAGTTAATTTCTATTTTATTACCAATTTTTGAAACTTAAATCGTTCTCATTCGTACTTGTAGGAAAGAAGGAAGAATGGAGGTTATCTTTTTGTTGAAAAAAATTCTATTTATTACAATCGCGCTATTGATTACAGCTGGTTGTGCATCCTCTCCGTCCTCTAGTGAGGATTCGACAGAGGAAAATACGACAGAGGATGATGTGACAAAGGTCCTGGAGCAAATATTTTCAGGACCAGATGAAGAACTGGAACAATTGCATGAAGAGGAAAATTATCAAGGAATTTCTACCTACTATATGGACCAGTTCGAACCTTACTTCACAGAAAAGTACATGAGTCAGGCGTTGGATACGAATCTGCTGAACAGCTTTCATCAAAAGGCTGGAAATGACGTCAACATGGATATTGGTAAGATGAGCGTCGAGCAGAGTGAGGATACGGAAACCGCTTATGATTTTGAGATGCAAATCAATATAAGCAATGGTGAAACCGCGGATGTCAGTGGAAGAGTGAACACGAATGAAGAAGGGAAAATCACTCGAATTCACTACAACGATGATGTACAATCATTGCTGCACGCTTTTGATACGGCCGTTCAAACAGAAGAAGGGCTTTTCGAATATGACCGTTCCAGGTTAGTGAGTCGGACCGGGGATGAAGCCTATCAGTCTAAGTATCCGACGCTCATGCCTTTTGAAGTGGATGGGGTAGAAATTGATCCTGGAGTTATGGAGCAGAAGGATACCGTTTTAACCTTCATCTTTCATGCCGAAACGAATGAAAAGATGGAATTGATGACCGTTAAAGATGGCGACATCTCTTATGATGACATAGAGACAGAAGAGGTATCGATCGGTGATCAAACGGGGCAATATGCCGGAAGTGAAGGTGAGACTCAGCGGTTGATTTGGAAAGATGGATCGATCATGTATGAGTTGAAGGGGAATGTTGATGGCCTGTCGCAGGATGATCTGATCAAGGTGGCGGAGTCTTTTGAGTAAGCTATACTGCTTAAATGTGTAAGAACAGTTGAGGAAATGTAAGTGGCACGTATAAAACCCACTCCCCAACCCGCGGGGAGTGGGTTTTATATACAGTGGCTTATCCTTCATTGGATGAGTCTTTTTTTAATACCCATTTAGAAATGAAAGAAAATTCATTTATTTCCATCTTTTAGTGTGATAAATTGGTATAAGCCTTTTGTAACAAAGGGTAGGAAAGAGGGATGATCAATGGAACGTCTACATACCATCTGGCTTGATGAAACATATGTGCATGGAATTATTAAAATTTATGATTCTATTTTTGAATATTTGTTTCACCCTATTGTACTTGATGAAATAAAAGGGGAGTACCGTGTCATAAATAACTTATGGTACACGACCTATCATGGCGCTAGAGAGTTTTTCAGGTCTCCTTCGAATCCTTATAGCGTTGTTGGAAGAATGAAGGTAAATGAAGGAACAACGGTTGGAGGAAGTATTGTGAAATAAAGGGTGAATACCCAATATGGAATATGATTTACATAATACAAGAGGATCGACTAGTGACACCATACGAAAATGGGCTTCCATATTAGGGCTGGAAATAAGGGGATCAATGGGATTTCTGGACCCTCAAAAAACACCGTGTGAAATATTCAATGAAAAGAAATGAGGACATTTAAGGATGACAGAAATAAAAGAAATAGGATCGTTGTGTTCCATAGACGATCAAGGCAACATCATAAACGAGTCTGATCCAACGAAAATCAATGATAAATACGAAGAGGTCATTCGACTCATCACAGAGAAGTGCCTTTCCGCTTTACCAAAGGAGATTCACAGCATGTACCTAAGGGGTTCTGTTCCAAAAGGACAGGACATTGAAAATGTATCGGACCTTGACGTCATCGTTGTTACCTATTCCAATCCTCAAAATATGGATTTGGATTGGGTAGAGGAGATTGAACAATTAGTCAATCAAAAATACCGTTTTATCAACGGGGTAGAAGTAGGGTTTAGTCCTTTAAGTGAATTTCAGGATACAAAGCATTGCTCTATGATCCCGTTTATTCTGAAAACCTATGGAATTTGTGTCTATGGTGAAAATCTAATCAGTGATCTCCCTAATTACAAACCCGACAGCTCTTTAGCGAATGAACATCTCATTCACTTCGCTTCTTTCATTGATCGAGCGAAGCAAGATTTGACTGGAAATGACGATGAAGAAGATATCAAGGATTCTTGTTCATGGATCATGAGAATCCTAGTGAGGTCCGGCCTTGCCCTTGTCATTGTTCAAGAGCAAGCGTACACGAGGGACCTATTCCCAGCCTACCAACTATTCTCAAAGCATTATCCAGAAAAAGAACAAGAGATGAGGACAGCGCTTTGGTTCGCCATCAACCCCTCTTCCAGTTCAGAGGAAATATTGAGATTCTTGGATTCGTTCGGAAGTTGGATGAAAATTGAAAAAGAGCATTGGCTTGATGTTTATAATCCAACTAGAAAAATGCATCTGCCTCTTTAAACGCTCTCATGTATTTTGTGAGTCTGTAACAGTACTAGTGAGCATGAAGAATTGCAGGCTTATGTGATTAATGAAAGAGTAGATTCCAAAATAGAATCTACTTGAAAAAGATCATATAAGAAGTCACAAAATATAACGTAATGATGAATAAAGAGGGCATAATATAGTGCCCTAAACGGCCTATTCTATTCGGCCTGATGAGTGTGTAGATAAGGAACAGTGTCATCGTGATCCCAAGTATTGCTACATAAAGGTGAGTGCCTTGGATGGAGTTTAAGATCGCTCCTTTGCGATACAATACATCGGTGAGTACAAGCAGCTTCAGGTTATACAAGTTGCTTCCAATAATGGATCCGACCGCCATATTGTAGTTCGCCAATTTAAATGCGGCAAGGACGCTTACGAACTCAGGTAATGAAGTGGAGGCTGCAATGAGAAAACTGCCTACAAAACTAGCGTTCATGCCTGTGATTTCTGCCATATGATCTCCAGCAATGGAAAGAATGCTGCCGGAGACAAAGACGACGACTACAGCTATGAGAAAACCTTTGATCGCTGAAGATAGGGGAAGATCCTTAGTCAGAGGAGAACCATCATCGTCTTCATAATCACTGGCAATGAATTTCATGGAAAAGATATAGAAGATGACAATCATATACATTTCAATTCCTATATTAAAAAGTTGGATCGATTCAGGAACCAGGAGGGAAAGGGAGATGATGATCAAAAAAGTAAGGCTGATCCATGCGGATGGAAGGTTCGCGTGCTGATTGATTCTCTGAAATAACCGTTGCTTTCGATAAAACAAATCAACCATGGCAAGTATTAATAGATTGAACACGTTACTGCCAAGCATATTTCCTACAGCGATATCAGGGTTATCTATATAGACGGCCGTGATACTAGTCGTGAGTTCAGGTAATGAGGTAGCCCCGGCAATTAAGAAGGTACCGACCACAGCCCCGCTTAAAGAAGTTTTTTTACTAATGACGTCACCACAATGGTTCAAATGAATCGCAGCTGTAACGACGAGAATGGCAGCGATAAAGAAAATAATGAAAATCATGGGCTTCCCCTCTCTAACATGAAAGATATCACGGATTGCCTGGCTCACTTCGCGTCAATCTCCAAATAAAACCACACGAGGAGTCCCCCTTGAATTCCGCTTTTCCATTCTAATGTATGCTTGTTTCATAGATATATCCATTGTGATTTCATTCATAAAAGGGGTTCCTCATGAAGTCTCATGTGTGAGGGGGGCGAATCTTCAGTGGTAGGAATCGTTCTTTCCTATATGTAATGCTGTGGTTTTACTATTTTCCAAGACCGTTCATTGAGGATTCTGGTGAAAGACAGAGTGGCGGGATCAATCAATAAGGAATGGCACTTTTCCCATTCATTTATTGTCTTTTGGATTGAAAAAATTTTTGTAGAAATGAGAGAGGACTAACAATATCCGTTAGGTAATCTTGTATAATGGGTATGAAGTATAAATCGGTGTCCAAAACAAAACCTATTCAGTTTTGGAAGGGAATCTTGCTTTATTGTGGTCGTTTCTTTCCCGTGTGATGCGCCCGTTCAGTAAAAATTTTGAGGAGGTGCCGAACATTGATTAGGATGAATGAAAAAGAAAAAGAAACGTATGATGACCTTATGAACTCCTTCAAAAATGCTGAATCGATAGAGGAAAGCCGGCATTATTTTTTTGAAATCCAATTGTACTTAGACAATCTTGAATCAACGAAAGAGCCATCCCCGACGAAAGCTCAAATGGAAGAGTATCAGCAGATTAGAAAAAAGTTAGTTGGAGCTACGTCTAAAAAGGAAGTCAGGTATTATGAAGATCAGATCCATGAATGGTTAAACAAAATCCATCATTCTTAACTGACATAAGTTGTTATGGAATACAAAATTTTGAAAAATAGTATTTATTTTCTGATCATTATAGTGTAAACTAGAGGTACGGTGTTCACTATAATGCGACACTTGTATATGAAAAAAATAACGGACTTAAACGGAGCGGCGAGCTTGGTTGAGGATTTAGTGCATAGTAGCTTATGTTTCTAAGTTTCCACCAGCTGCCGCTTTTTTAGTCTAGGGGGAAAATTTCTTATGAATACGCTACTTATTGCTGGGTGTATTGGAGGGATCACTGGCATTATATCTCACTTGATGAGAAATGGAAAAGTCCTGATATTCCCTAAAAAAAGAACGCGTCCCAAGGGAATTTATTTAGGGTTTTTGGCGGACTTTTTTATCGGGGCTGCGGCTTCCGTATTCGCCGTTACCTACTTGACCCCTGATCCTGAGTTGCTGAGGTCGCTCATTGGAATCTCTATATTGGCGGGGATGACCGCAGAAAATGTTTTATTGAAAAGGGAATTGAATATAGAAAAGGCAAAAGTAGAAGGATTGGATCGGATCAACAAGAGACTTAAATAGATTTCCACTCCTCCAATCCTTCATTTTTCTTCGGAATGATTTCCTCTTGAATCCTCTTCTTCATCTACCATTCCTTCAAAATGGCCCTTTTTATGTGCCCAGTCCATAAGGTCCTCTGTGACTCACTCACTTTTTTTAATTTCTTGTACCTTGTTCGATATAACCACCTGGCATGGATAAAATGCAAGAGAAGCAATAACCATAGTAAGGAAACTCCATAAACGATCGTCAACCTTATAAATGGCGAGCCAAAAAATGATAAGGAAAGCAGCAAAGTAGAAGGGTGCTAAGGTAGTTAGGAATTTATTCCTTTTAGTGATCTTGTCCATCATCGTACCTCCTCTATATGAACCTCATATATAACCTCCAAATCTTAGAATGACTTCCTTATCACAAGGTTAGAAGATTCCAAATGAAAGAAGGGATAGGGTAACGGTAATAAGGAAAATCAATCCACCAACAATGTTTACCCAAAGGGAATTGACGTGGTTACGCAGCGTATCTCGATTATTCATGGCAATCATAAGGAATAAAACGATAAACGGAAGAATCAGTCCATTGGCATATTGAGCAAAAACAATCAGCTGAATCGGGTCATAACCAAGACTTGCAAAAAGGACACCAACGAGAAGCACCCCGATCCAAACCAGCCGGAATTTCGTTGAACGAAGGTTCCTTTCCCACCCCAAAGCACCTGCCGTGGCATAAGCAGAAGCCAGAGGCGCCGTCATTGCAGAGGATATGCCCGCGGCAAAGATCCCGACAGCAAATACATATTTCGCCCATGAACCAAGCAGCGGTTTCAACTGATCGGCCATGACACTCGGATCTTGTATTTCTGTTCCTAAGGGGAAAGCGACAGCAGCCGTAATGATGATGGCAACTGAGATGATCCCACAGATGGTGATCGTCGTCACCACATCGAAGCGGCTATCTGCCAACTCTTCTTCTCCCTTGAACCGCTCCTGTACGACAGAAGATTGTAAGAATAACGTGTAAGGGACGATTGTAGTTCCGATGAGCGATATGACCAATAAAATATTACCTGCCGAAACCTTGGGGACAAGACCCTCCGTCAGAATCGCAGACAAATCCGGCTGGATGACAATGGCTGTGATGACAAAGCTCAAGGTCATCGTCAGGATCAATACAATAAAAACGCGTTCAATGATTTTATATTTGCCTACCCATAAGAGGATGCCGGCAATCAAACCGATGAGGATCGCCACGGCTTCAGTGGAAAGGCTGGTAAAGGCAGACAACCCGATCGCTCCCCCAACAATGTTACCCGCTTCATAAGCAGCACTTCCAATAACAATGGCGGAGATGATCAGGAGGATCGTCAACCATTTCAAAACGGGGTGTGAAAATTGCTCTCGTAATATCGTACTTAAATCTTTTCTGGTAATGACCCCTAACCTTGTCACCATCTCCTGTAGAAACATCGTTGCCATAACAGAAAAAATCAGTGCCCAGATCAGCGCATAGCCAAATTGAGCTCCTACATTACTAGCTGTCGTTACTGTCCCTGGTCCGACAATGGCTGCCGCTACAATAGCACCCGGCCCGACATTTTTCAGACGCCTCTTGAATTTACTTTCCTTCGCCATCGTTTGTCTCCTCTCCTGTGTTGGTATGAGCCGAAAACGTACATATCTTCATTTAGTGAAGCGATTCCCTTAATATGGAATTTTAATCATTTCTTGGGCGACGTGCCCACCTTTTATGGAGAATAGTATTTCAAACAGGATGGGATTTTTATTTTTTCGACTTATTATTTTATTTGAAACTTTTCCCAAAACCATCCGTATAGAAAACTAGAATCCCGGAACGATTCTATGATGAAGGGAGGGATAGAATGAAGCTGATTGTATCTACATTGGCAGCGCTCTTTCTGCTCATGGGTTGTCAACAAAATGTCAGTCATGAGTTCAACGATGTATCTATTAAAGACCAGGAAGGAAATGTTCTGGTGACTTCCTCGGATTTTGAAAAAGCAAGTATTCAAGATGGTCAAAACCGAGTACTTGTGAATGTAAACTTCAAGAATAGCGATACACCGAAAGAGATGACAGAGAATCATCTCAATGAGAAGGTTCACATTTATTTAGGAGATGAGAAAATAGCTTCTCCAACGGTTCGAAAAGTGATCCATAGTGATTCCATGCAAGTGGCTGGTGATTATACGAAAGAAGAAGCAGAGCAATTCGTAGATTTTATCAACCAATCGTTTTAACTAGAAGGGAATGGAAGGTCATTCGTATGGCCTTCCATTTTTTAAGCTTTTATGAATTCCATTAATCGATGAATGAAAAGGTGAGCCACGGATAAAGTGGTGTTCAATGGCAACGGTTTTCTTAGGGCGGGTTGTTCAATAAACCCATCATAGCCACGTTAAGCTTCTACTACATCCTTCCTTCGATTCTTTACCAAGCAGGGCTGCTACATAGGGAGTCGTACATATGTTGCAAGTCTAGAAGGCTGTGATGAATTTAATGAACCATGCCATTACGATGGGAGAGAGCGAAAATGATACGAGAACTTGATAAAACAGAATTCTATAAATGCAGAAATTTAATAAATCAAGAGGGCCATCTAGAGGTGAAAGCGGTGATCGAAGGGAATAATCCAGGTCGGATTTATGTGGATGATCCCGATTGTCCTAAATCAGGACTGATTTGGCTGGGGAATCATGATGGTTTTTTCTTTATTGGAGACGAAGAGAATGAAGGGTTCAATAAAGAGATGAATGACTTTATCGATCAGGAAATTTTGCCTGAAGCGAAGAAGCTAAAGATCAATCATTTCATTGCGATCGGTCATCATTCCAGGTGGGAGAAGACGATTGAAACAATCTTTGAGAACCGTGACATGAAGAAATCCAATCAAAACGTTTATCAGATGGAGAAAAGACTTAGCAGTGACGAGGATGAACCTTCAATTCGTGAGGATGATCGAGTGTTCAAAATGAGTAAGGAACTTTATGATAACAAAGGTGATTCTCTGGATAATATAGAATTTTTAAGATCGAAGCTATTAGAATTCTGGACGACTCCTGAGGATTTCTTTCAGAAAGGATTCGGTTATGGAGTCATTTATAAGAATAGAATCGTGAGTTTATGCTTTTCAGGTTTTGTAGCTGAAAATGTGCACGGAATCGATATAGAAACGCTGGAGGATCATCAGGGCAAAAAATTAGGTCAGATAGCAGCTCATCGTTTCGTGAAAGAATGCGTAAGAAAAGAGATGATTCCATATTGGGACTGTGAGGAGGCCAATAAACCATCGAATGCCATTGCTGAAAATATTGGATTGGAGAAATCCTTTGAATATATGGTCTACATCTTTCCGATCCAATAGAGTGGAAGTGGCAAAATGAAAGCGCACGGTTTATATTCTAATGATGAATTGACTGAGTAGATACATAAGAAGCAGGATCCCAATTCCTAACAAGCTGTACCCCAAACGTTTTCGTTCCGATAAAGGCTCCCCTTTGATTGCCTTCCAATCAGGATAAAAAAAGCTGATCACTCGGACAGCTATGATTCCGAGGGCCACTAGAACAACAGCGAATACTTTCATGAGATGGACTCCTTTTTATAAAGGGCATTTCCTTCCACTCGCTAAATGAAACAAAAAGGATCAGGATAGATGGATGAAACAGCAGGTAGAATGAATAGAAAACATGGAAAAGGAGAGGGATAAATTGGATGCCAAAATTCAGGAAATCGTTAAGAAAAAAGGATTTTCAGGTTCAGTAATTGTGACACAAGGGGAGGATCTCGTTTACTCGAAAGGATTTGGTTTCAGAAACCTCGCTGAAAGTCTTCCCAACCAAATGGACACCCGATTCGGAATAGCCTCTGGAAGCAAGTTGTTCACAGCGGTAGCGATCGCTCAGCTCGTCGAACAGAATCCATTCAGTTACGATACACCCGTCCATCAGCTTCTGGATCAGAGTCCTGCTTGTATAGATGAACGTGTCACTATTCATCATTTGTTGACGCACACGTCCGGAATCCCTGATTACTTTGATGAATCGGTCATGGAGGACTTTTCAGAACTGTGGGAAGAGAAACCGATGTACAAGATGGAGAAGCTTGAGGACTTTGTCCCGATGTTCAAAGATAAAGAGAAGATGTTCGAGCCTGGAGAGAAATTCCACTACAACAATGCAGGGTTCATCGTATTAGGGTTGGTGGTGGAAGCCGTTTCAAACAGGTCTTTTACGGATTATGTTACAGAGAATATCTTCAAGCCTGCAGGCATGCAGGATAGTGGGTATCTTCGCTTGGACCAGCTGCCGGGCAACACCGCTCAGGGCTACATAGAAAAGGGTGGTTCTCTAAGGACGAATACGTATGCTGTTCCGGTTATCGGGGGAGCCGATGGGGGAGCTTTCGTGACAGGGCCGGATATGAACGGGTTTTGGGATACATTGTTGAATGGAAAACTTGTAGGTGAAAGACATGTAGAGAGATTGTTAACAAAACACGCGAAAGTGAAAGAAGGTGTTTCTTATGGGTATGGCCTTTGGTTGGATGATGTTCATGGTGAAACGGTTTACCATGCCATGGGCTTTGACCCTGGTGTCAGCTTCCATTCATGCGTCTATCCAAAAGGTCAATGGAAAGTAACGGTTCTTTCCAATAAGGGTTCAGGTGCTTTCCCAATCGTCAAAGCGTTCGAGGAAGGGTTCATTAAATAACGGAAGTGGAGGGGCGGACCCTCCACTTTATTCTTCT
This sequence comes from Halobacillus faecis, assembly GCF_007991335.1. GTDB lineage: Bacteria > Bacillota > Bacilli > Bacillales > Halobacillaceae > Halobacillus > Halobacillus faecis. The sequence continues at coordinate 48,189 of NZ_BJYD01000028.1, read as the reverse complement.
GTATTAAAGTTTTGCGTGCCAAAATCTGTGATTTCCGTTGTCACTTCTACTTTGAAGTTCATGTCAGGGAAGAGTTCATTCCATTCTTTCTCATGTTCTTCCCAATACTTCGGTTCGTGGATTTGGATCCATCCGGATACATTGAGGAAATCGATCTGGTATTCCTGTTGGGCGAGTTGAAGGACACGTTCCACTTTTCCTTTAATGACTTTATTCGCAGCATCTTCAATCTCTTTTTTCCATCCTTTGTTATATACATTTCTCCCAATTCCCCAATCTTCTGCCAGTACGGTGGACATCTTGACCTGAATGGTCATCTCTAATTGATCTCCACTCGTTTTTGTCTTGAATTTTGAGTTTGACCCTTTGATCTCAAGAATGATTGGACCTTCATCAATAAGTTCTTCATCTAGATAGATAAATCCGCCTTGCACATTGTCATGCATATATCGGATGCCTTCCATATCCTCTACATCAATCCATCCTACATAATGAGAGCTTTCGGCTTCAATGATGCCAGCTCCTGATGATTTGATATGTCCTTCCTCCAGGGTAATACCTGGAATCAGAAAACTTTTCTTCTCAGAAATGTGCTGGGACATGTCACCGATGGACAAGTTTTTAGGGTTACTATTGTTCTTGTGGTAATTTTCACTGAGTGATTTAATTTGGATTGCCGGAAAAAGTTCCTTTGTAGGATTGGTACTTAGGACTTCAAGAACAGGTTCTTTTGTTATAAATACTGGTGTCGTCCTTCTGAATTCATGATCTCGGATGAACAGGTCGATCACTTGGTCCGCGCGTTCTTTTTCAAACAATGCCGTCGATGCGAGAATTGATTTCAAGTGCGTGTAATTGGGAGGTCGGTTGCTCTCCAAAGAGTTGTTCCGGATGATTTCAAAAAATGTTTTACCGGACTGCGAAATGTTCTGGTAAGGGGCACTTTGGTGCTGGGAACTACTTTGCTGTGTGGGGATTTTCCCGGGAACAACATACTGGTTGATCATCCTCAGTTCATCTTTTTCCTCGTCGACATCCAGGCCCATGCCTGTGACGATTCCGACGTCCTCAATTTCTTTGATGTCCCAACATCCGGTCAACAAAATGAGAATAATCAAACCTGAACATGTAATTTTACGTAGCATACGATTTCCCCCTGATCAAGGATACAATCAATAGAAGAGCAGGTAAGACGACGATCGCTGCAACGGAGATGAATTGAATATATGTGGAGTAGTGGAAAACCTCCGTCAGACCTTCAGGGTACAAGGTCAATGCAAAGATCAGTACTCCAGCGACCGGCAGGAACCACCGGCTGGGGGTGAACATATTCTTCAATCCCAAAGTCAATGTGTACATATAAGCGGTGAAAGAAGTGAAAGCCGTCGTTAACCATCCGAATAAAAAAATCAATTCAAAACGTTCAAAAAAGAAACCTTGAAACTCAATGCTTTTCGCCATCTCAATGGTCGGGAACGTGATTTCTTTTAGCTCCTCCACGCCAAGGACTCCTATGGAAATCATATGGAAGGCGACATAGATGAGGGCGGTCAAGCCGATGCTCGTCCATATTGTAATCAGCAGATGTTTGGCCTTTCTCTTTTTGATCAATTTGGAGAAGATCAGGAGAAGCTCCATGCCCAAAAAAGAGAAAAAGGTGATTTGCGCACCACTGATGGTCGCCCCTATATTGTTTTGCAGAACGGGGCGGATGTTGTTGAGATCAAGATTTTTAATACTCAATAAACAAAGTACGATGAACATCACCATCATGATTGGAAAATAAAGTTGGAAAAACCGGACGATGTCACCCGCCCCATTATAGATCAGATACATGCTGACGAGCATAAAAGAACCGATGACGATATAAAGCGGCGTCGTATCAAGTAAATAGTTTTTTATAATCCCTCCGGTCACTCGTAAGATATAGGCAGCGACGATCAGGCTATACACAGCGAAGAAGAAATTGAAAAGATAACCGATGAATTTCCCCATGATCGTTGAAGTCATTTCAAAAAAAGTGAGGCCGGGATAACGAACAGCGAGCGCTACATAAATACAGGAAACGACGCTGACGGCTAGCGCACCGAAAATGATGCTCAGCCATAAGTCCTGAGAATCAACGGTATTAGCCAGATCCCGTGGCATGAGGATAATGCCGATTCCGATCATCGAAGATATGAACACGATGACCATTTGTAACATGGTCAGTTGTTTCAGATCACTCAACGCGTCCGCCTCCTTTCTTCAACTTGAACCGGATCAAGGAATCTTTCCAGCGTTTCACATAAAAAGGTGTAAATGGCTCTAAATACGGAACAGAAAAGCTCTGCAGATGAACAAGATGAATGCTGATGATGAAGACAGCCAGGATCAACCCATATATCCCTAGAAATGCGGCGGCAAACAGCATGACGAAACTGATGGTCCTGAGCGCAAGGCTTAACGCATAATCGGCAATGGTGAAGGAACAGATCGCAGCGAACGAAACGACGATCACCATCAAAGGACTGACAATCCCCGCTGTAACAGCCGCTTCACCAAGTACGATCGCCCCTACGATACTGACGGCAGGTCCGATCGGTTTTGGCAGCCGGATCCCAGCTTCCCTCAAGGTTTCAATAGTCAGTTGCATAATCAAAGCTTCCATGAACGAAGGGATTGGTACTCCTTCACGAGTTTTTGCAATCGATATGGCAAGATCGGTCGGGATCAACCCATGGTGATACGAAATCAACGAAATATAAACCGACGGAAGCATCACTGAAAAGAAAGCAGCCATGAACCGCATTAACCGAATGAGAGAAGCCGGAATCCACTTGAAGTTGTAGTCATCCGCCTGTTGAAAAAGACTGTTCAATGTTGTCGGAGCAAGTAACACAGAAGGGGAACCTTCTACGAAGATCGCTACTTTCCCTTCGACAAGGGCGCTGGATACTTTCGTCGGTCTCTCCGTTTCCTGAATCTCAGGAAAAAGGGAGTAGTTGTTTTTTTCGATCAATTGCTCCATCACCCCGCCATCCGGGATGTAATCTTCCTGGACGGCATTGATCCTTGCTCGAACATCCTTTAACAGTTCCTCGTTGACCGTCCGATCGATGTAAGCGATGGAAACATTCGTGAAGGAACGGGTACCGATGGTGAATTCTTCAAATTTCAAGTCCGTCGAACGCAGGTGCACACGTAAAAGGGCGACGTTTTGTTCGAGTGATTCGATAAAACCATCACGGGAACCGCGCAGGGTCATCTCAGATACCGGCTCTTGGATGGAACGGTAAGCGAACTGTGCTGTGTCTATGGCGTAAACCGTATCTTGTTCGATCAACAGCGTGAAACCATCGAGAAGATAGTGATCGATATCGTTTTTCTTCTCTAATTGCAGCAAAGGTTCTGCAGAAAAAGCATGAGGAAGAGGACTTTCTTTGTGCTTCCATTCTTGTAGTGGAAGCAGGATGGCGTCCTGGACTTGCTTCGTATCCGTGATGGAAGGTATGTAGATGACGTGGATGGGGTGGCCTTCAAGCTCCAGCTTCTTCATGGTCACATAGTGGTTTTTCTGTTTTTCACGAAGGATTTGTTCGATGTCCAACATTTCATCCATGTCCTCACCCCCGAATCCCAACAGTTTTTTTTAGTATGTACCATTGGCTCTTTTTTACACAAACGTCAGATTGTACATTTCATGGACACGTGTCCTGCTTTAGAGTGAGCTATTTGGTCGGTTCTTGTGGTTGTTATTTCATTACATGGAATCACATCAAACTTCACAAAATAGAGGAGAAGGGAGGTCTTCAGACATGGGCAAAAAAGCGAAAAACAAAAGCAAAAAAGACCTGAACGCACTTCGTCGTGAAAAAGGGGAGAAGAACGGCACAGGCAAACAGGATCCTTACCGTTAACGCATGAAAAAACGCCTGCTTCCGTTTGGAAGCAGGCGTTTCATTTTTATATCGATTGTGGTTGTTGTTCAATGGTATCGTTCAGCTTGCTGAACTTATTCTTCATTACGGACGTATCTGCGAATAGATCATGGATTCCCTGATGTCGCCTCGTGAAGGCAACAACCAGATAGGGGATTCCGAGGATCGCCATACTGATATACCGGCCGATGCATTCACGGAAAATGATTTGACCGTTCGATAACGTTTCCCCTTTTAGTGAAACGACAGACAATCCTAAAATCATTTTTCCCAGCGTAGCCCGGAAAAATTTCGTCATCAGGATGAAATAAGCAAAAAAGATGATCGAAGTCGTAATGTTTGCCGCACTGAACATGGGGACCCAAGCTTGAGCGTCTTCCAGGTTCACAAGTCGCAGCAATGGACGGGTCACAATGGTATTGACGCTCCAAATGACGATCAAGTCGATGCTGTAGGCAAGGAATCGCGAGCCGAATCCTGCGTACAACAGTTTTTGGAGGTCGTTTTTCTGATGATGGATCAACGATGATAGCTGCCCACCGTTTTCGTTATGATTGGTGTAATCCATACCGTTCCCTCCTTAATCTGTGTACATATACATCATGCGTGGTCCTTGGCGCTTGCTCATCAATTCTTCGATGTAGCGGAGTTCGCTGTTCGGCATTAAGCTTTCAGCAAGCGGCAGGTCGAAAAAGGATCCCATGGTATTTTTGTACTGGAATACCTGCGGATCTCCGCCGATTTCTTTTTTCAATGCCTTCAACGTGTCTTCACGGAAGCCGATGTCGTCCACCAGTCCGTTTTCGACGGCCTGCTTCCCGGAGTAGATCCGGCCGTCGGCTAATTCTTTCACACGGCTCCCAGGCATCTCGCGGCCCTCTACGATGACATCGACGAACTGCTGGTAAGATTCATCGACAAGCGTTTGGAGAATCTCTCTGTCCGCTTCGGTCATTTCCTTGGTAGGGCTCATGATATCTTTGAACTCACCACTTTTGATGGTATTGAATTTCACGCCATATTCATTGGCCAGTTCCTGATAATTGATGCTTTCCATGATGACACCCAAAGAACCAGTGAACGTATCGTTACTAGCAAAAATGCGGTCAGCTGGGGCAGAAACATAATACCCGCCGGAAGCGGCCATGTTCCCCATGGACACGTAAATCGTCTTGCCTGCTTCTTTTATTTCAAGCAGTTTGTCATGGATTTCAGCACTTTCATAAACGCCGCCACCTGGTGAATTGACATACAGGTGAACGCCTTTGATGGAGCCATCTTCTTTGATCGCTTCTAATTTTTTCATAAAGCGGTCGTGCTGATAGCCGCCGCCCCCGAAAGGATTCGGGTTCGTACTCGGGTTGTCGATGATAGCCCCTTCCAGGTTCAATTCCACAATCCGTTTGCTTCCACTTCCTCGGTCAACGACTTTTTCTTCTAAATTCTCACTGCCTGCGAAAAGTCCCATCGTCTCATTCTCTGCTTCTTCACCAGTGAAGACCGTTCCGATCAGCTGGACGACAAGAGCGAGAACCAAAATTGTGGCTGCAATGATACTGGCTGTTATTCTTTTGCTCATATGTAGACTCCTTTCCATCTGTTGTTCAGAATTCAACCATACCATAAGGATCAATCCAAATGATATGAAATGTAATTTCATTTATTTCTGAACACCTCTTCTACGAATGAAGGTGTGTAAGGTTTCATGTTTCATTGATTTTTTCCAGTCGTATGGTTGTTTCTTAACTTGACTGAAGGGAACAGGGAAATCCCTGCTTAATGACTTCAAGAAACGGGTAGGAGAAGGGGAGGAGGGATGGGACGTTGAGTCAAAATAAATTAAGAATCATCATCATTACAATCATTATTGTATTTTTAATCGGTCTTGTCGGGTTATCGATTCGAATGGCCCTGCAGCCGAAAGCAGAAGAGGGAAAAAGGACGGATGTGATTTCCGTCCTTCAATCCGGGTTCACGTGCACCAGTTGGAATCTCTCACAAACAAGATCCATGTCTTCGCTGTAATCATAACCGATCTCTTCCGATTCCTCTTTGAAGAACTTCTTATGGAATTCTAGCCAATTGTGGTAGGAAAGGTTTCCTTCTCCTTCCGCACGTGCGAATTCTTCGGTTACCTCATTAAAGGGGACGACCTCAACTTCTGTCGTTCGGATAATAGCCGCAGGCTCATCTTCCCCGTTCAATATGATGTTATATTCTCCGACTTCGGGGAGCGCTTCTTTCTCAACCTCATATGCTTGACGTGCCGAGCAGGTGGCTGTCTTGACCCCGTCCATGACCAGTCTGGCCATACGATCAGGGGCGGTGCCGAAGGACCATGCTTTCACGCTCTCCGGTTTTTCTTTTCCTTTCCAATAGGAATCCCAGTACGCTTTTGCCTGTTCGTTCATGTATAAACACTCCTTTTCCAAAAGTGGGTGGATGTTTCATTTATTTACATTATGGGATGTTCTAATGGATTCCATGCACTTTTCCATGTTCAGATGGGAGGAGTTCCATGTATGAGGGGAGACCAACGCGTTGGATTGTACCTTTCTTGGCCCCGTTTTTGATATCAGATCTAGGTGTGGGCAGGAAATCAGTCTATTCACGTTTGGGGCTTTTTTTATTGTTCTCCTTGTCCTTGGTCTTTCGAGTTAAAGATCGACTAGATGATTGAGTACCTTGTACACTTTTTCAATTTGAAAGTATCAGAAAAAAGGTGACATCCTGCAGACATACATAAGATCGTTTTCAAGGATGCCGGCTGGGGCAGGCCTGCAGGATCGGTGATAAAAAAGAAAGGGTTCCCTATTCGTGTGGTGAATGTTGACTATGTCGAAACCTTAGCTGACCTTGAACGCTTTGCTGCGCATTACCATATCAGAATAGTGGAAAAGAAGGACGACCGAACGGTTTATGACAGGAAAAAGAGTAAAGAAAAGTAAGGCGCCCCATAATGAGTATAGAGGGGATGCTCATAAAGGAATCGCTGATAGCGGCAGGCGGAGGAACTTAAACTTACGTTGAAGCTTTCTAGAGAGGGTAAAGCTTATTCCCATATTATTGCCGGGAATATTAAGATTCATTTACATCTCTTCGACAACCCCCCTGCGCCGGTGTATTTTCCATTAAAATAGGGCATGCAACACGTAACATACATCAAAGGAGATACCGACGATGAACGTTGAACAAATCATAAAACTACTCAACCAAAAAACGAAAAAGAATATAGAAGCTGATTCGCTCATCACCGGTGTCACAGACGACTCACGGGATGTTGAGGAAGGTTATGTCTTCGTAGCGGTAAGAGGCTACCAAGTCGACGGTCATGATTTTATCGAAGAAGCCATCCAAAAAGGGGCGGCTGTCATTGTCACCGAAGATGAGGTGGAGCACGAAGGAGCGATATGCCTGCAAACGGAAAACAGCAGGAAAGCGCTGGGGCAGATCTCGGCTGCTTTTTATGGCCATCCTTCTGAAGATAAAATCGTAATCGGTGTGACAGGAACGAACGGAAAAACGACGACATCCCACATGATTAAACACCTATGCGAAAAGAATGGTTATTCCTGCGGGATGTTCGGGACCATCGATTATGTAGTGAATGACAAAGTCGTACCCGGCATTCAAACGACACCGAGTGCTCCTCTGCTGCAAAAGCTTCTCCATGAGAGCAAGGATGATGTTGTCGTGATGGAGGTCTCCTCTCATGGACTGGCTCAGTACCGCCTTGAAGGAGTAACGTTTGACTATGCGGTATTTACCAATTTATATAAAGATCACCTGGATTATCATGACTCGATGGAATCGTATTTCGAAGCGAAATCAAAACTGTTCCATATGTTGAAACCCGGCGGCAAGTCTGTCATTAACACAGACGATCCCTGGGGTGAAAAGCTTGCACACCTTTTGGAGGAAAAAGGCTCGTCCGTATGTAAGGTCGGCCACCATCTGGATCATGAGATCGTTCTGAGGGATATCGATACCGATGATTTTACTGCATGCATTCGTTACGGGGAAGAAGACAGGAAAGTAACTTCCCCGCTTAAAGGTACTCACAACGTCTACAACACCTTGGAAGCATTTGCTGTCGGTCTTCAGCTCGGCATTTCATTTTCTGACATGGAAAAAGCGATGACGTCCTTGCCTGGTATCCGCGGCCGTTTCGAGCTCATCGAATTTGAAGATGGACCGACCGTTGTCATCGATTATGCTCACACCGCCGACAGCATTGAACATGTGCTGGATACAGCAAGACAACAAGGGGCAGCGTCTCTGACGCATGTCTTCGGTTTCCGTGGGGACAGGGATGTTTCAAAAAGAGGAGAAATGATTGGCGCTTCCGCTATAAGAGCGGACCAATATATCCTCACGCTTGATGACTTGAATTCGGCTACGTTTGATGAAATGGTATCTACACTTGAAGACCTGCAGAAAGAATTCGGCGACTTCTCGGGCAGAATCATCCCGGACCGCACGCTCGCGATCGAAGAGGCGATCATGAACAGTGGAACAGAGGATTGGGTGGTCATCACGGGTAAAGGCCACGAGAGCTATCAGCAGAAGTACCATTATCCTGTGAATTCGGACAAGGAAATGGTAGAAGATATGAAACAGAAATTGAAATCACTGAAAAAAGACATGATGGCATGAACCTGCTTTTGAAGGCAGGTTCTTTTTTTGCTTTCTTGAAAAACATGAACACTGAAATGGTCTATCCACAGTCATAGTTGAGACGAATGTTTATCATCCCGCCATCCCATGCAGGAACTCTGGACTCTATTAGAGAAAGGTAAGAGGGACAATGTAAAAAGGATGTGGGCGAATGGGGAAAGAAGTATTGATCGTCATTGATGTGCAAAAGGCTGTCATGGAAAACGCCTATCAGTGTGAAGAGAAGATCACCAATATGAATCGAGCGATCCACCGGTCGAGAGAAAAACAGATTCCAGTGGTCTACGTTCAACATGAATATCCGGAGGGTCCAATGAAACGTGGAGAAGATGGCTGGCAGCTGCACCCTGACTTGGAGAGGCCGTTGGAGCAGGATGCCGTCATTTTCAAAACGGTTCCCAATGCTTTTGTGAATACATCCCTTAAGAAGACCCTGGATAAAGTAGATGCGGATCATCTCTACATCTGTGGGGCGCAGACGGATTATTGTGTTGACTCTACGTCCCGAGGCGCCTTTGATCATGGGTACCGTGTTACCCTGATCTCTGATGCTCATACGACTTGTGCGAACGAGTATTTGACAGCTGCTCAGATCATTGAGCACACCCAACATACGTTAACGAACTTTTGGAGTGAAACGGCAACGATTGATTTGAAGACTTCCCATGAGCTTGGCTGGGAGAAAGTGAAAGAAAGATGAAAAACAGTCATTACCAACGATGACTGTTTTTTATCGCTTTGTGACTAGAGGTGAAAAAGTGGTTCGAGGTTAGAATTCTACTTTGGAAAGGAGTTACATCCATGTGGAAGCGTCATTCAGTTTGTAATCAGCTGAACATTGATCACCCGGTCATCCAGGCCGGCATGGCCGGGGGAGTGACCACACCCGCTCTCGTCTCAGCGGTTTCAAATGCAGGAGGGTTAGGGAATTTGGGGGCAGGTTATATGACTCCTGAAGCTATGGTACATACAATCAAGGAAATCAAACAATCTACAAGTCGAACGTTTGGTGTAAACGTTTTTGTCCCTCAATACCCTCAGTCGACAGCCGAAGAAATAGCCCATGCGAACAAGTGGTTGGAACCTTACCGCTCCGAGCTAGGAATCGAATTAGCGCCCACACCGAAGCAGGACACTTCTATTTTTGAAAAACAAGTCGAAGCACTGATGAGGGAACAAGTCCCCGTAGTCAGTTTCACATTTGGTGTGCCGCCTGTAGAAGTGATCAATGATTTAAAAAAAGCTGGAGTGGTTGTGATCGGAACGGCTACCACGGTAGAAGAAGCGATCATCAACGAAGAACAAGGAATGGATATGGTTGTCGCACAAGGGAGTGAAGCGGGCGGTCATAGAGGAACATTTGCCGGTTCCTTTAATCAAGCCATGATCGGAACGATGTCGCTCGTGCCTCAGGTGACGGATCATGTGGAGATCCCGGTCATCGCTTCCGGAGGTATTATGGATGGCCGGGGTGTTAAAGCTGCTCTCGCCTTAGGAGCTCAAGCCGCACAGTTGGGAACGGCCTTTGTCACATGTCAGGAGAGTGGTGCGAAAGCTCAACATAAAGAGGCGATCTTGAATACAAAGGAAACGGACACTGTGGTTACTTCTGTTTTCAGTGGTAAACCAGCAAGAGGCATTCGGAATTCCTTTATCGAGGAAATGGAGAAAGGTGCAGGTGGTAATCTTTTAGCTTATCCTCTACAAAATATGCTGACGAAAGAAATTCGTAAGGAAGCCGCCAGCCAAAACCGCCCCGAATATATGTCGCTTTGGTCAGGTCAGAGCCCCAGGCTGAGCACGAGCCAATCCGCTTCCTCTATTGTGGAGTCGATTGTTTCCTATGTAGATAGTAAAGCACCTTGAAAGTGATCCCATCCACATTCGTTAAAAACGTTAGCGGTGTAATTCTAAGTGGAGGCAGCGAATGAAATCTCATTCATACATGAAAATCATGGAAAACTAGAAAGGATAAAGATTTGGACAAGAATTCTGAATGTCGGAGGGACGACATGCTTGAAACATTTGAAGTTTATATGACGGCGTTCAAAGAAAAGAGAAGGATCAGCGTTTTTCTGCCAAAGCGATACAACCATGAAGATCAAAAACGTTACCCGGTCATCTATATGCATGATGGTCAGAACGTTTTTCGGGACTCTGAGGCGATTGGGGGCCATTCATTATCACTGGAAGAATATTTAGATAAGAATCATATAGATGTGATTGTTGTTGCGATCGATCAGAACTCTGAAGAAAGAGTGAATGAATACTGTCCTTGGGTGAATGGGGATTACAGTGAACAGATGTTGGGCGATCCATGCGATTTAGGAGGCAGGGGTGGCCTGTATATTGATTTTGTTACAAAAGAACTGAAGCCTAAAATTGATCGCCAATACAAGACCATAAAAGAAAACACATCAATGGTTGGTATCTCTTTAGGTGGACTGATTTCTGTTTATGCCGCATGCAAATACCCACATATTTATAAAAATGTCGTAGGTTTATCTTCAGCTTTTTGGCGCAACCAAGAGAAAATCGAAGAGCTTATCAGAAATTCTGACCTTTCATCGATTCATAACCTATATTTGGACTGGGGAGACCAAGAGGTAGAAGATGAAGAGATCAACAGGAAATTTCACCGTTCGAATGAGAGAGTCGCCCGATTATTAAAAGAAAAGGTACCCCACATGACTTTTTCAGTCATCGTAGGCGGAAGACACCATTATACGTCTTTTAAAAGCAGGGTACCTCAAATATTTTCTTGTATTCGCCTATAAAGAATCATAGGAGTCTTCAAGCATCGTAGCGGTTGTTCAGTAGGAGCCATCGCTACTTATAACACTCCTTTAAACAGGCTTGTTGGGTTTAATAAAACAGTCAAAGTCAATCTTCCCGCTTTTTCCACTTCCACCCATTCGTAATGACTCCGACCAAGCCGGTGATCGTAAGTATGTAGGCTACAAAAAGTGGCACATCTTGAAGTTCTGCCGTAAATAACCGGAATATGCCGACCATGAATAGTAAAAAGCTGCTGATTAGTGCGATGCCTATTTTCATCTCTTGATTCATAGGATTTCCTCCCTTTCTTTCCATACTAGATTAACATATATACTTGTCTGGGTTCATGCTATAGTAGATGTGATTGATTTTTCTGATAAAAAGGGGTGCTGGTGGATGAAAGAAGAAAGTCTATTTCAACAGATGCGTTTTGTAAGGAAAAGGAGTCTGGCAGCGCTAGATGCGACGACAGAAGAAGTAGCGGATGCGAAACCGGAGGGCTTTCTGAATAACATCCGTTGGAACTTCGGTCATATTTTCGTTTCCCAGGAAAACCTGCTCGCCAGGTTTACAGGGGAAGAAGCCCATATGCCAGAAGGGTATATCCAACTATTCCATGGAGGTACCTCACCAGATGAATGGCCGGAAGATGTCCCTCGTTTGGCTGATCTTCGAAAAGAACTGGAGTCTCAAATCGAGCGTTTGATCCAAACGTATGAAGGACGCTTATCTGAAGAAGGGAAAAAGCCATTCGACCTCGGCGGGGGAATCGTTTTTCGGACGTTGGATGAAGTGTTGAATTTCACGATCTGGCACGAAGGGCTCCATCAAGGGACGATATCTGCCATGAAAAGGGCTCAAGGTGTAGAAAACTTATTCTGATGATCCATAAGGCCCTTGAGTATCTAACAAGGATAGGCAATGGCGTTGTGTTTGGAGTGTTTGTCGTTTCTCTGCTTTCTGAGAAAACCTTCGATTTGTCCTTTGTTTTTTATTTTCTCATCGGTTATTTCATCATAGAAATTATTCGAATACTTCCAGATGGAAAGGAGGCAGATTGATGGAACGAGCTGGATTTTGGAGTCGTTTTTTCGCCTTGATCTTGGATGGACTCATCATTACCGTTCCTCTGAATCTCTTATGGTCTTTGTATCAGGGAGATTGGAGCACAGATGTAACGGACGGATGGTTATGGCAGGTCATCTACGTGAGTTATTTGACCGTACTTCCCGTAATATGGGGTGGATATGTTGTTGGGAAAAGAATACTGACAATCAAAATAAGGAAAGAAGGGGATCAGCCAGTAGGTCTGTTCCAAATGTTTATTAGAGAAGTCATCGGTAAATTCCTTCTCGGAGTGATTACATTCGGAATCGCCTCGGTTGTGAGTGCATTTATGATCGCTTTTAGGAAAGACAAACGGGCCATTCACGACCTGCTTGCTCAAACCTATGTCAAAAACATCCCATGAAAAGCCGATGGAACCTCCCATCGGCTTTTCCTATCTATCCCTTTAACCTCACCCACGTCCTGTTTAGATATTCTCCCAACTGTGGAATGTTCATTTTCGAGATTTATGTTTGCGGAAAGGAGAAGGGATATCAGCAAGCATTCTAGCCTGGATCAGTGTTTTCTTCCTACCCATAAATCTCTATAGTAATCTCCCCGTTTTCACAATGACCCTACGATTGGTTGATGCTTGAAACTACCTTCCATGGCCGAGTTTTAGGCGAAGAATGTTATAGCACTAGTACTAGCGCATAGTTATTCTGCTGATAGGTAGGTGGAAAGAGGAATGATTTCGAGAACCTATGATTAGAAAGGGGCGGAGGGGAATGGGGAGACTCCCGCGGAAAGCGAGTCATTCCCTGCAGCACCTGATCCTCAAACAAAAGCCTCGAAATTAAAGAATCCACAATCTTCTCGTTTATGAACCAGTCTTTAAGGAAAGTTTCCTATCTTTCTTAAAGGAATGAATAAAATGAGGTGGACTCTAGTACCCTCTAATAGAAGGTTGAAGGGGGTACGTTATGTATAAATGGAAGAGTCGTTCGCCACTTGGTCAACTGCCGGCATTCAAAAAAGATCCACTGGCATTCCTTATGGAAATGGAAGAGACACAGAAGCCTGTGACAAGGTTCAGGTTTGCTCATCGACCGGTTTTCATGTTGATGCATCCTGCTCTGATTCAAGAAGTACTCGTAAGAAAAGCGGACTCCTTTTACAAATCCAAACCTTTTCAGGAGTTGGAACCACTGCTTGGAAAAGGTCTGTTGTTGAGTGAAGGCAAGCTTCATAAACAACAGCGTCGCAAACTACAGCCTTTCTTTACTCCGAAACATATCCAGCGTTACTGTGACACAATGGGGAGAGTCGTTACGGATCATACCGCTCTCTGGAAGGACGGAGACCGCTTGATTTCTGAAGATATCAGAAATCTTACGCTCCAGATCATCACAGAGACGATGTTCGGTACAGAAGTGAAAGCAGACCATGATCAAGTGGGACAACAACTGGATACCGCAATGGAAATCGCCACGGAGAGGATCCGTAGCGTGTTTAAATCGCCCCGCTCATGGAAGACGGTTCGTAACAAGTTGTTCGATGATGCGGTCGAAAAACTGGATGAAGTGGTCTATGCCATCATTGATCAGGATCAGGGAAATCAAGAGCACCTTCTTGGCGTCTTAAAGGACGCTGAAGATGCTCATGGGAATAAAATGGATGCCAGGCAACTCCGTGATGAGGTGATGACTGTGTTTCTAGCCGGACATGAAACCACAGCGTCCGCGGTAACATGGACGTTCCACTTGCTCATGGAGCACCCCGATTGTTACAAAAAAGTGGAGAGTGAAATTGAAAACATCCTTTCAAGCGATACTCCTTCCGTGGAGGAAACAGGAAACCTGTTGTACACAAAAAAAGTCATCCTCGAAAGCATGCGCTTGTATCCTCCAGCATGGATGTTTGGCAGACGTGCCAAGGAAGATGTGAACATTGGATCCACGTTCATTAAAAAAGGAGCCACGGTGATGATCAGTCCTTATTTGATGCATCGGCACCGGAGGTATATCGATTATCCAGAGGAATTCCTCCCTGAACGCTTTGAGGATGGACGTCTGCTTGGAGGCCCTGACTATTTGTATCTGCCATTCGGTGGCGGGGCCCGTGTGTGTATCGGTCAGCACTTTGCGATGCTTGAAATGCTCGTCATTCTCTCGTCCCTCATCAAGGCGTTCAAGTTCGCTCCTTCTTCTGACGCTTTTCCTGTCAAGCCAGAGCCATTAGTCACGCTTAGAATGAATCATGGCCTGAAACTTCATCTATCAAAAAAAGGATGATTCTTTATTTTCTGTACCCTGTCTTTTCGTTCATGTACAATAACAACAGATGAAATGACAGGGATTGAAGGTGTGACTATGAAAACAATCATTATTGGAGCAGGAATCGTAGGGGCGTCAACGGCGTACCATCTAGCGAAAAAAGGGGAAGAAGTGATCATCATCGACCGGAACGATCCGGAACAGGCGACGCGAAATGCCGCTGGGATCGTGTGTCCATGGCTGACAAACCGTAGCAATAAAGTGTGGTATCCTCTCGTCACTGGTGGGGCCAAATATTACCCTGCTTTAATGGAGGAGCTTGCTGAAGCTGGCGAAACACAAACCGGCTATAAACGAGTGGGAGCCATCAATATCTTCGATACGGAAGAAAAATTGGAGAAGAAACTCCGGGTTGCTCTCGAAAGAAAAGAGCAGGCTCCGGAAATGGGGGAGATCTCCTGCCTTTCCCCTGAAGAGACCAAGGAGATGTTCCCGCCTGTAGCAGAACATTACCGGGCCCTTCATATCTCAGGGGGAGCGCGAGTGAACGGAGCGGAAGTGACCTCATCCTTATTAAGGGCAGCGAAGAAAAACGGAGCGACTTTTATTAACGGAGATGCTTCTCTTTATTATGAAGACAAGCGTATAAAAGGTGTCTACGTAAATGGGGAGAACATCTTTTCTGACCGGGTTGTTGTTGCGAACGGGGCATGGACGAAGCCGTTGTTTGAACCGATCGGCATGAGACCGAATGTCACTTTTGAAAAAGCGCAAATCGTTCATGTAGATATGGAGGACGACGATACGGAACATTGGCCTGTGATGCTGCCCCCGTTCAATCACTATATTCTCACTTTCGGGAAAGGGCGAGTCGTCATCGGCGCGACGAAAGAGAAAACGGCGGACTCGAGAGTCACGGCAGGTTCTGTCCATCAGTTGATGGATAAAGCTCTTCGCGTCGCTCCTGGGCTTGCGGAGGCCACTTATGTCAAAACGAACGTCGGATACCGGCCTTTCACCCCGGGTTCAACACCCGTCATCGGAAAAGTGCCCGGTCATGAAAACGTTGTGGTCGCTAATGGTTTAGGCGCATCTGGTCTGACAAGCGGTCCTTATATTGGATCTGAGCTTGCCAAGTACTTGTTGGATGAAAAAACCGAACTCGATTTTACTAACTATACGGCGGATCATTTATTCGCATAAACAAAAAAGGTTCCCTCTTCGGATGAGGGAACCTTTTTTTCTTAACGCACTCGTGCTAGTAGTTTTCTGCTTTTTGATCGTCGAATGTTGTTTCAGATTCACTGACTGGCTCTTCATCAGGCGGATAGGTGCGTTTGACGAAGAAAGCTAGAACAATACCGGCAAGGGACAATGCTGTGACGATGAAGAAGGCGATATTCACTCCATAAATCGAAGGGTGATCGATGGATGGATTGCTTTCGGCAGATTGAGCGGTTGTCGTCATGACCGTAACAAGAATCGCTGTCCCGACGGAGGCGGCTACCATCCGCATTGTGTTGCTCATCGCAGCGCCATGGGGGATAAGTTTCTTAGGTAATTGATTCAACCCCGCCGTCGTCACTGGCATCATGACCATCGATAATCCGAACATCCGGATGGCGTATAAGACAGTAATCGCCGTGAAGGTGGTCTCGATATTCAAAAATGAAAAGGCGAGGGATGCGCCTGTAATAATTGTGAGTCCGACAACAGCGAGCAGACGCGCTCCGATTTTATCAAAAATACGGCCGGTGATTGGGGACATGAATGCAGTGATGACCGCTCCCGGGAGCAAGGCGAGCCCGGATTCGAAAGCGGAAAAATCACGCATATCCTGCATGTATAAAGGAATCAACGTTTCTGCACCAATCAATCCTAAGAAGGTAATCATGGCGATGACGGTCGTGATCGCAAAGACCGGATACTTGAAGACACGGAACTCAAGCATCGGGTGGTGCATCCGTAACTGCCTTGTAATGAACAAGGTCAAAGTTACGACACCAATGATCAGGACGATGACCGTGTCCATGCTTGTCCATCCCTGGTTTCCAGCGAGAGTGAAACCATATAAAAGCCCTCCGAAACCGATGGACGATAGGATGATGGAAACCGGATCGACCTTAGGGTAGGATAGCTCGGTTACATTTTTCAGTATGAAGTAGGCGAGAATAATAATTAAAATGGCTAAGGGTAAAATCATCCAGAATAAATACCTCCACGTGTAGGCCGAGGTAATGTAACCGCTGAGCGCAGGTCCGATTGCTGGTGCAAATGAAATGACAAGTCCGATATATCCCATGGCGGCCCCTCGTTTATGGACGGGGAAAATCATGAGAATGACGGTTTGCATCAAAGGAAGCATCACACCTGCTCCAGCAGACTGGACGACTCTACCTAAAAGGAGGAGGGGGAAATTCAATGCCAGTCCGCCAAGGATCGTACCGAAGGCAAATACACTCATAGCCGAGATGAAAAGCTGTCTCGTTGTAAATCGTTCAATAAGAAAAGCACTGACCGGGATCATCACACCGTTTACGAGCATGAAAACAGTCGTCAGCCACTGAGCTGAGTTCGCTGTAACATTCATCTCATCCATGATGGGAGGAATGGCTGTAATCATCAGGGTCTGATTTAATATCGTAATAAAGGAACCAGCAAGTAACAGGGCTGCCATCAGCACTTTATTGGTGCCTTTGGATGTCATAATGTCGTCCTCCTATGAATCAACTAATATATCATTATACTCCTCGCTATGTTGGAAGGACAACTCATCCAACTCAGTTTACTAGTCCATTATTATGTAAACTATAATGCTGTTTTTCGAGAGGGTATCACCAACAGGGTTACTTTTCTTGGAAAAAGCAAGTCCGGTATAAACGAAAACTGGGGAACATCCATGACATGGCACATTCATGGATGTTCCCCAGTTTTTGCTACGATGAACTACAAGCTTTTTTTCTATTCCAGTCCCTTATATGACCTGCGTCCAATGGAATGGTACTCGATGTTTCTTCCTTGAAAGGCCTCCTGTGGGTAACAATTACGTCCATCAAATAGGACAGGTTCTTTCATCGTATTCTCGTACACGTCTAAAGGTAAGTCACTGATGGAAGGCCAATCCGTGCAGATCATGGCAAAGTCAGCACCTGTTAACACTTCATGGATGGAATCACTCACAGGACAGAGGGGGATACTTTTCACGACCGGGTCATAGCCAATCGGATCGGCCTCAAGCTCTTGAAGTCGCTTGATCAGTGAAAGGGCAGGAGATTCACGGATATCGTCGGTATTCGGTTTGAAAGCAAGTCCAAGTACCGCTACTCGTTTCCCTTTCAAGCATCCATAGCGATTCAAGGCTTTCTCTATCAAAAGATTCTTTTGCCTATCATTGACATCGATGACCGCTGACAAGAGTCTGAAGGGGTGACCCGCTTCCTTTGCAACCTCTATCAAAGCCTTCGTATCTTTTGGAAAACACGATCCTCCAAATCCGATTCCTGCCCGCAGGAATTGTTCCCCTATGCGTCTGTCCATTCCCATTCCCTGGGCCACTTGTTCGATATCAGCGCCTACCTTTTCGGTAAGGGAAGAGATCTCATTGATGAAGCTGATCTTTGTCGCCAAAAAAGCATTGGAAGCGTATTTGATCATTTCCGCACTTAATGGGTCCGTCTGCAATATGGGGGTTTTCATTTTGCTGTAGATCTCTACAAGCATTTGTCCTGCTTCCGCGTCTGAATGGCCGATGACAATACGGTCACCATAAAAGAAATCATGAAGAGCGGACCCTTCCCTCAGAAATTCTGGATTAGAAACGACATGGAATGTTCGTCCGGAAATGGCCTGCATCCATGAATGGACGGCTTGGTTGGTTCCAGGTGGGACTGTACTTTTGAGGATGACTAGCGTTCCATCGTTCATATAGAGGGATAGATTTTCAGCAGCGTTCTTTACATAGGAAAGATCCGCTGACCCATCTTCGTTTTCCGGTGTTCCGACGGCGATGAAAATGGCTTCTGCTCGTTGAACGGCTTCTTGCAGGACGGTAGTGAAATGGAGTCGTTTGTCAAGAATATTGGATTGCATCAATGGTGAGAGGCCAGGCTCATGGAGAGGGCAATGTCCATCTTGTAAGGAAGCTATTCTTTTTTCGTCAATATCCACGCAAGTGACTTCATGACCGAGACTTGCAAGACAGGTTCCAGTGACCAGACCGACGTAACCTGTACCGATGACCGCAATTTTTCTCATATTCATCTTCTCCTGTCCCTAGGCGAAGGAGGCGAGCTTAAGATCGCCGATCGCTTCTTTATAATCGTGGAGCAGTTGTTCGAAAATTTCATCCCATGATCTCCTGAGTGCCTCCTGCCGTGCCAGAACCTTCATGGTAGCTAGTTTATGCTCATCAGAAAGAAGATCTACAATTCCCTGAGTGAAAGAGGGAGGGTCATGCGGTGTACATAACAAGCCTGTCTGTTCATGGCTGACAATCTCTTTGACACCACCGGCGTTCGCCGCAACTACGGGTGTTCCTGAGGATAGGGATTCAAGGACGACGTTCCCGAATGTCTCTGTCGCTGAAGGAAAAACGAATAACGTAGAAGAGGCGTAAATACGAGCCAGGCCTTCTCCTTCCTGATAGCCTGCAAACGTCATGTTCTTCGGGGCTTTCGATTGAAGATCATTCCGTAAAGGACCATCGCCTACGATGAGCCAGTGAATGTTTTTATTCATGTGCTCGGGGAGGCTTTTGGCCACGTCCATAAGGGTATCAAGTCCCTTTTCCGGAGCCAGTCGTCCGACATAGGTTAATAGAAAGGGGGCGTCGATTTTAAAATGATCTCTCACGGCGTCATCATCGTGTGCAGGGGAAAAAAGCTGATGGTCCACACCTCTCTGCCATAGGGTGAGGTTAGGGAAACCGTGCAGCTCTAATTCACTTTTGGTATGAAGGGAAGGGACGAATGTTTTTTTGAAGGGCTGATGGAACCATTGCATATATTTCCAGACAAAAGGGGAGAGGAAAGACAATTTATAATAGTCTAAATATTGGTCGAAGTGCGTATGATAAGAACCCACGAGTGGAATGCCCATCTTCTTTCCGTAATGCAGCCCCGCGAGTCCGATGTTGAAAGGAGTGGCGATATGAATCAGGTCGGGCTGGAACGCGTCAAGGTCCCTTTTGATTTTGATTACATTCGGAAGGGCCAGCCGGCATTCCGGGTATAACCAGAAAGGGACGCTGTTGAATCGATGAATATGATCCACGTACTCCTCGTTGCTTCGCACGTCTGGAGCATACACCCTGTAGGAGATGCGTTTCTTTTCGAGATATTCGGTCCACCGTTTCAACGTTCGAGCGACTCCATTGACCTGCGGTACATACGTATCTGTGAAGATCGCCACTTTCATGTTCCATTCCCCCTTTTTAACCGAAGAGCGTTCCGTCCTTGTCCTTCGGTACTTATCTATTCGCTCAAAAAAGGGTTTATGCAGGAGAGGGACGAATGGAACACAACTTTACATAAAGTTGACAAAAGGAGAGAACGACAAA
Organism: Halobacillus faecis; assembly: GCF_007991335.1. Taxonomy (GTDB): domain Bacteria; phylum Bacillota; class Bacilli; order Bacillales; family Halobacillaceae; genus Halobacillus; species Halobacillus faecis. Next base: position 27,934 of record NZ_BJYD01000028.1, on the reverse strand, counting down.
AAAACCTGCCTATGCAGGTTTTTGTCAGAAGAATATGGAGGCTGCTTCCGGGTTGGGTTTGAGAGTATGGCGATGGATAGAAGAGAGTTTCGTGGAAGGCTGTGTATAATTACGCTGATTTTTTTGTAAGTGAGTGTTGGCTTACGGCTTTTAAAAGGGTCATCTTGTCTTGGTTTGTCAACTTGTTCCAAATGCCCACTTTAATGTTCATCGTATGTTTCCTCCTCAAAATTTAATGGGGCTAGCAAATGTTTGACGAACAGACCTCACCGCTTTGTTCATACTTAGCATATACCGTCATTTAATCAAGATTAAACAACAAAAATATCTACAAAATTCGAGTCTCACAACGTTTTGAAGAAGGTTCAGGCATGAAAGTGTCGAATATGTATAAAGAGCCTGTAAAAAAAACAAAGAAATCGGGCTCAAAATCTGAGAAATTGTAAAAAAGAAGAGGAGGAAGTTTTCATGATTTCTTATCAAGTTCAATCAGAAAAAGGTTTTTCTGAGAAAATCGGGGAACTCGTTTGTATGCTTGAACACGCACGTGCGGTGACGATCCAGGAAGTCGCGGATCTCACGCAGGATGAACTTGATGAGTGCGAAACCGGTGGAAACTCCATTGGTATGCTTCTCTCCCACATGGCAGCGATTGAGTTTGTCCATCAGATCATCAGTTTTGACGAGAGGGATTTAACGGAGGATGAACAGGAAGAATGGGGAGCGGCTCTTGAACTGGGGGAGAAGGCCCGCGCGAAATTCCGATCTTTACCGGTGGATGACTATTTGGATCTCCTTGAGACGACAAGAGATACGACGCTCGAATACTTGAAAGAAAAGGACGATGATTGGCTGTTTGAGGAACGCTCCTGGCCGAACGGAGTAAAGTATAACCCCTATTACTTATGGTTCCACGTCATGGAAGATGAAATCAGTCACCGCGGACAGATCCGTGCCATGATCCGTTCGAGGAAACAGCGGAAAATCAGTAGTTTCTAACATAAAAAAGTAGATTTATAAGATCATACTAAAATAGAACTTCCTTAACAGAGGAAGTTCTATTTTTTAGGATGGAATGATCCATTTTCCTATTCGTTCACTCAATCCGAATGCTGTCCAAGACCCTTTCCGCCTCTTGTTTGTAAGGTTTTTACTCTCTCCATTCCCGTTATGATTGGTTTTGCGCGACGGATTAACGTTTGGGTAGTTTCAAGAGTCAGAGAAGCTTGATGAGCCTCTTCGCTCTTCCACACTTCATAAACATAAACAGCATTTGGTTCACTTTCAGAAATATTCACGAGATAGACCTCGCATTCCTCAAGGTTTTGCAAGGAATCAGCTGCTTCCAACAACAGATTTACCATTGAATCCCGTTCGTCTTCTTGTACAGTAAACTTACCGAACAAACTGAATTTGCTCATGATCGTCCTCCTTTTTTTATGACCTGTGTAACGTTCTACAAACGTACTCAAATCCGCTTTGAATCTCACAGCTCTTCCTAATAATAGTGTTAAAGAAAGAAACGGACACGCACAATTCGTAACGTAGCCGCTTCTTCTTAACTCTCCCGTCTATTACGGTTCTGAGCATCCTTTTTATGTTATATAGTTTTCTGTTCTCTTGAGGTAATCCTCAATGGCTTCCTCCAAGGGGCGGAATGACTCGTTCCAGAACGTCTGCGTATTTAGGTCCTGACCGAGAAAAGCTGCGCACAGTTCATCCATCGGCAGATCCCCGGAACGACTCAACAAGCCATCGTACTTTTCAGGGAATGACGCAGGATGTTCTTTGTATTGTGCGTACATGCCATTACTGAACAGATAACCGATGGTGTAGGGAATGTTATAAAAAGCTTTTTCAGTATCGTAAAAATGAGGTATGCTCATCCAATTATAAGCATTCACGTGTTCCAGCTGGTCTCCGAACCAGTCCCGTTCTTTTGCTTCCATCAAATCGATCATCTCTGAAGAGGAGAGCTTTCCTTGTTTCCGCTTTTCATAAAAATCCTTTTCAAATTCAAATTTAGCTGGAATGAACGTGGTGTATTTCAGTCCGTTGATGATTTTCATTTCTAAGAGGGAGAGGGCGTCTTCTTCTGTTTTTGCAAGATCAATGGCCGCGTCCAGTACAAGATTCTCTGCGAACGTGGACGCTGTTTCTGCAAGCCCTGTCCCTGCATGCTGGGCAAATCCGGGTTGTTCATGAAGCAACGTATTGTGATAAGCATGTCCAAGTTCATGCGCCAAAGTCACGACATCCTGATACGTTCCGTGGAAAGAAAGGAGTACCCGGCTTTCTTTCACATGCGGGATTGAGGCACAAAAGGCACCGTGGCGTTTGTTTTCATGTGGCTCTGCATCGATCCATCCGTCTTGGAAAGCCTGTTTAGCAAAGTCTCCGAGTTTCTCACTATATTGAGAGAACTGCTGGATCACAATTTCCGTTGCCTCTTCATATGTAAGTGTTGTCTTAGCTGTGAAAGAAGGTGCATATAAATCATACCAGTCCGGTTTTGCAAGGTGATCGATCTGGGCTTTTCTTTTCAGGAATTGATACAAAAGATCCTTATGGTCGTGCAGAGCTTTCATCATGCTGGTGACAGCGGGTTCTGTCATTCTGTTCTGCTCATACATTTCTTTCAGGGGATTCGTCCATCCTCTTAGCTCATATAGATCATTCCTGAAACCGGCGAAGTGGTTGAAAATAAGGGCGAAACGGTCCTGATTTTGTTTGCAAACCTCAATGATGGACGCTGCAATGGAAGAACGGACAGAACGATCCTTGGATAACATCGCCTTCATGAATGCCATATCAAACGACATTTCCGTTACCTCACCATCTTCTTCCACAGGTACGCGAAGGCGGGCGAATTCCTGCTCATAAAGATCTTCCCATCCTTCGAACCCATTCATGGACAATGTGTGGATGGCCTGTTCCAACTCGGGTGCTAACCGCTCCTTCTTCTGTCTTCTCCGCTCCATTAAAGAAGTACGGATCCCGTCCAGTTCCTCTGCTTGGATCCATTCATGCCAGGAAGATTCATAGATGGCAGCGATATATTGGTCGAAGGTCAGTAACAAAGATTCCATTTTTGCTTTTAACCTTTGACTTTGATCCATAAAGTAGTGGCCATTACGATCCTGAACATCCTGAGAGGATAGGCAGATGGCGTATTCATCGATCGCGAAAACATCAGAGTAAAGCTTTTGTACTTCTTCTACAGTCAGTAAAAAATCTTTGAAGTCATCGGGAGTTTTTGAGTTCTTTATCTGCTCATGAAGAGCTTCCATTTGTTCATTCTTTAGTTGCAGTTCATGCTCAAGCCCATCAGGAAAAAGACGCTCCAAATCCCAATTTTTCCTTACCGTATTCTTCATATCATTCCTCCTAAGGTTTTGATAGTATTAGTGTAATCCACTTTGGAAAAATCTTCATCATCCTCAAGACGGACTCCAGCTCTCATTTCCGAAGCAGGATTATCGAAGAGTCAGTTTCGGGATGTTTATAGAGGGGGTGGGGCTGCTAGGAATGACTCGCTTTCCTCGGGGTCTCACAAGAGGTGGGGTCGTTCGATGTTGGCACAGGACGTGCCGAACTTAGTCGATCTTCCTTATTTTGGTACCCTTCTTCGGTCTGCGTCCTGTGGGGCCTTACCAAGCACTCTTTTCCCGCAGGAGTTTCCTCATTCCCCTACGCTCATTTGTTATCTAGTGTTCTCGAAACCACTTCTGCTTTTTTTTGTGAGTGTCTGAAGGGGTTGGGAGGCGTATCATCTTGGTATAGGGTTTCGTTTCAATTTAAAAGGAATGGGGTGGTTGGGAAGCTGCGAGACTCCCGTGGGAGAAAGGAGATAGGTGAGATCCCACAGGGCTTTAGCCCGAGGAAGCTCGCCACTCCCCCACAGGAAAGCGAGCGGCTTTCCAACCACCTCTGACTCCTAATCCGGCAACGAAACCCCGGGTCTCTCAAAATTGCTTCTTTCACACTCGAGGGGAGCAAACGGATGATTTTTAAGGAGGAGAAATAGATGAAAGTGCCGTTCATAGATGGACATAATGATACGATGATGAACTTTGAAGATGGGGTGCAGCCTTTTTTCGCAGGAACGAAAGAAGGACACATTGATTGGCCTCGTGGCAACCGCTCGGGGCTTGCTGCCGGCTTCTACGCCGTTTTCTGTCCGAACCCGGAAACCGATCCACTTCCTGTCGCCTACAAAACGGAGAAGGGTTATGAAAAACCGTTTCCGCGAGCGTTGTCTTACGCCTATGCATGTGCGTACACCTACAAGATGGTTGCACGCTTCTTAAAAATGGAAGCACAATCAGGTGGAAAATTCAAAGCAGCGCGAACAGTTGAGGATTTAGAAAAGGCAATCGCAGGAGAATACATGGCAGGAATCTTACATATTGAGGGAGCAGAGGGCATTGATCAAGACTTGCATGCGCTTTCTGTCCTGTATGAAGCGGGATTGCGATCTGTCGGTCCTGTCTGGAGTAGAGCGAACGCATTCGGGGAGGGAGTTCCGTATCGTTTCCCTTCTTCTCCTGATACGGGGCCAGGTCTTACAGAAGCTGGAAAGAATCTTGTGCGTGAGTGTAACCGGTTAGGAATCATGATCGACCTTTCCCATTTGAATGAAAAAGGGTTTTGGGATGTCGCCTCGATCAGTGACGCTCCGCTTGTAGCTACTCATTCCAATGCGCATCAAATCTGTCCGGTTACCAGAAACCTGACGGATCAACAAATTGATGCCATCGGAAAGTCAAATGGCTTGATCGGGGTCACTTACAGTATCAATCCCAATATGGTGACAGAGGATGGGGCGAATAACGAAGGAGCCTCACTATCTGATATTACAAAACATATCCATTACATGATTGATCGTATTGGAATCGACCATGTCGCTTTAGGGTCGGATTTTGATGGCACCCGGGTACCGTCCGCTCTTAAAGATGTGAGCGGTGTGCCGAAAGTACTTGAGCTGTTGAAAAAAGAAGGATTGGGCCGGGAAGATATTGAAAAGATTGCCTATAAAAATTGGCTTCGTGTCCTAGCGGAAACATGGAAAGACAACCGTTGATCTACACGTTTCTTATAGAAAAAAGACGAGAATGACCCTGGGGAGGGTCATTCTCGTCTTTTTGTTTGTCAGTCTTTATTTCGCTCTATGTTTTTGGTAGGTAATCCCTCTTGTCAGTGCTTGCATATCCTGATAAGTCTGCTCCGTCAATGGAGGGGACTCAAGGTAGCGCAAGTTGTCATTCAGCTGCTCCACGGAACTTGCTCCGAAGACAGCGGACGCGACGGTAGGGTTTTGCAATACATATTGAAGCGCGAGCGTTTCAGCCGTTTTTTCTTCAGTGGTGAACGTCTGCCATCGCTTTGCGATTTCCAATACTTCTTCCTGGCTGTAATCTAAAAATCCATTTTCTGCTTTTTCTTGGGCTTTCTCTTGTCCTTTTGATGATAGCATCCCTTTTGCCAGCGGCCCCCTGGCGAGCACACTAATTTCATTGTCTGCAAGCAGGTTGAGAATTTCTTCTTCCGGGCGGCGGTCAAGAGCATTGTACTGCATCATCACACTGACGATGTTGGATTTCTCAACATATTCTTTGATGACATTCGGGCGGATGGAAGAAATGCCGTACTCTCTGATCAGACCTTCCTGTTTAAGCTCTTCGAAAGCTTCAATGCTTTCCTCAATCGGGTCTTCAATAGTCCCGCCGTGCAGCTGGTAAAGGTCGATATAATCGATGCCCAGTCGTTTCAGACTGTCTTTCACACCTTCTTTGATGTGTTTTCTGGACGGGTCCCAGTGCCAGTCCTTTTCATCACGATTAAAGTTGTTGCCGACTTTTGTTCCAATCAAAAGGTCGTCTCTTTTTCCTTTCACCGCTTCCCCTACGATTTTTTCGTTTTCTCCAAAATCGTATAAGTCCGCCGTATCTAAGTAATTAATCCCGGCATCTAAAGCCCGGTCGATGATGTCTTTGGCCTTGTTGTGATCGGTCCCGAGTGACATACACCCTAGACTGATTTCGGATACGTATAATTCTGAAGATCCTAATTGACGTTTGTTCATGTTATCATCCTTTCCATTTAAGTGTAGCGGATTATTCCGGTTCCATGCCACTCCTGTGATAAAATAACGATAGGAACAAGAGAGGATGAATGTTTTGAAAAAATTTGAAGAAAAAACATATCAAACGGAAACGATCTATAAAGGGAAAATTGTTCAATTGGATATCGACAGTGTTACTTTACCCGATGGGAATACATCTAAACGGGAGCTTATCCGTCACCCTGGAGCTGTCGCCGTCATCGCAGTCACGGAAGAAGGAAAGCTCGTCTGTGTCGAACAGTACAGGAAACCGATGGAGAAAAGCATCATCGAAATCCCTGCCGGCAAGCTTGAGCCAGGCGAAGACCCGAAAACATGTGCGCTCAGGGAACTGGAAGAAGAAACAGGGTACACGTCCGATGACCTTGAATTCATTACTTCTTTCTACACCTCTCCTGGGTTCGCTGATGAGATCGTACATTTATACTTCACCGACCAGATTAAACCGATGGAGGAGCAGCCGGACGGGGATGAGGATGAGTTCGTCGAACAAATCCAACTGACCGTGGAGGAAGCAGAAGCTTTGGAAAAAGAAGAGCGGATCCATGATGCGAAAACGGCCTATGCCATTCTTTACATGAAGTTGAGAAATGCAAGATGATCGATACGTTTTTCGTCGATTTACATATTCACATCGGGAGAGATTGGAACGGAAAGCCTGTCAAAATTACCGGATCCAAATCGCTGACACTCTCGAATATTTTAGAAGAAGCGACGAATCGAAAAGGTTTGGACATGGTTGGTGTCATTGATGCTCAAGCTCCTGCCGTGCAGGAAGAAATGATAGATTTGATTGATCGTGGTCAAGCGCATGAATTAAAGGAAGGGGGCATCCGTTATGAAGATACGGTCCTCCTTTTAGGTTCTGAAATTGAAGTGTATGATGCGGCTTGTTCTGGTCCCATCCATGTGCTCTGTTTTTTTCCGACGGTGAATCGGATGAGAGCATTCACCACCTGGCTTTCTCAAAAGATGAAAAATGTGAATTTAAGCTCTCAGCGTTTTTATGGCACCGCCCGCGAGCTCCAGCAGTATGTGAAAGAACATGAGGGGATTTTCATTCCTGCTCATGTTTTCACTCCTTTTAAAAGCCTTTATGGAAAAGGGGTGAAAGAAACATTAAGGGAAGTGCTTGATCCTGACAAGATTGATGCCGTAGAACTCGGCTTGAGCGCAGATACAGGGATGGCTGACCTCATTGGCGAGCTCGAACCGTACACCTATGTGACCAACTCTGATGCTCATTCCTTAGGGAAGCTCGCCCGGGAGTATCAGCAAATGGCATTGAAGGCGTTGAATTTTGAGGAATTGCAGATGGCACTCCATAACCAGCAGGGAAGGAAAGTTCTAACCAATTATGGGATGAGCCCTGCCATGGGGAAATACCATCAGACCGTTTGTGCCAAATGTCTGTCGCCGGCTAAGCTTTCTGCTTCTCACTGCGAAGCCTGTGGATCGGAAAAAATCGTCAAAGGCGTGAAAGACCGTGTGCAGGAGCTGAAATCTAGTACGCAAAAGAAAGAAAGGCCACCGTATATCTATCAAGTGCCTCTATCATCTCTCCCGGGAGTAGGAACACGTACTTACGAGAAGTTGATGGAAGCTTTTAGTACGGAGATGGCTGTCATCCATGAGGTTTCACGTGAAGAATTGAGAGCAGTCATCCCTGAGCAAGTAGTTGAACGGATCATCGCGATGAGAAAAGGCACACTCACCATACAAGCGGGTGGAGGCGGACATTATGGAAGAATTCAATAGAAACTGAGCTGGATTTGGTCTACTTTTTCCATCTCTCTCATAGATTGGTCATAGACCGGTGAAGAGAAAGGTGGATAAAAGATGCAGCAGGGGATGCGAATGGTTAAAAACGACGTTCAAACCCATATGAATATTTTTGTTTTCATTTTCGTTCTATTTATTATGGGGATGATTTTCGGAGCAGTGATCGTAAACAGTATGAACTTTGTCCAGAAGCAGGATCTCTTCTTCTATCTGAAGCAATTTTTCGAGCAGCAGACGATGATCGGTGGAACAGGAAAGGCGACGTTGTGGAAAGATAGTGTTCTTTACCATCTTAAATATATGCTTCTCTTATTTTTGTTAGGGATCTCTGTCATCGGGATGCCGATCATTACGGTATTACTTTTCCTCAAAGGATTGGTGCTCGGGTTTTCCGTCGGTTTTCTAGTGAATCAGATGGGTTGGTACGGATTGTTGATTTCATCGGTTTCGATCGCTCCTCAAAATGTCATTATTATTCCTGTATATTTGATAGCAGGATCTCTTGCTTTGATTTTTTCACTGACTCTATGCAAACAGCTTTTCATTCGTCGCGTTCATCAGCCGATCATGAAGGGCTTTGTAAGGTATAGTGCTCTGTTCGGAGCGTTGATTGCCATTTTGATGGTTTCTTCCGTTGTGGAAGTTTTTCTCAGCAACACTTTTTTGGAATATGTATTGAAATGGATTTACAAGTAAAGTGTATTAGATAATAATGATTATCGTTAACAGATTAAAATAATTATAATTTGACACTCGTTCTGTCTCTGATTATAATGAAGTTGGTATTACGAGGGAGGGACGAACGATATGGAACATCGTATAGATAAGATAAAAAAACAGCTGCATTCACAGAGTTATAAGCTGACCCCGCAGCGTGAAGCCACAGTACGGGTACTTTTGGAAAATGAAGAAGACCACTTAAGTGCGGAAGATGTTTACCTCCTCGTAAAAGAGAAAGCACCAGAAATTGGTCTAGCAACCGTCTATCGAACATTGGAATTACTATCAGAACTAAAAGTTGTCGATAAAATCAATTTTGGAGATGGCGTCTCCCGATATGACTTGAGAAAAGAAGGTGCCGAACACTTTCACCATCATCTTGTATGCATTGAGTGTGGATCTGTGGAAGAAATCGATGAAGATCTTTTAGGGGATGTAGAAAAAATCGTTGAAACTCAGTGGGGTTTTGAAGTGAAAGATCACCGCTTGACGTTCCATGGCATATGCCGTGTGTGCCAGAAGCAGGCCGTGACGACATCATCTGCCAAATCAAATGAAGAATAAAAAAGACCGCCGCTATGAAGGACATAGTGGCTTTTATTTTGTCTTCCTACATAAGGTCGAGGGCAGTGAATGAACTTTCGTGTATCCGTTTTCTAAAATCTCTGACTCTTGTATTTTTATTTACAAATGAGTGAAAATCGTGTAGGTTAAAAGCTAGATGGGACTTATACTGTTCATAAGCGGATCCATTCTGTGATTCTCTCATCATTCTACGTATATTTGTAAGGAATTTAGGCATATCCTTTACAAAAAGGTACGGAAGTGAGGGGAGTATCATGACCCGTTTAAAGAGCAGTTTCAGAGATTTGGTTAAAGTCCTGATTGTATTCACTGTTTGTACTTGCGTTTTCTATATGGCTTTACGAATGGTGCATGAAGAATATGAGCGCCAACATCGATACGATCCACCAGGAGGTACAGCAGTCAAAGTCTATCAACCTGTGGACCAGCCATGGACGGATCGGCTGTCGATATTTTTTCGGTTAGGAGAGTAGATGGACGATGCAGCATGCGCTGGAAGATTTTTTTCATTATTTGACCGTAGAGCGCGGTTTATCACCTAACACGATTCAATCTTACAAGCGGGACCTGACACAGTACGATCGCTTTTTACAGCAGGAATTAGGAGTGAAAAGCTGGGATGAAATGACCCGCTCCCATATTATGAAGTATTTGCATCACCTCAACGACGAGGGGCGCTCGTCAGCAACCATCGCACGGTTGTTGTCATCCATTCGTCTTTTTCACCAGTTCCTGATCCGGGAAAAGGTGACAGAACAGGATCCGAGCTTACATATAGAGACACCGAAGAAAGAAAGGAAGCTTCCGAAAGTGCTCTCATCAGACGATGTGGACAAGCTCTTGAACATCCACGCGAAAGACCCGCTTTCAGCGAGGAATAAAGCGATGTTTGAAATGCTGTATGCCACTGGACTGAGGGTCACGGAGCTTGTTTCTCTTAAAGTGACGGATCTGCATTTGACGATGGGGTTTGTCCGTTGTCTTGGAAAGGGATCGAAAGAGAGGATTATTCCTCTCGGTGACATGGCCAAAGATGCAGTTGAAAATTATTTGCAAGTCGGTCGCGATGCACTCGTGAAGCATAAACAGACAGAAGAACTGTTTGTCAATCATCACGGGAACGCCTTATCCCGACAAGGGTTTTGGAAGATATTGAAAGCGGTTGCTAGGGATATGGGCGTCAATAAAGAATTGACCCCCCATACGCTGCGCCATTCCTTTGCTACACACCTTCTGGAAAATGGCGCCGACCTTAGGGCCGTTCAGGAAATGCTTGGCCACGCAGACATCTCAACAACACAAATCTATACTCATGTCTCCAAGACAAGGTTAAAAGACGTTTATCGCTCGTATCATCCACGGGCATAAACTCTTTTGCATTTTTAGTTGTCTGACATCCTACATCTTAAGAATGTGGGGTAGTTTTTCACGAATTTGGGAAATTAAACATTAGGAGGGATCTTTGATGAATTCATTCAAACGTGTATTTTTAGTAGTTATGGACTCTGTAGGGATAGGAGAAGCTCCGGACGCAGAAAAATTCGATGATAAAGGAGCTCACACCCTGGGGCATATCGCAGAACATATGAACGGGTTGGACATGCCGCATATGGGATCGCTCGGCCTCAGCAATATCAGACAGATCCAGGGAATAGACAAGGCAGATAAGCCGAAAGCGCATTACACAACGATGGTGGAAGCCTCGAACGGTAAAGATACGATGACGGGCCACTGGGAAATCATGGGTCTTTATATCGACCAGCCTTTCCGTACATTCCCGGACGGCTTTCCAGATGAGCTGCTCGATCAGATCAAAGAAAAGACCGGTCGTGGCATTGTTGGAAATAAACCGGCCTCAGGGACGGAGATCCTTAAGGAATTAGGGGAGCATCATATGGAAACGGGAGATTTGATCATTTACACGTCTGCCGATTCTGTCTTGCAGATTGCTGCCCATGAAGATGTCATTCCACCGGAAGAGCTTTATGAAATTTGTGAGTTCTGCCGTGAAATCACGAAAGATGAGAAATACATGGTCGGACGCGTCATCGCCCGCCCGTTCATCGGGGAACCAGGAGCCTTTGAACGTACATCCAATCGTCATGACTATGCCTTGAAGCCATTCGGACGCACAGTCATGAATGAGATGGCAGATGAAGGACTCGATGTTGTCGCTATCGGTAAAATCTCCGATATTTATGACGGAGAAGGTGTAACAGAAGCGATCCGAACGAAAGACAATATGGATGGGATGGATCAGCTGGTGAAGACACTGGATAAAGATTTCACCGGTATGAGCTTTTTGAATCTTGTCGATTTCGATGCCAAATATGGCCACCGTCGTGATCCTCAAGGGTACGGGGAAGCGCTGCAGGAATATGATGCGCGCCTGCCTGAAGTGCTGGAAAAAATGAACGATGATGATTTATTGATCATCACGGCAGACCACGGCAATGATCCTGTACATCATGGCACAGACCACACACGTGAACTTGTTCCATTGATTGTCTATCACAACGGCATCAAAGAAGGGCAAGAACTCGACCAGCGCCAAACGTTTGCGGATATTGGCGCCACCGTTTCTGAAAACTTCTCAATCCAAATGCCTGAACATGGCAAGAGCTTTTTGAAAGATATTCAATAAGGGAGGAGAAACAATATGAACCAAACACAAGTAAAAGAAGCAGCTCAATTTATCCAAGGGAAATTGACTCATGAACCAAGTGTCGGACTGATTCTAGGATCAGGCCTGGGTGTACTTGCCGAGGAAATTCAAAATCCGACCACCATTCCCTATACAGAAATCCCGCACTTTCCTGAATCCACGGTTTCCGGACATAAAGGGCAGCTGGTTGTTGGTGAATTAGAAGGGCGACAAGTGATCGCGATGCAGGGGCGTTTCCACTATTATGAAGGTTACGATATGAAACAGGTGACTTTCCCTGTCCGTGTCATGAAAGCACTTGGTGTGGAAACACTCTTCGTGACCAACGCTGCGGGCGGCATCAATGAAACGTTCAAACCGGGCAACTTGATGATCATTACCGACCATATCAACAATATGGGAGACAGCCCGCTGATCGGACCGAATGATGAAGATCTTGGCCCTCGTTTCCCAGATATGTCTGAAGCGTATGATCGTGCCTTGATCGATCACGCGAAGCAGTCAGCGGAGCGTTTGAACCTTCAGGTACAGGAAGGGGTTTATGTAGGAAACACAGGACCTGCTTATGAGACAGGTGCAGAAGTACGTATGCTGCGTACACTCGGCGGAGATGCTGTCGGAATGTCCACGGTGCCAGAAGTGATGGTGGCGAACCACGCAGGCATTCGGGTGCTAGGGATCTCTTGTATTTCCAATATGGCTGCCGGAATCTTAGATCAGCCGCTTACCCATGATGAAGTCATCGAAACGACGGCTCAAGTGCGTGAGGATTTCCTAGGATTCGTAAAAGAGCTTTTAAAAACATTACCAGCATAAAAAAAGAAAGCGTCCCTAAGAGACGCTTTCTCACTTAAATTTTAAGTAAAGGGTGATCGAGATGAGAATGTACGACATTATTGTAAAAAAACGTGATGGCGGGGAATTGACAAAAGAAGAGATTGAATTCTTCGTTGAAGGTTATACCAAAGGTGAAATCCCTGATTATCAAGCTTCAGCCTTCACAATGGCGATTTACTTCCAAGGCATGACCGCCGAAGAAACAGCCACATTGACGCAAGCGATGGTAGACTCTGGAGAAACCATTGACCTTTCTGCGATTGAAGGTAAAAAAGTGGATAAGCACTCTACAGGTGGTGTAGGTGATAAAGTAACATTCATCGTAGGACCATTAGTCGCTTCTGTCGGCATCCCCGTTGCAAAAATGTCCGGGCGTGGACTTGGACATACAGGTGGAACGCTTGATAAATTAGAGTCCATCAAAGGCCTTGAAATCGAAATGACGAAAGAAAAATTCATCGAGAATGTGAATACCCACAAGCTTGCGGTTGCAGGTCAAACCGGAAACCTTGCCCCTGCAGACAAAAAGCTTTATGCACTGAGAGACGTGACAGGTACCGTAAACTCCTTGCCATTGATCGCTGGTTCCATCATGAGTAAAAAAATCGCATCAGGAGCAGACAGCATCGTGCTAGATGTGAAAACAGGTTCTGGAGCCTTTATGAAAACGCTTAAAGACTCTGAAGCCCTTGCTCGTGAGATGGTGAATATCGGAAATAACCTCGGACGTAACACGGTAGCTGTCATTAGTGATATGAATCAGCCTCTAGGGTATGAAGTAGGAAATGCGAACGAAATCAAAGAAGCAGCAGAAATTCTACAAGGGAAGAATGTAGAAGACTTGCGTTTGCTTTCCCTTGAAATCGCTTCCCATATGGCTGTGCTTGCTGAGAAATTCTCTACTTACGAAGAAGCTTACAAAGCAATCGAAGCCAATATCGAGAACGGGAAAGCCTTCCAGTCCCTGCGCACATTGATTGAAGCCCAAGGTGGAGACGTTTCTATGATTGATGATCTTGATCGTCTACCTAGAGCGGCTCATGAAATCGAAGTCACGGCAGATCAGGATGGCTACGTATCTGCTATTGATGCAGAATCGATCGGTATAGCTGCTATGTATCTCGGAGCCGGCCGTGCAACGAAAGAAGATGAAATCAATCACGGCGTCGGAATCAGCCTTAAGAAGAAAATCGGCGATCCAGTCAAAGCCGGCGAAGCGCTTGTCGTCTTGATCAGTGATGATGAGCAGCCGGATGATTCTATCCAGAAAGTGAAGGAAGCCTACACGATTTCTGGTGAAAAAGTCGAAAAACCGACACTGATCCATAACATCATAAAATAAGAATTTTCATTGAGAAAAGAAGCGAACCGTCTACAGTAGTGGGCTGGTTCGCTTTTTTGTCTAACCAGGCATGGGTTTTATAATGAGAGGAGTAAGAGGATGCCAAGGGGGGAATGGACATTCATATGCCGGGCGGTTCATGATATTATTCTTATAGAAGGGGGGAAACATGAATCGGTTTTTGGAGATGCTTGTTGCGATAGCCGCTCTTATCCTTGCTTTTTCCAATTGGTTTTTATCATTAAATGTAAGCTTTGATCTCGTAGCACTTGTGTTGGCTCTTTTTATATTTTTTCACGGGAATTCACTATTTAAGAGACGATCACGTCATCAGAGGAACGATCTTTCTTGTTGTTTCCTCTATGATGGCTTTTACTTCATTGAAAGTTTCATACCCATTACATAGGGAGGGGAACCACATGGATCAATGCATATTATGCTCACCAGAAGCGGATGAACAGCAGAAAATCATATTTGAGAACAATTCCTGCTACTTCGTTCAAAAAGACCAGCGTATTTTAAAAGGATCAGGGTTGATTGTCCCCAAATCACATAAAACAACGGTGTTCGACCTTTCGAAAGAAGAGTGGATGGATACCCAAGAGATGATCCAACAGGTCAAAGAATGGCTGGATGACACGCTTCAACCAGACGGCTACAACATTGGTTACAATTGTTACGAAACCGGCGGGCAGCATATTTTCCACGCTCACATGCACATCATCCCCCGTTTCCAAGACGAACCCCACGCAGGTAAAGGCATCCGCCACTGGCTCAAACAAGAAGAAAACAAACGCCACATCTAAAACACGACTATTTAGGTCGTGTTTTTTTGTTGCTCTCCTGTCCTGTTTTTTTCCAATAACGCTACCGCTTGTATATGACTCAGTATTGAGACATTTGTTTGAGTGGGTGGGGGCTGCGAGGAAAAAGAAAGCCTTGTCTAGTTAAATAATGAATGACACTTTCTGGCCATGGATACGGGGGCAGGGGAACGACGATTTGCAGTGTTTTGGATCAGTCAGTAGAAAAACACACTCGTTCGTGTCTCCATTCCCTTTTCATGCGGACGTTTCCCAGACCCTGCTTCTTCGCTTTATTCTCGCAGGAACTTTGGTTAAAACGACTTTAAAATGGAGTGGGTGAGCAGCTCTTCATTAGAACTCGCCAGGTTAATGCTAGAGCGATTTCGAGAACCTCGTGTGGTAAAGGGGCGGAGCGAACCTTTTCCCGGAGCCCCTAAATTCCCGCGAAGTCTCGAAAACGAGTCTTACACAAACCTGCCATATTGTTGAATACCTAGTGGTGCATTATGTATAGAAGATGATGGTAAGGGAATGCTAGGGTCACTTAAAGCAATGGGAGGTTTTGGTTATGAAAAAAATGATGGGTGTGTGTCTCGCTCTTTGTTTAGTTGTCTCACTTTTTCCGGTAAACATGACTTTTGCAGAAGAAAGGGAGTCAACAGAGATCGTCAATTCGGCGAAGTCCGCGATATTGATGGAAAAGAACAGCGGGATGACGCTTTATGATAAGGATTCAAATAAAAAGCTGCCCCCTGCGAGTATGACGAAGGTCATGACGCTGTTGTTAATCATGGAAGAACTCGATAAAGGCGGCATTAAACTAGATGAAACGGTCCGCATCAGTGAACATGCGGCGTCCATGGGAGGTTCTCAAATCTTCCTTGAGGCCGGTGAAGAGATGACGGTCGAAGATTTACTGAAAGGGATTGCGGTAGCTTCGGGCAATGATGCGAGTGTCGCTATGGCTGAACGAATCGCTGGGAGTGAAAAAGAGTTTGTCGCTCAGATGAACCAAAAGGCGAAAGACTTGGGTTTGAAAAATACACAATTCCAAAACCCGACCGGTCTTCCGGCTGAAGATCATTATAGTACGGCTCATGACATGGCTGTAATGGCAAGAGAATTATTGCTTCATGATGAAGTGACGAACTATACGAAGATTTACGACGATTATTTACGTAAGGGACAGGAAAATGAATTTTGGCTAGTCAACACAAACAAGCTGATCAAAAACTATCCCGGAATGGACGGATTGAAAACGGGTTATACGAACGAAGCAAAATATTGCCTTACCGCTTCAGCCAAGCGTGATGATATGCATATGATTGCCGTAGTCATGGGTGCAGAAAATCCGAAAATGAGGAATTCAGATGTGACGAGTTTACTGGATTACGGGTTCAGTCAATATGAAGGGGTCAAACTTTATTCGAAGGACGACACGATGAAAACAATGAAAATCACAAGAGGGAAGCCTCTGGAGTTGAACCTTTCTCCAGAAAAAGATGTCGTTGTTTTGAAGAAGAAAAATGACAAAAAGAGCAAATATGAGACAGAACTGAAAGTAGCGGAAAAGTCAGACCTTCCATTGGAAAAAGGCGCGCATATGGGATGGGTGATCGTGAAGAATGGAGATCAGGAAGTCGCTAAAGTCCGTTTGGAAACATCTGAAACCGTGGAGAAAGCGGGATTCCCTGCTCTATGGCAGCGGTCTTGGAAGAATTTGACGAGCTTTCAGAGGTTTTAGCATTTTCTCACTAGTTATGTTTTTGAGCAGGAAATGACAGCGAAAAGTACGAAAAGACATAGTGACTCTTATAAAGTCAGAGGAGGTAATTCACTTGAGTCTTCAAGTTAATTTTGCTGTCAGAGAGAATGTTTTGCTCGTCCGATTAAATGGGGAGCTGGATCACCATGAAGCTACAACGCTTCGGGAAGCTTGGCAGAAGGAGCTCGCGAACAACGGTGTCGAACATGTGATTGTCAATTTACAAAAATTGTCCTTCATGGATAGTTCAGGCCTTGGTGTGATGCTCGGTCGTTATAAAGAGGTACAAGCAAAAGGGAATGAAATGGTGCTTTGTTCGATTTCGCCTGAGGTTCGGAGATTGTTTGATATGTCGGGAATGTTCAAAATCATGAAGCTCGTGGATGATGAGGCATCCGCGCTTGAGATGTTGGGGGTGGCATCATGCGAAATGAAATGACGCTGGAATTTACGAGTGTGAGTGAAAATGAATCGCTGGCCCGTGTATCTGTTGCTGCTTTTGTAAGCCAAATCAATCCAACGATGGAGGAGTTGACGGATATTAAGACCGTCGTCTCTGAAGCCGTTACAAATGCCATCATTCATGGCTATGAAGAGAAAAGCGATGAGAAAGTCATGCTTACTTGTGCCATTGATGACGGTGAAATCGAACTGATCATCCAGGATCGCGGTCAGGGGATTGAGAATATCGAGATTGCCAAAGAACCGCTCTACACGTCGAAACCGGAATGGGAACGCTCGGGAATGGGTTTTACCATCATGGAAAATTTCATGGATCGCGTAGACATTACTTCAGAGCCCGGGGTCGGAACGACGATCCGAATGACGAAGCAGTTAACGTCAACCCGCGCTTTGTGCAATTGAGGCGGCGCCTATGAGCGATACGACAAAAGAACGTCTGTCCGACAAAGATGTCAAAGAACTGATCAAAAAGAGTCAGGCGGGCGATCAAGAGGCGAGGGACTTTTTAGTAGAAAAGAATACCCGTCTCGTATGGTCGGTCGTCCAGCGATATCTCAGACGTGGATACGATCAGGATGATCTGTATCAAATCGGCTGTATCGGCCTGCTTAAATCGATCGATAAATTTGATTTGAGTTATGATGTACGCTTTTCTACGTATGCCGTCCCTATGATCATTGGTGAGATCCAGCGTTTCATTCGTGATGATGGCAGTGTCAAAGTAAGCCGCAGTCTAAAAGAACTGAATCATAAGGTCCGGGCCAAGAAAGAAGAGCTGTTAAAGGAATATGGACGCTCGCCGACAGTTAATGAGCTGGCCGATGCGCTCGGGCTGACGAGGGAAGAAATCGTCCAGGCGGAGGAAGTTGGACGAACGCCTCAGTCCATCTACGAAACGGTATATGAAAATGAAGGAGATCCGATCACCCTCGTCGACCAGATTGCCGAAGAAGAAAGCAACTGGTTCGATCACCTGACCCTCCAGGATGTCATGAGCAAACTGGACAAAAGGGAGCGGCTGATCATTTACCTGCGTTATTACAAGGATCAAACGCAAACGGAAGTGGCCGAGCGTTTAGGCATTTCCCAAGTTCAAGTATCACGGTTGGAAAAGAAGATTCTCGCCGACATGAAGGAAACAATGAACGATACAAGCTGAGAGCTGTACCTAAAAGGGTACAGCTTTTTTTATTTTTCAAAAAGCCAATACGATCATTAGCATTCACTCTCAAGGACTCTTCGTATGATTTTTCTTTTCTCACACATAATAAGTCTAAGAAAAATTCACGCAGGGGAGGCGGTAGGATTGGCGACTCCTGTCTATATACGTACAAAACAATCGATCTATGTTCCGCCCTTGGCGAAGATCCGGCTACAGGATGTGGCGCGTGTGACGGGGCAGAAGCGGCATAAACCTGTTTTGGAACAGATGGTCCTGCATCAAGTGACGGAAGAGGATCAAAACATTGTCGTCATCGACTCTTTCATGATCATTGAGCAAGTCATCGAGAAATTTCCGGAACTTGAGATCGAGCTGATCGGTCCGAATCAATGTGTGGTTCACGTAGAGAAACACCAGAAACAGCCATCACCTTTACTGATCAGTGGGATATGGGTCCTTCTTTTTATCGGAGCGGCGATGGCCATCATGAACTTCCATTATGATGTGAGCATGCAGGCCGTTCAACAGAAATTACACTTTATGTTGACCGGGGAGGAAGTGGAACACCCGTTATGGATTCAGGTCCCGTACTCCATTGGTCTTGGCATTGGAATGATTTTATTTTTTAACCACTGGTTCCAGAAGCGTTTCAATGAAGAGCCGAGCCCGATGGAGGTTGAGATTTTCAACTATCAGGAAGACCTCGATCATTACGTGGCCATAAAAGAGAATAAGGTGGAAAAACAGGATGTGGATCGTTGAAGTACTCATTGGACTTGCTGCAGGCATTGCCGTCGGAACCGGCTTCGTCGCTTTTTTGACAGTCCTTGGCATCGTTCCCAGGCTCATGCAATTGAGTCACTCGGAATCGAAACTCCGCAGTTATGAAATGGCTGTGATACTTGGTGTTTTCGCAGGGATTTACCTCTCTTTTGGCGATGGACCTGTGAAAATGACTGTGATCGGACTTGTCATCTGGGGGCTGTTCCATGGAATTTTTGTCGGGATGCTGGCCGCTGCTCTGACAGAAGTCCTCAATGTCTTTCCTCTTTTGTTCAAAAGAATCGGAGTGGATGGGTTCCTATTCACTCTTTTAATGGCCCTTGTTCTTGGGAAAATCGCGGGTTCTTTATTTCAATGGATTATTTTTGTCAGGTAAACGATTTGTGATGAGGAGGAAGCAGTGTGGATAAACAACCGCTGAATGAGAAGAATTTTGATAAGGCGAGAAAATCATACCAGCCGAAACCGCCTTATGTAATGAATTGTATCAAAGCTTTTATTGTAGGTGGATTGATATGCGTGTTTGGTGAACTCCTTACTCAAATGTATATCCACTGGTTCGATTATAGTGAAAAAAATGCCATCAACCCGACGGTAGCAACTCTGATTCTTTTGTCTGCTCTCGCTACAGGTTTTGGTGTGTACGATAAGCTCGGACAGTTTGCTGGTGCTGGTTCAGCGGTTCCTGTCACTGGATTCGCGAACTCGATTACCTCAGCAGCGCTGGAGCACAAATCCGAAGGACTTGTGCTCGGGGTTGCCACCAACTTATTCAAATTAGCAGGCTCCGTCATTGTATTCGGTGTCGTTGCCGCTTATGTACTAGGAATCATTCGATACGTGTGGTCGCTTATTTTTTAGGAGGAAAAGCTATGGCAAAAACGGGAACACAATCATGGACATTTACAGAACCTGTGTACTTACAATCCACGGGCACAGCTGTCGGACCGATGGAAGGAGAAGGTCCACTGAAAGAGACGTTTGACGTCATTCATGAAGAACTACATTGCGGTGAATCCAACTGGGAGCTTGCCGAACGCAAATTGATGACCGATGCGGTGAACACGTGCTTGCAAAAAGCAGGGGTGGATCAGTCCAACATTGATTTATTTTTAGCGGGAGATCTGTTGAACCAAAACGTTACAGGGAACTATGTGGCTAGACACTTAGGCATTCCCGTCCTCGGCATGTTCGGGGCATGTTCGACGAGTATGGAGACCCTTGCGACAGGAGCTGCACTTGTCTCATCAGGATATGCTAAACAAGCATTAGTAGCCGTGAGTTCTCACAACTGTACAGCTGAGCGTCAGTTCCGTTATCCAACGGAATATGGAGGACAAAAGCCAAAAACCGCTACGTACACGGTGACAGGAAGCGGGGCCGCTCTTCTTTCGAAAACCCCATCACAGATCAAGGTAGAAGCTGCAACGATCGGAAAAGTTATGGATTACAGAGTCAAAGATCCGTTTGATATGGGCTCAGCAATGGCACCTGCTGCCTGGGATACGATTAAAACGCATCTGCAGGACATGGGGCGGGTTCCCGGGGATTATGATGTCATTGCTACGGGCGACTTGTCTGCTGTCGGGACCCCTATATTAAAGGACCTGATGAAACAGGACGGTTTTGATATCAGTGATGTTCACAAAGATTGTGGGCTGCTGGTCTATCACAGCGATCAACCAGTGTTTGCCGGAGGAAGCGGATGTGCGTGCTCAGCTGTTGTTACCTATGGGAAAATTGTACAGGATCTGATTAGTGGAAAATACAACCGGGTGTTAATTGTAGCAACAGGTGCACTCATGAGTCCGATGATGCTTCAACAGAAGGAATCGATTCCGGGAATCGCTCATGCTGTCGTCCTCACGAGAGGGGAGGGGGGATCATGACGTTTTTATGGGCGTTCCTCGTCGGGGGTGGCATCTGCGTAATCGGACAGATTTTATTGGATGTATTCAAATTGACTCCTGCCCATGTAATGTCTTCCTTTGTTGTCGCTGGGGCAGTTCTGGATGCGTTTGATCTTTATGATAATCTTATTGAATTTGCTGGTGCAGGAGCGACTGTGCCGATCACAAGCTTCGGGCATTCTCTTTTGCATGGAGCCATGGAACAGGCAGATGAACATGGGTTTATCGGAGTTGCCGTCGGAATCTTTGAATTGACATCTGCTGGTATTGCATCCGCGATATTGTTTGGATTTATCGTTGCTGTCATTTTCAAGCCGAAAGGATAAATGAATTGCAAGGAGTGGAGGTTTATGCCTGAGAAGAAAAAAGAAACGCCCATCGTCATGAAGCTCGATCAAAATCGAAAGACGATGAATGAACGAATCGGCGTAGACCAGTCTTTTGATGCCGGTTTCCGCACATTGACCCTGCTCGGTGTGGAAGTGAACTTTTATTATGTCACAGGGTTAGTCGAGACTCCAATTGTTGTTGAAGTGATGCGTCAATTGATGGAAATGAATGATACAGAAGACCATGTCGATTCTGTATTCAAATCCATAAAAGATGAAATTCCTCATCAGCAAGTAGAAACGACTACCGACATCGACAAGTGTATCACGCAGATGCTTTCCGGTCTCATGGTCATTTTCGTTGATGGAGAAACAGAGGCGTTCATCGTCGATGTGCGGACCTATCCGGGAAGGACGCCAGAGGAACCGGATACGGAGAAGGTCATCCGTGGTTCGAGGGACGGATTTACAGAGAATATCATAGAGAATACAGCACTTACACGACGCCGTATTAGAGATGAACGTTTGAGAAATGAAATCATGCAGGTCGGAAATCGTTCAAAAACAGATGTCTGTATCACATACATCAAAGACGTAGCCGATCCAGGTCTCGTGCAGTTATTAAAGGATGAAATTCAAAAAATTGATATCGACGGCTTGTCGATGGCTGACAAAAGTCTTGAAGAATACATTGTCAATCAGGGAAGAAACCCATTTCCGCTCGTTAGATACACAGAACGTCCGGATGTCGTCGCTTCCCATTTGTTTGAAGGTCATGTGGTCATCATGACAGACACTTCACCAAGTACGATCATTACTCCGACCACGTATTTCCACCATGTGCAGCACGCGGAGGAATTCCGTCAGTCCCCTCCTGTCGGGACTTTTGTACGATGGGTGCGTTTCTTTGGGATTTTTGCATCTGTTTTTCTTCTGCCGTTATGGATGTTGTTCGTCATGCAGCCGGATCTGCTCCCAGAACCGCTGGCCTTTATAGGTCCCAATGAAGAAAGCAGCATTCCCATCATCTATCAAATATTGATTGCTGATTTGGGCTTGGAGATGCTCAGGATTGCCGCCATCCATACACCGACACCTTTATCGACGGCGATGGGACTTATTGCCGCTGTTCTTATAGGGCAAATAGCCATAGATGTAGGGATGTTTGTACCTGAGGTCATCCTTTATGTAGCTGTAGCAGCCATTGGGTCCTACTCAACGCCGAGTTATGAGTTGTCTGTTGCCAATAAAATGGCTCGAATCCTGTTCGTGATCTTGGTCGCTTTATTCGGAATCAAGGGTTTTATGTGCGGGTTTTTAGCTTATATTCTGCTACTGGCGAATACGAAGTCGCTAAACACTCCTTATTTGTGGCCATTTTTACCGTTTAACGGAAAAGCGGCGGTCCAAATCATCCTCCGCCTCAGCATGCCATCATTAAAAGTGAGGCCGAGCGTGGTTCACCCTCAGAACAATCATCGTCAAAAATAATCGTATTGCCCGTTCTTTAGCAATGTGATAAATTAAAATAAATCTTGATGTCCTTTGTTTTCAAGGGGCATTTTCTTTTTATCATTTCTCCGTAAGTAGAAAAGGTGGGTTACGATGAATCATGATGTCAATGAAAAAGGGCAATTGTTGATCGGGCAAGTCCCTGCTGCAGACCTTGCTGAACAATATGGCACCCCTCTTTATGTATATGATGTAGGTGAAATTAGAAAAAAGGCACGGGCCTTCGTACAGACGTTTAAAGAAAATCAGGTAGCGGCTCAAGTCGCCTATGCGAGTAAAGCTTTTTCTTCTGTCGCTATGCTCCAGGTTGCGAACCAGGAAGGACTCAGTTTGGACGTCGTTTCTGAAGGAGAACTACATACGGCCCTGGAAGCAGGCTTCCCAGTAGAGAAGATCCACATGCACGGGAACAATAAAAGTATCCGCGAATTGGAGATGGCGGTAGAACATGGAATCGGATGTATCGTCGTCGATAATTTTTATGAAATCGAACTCCTTCATTCCATCCTCAAAGAACAGAAGAAAAAGATGGATGTCTTATTGCGCGTGACACCGGGGATTGAAGCCCATACCCATGATTATATTTTGACAGGGCAGGAAGACTCAAAGTTCGGCTTCGATTTGAGCAGTGGCCAGGCGGAGGAGGCATTCATGAAAGTGAAAGAGAATGCCAATATCCGTTTAGCCGGACTTCACTGCCACATCGGTTCACAAATCTTCGAGACAAGTGGTTTCGAAATGGCAACTAGAAAACTTTTCACTACTTTGAAAGAATGGCGTGACCGCTACGGATATGAAGCGACTGTACTGAATTTAGGTGGCGGCTTCGGTATTCAATATACGAAAGAGGACGAACCGCTTGATCTGGACCAATATGCCCACGCCCTCATCCGTGAGGTGAAAAACCTCTCTTCCCAGTACGATTATCCTATGCCGGAAATATGGATCGAGCCGGGACGTGCCATTGTCGGGGAAGCAGGTACAACGATCTATACCGTCGGTTCTACCAAAGAAGTCCCTGATGTGAGGACTTATGTATCGGTCGACGGTGGGATGACAGATAATATTCGCCCAGCCCTTTACCAGGCGAAATATGAAGCGGCGCTTGTAGAAAAAATGGATCAAGAACCGGAAAAAGAGTATTCCATAGCTGGAAAGTGCTGTGAATCTGGAGATATGCTAATATGGGATGTGGCGCTTCCACCGGTTGAACATGGAGATAGACTTGCAGTTTTCAGCACGGGAGCGTATGGTTATGCTATGGCTAACAATTATAACCGCTTTCAAAAAGCGGCCGTCGTGTTTGTCGAAGACGGAAAGCATCAGCTTGTCGTCAGAAGAGAGAGCTATCAAGAGATGACACGACTCGATTTAAGTTATGAAAAATGAGAGGGGTATGAGAAATGAAACAAGCAACGATTGAATTTGAAAACGGAGAAAAAATGCAGATTGAACTTTATGAGGAAGCAGCACCGAACACGGTAGCGAATTTTGAGAAGCTTGCCAATGATGAATTTTACGATGGATTGACATTCCACCGTGTCATTCCTGACTTCGTCATACAGGGTGGGTGCCCGAATGGGTCAGGAACAGGTGGCCCTGGTTATACGATCAAATGTGAAACTGAAGGCAACCCTCACAAACATGAGCGAGGATCCCTATCCATGGCGCATGCTGGAAAAGATACAGGAGGAAGCCAATTCTTCGTCTGTCACTCTCCTCAGCCACATCTAGACGGCCGTCATACCGTTTTCGGTAAAGTGGTCGAAGGCGTGGACACAGTCGATCGTGTTCGTGTCGGAGATGTGATGCAGAAGGTTCGTGTCGAGGACAAATAATCATCGAATGAGCCCTTCATGATTGTTACACTATTCTTATTGATTTTTATGGTGGCACCTTTAAGCCTGTTTATCCATGAGCTTGGTCACCTTTTCCCCGGCCTGTACTTTCGGGCAGACCAGAGTGTCCTTCACCTTGGCCGGGGAAAAGTGATTGGGCAATGGAAAAGAAGCAGGATAAAGGTGTACATTCACCTTTTTTTCTTCCAGGGAGCTTACTCGATGAATGAACGGAAGCCTCCGTTCAAGGATTCCGAAAAAGCTTGGATCAGCATAGGTGGTCCATTATTTAATGCTATAACGGCTTTCGTATTGTTTTTATGGTTTAAGGAACAGGGTGGCGGTCTGCTCCGTATCTCTTTCCTTTTCAATACTTATCTTGCTCTGATGAATCTTATTCCATTTTCTGTAAAAGGGAAGGCTTCTGACGGGTATCGGCTCTGGTCGATTGTGAAACGCCGGTTTTTGAACAGGCTTGAATAATTATGGGCTATGCTATATTCTATGTACCGGGGCAAATCACGAAAAACCGGGGGAAGCGTATAATGAAAATGAAAAATTGGATGCTGTTTACGTTTCTATCGTTGTTCAGCATCGGCTGGGGTTTATACTACTGGTTCGTCATCGTCATGTAAGCTTGACATACAGGAAGAATTAGACAATGATTGAAAGTAACCAATTTCTTAATTCGATCCGTAGGTCGATCATCTGGAACTCTAGGAAAGTTATTTTCATAATTGAGGGGTTAATATGTTAATTCGATATAAAAAATCATTTGAAAAGATTGCGATGGGTTTGCTTTCTTTCATGCCTGAAGTTTCAGATGTGAAGACACTTCAGGAAATTATAAAGGAATACGATTCCAATCCGGATTGGAATCTATTTTTGTGGAAAGAGGAAGATATCCTCGGTGCGGTCGGCGTGCGTTTAGAAGATGGCAAAGCTGTCATTCAGCACGTATCCGTCAACCCTTCCCATCGTAACACGGGGATTGGAAGACAGATGATCCACCGTGTCCGTGATCACTTCAAAAATGAGTGTGACGTTTGTGCTGATGTAGCTACAGAATCATTCATTGAGAAATGTGATGAAGAAAGTGCCTCGTCACAGCTATAAAGAACAAGGAGGTGTCGATTCACGACACCTCCTTTGTTTCGTTTCATTATTGATTTCTCATTTTATGCTTGTCCACAAGAAACTCATCGGTCATGTCACTTGGAGAGCCGTAGGCAACGCCCCATTGTTGGCATAAAAGTTGGACATCTTTTAGAAGCTTCATATCAATGATAGGCATATTCCAGCTGCGGTAGGGGACTTCTGCGTCCAGACGTACTTTGAATTCCTGCAACTGGTTTTCCAGGCGTTCCCCGTCGAGGCCGAGGAGTGGGAGTTCCTTTTCGTGCACTGGCTTCTTCCTTAAACACCGTTGCACCAGAGTCTTGGCACCTTTTTGGTTACCTCTGCGATCATGGTACATGGCTACGGAAATTTGGATGAGCCAAACCCAGATGGAAGATTGATTCCTTGGGTCTACTTCTTTCCAGTATTCTTCAAGGACTTCATGACACTCGAAATAATCTCTCGTACCGTGGAAATGTGCAAGGAATTCAATATAAGCTCTCGGATACATATCATTCATCCATTCCTTTGATCCAACCTTTGGAAGTTTGGTTGTTGATTTAACAGACATTTGTAAGTATATCTATAGTATAACTCAACGGAAGACGTAAGACGAAAGACTTGCTTAGCCTTGAAATACATACTGTCCCAGCAGGATATTTTTTGATACCATTAATAAAAAGAACCTTGGACCGTAAAGGAAGAATGATATGAAAAAAAGCTACCAAGTGAAAGTGGAAGGTTTTGAAGGACCTCTTGATCTTCTTTTACACCTGATCAATCGATACGAAATCGATATTTATAATATACCTGTTTCCAAAATTACCGATCAGTACATGAACTATATCCATACGATGCAGGAGCTTGAGTTGGATCTCGCAAGCGAATATCTCGTTATGGCTGCTACCTTACTGGCGATGAAAAGTCAGATGCTTCTTCCTAATCAGAACGTGGAAGATGAATTTGAAGAGGGGGAGCTTGAAGATGACCCTCGTGAAGATTTGATGCGGCGTTTGATCGAATACCGTAAATATAAACAGGCGGCAGAGGAATTGAAGGAAAAAGAACTGGATGCCAACCGCATCTATACCCGGCCTCCTTTAAATATGGAAGGCTGGGAAGAAGAAATGCCGGAAGTACGCCCTGGAGAAGCTTCTGTTTACGATATGATTCAAGCAATGGGTAATCTATTAAAGCGTGCCAAAACGGAAAAACCTCAGGAAGCGAAAGTTCGAAGAGATGAAATCCCTATCCAAATGAGAATGGAAGAAATTCTCGGGAAGATTGATGTTCAAGCAGGTGGCACTCCTTTTCATCAGTTATTTGAAAAACGAACACGACCGCATATCGTCGTTACCTTCATTGCTCTACTTGAATTGATGAAGAGCAACGATATCGTGTGTGTCCAACAACAACATTTTGATGAACTAATCGTATATAAGATGGAGGATGCACCATGGAGTTAGAAGACTACAAAGCGATCACGGAAGGTCTGCTTTTTGCGGCCGGAGAAGAAGGAATCACAAAAAAGAAATTGACCAACCTACTGGAATTGGATGCGAAGACGTTCAAATCCTTATTGGAAGAAATGATGAAAGACTATCAATCAAAGAACAGGGGTCTTACTATCATGGACTCACAAGGGACGTTGCATTTGACCACGAAGCCGGAGCATGCTTCGTACTACAAGCGTCTATTGGATTCACCAGGATCGACAAGACTTTCTCAAGCGGCTCTTGAAACGCTAGCCATCATTGCCTATCAACAACCGATTACAAGAATCGAAGTCGATGACTTGAGAGGAGTCAAAAGTGACCGGGCCATCCAAACATTGGTCAATCGCAGTTTGATCGAAGAAAAAGGCAGGAAAGATGCGATCGGGCGCCCCATTCTATATGGAACGACAAAAGATTTTCTAATCTATTTTGGATTGACGTCTATTGAAGAACTTCCGCCTCTTTCTGAACTCAAGCAGGGTGAAGGTGACGAAGAAGGCGAGGCCGACCTGTTCTTCGAAAAATTCAGCGAAGACCCCTTCGCCGACGACTAAAAAGCTGTTCCCCACCAGGAACAGCTTTTTTCTATATAATCTTCCTGTTTTTTGAGAATCGGTTTCGTGACTTTTGTTAAGTGTATGGGGGCTGCGGGGGATAGCTCGCTTTCCGCGGGAGCGCGATGAGCCTCCTCAGGCTC
>NZ_BJYD01000027.1 GCF_007991335.1 Halobacillus faecis | reverse complement strand
GCTTCCCAGCCACCCCTGACGCTCAACATCGCAACGAACCCCGAAAGGTCTCGAAACTGAGTCTTCAAGTATCCTGCCATTTACTTCAATAAGGAATGGGCTTTATGGAGTAGGATATAAAAAAGCACTTCCTCGTTGGAGGAAGTGCTTTTTCTTTAGAATAATAGATGTGCAATTAGAGTGATAATCGGCAGTGTAATAATTGTTCTTAGAAGGAAGATGATGAAAAGGTCTTTGATATTGACTGGAACTTTAGAACCAAGCAATAGTCCACCAACTTCAGACATATAGATCAATTGCGTGACAGATAGAGATGCAATGATAAAACGGGTCATTTCACTTTCGATAGAGGAGCCGATGATTGCAGGGAGGAACATATCGGCGAAACCAACAAGGATGGTTTCGGAAGCTTCCTGTGCATAAGGAACCTGCATCAGCTCAAGTAGTGGAATAAACGGCATGCCGATCCATGTGAAGAATGGAGTGAATTCGGCAATCACGAGCGCAATGGTACCCAGCGCCATAACAATTGGGGCTACTCCCATCCACATATCCAGGATGTTCTGGCTTCCTTGCTTCAGAAAGTTCCCAATTCCCCTTGCCTTGCTGCCTCGTTCTACGGCTTTTGTATAACCATAGGTAATCAAGTTGTGATGTTCTGGTACTTCTTCTTTTTGATCGCTTGGTTCTTCCGTTACATACGTATCTGCTTTTCTAGAAAGAGGTGGAATTCTCGGCATAATCAAAGCGGCGATGAAGCCTGCGATCGCTACAGTCAAGTAAAACTGACCGAACATATCGCCAAGACCGACCTCTTGTATGACTACAAGGCTGAAGGTGATGGATACGACGGAGAAGGTTGTCCCGATGACAGCCGCTTCCCGCTTCGTATAATAACCTTCTTCGTATTGTTTACTTGTAAGAAGGACACCGATGGTTCCATCTCCTAACCAGGAGGCTAAAGAATCGATGGAAGAACGTCCCGGCAATTTGAAAAGGGGACGCATGATTTTTGTTAAGATGACCCCGAACAGTTCTAGTAGTCCGTAGTTCAAAAGCAGTGGTAAAAACAGTCCTGCAAATAGAAAAACGGCAAAGAGAACATGCAGTAGGGAATCAAGAAGCAAGCCACCTGTGTTTGGACTTGTAATCGCTTCAGGTCCGATTTGGAAGTAAACCATGATGGCAAAAATCATACCTAAAAGGCGAGTAACCATCCATACCGGTGGAACATTAAATAGAGATTGGAAAAATGGTGAACGACTCAGAGTTTCTTTGCCAGCTGCTTTTGCGATCACCGTTCCAATGGCTGTAATGGTAATAATGATGGTCATGATCAAGGATAAATAATCGGCAAGCCATGTTTCCACCCAACCTGCAAGAATAGCGATTGGAATGGTTACGGCCCCGTCATCCCCGAAGATCGGAAACATAAATAGGAAAATTCCGATCAAGGATGGAATTATGAACTTTAAGTGTGAAGATGCATTGAAGTCTTTCGCTCTCATCCAAAATCTCTCCTGACGTTGTCTGATTTTTTTATTTATAAATACTCGAGAATAATTATGCAACACTATTTATTCTATTACGTTTTCCGTCAAAATCCAATAGGAAATTTGTAGATGATCAGCAAATGGTGTTTATGAAAGTAGAAATTGAGGAACGTTTGCTAGTACTTGCATTTGTCAGAAAGGGGAGGAAGATATGCGGCATTTCCCTACACCGAAAGTCGTTGTCAGTCGTTGTCTTGAATTTGCAGAAGTCCGCTATAATGGGGCTGTTATTCCAGATAAAGCTGTGCAGCGTATGCAGTCTCATGTGGAATTCATACCCGTATGTCCAGAGGTTGAAATCGGGCTGGGTGTCCCACGTGAAGTCATTCGTATTGTGGATGGGGAAGAAGAACAACTCGTCCAACCAAAGACAGGGGAGAATCTTACGGATACAATGAGAGAGTTCTCTAAAGGATTTCTTGACCATCTAGACGATGTGGATGGTTTTTTATTGAAGAACCGCTCCCCCACGTGCGGCATGCATGACGTAAAAGTTTATCATAGTGAAGGGAACTCCCAAGTGGTCGGGAAGACTTCAGGTTTTTTTGCCCAGGAAATCCTTCACCGTCATGGGGGGCTGGCCATTGAAGAAGAAGGCAGATTGAAGAACTTCACTTTGAGACATCACTTTTTAACGAAGTTGTTTACTTTAGCTGACTTCCGGGAGGTAAAGAAGGAAGAAGGCATGAAAGGGCTGCAACAATTCCATGCCCGCAACAAATATCTATTCATGGCTTATCACCCAGGTACGCTAAAAAAACTGGGACAAACAGTCGCGAACCATGATCACCTTGATTATGAACATGTCATAGAAAATTATGAGCCATTGCTCCATGAGCTGTTGGAGAGACCCGCAAAGCCGAGTGCTCATGTGAATGTTTGTCAGCATATTGCAGGGTACTTTAAAAAGGAATTGTCTAAAGAGGAGAAAGAAAACTTCCAAAGCCTCTTGGAACAATACAAAGAAGAGAAAGTTCCCTTAAGTGCTGTGTTGAGTGTGTTAAATTGTTGGGTTGCCCGTTTCCAAAGTGAGTACCTTAGGCAGCAGACCTATTTTGAACCTTATCCGCTTGAGCTTGTGGAAATTTCCGATTCAGGGAAGGGGAGGGCCTATTCCTGAATCAGCCGACATAGGCTTTTAAGATTCGGTCTACCTGTGATCCATACATCTCCCCAAAGATATTGAGGTGGGCAAGTAAGTAGAAAAGCTGATAGATGGGTTTTGTATCTTGATAATCATCAGGAAGCTCGAAATACGCGTTATACTGATCTAAAAAGTTGGACGGAAACCCTCCGAACAGCTCGGTGAAGGCAAGTTCAAACGCATGGTCTCCATAAAGGGTAGACGGGTCGATTAAAACAGGATCTCCCTTGCGAGAGGTCATCCAATTCCCGCCCCATAAATCACCATGAAGAAGCGAGGCTTTTGGTTTTTCTGGAATGATCGCTCCGACCAGGTCCATCAGCCTGTTCAACCTTTCTTCGCGACGTCCTGAAATCGTCCCTTTGGCCACTCCTGTTTCCAACTGTCCACCTAAACGATAACGGCGATAGTACTCTGTCCAAGTTGGGCACCACTCATTTTGTTGATTCAGTTCACCTACGAACGTCGGTTTTCCGTACCCGTACTTTTCTGAGGTATGCTGATGCATGTGAGCCAAGCTCTTTCCAAGGGAAGGGGAAACATTGGGAGAACCTTTTTCAATCCATTCCATGACAAGAGCGGCTTTTTCAGCACCGACAGGGCAATCATAATGGAAGACTTCAGGAACTCGGATCGCGCCTGTTTCTTTGATCAGACGTAATCCCTCGGCTTCCGCCTGGAAAAAATGCCCCGCCACTTTTTCGTTGATTTTAATAAAATAGGGACGATGATCCGTTTCTACATAAAAAGACTGATTGATATCTCCTCCGCTCACAGGTTTAATG
The DNA here is from genome assembly GCF_007991335.1 of Halobacillus faecis. Taxonomy (GTDB): domain Bacteria; phylum Bacillota; class Bacilli; order Bacillales; family Halobacillaceae; genus Halobacillus; species Halobacillus faecis. The sequence goes on along the minus strand of NZ_BJYD01000027.1, from coordinate 24,029 downwards.
GAACGTACGGTTGAGGTGTCGTTGACTTTTTCTAATGTCTCACGAATAAAAAGCTCCATGGAATCCCTCCTTTTAATGGATGGTTGTGGAAAGGGGCGGTTCTGGTTTCATTTCTTTTTGATAGGCATAAATGGTGTGAATTTCTTTAAAACCAAATTGTTTATATAAAGCTTCTGCCTGTTGATTCTCTGTTCTGACTGAGAGGGTGACAACCTCCAATTCAAGGGCGAAGAACGCATACTGCAACGCATGATGGATGAGCTCTGAACCTACACCACTGCTCCGGTGATCAGCGGCTACATTCACAAAGCAAATCTCTCCCTCATGTCTGGCGATGATGGTTTCGAAGTAAATGTATCCCATTAACTCTCCGTTCTCTTGATAGCCCCAAAGATAATTGCCCTCATCCCTGGATAGATGCAACATTTCTTTTGTCGTGTAATAAGCGGCTGAAGGGTGGATGTCATCCAAAGCTTCATAATCTTCCTGACTGAGCCTGACAATCGGCGTGTCTTTGGTCTCATTGGCTTCATAAGAAGATTTATGGACAGCTAACGTCCGTTCCACATTGTACATTTGAAACTGATGTCTCTCTGAAAAGGAAACGAGTGCTTCATTTGCAGCGAAACAGGCAACTTTCACAACATCAAAGTGTAGTTGTGCTGTTAAAGAAACTTTGTCCCATAAGCGCTCGATGACTTCTTCCTGGTCCTTAGTAGCGAAAGGCCCTAGGAGGCGACATAATTTCTGCTCGAAAAAAGGAAGGATGCCAAGGAAACCGATGATTTCTTCTCGTTCCCAGGCGACATAGGCAAGAGGTTCTTTGAACTGGGTTAATGTCCAGATCTGTTCAAATATTTCGTTCTGTTCTGAAGCCATCCAGGCCACGTAATGGTGATCTTGTTCGTTCACTTTAAACAGCCATTCGGCAACGGTATGTAACTCTTTGACTTCCAATTCACGAATATGCATCAGCAACACTCCTTTATATAGTAGATTTTCACACAGTTGGTGTAGAAGGCGCAACTGTAAGGAAGAGGTGTGAGGGGAACCGGTCGAATAAAATAGTGAATCTCTCAAATCGCTTCAGTTATCTTCAAAGGCTGAAAAGAGTCCCTCAAACATCAGTCATACCATTAAAGAAACCCCCAATCATCCGATTGGGGGGGTAGGACTTACTTATTCTTTTCAGGACCTTCTTCTTTGTAATCCACTTCATATTCAAATTCAACAGGGTTCAAGCTATCCTGTGGAGCCGCATAGTAAGTCGTCATGTACGTCTTACCAGGACGGAACACTTGTTGAAGCTCCAATGCGTCTTCTTCCGTGACATTGAAGGGGTCGACTTCTACGACTTGATATTTCCCGTTGTTTTTCTCTTTAATGAAGGTGACCCCGTAGTCGACATAATTTCCTAGTAGTTCCGCTTTAGACATGAATGGTTCTTTTGTACTGCCATCATAGTTTACACCGATTTCAGGAACTTCAATGTTATCGATGAACCATCCTGTGTCATTGTAACCCCAGTCCGTCAAGTAACGGAAAGAGATATGGACTTCTTGCCCTGCAAACTCTGAAAGATCGAAGCTCTCAGACTGATAATCCTCAAAGTGGCCTGTGAAGCCAGGGACATTTTCTTTGATCTTCGGATAACCTTGTTCGACGACATCAGAACGAGTGTTTTCATTTTCAAGAGATGTCCATGTCTGTCCGTTATCTGTGGAGACTTGAACGACACCATAATCCCAGCTCTCTTCGATGTCCACAAAGTGATCGAAGTTCAATGTCGCATTTTCAACATCTGTTAAATCCGCTTTGAAAATCAAATTGTTGTCCAACTCGTCTCCTGTGCCGGCAGAAAGAACTTCGTTATCGCTTCCTAAAGGATCCGTTACGCTTTCCCACGTGTTATCTTCAAAATCTACGCCATTAAACTTGAAGGACTCTACGTTCTTTCCAGGTTCGAAGTTGAACTCTTTAAAGTCTGTACCCCAGGCAGGGACACCCTCTTTTTCATAGTCTTTCGCTTTTTCAAAATTGACGGTTGTACCGCGTGTTTCCCCATCTCCGACAGGAAGGTTACGAAGATCGATGTTTTCAAAACCATACTTTCCGCCTTTGAATTTCGGATCGTCAACGACAAGCGCAGTAGAGAAGTCCTGGTACACTTCATTGAATGTCACGTTTAGCCCAAAGTCTTTATAAGCTTGTTCAAAGCTTTCAATACTGTTCAACTCATCTTTGGCTATATGACGAATGAATTCCTGTCCAAATCTTTCATAGTTATAAAGGGTAAACAATTGGACTAGTCCATAGTCGGCAATCGTTTCAGGACCAGTTTCCGCATTGCGATGGTCGTCCCAATTTGTTAACGAGTTTTCCGGGTGATCGAGCAGGAAGTTGATCGAACCTGAATCCAGACCATAGCCGCCTAAGTATTCAGAAAAAGTCGACATTCCCTCGTTCAACCAGGAAGTCTCATCTCCATCGTTATCAGCATGAATGAGGTGCTGTAACTCATGGATCGTCGTTCCAAAGAACGTGCTTTCTAATCGTGTATCCCAATCTCTTGAATCGATGGTGATGATGTTACGGTCCATATAATTTTCTAGTGTCTGCCAGAAGAATCCAGCGACAAAGAACGGATAAGTAGGGTCGTTATAATTGTCGTCTGTCACGTTATCGACAAGGATAATGACCTTATCTCCGTCCCCATGGTAATAACCCTCAGGAACATAGCCCAATTCTTCAAGTAGTGAATTGGATCCGTCCAATGAATCCGGAGATCCAAAGAAATCAGTGGCTACCGGATACATGTTTTTATCAAATTCTTTCGCCATTATGTCTGCTTGCTCTTGTGTGACCACATGAGCCGGACGCTCGTCCCCTTCAGGGAAGGAAAGGTCATTGGCGACCCAAACTTCCGCATGTTCTCCAACGCTTTGAAGGGTAAACTCTTTAAAAGCTAAATCCCGAGTGAGGAATTGTTTCGTTTCACCGGTGGCAGAAGTACTTGAAGCTTCTTCGTTTGATTCAGATTCGCTTCCTTCTTCCCCATTGAAGCTTACATTAGATGCATTTTCCTTAATCGTTTGTTTCGCTTCTCGCTGGAAGCTTTCGCTTTGGTCCAATCGCTGCAATTGACCATCAATATCTATTTTTTCACTATACCGCTCGACATTCCAATTTTCCTGTACTTTGCTTGCACTTACTTCAGTTAACGCAGCTGGAGAAAGCAATGACAAAGTCAAAGCGCCTGCTGAAAGTAAAGCCGTCAGTTTTTTATTTTTCAAAATATGATCCCCCTGTGAAAATTTTTGTAAAATCATCTAAATTTTATTATGTAGAATATTCTAAAAAATTAGAATAGTCATTTTGAATGGTTTTTCGGTACTCGAAATAATACTATTGAGAACAAAGTTTTAGGTACATTTCCCTCATGGATCTTCGGAATTTTCATGATTGACGAGAATAAGAGAAGGGAAGAATGAAGTACAGAAGTATGAAGGGGGAGGAACATGGGACAACGGCTGAAATACATATCCATATATCGAATTTCCATCATCGTCTGGATGGCGTTGAAATTTCTCATACAAATTTTCTGGTTTGAAAAAAGGCACCGGATTTGGGATCAGGATACAAAGCGGAAATGGGAGGAGATGCTTGCAAAGCAAGCGGAAGAATATCGTAAGAAAGCGGTCTTGTTAGGTGGTCTACTGATCAAATTCGGCCAGTTCTTAAGCTCCAGGGGAGATCTATTACCCCAGTCATTCATTAAAGAATTAGAGGGGCTCGTTGACAGAGTCGAACCGGTTCCATTTAAGTATTCGAAACAGACCATTGAAGAAGATTGGAATGCACCTCTGGATGAATACCTCTCAAACATCAATGAAGACTCAATTGCGTCAGCTTCAATCGGGGAGGTTTACAAAGCTCATTTGCAAGACGGTACCCCCGTTGCGGTTAAAGTCCAACGATACCGCGTTCGCGACACGTTCCGTATGGACTTCAAAGCATTGAAGATTGTGTTTTGGATGCTGGACAAGCTTACGATTTACGGAAAGAAGGCAGACCTGCCCGCTTTATATCGGGAAGTCGTGCGAGTGATCAGCAATGAATTGGACTTCACCATGGAGCTTGAAAACGGCAACCATTTCAAGAAGAGATTTGCAGATTTTGAAGATGTCTACATCCCTGATTATTATTCAGATCTATCAACGAAGCGTGTACTTGTCATGGAATGGATTGAAGGAACAAAAATTACGGACTTATCTTTTATTAAAAAGCATGAGATCGACCGGGAAAAAATTGCTCGGACGCTGTTCGACTTGTGTGTGGAACAGTTTCTGTATGCGGGGATGTTCCACTCCGATCCTCACCCCGGCAACTTGATGTTAAGAGAAGATGGGACAGTGGTGGTCATCGACTTCGGAATGGTCGGGGAGATCAGAAACGAAGATGCGAATTCGATCCGTAAAATGATTCAAGGTTTCATATTAGACGACTACGACAGAGTCATTGAATCACTGCAGGAAATGGATTTTTTACTGCCTGATGCGGATACAGAAAAAGTAAAGAAACTCTTGAAGCAGACGACAGACATGTACTTGGATGGGAACTTTGACAAGTTGGATGCGCATATGATGAATGATATGCTGGGCGATTTACAAGAGTTTGTGAAAGAACAGCCCATTCAGCTTCCTGCTGATTATGCCTTTTTAGGACGTGCGACTTCCATTATCGTAGGGGTTCTCACAAGCGTTTACCCTCAAATTGATTTAATTAAGTGGGGCAGACCGGTGATTAAGGAATGGATGTCAGGAGAAGCTTCGAGTTTTTCTCTCTACAAAGAAATCGCGAAAGAGACAGCGAGGCCACTTCTTTCCCTGCCGCGAGCTCTGGTGGAGTATCTCGAAGACGGCGATAAAGAAAGAGAATGGAAAAGTTATCATCAAAAAAATCATTTATTCCATCAATACTATTTATTCTATACATTCTTTTCGCTCGTCATCGCAGGAATCGGTGCTGCCGCTTTATATTACACATTCATTGTTCCTGTGCTCCCGACTGTTTGGATCGGGGGAATCCTATCAGGAGTAGGTGTACTTGGATTTCTCGTAAGTTCGTTCAATCATTTGAGGATGTTAAAACGCATCCATCACAATAGGAGGAATGAAGGATGAGTGATTTATTGAAGAAAGGATTCCATCTTGGTTTAGGCGCTGCTATCAGTGGCAAGGAACGATTTGAAAGAATGGTCAACGAAATGGTGAAGCGTGGAGAAATCAGCCCATCACAAGCAAAGACAATGGTCAACAATTGGATGAACCATTGGATTTCAAAAGGCCAAAGCAAAGATAAAGAGTGGAATGAACAAGCGAAAGCCAGATTCCAGGACCAAATGAAGGAATTAGGCTTCGTTTCAAAAGAAGAGTATGAAAAATTAGAAGCCCGTATAGAAAGGCTTGAGAATCTTCATGGAAGATAACAAATAAGTCCCCATTTCTGACGTCAGAAATGGGGGCTTTTCTTTACTGTATGGATGAAAAACATGATCGATCATACGAGTTTTGCCTCACGCGTAGTTGCGAGGGTATGACGTATATGGTGGTGTGTCGGAAAATCGTTCGTTTCCCAAACGACCAATTTCCGCACACTTGTATCTAAACAAAGCCTTAAAGATCAGGTGCTTCTTTGGGAGATAAAGAAGGAGTTTTGTTCTGTAAGTATTAGGTAATAGAGCATAACTAGACAGTTCTTAACAACGGATATCCAAACGGATGGGAGGGAAGAGTTGGTGAAGAAACAAGTGTTGTTCCTTTTCGTAATCGCTTTCTTATCTGGGTGCCAAATGAGAGTTCTTAATCCAAAAAGCGATACAGCTGACCGATTGACAGATTTAATATATCTGAGTTTCGGCATTATGATGCTTGTATTAATCGTCGTGTTTATTTTATTCGTCCAATTTCTTAGGAAGTTTCGTGAAAGAGGGAATAGGAAATTCGATATTCCACCAGACGAAAAGGAGAACAAGTGGTTGGAAATTACATGGACAGTCGTCCCTGTTTTATTGCTTGCAATCTTAGCTGTACCAACGGTGAAAACTACATATGATTTAACCTCAAAAGTCTCAGGTTCAGCAGAAGGATCTCAGGACAACGCCATGATTGTCAGAGTGGTAGGACAACAGTTCAATTGGAAATTCATTTATGAGAACGGAAAAGAATCTTATGATGAGCTCGTTTTACCCGTAGATCAGGAGGTCGAGTTCCGCCTTACCTCCACTGATGTGATTCATTCCTTCTGGATTCCGAACTTATCAGGGAAAATTGATGTTCTGCCAGGTGAAGAAACGCGATTATCGTTTGAGCCAGGTGAAGAGGGGACGTATCAGGGAAAGTGTGCAGAGTTTTGCGGGGCGGAACATACGCTTATGAGGTTTGAGACAAAAGTGAGGAGTCAGGAAGCATTTGAGAGTTGGATGCAAGAAGAATAAACACGAGGGGAAGGGGTGTAGGGGATGAACGTGCCTTTCATAGGGGAAGTTCCTTCAGACATCGTTGTGTCCTGGATTGTATCTGTTTGTTTGGGGTTGGCCTTGTTATGGTGGATGACGACGAGAAAGAAATGGCCATTGATTTGGGAGTATATCACCACGACTGACAATAGGAAAATTGGAACGATGTACATTTTGCTGTCTATGGTCTTTTTCATCCGTGGCGGTATTGATGCGATGTTTATCCGGACACAGCTCGCTATACCGGAAAATGATTTTTGGGTCTTTCAATCTCAAAAGTATAATGAAGTTTTTACGACACATGGTACAGTCATGATTTTTTTCGTTTCCATGCCATTGTTGATTGGTCTGATGAATATCGCCGTGCCTCTTCAGTTGGGGGCCAATGATCTTGCTTTCCCTTATTTGAACTCGATTAGTTTTTGGTTGTTTGTGTCAGGGGGCGTCATTTTCAATATGGCTTTCTTCTTCAACGCAGCCCCCAATGCCGGGTGGACTTCCTATGCGCCTCTCGCCACAGATACGTTCACGACAGGTCCTAATAACAATTACTACATATTCGGTCTCCAAGTGTCAGGTTTGGGGACGATTTTTACAGCTATCAATATGATTGTCACGATCTTCCGACTGCGAGCACCAGGGATGAAGATGACAAGAATGCCCTTATTCTCATGGGCTACCCTCGTCACTTCTTTTCTTATCCTGATCGCTTTTCCGGTTTTGACAATCGCCCTGTTGCTATTGATGTTTGACCGAATTTACGGCACGGGCTTCTTTCTTGGGGAATACGGAGATCCCGTGTATTGGCAACACTTATTTTGGATTTTCGGTCATCCCGAAGTGTATATATTAATTCTGCCTGCCTTCGGGATCTTTTCCGATGTGATTTCCACTTTTTCAAGAAAAAGAGTGTACGGGTACACATCCATGGTGATTGCGATCGCTTTAATCGGACTTCTAGGGTTCATGGTATGGGCGCACCACATGTTTACGGTGGGGCTTGGTGCCTTGGCCAATTCAATTTTTGCCATCACGACGATGTTAATTGCTGTCCCAACGGGGATCAAAGTATTCAACTGGCTGTTTACGATGCGGAAAGGGGTTGTCAGAATAACAACGCCGATGCTGTTTTCATTAGGGTTTATCCCTACATTCGTTATTGGAGGAGTAACAGGTGTCATGCTGGCCGTAGCAGCAGCTGATTACCAATATCACGATTCGTATTTCGTTGTTGCCCACTTTCACTACACGATGATTGGTGGGACGATTCTGGGGGCATTTGCAGGCATTTATTATTGGTATCCGAAAATGACAGGGAAGATGCTTGATGAAAAACTGGGCAAATGGCATTTTTGGCTCTTCATCATCGGTTTTCATTTAACGTTCATGCCTCAGCACTTTGCTGGTTTAAACGGGATGCCGCGACGCGTCTACACTTACACATGGGAAGATGGTGTATTCCTATTAAATTTCGTTAGTACGATCGGAGCCTTTTTGATGGGAGCGAGTATGCTTTTTGTGGCATGGAACTTGTTTAAGACACACCGCTTTACCGACCCTGTGGGTGCGGATCCGTGGGATGGACGGACGCTGGAATGGACCGTTGGGTCACCGGCACCTGAGCATCCTTTCCATTCGGTTCCGCAAGTAAATTCCATCGATGCTTATTGGTATAGCAAAGTGGAAGGGAAAAGGCTTCCCGAATCCCATGAGTCCAGGCCATCTCCCATCGCTATTCAAACGGTTGCTCCCGTATTGCTTGCAGGTGTCCTGATTGTCATGAGTCTCGGTTTTATATATGGGTGGATTTGGATGCAGGTGATGGGGGGAGTCGTCGCACTAGGTTTCTTTATCTACCGTGTATTCAACGATGAAAGGAAAGCTGTGTATCGAAAGGAGGAAGAGTCATGAAGCAAACATCAGAGGTATTATTCAATGACAAAAAACTTGGCTTCTTCCTTTATTTAGTCGTCGAAGCGATTATGTTTGCGACCTTGTTCGCCACCTATATCCTTTACACTCCCTCCCACCGCGGGGCCAATCCTACAGAAGTATACGAACTGCGAACCGTCGTATTGACATCCGTTTTCCTTCTTTCGAGCAGCGGTACATTACTGATAGCTGAAAGTGGGTTGAAAAATTGGAACCGTCTCAAGATTTGGATCGGGCTGGGTACAACCTTCCTGCTCGGGAGTATTTTTATGGGATTGGAAATTCACGAGTTCTACAAGTACTGGAGTGAAGGCTACACTCTTACGATGAACAATTTTCTCGCTTCTTTTTATGTACTCGTTGGACTTCATGCATCACACGTGGCGTTTGGGCTGGTGTGGATGATTCTTTTGATGGTGCAGTTCAAGCAGACGATACCGAAGGCTTTATTCAAAGAAAAACACAAAATCTTCAATTATTACTGGCATTTCGTCGATGTTATCTGGGTGCTGATCATCCTCATCGTTTATGCCCCCTACCTATTCTGATATATAAACTATTTTTACAGAAAAGCTCCCTTTCCTTGAAGACGCAGTTTCGAGATGTTTGTGTGTGTTTAGGGGCTCCTGGAAACATTCGCTTTCCATGGGGTGGGCGGTGAGCCTCCTTAGGCTACGGCTTCCGGGGTCTCACCTGTCCCACACGTCTTCTTAGATATCCGGTTCCGGCGCCTAGCGGCTAGTGAGACTTCCCTATTGCATAGTGGGAGCTATCTAATTTTCTTGATGAGCTTGTAAAGGAGATACATAAGGGAGAAAACAAAGAATGCCGTAAATACCAGACTGATATAATACATGATCCCCTCTCCCATCCAGTCAAGTGGGGTACCTGCAATGGGAGGACCGTTCAGATACAAATAATTCGTTTGGAAAAATGCATTGAAAAGGAAGATGAACACACTGTAAATGATTAAATAGAAGAAGGTTTCCAACAAATCTTTTTTTCTAATTGTAACTTTTGTCGATACGATCAAAAAAAGACTGGTCCAGGAGATGGCCATGTGATGCACAAAAAACTTCCAGAAGCGGAAGTGTTCATATCCGTGTGGGATATCGGGTGTAATTAACGCAATGGCTGCTGGCAGAATGCCTATGAAAAAAGTGATCTTAATTAATTTTGGATGATAGGTAAGGAGTGCAATCACACCTAATAAAGAGGCAATTCCGCATAGATGGAGGGGGAGATGGCTCCCTTCCATCCAAAGACCATGCATGATCGTCCAGGTTTGGTAGCTGATTTCAGATAATAGTAACAGGAATAATAGACTAAAACGCACAAAGTTATGTAGTACGCTGGAATTTCTTAAAGGGTGGTGCAATAAAAGGATTCCTAAAGAAACCACCAAGTACATGGAGAGCATCCATGTATGGCTGGTGCCGAATGTGGTAAAGGTTTGGTCAATTTGTTCACTGAACCATGCTTCCATAATAGCCTCCTAGAGAACGGGCTTTAGCTGTGCTATGATTCTACCATATCATTTGGCAGAAGAGAGGGTCGATATGAAAAAGGTCAACTGCTTCCGCTGCAAGCATTTCCGTACCACATGGAACCCTGCTTTTCCGAGAGCGTGCGAGGCTTACGGGTTCAAAACGAAAGAAATGCCTTCCGCATTTGTTTTGAAATCCACGGGCACAGAATGCTTGCAATTTGCTGAAAAGAATCAAAAAGAGAAGAATGTTCAAGGTGGAAACCCTTCCATAATCGATTACCGGTTGTAAATTAAATGAAATTTCAGAATATGTATGTACACTCGCTCATTCTATGGTATGCTGATGAATATTTCACTAAGCCGAAAAATAAAGAGCGGCTGAAAAAGGTGAATGAGTGAGAGGAGTGTAGAGTATGGCGAGAGAACAGTGGGGGACGAAGCTGGGCTTTATGCTTGCTGCAATGGGTTCAGCTGTCGGGCTCGGGAATATATGGAGATTCTCTTTCGTAGCAGGTAATAACGGCGGAGGCGCCTTTCTGATTCTGTATTTATTATTTGTACTCTTAATTGGGGTACCCCTGTTATTAACTGAAGTTAGTATTGGAAGGAAAGCGGAGAGTGACGTTGTAGGCTCATTCCAGAAGCTTGCTCCTAAGACTCCTTGGTTTTTGACGGGGTTCTTTGGTATTGCCAGTGCCTTCTTGATTTTAGGATTTTACGCTGTGGTAGCCGGCTGGGCAATCTTTTATTTCTGGAATTATATCAATGGTTCATTCTTTACTTCGCCTGAAGTCGGGTATGATGGTGCATTCGGTCAATTTATCAGCCACTCCTGGCATCCGATTGCCTGGACAGCGCTATTTATGATTCTGACGATTGTCATCGTATTAAGCGGTGTTAAGAAAGGGATCGAGGCGGCAAACAAAATTTTCATGCCCTTACTGGCTATCATTTTGCTTGGTCTTGCAGCCTTCAGCCTTTCTCTGGATGGGGCTTCAGAAGGCTTGAAATTCTTGTTCCAGCCGGACTGGACGGCTTTTAGTAATCCTTCTATTTATATAGCAGCCCTGGGGCAAGCCTTTTTCTCCTTAAGCCTTGGAATGGGAGCCATGCTGACGTACGGCAGTTATTTAAAAAAAGAAAACAAACTGCCGAGTGCAACACTTGGGATTGGGATCATGGACACATTTTTCGCTGTCATATCAGGTGTTGTAATCTTCCCGGCCGTGTTTGCATTTGGAATTGATCCAAGTTCAGGCCCGCCCCTTGTATTTATTACACTTCCAAGTATTTTTGAGCAGATGCCGTTTGGAGGAATCATCGGATTGGTCTTCTTCTTCGCTTTGATTTTGGCATCCTTATCATCATCTGTATCGATACTGGAAGTACCGACCGCCTACTTTATGAGAGCTTTTGGTTGGACACGTTTTGCTACGAGTGTGTTGGTAGGATCCATCATGTTTGTACTCGGAATTGGCGTTTCCCTCGGCTTTGGCTTATGGTCCGGCGTCACACCGATTGGAGATTTGAATATCCTCGACTCGATGGATTATATCGCCTCCAACATTCTGCTTCCACTTGGTGGTCTATCTATGGCCCTTCTTGTAGGTTGGTACTTCAAGAAGTCCGAAGCATTGGAAGCTACGGACATGAAAAATGGGCTGATTGGCAACGTCTGGTTTACGATCGTCAAGTTCATTGCGCCAGTCATGATCATTGTGATCTTCTTAAACCAAATCGGAGTCATTTCCCTGTAATTCCAAATCTCAAGAACCTCGACCACTCCGTCGAGGTTCTTTTTTTGCATGCGTGTGTTTTTGAAGATACTTATTAAAGAATATGGCAGGATTGTGTAAGAGTCAGTTTCGAGATGTTTCCGAGGTTCGTTGCCTCGTCCAGCGTTAGGAGTGGTTGGGAAGCAATTCGCTTTCCTGTGGGGGAGTGGCGAGCATCCTCGGGCTACCCGCCCTGCGGGATCTCGGCTATCTCCTTTCTCCCACGGGAGTCTCGCATCTTTCCAACCACCCCTTTAATCAGTGTGAAAAACGCCCCCCTGGACTGAAGGAGCGTATTCCACCCTCATTGTCCTGTAGTCATAATGCGCTCTGTATCAGCATTTCAATGGGAAGGACGCAGTATTCTGCACTACGACAGTTCTTGAAAGCTCTGCTATTTGTGGGAGTGGTTTCGAGACACTGACATGGCAAAGGGGCGGAGGGGAATGGCGAGACTCCTGCGGGAAAAAAGTGCTTGGTGAGACCCCACAGGACAGTCCGAGGAGGCTCACCGCGCTCCCGCGGAAAGCGAGCTATTCCCCGCAGCCCCATCCACTCAACAAAAACCCCGAAACTGCATCTTCCACAATCGGGAGCTTATATGGATTATTGGATAAAAGAATAGAGTGGGGTAACTTTTTAACATTTGATGAAACTGCTGGTGATAAAAGGACACGGGGGAGGGGAACGTGTTAAACTACGACAGAGAACCATCTTTTATGGAAAAGGAGAAAACGATTTATGGCAATCACCAACAAAACAGTCTTGAAAAAGATGTCCAGTGAGATACAGGAAGCCATGCTGCAGCATGGAAATGAGCAAAAAGTGAGGGAGCATGTGCGTTCTGTGAAGTTGCTTGCTGACTTACTGCTTGAGGAAGAGGCAGGTACGCAAAGTTCGCCAGATGCTGTTCAGGAACCAACAGTCGAAGAAATCCGCAAGATGATGGGAGCTGGCAACCCGGAGCCCGTCCAAAAAGAGAATAAAGAAACAAAAATTGACCATGATGAGGCCAATGGGTCTTCCATCTTCGATTTTTAAGGGGGAAAAGAAATGAAGCTTTTATTGATTTTAGCCGTCATTAATGGATTTTTAGCTGTCGCTTTAGGTGCGTTCGGAGCTCATGGACTTGAAGGGAAAGTCTCTGAAAAAGGACTGGACAAATGGGGGAAAGCCGTTGATTATCAAATGTTCCATACAATGGCTTTATTTGTCACCGCACTATTAATGAGCAAAATCCAGACCGGTGCAATGACAGGAGCCGGCTGGTTTTTCTTTATTGGCATCCTGCTTTTCTCTGGAAGTCTCTATATCTATGCTACGTCTGGAATCAAGATGTTTGCTATGATTACTCCGCTTGGGGGTCTGTCATTTTTAATCGGCTGGATTTTGCTGGGTTACGCTGTCGTCAAATATATTTAACTAAAAGTAAAGGATCGTCGTGAAAAACAGTAGGATGACCGCCCTCAGAAGTTGAATGATGGCATTCACTTTTTGCTGGCGTTTCATCTCGAGCATACCTTCCAAGGCAAAGCTTCCAGCTAGAACATAGAACATGAGTAAGATGATCCATTGGTGTTCAAGCTGAAATAAACCAACCACGGCAAGAACTACAGCTAACAAGAGGGCACCTAACTGGGCTCTTTGGTAACTCTCATATGGAGGTCGCATCTGCACACCCTTTTCTTTTGGCATTCAGCCAGTAGTTTTGAATATGGAAATGAAAAACTCGCTACCGAAATAGCGAGTTTTTTGCTTCATTAACGGGGTTGGTAGTTGGCCATTCCTTGGCCTGCGCCAAATGGGTAGTTGTAATTGATTTCTTCATCAAATGTAATGTAATCAAGATAGACCATTAAGAGTAAATAACGTTTTCCTGTCTGGGGATCACTGAGAATGATGTGGTCTCTTCCTGCGGCTTCAACGATCCCTTTGAAAACTTTTGCGTTCCACTGATCGTTGTTTTCAAAAGTCATATACACGGTGGCAGGTTTTCCAGCATTCAGACGTAATATGTTTTCGATGTATGATTCTTCGGAAGGTAACATATTCGGAGGGTTTACTCCTTTGGATTGACCTTGCTGCATTTGTGGAACTTGTAAACCGCCTTGCTGCCCTTGTGGCGGTAGAACCCCTTGATGCATCTGTGCACTTGGATAGTATTGCATATACGGGTTTTGGCCGTAATACGGGGAGGATTGGCCGCCATACATTGGCTGTCCTTGACCTTGCCCCTGACCCTGTCCGCCCATTTGCGGTTTCTTCTGTGCCAATTGAATCACTCCTTATTGGAATTAATAAACACTAGGACAGTCAGACCGAGTCGGAGAATAGAAGCAGTGGGATTTGAACCTGCCCGTATTCCATTGGCCGAACCACTGAGCTGGACAATCTCCAGAAGGCTTGAAAAACCAAAGTGAATTCGTGGCAGGGTGGAACCGCTCACCGTTGATCGTCCTTCTTGCAAGCCGTTTGTCTTTTTCCCGTGCCCTTTGGTAAAAGTATCCCTTTTGAGTAGCCTCAAAGCCGCCGGGACTCTGGTACACCATTTTACGAATCGTATCGATCTCCGTGAAATCGATGCAATCTCCTCGCACACGGTTGACTCCGGTATTTCCGACCATAAGCATGCCTAGTTTACCTTCTCCTTCAGCCTCTGCTCTCATTAGTCTTGCTAATAATTTGTCGTCGGCTTGATTGAAGGGGACAACAGCCATGCGGTCACCTCACTTTAATAAAGGCATGATTGCATGTTCTTTAACACTATATGTTGTACGCCCATAGAGTTATGATTAAAAATATTATCTGATGGACAACAAAAAAGGACCTCCCCAAAAGGGATGGTCCGTTTGATGTTCTTTAACAATATGGCGGGTTTGTGGAGGGTATTGGGTATAAAGAAAGCTGCCAGGTGAGCTGGCAGCTTTCTTCTTTTATACTTGTAAAAATTGCTCAACAGCGTCTGGCTTGAGGATGTTTCCGATATAGAAAGATCCGAAGTCGCCATAACGTGAAGTTACTTCATCGAAGCGCATTTCATAAACAAGCTTTTTAAATTGAAGGACATCATGAGCAAATAACGTAACGCCCCATTCCCAGTCATCGAAACCGATGGATCCGGTAATGATTTGACGGATCTTGCCGGCGTATTGACGGCCGGTCATCCCGTGGGCATACATAAGTTTGGCACGTTCATCCTTTTCAAGGACATACCAGTTGTCGTTCCCTTGCCGGCGCTTGTCCATCGGGTAGAAGCAAATATGATTCCACTTCGGAAGGGTAGGGCGCAGGCGTGCCTGAATTTCAGGGTCATCCTCGTTTGCACTCCCCATGTAATTGGACAGCTCTACGACAGAAACATACGAATAGGATGGCTTCGTGAATTCTGCCAGTTTGGATTTGTTAAAAGCGGTTTCGATTTCATTCAGCTCTTCCATAGTCGGACGTAGAATCATCATCATGAAATCTGCTTTTTGGCCAACAATTGTATATAAAGCATGACTACCTTCTTTGTTACTTTCTGTTTCTTCCCATTGTCCGATCAATTCTTTGAATTCATTGATCGCTTCTTCACGGTCTTCGTTTGATGCATACTTCCATGCTGTCCAGTCGACAGAACGGAAATCATGCAGACAATACCAGCCGTCCATGGTAACTACTGCTTCTGGCATAGGATTGATCGCTCCTTTTACAGTGAAGTATTGTACTAATTAAACATCCTCCATAAATATAACACAATTATATTTGGATAGATAACGATGCGGATATGACAAAAGGGTGAACAGTTAGGGAAGTATCATCTTTGGAGAAATAGGGTAAAGTTATAAAATGAAATCGCTTCAAACGAAAAACTTGATTCGAACCACTTTCATTTGAACACAAAAGGTCTTATCATGTATAACAGAATGAAAAAATGGAGGGTTAATCATGAGTAACCTATTTGATACTTTGAAGTCTAAAATTGATGGAAAAGGCAAGAAAGTCGTATTTCCAGAAGCATTAGACGAAAGAATCCTAACAGCAGTGAGTCAATTGGGTGCTGAAGGAATGTTGACACCTGTATTAGTCGGTAATAAAGAAAAAGTAGAACAGAAAGCCGCTGAGCTGAATGTAGATATTTCCGGTGCGGAAATTCTTGATCCTGCAAACTACGCAGAGTTTGATGAAATGGTCGCAAGTTTCGTGGAGCGCCGTAAAGGAAAAGCGACAGAAGAAAAAGCACGTGAAATTCTTCAAGGTGGGAACTACTTCGGTACCATGCTTGTCTACATGGGTAAAGCAGACGGACTTGTCAGTGGTGCCGCACACTCTACAGCGGACACCGTACGTCCAGCTCTTCAAATCATCAAAACGAAGCCTGGAATCAAAAAGACATCCGGCGTATTCATCATGGTCCGTGATGAGGAGAAATATGTATTTGCTGACTGTGCCATCAATATTAATCCTGACAGCCAGGATTTAGCTGAGATCGCTTTGGCAAGTGCAGAAACAGCCCAGCTATTTGACATCCATCCAAAAGTTGCCATGTTAAGCTTCTCAACGAAAGGGTCTGCTCAATCTCCTGAAACAGAGAAAGTGACGCAAGCACTTGAAATCGCCAAAGAACAAAACAACGATCTATTAATTGATGGCGAATTTCAATTTGATGCAGCATTCGTTCCATCTGTGGCCGAGAAAAAAGCACCGGATTCTCCTCTAATGGGTGAAGCGAATACGTTTGTATTCCCGAGTCTTGAAGCAGGAAATATTGGTTACAAAATTGCCCAGCGCCTGGGTAACTTTGATGCGGTTGGTCCGATTTTACAAGGTTTGAACCAGCCGGTAAACGACCTATCCCGCGGTTGTAATTCCGATGACGTGTACAAACTCGCCATCATTACTGCTGCTCAAGCTCTATAAGGGAGGAAAAAGCGGACGTCCAGCGAGCTTTTTTGATCAAAACCGTAGGAGAAATAGAAAAGCGCTCGACACCTTTATTTCAGGTGGTCGAGCGCTTTTTCATTTCGTTTGATCATTTGTTCAAACCGTTTGTGGAACCAGTCAATTTCTTCTCCTTCTAAAGCATGTGTAACAAGGTGACCCGAGAGTTCATGTAATTTCATTAAGATACGGTCGCGCACGTCAGCAACGCTTAGATGGATTCCTAATAGCTCATTCAAAGAAGCCATAACGTTTGGATCGATATCCGGATAGCTGAAACGGGTTTCTTCGTCGCGTTTGCCCAGTTCATAGAACCGCTTTAAAAGAGCCGCACGTTCAGCACCGCTGCCACTTACGTCAAGATAAATCTGGACAGCGGAACCGTTTTTGACCCGGCGTTGGGAAATACCTGCGAATTTCTTGCCATTAATACTTAGGTCATAGGTTCCGGGGCAATAGGATTGAGTAATTTCATAAGCTTCAATGCCGTTCGTCAAATCGGAAAAGAGTCGGCGAATAAACGATACCATCGCCTCATAGCCGTCGTGGATATTCACCTGTTTAGAATCAGGGAAGATGAGGGAAAGATTCAGAACACCGTCATCCAACACGACAGCGAGCCCTCCGGAATTACGGACGATTACATCATAACCGTTCGACTTCAAATGTTGAATGGCTTCTTTTATATAAGGAAGGCGGGCATCTGGAATCCCGAGTACGATCGTATCGTGGTGGACCCAGAGTCTTGCCGTTGTCGGGCTTATACGTTCACCGACACTGATGGATAACGCATCGTCCATAGCAAAAGACTGTAGAGCCGAAAATCCTGGGCCTAAATTGCTTTGGTCGATGAAACGGTACGTATCTGTTTTTAATAATGGATGTAGTTCACTCATAGCATTCGTTCTCCTTTTCGAGTAGCAACGTCCATTATACCAAAACTCGCCTCTTGCATGAATGGAAGATCGATTGTAAAATTCTCTGTTGGATAAAAAATTAATATCAAATGTTAGAGCGCTTAAAGACAGGTTTCTCAGCAAACACCTGTCAATTTCTGTCTGTCAAGATGTTTTTTTGTCGGAATTTAAGGTATATAATAGATAAAAATGTCGTGTAGAAAGGACAAGCTGATGGCCTATCGTGATGAGAAGTTAAGTGAAGAAAAGGTTTTTAAAGACCCCGTACATCGTTATGTCCATGTTCGAGAACGGGTGATTTGGGATTTGATCGGAACGGCTGAATTTCAGAGACTTCGTAGAATCAAACAGCTCGGCACATCTTATTTGACGTTCCATGGAGCTGAACACAGCCGTTTCAACCACTCTTTAGGTGTATATGAAATTGTGAGAAGGATCATCGAGAACTTCAAGGACCGTCCGAACTGGAATCAGGAGGAGCGGTTGCTTTGTCTTTGTGCTGCTCTTCTGCATGATCTTGGGCATGGACCTTTTTCGCATTCCTTTGAAAAAGTGTACAAGCTTGATCATGAAGATTTTACTCAGGCAATTTTACTTGGAGATACGGAAGTGAACAAAGTTCTAAGTAAAGTAGAAAAAGGCTTTCCAAAAAAAGTGGCCGACGTTATCAATAAAACCTACGAAAACAAGCTCGTCGTCAGCTTAATTTCTAGTCAAATTGATGCGGACCGTATGGATTACTTACAGCGTGATGCTTACTTTACAGGCGTCAGCTATGGTCATTTTGACATGGAACGGATTCTTCGAGTCATGCGCCCGATGGAAGATCAGGTCGTCGTCAAAGAGAGCGGCATGCATGCAGTGGAAGATTATATTATGAGTCGCTACCAAATGTACTGGCAGGTGTATTTCCACCCTGTAACGAGAAGTGCGGAAGTCATATTAACTAAAATTCTCCACCGTGCGAAGGAACTGCACGAAGAAGGATACAGTTTCAAGCTCCAACCGGTGCATTTCCTGTCCTTCTTTTCCGGTGAACCTACACTTGAAGAATATCTGGCGCTGGATGAAGCGGTCGTCCTCTATTATTTCCAGACATGGATGGAGGAAGAAGATACGGTCCTTAGTGATTTATGCCATCGTTTCGTGAATCGCAAGCTTTTCAAATATATCGAGTTCAATCCGAATTCCCAGATGAATGAATGGATGGAGCTATACAAATTGTTCACTAAAGCGGGTTTAAACCCTGATTATTATTTAGTCGTCGACTCAAGTTCAGATCTTCCGTACGACTTCTATCGTCCTGGGGAAGAAGGAGAGAGGTTACCCATTCACCTTCTGCAGCCGAATGACGAGTTGAAGGAACTATCCAGGCTTTCGGATATTGTTGAATCGATTTCGGGTAAAAAACGGACGGATCATAAATTGTACATTCCTCTCGATCGCCTTGAGGAAATGTCGAATCGAAGTAAAACGAAGAAGCGGATTATGGAAATCTTGTTTGGATAAGGAGTGAACCTCCATGTTGGAGAATCATGCGAAGTTGATGCAGTTTTTCTCAAGCACCGATGAAATTGTAGGCCGAAAGAAGTTACAGAAGATGATTTACATACTGAAAAAGTGTGAAATCCCTTTTGAAGAACGTTACCAATTTCATTTTTATGGCCCCTACTCAGAGGAGTTGACGTTGAGAGTCGAGGAAATGTGTAACCTTGGCTTTATCAGTGAAACGAAAGAAGAAAAAAAGAATTATTACCAGTATCGATATCAACTAACCGATAGCGGTAGAGATTTCCTGACTCATTATGAGATGGATCTGCCTCCATTGAACGTACACATTGAAGAAATGAATGGACGCAGTTCGCGTTTCCTTGAGTTGGTTTCTACTATGCTTTTCTTTGAGCACTTGCCGAAAGACGAGATCACCGAAAAAGTGTTTACAGTCAAGAGCGCTCAAAATTACACACAAGAAGATATTGATGAGGGATGGAAATTTATTGAATATTTGCGTTCCATTCATTAAGATAAAAGGTAGGTGTACGATCATGTACACCTTTTTTTATTGGATTGAATGTCAGATAATTGAAAAAACATAATCCGAAAGTAGAGGGGAGGTCTACGAACATGAGGGTCATAAAATTTTTCGCATACTATGTGTTCGGTATAGTCGGAATCCTATTGATCAGCACTTCACCGGCGTTGTTCAGGCAGGGGGCGTTTTTAGATGTAGGAAATTACATGAAAGAGCTGAACCAACTGCTTGCTACGGTCGTGAGCCCTGGAGAGTGGACCTATTTGTTCAAGGGACGTCCTGTGCCAATATTTGAGCACTTATGGGATCCCTATCAATATTCTATGACGGTTTTCTTTGGTGGGATTTTATTAGGATTCGCTCTCGCCCTGGCAGGCGCATTCTTGACTGTATTCTTACCAAGGTGGTTGCGATCCGTGGTTGACCGTATTCTTGGCGTGCTTGAGAGCGTACCGGATTTATTGTTGGCTTTTTCTTTACAATTGTTCATCGTTTGGTTTTATAAGCAGACGGACATCCTGGTTATTTCCGTTGCTTCCCTTGGACAGGGTGAGCAAGTCTACCTGCTTCCGGTGCTTGCCATTGCCGTCCTTCCTATGGTGACGATGTACAAAATTATTCTTGCATTGATCGAGGAAGAATGGACGAAATCCTATGTGCAAATGGCGAGGGGGAAAGGATTGGAGAAGGCTGTCATTTTGTGTGTACATATTTCTCGGAACATCGGCAAAAGTATGTTCTACCATTCAAAGATCATTATATGGGGGGCATTGTCGAGTCTGTTGATTATTGAATATATTTTCAATATGAATGGGATTACGACGGCATTTCTCAATGACTTTCGGCCGATTGTTTCAAGCTTTATCCTTCTTATGCTGTTTACCCCTTTTTATATCATCTATCAAGGGACTGAATTGTTCCTGTTTAAGGATGAGAAAAAGTCCGAAGCAGTGGCTACCCGTATGAACAGTTTTGTAGGGGCTGTCTCCTTCAAAGGGGGCGGCGGATGGCTTACCTATGCGTTGTCAGAAATCGTGGCTCATTTTAAGAATATAAAGTTCCTCTTAGGGTTTACAGTCATTATGGGAACCATCATCGTAAGTATCACTTATACCATGACCGCGGAGCCGCTGATTGATCAATACAGGTTGATCTACGATGATGAAGGGACGCTGGTCAGTTCGATGCCACACACACCAGAGTATGTGTTTCTAGGTACCGATCCTCTTGGTTTTAGCGTGTTGGACCAAATCCTTGTTGGTGCGAAATACACCATCATTTTCGGGCTCGTCATTGCTTTCTTACGAATGGCTATTGGATTTATTTTAGCTATTCCTTATGCTTTCTTCCTACCTAAAAAGGTACAGCTTGTTTTTGAAAAACTGGTGGACAGCATGCACTTTTTACCGATGACGATCATTGCCTTTTTGCTGTTGAGGCCGGTATTATGGATGCCTCCTGGAGGATTTACGACCACAGAAACAGAAAGGATTTTTTATCAGGGCATCATTTTGACACTCTTAGCTGTGCCCCTTGTCACGACGTTGTTCGGAAATGAAATGAAATTGATCATGAAAGAGGAGTTCGTCACCAGTACAAAGGTCCTTGGTGGCAGTTCTGTTCATCTATTGTGGAAGCATTTGATGCCTCACTTGAGTGCCCGTATGGGGATTGTTTTTGGTCAGCAGTTCATTCAAACGCTCCTTATTTTCATCCACCTTGGCGTATTTGACATTTATTTTGGAGGGACAAAAGTAAGCTATGACTTTGTAGCGGACCCACCAACGAGTACCACCTACGAATGGTCCGGGATGATTGGCGCAGCCAAAGATTCGTTAATGACAGGGCGTTGGTGGCTCATCATCCCTGCACTCCTTTGTTTCATGGCAATGATTGTAGCGATGCAGTTAATTGTACAGGGGGTCAAGGAAGTGCAGCAGCGTCGTGTTGGCGTACCTGTAGAACAGAATACATGGCTTAAGAAAATTTTCCGTAGAAAGGAAACGCGCGGAAGAAAAGCTGATTCCCTCAAGGAAGCGGATTTTATCTTTGTGTCAGAACAGAAGAGGGCTGATGAGCCTCGGGATGACCATGGATATAGGAGGAAGTCGATATGAACCATATTCCTGTCTTTGAAATGGAAAAGATAAAGTTGCGAGGGCTAAAATTATCAGACGCTCCTTCTTTGTTTCCGTTCATGAGCCGTCAAGATACAATGAAGTACATCACTCCCCATCCTGTTCTGTCTTTGAGGGAGATGGAAGCTTACGTAGAAGAAAGGCTGGCTGGATTTCGTAAACAAACAGAAATTCCATGGGTGATTGAGAACGAGAAAGGCAGATGCATCGGCTTTTTTCGTTTTCACAAATGGAGTGTTTGGCATAGGAAAGCGGAAATGGGGGCGGTCATTCATCCAGCGTACCAAAGGACAGGGATCATGACAGAGGTCTTTCTTGCTGTTCTCCCGTATGGGTTTGACACACTGAACCTGAACCGGATTGTCGGCGACATTTTTGCTGAAAATGAGGGGTCACGCAAGCTCCTGAATAAATTCGGCTTCCGGGAAGAGGGAGTATTAAGAGAAACAGATTTTGATGGAGAGAGATTTCAGGACACCATCGTGTTTTCCATGCTGAAGAAGGAATATGAGCAGGTTAAACAAACGTTTGACCAATAATAGAGCATCTCTTCTAACAAGAACTGTTTTGTATGTTAAAATGGGACAAAATAAGAGGACGATTGAAGAGGAGGATCGCTTTATGAAAGAGTTCGATCAATTTAAAAACAAAGGTGAAAGCAACGATAAAAAGAAGAACCAATTCACAATCATTAAAGATGATTCGACCGATGGCCACGGGGGATATGGTGTCGGTTCCATCAGTTTGGAAAATATGACCCCGGTCATTGTGGATCCTAATGAAGAGGAAGCCTATGTCGATATGGGTGCGCTTCATGCGCGCAGTAAAGTGGAAAAACGTATTAAATTCATCACGGACCGTGAAGTGGTTAAAAACGGACTGCAATATTGGATTGCATGGGTAACGGTGGATCATCAGGAAGGAAAGCCGTGTTACCATGGTGTAGCTGCTAGTGAGATTGTCGTAGACAGGTCCATCAAGCGCGGATACAAATTGATGCCTGAACATGTGAATCATATGGATAAATCCTTGAAGGGGCGCTTTGTCGTCGATCACCTTGATGAGAAGTCCAAGAAGCTGCTTGGTGAATATTTACGTGACTTTAAACCAGAATTATGGGAGAACACGGCGCAGGAACTAAAAGACTCTCTAGGTGTACAATAATTCATGATGGAAAGCTCATAGCATCGATACGGAGAGAGGGGAATCTGAAGGGTTTCCCTCTTTCTAGTTAGATTTCTCATAAAAGAAAGGAGAAATTCCTATGAAAAAGGTTTTAGAAGATGATGTAGTGTTTCACTTGGTGATTGCTATTGTAGGTTTGGTTTCAGGAATTCTTCACTTCCTGTTTAAATGGTCTTTTTATGCAGACCATGAGTATTTAACATCAGGGTTATGGTTTGTTTCAGGCGCATTCGTGATCTATGTTAGTTGTATTTTCGTGTTCGGATATCAGAAGAAAGCCAACGCAGGAAACAAAGAAATGGAGTAGTCTGATGTGTACTCCCCGCTTTTTTTTACTTTTCTAGACTAGAGAAGGATATGGGTAGTCATCGGATGGTTTTCGTAAGTATGAAAATTCCAGTTTACGATTCCCTCTTTTATGATAGAATAAGAACAAACGTTCGTGGTGGAGGGAGCCAATAATGGATAACCGGAATCGGGATCGCGGGACGATCAAGTGGACATCGCTCATGTTACCGGAGCATGTAGAGATGGTGAAAAAACTTTGGAAAGAAGACCAGCGGGTAGAAAAAGGAATCATGGATGAACAGAAAGCTGTCGAGATTGATTTTCTTTTGCAGAGGGCACTAACGGACAATCTTACTGTCCAGGTTAGAGTCCACAATGGTTTCGATTATGAAGACATAAGGATGAGGGTGACCCATGTGAACCGTAACAATCACACGGTAAAGGGCGTGGATGGAAAAACAAAAGAGACAATCCGCATCCCCCTGGATGATATCGCTGACCTTGCCATTTTGTAAGCTGTTCACGATTTGTTCACAAAATGTTCATGAAAAAAGTGTAAGAATTCAGACGCCCAATCTTGACGAATCAGCGATAAGGGTAATATATTAAGTAACACATGGATTATACATGTTTACTAGGACAGAGAAAGCGACCGGTTATCCCCGGTCGTTTTCTCTGTCTTTTTTTATTTTCTAATAAACGTTGATGATGTTTCTTAAAGAAAAAGCGAAAGGTCATCCGTTGTGAGGATGACCTTTCGCGCCAAAGGAGGCATGAGTCGCGCCAAAGGAGGCATGAGTCGCGCCAAAGGAGGCATGAGTCGCGCCAAAGGAGGC
>NZ_BJYD01000026.1 GCF_007991335.1 Halobacillus faecis | reverse complement strand
GGCATGAGTCGCGCCAAAGGAGGCATGAGTCGCGCCAAAGGAGGCATGAGTCGCGCCAAAGGAGGCATGAGTCGCGCCAAAGGAGGCATGAGTCATACCAAAGCGACCGAAAAAGCATTAAAAGAACCAATCAACAACATCTTTGAACCATGGATCATCTTTGAATTCATCATCAACATCTTTACTTTCGTCCCCGCCACAAACATCCTTAGGAATATCAGATTCTTCCATGTACACTAATCTTTCCTGAGGGCAATTGGGGCCTGCAACATAGCCGGTTTCAGGATCAATGTAGACTCCTTTTACTCCTGGGGGTGGAATGAAGGCTGCTGTAGGCTCATTCTCATGTATTTTCTCCATCGTATCCGCCCAGATAGCTTTTGCATACCGATGGTCGTTGAAGCCTTCAAGCGGCTTACTGCCTTCGTCATACCCGACCCATACAGCGGAAACGTATTGAGGACTGAATCCGATCATCCAGCTGTCGTTGTCAGTGGTGCCGGACTTTCCTCCATACATGCGTGTCAGCTTCCCTTTAATTGGAGTCCCAGTAACCGATGCATAATCAGCGTCTAAAACCGGATCGAACATGCCCGTCATCATATGGGTGACGGTGAACGCCCGCACTCGATCCACAGCATCATCTTTATTGTAAGTCGGTTTGTATTCATAAAGAACATTCCCATGCCGGTCCGTAATTCTAGCGATGGTATGGCCTTCTATGGATTCCGTTCCTTTCACCATTTTTCCATAGGCACTGACCATATCGAAAAGGGAGATGGAAGAGTACCCCAAGGCAAGGGAAGGGTGTGGTTTGAACGTTTCCTCAACACCGAACGTCTTCATTGTTTTTCCTAGCTTTTCCGGTCCGATATCCATGTGGGTCTTCACCGCATAAATATTATCGGAAACGGCAAGGGCTTCGGCCATGGAAATCGGTTCCTCTGCATATTGATCGTTGAAATTAGAAGGGATATAAGGTTCACTTTTACCTTTCACTTCAATTTCAATAGGCTGCGTCTCTTTCATCGTGACAGGGGAATACCCTTCTTCGAGCGCTGCATAATACAGAAAAGGTTTGATGGTTGAACCGACGGCACGCTTCGCCTGGGTGGCTCTATTGAATGGACTCTCAGCATAATCTTTACCTCCGACAAGGGCGGTTATCGCCCCGGAATGGCTATCCATCACTGCAGAAGCGGCTTGGATCTCTGCACTCCCTGGGATGTTCCGTTTTACCTGTTCTTCAAGAATCCGTTGATGCTCTTCAATTAAAGTGGTGTGAATATGATAGCCGCCTGTCTGAACACTTTCCCTGTCTACATCAAGCAGCTGAGCCGCTTCTGTCACCACTTGATCCTGAAAATAAGGAGCAATCTCCTGGGTTTCATCTTCTTCACCGTCTGCATAGGAAATGCTCGCTTCTACGGCTGCTCTTTTTTCAGAGGAAGTGATATAGCCGTTCTGTTCCATTTCAGCTAAGATTTGCTGCTGCCTTGCTTCTGCTCGTTCCGCGTTTGCGAGTGGCGAATAATAGGTCGGGCCTTTCGGGATGCCGGCTAACATGGAAGCTTCCGTCAAAGTAAGATCTGCTGCATGTTTGTTGAAATACTGCCGGCTTGCGGCTTCAATTCCATAAGCCCCGTGTCCGTAATAGATGGTGTTCAAATAACCTTCCAATATTTCATCTTTGTTATAAAAAATTTCTAATCGTAAGGCATAGAGAGCCTCGTTCAGTTTCCGCTTCCATGTTTTATCATGGGAAAGGTATAAGTTTCTAGCGTACTGCTGGGTGATGGTGCTGGCCCCCTCGGCCATCCTCATCTGCTTGAGGTCCGTAAGTGCAGCTGCTGCAATACGCTTCAAGTCGAAACCGAAGTGGTTATAGAAACGCCGGTCTTCAATAGCTAGTGTCGCATCTTTAATAGATTCCGGCATTTCCTCTATATTAATCCAGTAACGTTCTTCGGCCCCTTGCTCTTCTCCTATGATTTCCCCATCCGTCCCGTAGAAGACGGTATTTTGTTCAGTCATCAATGATGGAGGTCCCTGGGTGATGGCGTAGATCAGTACGCCGATGATTCCGACAATCCCTATGATTGTGCCAAAGACGGTGAGTTTCACTCCTCGGATCGCCCATCTATAAGTGGCTCTGAAAAATGATCGCATTCTTTTATACTCCTAACTGTTACGAATGTATAAAGACTGCTATTATTATGTGAGAATACGTAGTAAAATAAACTTCTTGAGTGAAACAAACACATAAGTGGTGAAAGTTATTTCATAGATGAAAAAGGAGAAATGCAACATGGGTACTTGGTTTACAGAGAAACAGACCGATCATTTCGGGATTACAGCGAAGGTCAATCGCTCCCTGCATAGTGAGAAAACAGACTTTCAAGATTTAGAGATGCTGGAAACAGCGGAGTGGGGGAATATGCTCGTTCTTGATGACATGGTCATGACGACAGAGAAGGACGAATTCGTCTATCACGAAATGGTTGCCCATGTTCCATTATTCACCCACCCGAATCCAAAAAACGTGCTTGTCGTGGGTGGCGGAGATGGTGGCGTCATCCGTGAAGTATTGAAACATGAAAGTGTGGAGAAAGCGACACTTGTTGAAATCGACGGAAAAGTCATCGAGTATTCGAAGAAGTACCTGCCTTCGATTGCAGGGACACTCGAAGATGAAAGAGTGGAAGTGAAGGTAGACGACGGCTTCATGCACATCGCCAAAAGTGAAAACGAGTATGATGTCATCATGGTCGATTCCACAGAGCCTGTAGGACCAGCCGTTAATCTTTTTTCAAAAGGGTTCTACGAGGGAATTGCCAAAGCTTTGAAAGACGACGGTATTTTCGTCGCTCAAACGGATAACCCATGGTTTAAAGCGGATCTGATCCGTCAGGTGTATAGTGACGTGAAAGAAACTTTCCCGATCACAAAAGTGTACACAGCGAACATCCCGACCTATCCTAGTGGGCTATGGACGTTTACGATGGGAAGTAAAGTTCATGACCCTCTACAAGTCAAAGAGGAACGTTTTGCAGATATCGATACGAAATATTACACAGACGAAATTCACCACGCATGCTTTGCGCTGCCGAAGTTCGTCAAAGATCTCACGAAGGAGTGACCTCCATGCGTTTTGATGAATCCTACTCTGGAAAAGTATTTATCATGAGCAGGGCGACGGAAGAGGAAGCGGATGCGGTCATTTACGGCATGCCGATGGACTGGACCGTCAGCTTCCGCCCGGGGTCACGCTTCGGCCCGAACCGTATTCGTGAAGCTTCGATTGGGCTGGAAGAGTACAGCCCATACCTTGATCGTCACCTGGAAGAAGTAAACTATCATGATGCCGGCGATCTGATGCTGCCTTTCGGAAATGCAGCACGGAGCCTGGATATTATTGAAGGGTATCTCGATGAGTTGCTTGAAAAAGGCAAATTCCCTCTCGGTCTTGGAGGGGAGCATCTCGTCACATGGCCTGTCATTCAGGCGATGTACAAAAAACATTCGGACCTCGCGATCATTCATATTGATGCCCACGCAGATCTGCGCGAGGAGTATGAAGGGGAAGTGTTGTCCCACTCAACACCGATTCGTAAATCGTGTGAGTTACTGGGTGCAGAAAATGTGTATTCGTTTGGCATCCGCTCCGGTATGCGTGAAGAGTTTCAATATGCTGAAGAGTCCGGGATGCATATGGCAAGGTTCGAGGTGTTGGAACCTTTGAAAAAAGTGCTCCCTGAACTGGCCGGCCGTCCGGTGTACGTCACGATTGATATTGATGTGCTCGATCCTGCCTTCGCCCCTGGAACAGGGACCGCAGAAGCGGGCGGCATCTCGTCGAAAGAACTGCTTGCAAGCATCCATGCCTTAGCAGGCAGCAATTTGAACATCGTGGGAGCGGATCTCGTTGAAGTGGCTCCAGCCTATGACCCGACAGAGAAGACGCAGATTGCTGCGAGCAAGTTCATCCGCGAAATGCTTTTAGGGTTCGTCAAATAAATGATAGAATGGAACAAGCCACTGTGAGAGGTCATCATAGTGGCTTTTCTATATGGATCGACCTATTTGAAAAGACACGATACAAAGGAGCTTTTGTTTTGGATAAAAAGACGATTGGAGTAGCAGCGATTTATGTATTGATTATGCTCCCCTTGTTGCTTCTCACTTATGGAGCAAACTGGAACCCATCCAACATTTCGTATGAGTTGAATGGAGATACACTAGTGATCAACGAAGGAATAGGGAAAGCAGAGGTGGCTGAAGTGAACGTGGCAGAACGTATGAACGAGCTTCTGCAGTTCACCTTGGCTGTTTCTGTGGAGAATAAACAGTGGAGTACAGATGTATGGGTGGTCGGCCTCCTGCTTCCATTCTTACTATTCGCCATTGTGCCGGACCGCCGTCCGCTCAAAAAAAATCTATCATTCAAGTGGTACTTGACGATTGTTTTGGCTATCCTAGTTCTATATGCGGCTTATTCGATTCCGAATCACGTCGCCCAAGTGAAGGAAGTCCATGAATACGTCAACCTTCTGCTACAATGATGCTTGCGTTTTTCTGTTCGAGTTCTTATAATATATTAGTTATATCATGTACGTAAAAATGGCGATAGAAAAGGTGGAGGGAACATGCCAAGTCACGCAAAAGATGTCCAGGTGCAGCTTGTTACAGAGATACAGGATGGGGATCGTAAAGAAACGATGAAGATCCAGGAATCTGGGCAGTTTTTTAAACGAGGCGATACGCAAGTGCTCACCTTTACTGAGCACCCGGAAGACGGAGAACCGGTCAGTACGATGGTGACGATTAAACCGGAACATGTCAGCATCAAACGAAGCGGTGGCGTGGAAATGCGCCAGGTTTTCCAGACATCCACGGAAACGGAAAATTTATATCACCATACGTATGGTGATTTTCATATGAAAACCTTAACAGATAAAGTGGAATTCCGTTCTTTGGAAGAATCCACACAGGGCCGACTGTATTTAAGTTATACCATGACTTTAAACCATGAAGTGACTCAAGCCCACCGCTTGACGTTGACGTTTGAGGAGGAGAGCGATTCATGAATATCGTTGAACAAATGGAACAGAAACTGAAGGATGAAATTGTGCGCTCAGTCCTTGCTGCTGAGCTTGCATCTGAGGAAGAAATGCCTGAAGTAATCCTGGAGCAGCCGAAAGACAAAGCGCACGGAGATTATGCCACAAACATGGCGATGCAGCTGGCACGCGTAGCCAAAAAGAACCCACGTGCCATCGCGACCGATCTCGTAGAGCAGTTCGACAAGTCCAAAGCGTCTATTGAGAAAATTGAAATTGCCGGACCAGGGTTCATCAACTTTTATATGAACAATCAGTATTTGACTGAATTGGTGCCTACGATTCTGGATGCTGGAGAAGAGTATGGACGCAGCAATAGTGGAGAAGGGCATAAAATCCAGGTGGAGTTTGTCTCTGCCAACCCGACAGGAACCCTTCACTTAGGTCACGCACGTGGTGCGGCTGTCGGTGATTCCCTTTGCAATGTATTGGATGCTGCAGGATACGATGTTTCCCGTGAATATTACATTAATGATGCCGGGAACCAAATGGCCAATCTGGCGAAATCTCTGGAAGCCCGCTATATGCAGAACCTCGGAAAAGAGTGGAGCATGCCGGAAGATGGCTACCACGGCCGGGATATCATCGGTTTAGCTGAAAAGCTCGTCAGTGAAGACGGTGAAAAATGGGTCGATGTTGCGGAAGAAGAGCGCCTTCAGTTCTTCCGTGAGTATGGATTGAAGTTCCTTTTGGATAAAATTAAAACAGACCTGGAAGAATTCCGTGTTCCATTTGATGAGTGGTTCTCTGAAACTTCCCTTTATAACGATGATCAGATCACAGATGCGCTGGCGGTATTAAAAGACCAAGGCTATGTGTTTGAAAAAGATGATGCGACATGGTTTGAAACGACGAAGTTCGGAGATGACAAAAATCGCGTACTCATTAAAAATGATGGAACGTACACGTACTTGACGCCGGATATCGCTTACCATAAAAACAAATTGGATCGTGGGTTTGATACACTGATCAACATTTGGGGAGCCGACCACCATGGCTACATTCCACGAATGAAAGCAGCCATCCAGGCGCTTGGTTACGAAAAAGATACGTTGGAAGTAGAAATCATCCAAATGGTGAATTTGTTCCAGGACGGCGAAAAGGTGAAAATGAGTAAGCGTACAGGAAAAGCGGTTACCCTTCGTGAACTGATGGAAGAGGTAGGAATTGATGCCATGCGTTACTTCTTCTCCATGCGCTCCAGTGATTCCCACCTGGACTTTGACATGGACCTTGCCCGTTCAGAGTCGAACGAAAACCCTGTGTATTACGTACAATATGCACATGCCCGCATTTGCACGATGCTGAAGCAGGCAGAAGAAAAGGGTCTAGTGAAAGATTCATTTGACGGAAGCTATCTCACAGCTGAGAAAGAAGAAGACCTTCTCAAGCGTCTCGGAGAATTCCCGCAAGTGGTGGCAGATGCCGCAGAAAAACGCACGCCACACCGCGTGACTCAATATGCATTCGATCTCGCATCGAACCTGCACAGCTTTTATAATGCTGTCAAAGTACTGGACGATGAGAATCCAGAGCTGACAGCAGCGAGAATTGCCTTGATGAAAGCTGTCCGTACAACTTTGAACAATGCACTTCGATTAATCGGAGTTTCTGCACCAAACCAAATGTAATTCCATATACTAGGAAAAGGGCGTCTTTGCTAATAGAGCAGGGGCGCTCTTTTTCTATATTTACACAAAAAGGTATGATGTTATTGAAGGGTATGGCAGGATTCTTGAAGACTTAATTTGGAGATGTTTGTGTGAGTTTAGGGAGTGCGGGAATCGAAACTGACTCTTCCACACTAGGGAGTTTATATGGAATCTTTTGTGTGTTATTAGGTGGAGGGTTTTCGTAACATAAAAAGAAGCTTGCATGACAAGGGGCATGCAAGCAAAAACTAGTACTGGATCTTACATATTGAAAGGTTGTGGAAAAGATGAAAGAAGTCATTATCGCATTGATTACAGGGTTCATCGTTGGACTGGTTTTCGCAGGATTCAAATTGCCGATTCCGGCTCCGCCTGCGTTTGCCGGAGTTGCCGGAATCATCGGGATCTACCTCGGTTTTAAAGTTATGGCGTGGGCGGGTCCCATGTTCGCTGAATTTTTCAAGTAAAGGATTACAAGAACGGTCTCAACAATACGGCAATTCTCTGGTTCAGGCGTGTGGTGAATGAACGGCGTTTGAGCCAGTGTTCGTCGAAAGGAATGGCGTCACGAGCATCCTCGAAATAGGCTGCTCGCAAGTCATTGATGAAGTCCTCATCATATACATAGGTGTTGATTTCCTTGTTTAAAAAGAAGCTCCGACGGTCGAAATTGGCCGTACCAATATCGGCAAATGTTCCGTCAATGATGATGATTTTAGAATGGTAAAAGCCTGCATCAAACAAACGAATGGAGGCCCCCTTATAGTAAAGCTCTTTTAAATAAGGGATAGCTGCAGGCTTTACAAATGGATGATCGGCCTTCATTGGGATCATAATGTGAAGCTCAACGCCACGGTCAATCGCCTGCTTTAAGTCGTTTTGTAACCTGGGTGTCGGAATGAAATAGGGAGAGCCGATCAGAATTTCTTTTTTGGCAGAGGTAATCATCTTCGAAAACTCTTTTTCCAGCTCGACACCGTCGGTCGCCATAATATTCATTTTATACTTTCCGTCATCAGAAGGCTCACAAGGAGAGAGTGTTTCTCCTGAAGCCAGGTACCAATCATCCAGCATGACCTTATGGATTTCTGAAACGACAGGGCCTGTCAAACGCAGGTGATAGTCTCTCCAGTCTCCGAATTTTGCGGATTCCCCTATATAGTTCTTTCCGATGTTAAATCCACCTACATATCCTACTTTTCCGTCAATAACCGTAATTTTTCTATGATTTCTCCTATTTAATCGATAAAAAAAGAAGGGGAATCTGGGAGTTTCGGCGAAATAGAAATCAACCCCTGCGTCTTTTAGTTTCTTTCTAGCTGACTTATTAATTTTGTACCCTCCGAGCCTGTCGACAAGCAGGCGGACAGGAACACCGTTTCTTGCCTTTTTCTTCAATACACCTAAGAAATTCTCACTAATATAATCGTTATCGATCAAGTAGAAATAGATGTCGACCTGTTTCTCAGCTTCAGAAATTTCCTGGAACATCTGCTCAAAAAGAACCGAACCATTCTTATATAATTTGTAATTGCCGAGGGTTTCCGGTAAGGGAATGGGTCTGTGGTTTTTCTTGTGCTTTGCCCGTCCCATTCTAAAGTCGATGAAAAGAAGGAATAGAAACAAAAGGATAAATAATATGATTGTGACGAGCATCTTTCGTCCCTCCTAAAAAATATCTTCCTGATAGTTTCCCCGTTTTTATAGGTTTCAAAAGGAAAAACACGAAAATATGTTGACTGAATGCTCATTCATAATTTATAGTAAAGCTATAAGATTCAGAAAATTATAAGATTAATTGTCGATTTTCTGATCGGAGAAAAGGGAAGTCGCCATCGCGCGACAACAACAAAGAGGGGGAGAACCAATGAATCCGTTGTTGGTGGCAAACTGGATTTTATTCCTTGGCGTCCTTGTCTACGGCCTGTACTTGTTCGTCCGTGTCGTTCAGACCCGCGTCGCTTACATTAAACTGGGGAAAAAATTCGAGTATGACAGACAGCTGAAGAGGCGTTTGCAGAAGATTTGGATTTATGTTTTTGGACAAAAGAAGTTATTGAAAGATAAGAAGTCGGGCATCATCCACGTCATGATGTTTTATGGATTTATCCTCGTCCAATTCGGGGCGATCGACTTTATCTGGAAGGGACTGGCTCCAGACTCTCATCTGCCTTTAGGACCTTTCTATCCAGGCTTTACATTCTTTCAGGAGATTGTGACACTGACGATCCTTGTCGCTGTCATTTGGGCGTTCTACCGCCGTTATATTGAGAAATTGGTTCGCTTGAAGCGTGGCTTCAAAGCAGGACTTGTCCTTATTTTTATTGGGACATTGATGGTCACCGTTCTTGTAGGAAATGGCATGGGGCTCATCTGGCATGGCCATGAAGGTGCATGGACAGAACCTGTTGCGTCCGGAATTGCAAGCGCTTTCGGTTGGCTGCCTCCTGCAGCTGCTGCAACCGTGTTCTTCATTATGTGGTGGATCCACCTGCTCATCCTGCTTACATTC
Organism: Halobacillus faecis; assembly: GCF_007991335.1. Classification (GTDB taxonomy): domain Bacteria; phylum Bacillota; class Bacilli; order Bacillales; family Halobacillaceae; genus Halobacillus; species Halobacillus faecis. The sequence continues at coordinate 283,817 of NZ_BJYD01000026.1, read as the reverse complement.
ATGGTTTATGTACCTCAGTCGAAACACGCACACCTAATTGCAGCACCAGTCAACGTCTTCTTGAGCCGTGAAGAACCACCTGGAAAACTAAAACCGATTGATTTTGAAATCGACGAAGATGCAGATGAAGAAGACGTATCCTTCGGAGTTGGAAAAATCGAAGACTTCAATCAACTGCAAATGATCGATTTCTACGCCTGTGTAGAATGTGGACGCTGTACCAATGTCTGTCCGGCATCAGGCTCCGGTAAAATGCTATCGCCAATGGATCTGATTGTGAAATTAAGAGATCATCTGACAGAAAAAGGAGCGGCTGTGACTGGTCAATCTCCTTGGGTACCGGCTTATGCGTTTTCCGGAACAGAAGGAAATACGCTCGCACAAATGTCCCGCTCTCAAGGATCAGATGAAGCAGCAGCTACGCTTGATGCAGTGAACAATAAGAGTTTGATCGGAGATGTCATCACAGAAGAAGAGCTATGGGCATGTACGACTTGCCGTAACTGTGAAGATGCCTGCCCGGTCATGAACGAACACGTCGATAAAATCATCGACCTTCGCCGTTACTTAGTTTTGACGGAAGGAAAAATGGACGCTGATGGACAGCGTGCGATGATGAACATCGAACGTCAAGGTAATCCGTGGGGACTTTCTAAGAAAGAACGTGAAGACTGGAGACAGTTGGATGAGGATGTTCAGATCCCTACTGTGAAAGAATTGAAAAAATCAGGAGAAGAATTCGAATACTTATTCTGGGTCAGCTCAATGGGCTCTTACGATAACCGCAGCCAAAAAATCGCGATGGCTTTTGCCAAACTGATGAATGCAGCGGATATCAAATTCGCAATTCTTGGTAACAAAGAGCAAAACTCTGGAGATACGGCTCGCCGTATGGGGAATGAATTCCTATTCCAGGAGCTAGCTGAAAAGAACATGAAAGAATTCGAAAAACATAACGTGAAGAAAATCATTACAATCGACCCGCACGCCTACAACATTTTCAAAAATGAGTATCCGGACTTTGGACTTGAAGCTGAAGTTTATCACCATACGGAAATGCTTGCTGAATGGTTGAAAGAGGGCCGTTTGAAACCAGAAGGGGTCGTGAAAGAGAAAATTACTTACCACGACAGCTGTTACCTCGGCCGCTACAACGAAGTGTATCAGCCACCGCGTGAAGTGTTAGAGATGATTCCTGGAGTCGAAGTGGTGGAAATGAAGCGTAACCGTTCCAACGGCATGTGCTGTGGAGCTGGAGGCGGGATGATGTGGATGGAAGAGAAATCCGGAAACCGCGTCAACGTTGCCCGAACCGAGCAGGCGCTTGAAGTCGAACCGACGATGATCTCCAGTGGCTGTCCATTCTGTCTGACGATGCTTTCCGATGGAACGAAAGCGAAAGAAGTAGAAGAGGAAGTCAGCACGATGGATATCGCTGAGATCCTAGCGAAATCCATGTTTGAGAAAACCGAAGAAAAGACGGCTTAATCAAACGTTTGACCAATATTTTTTCCGTCGAACAACCCCGTTAAAAGAAAAAAATAGTATGAAAATTGTGGAAAGTGTACAGCGTTTTATGTACACTTTCCTTATGGGGCGATTTTGAGCGAGCGTTCAATCGTCAATTTTGAAAGCGTTATCAATAAGAGGAGGAATAAACATGCGTAAAACTGTAATTGTTGCTGGAGCCCGTACCCCTTTTGGAAAACTTGGAGGATCGCTTGCACCTTTGACAGCTGCACAGCTTGGAGGTATCGCCATAAAAGCAGCTTTGGAACGTGCGAACGTGAAAGCAGAACATGTGGATGAAGTCATTATGGGGACTGTCCTTCAGGGTGGTCAGGGACAGCTGCCTTCCCGCCAGGCTTCAAGAGAAGCGGGCATTCCTTGGGATGTGAAAACAGAAACCGTAAACAAAGTTTGTGCCTCTGGTATGCGAAGTGTGACGATGGGCGATCAGTTCATCCGTTTAGGGGAAGAGGACATCATCGTTGCTGGTGGTATGGAGAGCATGAGCAATGCGCCTTACTTTATGCCGAAAGCACGCTTTGGATTCCGTATGGGCGACGGCGCCGTCAAAGATATGATGGTGCATGATGGTTTGACATGTTCCTTTGAAAATGTCCATATGGGAAACTACGGAAACCGGACAGCTGAAGAATTTGAATTAACAAGAGAAGCGCAGGATGAATGGGCGTATCGTAGCCACCAGAGAGCTGTGAAAGCTATAGAAGAAGGAACGCTTGGGGAAGAAATTACAGCAGTTGAAGTTCCTCAAAGAAAAGGCGATCCGAAAGTTGTCGATACAGATGAGGCGCCAAGAAAAGATACGACGGTCGAAGCTTTGGCTAAACTTCGTCCTGTTTTTGATAAAACGGGAACGATCACGGCAGGAAATGCCCCTGGGGTCAACGACGGAGCTTGTGCCATGCTGCTCATGTCTGACGAAAAAGCGGAAGAATTGGGTGCGGAGACACTGGCCACGATTCTCGCGCACGATGAAATTGCTGTGGAAGCTCAGGACTTCCCACAGACGCCTGGACTCGTCATTAATAAATTGTTGAAAAAAGCCGGGAAATCCATAGAAGAGATCGATCTGTTTGAAGTGAATGAAGCTTTTGCTGCCGTTTCCTTAGCAAGTGGCAAAATTGCAGGACTTGACCACGATAAAGTGAACGTCAATGGTGGAGCTGTTGCACTGGGTCACCCGATTGGAGCCAGTGGTGCGCGTATTCTTCTCACCCTTGCTCACGAATTAAAACGCCGTGGCGGTGGACTTGGAATCGCAGCGATTTGTTCTGGCGGAGGTCAAGGAGACGCCGTATTGATCGAGGTACCGAAACAATAAGGAGGAATGAGGGATGACAATCAATCAAGTCATGGTCATAGGGGCAGGCCAGATGGGTGCGGGAATTGCTCAGGTTTTTGCTCAGGCCGGATTGAACGTAAAAATGAACGACATGAGCCAGGATGCACTGGATCAAGGGCTGGCGGGTATTGAAAAGCGCCTGAAGCGGGCGGTTGAAAAAGGAAGAATGAGTGAAGAAGATCAAAAAGCGGCGTATGGCCGCTTACAGACAACGACTGACTTGAAGGACGCCTCTGACTGTGACCTTGTCGTGGAAGCGGTCGTTGAGAACATGGATGTGAAGGTAAGCGTCTTCCAACAGCTGGATGAGATTACTCCTGCACATGCCATTCTGGCAACCAATACATCTTCCTTACCGATTACGGAAATTGCTGCCGCGACTAAGCGTCCAGATCAGGTGATCGGCATGCACTTCATGAACCCTGTTCCTGTAATGAAGCTGGTGGAAATCATTCGTGCCATCCAGACGAGTGACGAAACGTATCAGGCGATTGAAGATATGACGAAGAAATTGGAAAAAACCCCTGTCGAAGTCGAGGACTTTCCAGGATTCGTGTCCAATCGAATTTTAATGCCGATGATTAACGAAGCGATTTATACGGTTCACGAAGGAGTAGCATCTCCTGAAGATGTGGATGCCGTCATGAAGCTTGGGATGAATCACCCGATGGGACCACTTACGCTTGCTGACTTTATCGGTCTTGATACGTGTCTATATATTATGGAAGTCCTTCATGAAGGATTTGGAGACAGCAAATACCGTCCCTGTCCGCTTCTGCGTAAATACGTGAAAGCAGGCTGGCTCGGGAAGAAGTCTGGACGCGGTTTTTACACCTACGAATAACGTGTGAAGGGGAGAGCGAGAATGAATTTGCAGTTCACGGATGAACAGGAAATGATGAGAAAAATGGTCCGCGATTTTGCGGAAAAAGAGGTGGCACCTGCCGTGGAGCGGATGGAACGGGAGGATCGGTTTCCTTCCGAGCTGCTTCCGAAAATGGGGGAACTCGGGTTGATGGGCGTGCCTATTCCAGAGAAGTACGGCGGCGCTGAGATGGATTACATCTCCTATATCATCGCGATTCACGAAATTTCAAAGGTGAGTGCGACGCTCGGAGTCATTCTATCTGTCCACACCTCAGTTGGAACAAATCCAATTTTGTATTTCGGTACAGAAGAACAGAAGAACAAATACATTCCGAAACTGGCATCAGGTGAATATTTAGGAGCATTCGCCCTGACAGAACCGAGTGCGGGTTCTGATGCGAGCAGTCTGAAAACACGAGCAGTAAAGCAAGGGGACCATTACATTCTCAACGGTTCTAAAGTGTTCATCACCAACGGAGGAAATGCAGATACATTCATCGTTTTCGCCCGTACGAATCCGGATGTGGAAACAAAGAGAGGATTGAGTGCGTTTATCGTAGAGCGGGACACCCCTGGCTTTTCCATCGGAAAGGCAGAGAAAAAGATGGGGCTGCACGGGTCCAGTACCGTTTCGTTGAACTTTGACCAATGCGAGGTTCCCGTTTCCCAACGACTCGGAGAAGAAGGGGAAGGGTATAAAATTGCGCTGGCCAATTTGAACATCGGACGAATCGGCATTGCCGCCCAGTCCCTTGGAATTGCGGAGGCGGCGCTTGAGCATGCGGTCTCCTATGCCAAAGAACGAGAGCAGTTCGGGCGTCCCATCGCCCATTTGCAAGGCGTATCGTTCAAACTTGCCGATATGGCGACAGAAGTAGAAGCGTCGAAGCTTCTCGTCTATAACGCCGCTTCTCTGCAGGCGGCCGGCAAAAAGTGTGGAAAAGAAGTGTCAATGGCCAAACTGATGGCATCCAAAACAGCGGTGAAAGCGTCGATTGAAGCTGTGCAGGTCCATGGAGGATACGGTTATACGGAAGATTATGCGGTCGAGCGCTTCTTCAGGGACGCCAAAGTTTGTGAAATATATGAAGGTACAAGTGAAATACAAAAAATCGTCATAGGCAATCATCTGATCAGAGACTAGGAGGATGACAGAATGAATTTTACTTTAACAGAAGAACAAGAAATGCTTAGAAAAATGGTTCGCGATTTTGCAAAGAATGAAGTGGAACCAACAGCTGCTGAAAGGGACGAGGAGGAACGCTTCGATCGTGAAATCTTCAATAAAATGGCAGAGCTTGGTTTAACGGGGATTCCATGGCCGGAGGAATATGGCGGTATCGGATCTGATTTCGTCAGCTATGTGATCGCAGTTGAAGAACTTTCCCGCGTCTGTGCTTCGACAGGGGTCACCCTTTCAGCGCATATTTCTTTAGCAAGCTGGCCGATCTACAAATTTGGAACAGAAGAACAGAAGAAAAAATATTTGACTCAACTCGCATCAGGAGAAGCGCTGGGAGCTTACGCTTTATCTGAGCCGGGAGCAGGAAGTGATGTTTCCTCCATGCGTACGCAGGCGAAACTTGATGGCGACCACTATGTGTTGAACGGAAGTAAGGTATGGATTACCAATGGCGGCGTCGCGGACATCTATGTTGTCTTTGCGAAAACAGATCCGAATGAGGGCAATCGTGGCATCAGCGCCTTTATCGTGGAGAAAGATACACCAGGATTCACCACAGGCAAGAAAGAGAAAAAGCTTGGAATTCGTTCGTCTCCAACGACAGAACTGATCTTCGAAGATTGCAAGATTCCTAAAGAAAACCTGCTCGGCGAAGAAGGAAAAGGATTTAAAGTGGCGATGATGACCCTTGATGGTGGTCGTAACGGCATTGCAGCACAGGCTGTTGGAATTGCGCAGGGGGCACTCGATGAATCCGTCAACTATGCTAAAGAGCGTGAACAGTTCGGCAAGCCGATCGCTCATCTACAGGGAATTTCTTTCAAGCTCGCTGATATGGCGACAGAAATTGAAGCTTCTCGTCTGCTTACTTACCAGGCCGCTTATTTAGAGTCTGAGGGACTGCCATATTCCAAGGCTTCTGCTATGGCCAAATTGTTTGCAGGAGACACAGCGATGAAAGTGACGACAGAAGCGGTCCAGGTCCACGGGGGTTATGGCTACACGAAAGATTACCCTGTCGAGCGTTACATGCGTGATGCGAAAATCACTCAAATCTATGAAGGAACACAAGAAATCCAAAGACTCGTTGTCGGCCGTATGGTCACCCAATAGAAGGTCTGTGTGATGCATCCACTGGCTGAACGAATCCAAAAGCAGGATATGAGGGCGTTGGCCCGAGCGATTACGTTGATCGAAAATGACGATGAAGAAAAACTCACGCTGATGAGCGATGTTTTTTCTATACAAAAACAGGCGCATTACATTGGCATTACAGGTTCACCGGGAGCGGGGAAAAGCTCGCTCATCAATCAACTGCTCACTTATTTAAGGCAGCAGGACCTTACAGTCGCTGTCATAGCGGTCGATCCTACCAGTCCATTCAGTGGAGGAGCACTGCTTGGCGATCGTACGAGGATGAACCAGCATTTTCTCGACCCCGGCATCTTTATCAGAAGCATGGCCACTAGAGGAAGCCTCGGTGGTTTAGCCCGGGCGACGAAAGACAGTATCCGTGTATGTGATGCTTACGGATTTGATGTGGTTCTCGTTGAAACGGTCGGTGTCGGTCAGTCCGAACTCGATATTATGAAAGTCGTGGATACGACAGGACTTGTGCTGACACCGAATAGTGGAGACGTCCTGCAAATTTTCAAAGCAGGAATTATGGAAATTGCAGATCTGTTCATCATCAACAAAGCAGACTTACCGGGAGTAAGAAAACTAAAATCCACACTAGAAGAATACATGATGATCGTGCAGCCGGAAGGATGGGAACCGCCCATTGTTCAAACGATCTCAACCGAAGCGAAAGGGATGGCGGAACTCTACGAAAGTATGAAAAGCCACCGGGAGTTTTTGTATGAGACGAACAAAGGGGCAGAGCGTCGAAAACAACAGCTCCAGCTGGAAGTGTACGATTTGATTCGGGAAGAAATTTGGCGGGAAGTTAAAGGTGAGATTGAAAAAGATACACAGAAGCTTGAAGCTTTTCAAAACCCGGATGCGGATCCATATGAACTGGCCAGATCCTGGTTTCGTGAATGGGTAAGGAAGGGGGAGTGAGTTTGGCTGAAAAACAAGTACCTTCAACCATTAAAGATGAAGCGCTTGTCTCCAAGCGTAGGAATCAGATGATTAAGGGCGCGGTCACTCTTTTCATAGAAAAAGGCTTCCATAAGACGACGACCCGTGAAATTGCCAAGGCTTCCGGGTTCAGTATCGGAACCCTCTATGAATACATTCGAAAGAAAGAGGATGTTCTGTTTCTCGTCTGTGACTCCATTTACCAGCGAGTCAAAGAGCGGATGGAAGAAGCGATCGATCCTCATCAGACGAGTGTACAAAGTTTGACCCATGCGATTCGCTCCTACTTTCAACTGATGGATGATATGCAGGATGAAGTTCTCGTCATGTATCAGGAAGTCAAGTCCCTGCCGCGCGATGCTCAGGATTACGTGTTGCAAAAGGAGCGCGATATGGTGGCGATGCTCGAACAAGTCATCGTCAACAGTCTGCCTGGAGAGCACCCGGAGGAAGAAATCAAGCTGATCGCCAACAATATTTTTGTCCAGGGACAGATGTGGGGATTCCGCCGCTGGATTCTTCAGCGCACGTTCACCATCGAAAGCTACACCAATACGCAAATTCAATTGTTATTGAAAGGTCTCGATAAAGAAGAAACACTTCAATAGAAAGGATGATCGGATATGGAACAACCGACAGTCTATAAGCCGAAAAACCCTGTCCGTTTCGTGACGGCCTCGAGTCTCTTTGACGGCCATGATGCATCGATCAATATTATGAGGCGGATTCTACAGGCGACAGGGGCAGAGGTCATTCACCTCGGCCATAACCGTTCCGTTGAGGAAGTGGTCAACGCGGCGATCCAGGAAGATGCCCAAGGGATCGCAATTTCATCGTACCAGGGAGGACATGTGGAATACTTTAAGTACATGGTCGATCTGCTGGAACAGAAGGGCGCCGGCCACATCCGTGTTTACGGTGGAGGGGGAGGCGTCATCATCCCTCGTGAAATCAAAGAGCTTCATGAGTACGGGGTCGCCCGCGTGTTTTCGCCGGAAGATGGTCGTACATTAGGGCTTCAGGGTATGATCAACTTAATGATTGAAGAGTGTGATTTCCTGCCACCGCTTGATGTAGAAAAAGGAGTGGAAGGCCTCTCATCTGGAGACCATCAATCCATTGCGCGCTTCATTACTTATGTTGAGAATACGCCAAAGAAAGAAAGGGAAGCTGTGGCCGCATTTGAGAGTGCTGTTGAGAAAATACAGGAAAAAACGATTCCCGTTCTTGGAATTACAGGGACAGGGGGAGCGGGAAAGAGTTCACTCACGGACGAATTGATCCGCCGCTTCGTCAATGAAATTCCTGATAAAAAAATCGCCATCTTATCTGTCGACCCTACCAAAAAGAAAACAGGCGGAGCCTTACTCGGCGACCGCATCCGCATGAACGCTATTTTCAACCCGCGTGTGTACATGCGATCTTTGGCAACTAGAGATGCCCGTTCCGAACTTTCAACAGCGGTTGAAGAAGCGATTCAAGTCGTTAAGGCGGCTGGTGTCGATTTCATCATCGTTGAAACAAGTGGAATCGGCCAGGGTGACGCGGCCATTACAGATATAACAGACTTATCCATGTACGTCATGACTGCAGAGTTCGGTGCACCATCACAGCTTGAGAAAATCGATATGATCGACTTTGCTGATTTTATTGTCATCAATAAATTTGAACAAAAAGGTTCGGAAGACGCTTTTAATCAGGTGAAAAAGCAGTACCAGCGAAGCCATATGCTTTTCCATGAAGATGACAGCAAGTTTCCGGTTTATGGGACGATCGCAAGTCAATTCAATGACCCTGGAACCAACACGCTGTTTGCGGCCATCATTGATCAGCTGAACGATAGATTTTCATGGCAGGATGAAACCTCTTTTTCCGGTCTTGAAAAAGTAGAAAAGCAGAACGTGATCATTCCGAATGAGCGCAAGCAGTATTTGCGTGACCTTGCGCTAGCCGTACGCAATTACCATAACGAAACAGAAGACCAGGCAGAAAAAGCGCGTAAACTCTATCAGCTGAAAGGTACCGCCAAGCTCGTGGAAGATGAAGCAACGAAAGAAAGTCTTCAGCGCTTAATCGAAGATTATGAACGTCATCTTTCTCGCGATGCGAAAGAGAAGTTGGAGGACTGGGACGCCCTTCACGAACGATATAGTGGAGACACATACACATTCAAAGTTCGTGATAAGGAAATTACGATGGATATCACAACGGAGAGCCTGAGCGGAACGAAGGTTCCGAAAGTCGCGCTTCCGAAATATACCGACTGGGGCGACCGTGTGTCATGGCTGTTACGTGAAAATGTTCCGGGTGCTTTTCCTTTTACTGCCGGAGTATTCCCGTTCAAGCGGAAAGGGGAAGATCCGAAGCGTCAGTTCGCAGGAGAAGGGACGCCGGAAAGGACCAACCGCCGCTTCCACTATTTATCAGAAGGGGACGATGCGAAGCGTCTCAGTACCGCTTTCGATTCGGTCACCTTATATGGGGAGGACCCGGATGAACGACCTGATATTTACGGGAAGGTCGGGGAAAGTGGCGTCAATATATGTACGCTTGAAGATATGAAAAAGCTGTACGATGGATTTGATCTTGTTGACCCATCCACGTCCGTTTCTATGACCATCAACGGTCCGGCACCGATTATTCTTGCGATGTTCTTCAATACTGCCATTGATCAGCAGCTTGAAAAGTTCAAGGAAGAAAACGGCAGGGAACCGAACGCTGAAGAAGCGTCTTCTATCAAAGCGAAGACAATCAATGTTGTCCGTGGTACCGTCCAGGCGGATATTTTAAAAGAAGATCAAGGACAGAACACATGTATCTTCTCTACAGAATTCGCGCTTCGTATGATGGGAGATATTCAGCAATACTTCATCGACAACGAAGTCCGTAATTATTATTCTGTTTCCATATCCGGCTATCATATCGCAGAAGCAGGAGCGAACCCGATTACACAGCTTGCCTTTACGCTAGCCAACGGATTCACCTATGTTGAGTACTACTTGAGCAGAGGGATGGATATCAATAAGTTCGCACCAAACCTGTCGTTCTTCTTCTCCAACGGTCTGGATCCAGAATATACCGTACTTGGCCGTGTAGCCCGCCGGATTTGGGCCATCGTCATGCGGGATAAATACGGAGCTAACGAGCGAAGCCAGAAGTTGAAGTATCACATTCAAACGTCCGGCCGTTCCCTGCACGCTCAAGAAATTGACTTCAACGACATCCGTACAACACTGCAGGCACTGATTGCCATCCAGGATAACTGTAACTCTTTGCATACCAACTCCTATGATGAAGCAATCACGACACCGACAGAGGAGTCTGTCCGAAGAGCGATGGCCATCCAGATGATCATCAGCAAAGAGTTCGGCCTGACGAAAAACGAAAACTCTCTCCAAGGGTCCTACATCATCAGAGAACTGACCGATCTGGTTGAAGAAGCGGTATTGCAGGAGTTTGAACGAATCAATGACCGTGGAGGAGTTCTCGGTGCGATGGAGCGCCAATATCAACGAGGCAAGATCCAGGAAGAATCTCTGTATTATGAAGGGAAAAAGCATTCCGGGGAACTACCGATCATTGGGGTGAATACGTACTTGAACCCGAATCCGCCTTCTGAAGAGGAAATCGACTCCATGGAACTGGCTCGTGCTTCTAAAGAGGAAAAAGAGCACCAGATCACAGAATTGCGTCGCTTCCAAACTTCCAATGAAGGAGAGGCTGGGAAAGCGTTGGAGCGTCTGAAGCAAGTGGCTTCCAGCGGAGGAAACATCTTTGAAGAATTGATGGAAACCGTCAAAGTCGCAAGCCTCGGTCAAATTACGAACGCGCTTTATGAAGTAGGCGGGCAGTATAGAAGGAATATGTAGGCGAGTCGCTAATATATGGAGGGAAGTCGCTAATATAATGATGAAAACTGCTAATATATAGTGAAAAGTCGCTAATATACCGCTGAAACCTGCGAATATAAATAATTAGCCCTCGCTAAAATGCTAGCGAGGGCCATTCTTTTAGTGGCCGCCGACCTGATCATCGTCATGGGCCTGATTCACTTCGGTTACATAAGGTTTTTTCATTCCATACCATTCATAAGTAAGGTTATACGTTTCGCCTTCTTTTAACAGCATCCAAGTACTCGTATCTTTGACGTGGATTTTCTTATTATCCACTTCTACAAAGTACCCGTCGTCATTATGAGTTTTCGATGTGATTTCTGCTTCTTCTTTATGTTCCTCATGGATCATACCGAAGCTTGTAAACAGCCAGATGCCTATGACTAGAGCAGCTATAATGGTGGCTACCCAGTTAAAAGGATGGTTTTGCACAGTACGTCTCTCCTTCTTTCGATCAATTCTACCTTTATTTTAAAATAAAATAGCTGGAACACCAACATTTATGTCTAACCTCTATTTTATATCGAAAGTTTAAATTCATGTAGGTTTGTCTAGAAAAGGTAAGGAAGACTCTATTTGATTTTTGTAAGGCCAACTCATATAATGGATGGTATGATTAAATGTGATTCGTATGCCCATGAGGTCACTTATTCTATTTTGTTTATATAAAGGAGTGCTGGACCGTGAGCTTAAAACAAATGAGCCGAGAGCAAATTGAAGAAACTTCCATGATTGTACTGGCTACTAAAATCCTAGAAGAAGAACGTGAAGCGATTGACTTTAACGAAATTTTCAAGCGCATCGCAGACATGAAAGGTTTTACTGATGCACAGAGAGAACAATACATCGCCCAGTTCTATACGGACATGAATATCGACGGTCAATTCATGACAATCGGAACAAACCGTTGGGGATTGAAGAAGTGGTACCCGGTTGAGCAAATGGAAGAGGAGATTGCCAACCTTCCACAAAAACGTAAAAAGAAAAAGAAGAAGAAGCCATCCAAATTGCTTGAAGATGAGTTGGGTGTGTCCGAATTCGATGATGCAGACGAGGACGAGCTTGAGGATGATCTTGAGCTGACAGATGAAGATTTAGACCTTGATGACGATGATGACTTCGAAGGTGATTATGAAGATGATGACCTGGATGAAGAAGAGGAAGAAATCGTGGAAGATGACATCAGCTTCATTGGAGATGACGACGAAGAAGAAGATAAATAAGGTGGTTGACTTTTAAAAGTCAAATCAGTAGAATCTTATTTGGGCTCTTTAATTTCCTTAAACGAAATTTCCAAACGCTCCCCGAGAGAGGGGAGCGTTTTTTGTTTTTTATATACGATCACACGCGGCGCCTTGGTTATGGCTAAGGCGCCTGTGCTTTTGTATCATTCAGCGTCCAAGCTTTCTTTCTGGCATGTAGTTTTGCCATGGAGGTATCCTGGACGCTTGTGCTTTTATGTAAATGCCCCTTATCAAATCGCAAGGATTAGTGAATAACTAAATAAGACAAATAGAGAAAGAGGGATTCAACGTGGCAACAAAATACATTTTCGTAACTGGCGGTGTCGTATCATCTTTAGGAAAAGGAATTACGGCAGCATCTTTAGGTCGTTTGTTAAAAAACCGAGGCATGAAGGTAACGATCCAAAAATTCGATCCTTACATTAACGTAGATCCGGGGACAATGAGTCCTTATCAACATGGGGAAGTTTTCGTAACGGATGATGGTGCAGAGACGGACCTTGACCTTGGTCACTACGAGCGTTTCATTGATATCAACCTGAATAAATTCAGCAACGTCACGACAGGAAAAGTTTATTCCAACGTCATTAAAAAAGAGCGTCGTGGTGATTATTTGGGAGGAACGGTCCAAGTCATTCCTCACATTACGAACGAAATTAAAGAACGTGTCTTCCGTGCTGGTCACGAAACGAACGCGGATGTCGTCATCACGGAAATCGGCGGCACAGTCGGGGACATTGAATCCCTTCCATTCCTTGAAGCCATTCGACAAATCAAGAGTGACATCGGCCGTGAGCATGTGATGTACCTGCATTGTACACTTGTTCCTTATTTGAACGCAGCAGGAGAAATGAAGACGAAACCGACACAGCACAGTGTTAAGGAGCTTCGCTCACTAGGCATCCAACCGGATGTTATCGTTCTTCGTACAGAAATGGCGATTTCTGAAGATATGAAAGAGAAAATCGCTCTGTTCTGTGACATTAATAAAGATGCCGTTATTGAAGCACGTGATGCCGACACCCTATACAATGTACCGATCACTTTGCAGGAGCAAAAGCTAGATGAGCTGACTTGTCAGCACTTCGGTTTAGATTTGCCGCCGGCAGACATGACAGAGTGGAACAAATTGATTGACCAAGTGAAAAACCTTCAGCACAAAACAACCATTGCGCTTGTCGGTAAGTATGTAGAGCTTCCGGATGCTTACATTTCCGTAGTAGAAGCACTGAAGCACGCCGGCTTCAGCTACGATTCTGATGTAGATGTAAAATGGGTGAACTCTGAAAACCTGAATGCCCAAAATGTTGCTGACGAACTGCAGGGTGTAGACGGAATTCTTGTTCCTGGAGGTTTTGGTGACCGAGGAATCGAAGGTAAAATCGATGCGATTCGATATGCACGTGAAAACCACGTACCATTCCTGGGAATCTGCCTTGGTATGCAGCTGGCAACGGTCGAATTTGCCCGTAACGTTCTTGGTCTTAAAGGAGCGCATTCCGCAGAAATCGATCCTTCTACAGAGCACCCGATTATCGACCTTCTTCCAGAACAAAAAGAAGTGTCTGATCTTGGTGGTACACTTCGTCTTGGTATCTATCCATCCCGCCTGCAACCAGGAACCAAAGCGATGGAAGCATACGGAGAAGAAGTTGTATACGAGCGACACCGTCACCGTTTCGAATTCAACAATCATTACCGTGAACAAATGGAAGCGGCAGGATTTAAATTCTCTGGTACAAGCCCGGACGGCCGTCTAGTTGAAATCATCGAGGTGGAAGATCACCCATGGTTCGTAGCCAGCCAGTTCCACCCAGAATTCAAATCACGCCCGACCCGCCCACAGGAACTATTCCACGGCTTCGTCGGCGCGGCAATGAAAACCAATCAATAATCTATCCTGGAGAGACGATCCCCAACAAGAGGGATCGTCTCTCTTTTTCTTAGAATTCTTTAAGTACACGGCAGGATTGTGGAACACTCGAATTCAAGATGGTTTCGAGGTTCCTTGACCGGATTGAGCATCAGGGGTGGCGGGGAAGCTACTCGCTTTCCTGTGGGAGAGTGGCGAGTCACCCCCGCAGCCCCAACCCACCACACAAACATCTCGAAACTTCTTCTACCGCTGAAGGGATCTTTTATGGAAGGAGATGGAATTGCAGAAATTTTGACAAACAGAACGTACGTGCGCAGGAATATGGAATAACTGTATAGAAAGTAAAAGACAGAGATAGATAGTGATAGGAATTGGGATTAAAAAAATGAATAGAAGGGAAGGGAATAGGCATGGCAAATCGAATCCTTATCGTGGATGACCAGCCAGGCATACGCCTCCTATTAGAGGAGATTCTGAAAACAGAGGGGTACGAAACCATTGCTGCAAAAACAGGCCGGGAAGCATGTGATCTTGTGGAAGAACAGGATCTGGATCTCATCATTATGGATTATAATCTTCCCGTTATGCATGGCAAGGAAGTTTTGCTCTACTTAGAAGAGATGCATTTTGACTCTCCCGTCATCATCATTACGGGGGCATCCAAAGAGTCGATTGAGAAGGAAGTGGAATTTCCTTTTGTGACAGATATCATAACTAAGCCCTTTGACATCCATAAATTGAAAGAAATGGTTAATGGAACCCTTGTTCACAGCCGTTCATGACTTTTTTCTTGATGTAAGCGCTATATAATTCTCCTGCTGTTGCACCATAGAAAGGGTATTGGTATTCTATTACTGTAACCAAACTTACATGGTGTGTTTTCGTATGGAAACAGACTTGTAAATACAATGCAGTACGCTAACTAAAGGAGGATTCTTTCATGCCACTAGTATCAATGAAAGAAATGCTAGAAAAAGCTAAGGAAGAACGCTACGGCGTAGGTCAGTTCAACCTTAATAACTTAGAATATGCTCAAGCGATTCTTCAGGCTGCTGAAGAAGAGCAGTCTCCAGTAATCCTGGGTGTATCTGAAGGTGCAGCACGTTACATGGGCGGCTTCAACGTTGTTGTCGACATGGTAAAAGCACTTATGAAGTCTTATGGTACAACGGTACCTGTTGCGATTCACTTGGACCATGGTTCAAGCTTTGAAAAATGTGCAGAAGCAATCCATGCTGGATTCACTTCTGTAATGATCGATGCTTCCCACGATCCACTTGAAGAAAATATTGCAGTTACCCGCAAAGTTGTTGAACTTGCACACATCCATGGTGTATCTGTTGAAGCAGAGCTTGGCCGTGTAGGTGGACAAGAAGACGACATCATCGTTGACGATGCGGAAGCAGCATACGCAATCCCTTCTGAGTGTAAGCAATTGGTCGACGAAACAAACGTTGACGTCTTCGCACCAGCACTTGGTTCTGTACACGGACCTTACAAAGGTGAGCCGAACCTTGGCTTTGACCGCATGGAAGAAATCATGGGACTTGTTGACAAGCCTCTTGTTCTTCACGGTGGTACAGGAATCCCAACAGCTGATATCAAGAAAGCTATTTCTTTCGGTACAGCTAAAATTAACGTAAACACGGAAAACCAAATGGCTCAAGGTAAAGCCGTACGCCAGATTCTTGCTGAACAGCCTGAACAGTACGACCCACGTAAATATCTTGGACCTGGTCGTGATGCGATCAAGGAAACGGTTATTGGTAAGATGCGTGAATTCGGATCTTCTCAAAAAGCGTAAAAATAGTTTAAAGGAAGCCGCTACCCTGTAGCGGTTTCCTTTTCATCATGTGTGAAAACGCCATCATTCGACTTTTTTCATCAACTTGGAGCAATAAAATGAAGCGAAGAGGAGTGGGGATATGAAATTTTTCATTGATACGGCAAACATAGAAGATATTCGGGAAGCGAATGCATTGGGGCTCTTAGCGGGTGTAACGACAAACCCGAGCCTCGTAGCGAAAGAAGGAGTATCTTTTCATGATCGGCTGAAAGAAATCACGGATGAAGTCGATGGTTCTGTCAGTGCGGAGGTTATCTCTGAAGACGCGGAGGGGATGATTCAGGAAGGGAAGGAACTTGCTGCGATCGCCCCGAATATTACAGTGAAGGTACCGATGACGTTGGAAGGTTTGAAAGCAGTGAAAGCTTTCAGTGACTTGAACATTAAAACAAATGTAACGTTGATTTTCTCCGCCAATCAAGCGTTGATGGCTGCCCGTGCCGGTGCCTCCTATGTATCACCATTCCTTGGAAGGCTGGATGATATTGGCCATAATGGGATGGAACTGGTGGCACAGATCTCAGAGATCTTTGACCGCCATGCCATTGACACACAAATCATTGCTGCCTCTGTCCGTCACCCCGTTCACGTAACCGAAGCGGCTATACACGGGGCCCATATTGCTACGATTCCTTTTAAAGTACTGAGTCAGATTGTTAAACACCCATTAACAGATCAGGGGATTGAAAAATTCTTGAATGACTGGAATAATCAAAAATAGTCGTGTGTTTTGGAAAATATTGCACATACTAAAATCATAATCTTCACCTTAAAGCGAGGAGTTTTACATGCATAAACTATTAGTGGAAGGCGGAAGACCATTGCGTGGACAGGTACGGGTCAGCGGTGCTAAAAACAGTGCTGTCGCCTTGCTGCCGGCGGCGATTTTGGCAGAAAGCCCTGTGACAATTGAAGGTCTTCCGGACATTTCTGATGTCGGGATCTTGTCGGACTTGCTAGAAGAGATTGGTGGCTCGGTACGGAAAGACGGAAGAACCGTACATATCGATCCATCTGAAATGGTCGACATGCCCTTGCCGAATGGGAAAGTAAAAAAGCTTCGCGCTTCCTATTATTTTATGGGAGCGATGCTTGGCCGCTTTAACAAGGCTGTCATCGGATTGCCAGGCGGCTGTCATTTAGGGCCTAGGCCGATCGATCAGCACATTAAAGGGTTTGAAGCTCTTGGTGCCAAAGTGACAAATGAACAAGGTGCGATCTATCTTCGTGCCAGAGAACTCAAGGGTGCCCGTATTTATTTAGATGTCGTCAGTGTCGGAGCAACCATCAATATCATGCTTGCGGCCGTCCGTGCAAAAGGGAAGACGGTCATTGAAAATGCGGCGAAAGAACCAGAAATCATTGATGTAGCCACCCTTTTGACAAGTATGGGGGCTAAAATCAAAGGGGCAGGAACAGACGTCATTCGTATTGAAGGTGTGGATACACTGAAAGGGTGTCTTCACACGATTATCCCGGACCGGATTGAAGCAGGCACGTACACGATTATGGCGGCTGCTCAAGGTGAGGAGATGATCATCGATAACGTCATCCCGCAACACCTGGAGTCGCTCCTGGCGAAATTGAGGGAGATGGGAGTCACCATCGAGGAAAATGATGAGCAGCTGTATGTTAAGCCAGGCAAAGACTTGAGAAGCGTCGATATTAAGACACTCGTTTATCCAGGCTTTCCTACAGATCTACAGCAGCCGTTTACTTCTTTACTCACACAGACTCAGGGCACAGGTGTCGTCACAGATACCATTTATCAGGCCCGTTTCAAGCATGTCGATGAATTGAGGCGTATGAATGCTTCAATTAAAGTCGAAGGCGGTTCTGCTATTGTGACAGGTCCTTCTAAGTTGCAAGGAGCGAAGGTGAAAGCGACAGACCTTCGTGCAGGAGCAGCTTTGGTCATAGCTGGGTTGATGGCTGAAGGTGTCACCGAGATTACAGGTGTCGACCACATTGAACGAGGATATGAAAACATTACGAACAAGCTGATCGATCTAGGTGCAAAAGTCTGGTATGAGGAGATGTCAGACGAAGAAATCGAGCAATTCCAAAATTCATAGGTTCATGTTTTCCATGGGGAGATGAGGAAAAATCATTGAATGATTGGGGAGATCACCATGGAAAGAAGTCTATCGATGGAATTAGTAAGAGTCACCGAAGCAGCTGCATTATCATCTGCGCGTTGGATGGGAAGAGGAAAGAAAGAGGAAGCCGATGATGCGGCGACCTCGGCCATGCGCGATGTGTTTGATACGATCCCGATGAAAGGGACAGTCGTGATCGGAGAAGGGGAAATGGATGAAGCGCCTATGCTTTATATCGGTGAAAAGCTCGGCAACGGGTACGGAGCAAGAGTCGATGTCGCTGTGGATCCACTTGAAGGGACAAACATCGTAGCTCAAGGGACGTGGAATGCCCTTGCTGTCATAGCGATCGCTGATCATAAGCAGCTTTTGCATGCCCCTGACATGTATATGAATAAAATAGCTGTCGGTCCGGAGGCTGTAGGGAAAGTGGATATCAATGCCTCCATTGCAGAAAATCTGCAAGCCGTTGCTGAGGCGAAAAAGAAAGATGTGGAAGATGTCGTTGCCGTCGTCTTGAATCGCGAACGCCACCAGGGGATCATTGAGGAGATCCGTGAGGCGGGAGCAAGAATCAAGCTGATCCCTGACGGAGATGTCGCCGCAGCGATCAATACAGCCTTTGATCATACAGGTGTAGATATTTTGTTTGGAATTGGCGGCGCTCCGGAGGGAGTACTCGCAGCGGTCGGTCTAAAATGCCTGGGAGGCGAAATCCAGGGCAAGCTTCTCCCTGCTAATGACGAGGAACGTCTCCGTTGTGAACAGATGGGGATTGAAGATGTCGACAAAGTCCTTTACATGGAAGATTTTTGTGGAGGGGATGATGCCATCTTTGCAGCCACCGGTGTCACCGATGGAGAACTTCTCAAAGGCGTTCAGTTTAAAGGTCAAAAAGCAACGACGCAAACGTTAGTCATGCGGGCGAAATCAGGAACCGTCCGTTTTATCGACGGAGACCACAGCCTGAAGAAAAAGCCAAACCTAGTCATGAAACCATAAAGTAAACACCCTTCATCAAAGAGAGAGGAAGCTGTGGTCAAACCAGCTTCCTCTTCATCTACAAAAGCCCACCTTCGAAAAACATTTCATAAAATAGCATTGAAACTGTAGAAAGACAGGAGTACAATAAAGATTGTTTGATTAGGATAGAAGATAACGACACCCGTCTCCTTATGCTTCTATTTTCCGACTTCACTTAACTTCTTCTCATTCTTCTAACCAAAAGTTCTGCTGTAGGATATGATCCTTTGTTAGGAAGCAGATCTTCTATTTAAGCAGGACCATTCAATAAATCCTTTAGAGAAGTTACAAATTTATATGTAAAAAGAATGTCATGACCCGGATTTTCACCATCCATCACTAGGAGTGTGAAATACATGACGTCCCATAAAAACTTTTATGCGTTCGTCTGCATGACTCGAAAATAAAGAAAAACTAATAAAAAGTGGTGATCACGTGGCGGATTTAACAATCTCCAATTTAGAAACAATGACATTGAAAGGGCTTTATGCGAAAGCTAGACAGTATAAAGTCTCTTACTATGCAAAACTGACAAAACGCGAATTGATCTTTGCGATTTTAAAAGCACAGGCTGAAAAAGATGGTTTCCTTTTCATGGACGGGATCCTTGAAATTATTCCTTCAGAAGGATTCGGATTTTTAAGACCGATCAACTATTCTCCAAGTGCAGAGGATATTTACATTTCGGCCTCACAAATCCGTCGTTTCGATTTAAGAAATGGGGACAAGGTATCTGGTAAGGTACGGCCACCGAAAGAAAATGAACGTTATTACGGTCTTCTACACGTCGATGCTGTAAACGGGGAGGACCCAGATTCTGCAAAGGAAAGAGTACATTTCCCTGCATTGACCCCATTGTATCCGGATCGTCAAATGAAGCTTGAAACGGAGACGAAAAAGCTATCGACACGAATTATGGATTTGATGTCGCCCGTTGGTTACGGTCAGCGTGGACTGATTGTCGCTCCACCAAAAGCAGGAAAGACGATGCTTTTAAAACAAATGGCCAACAGCATCTCTACGAATCACCCCGACGCAAAGCTCATCATTTTGCTTGTTGATGAACGACCGGAAGAGGTGACGGATATCGAACGCTCGGTAGCTCCGGATGTGGATGTTGTGAGCTCCACGTTTGATGAAGTTCCTGAAAACCACATCAAGGTTTCTGAATTAGTATTGGAAAGAGCGATGCGTATCGTTGAGCACAAACGCGATGTCATTGTTCTCATGGACAGCATCACTCGTTTAGCCCGTGCTTACAACCTGGTCATCCCTCCAAGTGGACGTACATTGTCAGGAGGAATCGACCCAGCTGCCTTCCACCGTCCGAAACGGTTCTTTGGTGCTGCGCGTAACATCGAAGAAGGGGGGAGCTTGACGATTCTTGCAACCGCCCTTGTGGATACAGGTTCGCGTATGGATGATGTCATTTATGAAGAATTCAAGGGGACAGGAAACATGGAGCTGCATCTTGATCGCAGTCTTGCGGAGCGACGGATCTTCCCTGCCATTGATATTCTTCGTTCAGGAACAAGAAAAGAAGAATTGCTTCTTCCTCAAACACACCTGGATAAAATCTGGGCCATCCGGAAATCGATGTCTGATTCGCAGGACTTCACGGACAGGTTCCTGCGTCGCTTGAGAGCATCGAAAAATAATGATGAATTTTTCGACCTCATGGATAAAGACATGAAAGGGAAAGCAACAGCTACCCGCCGTTAAAAAGATTTTATGGTAAGATCGATTGTCTGTTTCTTGAAACTGGATGTTGCATCAGGGGGGAGCCCCTGTTATAATCATTCTATGTGAGTTTCAGTACAAGGTGTTATCACGAACCTTCGACGGCTCTTACAATAACTCTGTTTCCAAAGGACTCAGGGCAAAAAGGAGTGGAAGAACATGAAAGCAGGAATTCATCCAGAATACCGTAAAGTTGTATTCCTAGACACAAGTTCTAATTTCAAGTTTCTAACAGGGTCTACTAAGTCTTCTGAAGAAACAATCGAGTGGGAAGATGGAAACACGTATCCATTGATCCGCGTAGAGATTAGTTCTGCGTCTCACCCGTTCTACACAGGTAAGCAGAAAGCTGATAAAGCTGGCGGCCGTGTGGATCGCTTCAAGAAGAAATATAACCTTTCATAATTATGATACCCTCTCTTTTGGGAGGGGCTTCATCATTTTGAACAAAAACAGGCAAATTGTCTCAGATGTTTGCCTGTTTTTTTGTCAAAAAATAGGGGTATGAAAGAAAGCCTTTGTTACAAAGGCACTGAATGATACTCTTTAAAGGACTTATCAATAAGGGGAGCTGTCCTTGGTGATTAAAGCCGCCGTTCGATTGGCGCCATCAAGGGAGCTCTTTTTTGTTGAAATAAAGGGGAGGATACCGGATGATCCCCCCATATGTGAAGCTTGATTGAGTGAGAAGGGAGCGACAGTAGACGTGTATGTAATGAAACAAAGTGGGTGGGTTGAACTCATCTGCGGAAGTATGTTCAGCGGGAAATCAGAGGAGTTGATCCGTCGTGTCAGGCGTGCGACATTCGGTAATTTGACCGTCCGCGTTTATAAACCTGCGATTGATGACCGGTACAAAGAAGATGCGGTTGTATCTCATAATGGCACTTCTGTGATGGCTCGTCCTGTAAAAAGCTCGCTGGATATCCTTCAGCATGTGACGGATGAAGTGGATGTCGTAGGAATCGATGAAATGCAGTTTTTTGACGAGCATATTGTAGAGGTCGTGGAGTGTTTGGCAGACAAAGGCATACGCGTCATCGTCGCTGGACTGGATACCGACTTCAGAGGTGAACCTTTTGGTAAAATGCCTGAAATGATGGCGCTGAGTGAAAGTGTTACGAAGTTAAACGCCATCTGCCCTGTCTGTGGTTCACCGGCCAGCCGTACTCAACGCTTGATCGATGGGGCGCCCGCTTCCTATGACGATCCAATCATCTTAGTCGGTGCATCGGAATCATACGAACCGCGTTGCCGCCATCATCACGACGTACCGAACAAGCCCAGGCAACAGGAAGTGAAAAAGGTTTACGCTGAAAAAACAACATAAACCACTACTCAGACAGCTGATCTCCAGCTGTCTTTTTCTTTTTCACTATTCTTAAATAGAAGCTCCCTTTTCTTGAAGACTCAGTATCGAGATATTTGTTAAGTGGATGGGGACTACGGGGAATAACTCGCTTTCCGTGGGAGCGCGGTGTGCCTCCTCGGACTGTGTCCTGTGGGGTCTCACCCTGCACTTTTCTCCCACAGGAGTCTCGCCATTCCCCTCCGCCCCCTTGCCATATCAGTCTAAATTACTACCACGAATAGCAGAGTTCCCAAGCTCTGTTGAAATGCAGAAGACTGTGGTACTCCTTATTGAAATGCTGTTACAGTGCGCTTTATAACTCCTGGACAAGAAGGTTTGAAGACGCTCCTTCTAAGTGTAGGGGTTCGTTTTTCACACTCAACGAATGGGGTGGTTGGGAAGCTGCGAGACTCCCGTGGGAGAAAGAGATAGGCGAGATCCCGGATGACGGAGTCCAAGGAAGCTCGGCGCTCCCCCACAGGAAAGCGAGTTGCTTCCCAGCCACCCCTGACGCCTAACAGGGCAACGAACCCCGGAAACATTTCGAAACTGAGTCTTACACATTCCTCCCAGTTATTTGTATGAATGTGCTGTCTTGTTTACTCGATGTGCTCGGTTCCGTTTAAAATATGGTGTTATGTGATACTTTAAGTGTAGATAAACGTTTGGTCTGGGGGGATAAGGATGGATAAGCGATCCATTCAATCAGAAATGTCGAGCTATATTGGTAAGCTGTTACGTGACCACTTTGGAAAAGGACCCTCTTCTGTTTTCGTCTCCATTGAAGGGAAATTTCTCACCATTTACTTAAAAGATTTTCTTGCCCCAATGGAGCGGGTATTAGTGGGGCAGAAAAATGATAAAAAAGTGGAAGAAACACGTGACCTCATGATGAGGGAATTGATTCCTGATATAAAAGCAACCTTTCGCGCCAGTGCGGGAATATATGTCGACAATCTGTATTACGACTGGTCTCTGTCAAGACAAACCGGTGTACTTATCGGAGTGATTACCACGGACAACCCTGAAGACGATGACGGATTGAAATCTTATGAACACAAAGACGCTGTCCATGAAGAAGTGGAAATACTAAGCAGGAAAGCAGAAAAAACACCTGCTTCTATCCGATCATTTCTGCTAAATGATCGGACACTACTGATCGAGCGGAATGGAATATTGGTGGCCATTGAAAAGGAAATGATCAATGCAGGGTATGAGCAGCCCTTGAAAATTTCCAAACGGAGGCTGGAAAAAAGGCTTTTAAATCATGCGTCTTTCGAAACGATTCTTGGCGCAAGCGTAGAAGATGTCTTTGTAGACTGGGATTTCAGTAAGGACCGAAGTTATATGGTTCTGATTTTGAAACCATAAAGAGGGGGATGTAGAATGGTCGGCGAAAAAAACACCAAGCTGCTGGAGAAAACACTTTTGCTTGAAGAATGTATGAATGCTTATAAATATGCTGTGGAAACTGTCCAGAAAAACAGCCCGCTTATGGATGAAATGGCCGCTTCATGTGCTGGGGTTTGCAGGGAGGCAGCAGAAGAATGCTTAACTCTCGGAAAAGTGGAAAACGACAGAGTCTATCTTATGTGTTTGGAGTATGTCCGCTTATGTGAAGAGCTTGAAAGCCACCAAATCTTTCCGCAGCAAAAGGACATGAAAAAATCAGTGTAATGGACCTGTTTTCATTTGATCGATTCTGTACTATAATAGTACTTGGGATGAAACGGAGATGTTTGATCCTTACACGTGCTTAACCATTGAACGATGATAACATTTTTATATAGTATTCGGTATCATTGATCTGGACAATAGAGCTAGACAAAAGCCGAAAAGTATCTTTCTTTCCACAAGTGGATACTTTTCGGCTTTTTTGTGTTTTCCGAGCTGATTATGCTCAACGAAAGGAGTATGCGCTCTGTATCGTATAGTTGGATTAGATAGCGACCGTATCGTTATCGAATTTAGGAAAGATAACAAGGACTTGGTCTTTGAAAATTATTCAGAGGCTGAAGAGTACTTGAAAAAAATTAAAGAGGAAGATATCATTCCAAAGAAATATCACTTACTCATCCAAGAGTAATTCCCAAACCAAGCGGCCCTCCCGCTTGGTTTTTTTACGCGTCATTCACTAACGCTCCCGTTTGTGGAAGACTCCGTTTCAAGATTTTTGTTGAGTGGATGGGGGCTGCGGGGATTAGCTCGCTTTCCGCGGGAGCGAGGTGAGCACATACCGCGCTCCCTTAAAGGAAGCCTGTATTGGTTGAAATAATGGATGACACTTCCTGGCCATGGATACGGGGTCAGGGAAACGATGATTCGCAGTGTTTTGGATCAGTCAGTAGAAAAACACACATGTTCGTGCCTCCATTCGCTTTTCATGCGGACGTTTCCCAGACCCTGTTTGCTTATTCATGTAGGATCTTTGGATAAAACGACCTTATAGCGGCGTGGCTCATCACTCGCCCACGGAAAGCGAACCTTTTCCCGGAGCCCCTAAGCCCCCACAAAAGCCTCGAAACTCAGTCTTACACAATCCTGCCATTATGTTGAATAACGAATGGAGCATAAGTGGAGTGGTTTCGGAGACAATAACGGTAAAAAGAGAAGAGGTGCAAGAGATGAGACGATTCTTACTAATGGCAGGTATGGCTGTCTTTTTGTTAAGTGCGTGCGGGTTGCAGGGAGAAAAATACCAAGGCATGACAAGCCGGGATGATGTAGAGAACATGGGCTACAATAATGAAGTGACTCGCGGACAGGAGAGTCCACGTTCCATGAATAAAGTCGGCCATACGTGGGGCCTCAAACAGGATAGGGAGAATATGAAAGCAGCAGCCCAGCAGCTTTCCGGGGTCGAAGTGAAGAGGGTTACCCTTGAGGCTAACCAAGCATGGGTGACGGTACACATCGAAGGGGATGAGGACCTTTCCAAAGAAGAGAGAGCTGATTGGAAAGATCAAATCCAAGAAGCTGTTTACCAGGCTGTCCCCCGTTATGACATTCACGTGAAGATCAAATAACTTTTCCGGATGGTGTCCAACCTATAGATGGGGGAATGACTAAGCTCCTGCGGGAGAAAGTTGTTTCCCTTTTCCTACTCTATGAAAAGGCTGGGGGACCAAAACAAATTCCGTGAGATCATCTTTACTGAGGAATGGGTCGAGCGGTTGTAACCATGACCTCTCTATAATATAATTAGAATGTTATGGAGAAAGAGGTGCATACCATTGATCGAACGTTTACAAACATTAGAAGATCGTTATGAAAAGTTGAACGAATTACTTAGTGATCCTGAAATTATTTCTGATACCAATAAACTACGTGAGTATTCCAAAGAACAATCTGGACTGCAGGAAACAGTTGAGGCTTATCGTGAGTATAAAGAAGTGACAGAGCAGCTGGATGATGCCAAAGCCATGCTTGATGACAAAATGGATGCGGATATGGTTGAAATGGTCAAAGAAGAAATTCATGAATTATCCACCCGCAAACAAGACCTTGAGGAACGTTTGAAAGTGCTCATGCTTCCGAAAGACCCAAATGATGATAAAAACGTAATCATGGAAGTGCGTGGTGCAGCGGGTGGAGATGAAGCGGCTCTATTTGCCGGTGATCTTTATCGCATGTACGCACGCTATGCAGAGGCGCAAGGGTGGAAAACGGAAGTCATTGAAGCGAATGCGAGCGACGTCGGTGGCTATAAAGAAATCATCTTTATGGTGTCGGGGAACATGGCTTATTCCAAGCTGAAGTTCGAAAACGGTGCTCACCGCGTCCAGCGTGTACCTGAAACGGAATCAGGGGGACGCATTCATACTTCTACCGCCACTGTTGTTGTTATGCCTGAAGCGGAAGAAGTCGAAGTGGAGCTGCATGATAAGGATATTCGAGTCGATACCTTCGCATCAAGTGGTCCAGGGGGTCAAAGTGTTAACACGACCATGTCCGCTGTACGTCTGACTCACGAACCGACGGGTACCGTTGTATCTTGTCAGGACGAAAAATCACAAATTAAGAACAAAGAGAAGGCGATGAAAGTTCTTCGTGCTCGTGTTTATGATAAGTTTCAGCAGGAAGCTCAGGCAGAATACGATGAAAACCGTAAGTCTGCTGTAGGTACAGGAGACCGCTCCGAGCGAATCCGTACGTATAACTTCCCGCAAACACGTGTCACGGATCACCGGATCGGTTTGACGTTACAGAAGCTTGATCAGATTCTTCAAGGAAATATGGATGAAATCATTGATGCTCTGTTGATTGAAGAGCAAACGAAAAAAATGGAGCAGATTGGTGAATAGTATGCAGCCTACTTTTACGTCGATTCGGGAAGCCCGCCGCTGGGCTTCTCTTTTTTTACAACAACATCAACGGGAACCGAGGGTGGCTGATTTATTACTGGAACATTTTTTGAATTGGACCCCCTCCCAACTGCTTGCTTATGACAATGAACCGATGCCTGAGGAAGTGAAAAGGGATTTCGTGCAATCTGTCCGGCAACATGTGGACACAGGGGTGCCTGTCCAGCATCTTACAGGGATTGGTCATTTTTATGGGCGGGAATTTCAAGTCAATAAAGATGTCCTGATCCCACGTCCTGAAACCGAAGAGCTCGTCCTCGGGGTTATAGATTTTATCCGTGCAAAAAATTTGAAAGCTCCTAAGATCGTCGACCTTGGAACAGGAAGTGGTGTCATAGCCATTACGCTTGCGGCTGAACTTCCGGGCAGTGATGTAAGAGGTGTGGATCTATCAGAAGAAGCCCTCAGGATAGCTGAAAAAAATGCCGCTCAGCACGGGACAGATGTTCGATTTTATCAAGGGGATTTTCTTGAATCGCTGGTTGAAGAGTCCTTCGATGTCATTGTTTCTAATCCTCCTTATATCGCTCATTCTGAAAAAGAACAAATGGATGATACCGTGGTGGATTTTGATCCAGGGATGGCTTTATTTGCGGAGGAAGAAGGATTGGCCGCATATAAGACGATCCTCACCCAGGTTACACATATGAAAAAAAAGCCGAAATGTATCGCTTTTGAAATTGGTCATGAGCAGGGGGAATCGGTAACAGCGCTCTTCGATGCCCTCCTTCCCGAACTCTTTACAGAGGTGCGGCAGGATATTAACGGGAAGGATCGCATGGTCTTTGCCTTTTCCAGATGATGAAATACAAGATTGATAGATTTATGGTTTAAACTCTATGCTTCCTGTCCATACTAGCGACTAGTAGAGGGACAGGGAGGAAAAGAAAATGAAAAACAGTTGGCTCTTATTATTATCTTTATCTATTATTATTACGGTCCTCCCTTGGGGACAACAATCGAAAGCACAGCCTGAATTTCAAGTTATCCCGGATGAAGCCATCCGTCTTCGTATATTAGCGGATAGTAATGATCAAGCAGATCAAAAAGTCAAACGTATGGTTAGAGACGAGGTCAATGCACAAATCACCGAATGGGTAGCTGAATTGACTTCGATTGAAGCAGCGAGGGAATTGATTCAGAACCGTCTGCCAGAGCTTCAAGAGATTGTAGGGGAAACTTTGGAAAAGGAAGGGATCGAACAGGATTACACCGTTGATTATGATTCCACTGTCCAATTTCCTACAAAGTTGTATGGTTCTTTTGTTTATCCAGCTGGAGAATATGAAGCGATTCTTATCACATTGGGAGAAGGAAATGGTGATAATTGGTGGTGTGTCTTGTTTCCGCCTCTATGTTTCCTTGATTTCTCAAATGGGACGAGTGTAGCAGAAGCGGAAGAAGTGACGGAAGAGGAAGTAGAGAAAGAAGAGCAAGAAGAAGTACAATTCTTTGTCGTAAAAATATGGGAAAGCATCTTTTCCTAGCATACAATCCACATCCCTTTTCATAGAGTGAAACAAAGGGGTGTGGATTCTATTATGTATATCGAACAAGTAGAAGATGAATTGTATCAATTGAAAAAAGCCGACCAGCCAATTGGGTCGTTTCGGCTGATCCAACTATCCAAGGGAGCCGGCAAGCTTGAACAGCTTCAAGTGAAAGATCATATTTCTCCAGGTAGGATTTTAGAAGTATTCGAAGTGATACAGACTTATGTGGAAAAAGTCGGGTTAAAAGAACTGCATGTGGAAAGTCATTCAGACACGCTTGACTTCCTTTTACAACATCAACAGTTCAAGAAAAAGGATGTCGAAAAAAGATTGTGGGTTTATGAAGTTAATCACAGTTAATTGTGTATAAGTCGCTTATTTATTCACAAAAAGGGTGTTATTTGTTAATAACTTGTGAATAAGAATTTTTATCTCTCAAATTTACTAACGGAATCTTTGGATATGTGGGTAAAATTGTGGATAACTTGAGGACATCTTGTGAATAATGTCTAAATTTGCGATATTTTGTAGAATTAATCATAATAGACACTAACACAAGATACGGAATAAAGGGGTACGTACGATGAGGATGGAAACGAAATGGTGGAAACAAAGCAAAAACTCAAGTGATCTGGATGCTCAAGTTCAAGAAGCCGCGGCTCTTTTGAGGGAAAATCAGGTAGTCGCTTTTCCGACAGAGACGGTCTACGGTTTAGGTGCAGATGCAACGGAAGAAGCGGCTGTACAGCGGATTTTTGAAGCTAAAGGTCGACCAGCAGATAATCCTTTGATTGTTCATGTGGCAGATGAGGATCAAGTGAGTCAACTTGTTTCAGAGATTCCCCCTGTGGCAAAGAAGCTGATGGACGAATTCTGGCCTGGGCCGTTGACGCTTGTTCTTAAGAGCAATGGGACAGCCGCTGAAAATGTGACGGCGGGCTTATCCACAATTGGAATTCGAATGCCGGACCATCCACTTGCTCTAACCTTGCTTCGTAAAACTGGGAGACCATTAGCGGCACCGAGTGCCAATCGATCAGGTCGACCAAGCCCCACAGCGGCCGATCACGTCTATCAAGATTTGGATGGGAGAATTGCAGGCATCCTGGATGGAGGTTCAACTGGGGTCGGAGTGGAATCGACTGTTGTCGACTGCACGACTGAAATCCCTATCATTTTAAGGCCTGGAGGGGTAACAAAGGAAGGTTTAGAAAAGTATCTCCCAATAGTCATGGTAGATCCCGCTCTGGCTGATGAAAAACAGAAGCCAAAATCACCTGGGATGAAGTACACACACTATGCACCTGAATCCCCGCTCTGGCTGGTGGATGGCACGGATGAGTTCTTTGTTGAACAGCTTCATCAATTAAAGGGAGATGGAAACAGAGTCGGAGTCATTGCAAGTGATGAATTAGCAGAAAAACTCGACCATCTTCCTCTTATAAGATGTGGTTCAAGATTTCAGCTTGATCAAGTAGCAGAAAAACTTTATGGAGCTTTAAGAGAATTCAAGAAGTCGGATGTAGACTTGATTCTATGTGAAACTTTTTCTGAAGAAGGTGTTGGAGCGGCGATTATGAACCGATTGAATAAAGCCGCAGTCAAAAAAATCCAGACCTGCTGACATACGCTCCTCCTCTCATGCATACGATGATATAGCATGTCCGGGGAGGGGAAGTTTCAGTTGGAGCATATGACATCACTAATTTTGTTATCGATTGCTTTAGGTCTGGATGCATTCTCTGTGTCTTTAGGGATGGGGTTACAAGCAGTAAGGTTAAGGCACGCTTTCTTCATTGGGATTGTCATCGGGGTCTTTCATATGGTCATGCCAGGATTGGGAATCTTACTTGGTAAATGGCTGTCTGATAGTGCGGCTGAATGGGCTGAGTTGTCAGGAGGAGTTATGCTGTTCGGCCTAGGTGCCTATGCAGTTTTTGCTTCGTTCACAGAAAAGCACTCGGTTTCCTATCGAATGACGGGCATCGGAATGTGGTTATTCGCACTGAGTGTAAGCATTGACAGCTTTCCAGTCGGATTCAGTTTAGGGTTAAGGGAAGCAGAAATGTTTATATCTGTCTTTTCCTTTGGTGTATTCAGTATGGCACTGACGTGGACAGGCTTCATTATTGGTCGTAGAGCGGGAGGTTTACTTGGCACTTACAGTGAACTTCTTGGAGGAAGCATTTTATGTGCTTTAGGTTTGAACGCCATTTTCTGACAAGTTTTCCGTCTAATCTATACCTATGGTACTATAGAGAAAATGGACTATCGATGAGGGGAAGATTGGCTATGAATATATTATTTGTCTGTACTGGAAATACATGCCGAAGCCCGATGGCTGAAGCGCTGCTCAAATCGAAGCTTGTAGAAGGAAATGTTCAATCCGCTGGTATTTTCGCAGGAAAAGGAGAACCTTTGGCGAAGAATTCGGAACTCGTTCTTAGGGAAATTGATTTAGATCTGAACCATCAAACAAGGCCTATTGACCAAGATTTGCTAGAATGGGCGGACCTTGTACTAACTATGACAGATCGCCATAAACAAACCCTCGCACTCCAATACCCGGACGATCAAGAAAAATATTACACGCTTAAGGAATATGTCCTGGTAGATGAAAGTCAATGGCAGCATCTAAAGAACCTTTATGCAGCCTTTGAAGAGAAACGTTTGTCTATCATAAATAAATATAAAGACAAAGTCGACGATCAAGAAATCGAGCAAAAATTATTCGAGGAACTTGAGGACGAAATCAAAGAAATTGAACAGAGGGAAAAAGAACTGCCAGACTTGAATATCATAGACCCTTTCGGCGGGAATATCCCTATTTATCGGAATACCCGTGATGAGCTTAATCACTACATTGAACGTCTCGTAGAGAAGCTTCGCGACGAGGAATAAACCGGTTTCTTAAAGCGGATCACCCTCGTCGCCCCACTGTTTTTATGACATCATTCATACATACCTAAAACCCAGAAGTCTCTCTGGGTTTTTTATCTTTTTAATAACCTCCCCGCGTCTCTTCCAGTAATAACAAAATCTACTCTTTCACGGTTCAGTTAATACATATAAAAATAGATAGATGGAAGGAGTCGATGGAGAGCGTTGACAGGGGAAAGGGAAACTGTCACGATAAGATTGATATTAGAAGACGGGAGTGTCTATAGATGAAAGTGATCCTTGCCTCCGACCATGGCGGAGTGAACTTACGGAGAGAAGTAGCAGACGTTTTAAATGAACTTGAAGTAGAATTCGAAGACATCGGGTGTGATTGTGAAGATTCCGTCGATTATCCAGACTACGCAATCCCAGCAGCAGAACGTGTAGCAAACGGAGAATTTGATAAAGCGATCCTCATCTGTGGAACTGGAATTGGGATGTCGATCTCGGCTAATAAAGTGAAAGGAATTCGTGCTGCATTGGTGCATGACCTCTTCACTGCTAAAGTCACCCGTGAACATAACGACTCGAACATTCTATGTATGGGCGAACGTGTCATTGGACCAGGTTTAGCACGAGAAATCGCGAGAACATGGGTCTCTACAGATTTTGAAGCAGGTCGCCACGAAAGACGTGTAAGTAAGATTGCCGAATATGAAAATAAGTAATACAATGGGATATAGAAAAGCTGAAGTTTTTTAATAGCTGATGCTGACAATTGAAGGAGGAGCCTGATGCTTCTCCTTTTTTTGTAAAAACAAGCCGCGTATAGGGTGTATTCCCCTATTTGTGCTGACATATAGAGGAGGTAGGATGGTGATGGATATGGAGAAGATTCAAACGGATGTCCGGTCTGTGGTTGATCAACTTATGGATACAGGCAGCCTTCAATCGGGTGTTTTTGTCATTGGTTGTTCCACAAGTGAAATTGCAGGGGAAAGAATTGGTACTTCAGGAAGTGAAGCCATTGCTGAAGTGGTTTATAGTGAACTGCAAAATCTTTCGGAGCGCTCCGGCGTTCATCTCGCATTCCAATGCTGTGAACATTTGAATCGTTCATTAGTTGTCGATCGGTCCGTGATGGAAGAACAAGGTTTGACAGAAGTCTCTGCTATTCCTGTTCCGACCGCGGGTGGATCGATGGCCTCCTTCGCTTATAAGCATATGAAAGATCCAGTGCTTGTGGAGAGGATCGAAGCCAAAGGTGGACTGGATATCGGTGACACACTCATCGGTATGCATTTAAAGCGTGTAGCTGTTCCGCTTCGAATGTCTCAAAAAAATATCGGCCACGCCCATATTACGGCAGCGAAAACCCGACCTCCTCTCATTGGTGGGGCACGTGCGGTTTATGTAAGTCAAGAAGAAGCAGGTTCTTGTGATCATTAGGAATGGAAAGGGGAAGCTAGACCATGAATCATGTAAAATCAGCAGATGCAGAAATTTTTGCAGCCGTTCAAGATGAAAGACAACGCCAACAGGATAATATTGAATTGATTGCTTCAGAAAACTTCGTTTCAGAAGCAGTGATGGAAACGATGGGTTCTGTGCTTACGAATAAATATGCGGAAGGCTATCCGGGCCGTCGTTACTACGGGGGTTGTGAACACGTAGACGTTGTTGAAAACTTAGCCCGTGACCGCGCGAAAGAACTGTTTGGTGCCGATCATGCAAACGTTCAGCCGCACTCTGGTGCACAAGCGAATATGGCTGTTTATTTCACCGTGCTTGAACATGGTGATACGGTGCTCGGTATGAATTTGAATCACGGCGGTCACTTGACCCATGGTAGCCCCGTTAACTTCAGTGGTAAGTTGTACAATTTTGAAGAGTACGGTGTGGACGAGAAAGATGAAACGATTGATTATGATGCTGTGCTTCAAAAAGCCAAAGAAGTGCAACCTAAATTAATCGTTGCAGGGGCCAGCGCTTACCCGAGAGAAATTGATTTTGCTAGATTCCGTGAAGTCGCTGATGAGGTCGGAGCTTATCTTATGGTCGACATGGCACATATCGCAGGGCTGGTGGCTACAGGGCTACACCCGAATCCTGTACCTCACGCTCATTTTGTCACGACAACGACCCATAAAACATTGCGTGGTCCTCGTGGTGGAATGATTCTTTGTGAAGAATCTTTCGCTAAGAAGATCGACAAGACGGTGTTCCCAGGAATGCAAGGTGGTCCTTTAATGCACATCATTGCAGCTAAAGCCGTTTCCTTTAAGGAAGCCTTGCAACCAGAATTCAAGACATATTCCCGACAAATCATCGCCAATGCGAAGCAATTGGGCGAATCCCTTGTTGAAAAAGGGGTCGATCTTGTTTCTGGTGGCACAGACAACCACTTACTCTTACTTGACTTACGCAGCAAAGGCTTGACCGGCAAAGTAGTAGAAAAAGCTTTAGACGATATCGGTATTACGACAAATAAAAACGCCATCCCGTTCGACCCTGAAAGCCCGTTTGTCACAAGCGGAATCCGTATCGGTACAGCGGCTGTTACGAGCCGTGGCTTCAAGGAAGCGGAAATGGAGGAAATTGCAGATCTGATCGCCTTCACTCTAGATCATCATGAAGATGAAGCGAAAATGAAAGAAGCGGAAAAACGTGTACGCGAATTAACGTCCCGCTTCCCTCTATATCAGACACTCAACTTCTCTTCCATTTAATAAATGGAACTACCAAGAGCCACTAGATCAATCTAGTGGCTCTTATTAAAGGATCTGGCAGGGTTGTGTAAGGCTTGATTTAGAGATGTTTCGGGGTTCGTTGCTTGGGATTAGCGTCAGGGGTGGCTGGGAAGCTACTCGTCCAGCTCCATCGCCCAGACACTCGCGTCATAAGCAGAATAGCAACGGAATGTGCTTTTTATTCCATTGCTATTCTGCTTATGCCAGTCGTGTCTACCAGGGCGATTCCGCGGAAAGCGAGTCATCCCCCGCAGCCCCAAACTACCGCACAAACATCTCGAAACTGAGTCTTCAAGAAAAGGGAGCAATTCTGTAATAATTCGTAATACGGTCAAAGGTTGCGGAGAGGTTTCTTTTTCTGTACAATTTAAAGGATGTAAATTTTCAGAAGGAGTGAATGGCAATGGCAAACGTTTATGTACTGGATCACCCATTGATTCAACATAAGTTGACGTACATACGTAAAAAAGAGACAGGGACGAAAGACTTCCGTGAATTAGTAGATGAAGTAGCAGCACTTATGGCCTTTGAGATCACCCGAGATCTTCCATTGGAAGAAGTGTCTATCGATACACCAGTCGTACAGGATGCGAAGGCAAAAGTACTGACAGGTAAAAAGATCGGACTTGTTCCTATTCTAAGAGCCGGGCTTGGTATGGTAGATGGAATTATCCAATTGATTCCAGCTGCTAAAATTGGACACGTTGGACTTTACCGCGATCCAGAAACATTGCAGCCCGTCGAATATTATGTGAAGCTTCCAAGTGATATTGAAGAACGTGAACTGATTGTCATCGATCCGATGCTTGCGACAGGCGGATCAGCCAATGAAGCAATCCACTCCTTGAAGAAACGTGGAGCACGACAAATTCGTTTAATGTGTCTAGTAGCTGCCCCTGAAGGTGTAGAAGCTGTACAGAAAGAACACCCTGATGTGGACATATATCTTGCCGCTCTTGATGAGAAATTGAACGAAAAGGGATATATCGTACCAGGTTTAGGAGATGCAGGAGACCGCTTGTACGGAACCAAATAAAACCACTTCCTCATTAAAGGAGGAGCACTCATGACAGAACGCATTAAAGTAATGACGATATTTGGGACAAGACCGGAAGCTATAAAAATGGCACCGCTCGTCCTTGAATTAAAAAAACGTACGGAACAGTTTGAGCCAATCGTTGCAGTAACCGCCCAACACAGAGAGATGTTAGATCAAGTGTTGAACATCTTTGATATCGAACCTGATTTTGACCTGGATATTATGAAAGCCCGCCAGTCACTTGCTCAAGTGACGACACGTGCTTTGGAAGGTTTAGACGAAGTGATGAAGGAAACGAAACCGGATGTTGTGCTTGTCCATGGGGATACAACAACAACCTTTGCCGCTTCCTTGGCTGCTTACTATAACCAAATTCCTGTCGGGCATGTGGAAGCTGGACTACGTACTTGGAATAAGTACTCACCGTTCCCTGAAGAAATGAATCGCCAATTGACCGGTGTTATGGCGGACCTTCATTTTGCACCGACGAATAAATCAAGAGACAATCTTCTTGCTGAAAATAAGTCGGAAGACAATATCTTTGTTACCGGGAATACAGCGATTGATGCTTTACAGACCACGGTAGCGGAAGATTATGCGTCTGAAGTGCTTGATGAAGTAGGGGATAAACGCCTTGTTCTGATGACGGCACACCGTCGTGAAAACCTTGGGAACAATATGAAGCAGATGTTCCGGGCCATCAAGCGTCTTGTACAGGAACATAATGACATTCAAGTGGTCTACCCGGTTCATTTAAATCCGGTGGTTAAAGAAACAGCGGACGAAATCTTAGGGAATGACGATCGAATCAAGCTGATCGAACCGCTTGATGTTATCGATTTTCACAATTTCGCTTCAAGAGCACACCTCATTTTGACTGATTCAGGCGGCGTGCAGGAAGAAGCACCTTCACTGGGTGTCCCTGTCCTTGTCCTTCGTGACACGACAGAACGTCCGGAGGGAATTGAGGCAGGTACATTGAAGCTTGCAGGAACAGAAGAGGATCATATCTTCCATCTCGCTCATGAATTGTTATCGGATGACAAAAAACATGAAGCGATGGCTCAAGCCTCTAACCCGTATGGCGATGGGCAAGCTTCTGCCCGCATTGCAGAGGCGATTCGATATTTCTTTAAACATCGTGAAGACAAACCAGCACCATTTGAAATTATATAAGAATCTCCCTAAAGGACGAGGTCACCAAGACCCCGTCCTTTTTTGCTTTAATATCGCAATAGCTAGTGAATAATGAAGGCTAAGTTACGAGACATTTAGGCAGTTTCCTTTATGCGTCTTCTAGGTGATCCTGATGAAAACATTGAAGTCACCAATCAAAAACCGAAAGTCGTTGATTCATACCAGGTGCTTGCCGATAAAAGCTTAAAACCCACTGATAAAGTTGGAAACGCCAGCCGACCCTAACGCTCATCACGCATAAACGTGTAGCTATGACAAATGCTATGGAAAAAGGAGCACAAGCTTATGCGATATGGGATTATTTTTTTCACATGCTTATTTTTATTGACCGGATTCAGTGCTCCTGAACCGAACGATGAAGTTACCATCATTGTCGAACTGGACGAATCACCAGAGCGTTTCCTGAAAGAAGTAGGGCGAAGACTACCAAGACTTGAAGTGGTGACAAGTTACGACACGATTTTTTATGGAGTAGCGATTAGAGGGACGGCAGAAGAACTGGAAAAAGTGGCAAGGATGGAAGCTGTAAAAAACCAGCACCCTGTCCACACCTATGAAGCGCTAGAAGTGGAGAAAGGTCCACTTTTTTCTACAGAAGTCATTAGAAACCATATGCGCCATCCACAAACAGGCAAAGGCGTTAAGGTGGGGATTATAGATACAGGGATTGACTACAATCACCCGGATTTAAAAGAGAATTACAAGGGTGGTTATGACACGGTTGATTTTGACGACGATCCCATGGAAACCGTAGAGGAAGGGGCGACGATTCACGGCACGCATGTCGCAGGTGTTGTAGGGGCAGATGGAAAAATGAAAGGAATAGCACCAGATGCCGATCTTTATGCCTATCGGGCTTTAGGGCCTGGAGGAGTAGGGTCATCTGTACAAGTGATTGCAGCCATAGAGGAAGCGGTTAAGGACGGAATGGATGTCATCAACCTTTCTTTAGGGAACGACGTCAATGGGCCGGACTGGCCAACCACCCATGCGGTCAATAAAGCTGTAGAGTTAGGGACAGTCGTTGTCGTAGCGGCGGGCAATTCTGGACCGAATGGCTGGACAATTGGCTCACCAGCTACTTCTTCGGATGCCATCACAGTAGGGGCTTCAGCTTTATCTATGAAGGCCCCTGTTCTAAAAGTACCAGGTGAAAGGGAGAAGGTTTTGATTCAAACAATGTCTGGATCTGTTCCATGGGAATTAGCCAAAAAATATCCCGTCACTTATGCAGGAACGGGGGAGGCTGAGTATGGTGATGTACGTGGGAAAATCGTCTTGTTTGAAAGAGGGGGCATCCCTTTCAGTCATAAGGCTTTAAAGGCCTACCAAAAAGGTGCGGTTGCTGTACTCATCTTCAATAATGAAAAAGGAAATTTTCAGGGAGGATTAGATGGAGTGAAACTGCCGATCCCTGTAGCCTCTCTTTCGAATGAAGCAGGACATTGGTTGAAGGAAAAAGTCATACAACAAAATCAATGGGTCGAGACAATAAATGTTTCTTTAGGTGATCAGGTTGCTCCCTTCAGTTCGAGAGGGCCAGTCACAACGAATTGGGAAATCAAACCGGATATTCTGGCTCCCGGGGTTGATATATATAGTACAGTTCCAGGTGGATATCAATCGTTACAAGGCACAAGTATGGCTGCTCCTCATGTGGCCGGAATGGCCGCCTTAATAAAAGAGGCTCATCCGAATTGGACCCCTGCAGAAATCAAACAGGCGCTTACAAGTACAGCGGATTTAATAGGGACAGATAAACAACCTTTTCCACCCACAGAGCAAGGGGCTGGTTATGTAGACCTTAATGAAGCTCTGGAGCCGGAATTGCTTATTGAGCAAAGCTCCCTCTCATTTGGGAAAATTGAAGATCGAATTTATAGAAAACAATTGCCTTTAACGCTAAGAAACTTGAAAGATGTACCTGTCACCATTTCCATTGAAAAGCCGGTAATGGAAAGTGGAGTTTCCTGGACGGTTCCAATGTCGGCAAAGATTGAACCAGGAAAAGCGAAAGAACTGTCAGTGGAACTCCGTGTATCTGCTGCTTTTTTAGATGAGGGGGTTCACGAGGGCTTCCTTAAAGTTCAAGAGGGAGTAAATATGTACAGCGTCCCGTATGTGTATGTGAAAGAAACTTCAAGTTATGAAATTGTCTCAGGGTTTGAACTGGAGACTTCCTGGCAAAACGATCGGCAGGCTGCTTATCGTTTCCACTTAGCAGAAGATGTGGATCATTTGAGAGTCGATTTATACCGGGCGGGTACGATGTTAACCGCAGGTACTCTATTAGATGTAAAGGATTTGCAATCCGGTCTGATTAAAGGTGAAGTGAATATCGATGACCTGAACTTAGAAGGAAGTTATCTCGCCATCGTCACTGTTGATACGGATAAAAAAGAATCGATCTACCCGTTTCCTATTTATATAGAAGGAAGACGGTAAAAAAACGCTGTGCCTGGAAGCGCGGCGTTTTTTTGTGAGCGAAGATATTCTATGTAAAACGGGTGATCAAAATAGATAATATCTGTATTGTGTCCCACATATTGGTTTGTAGTGTAAATTCGACGTAAATGTGACGAAAATGTGATCGAATTTTGTCTGTCATTTGTACTTTTACTCACAAACTCATTGACATCAAACCACCCCTATTGTATTCTTACATAGTGTGGAATGATAAGGTTTTCATAGGTGACATACAAGGTTTTCAGCCACTAGAAAATTGTGGAGGAAGAACGGATGAAACAGACCGAACCACCCTTCAAAGCAATGGCTTTAACCAGCATGATCACATCCCAACTCGCAGGCGGCCCTTTAGCCGGCGTTTACCTCGGGAAATGGATCGATAGTCACTATTCCACGGAACCCATTTTCTTAATCATAGGATTACTCCTCGGGTTAGGTGCAGGTACATATGGGACCATTCATTTAGTACGAACGTACACGGGAGACGATTGACATGCAAGGATATCAACAGATGATGACCCGTCAGCGAAAATGGATGTTCTATCTTCTGGCTTTATTTGTACTTGGTTGGGGTATCACCCCTTGGCAACCGATTTTCCTCGGACTTCTGTTAGGAAGTGCATTGAGTTTCTACAACCTCTGGCTCATGCAAAGAAAGATCCGCAAGCTTGGCGAAGCTTCCGCAGATAACCGCTCCGTAAGAGGAATTGGTACGTTTACGCGATTGGCTTCCGGCGCATTAGCCGTAGTCATTGCCCTTCAGTTTGAAGAATATTTCCATTTGATTTCAGTAGTTTTGGGCTTAATGGCAGCCTATATTGTCATTTTAATAGATTATCTGTTCAATAAATCAACAGTTTAGCATGATGGAAGGTAGGTGAACAGTTTGAATCACGAAGCACCGATGTGGGAGGATGCGTTTGGAATCTCTTGGTTGGATTTCAACTTATCAAACGTTCTGATGATGTTTGTCGCGTCATTGATCGTATTCATCCTCGGCGTAGCGGCGACAAGAAACATGCAGCGATATCCGACAGGTTTTCAAAATTTCATGGAATGGCTGATCGATTTCATTAAAGGAATTATCGGTTCCAACATGGATTGGAGAACAGGTAGGCTCTTTTTACCGCTGGGACTGACATTATTCGCCTACATTTTCGTAGCGAACATGCTCGGGGTTGTCACCAACGGTGTTGTTGGACACACACTATGGTGGAAATCACCGACAGCTGATCCGGGAATCACTTTGACACTCGCGACACTAGTCGTCGTATTGTCCCATTATTATGGAGTGAAACTGCGGGGAGGTAGAGAATATGCAAAAGGATTTGTACGTCCATTGCCATTCTTGCTACCATTCAAGATTATTGAAGAGTTCTCAAATACGTTGACTCTTGGTCTGCGTCTATACGGGAACATTTACGCAGGTGAAATCCTATTAAGCTTACTCGTTGGACTTGCAGCGACTGGCGTAGGAGGATTTATCGGAGCGACCGTTCCGATGATTGCATGGATGGGCTTTAGTACTTTCATTGGTTTCATCCAGGCGTTTATTTTTGTTATGTTAACGATGGTTTACTTGTCTCACAAGGTGAGCGAAGACCATTAATATAAAGCATTATAATAATTTTTTTAAAAATATTGAGGAGGATTTTCATTATGGGTCTTTTAGCAGCTGCAATTGCAGTAGGTTTAGCGGCACTAGGTGCTGGTATTGGTAACGGTTTGATTGTTAGTCGTACAGTAGAAGGGATTGCGCGTCAACCAGAATTGCGCAGTGCACTTCAAACAACAATGTTCATCGGTGTTGCCCTAGTAGAGGCGATTCCTATCATCGGCGTTGTTATTGCATTCATCGTAATGGGACAATAATTAGGACGAGCATATACGCTTTTGGCGAAGTTCAACTCCATCGATCTTCGCCTTTCCTTTATACCTTACGAAAACTTTATACCCGAAAGTCACGGTAAGAAAACTTCGACGGAAGCTGTATTTGCAGCGGAAGCCGGGTTTTTCGCTTGTCTAGCCCTAGCATCAATGAAGGGCTGCGGAATTAATGAAGTGTAAACCTGTTACGAGATGGTGTGGAGAGGAGTGAAAACTGTGCAAGGATTCACAGAGAGTCTGGTCCTCGGAGCTGGAGGACTTAACATAGGTGACATGATCATTCAGCTTGTTTTCTTCCTTGGTCTACTTGCTCTTTTAGGTAAGTTCGCATGGGGACCATTGATGAACATGATGAAAGAACGTGAAGATTACGTAGCAAATGAAATCAACACGGCCGAAAAAAGTCGTGAAGAAGCGCAGCGCATGCAGCGTGAAGCTTCTGAAGAGTTGAAAGCGACACGCCAGGATGCACAGAATATCATTGAGGATGCTCGTAAAACAGCAGGCCAGCAAGAAAGAGATATTCTCGAGTCAGCACGTGCTGAAGCTGAACGCATCAAGGAATCTGCTCGTCAGGAAATCGAGCAGGAGAAAGAAAAAGCTGTCCAAGCCCTTAAAGATCAAGTGGCAACTATGTCTGTCATGATTGCATCGAAAGTGATTGAAAAAGAACTTTCCCAAAAGGATCAAGAGGCGCTGATCAACCAATATATCGATGAGGCAGGCGAAGAGCGATGAGTCAAACTATCATTGCTAAACGCTATGCAGACGCACTTTTTCAACTTGGAAAAGAAAAGTCGAAACTAGAACAATTTGAATCCGAATTGGTAACTCTACGTGATGTTTTTCGCGGCAACAAGGAAATCATCTCATTCCTGAACCACCCACGGTTCTCCATGGAACAGAAGAAAAAGTTGGTCGGCGATTCGTTTCAGTCTTTTTCTTCTGAAATCGTCAATACTTTAAAACTGTTAGTGGAAAGGCATCGTGAGGATATCATAATTGATATGATCGGATTTTATATCGAAATGATGAACGATGCCAAAGGCATTGCAGATGCGGATGTTTACTCTGTAAGGGAACTTTCTGAAGCTGAAAAACAACGCATTTCAGAAACATTTGCACCAAAAGTAGGTAAACAATCCTTGAACCTTACGAATATCGTAGACCCTTCCATCCTTGGCGGCCTTCGCCTGAGAGTCGGTAATCGCATATTTGATGGTTCTGTCAGTGGAAAACTTCGCCGCATAGAGCGTAAGTTAGTTTCTGCGAACAATAGATGATAGGGGTGAAATGGCATGAGCATCAAAGCTGAAGAGATCAGTGCGCTGATTAAGCAGCAAATTGAAAACTATGAATCAGATATAGAAGTCAATGATGTGGGAACCGTAATCGAAGTTGGTGACGGTATTGCCCGTGCTCATGGTCTTGATAATGTCATGGCTGGTGAGCTCGTTGAATTCTCTAATGGTGTCATGGGATTGGCACA
Source organism: Halobacillus faecis (assembly GCF_007991335.1). Lineage (GTDB taxonomy): Bacteria > Bacillota > Bacilli > Bacillales > Halobacillaceae > Halobacillus > Halobacillus faecis. The sequence goes on along the minus strand of NZ_BJYD01000026.1, from coordinate 242,176 downwards.
AAACTTGGAAGAGAGTAATGTTGGTCTTGTCATTCTAGGACCATATACAGATATTAAAGAAGGCGACGAAGTACGTCGTACAGGACGAATCATGCAAGTACCCGTCGGGGAAGAAATGCTTGGTCGTGTCGTAAACCCACTCGGACAACCAGTCGATGGACGCGGACCGATTGAAACGACAAAAACACGCCCAATCGAATCTCCGGCACCAGGGGTAATGGATCGTAAATCCGTTGATGAGCCACTTCAAACAGGTATCAAAGCCATCGATGCTCTTGTACCGATTGGACGTGGACAACGTGAGTTGATTATCGGTGACCGTCAGACAGGTAAAACATCTGTTGCCATCGATGCGATCTTGAACCAGCATGACCAGGATATGGTATGTATCTATGTAGCGATCGGTCAAAAAGAATCAACGGTTCGTGGAACAGTAGAAACTCTACGTCGTCACGGTGCGCTTGATTATACGATTGTAGTAACGGCAAGTGCTTCTCAGCCTGCTCCACTACTATACCTTGCACCATATGCAGGTGTATCCATGGGTGAGGACTTCATGTACAACGGCAAACACGTATTGGTCGTTTATGATGACCTTTCTAAACAGGCGGCTGCCTACCGTGAACTTTCTCTACTTCTGCGTCGTCCTCCAGGCCGTGAAGCCTTCCCAGGTGACGTATTCTACCTACACTCTCGTTTGCTAGAGCGTGCAGCGAAACTTAGTGATGCGAAAGGCGGAGGTTCCCTGACTGCACTTCCTTTCGTAGAAACACAAGCAGGAGATATCTCTGCATATATTCCGACAAACGTAATTTCCATTACCGATGGTCAGATATTCTTGCAGTCTGATTTATTCTTCTCCGGTGTACGTCCAGCAATCAACGCAGGTCTTTCTGTATCCCGTGTTGGTGGTTCCGCACAAATCAAAGCGATGAAGAAGGTCGCTGGTACGCTTAGACTTGACTTGGCTTCCTATCGTGAATTGGAGGCATTCGCTCAGTTCGGTTCTGATCTGGATAAATCCACTCAGGCCAAATTGAACCGTGGTGCTCGTACGGTTGAAATCTTGAAACAAGGTCTTCACCAACCACTAGCCGTTGAGAAACAAGTCATGATCATTTACGCACTGACAAAAGGATTCTTAGATGAAATTCCAGTCGCAGATATCACTCGCTTCGAATCTGAATTCCATAACTGGTTGGATAACAACCGTAAAGAGCTTCTGGCTCAAATCCGTGAGACAGGCAAGCTTGCAGACGATGAAGATATGAGTGGTGCTGTGAAAGAATTCAAGAAAACGTTTGTCGTTTCTGAATAAATGAATCATAGCTAGAAAGGGTGGTGAAACAGCGTGGCATCCCTTAGAGATATTAAAGGTCGGATTACGTCAACAAAAAAGACGAAACAAATCACGAAAGCAATGCAGATGGTATCTGCCTCCAAGCTTAACCGTGCCGAGCAGAATGCAAAGAAATTTGTTCCTTACAGCGAGAAGATCCAGGAGGTTGTGGCAAGTATCGCCCAAGGTGGTGGAGATGCGAGTCACCCGATGCTCGAGGCCCGCGATGTCAAAAAGACAGGGTATCTTGTGATCACTTCTGACCGTGGACTTGCGGGAGCATTTAACAGCAGCGTTCTTCGTAAGGTGTACCAGCAGATCAGAAGCAACCATACGTCAGCGGAAGAATACACCCTGATTACCATCGGACGTATCGGGCGTGACTTTTTCCGTAAACGAAATATGCCTGTCGATATGGATATCACAGGAATATCTGATCAACCAGATTTCTCTGATATCAAAGATATCGCTTCCGATACGGTACAGCTGTACACAGATGAGAGAATAGATCAGCTTTATATCTATTACAACCATTATGTCAGTGCCATCACCCAAGAAGTGACAGAGAAGAAAATTCTTCCACTGACAGATTTCAATAAAGAGGGCAAAGCGAGCCAAAGTTCGTATGAGTATGAGCCGAACCAAGAAGAGATTTTGGAAGTCTTGCTTCCTCAATACGCTGAGAGCTTGATTTATGGCGCTTTACTCGATAGTAAGGCCAGTGAGCATGCAGCACGTATGACGGCAATGAAGAGTGCGACAGATAATGCTGATGATTTGATCGGAGATCTTACTCTTTCTTACAACCGTGCCCGTCAGGCTGCTATTACCCAGGAGATTACCGAAATTGTCGGCGGTGCAGCTGCCCTCGAATAGGATCTCTCGGATTTTTGAACAGTAAGTTAGGAGGGAAATCGATGAGTAATGGACGCGTGACCCAAATCATGGGACCCGTTGTTGACGTAACGTTCGATGATGGACATCTCCCTGATCTTAATAACGCATTACACGTAAGTTACGAAGCGAAAAACGAAAACGAAAAGAGCGTCGACCTTACATTGGAAGTTGCCCTTCACTTGGGTGACAATACCGTTCGTACCGTTGCCATGTCATCTACGGATGGTGTCATGCGTGGTACTGCAGTTACGGATACAGGTAGCCCGATTTCTGTACCTGTAGGAGAAGTAACGCTTGGACGTGTATTTAACGTAGAAGGCGACACGATCGACCTTGATGAGCCAATCGGTGATGTCCGTCGTGACCCGATTCACCGTGAAGCTCCTAAATTTGAAAACCTGGCTACAGAAACTGAAATTCTAGAAACAGGAATTAAAGTTGTAGACCTTCTAGCCCCTTATGTAAAAGGTGGTAAGATCGGTTTGTTCGGTGGTGCCGGAGTAGGTAAAACCGTACTGATCCAGGAATTGATCAACAACATCGCCCAAGAGCACGGAGGTATTTCCGTATTCGCAGGTGTTGGTGAACGTACACGTGAAGGAAACGACCTGTACTATGAAATGACTGACTCCGGAGTTATCAAGAAGACAGCCATGGTATTCGGACAGATGAACGAGCCGCCTGGTGCACGTATGCGTGTGGCCCTATCTGGACTAACTATGGCCGAATACTTCCGTGATGAAGAAGGACAGGACGTTCTATTCTTTATCGATAACATCTTCCGATTCACTCAAGGTGGTCTTGAAGTTTCTGCCCTACTTGGACGTATGCCATCAGCCGTTGGTTATCAGCCGACACTTGCTACAGAAATGGGTCAGCTTCAGGAGCGAATCACATCGACAGACAAAGGATCCGTTACTTCCATCCAGGCCATTTATGTACCTGCCGATGACTATACGGACCCGGCGCCAGCGACAACCTTCGCTCACTTGGATGCAACCACAAACCTTGAGCGTAAGCTATCTGAACAAGGGATCTACCCTGCCGTGGACCCACTTGCTTCCACATCTCGTGCTCTAGACCCTGAAATTGTAGGCGATGAGCACTATGAAATCGCCCGCGAGGTTCAGCGTACGCTTCAACGCTACAAAGAGCTTCAGGATATCATCGCGATTCTAGGTATGGATGAGCTTTCTGATGAGGATAAATTGACGGTTTCCCGTGCACGTCGTGTACAATTCTTCCTTTCTCAGAATTTCCACGTTGCTGAACAGTTCACTGGCCAGCCTGGTTCTTATGTACCTGTTTCAGAAACAGTTAAAGGCTTCAAGGAAATCCTTGACGGCAAATATGACGATATTCCGGAAGATGCGTTCCGTCTAGTCGGACGAATCGAAGAAGTCGTTGAAAAATCAAAACAAATGCAATAAACAGGTCTGGTGGATAGAGGGACTTGAATAAAGTTCCTCTTCCTCTTCATGATCAGCCAAGGAGGAATACGAATGAGCACACTGACGGTGAGTGTAGTCACTCCTGATGGCCCGGTGTTGGAAGATGCATTTGAAATGGTAAGCTGTAAGGCGGAAAGCGGTGAACTTGGAATTCTTCCTGGCCACATCCCGATGGTCGCTCCTTTGACGATCAGTGCTGTTCGTCTTAAAGGGGAAGGAAGATCAGATCGTATCGCGGTAAGCGGCGGTTTCCTGGAAGTTCGTCCAGACAAAGTCACGATTCTTGCTCAATCTGCTGAAAAGCCAGCGGATATTGATATCGATCGTGCCCGTATGGCCAAAGAACGTGCCGAACGTCGCCTTCAGGACAAACAAGCCGACATTGATTTCCAACGGGCTGAAATGGCACTCAAGCGTGCCTTGAATCGCTTGAATGTTTATGAGAACAACTTTTAAACTGCTTTCTTTATGAGAGCAGTTTTTTTGTGAAAAATACCAGTTTTTTTCGTCAGCGAATTTTGGATAGTCTCGTCTAAATGATGTGAAATATCTATTATTGCCCGGGAAATGGAGTAGAATATTCCCTCTTTTGTCAATTTATCTTGAACTTTTGATGAAGAGATGAGGAATCTCGACATACCTCAGGGAAGGAGCAGCACCTATGGAACAATACTTTGCGGAAGAAGCAATTCTTAGCATGACCTCGCATTTGATCTTTATTATTATCACCTGGAGGGTATTACAGTCCATCAACTTTGATGCATTCTTCAGGAAAAACAAAGTCTTTGAAGCAAGAGCATTGCTGATTATAGTTACCATCGCTTTAGGTACAACGGTGAGCAATTTCTTTCTTGATTTTATTAAATGGTCTAACAGCCTCATTTATTTATTTTAATGACGGAAGACAAATGTCTAAAGTTGTTAGGAAATGTATCGTATGAATGTCCCCTTCTCAGGTCAAACTTATAGTAAGAAAATGCTTGGGGAGGCATTCAAAATGAAAAGTGTTTTGGCTGGAATAATTGCTCTATTTATTATAGGAACAGGTGCTTATCCACAGGAAATGACAGAGGCTCAAGAAACACTCATGGAGTTTTCGTCATTTGCTGCGGATAAGCAGCTTGAAGTGAGTGGCTGGACGATAACGATGAAAGAAAAGGTGTCTAGAAAAAAGGCAGACCGGTTGAAAAAGGATCTCTTAGAGTTTTGGTCTGATTCTGTCGTTAGGGAAGAGATCACGGTCAATGCGGTAAAGTACACTGTCAAAAACAGTCATAAAAACGAACAAATCATCGAAAGTTTTAGTATGATTGTTCCAAAAAATGCGTGGAGCGATGTGGAAGTGGTTTATACCACAGAAGGACAGGGAACACCTTCATTAACAAACATTAATCAAACAAGCATGAATGAGATATCTCGTCGATTTTTCTCAGAAAATGTCACTAATTTCTCTTGTATTAAGACCAAATTTAGTGGTATTATTGATGATGTTTTAGTGTATAAAAAATTCAAACAAGCTTTCGACATAACAACAATAGATGAAATCGACGAGAACGGTTGGACGAGCAGGACCGGATACACCCAAAAGTGGGATCAGGCCATTGATGCTGGGGATCGAATAATGAACGTTCAATTCGCGACCCGAACTTTGGGCGGGGAGACAAACATCACGATTGGCACACCCATAATAACTGCTGAATATTAATAATAGTGAATATGGACGCGGAGGAGAATGAACCTTGGAAAAAATCATCGTCCGTGGTGGGAGGCAGCTGAATGGTACCGTCAAAGCAGAAGGTGCCAAGAATGCCGTACTGCCTGTCATCGCAGCAAGTATTATTGCAAGTGAAGGAAAAAGCGTACTGCACGAAGTACCCGCATTAGCTGATGTATATACGATCAATGAAGTGATCCGACATATGAATGCAGATGTAAATATGGTGGGTAACACAGTCACGGTAGATGCTTCTAGTGAATTGGAAACAGAAGCACCAATTGAATATGTAAGGAAAATGCGCGCCTCTGTTCTTGTATTGGGACCACTTTTGGCCCGGTATGGCCATGCTAAGGTTGCTATGCCAGGAGGATGTGCGATCGGTTCACGTCCGATTGATCAGCACTTGAAAGGCTTCGAGGCAATGGGAGCTGAAGTAACCGTTGGAAACGGCTATGTTGAAGCAGAAGTGAAAGGCCGATTAAAAGGTGCAAAAATTTACTTCGATGTTCCTAGTGTTGGTGCAACGGAAAACGTCATGATGGCTGCAGCTCTTGCAGAAGGAAGAACGATTCTTGAGAATTGTGCGAAAGAACCGGAAATTGTCGACCTTGCAAACTATTTGAATAAAATGGGTGCAAACATCGTTGGTGCAGGGACAGAAACAATCCGCATCGAGGGTGTAGAGAAACTTGTTGGTACGACTCATACCATTATCCCAGACCGTATCGAAGCAGGTACATTCATGGTAGCTGCAGCGATTACCGGAGGGAATGTTCTCGTACAAGGTGCGATGCATGAACACCTACGTCCCCTTGTGTCTAAAATGGAAGAGATGGGCGTCATCATTCAAGAAGAAGAGAATGGACTGCGTGTCATTGGTCCAGATATTCTTCAAGCAACAGACATTAAAACGATGCCACACCCTGGCTTCCCGACAGACATGCAATCTCAAATGATGGCTCTCATGCTGAATGCAGCAGGTACGAGTGTCATTACAGAGACGGTATTTGAAAATCGCTTTATGCATGTCGAAGAATTCCGTCGTATGAACGCGAATTTGAAAATTGAAGGTCGCAGTGTCATTGTAGAAGGACCATCTTCCTTACAAGGTGCAGAAGTTGCCGCAACCGACTTGAGAGCCGGAGCTGCATTGATTCTAGCCGGATTAGTGGCTGACGGTTATACAAGAGTGACGGAGCTTAAGCATCTGGATCGTGGATATGTGGATTTTGCTGAGAAATTAGCTACCCTAGGCGCTGATATTGAGCGTGTCAGAGAAGAAGAAGTATATTCAGAAGATCACGAACCAAGCGAATCAGTATCGACATTATAATATATACATCTTTTTAGCTTGCCTGTTTCAATATTTTTGAAATAGGTAAGCTTTTTTAGTTCTATCATCTTCTATTTCTGGATACATTTTTAGTAGAGGGATTTACTTTGTAACCAGGAGGATGCGGATGAGAAAAAACAATAGAATCGGAATACTTGCTGTATGTGGTTTATTCACAATAATACTGATCCTACCAACGATGATCGTCGTCCCATTTACGAATTCCGGGGGTACGGAAGAAGTGACGGAAACCCCGCAAACAGAAGAAGCTGCTAGCGTGGAGGACTCTCCATTTGCGGTCAACGTATTACGTAGCACGACAAAAGAGATTGAAGAAGTTCCTTTAGAAAGTTATGTTGCTCGTGTCGTTGCTTCTGAAATGCCTGTAAATTTCGAAATGGAAGCACTCAAAGCCCAGGCCCTTGCTGCAAGAACGTACATTACCCGTCACTTAGTTCAAGGTGAAAAAGTGTCGGCAGAAGCAGATGTTACCGATACGGTCAGCCATCAAGTGTATAAAGATGAAGAACAACTACGAAGTCAATGGAAAGACAAATATGAAGAAAACATGAAAAAAATCACAGCAGCTGTCAATGCCACAAAAGGTGAAATCATTACGTATGAACAACAGCCGATTACAGCAGCTTTCTTTTCAACGAGCAACGGCTACACAGAAAACGCAGGAGATTATTGGGAGCATGATATTCCATACCTTCAAAGTGTGGAAAGTCCATGGGATCAGGAATCACCTAAGTTCGCCGATCAAAAAATCATCACCGTTGCAGAGCTTGAGCAGACCTTGGGAGTAAGCATAGGTGCAGGAATCCAACAGTCAACAATGACGAAGACAGAAGGAAACCGGGTGGACGAAGTTCATTTCGGTGATCATACATTTTCTGGAAGAGAAATTCGTGAAAAAATCGGCCTGCCCTCCAGTGATTTCAGTATTAAGCAAAAAGGGGACCATGTCATCTTCACAACGAGGGGTTATGGTCATGGCGTAGGAATGAGTCAGTACGGGGCCAATGGCATGGCAAAATCAGGGAAAGATTACAAAGAAATTATCCATCACTATTATCAAGATACAGAAATTGCACCAATAAGCACACAAACGGCTTCCTTAACCATTGAAAAAGAAGACACCGTAAACTAAAGAGCTGCCCAGGGCAGCTCTTTTTTCGTTGTTCAAACTGATTTCATGCAACAATATGGTAGGTTTCTTGAAGGCTCAGTTTCGAGACTTCCCTCGTTTCTGTACGATAAGTCAACATCGAATCACTCCGTTCTACGTGTTTCCTTTATCTCCGCCAGCTCAGTCCAGTCCATACGCCGCTGATCGAGGCGCCTGAACACTTAAGGTAGGAGTCTCGCCATTCCCCTCCGCCCCTTTGCTATATCAGTGTCTCGAAACCACTTCCAGAAAAAAACAGCTATTCTGTTTGATTGGAGTATAAGATTAAAACGCCCATGCCTAGGTACTTGAACTCTAAAAGCTTGATACAGAGCGTTTTATGCTTTTAACAATTGGGATAGCGGAAGACAATCCAGCTTGGTGAAGGGATTCGTTTCTCACATACATCGAATGGGGTGGTTGGGAAGCTCGCCACTTCCCCTACGCTCAATCTGGCAAACGAACTCCGGTTATCTCGGGGAGCGATTCTTGAACAAGCACTCTATGATTTATAAATTTTTTCCTGCGAATGTATATAATCCCAAAGAAGTGTTCAGAATGGTTTTTGAGGTGATGAACATGAAAGAAGAAGGTAAGAAAAGCGTGACTAAATTAAAGTTCAAACGCTTGATGCGCAAGAAGTGGTTGTACCCAGCATTGTATTTGTCAGTGGCTGCATTAGTACTTGTCGGAGTGTTCTGGTATCAGCAGGGAGCCAGTGATTTGGAAGACCAAATCGCAGAGCAACCAGATTCCAAAGTCCAGGATGAGTTTTTGACGGCAGATAATGAGAAAGATACTGTACCAGTCATGGAACATCAGGAAAACTTGGAAATGCCTGTAGCTGACGAAAAGGCAGCATCCATTGTCACTAAATTCTATGATTACAACGCTTCCGAGCAAGATCAAGAAAGTGCACTGGTCCTATACAACAATAAGTACTACCAAAGTGAAGGCGTAGACATTACTAGAGAAGATGGAGAAGCTTTCGAAGTGACAGCAGCTTTGTCAGGAACAGTTACAGAAGTTAAAGAAGATCCGCTATACGGCAATGTTATTGAAATCACACACGATGAAAACATTTCAACTGTGTATGCTAGTTTAGAAGATGTCGATGTATTAGCAGGATCCGATGTAGCCCAAGGTGAAGTTCTTGGTTCTGCAGGTAAGAACTCCTTCGGACAAGCGAGTGGTGTCCACGTACACTTTGAAGTACGCAGTGATGGACAGCCTGTCAACCCTGAAGAGTTTTTCGGTCAGCCAATGAGTAAAATCATTGAGAATGCTGGACAAGAAGCTCAGGAAGAAGACGCTCCAGCTGAAGAGCCACAAGAAGATGGCGAAGAGCCTGCTGAAGGTACAGAGCAATCTTCTGATGATGCCGAACAACCTTCTGACGATGCAGAGCAGTCTACAGAGGAAGAATTGAATACGGATGAAGATCCAGCTGGTTCTGAAGATGAAGAGCAAACACCAGATGAAGATAGTGCCTCTTCCATCTCTACCACACAGACTTAAAAAATGAGGGTTCTGCCCTCATTTTTTTATTTGGTTAAATCAGGTAGGTGTTTATTAGGGTTATGCGTTTAAGCATGTAGGGCTGTTTGTGTTACATAAGATGAAGAAATGGTTTTCTGTGAAGTGTATCGAGCATGAAATTACAAGAAATCACATCGGCCCATGCATCATCTGGCATATCTTAGAACTTTTATTAATACAATGAGGATAACCGAGCACTCGGTAACATCCAGGGTGATCCAGCATGATTTAACTTCCAGAGTAAACACCCACACAACATAATAGAACCGCTTTCCTAAGAATCCCACCCCCTTGGATAGTCAATCACAGGAGGCGAGTGGAGTGCATGATTACATCAAAGAGAGGACCATCAAGATTGGAGAGCACATTATTGAAACGAAAAAAACGGTAAGAGTCATTGCCAAAGAATTTGGAGTTTCTAAAAGTACGGTCCACAAAGACTTGACGGAAAGACTTCCGGAAGTGAATCCCGAACTTGCCAAGGAAGTGAAGAAGATCCTCGACCACCATAAAGAAATCCGCCACCTCAGAGGTGGAGAAGCAACCAGGAGAAAGTACAAAGCCCAATTGGTGGATGATCAACCTGTTCAACCTCTCGCATGAACACTGTTTTCCTCCCTTTGTCACATTCCCTCGATATTTGGTAACTTTTTTCATCTCTCAAGAGACGGATGTCGTAATTTTGTGATAGAATAAAGAACTAGATGTGCATGATTTAAATCGAAAATAGAACTTGAAACAATAGGGAAATATAAGTTGAAGGAGATTGATCTCCATTGCCGTTGTAACGTAACGGATTACGAGGGCCCTGCACGTTACTAGGATTATGTTTTTTACAATAGGGAGGATCTACAGAACATGTTTGCGAGAGATATAGGAATTGACCTGGGTACAGCGAACGTACTCATCCACGTAAAAGGTAAAGGAATTGTATTGAACGAACCGTCTGTGGTTGCCATGGACCGTAATACTGGGAAGGTACTGGAGGTAGGTGAAGAGGCCCGCCGGATGGTCGGACGTACGCCAGGCAACATTGAAGCCATCCGACCTTTGAAGGACGGTGTCATTGCAGATTTTGACGTTACTGAGGCGATGTTGAAGCACTTTATCCAAAAAACGAACGTGAGAGGATTCTTATCAAAACCGCGCATGTTGATCTGTTGCCCGACGAACATTACGAAAGTGGAGCAAAAAGCGATCAAAGAAGCGGCTGAGAAATCCGGTGGTAAAAAAGTATATTTAGAAGAAGAGCCTAAGGTAGCAGCGATTGGTGCCGGAATGGATATCTTCCAACCAAGCGGGAACATGGTTGTCGATATCGGAGGTGGCACAACGGATGTCGCTGTTTTGTCCATGGGTGATATTGTTACGGCTTCTTCCATTAAAATGGCCGGTGATAAGTTTGATCATGAGATTCTACAATACATTAAAAAAGAGTATAAACTGTTGATCGGAGAGCGGACAGCTGAAGATATCAAAATCAGCGTGGCCACGGTTTTCCCTGGTTCAAGAAATGAGGAAATTGAAATCCGCGGCCGAGATATGGTGTCGGGATTACCACGGACGATCTCCGTCAATTCTGAAGAAATTGAAAGATCTTTACGTGAGTCTGTACAGGTCATCATTCAAGCAGCGAAACAAGTGCTGGAGCGCACTCCACCTGAACTGTCTGCGGATATCATTGACCGTGGAGTCATCATGACAGGCGGCGGTGCTCTTCTACATGGCATTGACCAACTGCTTGCTGAAGAGCTGAAAGTTCCTGTCCTTGTGGCTGAATCCCCGATGGATTGTGTGGCTACAGGTACAGGCATTATGCTTGAGAATATAGATGAGCGTATTTCAACGAAACTCTAGTTTAGATAGGTCGGAAGGAGTGAAGACACCTTGTTAAGGGGATTTTACACAGCAGCAGCAGGTATGATGGCCAACCAGAGGATGCAGGAAACGTTGTCGAATAATATGGCGAACGCCTACACACCAGGCTACAAAGCAGACCAGGGGACGATGCGTGCTTTTCCAGAGCTATTAATAGAGCGGATGGGAAGCAAGACGATTCCGACGAAGAATGGATTCAAAATACCTGATGGCGGACATGTAGGATCCCTTAACACAGGGGTGTATATGCAGGAAGCCGTTCCTTCGTTTGTTCAAGGAGATCTGAAAGAAACAGGGGTGGGGACAGACCTTGCCCTTGTACAAAATGAGGTACCTGACGAATCCGGTTCCCTTTTTTTTCGTGTCCAGAATGAGGATGGAGAAGAGCGGTACACACGGAATGGGAACTTTACTGTAGATGGCGAAGGGTTTTTGACGACGAACCTCGGGTATTATGTTTTGGATAGAAACGGAGATCCGATAAATACGGGTGGCATGGAGTTTGATGTTTCACAAGATGGAGAGCTTACCGTCGATGGACAAGCTTTCGTACTTGGGTTGTCTTACACGCCGGATGCTTCTCAAATGGTGAAAGAAGGGAACGGTCTATTTCGCCTTTCTGAAGAAGGGAACCTCATCGTGAACCCTGGAGCGGAAGATGGAGTGGGTTACTCGATTCGTCAACACCATCTGGAGCGTTCCAATGTTGATCCGAATAGAACCATGACTGAAATGATGAATACATACCGTTCGTTTGAAATGAACCAGCGTGTCTTAAAAGCTTATGATCAAAGCATGCAAAAAGCAGTGACGGAAATCGGAAGAATTAGTTAAGGAGTGTGGCAACGTTCATGAATCGTTCAATGATCCAATCGGCTGTAACGATGGGACAGCTGCAGAAGAAGCTGGATCTTGTCGGAAACAACTTGTCCAACAGTGAAACGACAGGATACAAAAGCCGCAGCGCCGATTTTTCTTCATTATTGTATCAACAAATCGATAACCAGTCTCATACTGATGCAGAGGTCGGACGGCAGACACCGGAAACCATCCGAATGGGTACGGGAGCAAAGCTTGGCCACACAAACCTTGATCTGACTCAGGGCAACTTGAAAAACACCGGCCGGGAACTGGATGTAGCTTTATTGGAAGACCGACATATGTTCAACGTTCGAGTCACGACAGAACAGGGAGAGGAAGTTCACTTCACCCGTGCAGGAAACTTCTATTTGAACCCGGTTGATGATGGGCAACTAGTGCTGACAGAGGCAAATGGTCATCCTGTCATCGGAGCGGACGGCGAAAATATTATACTAGAAGACAACTTTCAAGACATCAACATTGATTCGAATGGAAGGATTCTCGTCACAAGAGATCAAAACCAAGTGATTGAAGGTGCATTGGAAGTTAGTGAAGCTGTCCGGCCACGTATGTTAGAATCGGTAGGTGCGAATCGTTTCCGTATTCCTGATGAAGCAGAAGAGGATGGAATTATGGGAGATGTGCTCGCTGGAGATGTAAATATGCAGTCCCAGGTGCTTGAAACATCGAACGTGGATGTAGCCAAGCAAATGACAGAAATGCTGATGGCTCAGCGTGCCTATCAATTTAACGCAAAATCCATATCTACAGGTGATCAAATGATGGGGCTTGTGAGTCAACTGAGATCATAAACGTAAGGAGTTTGACGGACCATGGCAATAGATCCTAATTCAAAAGGCAAAAAGCTAAATAAAGATCAGGAAAGAGAAAAAAAGCGTCAAGCTTTAGATGAAGCCACGAAGCAGAAGCCTGCGAAAGCATCGTCCAAGAAACAGAAATCGGAAGTTAAAGAGAAAGCTCCGAAAAAAGGACGGCGACGTGTCCTGCCGATATGGCTGCGTATCATCCTTGTCCTTCTTTTCAGTGTGGCTGCCTTACTGATTGGATTGATGGTCGGATATGGAGTTATTGGTGATGGCAACCCGACAGACGCGCTTGAAGTGGATACATGGCGCCATATTTGGGATATTGTTACGAAAACTGAATAACCTCAAGCTTGTACTTCATTCTATGATATAAGCCTATTTAATATGCAGAACACGAGCCGTTACGGCTCGTGTTCTTTTTGGTTTCATTAGTGATTTTCTGAACACAAAGTCTGGCACCTTACTTACGGCTGAAGGTGCCTGGCACCGCTCACTACCAACAGCGTGCCAGGTACGGATATTCATCAATGGGGTACCCGTTGATCAAAGCATCGGATGTTTTCAAGACAGGGAATAGGGAATTACACCCGTACAGAGGACAAAGCAGCGGGGAGGGATCATAATCATGAAGGCAGATGTATTTATTGCGGGTGGTGGTGTAGGAGGACTTGCTCTTGCAGCGAAACTAGCGAGCCGCGGTGTGCATGTGGTCATAGCGGAGCAGCTCAAAAGGGAATCTCCTGTATATAAAGGTGAACTTTTGCAACCGAAGACATTAGCTATTCTTGAAAGATTGGGCGTTTTGGACGAAGTGGAAGAGAATGGTCATGTGATCGACCAGCTCCGTTTTCAGGAAGTTCAACGCAACCGTGGCAGTACGCCTGAAGAAATCAACCTGACAGAGCTTAGTTACAGCCGTGTAGCAAGCATCTACGATCACGCCTTGATGGTGCCGCATGAAAAAACGAAAGAGATTCTCAGGAATAAGGGCAAGGAGTATGATGAATTTTTTCATTACCTGCCTGGAGCCCGGTTCACGGGTTTTGAAAAAGGGATGGCAAAAGTAAAGCGTAAAAAGGAGACATTCTACGTCCAGGCTCAAGTGTACATAGGGGCAGAGGGACGAAGCTCACCCACCCGTGATGCGATGAATGTCCACGTGAAAAGAAAGGACTACAACCACCATTTTCTGACGGTGACTATTCCCCGGCCAGAATCATTTACAAAAGGGAAGATCATTACAACATCCAGCTGCTTTTTAGGATTATTTCCTCTACCTGATAATGAAGTACGGACCGTATTTTTAATCAAAGCAGGCGAGTATAAAAGAATTCAGGAAAAAGGCTTGGAGTCTCTCTATCAAGCTTATAGTGAACTAGAACCTGAGCTTGCAGAAGGGGTGCGGACCATTGAAGATTGGAAAACGGTTCAGCTGATGATTCCGTTTACGTATCATGTCGATCGTTATTATTCCGGAAATGTAGCTATTCTTGGAGACGCTGCACACACCGTTCACCCCATGGCCGGAGAAGGGATGAATCTTGCCATACAGGATGCGGATGTTTTAGGAGAGCTTCTGGCCTGGTGTAAGGAAGAGGGGAAAAACTACACAGATTACCTTCACTATTATGAAGATATTCGCAGACCCCGCGTAGAATTTTTACTCAACTTGAGTCATTTATCCGCTCTCGTGTATTCGTTCCAATACGAATGGTGGAGGAAGTTCCGAATGAAAGCTGTTCAAAGGATTTATGATGATGACCAGCTTCACGTCAAACAAATGCTGAACATTTCAGGACTCGGAAAATGGGATTTCACTTTAGTGGACAGAGCCGTCCAAGGCAGTATGCTTCCACCAAGAAGAAAAAGGGTATCAGATCAGAAACAGCGTCAGTATCTCTTTTCCGAAGCGGAAGATTATCCTTGGAAAAGAAACGAGAAAGGAAGGATATCATGAATGAATGGGTAACAGCGATGCAGGCAAGGAAATGGATGAAAAAGAACGAATCGTTTTTGCCAAGCTGGCACGCTTATGTGGGGTCAGAACTCGGTCTTTTTGATGAATTCAAGACAGCAAGGACGGTTGAAGCAATCAGTGAGAAAACGGGTTACCCATATGACCTGCTTGCCTCCTGGGTAAAGGTAGGGGTGGCCGTCAAGCATTTGAAAAAACGTCCGAACAACCGCTATCGAACATCAAAGAGAAAATGCGCAAGTTTGATGGGAGACGACCAGTCACCTGGCGTTAAAGCTTTATTAAAAGAAATGATGGAATTACACCTGCCGACATTGTTGAAATATCCAGACATCATGAAATCCCAAGAACGGGCAGAATTCAATCATGAACGCCATGGAGAAGTGGTAGCAGAGACTTCCGCACTCCTCGAGCATTTTGCTATTAAGAAAATTAAGCGAATGATCAAAGATAAAAAGGTGACTTCTGTCGTAGATTTAGGTTGTGGATATGGGGGTTACTTAAGGAAGCTGGCCATGGAATATCCACACCTCGAAATGATTGGGGTAGATATCAATCAGAAGGTCATTGAAAAAGCGCGTACCTTATCAGAGGGTTATCCGAACATCAGCTTTGAAGTTGGAGACATTAACGAGTGGAAACCTCGGGATGGTGAGAAGGTGGATCTTGTTCTCCTGCATAACATTTTTCACTATATCCATCCAGAAGACCGCAGGGGGCTATTGAACCACCTTCACACCTATGTAAGTAAACAAGGACTGATATCTGTTATTACACCAATCAATGAAACGGAACATGGAGAGGCGTTCTCCTCAGCATTTAACAGCTTCTTTGTCGCTCACTCCAACCTATTTGCCTTACCAAACAAGGGAGAGTTGAAAGAGATCTCTCAAAACTGCAAATATGAAATGTTTGACCTTGATCCGATTATTAAAGAAGGATCATGGTACACGTTTTGGTTGAGCCCGACAAGTCCTGTAAGGGAAATGAAACATACGCAAATGGCAGGAAGTAGTGAACAAACCCTTTCGACCAGCACTTCTTCTACGAATGAATTGACACGGAGTTCATAAATAAAACCGCTATGGAGGCCTCCATAGCGGTTTCTTTCATTCGGCTATAGGCGCCCACGCCCTTGTACAAGACGGACGATGAGAACAACGAGAGCTACCACAAGAAGAATATGAATCAAATTCCCGGCAATCCCGCCTAGTAAGCCTAACAGCCATAGAACGAGGATAATAATTAAAATGGTCCAGAGCATTGCAGTGGCCTCCTTTTTGTAATAGGTAAACTTATTTGTATATTTTCCCTGAATCACTCGTTTGAAACGAGGCCTCAGAAAAAACTTTGTCCCTGGCTTGTGCTTCTTTTATAATGAAAGCATGGAATAGGAAAGGAGCCTGATCATGCTAGACATACAACAAATCAAAGAAATCATCCCACACCGTTATCCATTTCTACTGATTGACCAAGTAGAAGAGATTGTAGAAGGTGAGCGCGCAGTGGGATACAAGAATGTAACAATGAACGAACCCTTCTTCCAGGGACACTTCCCAGATTACCCTGTCATGCCGGGGGTGCTGATC
Source organism: Halobacillus faecis (assembly GCF_007991335.1). GTDB lineage: Bacteria > Bacillota > Bacilli > Bacillales > Halobacillaceae > Halobacillus > Halobacillus faecis. Next base: position 225,599 of record NZ_BJYD01000026.1, on the reverse strand, counting down.
ACAGAAGCGATGGCCCAAATGGGAGCTGTAGCCATGCTGAAAAAAGAAGAAAACCAGGGCAAGCTTGCCTTTTTCACAGGAATTGACAAGTGCCGTTTCAAACGTCAAGTAAAGCCTGGTGACCGCTTGAAATTGGAAGTGGAAATCGTTCGTTTGAAAGGTCCTATAGGAAAAGGAAAAGCAACAGCCTCCGTCGATGGAGAAATTGCATGTGAAGCAGAAATTATGTTTGCTTTGAAATAACCAAGAAAGAGAACGTAGCAGCCGCTGCGTTCTTTTTTTATATATGGCTGGATGGTAGAGGACCTGATTTCAAGACTTTTGTTGAGTGGATGTGGTTGCGGGGAACAACTCGCTTTCCGTATGAGCGCGTAGAGTCTCCTTAAGCTGACGCCTTAGGGGGGTAATCCAATTTGGTAAAGGGGTTTGTTTCTCACATACACTGAACGGGGAGTTGGGAAAGGAGAAAGAAAAAAATTTAGTATATATGGATGAACTTACAGGATATGGACATAATAGTTTGGGAAATCATTAAAAGGAGGAAACACCAATGAAAGCATTACTTATGAAACTGTTGGTCGCGTTTTTTGCTGTATCCCTACTAGGAGCATGTGCTTCTGAAGAAGAGCCTCAAGAAGAAGAAAACAACATGGAAGAAGAAGAAAATATGGAAGAAGAGAACAACAACGAAGAGGACAACATGGAAGAAGACGGTATGGATGAAGAAGGCGACATGAACGAAGAAGAAAAAGAACAAGATGATATGACAGATGGTGAAAACGGGGAAGACGGTATGACAGATGATGGTGCTACAGAAGACGAAGATAATAATGAATAAAAGAAAGCCGCCTTTTCAGCGGCTTTTTTTCATGGAAAGAAAGGTGGAAATAGCTATCATACATACTCCCCCAATTGTAAACACTGGGACGAGGAACCTCAAAACATAGAGGGGTTGGAGAAGGTAGAGGCCTATTCCAACCATAAATAAAATGAAACCACTCATAGCCAGGCGTTGTCCGACGTAAACCACCCCTTAAAGAGAGACAGTAAGAGGTCTCTACTGTCTCTCCCTTTTTATCCTCTCAAATCAATCCGGTTACCGAGATCAGGATGAGGAACGGATTGTTTAAGCATTTCAACCATTTGGTTCCCCTTTTCTTCTGCATCTCCTTTTACTTTATCCATTAAAGCTAGACTGGATTGTTGTTTAAGGCTTGTCGTACTCATAGCCATGGATAGTGCTGCGATGTCCATCTTATCCCTCCTTTTCTTATACCATCGGTTGGTTCTTTATAAACTAAAGCAAGATTGCGGACGAACGATATCTTAGTCCGGAAGTTTGAAAACCTTTTGAAAACGTTAGAATCTTATGTAAAATGGAAATAGAAATATTCATTAAAAATTTACAATCAGGCGTTTTCAGGTTTCTCATGTGTGGAATAAGCGAATAGAGGTGATTATTGATGAAATACAGAACGGCAAACGACCTGAAAGATTTGATCTTGGAAGACTATGAAAAAGTGGTGAACCGGATCCCACTCGAAAAATTGGACGTGTATCTCTATCTTCATACGGTCTTTCAGGATACTTATGTACCTGACGACACGCTCTATCAATTCATCTTTCGGCACTTCTTCCGTCTCGACAATCCAAGTCTGACGAAAGAGTTTGAAACGTATTATTTCAAACTCATGGAAGAACAACGTGGATATGAACGCCCGAACATCGTCCACATTACGAAAAGTCTTTACGAGGTGAAAAATCACAAAGGAAACCCGACGATGCAATTTCCATTAGCTGCTTCTATGCTGCATACCATTAACCCGAGTTTCCCAACGTACGATAGTGATATTGTCAAAGCCTTCGATTACTCATCCACCTATCACTTATCAGGCTTTGATAAGAAGATGAAGCGTTATATCGGACAGTACCAACATACGTTCCGAACTTATGAGGAACTCCTTGAAGATGAAGCATTAGCCCCCGCTTTTGCTCACTTTGACGAACGTTTCCCGGGCTACGAGCTCCCGAAAGTCAAGAAGCTGGACTTGATGGTTGCCCAGCTTGGTAATAACCTGCAGTAAAAAATAAAAGGCTGAACCTGATTCAACAGGTTCAGCTTTTTTTGTGCACTTTTTCATTCGTTCATTTAATAAATCGTTCGTACGAGTTTTAGAACAGGAAGATATTCGTACCTGGTTCCACTTCTTTATAGGGTGGGATAGGTACAGCTATTTACACGGCCGTACTCGGTACCCTGAATAGCCATTGCGGTGTCAGGTATGGAAGTCGTTTACTTCCAAAATTAGTCACAATTTTGTCATTTTCGTAGGAATACTACAAGTTGCATTACAAATCGCGATTTAGTAACATTAATCGTAATTATGACTACATGGTCAGTACGTCTGAATGGGTATCCTCTCACCGGTTGAGGGGAAAAATAAAGAAGGTTATAGATAACAGTTCGGGAGATTTACGAGAGTCTGATATGGAGAGGAAGTCTTAGATGAAACGGTTGATTTTCATGTTCATGGTGCTCTTCTTTGTAACCGCTTGTAACCAGGAAGAAACCAATGAGGAAATAGAGGACCGGATCACGCCGGTCAAAGTGGAGTCCGTGAAAAAAGAGGATTTTGTTGTGGAACGTAAACTGGTGGCCCGGGCGACCGCTGCCGACACTTCCCCTGTCCTGCCTGAAACCCCAGGAGAATTAGCGACCTTGAATGTTGCTAAAGGGGACAGAGTAGAAAAAGGAGAAACCATAGCCGTCGTTCGTCCAGGAGGCAATGTAGATAATCAGGTAGAATTGCAGCAAATCGCCCTCCGACAAGCACAAACGCAGCTTGAAAATGCTCAAGTATCGAAAGAGCAGGCGGCCGAAGGTGTTGAGAATGCAAAGGAGCAGGTCGATCTTGCTGAACAGGCCTCGCAGTCGCAGGCAAGTCAAACGGCTCAGGCAGCAGAAGCAGCCAAGCAACAATACGAACAAGCGAAGCAACTGGCTGATGAAACGAAAAAATTGGCTGATGAAGGTACGATTCCCGATGCGCTCTACCAACAAGCGAAAAACCGCGCAGATCAAGCGTATGCTCAATACCAGCAGTTACAAGGGAAGCAGCCCCAGTCTTCGTCTGCAGTAGCACAAGCAGAGGCGCAAGTCGATCAAGCGGAACAACAATTGGAGCAGGCCCGTGTAGCCGTTGAGCAGGCGGAGCTTCAGGTGGAACAAGCGAATGTTCAGTTGAACCAGGCTCAGGAGCAAGCCGAGAATGAAGCGATCACTGCACCTACGTCAGGCGAAGTGTCGACATTGAATGCAAGTGAAGGGGATATGGTAAGCAACCAACAGCCACTTGCCACGATTGTTAGCCTGGATCCCATGACGATCACAGCTTCTGTCACCGCTGATCAACTTTCGCTTTTTGAAAAAGAAGCGGAGCTAACTGTCGACCTTCCTTCCCTGGAAGAGCAGGTGACCTCAACCGTCAGTTACGTCTCTTCCGTTCCGGATGATACTGGCCTATACCCCGTTGAAGCGACGATAGGGAATGGGGACGAAAAGATTAAACCAGGGATGATGGCCACTTTTTTACTTCCTGAAAATGTGGTGGAAAATACGCTTATTGTCCCTACAGACAGTCTTGTAGAACAGAATGATGAAACATTCGTTTATCAAGTGGTGGATGAAAAAGCCGTCCAGGTTCTCGTTTCCGTTTTAGAATCTCAGTCGGATTTCACAGCGGTTTCCGGGAACCTTCCTGAAGATGCGACGGTGATTACGACAGGACAGCTGACCTTGTCAGACGGGGATCAAGTCACCATCATGGAGGAGGATTCCTGATGAAGCTTGTGAACCTTTCCGTCAAAAGACCTGTCGGAGTCATCATGATCGTTGCTGCGATTCTAGGTCTTGGGTTTGTATCTCTTCGGAGTTTGACCATTGATTTATATCCGGAAATTGACTTGCCAATAGCGGTTGTGTCGACTTCCTATGAAGGCGCGGCACCTCAAGAGGTTGAAAAGCTTGTCAGCAGGCCTGTGGAATCTTCTGTCAGTAGTATTGAAGGGCTCGAGGTGCTCCAGTCTCAATCACAGGCCGGGGCGTCACTCGTTCTTATGCAGTTCAATACAGGTGTGGACCTTGACAGCACGCTCTTACAAGTGAGGGAAAACGTCGATCAAGTGACAGGGCTTTTACCAGAAGGAGCATCAGACCCAAGTGTCCTCCGTTTTGATCCCCAACAGCTGCCGATCATGACGGTCGGTCTGTCAGGCGATACGCCGGATGAGCTCCAGAAGATAGCAGAAAACCGGCTGGTTCCTTTCCTTGAAAGGCAGGAAGGAGTCGCCTCAGTCAGCATTGAAGGCGGACAGACAAAAGAAGTCCAAGTCCTCGTCGATCGTGCTCAGATGGCTACATACGGCTTGGATTCCCAAACGTTGATTCAGGCGCTGAATGCGGCCAATCAATCAGCCTCAGCAGGAACCATCGAGAAAGGGCAGAAGGACTTGCAGATCCGGATTGATGGGGAATTCAATTCAGTGGAAGATGTGAGAGAAACAAGGATTCAATCTCCGACAGGGGCGCAAGTGACCCTTGGTCAAATTGCGGAAGTGAACGAAACGCTTACCAATTCCAACACCATCAGCAAGGTGAATGGTTCGTCTTCTGTCGTGCTTTCCATTCTGAAGAAGACGGATGCCAACACCGTTGAAACCGCTGATAACGTACGGGAAGCGATGGATGAGCTGAAATCAGACCTGCCCGATGGTGTGGGCACAAGCATCGTTTTAGATACATCCGAGTTCATTAAAATATCGATCAACAGCGTCGTATTGAACATCATCCTCGGCGGTATTTTTTCCGTCTTAGTCTTGCTTCTGTTTTTGAAAAGTGTACGCGCGACGCTCGTGATTGGGTTGTCGATCCCGATTGCCATCATTTCAACGTTTACCTTGATGTATTTCACAGGTGAGACCTTAAACGTGCTTACCATGGGGGGACTTGCCCTCGGTATTGGAATGATGGTCGACAGTTCCATTGTCATCTTAGAGAACATCGTCAGTTATCGCCAGCGGGGCTATTCCATGGTGGAAGCGGCTAAACAAGGAGCCTCAGAGCTTGCACCCGCAGTTGTTGCCTCAGCGACAACGACACTCGTTGTTTTTTTACCAATCATATTCGTTGAGGGCATCGCATCTGAATTGTTCACACCGCTTGCGTTGACGATCATGTTTGCGCTGATTGCTTCCTTAGCGGTTTCTGTCACTTTAATTCCCATGCTGTCTTCGAAACTTTTAACAAAATCTTTGAAAGAAGAAGGACGCCGGTACTGGTTTGACCGCTTCTTAGAAAAAGTGAATGATGGCTACCGTTCGGTGTTAAGGTGGGTATTGAAATTCAGGAAAACGACGATTGCGATTACCTTTGCCCTCATTGCAGGGAGTGTAGCTCTCATTCCTTTGATTGGAACAGAGTTCATTCCTCCTTCCGATCAAGGACAGGTGGAAGTTCGAGTCAACATGCCTGAAGGGACATCTCTTGAGGAAACGGAAGCTCTTACAGAAGAAATTGACGCAGAGATTGAGAACTATAGTGAAATCATAGATGTGAGTTACCTTTCTATCGGGGGAGGATCAATGGGAAGTATAGGCAACGGATCCTCTGACTTTGCTTCCTATACGATTCAGCTTGTCGAACCTTCCGAGCGGGAAAAAACGACCCAAACCGTTATGGAAGAATTGAGTGATTCACTCGCGGGCATCCCAGGTGCTGAAATAGAAGTGAGTGAGTTGGATGCAGGCCTCGGAACGGGTGCACCATTGCAAGTGCAAATCAATGGTGGGGAATATGAAGTATTGGATGAGCTTGCGGGTCAAGTCGCTTATTTAATGAATGAGATCGACGGGGTGCAAAATGCTACGTCCTCAACGGATGAGGGACGTCCTGAAATGCAGATTGAAGTGAATCAGGATAAAGCCTCGCAATATGGCCTGACAGAACAACAAGTCATCAGCCAGGTGCAGATTGGTTTCAATGGTCAGGTGGCGACGCGGTATCGGAATGGAACGGATGAAATTGATGTGCGCTTTATTCTTCCTGAAGAGAAGCGTCAGACCATTGCAGATTTAGAAGGGATGTCCGTTCAGACCCCGAATGGGTCACTCATCCCACTTGCGACTATTGCGGAGTTGAACCAAGTTCAAGGTCCTGTGTCTTTACTCCGTCAAAATCAACAGCCACAAGTGAATGTGGAAGCAGAAATTTCTAATATTGATCTAGGCACGGCGACGGAAGAAGTAAGGGCAGAGCTCGAGCGCCTTAATTTTCCTGATGGCTACTCCTACACAATAGGAGGACAGGCACAGGATATGCAGGAAGCTTTCGGGGACTTGTCTCTTGCCTTGATTTTCTCAATCTTTCTCGTTTATGCCGTCATGGCGATTCAATTTGAGAACTTTTTGTTCCCATTTATTATCATGTTTTCTTTACCGGCCACTATTATCGGAATCTCAGGCGGTTTATTTGTAACTGGGCTGCCATTCAGCTTACCGGCCTTTGTTGGAATCATTATGCTGGCGGGGATTGTCGTAAACAACGCCATTGTATTGGTCGACTACATCAACATCCTTAGACGGAAATCGTACGATCGTTATGAAGCCATTTTAGAGGCAGGACCTAACCGTCTGCGTCCCATCCTGATGACAACGTTGACGACCGTGCTCGGCATGGTCCCATTAGCCATCGGCATTGGGCGGGGAGCAGAAGCTCAACAACCTCTAGCGGTCACCATCATCTTCGGCCTGACCGTATCAAGCTTCTTCACGCTTGTACTCATTCCGGTCGTCTACACATACTTTGACGACCTATCCAACAAAATCACAGGCTTCTTCCGAAAGAGAGCCCAAAAAGAGTAACTTACATTTTTTGGTGTACCAGGTCATCCAAATATTGGATGACCTGGTACACCATTTTTTTACAAAGTAATAAGGGAATGGAAGAAAAAGACACCAATCAATTTTTTGCAAACTAAAAAAGCCCCCATCCCGGAGACTTCGTTTACATTGGATCATTCTGAACAGCCTCAAGGGATCCTCCAAGCTTTTCTATGATCTGTTTTAATTGATCTGGAAATTCAAACACGTGTACTCCACACGTCATGCGCTGCTCTTCCGTTTTCATCCATATGAGTCGTCCTTCAGCTGTGAATGTCTTATTTTCATAAATGAAGGTGAGAAACAACTCATCTTTCATAGACAGTCCAGGTTGAGAATCACAAGAAAAGCGTAATCCGTTCATACTGATGTCTTTAACTTCCATAGGACCTGACACATGACTGCTTAATTTCTTGTTGTAAAAACCAGGGAGAGGTGTTTGGAATGGATACCGGAAGGGTTCATGTCTGCGTTCGTTCATGCTTTCATCCCTCTTCCTAAACTATGATGGTTTTATCATATCCTTTCAAGAGTGAAGGTTCAATCATTTAGCTTTTTAACTTAAAAAAATCTAATCTTCATCGCTCTCGCGTCTGTCCACTTTAATCAAATCCCAGGTGGTGACTATTCCCACGGGCAAGTCATCAGGACTTCCTGATTCAGTTAAAATGACGGCTTTCAGTTTCCGGTTTTCATTCAAACTTCTCTCAAACCGCTCTTCTAAATCAAATACAGTAGCACTTGCTTTTAAAAATTCCACACTGCGATCCTTTTCAACGGGGAGGACGTCTGAAGCGCAAACGTCTTCAAGAGCGATTCTACCGTTTTTATGATTTTGTGATAACCAGCGGACGATGCCGTCATTCGTAAGTAATCCTGAGAAGGCACGTTCTTTCGTATAAATTGGAAATTGAGAGATGCCATGCTGATCGAAAGCCTCCATCACATGACTAAGAGCTGTGTCTTCTTTAAAATAAAGGACGGAACGAGTAGCGAATTCCAGGGCTTCAGGCGGTTGGTCAAGCGTTCGTTTAATTCGTTGCAAAGCCTTTACGACATCCTCATGAGGGGTGGCAATATAATAATCTCCACTGATGCGCTCGTGGACGATGGCATTTCTGAGTTTCGCATACTGTTTCAACTGATCGAAGTGGACACGGATGACGCTATGCTTCAGTTTGGAACGCTGAAGTAGCTCCACGAAATTATCATTTTTCGGGAAGGCATTCAGTTCTTTCAAATGTTGATGGATTTGGTTGAATGTAATTTCAAACTGCTCCACAATGTCATTCATCTTGTTCACCTTTTCCTAAGAATTCTCACTCATTTTTACAGTTAGTGTGTGAATCCTGCACGAAAGTGATTCATTTTAATCTAAATTTGATCTGCCATCTATTGAACTAAAGCTGAAAACCGTTCGTTAAAGTAAAACTTTCACTAAATAATTGGTAGGATTGGACGATAATAAAAGATAGGGAATAGGAAGTATACATAATGGGGAAAACCAAAGCATACATAGGACTCCGTATTGATTTTTCGTGCTTTAAATAGAACGGTTGTTCAATCTGTGCTATACTCAAATCAATAGGAAAGAAGGTGAGATCATGATCGGTGAACGCATTCAAAAAATTCGCAAAGACCGACATATGTCGCTATCTGAATTGGCCGAAAGGGCGGGAGTCGCAAAATCTTATTTGAGTTCGATTGAGCGGAATATCCAGACCAACCCTTCCATTCAGTTCTTGACTAAAATATCTCAGGAACTAGACGTTTCCATCAACTTTTTACTCCACGGAGAAAATGAACCTCAGGATGAAACGCTGGACAAGGATTGGATGAATTTGGTTCAAGAAGCGATGAATTCAGGGATCTCTAAAGAACAATTCCGTGAATATCTGGAGTTTAATAAATGGAGAATCCACCAGAATAAATAAAAGCCTGACTCTTTTTTAAGAGGTGAGGCTTTTCTCTTTTTCTAACCGCAAACACTGCTGGGTGTTGGATAAGTTGTAGAGGGTGGCGAAAAGAAACCCACCTAAACCAACCCCGATCAGCACATCTGAAACATAATGATGACCTAGATATACTCTTGAAATAAGAATAATCAAACCAAGAAGAACCCCGATCCATCTAAATCTGCTTCCGATCATCCACACCAAGGCGATAAAGATGCCGACAAATAATGCTTGCTCACTGGGAAAAGAAGCACTTGCTTCTTTTTCGATCAAGGGCGTGATCTCTTCAAGGGCTACGAAAGGTCTTTCCCTAGGCGCGATCCAGCGAATAGCCCTGCTGATGACTAGTCCCATCAAAGATGCAGCTATGGCTGCAATTCCGAGCTTCCGAGTCTTTTTAGCCAAAGTCAATAAAAAGAATAAAGCAATCATCGCTTTGTATCCCCATGATGATAAGAAGACCATGAGTGCATCCACCCATTCGGCTTCAGAAAAATCATAAATCCATAATACAAGTCCGTTGTCCATTTGTATCTCCTTACATAAAGAAGGAGCGTGAGGAACTCACGCCCTTCTGCTTATTTATTCAGTTGAGGAAACTTCTCTTTTAAGTAATTCATACTGATCTCCAAGCTTTCTAAAGGAGTGCGTCGGCTTTCATCCTGCTCGACGATCCAATACTTCACCCCGGCTTTTTCGCCAAGGACAAACACGGTATCCAAATCAACGCCGCCTGTCCCGAGCTCCGCAAAGTATTGTTCTTCATCAAGGGTCATGTCCTTCAAATGAATCAATGGCGTACGCCCCTGATAGCGGTCGATCCATGCAGAAGGTTGGTCGCCTGCCTTTTGAAGCCAGTAGATATCAAACTCCGCCTGGACTTGGTTCTCATCTGTTTCCTCAAGGATCGCGTCCAGTGGTTTTCTTCCGTCTGGCAGCGGATCTAATTCGAAGTCATGATTATGATAGCACAAAGTAAGCCCATGTTGACGGCATTCATCACCGATTTTTTTCAAATCCTCAATTAAATGCACATAATCAGATTCGCTTCGTTCCTCGATGTACGGACAAACTACATATTCACTTCCAATCGTTTTTTGATCCTCAATGACCTGGGGAAGATTGTTCTTCAGTTCTTCTAAAGGGACATGGCTGGAAGCGGCTTTTAAGCCAAGTTCATCTAATAAACGTTTGACCTCGGAAGCGGTCATGTCACCAAAACCGGCAAACTCCACGGCATCAAAGCCTAAATCGGCAACTTTCCTTAACGTGCCGGCGAAGTCTGTGGCCGTTTCATTTCGTAAGGTGTACAGCTGTACTGCGATAGGTATAGGTGTATTCATATGGATCCCTTTCCTTTCATCCTCATTTTCTACTCCACTTATCAAGATTAGATTTCCATTGTCGAATTCCCTTCCAAAAATGAAAAATAACCAGTAGAAAGTAGAAAAGTGACAATCAAAGGTAGAGGGAATTGGACGATTTACTGACTTTGAAAGTGTTTACGGACCGCGTAAGATGACGCTATAACTAAACAACTAAAGGTGGAATACGAATGGACTGGAAAGAGACGATGCAGGAAATGAATGAAATTCACAGCGTTTGTTGGAAGTGTAAAAAAGAACTTCGTGACTATGAAGTGTGTACAGTTACAGATGGATCGCTCCTTGAGATTGATTTGTGTTTTGAGTGTTACGGGAAGCATGGAGGAGAAGTAGGTTTGTCCGAAAAAGGCACATTCCAAATGTTCTAGAATAGGATATCAGAAGAAAAGGTGAGGTGAATAGGAATGCCCGTATCCGTCGTCTTCAATCAAATTGCTGTCAACTCGATTACTGAAAATGGAATCATATCTACAGGGCAAAATAATCAGCCGGATTGGTCCTGGCAAGGGAAGAACAATAATGCTGCAGGAATTCCCGTTGGCTTTTTCATTGCGACCAATAATGTGAATACCATTATTGATAATGATGTTAATGATACACCAATCGTTAACCCTACCGTCAGCAACCCTCAACCAAACGTCCAGGTATAGGAGGAATTAGAATCGATATTCGGTTTGATTCCATCTATGTCAACCATATGACGAATAACTCCGGCATATTTGTTGGTCCGAATACTCAAACTCATTGGGAAACACAGGAAAAGCAGAATGCGGCCCTTGGTACAGTCGTAGGGGAAGGGAATATCATTTCTTATAATGTCAATGTCATTCATGATAATGATGAAATCGATATGCCGATCACGAAAATGGTACGTCCATCAAAAGAGGAGAATGGAGCCGATCATTCTACAGGATGATTCTCCATTTTCTTTTCTATTAGTTTTTGCACCCACTCTGGAATTTCCTGGTCGTTTTCCTGTGACATTAGATCAAGGATGGCAGAATCACTTAAAATAGAACGTAACCCTTCAAGAGTATTGCCGTCACCAAATACGTTCCCAAACCCTTGGTTATGTTTTTGGTGACTCTCAAATCCTGTCGGGATATTGTTTCCCATGTTCAAACAGGAGGCATTTTCAATGGTTCCAATCCTTATGTTTCCTATAAAAAAATAAGGAGATAAACCGGCCATATTAGGAATCCTCCTTTGATTTGAAGCTGAACTTTAAACCATTGTCCGTTCGACTAAGTTCTGGACGGGAAGAATTCTTCGGTTTAACATTCACACCGAAATTGTTCCCCATGTTAAGGGCTCCACTCAATTCATCGATATCTAGATGGTCCAACTGGAACGTCAGCTGCTCAAGGTTGGGATCATGGATATCCACTTGGTCAAAATGAATATGGTATTCCACATGCTTCCCCTGCATCCCTTGGATGACTTGTTTTAATTCATGTATTTCTTTTACAAGATCATCAATATCCGTTTGCTTGTGACGACGTTTTTTAAAGAACATAACGTTTACACTCTTTTAGAAGGCCGTTTGATGACTAAATGTTTATTGTGTTGAAGGGTGTTTTTGTGACCAATGATTCTTCCGTTTCCTTCCCAGCTCTGTTGCACGGCTTTAAATCCAGATTGGAGGTTTGTTCCTGAAAAGATTCCCGATGTGGCACTGATTTGGTCAACGGATAAATTCTTAAATTGAATATGACTCATATCATCACCTCCTATCACTAATGTATGAAAGGAAAAGATAAGCATGAAAGACATTAAGAATTGGTTTAATCCTTTGGGGAAAGAGAGTTCTTTTCTTCCTGATGATTTCATGGATATGGGGAAAATGAATGATTTCGTACAAAAGTCGATCCAGGATGCTTTGACACCAAAAGATCAGCAGAAGACGAACCAACCGAGCAGTGACTATAAAGTGGTGGAACTGATGAGGGAAGTAGTCGTCACCATCCCCGTTCCTTATGAAGTGGATGTAGAAGAGATCAGATTGAGTGTTGGAAGCGGGAAGCTGTTTGTAAGCGGGATTTGGGCTGATCGGATGGAGATTGCTCTGCCCGTTCAGACGAGTAGAAGAAATGGATATGCCCAATACCAGAACGGCGCAATTGAAGTTCGTTTACAAAAAAAGAGCTCCGATGAAAAAGAAATCTTTTTGCATTATTGATGGTCTTCTAATTCAATCGGAATGTCCCTGTTTTTCTGTCGTTTAAAAATGGTGACGGTCAAAAGACCGTCTTTGTAGGCGGTCACGATATCTTCCGCTGTATAATGGAAGGGGACGGGGATGACACGTTTAAAGCTTCCTTTCATTCGTTCGTTATGAATTAAATCTTCTTCCGCTACTGGGTAATTGGGAGTAATCTCCCCTCTGATAATCATAGAAGTGCCCTCCTGGGTTAGATAGACCGGGTCACTCTTTGTTAGGCCGGGCAGTTCAATAACAAGGACAGCCTGATCTTTTGTTTCAAAAAAGTCGTAAGAAGGACCGCGCTTGGGAATGACATGATGCATGTCGTTCCAGAAATCTTCCCCTAATACCTTCTCTACATTTTCTGAAAAAGCCTCCCAATTGATCGGACCATTCTTTTTCTTCATTTCTTTCACCTCACTCTTACAAAGTATGTGGAATCACGTAAGTTCATGACACGACACATAAAAGGCAGGAAAAAACGAATCTATGGAAACACTGTCTATTTGGAGAATTATTTGAAAAATGGTGTTGTATTTGTATGCCCCCCGTGTTATGATTTACTCAACTTCATTAATCAATGGATTTTGTGCAAACGTATTCACATCTTAATTAATAGCTCTTTTTATACTCATTGTGGACAAGCTGATGAGTTTTTTAACTGCCATTTGCGCAAACGTATGCGCGTAGGTTTCACAAGTTGGAAAACTCTTTTCTTAGATGTGGTATGTAAGCGGATTCAATGATTGATAAAAAAATAGGGGTGGATGAGATGAAAAGAAACAAGTTTTATTCTGGGATTGCGACAGCACTGTTAGCGTCTACTGTAGCTCTTTCTGGTTGTTCATTTGGATCCGACGACAGCAGTAGTTCAGACGACAATGCTTCAGGCGATGCCGTTACCGTCGATGTTTTTCAGTTTAAAGTAGAATTCAAAGACCAGTTTGAAGAGCTTGTCTCCATGTACGAAGAAGAAAACCCGGACGTGAACATCAATGTTAAAACCGTTGGTGGAGGAAACGACTACGGTGCATCACTGAAGACATCTTTCTCTTCTGGTGAAGAGCCTGACATCTTCAACGTCGGTGGACCGACAGACGTCGATGAGTATGAGCAATACTTAGCCGACCTTTCTGATACAGATGCAGCAAACGCAGCTCTAGAAGGTACACTTTCCGGCGTATCTCGTAATGATCAAGTGTTAGGGCTTCCTTTCAACCAAGAAGGATACGGCCTTCTTTATAACAAGAAAGTTTTTGAAGAAGCAGGAATCAATGCGGATGAAATCACAACATTTGAAGCTCTAGAAGAAGCTGTTCAAACGTTGGAAGATCAAAAAGGTGAGCTTGGAATCGATGCACCTTTCGCCTTCCCGGCTAAAGAGAAGTGGGTCATCGGTAACCACTTAGCCAATGCGTATATTGCAGATGAATTTAACAATGACATCATGGAAGCTTATGAAGCGGATACGATTGAGTTCCAGATGGGTGACCAAATGAAGCGTTTCGTAGACCTTCAAAATGAGTACTCTGTTCAACCGACACTGAGCCTTGACTACTCTCAACAGGTTGAAGAAAACTTCTCTCTTGGTAAAGTGGCGATGATTCAGCAAGGGAACTGGGTTTACAACACAGTTGAATCCATGGATCCTGAATTTGCTGAGAACAACGTCGGCCTTCTTCCAATTCCTGTAGAAGGTTACGAAGGAAGCATCCCTGTTGGTGTACCGAACTACTGGGTTGTGAACAAAGAGTCTGAAGATGAAGTTGTACAAGCAAGTAAGGATTTCTTAGATTGGATGTACACATCTGAAAAAGGAAAGCAATTCGTAACAGAAGAATTCAAGTTCATTCCTGCTTACGAAGGTTATGAAGATCAGGAAATTGCAGATCCGATTTCTCAGGAAATCTATGAGTATGCAAACGAAGGCAACACGCTTGGATGGGTCTTCCTTGGAGCGCCGACTGGCTGGACTGAAGACGCATTCGGAGTAGCTGTACAAGAATACCTTGCTGGAGACATCAGCTGGGAAGAAGTAGAACAAAGAGCGACTCAAGCTTGGGAAGATGCTCGTCAATAAGCAGTAGAATTGGAACCAGTAAGGGCTTGCTGCCCTTACTGGTACTATAAAAGATCCCCTCTATTAGGATATTTAAATAGGTAAGTATGTTAATAGATGGGATGTTTTATCCAATCATATGAAATCGATATCATAACGTGCGGTTCGTCCCGCTTAAAGTATTGGAGGAGTAATACATGCAGAATCGAAGTTTATCTTTCTGGCTGTTCCTGACGCCGGTGATCATGGGTCTTGGTATAGTCGTTGTCATTCCTTTCTTATATGGTCTCTTCTATTCCTTCACGGATTGGAACGGGATTACAGCAAATGCATTCATAGGTTTTGAGAATTACATTAACCTTTTCCAGGAAAGTGAATTCATGGATTCGATCTGGTTCACGGTTAAATTCGCTGTGGTAACCGTCATTCTCTTGAACATCATGGGTCTTGGACTGGCTCTTCTTGTTACTCGTAACATCAAGTCAGGCAACCTTCTGCGTACCGTCTTCTTTATGCCGAACTTGATCGGTGGTCTGATTTTAGGGTTTATCTGGCAGTTCATTTTCATCAGTGTATTCGGAGATATTGCCGGTCTTACAGGAATTGAAGGATTGAACGGTTGGCTGTCTACGACGAACACTGGTTTCTGGGGCCTTGTCATCCTGACCGCATGGCAGATGGCTGGGTATATCATGATCATTTACATTGCTTACCTTGAAAACATTCCGAAAGAGTTGATTGAAGCAGCGAAGATTGACGGAGCAAGCAGCTTCCAACGCTTCAAAAACATCACGTTCCCGCTCGTTGCCCCGGCATTTACGGTTAGTATGTTCTTAACGCTTTCCATGGCCTTCAAGATCTATGACCAGAACTTGTCCCTGACAAACGGCGGACCATTCAACTCGACGCAGATGGTAGCAATGGAAATTGTACGTACCGCGTTCTCTGATAATCAAATGGCTTACGCTCAGGCTAAAGCTGTTATCTTTTTCTTGATCGTTGCTGTCATAGCATTGACGCAAGTGTATTACAACAAGAAACGGGAGGTTGAGATGTAATGAATAAGAATAAAGAAAAACGGAATTTAATTTCCATCGAAATTCTCGGCCTTCTGCTTGGTCTCATCTGGATTGCGCCTTTCTATTTGATGATCGTCAATGCATTCAAAACAAAGCGTGATATCTTTTCTGGTGTTCTAGGGTTCCCTGAAGAAGTCGTATTCGCAAACTTTGTAGAAGCTTTCATTGATTTGGCTTTCTTGAAGTCACTGTTCAACTCGGTTTTGATTACAGGTTTGAGTATCGCGATCATCATCCTGTTTTCTTCCATGGCGGGATATGCACTAGCCAGGAACAAAAGTAAACTCAGCGGCGTTATTTTCTTCATCTTCGTTGCTGCGATGTTGATCCCGTTCCAGTCGGTCATGATTCCACTCGTCTCTATTTTCGGCCAAGCGGACATGTTGAACGCTGGTGGATTGATCTTCATGTACCTTGGTTTCGGTTGTAGTTTGTCGATCTTCCTTTATCACGGTGCGATGACAGGGATTTCTAAATCCATGGACGAAGCGGCTATCATCGATGGAGCGAACCGTTTCCAAACGTTCTGGTACATCATTTTCCCATTGTTGAAGCCAATATCCGTAACCGTGGCGATCTTGAACGTTATTTGGATCTGGAACGATTACCTATTGCCTTCCCTTGTATTGAGTGAATCCAATGCGACGATTCCATTGAAGATGTTCTACTTCTTCGGTCAATACACGAAACAATGGCATCTGGCACTTGCAGGTCTGACGATTGCCATCCTTCCGGTCATCATCGGATACTTTTTCGCCCAAAAACAAATCATCAATGGCGTATCCGAAGGTGCGGTCAAATAAGCTTTTCATCCCTTCTATAAGAGGGGCGAGTGATCGGTCATTCCGATCCATCGAATGGGTTTGAATTAGAAAATGAAAGATGAATAGAGGAAAGGAGGCGATGGGCGTGTCTGTCACGATTAAAGATGTGGCGAGAGTTGCGAATGTCGCTCCTTCTACGGTATCCAGAGTCATCTCCGATAGTCCGCGAATCAGCGAACGGACGAAACGGAAAGTGAGAAAAGTGATGGAGGAACTGGGGTATCACATCAATTACAATGGCCGCGTCCTCGTCAGCCAATCAACGCAGACGATCGGCATTGTAACCAAAGTTTCTACCGTCCACTCTTTTGATAACCCCTTTTTCTCAGAACTGTTGAGGGGAATCAGTGATGCATGTCATGAAGAGGATTACAGCATTTATTTGACAACAGGCAATACGGAAGAAGCGATCTTCAAAGAAGTTGTCAAAATGGTGCAAGGAAAGCGGGTCGATGGTGTCATCGTCTTGTATTCCCGTGAAGATGATCAAGTCGTCCCATACTTGCGGGAGTGCAATTTCCCTTTCGTGATGGTTGGAAAACCTGTGAATCGAGCAGGTGAAACGATGTTTGTGGATAACGACAACATCCTCGCAAGTAAAGAAGTGACGGATTATTTGATTCAACTGGGTCATGAGAGAATCGGCTTTATCGGAGGCGACTATCATTTCGAAGTGGCCAGGGACCGTTTAGAAGGATTTCGACAAGCTTTGGCGAATGGTCATTTAGAGGAAGACAAGAATTTACAAAAAAATATCCAATCGGGACTGGCGGATGCCGATCAAGTGGTGGAGGAACTGCTGCAGGTAAAGGATCCACCGACAGGCCTTGTCATCACCGATGATTATAATGCTTTGACCGTCATGAGAGCTTTGACCTCCAAAGGTTTGAATCTGCCGGAGGATATGAGCATTGTCGGGTTCAACAACACGATGATTGCCCGTTTATCCAATCCCGCATTAACAACAGTAGATACACAGTCGTTTCAATTGGGCCATGAATCAGCAAGAAGCTTGATCGATTTATTGAACCGGCCGGATATGATCAAAAAAAGCGTGATCATTCCTACGGTCATCGTAGAACGGGATTCCTGCCATCCTAGGAAACCAATCAAACAAGCAGATTAATTTTTTCTCAGAAAGAAAGCGCTTATTTATAAAGAAAAGGGGAATGAACATGAACGTACTAGTATGGAATGAAAACCGTCACGAAAAAGAAAACCAGGTCGTTGCTGATATATACCCAGAGGGCATTCATAGTGCGATCGCGGATTTTCTTGGGGAGGATCATGAGAATGTAAAGACAGCGACATTGGATGAGGAAGAGCATGGTTTGACCGATGAAGTGCTTGCAGAAACGGATGTACTCGTTTGGTGGGGACATAAAGCCCATGATGAAGTGCGGGATGAAATTGCGGAAAAAGTAAAGCAGCGCGTACTTGAAGGCATGGGACTTGTCGTTCTTCACTCTGCTCACTTTTCTAAGCCGTTCAAAAAGTTGATGGGCACGTCCTGTGATTTGAAGTGGCGTGAAGCAGATGAGAAAGAACGCATCTGGGTCGTTGATCCAAGTCATCCGATCACCGAAGGCATCGGCGAGTTCATCGAAATTGAAAAAGAAGAAATGTATGGCGAACATTTTGATATCCCGACACCTGAAGAATTGATTTTCGTCAGCTGGTTTGAAGGTGGAGAAGTGTTCCGTAGTGGGGCTACTTTCCGTCGTGGAAGAGGGAAGGTCTTTTATTTCCGTCCGGGACATGAAACGTACCCGACCTATTACAACAAAGAAGTACAAACCGTCATCCGTAATGGTGTGAAATGGGCGAAGAACACAGAAACGCCGACACCTGTGTACGGAAATGCTCAACCTTTAGAAGAAATTTCAACTAAATCATAAAGGAGCTTTTTACTATGACACAATTGAAAATTGCTGTAATTGGATGCGGAAGTATTGCTCAAAACCGTCACCTTCCCGAATACGTAGCGAATAAAAATGTTGAAGTCACAGCCGTATGTGACATTGTTGAAGAACGTGCAAGAGAAGTAGCGCAAGTGCACGGGGCAACTCTTTACACAGATTATGAAGAGCTGTTAAAGAAAGAAGAAGTGGATGCGGTAAGCGTTTGCCTGCCGAACTATTTGCATGCACCCGTCTCCATTGCTGCACTGAATGCCGGTGCCCATGTCCTTTGTGAAAAGCCGATGGCAACCTCTAAAGAAGAAGCGGAAGAAATGATTCAAGCGGCTGAAAAGAACGGTAAGAAATTGATGATCGCCCACAACCAGCGTTTCGTTCCTTCACACGTGAAAGCGAAAGAACTGATTGAATCAGGCGCTATTGGAAAAGTCTACAGCTTCCGTACAGCCTTCGGTCACGGTGGACCAGAAGGATGGAGTGCTGAAGGGGAAGACAGCTGGTTCTTCAAGAAGGATCAGGCGTTCATCGGTGCCATGGGAGATTTAGGAGTACATAAAGCAGACCTGCTCCGCTACATCCTTGGTGAAGAATTCGTCGATGTCGCAGGCTTTGTCGAGAACAATGCGAAGAAAGACATTACGGTTGATGATAATGCTGTCTGCATTCTACGCTCTCAATCTGGCGTTGTCGGAACGATGGCAGCAAGCTGGGCATACAACCCGAATGAAGACAATTCGACAGTGATCTATGGGGAAAAAGGAACGCTTCGCCTTGAAGACGATCCCGAATACTCCTTGATTGCTCAATATACAAATGGCGATATCGTCAATTATCAGCTAGGGAAGATTCAATCCAATGAAGAAGGCGGACAAAGCAATTCTCACGTCATCGACCACTTCGTTGACAGCATTGTGAATGATACCGAGCCTCTGATCACCGGAGAAGAAGGTATGAAATCACTGGAAGTCATCCTCGGTGCCCTCCGCTCAGGCGAAACGAGACAGATCAGCAGCCTGGAGAAAGTCACCAAATGACACGTCTGAAAATGGGAATCATCGGAGTAGGGGGAATTGCCCAAGGACGGCATATTCCCTCTTTCCTTGATTTAAAAGACAAAGTGGAGCTGACGGCTGTTCAGGATGTGAATGAACAACGAGCGGAAGAAGTAGCCGAAGCCCATCAGATTCCCTACGTTTTCAAAGATTATAAAGATATGTTCGCAAAAGTCGATGCGGTCACGATTTGTACGCCGAACAAGTTTCATGCGGAGATTTCCATTGCCGCCCTTGAAGCTGGTGTCCACGTGTTATGTGAGAAGCCGATGGCGATTACGACAGAAGAATGCGAAGCGATGATGGAAGCGGCAGAGAAAAATGACCGCCTTTTATCAATCGCTTACCACTACCGCTACACACCGGAAGCACAGCTGGCTAAAAAAGCGATCCTTCATAATGAAATTGGAGATCCTCTCGTAACGAGAGTACAAGCGATGCGACGCCGTAAGGTTCCAGGTTGGGGTGTATTCACGAATAAAGATTTGCAAGGCGGCGGCAGTTTGATCGATTTCGGCTGTCATTTGCTCGACCTTGCGCTTTGGCTTCTGGATGACCCAAAACCTGTCGAAGTGATGGGGCGCACGTATGACCGTTTAAGCAAGACTCCAGGACAGGTGAACGACTGGGGAGCATTCGATCATGAATCGTTCAACGTTGATGATCATGTGACGAGTTACATTACGTTTGAAAACGGAGTGTCCTTGCAGTTTGAATGCTCATGGGCGGCTAACATCAAGGAAGACCATACTTCGCTTTCGATCTCTGGTGTCGACGGTGGACTCAGCGTCTATCCTTTTGAACTCTATCAAGCGAAATACGGGGCACTGCTTGATAGTACAGCGAAAATCCGTGAAGGCGAGCCTACCCCTGGTCTTGCTCAGGCGGAAAACTTTATCGACAGCTGTTTAGGAAATGACGAATTAGTCGTGAAGCCGGAACAGGCGCTGAAAGTGACGAAATTGATGGAAGCCATCTATCAAAGCAGTGAAACAGGAACAAGTGTGAAACTATAAACCTAGCAGGAGGAGATTGTTCATGAAATTAGGCGTTTTTACTGTATTATTTTCCGATAAATCCTTTGAAGAAATGTTGGACCACGCGAAAGAAGCAGGCTTGAAAGCGGTCGAAATCGGGACAGGCGGCTACCCTGGCAATGCTCACTGTAACGTAGATGAGCTCCTTGAAAGTGAAGAGAAACGAAACGAGTACTTAAAGAAAGTTCATGACCGCGGGCTTACCATCAGTGCTTTCAGCTGTCACGGCAACCCGGTTTCACCGGATAAAGCCTTCGCTGAAGAGTCTCATGAAGCGTTTGTAAAATCAGTGAGACTAGCAAGCTTGATGGATGTCCCTGTCGTGAATACTTTCTCAGGTACACCAGGCGGGCATGAAAACGATACGGCTCCGAACTGGCCGGTTACTCCATGGCCACCAGAATATTCAGATGTGTTAGAATGGCAGTGGAACGAAAAACTGATCCCTTATTGGAAAGAGCAAGGGAAGTTTGCCGAAGAACATAATGTAAAAGTCGGTCTTGAACTGCACGCAGGATTCCTTGTCCACACGCCTTATACGATGTTGAAGCTTCGTGAAGCGACAAGTGACGCCATCGGGGCGAACCTTGATCCAAGTCACCTTTGGTGGCAGGGCATCGATCCAGTAGCAGCGATCAAGATTTTGGGTAAAGAAAATGCGATCCATCACTTCCATGCGAAAGACACGTACATCGATCAGGATAACGTGAACATGTACGGTTTGACAGACATGCAGAATTACGGAAACGTGCAGACACGCGCCTGGAGTTTCCGCTCCGTCGGTTACGGTCACGGAATTGAAGAATGGTCTAATATCATCAGTGCTCTTCGTACGTACGGCTACGATCATGTCGTCAGTATCGAGCACGAAGATCCGATCATGTCGATCAACGAAGGATTCAATCAAGCCGTGAAAAACTTGAAGTCCGTGCTGATTGAAGAACCGGCAACGGAGATGTGGTGGGCTTAATTTGGAAACAGCAAAACCCCTCTGACTTTTGAGGGGTTTTTATATTTACTATGGATCACAGAAGTGTGGGCCAGCTCCAGCGCCCAGGCACTCGCGACATAAGCAAATCGTCTGTTGGAAGGAAAAATCACCTTCCTACAGCCGTTTTGCTTATGCGTGTCGTGTCTTACGGGGCGCTTGCGCTTTTCTAATTAGGAAGGGGAAGATTATGAAACAGTCATCAGGAATCAGAGGCGGCCTTTATGCCGTCAGCGAGTGGATCAGTAAATTTGCATTAACCAACCTTCAGTGGGTGTTGTTCAATTTGCCTGTGGCGCTATTATTGTTGAGCTTATTGAACATCGGAGACGTAAGGGAATTGTGGTATTTGCTGCCACCGCTTGTCCTTTTGCTGCCTTTCATCTTTTTCCCTGCCACAACTGCCATGTTTGCGAAAGCACGTGACTGGGTGAGGAAGGATCATAAAGAGACGGCTGACCGGTCATACCTCAGCTATTATAAAGAGAATTACAAAAACAGCATGAAGGCTGGAATCGTTCTTACTCTTCTGTGGAGTGTGCTCGCCGTTGATCTTTATTATTTTTCTACGACAAGTTCCCTGCTTATGAATCTGTTTCTGATCTTGGGAATACTGCTGTTTGTTTACACGATTAACACGTTCAGCACGCTCGTCCATTTTGATTTAAAAGTAGGAGCGGCACTGAAAAAAGCGTTGATGCTTACATTTGTCAGTCCGGTGTTGTTTTTGACAGTCGCCATCAGTTCAGGATTCATTCTGGCCGTCAGTCTGTACATCTTCCCGCTGATCATCCCAATCTTCACCGGATCCATCATCGCCTTTCTCGCTTTCTCCGCCTACTACAGGCTGTATTTGAAATTGAATAATATGGAAAATACTGTATGACCTGGTCCATTTGGATGAGGTCATCTTTTTTGTATTGCGGACATTTAAGAAAGCGGTTACAATTTAAGTAGTTATTAGTGATGAGTAGGGTGGAGATGGTATGACCCAGACGGTGAAAATAGGAAAACTTGCGATGTTGCTCGCTTCCTTGAATGAAACCGAAATGGAGCTTTTTGGTCCGGCATTTGAACAGGTGGATTACTGCCAAGGGAAAGCGGGTTCCATGGAGGTGCAAAAAGTGATTGCGGCAGTCGAAACCGCTGCTAAACGGAATGGGATCATCGCAGAAAACATCTACAGGGAGACGCATGCCCTTTATCATGCGATCTTAGAATCTTTGCAGGGCGTGACGCGCGGACAAATCGGAGTGGGCAATATGATGCGGACCGTTGGGCTTCGCTTTGCCGTCGTGCGTGGAAAGCCTTATGACAGATCCGGAGAAGGCGAGTGGATCGCCGTCGCTTTTTACGGGACGATTGGGGCGCCGGTAAAAGGTTTGGAACATGAGACATTTGGACTCGGTATCAATCATATATAAAGAATAGGTGGCCTATAGTCATGAGCGATGAGGGGGCGACAATGGTATTTCCCATGCCATTGTCGCCTCTTTTTGTAGAAAATCCACCAGAATCTTTTCGTGTGAAAGGGGGATTGTGGATGATCGAACTGAATGGAAGAGACTTATCCATCGAGCAAATGAAGGGAATATGCTTTGAAAATGCCAAAATCGGCTTATCCAAAACGAGCCTGATCGATGTCCGGGCAAGCAGAGAAACCGTAGAGGAAATCGTGACGAGAGGGCACTCGGTGTACGGCATCAACACAGGGTTCGGAAAATTGAGTGATGTCCGAATTGCTGCGGAAGACGTCGACAGCCTGCAGCACCATCTGATTCGTTCGCATGCGTGCGGAGTGGGGGAACCTTTTTCTGAAAAAGTGAGCCGTGCCATGATGGTGCTCCGGTTGAATGCTCTCATGAAAGGCTATTCGGGCGTCCGGGAAGTCATCGTTCAGAGACTTTGCGATCTCGTAAACCTTCACGTCCATCCGGTCATTCCGTCAAAAGGATCACTCGGGGCTTCCGGGGACTTGGCTCCGCTCGCCCATCTGGCGCTCGTCCTGATGGGAGAAGGGGAAGTTTTTTACGAAGGAGATCGACATACAACAAAAGATATATTGCAGCGGCTGTCCTTGAAGCCATTATCGTTGAAAGCAAAAGAAGGGCTTGCGCTTATTAACGGAACGCAGGCGATGACGGCAGTCGGAGTCATCAATTACATCGAAGCAGAGCGGCTGGCTTTGCAGTGTGACTGGGTGGCAAGTCTTACGTTGCAGGCGCTGGAGGGCATTCGTGATGCTTTTCACCCGAGCATCCATGAAGCGCGCGGCTACCCGGAACAAATGGCGGTGGCTGAGCGGATGCGGCATCTAATAAACGGTAGCCATCTCGTCACTTTTCAAGGAGAAAAAAGGGTACAGGACGCTTATTCCTTACGATGTATTCCACAAGTGCACGGGGCGACATGGCAGACGCTGCATTACGTCCGGGAAAAATTGACGATTGAAATGAATGCGGCGACGGACAATCCTCTGCTTTTAGAAGGTGGAAAAGTAGTCGTGTCCGGTGGCAACTTCCACGGCCAGCCAATCGCTTTTGCGATGGACTTTTTAAAAATAGCGATCAGTGAACTGGCTAATATTTCTGAGCGCCGGATCGAACGGCTCGTCAACCCGCAGTTGAACGACTTCCCCCCGTTTCTCAGTGCCAATCCGGGTTTGGAGTCAGGCTTGATGATTGTTCAGTACGTCGCTGCATCGTTAGTTTCTGAAAATAAAACACTCGCCCACCCCGCTAGCGTCGATTCGATTCCATCGTCTGCGAATCAGGAAGATCATGTGAGCATGGGCACCACAGCAGCGCGGCACGCAGCCATGGTCATCGACAACGCGACAAAAGTTATAGCGATCGAGTTGATCTGCAGTCTGCAGGCGCTGGAACTTAGGGGGATTGAGCGGGCATCGGTCCTTGCCCAGGATCTTTGGAAATCTGCAAGGAGTGTTGTGCCGAAAGTGACGCAGGACCGGGTGTTTTCTAAGGATATCGAAAACGCAGAGAAATGGTTGAAGGAGAGTGCTTTTGATTGGAAAAAATGGCGATCCGTTCATGAAGGAGGAGAAACTTATGTCGACAACTCGTAAAGTGAAAGCCAAAACTGGCGTGCAGTTGGAATGTAAAGGGTGGGAGCAGGAGGCGGTTTTAAGGATGCTCTGCAATAACCTTGATCCAGAGGTCGCAGAAATACCGGAAGAGCTCGTCGTCTATGGCGGCATTGGAAAAGCGGCGCGGAACTGGGAAGCGTTTGATGCAATCGTCGCAACGTTGAAGCGTCTGGAAAAGGACGAAACAATGCTCGTCCAGTCCGGGAAGCCAGTGGGCGTTTTTAAAACGCATGAGAACGCGCCGAGGGTGCTGCTTTCGAATTCCGTGCTGGTCCCGAAATGGGCGAACTGGCAGCATTTCCATGAGCTTGATCAAAAAGGGCTGATGATGTACGGCCAAATGACCGCAGGAAGCTGGATCTATATTGGGTCACAAGGCATTCTGCAAGGGACGTATGAAACCTTCGCATCCCTTGCTGAAAAACATTTTGGAGGCTCTTTGAAAGGAACGATCACACTGACCGCAGGCCTTGGAGGTATGGGAGGGGCTCAACCGCTTGCGGTCACGATGAACGGTGGAGTCGTCATTGCGGTGGAAGTGGACTCTGAGCGGATTTCAAAGCGCCTTCAGTCCGGCTACTGTGATGTGAGCACAGCGTCTATGGAAGAGGCGGTTTTATGGGCAAAAGAAGCGAAGGCAAATGGGGAGGCTCTTTCAATCGCTCTCTTAGGAAACGCGGCAGAAATGCATGAACGACTTTTACAAAATGGACTGGAGATCGATATTGTCACAGATCAAACATCTGCCCATGATCCTCTGAATGGTTATGTGCCTGTGGGATATTCTCTAGAAGAAGCAGCCGTTTTAAGGAAAAAGAATCCTGACGAATATGTGCGTCTTTCATCAAAATCCATGGCCAAACATGTAGAACTCATGCTTCAGTTCCAAAGGAAAGGCAGCATCGTTTTTGATTACGGGAACAATATCCGCCAGGTCGCACTAGAGGAAGGCGTAAAGGACGCGTTCGATTTTCCTGGCTTCGTTCCTTCTTATATACGTCCATTGTTTTGTGAAGGGAAAGGACCCTTCCGCTGGGCCGCTTTGTCCGGTGATCCGAAAGATATCTACCGCACTGACCAGCTCATCAAAGAACTTTTTCCTGAAAATGAGAAGCTGTTGAGGTGGATTGACATGGCACAGGAAAAAGTCCAGTTTCAAGGCCTTCCTTCAAGGATTTGCTGGCTCGGATATGGGGAGCGGAAGAAGATGGGGATGGCGATTAATGAGCTCGTGAGAAAAGGTGAATTGAGTGCGCCCGTGGTGATCGGAAGGGATCATCTGGATTGTGGATCGGTCGCCTCCCCAAACAGAGAAACGGAATCAATGCTGGATGGCAGTGATGCGGTCGGAGACTGGGCGGTGCTGAACGCGCTCATCAATACAGCGGCTGGCGGCTCGTGGATTTCGTTCCATCATGGCGGTGGTGTCGGAATGGGCTACTCCCTTCATGCAGGAATGGTCGTTGTAGCTGATGGCACAGACCTTGCTGAAGAAAGGTTGGAACGTGTCCTCACGACAGACCCTGGCATGGGCATTCTTCGTCACGCTGATGCGGGTTATGAGAAAGCAATGGAAGAAGCGGATAAGCATGAGATTGATATTCCAATGAAGAGGAGGGAGCAGTGATGTACGATACGCTGATTGAAAATATTGGGCAATTGATTTTACCTGCCGAAGGTCCGTTAAAAGGAGATGCCATGAAACAGTTGGACGTGAAGGAAAACATGGCCCTCGCTTTTGAAGATGGCAAAGTCGCCTGGATCGGCACAAACGAAGAAGCGCAGAAACTAAAAGCCAGCGAGCGGGTTGATGCTATGGAAAAAACTGTAACACCTGGTCTCGTCGATCCACACACGCATCTCGTCTTCGGAGGTTCACGGGAAAATGAGCTGGCGCTGAAGCAGGCCGGTGTGCCTTATTTGGAGATTTTGCAGCAAGGGGGCGGGATTTTATCCACAGTGGAAGCGACGCGGGCGGAGAGTGAAACGGATCTTTATGAAAAAGCAAAACAGACGTTGGAACAGATCGCGTCCCACGGGGTGACGACGCTTGAAGCGAAGAGCGGCTATGGGCTTGAGCGTGAGTCAGAGTTGAAACAACTGCGTGTCGTCAAACGATTGAATGAAGAAAGCCTGCTTGATTTAGTTTCGACTTTTCTAGGTCCTCATGCGATCCCACCGGAGTACAAAGGGAAGGAAGAAGCATTTCTTGATGAAATGATCCGCCTGCTTCCTGAAATCAGTGAGGAAGGGTTGGCGGAGTTCACGGATATTTTCTGTGAAACGGGGGTCTTTACCATTGAGCAGTCCCGTCGTTTCATGAAAGCTTCTCAGGAACTTGGATTCCAAACGAAGATTCATGCCGATGAAATCGATCCGCTCGGAGGAACAGAACTTGCCGTATCTATGGCAGCGGCATCAGCCGATCATCTAGTTGCCGCTTCTGATGAGGGAATCGACAGCCTTGCTGATGGCGACACGGTCGCTGTGCTGCTTCCGGGAACAACCTTTTACTTAGGAAAAGACCATTACGCGAATGCTAGAAAAATGATTGACAGCGGAGCGGCCGTCGCCCTGGCCACTGATTTCAATCCGGGCAGTTGTGTGACCTACAACCTGCAGATGATTATGTCGCTTGCCGCATTGAAAATGAGAATGACCCCGGAGGAGATATGGAATAGTGTCACGGTCAATGCCGCCCATGCGATTGGTAGAGGAGATGTTGCCGGATGTTTGTGTGTGGGGAGAAAAGCGGATGTTGTTTTGTGGGACGTTCCGAATTATAAATACATCCCGTATCACTATGCGGCGAACCATGCCAAGGCTGTATGGAAGAGTGGAAGAAAGGTGTGGGAGAGGAGGGGCGCCCGTGTCTTTTCAGTACCTCAACCCGGGCAGGGATGCTAGATTCAAAGATCGTCATACGACGAAAGTTGATGAAACGGTTTCGGATTACGAGCCTGGGAAAACCGGGGATATAGGGCTTATCGGCCTGCCTTTATCTAAAACTTCTATTTCATTGTCAGGCGCATCGGAAGCCCCGGGGTCGATTAGAAGGGCGCTCGGGGCTTACAGTACGTATTCAGGGGAGAAAGATAAAAGCTATGAAGATGTGCAGTTGTTGGATTTTGGGGACGTCCCGGTGCATCCCACGGATAATGAAGAAACACGGAAGCGGTTGAAGACGAGTGTCAAAGAAATGATCGACACCGAAGCTTGTTCCAAATACATCATGCTTGGCGGGGACCATGGAGTAAGTTTCCCTAGTATTTCCGCCTTTCACGAGAAATACGGGAGAATCGGCGTCATCCAGTGGGATGCTCACCATGATTTGCGAAATGTGGAAGATGGCGGACGGACAAACGGAACCCCGTTTCGTAGTTTAATTGAAGAAGGAGTCATCCGGGGAGAAGATCTCGTCCAAATAGGCATCCGTGACTTCTCCAATGCCAAAGCCTACTCAGATTACGCTCGCGACCACAAAATCCACACCTACACCATGGCCGACGTCGAAGAGAAAGGCATCCATAATCTAACAGACCAGGTCATACAGATATTGGAAAATATGTGCGACTGCATTTATTTGTCTGTGGATATGGATGCGGTTGATCAGGCGTATGCCCCGGGGTGTCCTGCTATTGGGCCGGGAGGATTGACGTCGAGAGAGCTGCTAAACAGTGTATCTATTGCTTCCAGGCACCCTCTGGTCAAAGGGATGGATATCGTAGAAGTTGACCCTACCAAAGACTTCAGAGATATGACGAGCAGGCTTGCCGCACATGTTATGATGCGGTACATGTATGTGTGATATGGAAATAACTGTTAGACCTGGTCATCCATTTCATGGATGACCAGGTCTAACAGTATTTGTAAGAAACCATATACAAGTGAGTATCCTTATGGTATTTTTAGTTTATTCTTGGGATTGGTTTTAGATTTAGAGATGGGAGAATGAGAGACTAGCAATGAGAGAAATTATTTTATTGTTGGCTGATGTGGTCAATGTTTGGCATGACGTCATTTTGAAATTCACGGTGATGATGGGGTGGAATTTGTCTGATAAGGATCTCCACTTCTGGGTTATTGGGATTCTTGGAATCATCGGCCTTATTTTTGTAGATATTCTTTTCCATGCCTTAGCAAAATGGAGCATAACCGCGATTTCGTTTTTATTTACTTTTGCAATGGTGCTTGTCTTTGTTTTTGCGGTTGAGATTCAGCAGAAAATCACCGGTAGTGGAAACATGGAGTTTGCTGATGCCGTTGTAAGCGTGCTTGGTTTCTTCCTGTTTTGTGGTATCTATTTTGTTTTCATTGGGATCATCCGAGCCATAAAAAAATATTCAGCAAATAAAAAGGAAGACC
Organism: Halobacillus faecis; assembly: GCF_007991335.1. Taxonomy (GTDB): domain Bacteria; phylum Bacillota; class Bacilli; order Bacillales; family Halobacillaceae; genus Halobacillus; species Halobacillus faecis. The sequence goes on along the minus strand of NZ_BJYD01000026.1, from coordinate 196,691 downwards.
AGGATGCCGCCTAAGCCGGACGTCCTGTCGCCAAATGAAAAGCCCCCTTCTCAAGTGACGAGAAGGGGGCTTTGTATTATTCAGAACCAAAATTAACAATCATATTATGCGTTTTTTGAATTTCTTCTTCCGGCATGTCAATCAAATACATGCCATTCGCCCGGAAGTTTTCTCCCTCCATTTGATAGGTGGTCGAATTTTTGCGGGCACTGCTGTAATTGGTAACGAGCCTGCGCATATCTGCGAACTGCATGTTTGTGCTCACATTGTCTCCGAGTACATCCATGACGTCACCAACTTTGTTTACAGCGTCAAGACGCGCTCCTTTATCAATAATTCCCTGGATGACCTGGCGTTGTCGTTCATTACGTCCTAAGTCTCCATTCGGATCATTCTTACGCATGCGCACGAAAGCGAGCGCTTCACGACCGTCCAGGTTAATTTCGCCTTCTTTGAAATTAAAATTACCTGAGGTGAACGCACGGTCGTTATTTACCGTGATTCCATTCACAGCATCGACAACTTGAGATAAACCTTCCATATTGACCCGGATGTAATAATCCAGTTCAATATCAAGGAAGTTTTCAACTGTGTTTACGGCCATGTCACTACCCCCGTAAGCGTAGGCATGGTTGATTCTTGTCTTCCGGCCATCACCGGCAATTTCTGCGTACGTATCCCTTGGAATACTGACCATTTGCATTTGGTCATTGTTCGGATCAAGAGTCATGACAATCATCGTATCAGAACGACCGACATCATTCTCCCTTTCATCAACCCCGAGAAGGAGAATGTTCAACGGTTCCTTATTATCTACTTTTTCTTTGGTTTGTTTGGTATCGATGGATGTGACATCTTCATGTAAATCCTGGTTCACTGTCGTACGAACTTCGTTATAGATGGTATATAAATAAACGCCTCCGATTAAAAATATGAGTGCTACTACAAATAGGAGGACTTTCCAACGTCTGCGTTTACGTCTTTTCTTTCTCTTAAGCTCCCTGCGTTCCATTCACCCACCTCTTTCTATAAACTACTATCCTATTATACGATTTTTGTAGATACATGTAAAAACTCTCCTAAAAAGAGAAGGACACATGGAATGTAATTGTAAATGATTGGTGTACCAGGTCATCCAGAATATGGATGACCTGGTACGTTATTTTCTGGAAGGTGTGGTACGGGGGAGAGGTTCGGCATATAGTGGTATAAGCTATTCTTTTGGAGGAATGTAAATTGAGAAAGTGGTTGGGGCTGTTGCTCGTTTTGGGGCTTTTAGTGGGATGTGCACAGAATGCGACACAGAGGTCGATCCAACAGTTTACATCCTCTACGGAGAATGAACTGCATTTTGTTTATTTTTATGATGAAGAGCCGCCGGACAAAAAAATCCGTTCGCAATTGAACGGAATGAAGGTGTATCTGGCTCGGAAAAATGTCATCGCCACCATCAGCTATCAAAAAATCGTGGCCGAAAAAAACTATGGAGAACTCCTCAATGTGAAAGATAGCCAGATTCTCGTTTTTGATTACAAAGGAATCCGGTACAATGCAAGGAACATCCACGTGTTAGAGGGAATGGTCCTGCAGATGCAAATGAACCCATAAAAAGAGCCAGTCGACAGTTTCACACTGCCGGCTGGCTTTTTCTTATCTCGAGAAAAATTCTTCTAATATCAATACGCAAGCCCCGATCGCTGAGGCGTGCTCTTCTAATTTAGATAAAACGATATGCGTTTCCTTCGCTTTACTTGTCAGTCCCCGGGAATGGATCGTTTCTTTGATTCCATCCATCAGAAAATCCCCGGCTTTCGAAACGCCCCCACCGATAATAATCCGTTTTGGGTTCAAGGTATGAATTAAGTTGGTCAAGCCGATGCCGAGAAACCTGCCTGTCTGATTCAAAAGTTCAATGCTGAACTCGTCCCCTTCGCAGGCCGCCTCATACACAAGCTTGCCGTCCACTTTTTCAAAATCATGATCCACAAGGTCCCGGATCATGGAGGGCTTTCCTGTTTTCAATTCTTTGCGCGCTCTTTCTGCAATGGCTGGACCGGCAGCAAGCGTCTGCAGACACCCATAATTCCCACACGTACATTTCGGTCCGGAAAGGTCAATGGTGATGTGACCGATTTCTCCTGCAATGTTGTTTTCTCCGTGAAAAAGCTGTCCTTTGATCATCATCCCTGCGCCGATTCCGTTCCCGACGTTGACACCGACCATGTTATCCGCATCGTTTCCGTTGCCGAACCAATATTCCCCAAGGGTCATCGCCTTTGCATCATTCTCCACTTTGACGATCATATCAAACTCGTTTTCTAGCTCCGCTTTTATCGGGATATCGTAGAGCTGGAAGGATGGAGCGAAACGAGAGACTCCTTCAATCGGATCCACAATCCCATGCATCCCGATTCCGATACCGAGAAATTTATTTGGATCGCATTTACCTGATGTGAAAAATTCGCGAATGCCGCTTTTCATTGTTTCTAGAATATCCTCTTTCGAAGGATAAGAAGGGATCTCTTTTTTCGCGGCATCCTTCAGTTCCCCATATAAATTCGTAACGACAAAGTTCATATGGAAGGTTCCAACATCGACGCCGATAATGTAAAAGTGATCCGCGTTAATTTCAAGCAATGTAGGTTTACGCCCACCCTTAGACTGCCCCTGGGTGGTTTCAATGACAAATTGGGTTTGGATAAGTTCTTTAACAATATTGCTCACTGTGGGCGGAGTCAATCTCGACTGCTTCGCGATATCCGCACGGGAGATCGGGCCATGCTCACGGATCATATTCAAAATAATGGAGCGATTCATTGATTTCATCAACTGAAAACTGCCTCTAGTATAGTGCGTGCTCATACGATTCCTCCAACTATGGTGTACTGCTTCCATTTTACCATAAAATGATACTTATTAAATTTATTTTATTAAGTTCCTGACGTAAACACTGGCCTCGCGGCATCTATTATAGAACAGTTCTCTTTTCAAAAGAGTTAATTTTGAAAAAACTCTTTTCATTTGTATGGTTCTATGCTACCTTATAACTAGTTAGTTAATTTATTTTATTAAGTTTTGAAAACGCTATCAAATAAGGGGGAGGAAGACAGAATGAAAAATTGGTTGAAGAGTTTTCTTTTGGTAGGCCTTGTGGCTGGTGGGCTGGCTGCTTGTTCCGGTGAAACAGGAGGAGAATCCTCTGGAGAGAGTGGCGAAAGCGGAGACCCATCCGGTGAAATTACCGTTTGGGGCTGGAACGTAGCTGCGGAATCGATGGAACTTGCGGTTGACGGATTCAAAGAACAATACCCGGATGTTGAAGTGAATGTGGAAGATATCGGACGTTTGGATGTTTATGAAAAGTTAACCGTAGGACTAGCTTCCGGCGGGAATGGACTTCCGGACGTAGTCATGGTTGAATCCGATCGTCTAGCCAACTATCAGAATCAATTCCCGGATGCAATCGCTAACCTTTCTGAGCTTGGTTACGATGAGCACGCAGATAATTTTGGAGAGTATAAAAAGTCGGTAACACAAAATGAAGACGGCGAATTTTTCGCAGCTCCTTGGGACGTAGGACCTGCAGGTGTATTCTATCGTACAGATATTTTTGAAGAAGCAGGCGTAAACCCAGAGGATATCAAAACGTGGGATGACTACATTGAAGCAGGTAAAACCATTCAAGAAGCAACAGGAACAAAAATGGTTCCAATCGATGTTGCAGCGGACGATGCGCTTTACCGTATGATGCTGAACCAGCAAGGAGCTTTTTACTTTGACGAGGAAGGCAACATTGATGTGGCTTCCGAAGAATCACAAAAAGCCTTTGATGTGATCCAACGTTTGCATGATGAAGACCTTGTCCTGAACAACAACGGATGGGATGGTGTCGTATCTGCAACGGTTAACGGCGAAGTGGCAACTGTTCCATTTGGTGTATGGTATTCCGGAACGATCATGGATCAGGCCCCTGATCAAAGTGGAAACTGGGATGTCTTCTACTTGCCGGCATTTGAAGAAGGTGGCAACCGTGCAGCCAACCTTGGTGGATCAGACTTAGTGATTCCATCTTCTACAGACAATGAAAGTGCAGCCTATGCATTCGTGGAGTATTTCACAACAGAAGTAGATCCACAAATGAAGGCACTTAAAGAAAAAGGAATCTTCCCATCTTTAGAAACAACGTATGAAGAAGATTACTTCAGCCAAGAATCCGAATTCTTTAACAACCAACCTGTTTTCCAACTGTTCGCGGATGAAGTATCCGATATTCCTGTAGCCAATTACACGGCTGATTATGCACGTGCGTTCGATACGATGTCTGATACACAAGCATCCATCCTGCTTGACGGCACGCCGATTGAAGAAGCGCTTCAAAACGCAGCGGACAAGCTTGAAAGTGAAACAGGACGCAGTGCAAACTAATGGACTCCCTATAAAAAATAGAACGAAAAAAGGTCGATCTCCCAAAGTGGGGATCGACCTTTTTGTTTTATGCCTTTATTAAAGGATTAGAAAGGATTGTTGAAGGCACAGGTTCGAGATGTTTCGGCGTTTCGTTTACCGTATTGAGCGTCACGGGGGATAAACAAATCCCTGACGCTAAGAGGGACAGCTTCCACTATGCTGCTGTTATAAGCATAAAGCCTTCTCTATCAAGCTTACAGAATCCAAATCCACCTAGGGTAGAAGCTGACCTCCCACACTTCCACAATGGGAAGCATTTATAGAAGTGAAAATGAATGTAATTTTTCTGAAAATGGAGCAGACAAACACATAAAGCTATGTTACTATTAAGTAAATTAAATTAATTAACAAAGTCTGAAGCCTAAAATGAAAGCGCTTTTATTGCTAGCCAATATCTTTGAGGGGGTAGAACATTGTGAGTCAACCGAATGCTGAACAGATGGCAAACTCTAACCATGAAACGAACAAACAGCCATCTAAGAAACCAGGTCCGTCCAATCAAAAAAAGAAATCCCGTAAGAAATGGATTACACCGAAAACAGTGCCGTACTTATTCATCCTTCCAGCCGTTACATTCTTCTTGATCTTTACCGTTTATCCAGTCATTTCGTCTTTATTATTAAGTTTTCAAACGCGTGCAGGATCAGGGTATGAATTTGTTGGACTGGATAACTACATTCGATTGTTCCAGGACACCTTATTTTACAAAGCCCTCGGAAATACGTTCCTCATTTTGCTTATCCAAGTACCGATCCAGTTGTTCTTAGCTGTTGTCATTGCGGTGGCGCTTAATTCGCAACTGGTAAAAATGAAGAGCTTCTTCCGGATCGCTTTCTTCATGCCTGCGATTACAGCATTGGTCGCATCTTCGATCATCTTCATGATCATTCTTGATGAAAACTACGGCCTTGCCAACTATGTCCTTTCATTGTTTGGTATTGAGGCAATTGCCTGGTTGTCCGATCCATTCTGGGCAAAAGTCGCTTTGATGGCAGCCATCACATGGCGCTGGACCGGGTATAATATGGTCATTTTCCTTGCCGGTCTCCAAAACATCCCTGGATCGCTTTATGAAGCCGCAGAGATGGACGGGGCAGGGAAGGTCCGTCAGTTCTTTTACATTACCGTGCCACAATTGAAGCCGATCTTCTTGTTCACTTTCGTATTATCCACGATCGGTACGCTGCAGTTGTTCGATGAGCCCTACATTCTTACGCAGGGTGGTCCAAACAATGCCACACTGACGATCACGCTTTATTTGTATCAAAATGGCTTCCGATACTTTGATTTCGGTTACGCATCCGCCATTGCTTACGTTCTTGTATTAATCATCGGGGTCCTTTCCTGGGCACAAATGAAATGGGCAGGTGAAGATAAATGAAGCAACAGATTAGTCCGCTTAAAAAGACACTCCTATACGCTTTCTTATTCATAGGGGTCATCATCTCCGTTTTCCCGTTCTATTGGATGTTTGTCGGGGCGACGAACCCGTCAGGAGAGATTTTCAAGGTTCCACCGAACTTCCTCCCTGGTGATTATGGATGGGAGAACTTTAAAAATCTGAATGAAAACATTGGCATCATCCGCGTGATGGGAAACTCCTTGTTCATTACGCTGACGTTTACTGCGATTTCCGCTATCGTTTGTACGGCGGCGGGCTACGCCTTTGCGAAGTTCCAATTCAAAGGACGTAACGCCATTTTCTTCATGCTGCTTGTCGCGATCATGATTCCATATCACGTGACGTTGATTCCTTTGTTCGAAATCTTCGGAAGTGTCGGCTGGTTGAACACGTTCCAGGCGGTGATCCTTCCGCAGGTGGCTTATCCATTCGCCATTTTCCTAATGAGACAGAACATGCAGTCCATTCCGGATTCTTTGCTTGAAGCTGCGCGTGTCGATGGGGCCGGAGAGTTTCATATTTTCTTCCGCATCGTCCTTCCAGTGATGCGTCCTGCGCTCGCTGCTGTTGCGATTTTCTTGTTCATGTTCCAGTGGAACAACTTCATTTGGCCGCTCGTCGTCCTGCAGTCACAGGAAATGTACACCTTGCCGGTCGCCCTCTCAAGTCTTGTCGGAATGTCACGGATCGACTACGGGCAGGTCATGATGGGAACGACGCTTTCTACATTGCCGATCATGATTTTCTTCTTGTTGTTGCAAAAGCAGTTCATTTCCGGAATTCTTGGTGGATCTGTCAAAGAGTAGAAGGAGGAGCAGCCGTTGATCTGTATTAATGAAGAAACGCAACAATTTCATCTAACCAACGGACGGATCAGTTATATCTTCCACGTCATGAAAAACGGACAGCTCGGCCATCTCTACTATGGCAAAGCACTCCGTGACCGGGATTTCCGTCATTTTCAAGACTATGAAAATAACAACCCTTCGACGACACATGCGTTCGAAGGGGACCTTGGTTTTTCATTGGAAACCGTCAGGCAGGAAGCACCAGTTTACGGAAAAGGAGACTTTCGCACGCCTGCGCTCATTTTAGAAGAAAATAAGGGCGCGTCCGTCGCTGATTTTCACTATAAACATCACCAAACGATCAAAGGGAAACCGAAGTTAGAAGGTCTTCCAGCAACTTTTGCTGAAGCATCAGAAGCAGAAACCCTTGTCATGACGCTCGTAGATGACCAATCACAGGTGGAGTGGGAGCTCATGTACACCATCTTCCGTGATCTGCCTGTCCTCACAAGAAGTAATCGCCTCACCAATTACGGGGAAGAGTCGGTGATCTTGAAGCATTCCATGTCTGCTTCCATCGACCTCCCTGATGCGGATTATGAAATGGTTCATCTGTCAGGCGCATGGGCCCGGGAACGACATATCGAGAGGAGAGAATTAACGCCAGGCGTTTCATCGATCGGAAGTGTGCGCGGAGCGAGCTCGCATCAGCACAATCCTTTTCTCGCCTTGAAAAGGAAGGAGGCGACCGAAGACAGCGGAGAGGCGATGGCCATGCAGTTCGTCTACAGTGGGAATTTCCTCGCTCAGGCTGAGGTCGATCATTATAATACGACACGCTTGTCGATGGGGATCCATCCACAGGCTTTTCAATGGAAATTAGCGCAGGGGGAAAGCTTTCAAAACCCGGAAGTGATTTTGACCTATACCGAAAATGGCTTGAATGAAATGAGCCAGTCGTTTCATGACTTGCACCGCAACCATTTGATTGCACCTCGTTGGATGAAAAAAGATCGTCCGATTCTAATCAACAACTGGGAAGCCACTTACTTCGATTTTAATGAAGAAAAATTGGATCGTTTTACAGATGAAGCGCGGGATCTCGGAGTCGAGCTGTTTGTTCTTGATGACGGCTGGTTTGGAGAACGCAATGATGATACCACTTCGCTTGGCGACTGGTTTGTCGATGAAAAGAAACTCCCCAACGGGATTGGAACGCTTGCGAAAAAAGTAAAAGCGAAAGGACTTCAATTCGGACTCTGGTTTGAACCGGAGATGATCAGTCCTGAAAGTGAACGGATGAAAATGCACCCGGAATGGGTCGTTGGTCCACCGCACAGACATCAAACGTTGGAAAGAAACCAAAAAGTGCTTGATTTCGCCAACCCTCAGGTTGTCGATTACCTGTTTGAACGGATGTGTGCACTCATTGACGAAACCGAACTCGACTACATCAAATGGGACATGAACCGCAACATCACCGAACCTTATTCCCAATATCTGGATGACCAGGTCAACTTTTTTCACCAGTACATTCTCGGAGTCTATGAGTTGTATGAGCGTTTGACGGTTAAGTATCCGGGTGTATTGTTCGAGTCTTGTGCGGGCGGAGGCGGACGTTTTGATGCCGGGCTTCTTTATTATGCTCCGCAAGCATGGACGAGTGACGATACCGATGCCGTTGAACGGTTGAAGATCCAATACGGCACGTCTCTTGCCTACCCCCTATGCAGCATGGGATCGCATGTCTCCGCGGTACCGAATCACCAGACGTATCGGAACACGCCTTTGAAGTTCCGTGCCGATGTCGCCTACTTCGGGACGTTCGGCTATGAATTCGATCCCAGCCAATTGACGGAGGAAGAAAAGGCCATCGTAAAAGAACAAATCACCGAATTTCAATCGCTTCGTCGTTTGATTCATCCCGGTACGTTTTATCGGTTGGCCGATCCATTTAAAAATCAGGATACGGCCTGGATGGTCGTCTCAGAAGAAAAATCCCAGGCGGTCGTAGGCTGGTACCGTGCCCAGTACTTCCCTAATTCGAAGAACGACCAGGTTGTAAAACTGCGCGGTCTGGATCCTGAGAAACGGTACGAAATTGAGGGGACATCCACTACATTTTATGGTGACGAACTGATGTATCGTGGACTCCCCCTTGGTGTGGAGTTCAATGGAGCGAATCATGCAAAAGCAGAACGCAGCGGGGATCACCAATCTCAGCTTTTCGTTATCAAAGAGAAAAAATGAAGAAGGAGGGAATAGAAATGGAAGATTTACTTTCCGTTTTTGATGAGAAATTCAGCGGAGGACAGGAAGCGCAGACGTTTTTCGCTCCAGGTCGTGTGAACTTGATCGGTGAGCACACAGACTACAACGGAGGTCATGTGTTTCCGTGTGCGCTGAGTCTAGGAACGTATGTCGCAGCAAGAAAAAGAGATGATCAAAAGCTTCGATTTTATTCTATGAACTTTCCAGACAAAGGAATTGTAGAATCTCATCTAGAAGGACTAGTATATGAGAAAGATCATGATTGGGCCAATTATCCGAAAGGCGTCATTGATGTTTTTCGAAAAGCCGGTTACGACATCGATTCAGGACTCGATCTTGCTTTTTACGGCAATATTCCGAACGGCGCCGGCCTTTCCTCCTCTGCATCTATAGAACTTGTTACTGGCGTTGTGCTGGAAGAATTGTTTGATTTATCGATGGACCGTGTGAAAATGGTTCAGCTTGCTCAACGAGCAGAAAACGAATTTGTCGGCGTCAACTGCGGCATCATGGATCAGTTCGCGATCGGAATGGGAAAAAGCGATCATGCTCTGCTTTTGAACTGTGACACCCTGGACTATCAGTACACGCCTGTTCGACTCCGAAATCATACGTTGATCATTGCGAATACGAATAAACGACGCGGTCTTGCGGATTCCAAATATAACGAGCGTAGAGAGGAATGCGAACAGGCCCTGAAGCAATTGAAGCAAGTCGCTTCTATTCGTAGTTTAGGAGACTTGAGCGTTGATGATTTTGAAACACACAAATCAATCATGAAAGATGCGACCGTTCGGAAGCGCGCAAAACATGCGGTCTATGAAAATGAACGCACAATTGAAGCGGTTCATCAGTTGAATGCCGGAGATATCGAAGGGTTCGGGAAATTGATGAATGCTTCTCATGTATCACTGAGAGATGATTATGAGGTCACAGGAAAAGAACTGGATGCCCTCGTTGAAGCGGCCTGGGATGAAGGAGCTGTCGGATCCCGCATGACAGGGGCCGGGTTCGGTGGTTGTACGATCAGCATCGTCAAACAAACGCATGTGGATGATTTCATCGAAGCGGTCGGACAACGCTATCAGGAACAAACCGGTTTAGAAGCCGACTTTTATGTCGTAGAAATCGGTGATGGAGCGAAACGGTTGGAGGAGGAGAAAATATGACTGTACTTGTATGCGGGGGAGCGGGATATATCGGAAGTCACGCGGTAGCACAGCTCCTGGACCGGGGCGAAAATGTCATCGTCGTGGATAACCTTCAGGCAGGTCATCGTCCTGCGGTGATTGATGGGGCAAAACTCTATGATGGAGACTTGCGTGATGAGGCGTTCTTGAACTCTGTATTCAAAGAAAACCCCATCGACTCCGTGCTCCATTTTGCTGCCGATTCTCTTGTCGGAGAAAGTGTGGAAAAACCTCTTCAATATTATGATAACAACGTTGGAGGAGCCACCTCGCTTTTGAAGACGATGGCCGCCCATGACGTAAAACGGATCGTCTTTTCTTCAACGGCCGCTGTATATGGAGAACCGGAAAAGATTCCGATTCAGGAAAACGATCCAACAGAGCCGACCAATCCTTACGGGGAAACGAAACTTGCCATTGAAAGAATGCTCAAGTGGGCCGAACAGGCTTATAGCATTCAGTACACGGTCCTACGTTATTTCAATGTGGCAGGAGCGGACGTGAAAGGGCGGATCGGAGAAGATCATCGTCCGGAAACGCACCTCATTCCAATTGTTTTACAAGTGGCTCTCGGTAAAAGGGAGAAAATCATGATTTTCGGTGACGACTATCCGACTGCAGACGGTACGTGTATCCGTGATTACATTCACGTCGAAGATTTGGTGACTGCTCATCTGCAGGCGATCGATCGCTTGGATAAAGGAGGCGCAAGCGCCATTTACAACCTTGGCAACGGGCAAGGCTTCAGTGTGAAAGAAATCATCGAAGCGGTTCGGAAAGTTACTGGGCATCCGGTTCCGGCAGAAGTTGCGCCGAAACGTTCCGGCGACCCGGCGCAGCTCGTCGCCTCCTCTGAAAAAGCGAGGAAAGAGCTTGGATGGAAACCTGAATTTCCAGAGGTCGAAAAGATGATAGAATCCGCATGGAAGTGGTTTCAAGAACATCCACATGGGTACGAAGAGTAGAAGGGCGGTGAAGGTATGACGATTTATCAAGACATCGAACATCTCATTCAGTACGGCCTGAGCAAAAGCATGATCTCCGTATGGGACGTTGATTATGTACGGAACCGTCTTTTCCATTTATTCCAGATTGAAGGCGCTTCCGCAGAAGTTTCTCCTGAAGGTCAAGACTATACAACTCCCGTCGCCATCCTTGATCGCATGCTTTCTTATGCGGTCGAAAAAAGGATCATCGAAGAAGATACCGTCACGGACCGGGATCTCTTTGATGCGAAGATCATGGATATTCTCGTACCGCGTCCCTCAGAGGTAAACCGGGATTTTTACTACAAATTCGAGAAAGAAGGACCGCAGGCAGCGACGGATTATTTTTATCAACTATCCAAGGACTCCCATTACATCCGCACAGACCGCATCGCTAAAAACAAGCACTGGTTTAGCCACACAGAATATGGAGATTTAGAGATTACGATCAATCTATCCAAACCAGAAAAAGATCCAAAAGCGATTGCAGCGGCGAAAGCGAAGAAACAAACATCTTATCCGGATTGTCTGCTATGTAAGGAGAATGTCGGATACGCCGGCAGGCTCGATCACCCGGCACGGGACAACCACCGGATCATTCCGGTTGATCTCGAAGGTGAGCACTGGTTCCTGCAGTATTCCCCGTATGTGTATTACAACGAGCATGCAATCGTTTTATCACGGGAACACCGTCCAATGAAGGTTTCCAAGGAAGGCTTTGATCGTCTCCTTGATTTTACCGATCAACTGCCCCACTATTTCGTCGGTTCCAATGCCGATTTACCAATCGTGGGCGGATCGATTCTGAGTCACGACCACTTCCAGGGGGGGCACCATGAATTCCCGATGGCGAAAGCGCCAGTGGAAGAAACCTTCGATATTCCGAGATTCAAAGATATCGAGGCAGGAATTGTCCGCTGGCCGATGTCTGTCATACGCTTGCGAGGCGAGGACCGTCACCGGGTATCGGAACTCGGAGATGTCATTTTACAGTCGTGGCGGAATTACTCGGATAAAAAAGTGGAGGTTCTCGCAGAAACGGAGGGGGATCCTCATAACACGGTAACCCCGATTGCCCGATACAAAGATGGACAATATGAGCTTGATCTCGTCCTCAGAAACAACCGGACGAACGAAGCGCATCCGCTCGGCATCTTCCATCCACACGAAGAAGTGCATCATATCAAAAAGGAAAATATCGGCCTCATTGAAGTCATGGGACTTGCCGTACTGCCTGGACGGTTAGTCGAGGAAATGGAGCAGCTCAGTCGATACATCAAAGAAGAAAAACTAGACGCTGCAGCAAAAGATGGAGCAGTCGAAAAACACGTGCCATGGGCGAAGCAAATCGAATGGGATACAACGACAGAACAAGCTGTCTGGGAACAATTGCAAGAAGAAATCGGACGACGTTTTTCAACAGTTTTGGAACATGCAGGGGTGTTCAAACGTACAGAAGTAGGGAAGGAAGCGTTCCAGCGTTTCATGAAACAATTAGGTTAAGGAGGCGGTGACCAATGGTCGATGTGTGTACGTACCAGAAGACGAAATTCAAGAGTCTGGATGCCGTTGTACTGGAAAATGAGAGTGTAAGAGCGGTAATCCTGCCGGGATACGGGGGGAAGATGGTCAGTTTCTTTGATAAAGAATCCGATTATGAATGGCTGTATCAGACCGATCGTCCGAACCTCGAAATCCCGCCATATGGAGCGGATTTTTCCAACTATGATTCCAGCGGATTTGACGAAATGTTTCCTGGAATCGACAAAGGTCCCCACCCGACCAACTGGAAAGAGGTCCCTGATCACGGAGAAGTATGGACACTGCCGTGGGAATACAAAGCCACCCATGACGGTGTTTCCCTGGAAGTTCACAGTCCGGAATTTCCTTATGTATTGAAAAAGAAAATCTGCCTTCATGGCGATGGTGTGACAATCAAATATGAAGCAATCAACAAGAGTGATGAGCCTTTTCCATTCATTTGGACACCACATGCGCTGCTCAACCTGGATGAACATACAGCTATCGAAGTCCCGGAAGACTTGAAGCAGGTGATGAATGTTGAAAAAGGATCCCAGCACCTCGGTGACTGGGGGAAAACACATGATTATCCGGAGACGGAATCAGCGAAAACAGGGAATAAAATTGACCTGAGCGAACTTGAGCCGATGGAGGAAGGGACAGCAGAGAAATTTTATTTCACAGAGCCGCTCTCTAAAGGATGGTGCTCGCTCGTCCAACCCAACTTGAACAGGAAATTGACGTATCGTTTCCCTGAGAACAAGGTGCCGTATCTCGGCGTTTGGAAAACGCGTGGCGGCTACCGTGGCGAGCACAATATTGCATTGGAACCATGCACCGGCGTGTACGACGATGTGTATCTTGCTGAAAAAATCGGCAAAGTATCCTACATCCCGGCCCACGGCTCTTATACGTGGACATTGAACATCGAGACAGGAGGCTTATAAATGACGTATTTAGGTGTCGATTACTATCCGGAACACTGGCCGGAAGAAATGATGGGGGAAGACCTTCAAGGCATCAAAGACATGGGTGCCAACATCATCCGGATTGGAGAATTTGCGTGGCATCTCATGGAAAAAGAGGAAGGGGCCTTTGACTTTTCCTACTTCGATCATGTGATTGAAAAAGCGAAACAGCACGGCCTTGATGTCATGTTCGGGACACCGACAGCGACATTCCCAGCCTGGCTCGCTCAGAAACATCCATCCATTTTGTCTGAAAATGAAAACGGTAACAAGAGAGTGTTTGGCGGTCGCCGCCAATACTGCTTCAACTCTGACAAATACCGTCAGTACGCAGCAGGAATTACGAAACAACTCGTCCAGCACTATAAAGACGAAGAAGCCATCGTCTCCTGGCAGATTGATAACGAATTCGGTCATGAAGGAAGCGACATGTGCTACTGTGACCAGTGTTATGCCGCGTTTCATCAGTATTTGGAAAACAAATACGACAGTGTAGGACAGCTGAATGACGAGTGGGGAACGATTTTCTGGGGACAGACGTATAACGACTTCTCTGAAATCCCGATTCCAAAGCCGACGGTAACGACTCACAATCCGACATTGAAACTGGAGTGGGCACGTTTTCGTTCCTCTTCTGTCAACGGATTTACGCACGAAATGACGGCGATTGTCAATGAACATAAAGGAAGCCATCAGACAGTGACCACAAACGTGTCCGGCGGGTTTTTCGATAAGTGGTTCGACCACGAAGAAAATGTGAAGCCAATGGATTTCGTGTCCTATGATAACTATCCGGTATGGGGCGGACTCGAAAAACCGATCCCTCCAGAAGCGATTGCCATGACGCACGATTTCAACCGTGGTTTATTGGACCAGAATTATTGGATTGTCGAAGAACTGATGGGAGCTCAGGGTCATGATGTCATCGGCTACCTGCCACGTCCGAACCAGGCGAAAATGTGGTCCTATCAAGCGTTCGCACATGGCTGTTCCAATATGCTCTACTTCCGCTGGCGTGGCATGACGAAAGGTGCCGAGCAGTTTTGTTACGGTGTGGTGGATCATGACAACGTATATGGCCGCAAATATAAAGAGGTCCAATCTCTTTTCAACGAAATCAAAGAGCACGAAGAGTTGTTGAATGCGGAAATAAACTCTGACGTTGCGGTTCTCTATGATTATGACAACATCTGGTCATGGCGTTCGCAGATCCAGAGCAAAGACTTCGATTTCAACGCAGAATTGCTGCGATTATACCGCCCGTTTTACCGGAAAAATACGAACATCGATGTCATCCCGGCAACCCGTGATCTCAGTACATATAAAGTCGTACTGGTCCCTGTCATGCAGCTGATGGACGATACGCTTGCCAGTCGTCTCCGAACCTTTGCAGACGAAGGCGGCACGGTCATCTTTTCCTACCGTGCCGGATTGAAAGGCAGGGACAACAACATCCGACTTGGCGAAGTTCTGCCAGGCCCAGTCCGTGAGTTGATCGGTGCTCGCGTGGAGGAAATTGAATCTTTAACCGCCGCGCACCAGCTTGAACTGCAGGGAGAAGGATCGTTTGCTGAAGTTCCCGCTCACATTTCCGTGTGGCGCGACCTCCTCGTTCCTGAACAAGCAGAAACGCTCTATTCGTATCAGGATCAATTTTACAAAGGGTACGCAGCCGTGACGAAGAACTCGTTTGGAAAAGGAAGCGTCTATTACGTCGGCGGTGGTTTGAGTGAAGAGGCTTTGGAGAAAATTGCTGCCGATGTGACGAATGACTGTGGAATCGATACGATCGAGTCTGAACGTGATGTGGAAGTGTATCGCCGTCATATCGGTGGGGATTCGTACCTATTCTTGATGAATCACAGTGATAAGGAAAAGTCGTATGGGATGGAGAAGCTGGGTCCATTTGAAAGTAGAATTGTGAAGGGATAAGGAAAGTGCAGGAGAGAACTCCTGCACTTTTTTTGTTTAATTGATATATTGTTAATTTGGTCGATATATTCGAGATTTAATTGATAGATCAAGCATTTAATTGATATAAAAAATTTTTGGTCGATAAAAGCCTCCTGGATGAACAGGAGGCTTTATCTTTACTGGTCGCTATTATTCTTTTGCAGCACTTTCAAACCTTGGTTCATATCAGATCCAAGCACGTAGTTCTGATCAACGAACGTTCCCCAGAAATAACCGCCTGCTGGATTATAGACACCTACCTGCTCTGGGTTGCTAGGGTCGGTGATGTCCACCGCACGGATTCCTCCTGCGTAGTGGGAAAGATACAAGGTGTTGCCGTGAACTTTTGGATCGTGGACGGTATTAGCGAAAGTGACGCCATCTTCCACGTCATCGACGAGCTCTGTTTTGAATGTGCTCAGAAGCTTCGGATTCTGCTTATCTTTAATATCAAAAATTCTAGTATAGCCGTAGGACTCTTCATAGCCAGCCTTCGTAGGATTATAAACTTCGCGAGTCTCAATCAGGACATTGCCGCCTTTGGCAAGGGCAGCGGAGTGTGCGGAGCCCTGGACATCAGGCGCATAGTCTGTCCGACCTTCGAATTTCACATTGTAAGGATCAGAGATATCGAGAATGATCGTACCGAGATCCCAGAAGGATAGAAGAGCAGTATCTCCGTTGTTGTCCGTCATCGTACTGTGGTTAAAGACAGGACGTGTCTTTCCATCAGGAGCATGCCAGTTGTATCCATCGAAGTCTTCGTCTACATCAGGTAAGGTGCGCGGGTCGAATTCATAAATCGTTTCCGGAGCAGAAGGGTCACTAACATCAACTAATGCGAAATCCTTCTCTTCTCCGTGGGTTAACAAGTCCGCATAAGGGTTTGCCGCTAAGACGAAAGGCTTTCCTTCTTTTACTGTAAGGTAAAGTTCATGGGTGCCCGGAACGCGCTTGTCCATTTCCCAAAAACCTAGTTTTTTAGGTGACTCAGGATTGGATACGTCATACAAAAGAAAGCCACCTTTGGATTCAGGAGCTGTACGATCAAGTTGTTGGACACTAACCACAGCAAGATCGCCTTTGAACTCTTCAGTGTTCACTTTTTTCACAATGACTTTTTCCTGCCATGTGCCAGGAATGTCATCAGCAAACTTGGCGATTTCCACAGGGTTGGATGGATCTTTCAAATCAAAGATACGGACCCCGCCTTCACCGCCGTTCCTTGTATGTGTACCTACATAAGCATAACCGTCATAGGCGTAAACATCAGCGGTGTTATTCTGGACCCCATCGTATTGTTTTAACTGCGCGGAACCGACTTCCTTCCAGTTTCCCACATTTTTAGATCCTTCCAAAACAGGAACCTCATTAAGTGCTTGAGATCCTTCCTGTCCTTTTTCCACAAAGGCATCATCAAACATGTCGTGGGCAAATGTAGTTGGTGTAGCAGAAAATACTAGAAGTCCAGCCATAGCCGAACTGAGAACGATGTGTTTTTTATTCATCAAATTTCCCCCTCTAATGAAAAGACTTACCAAAATATAACATGTAAGGAAATCGGTTTCACTAATATTCAGAAAAATGAATCATAAGGACAGGTGTTCTATGGGATATTTATCCTGCATTATTATTCTTTCGTGTGTCTAAAGAAACCTAAACAAAAATTCAATATAAGGAAAAAGTTAGGTTTACAAAAAATGGTGTACCAGGTCATCCAGATTCTGGATGACCTGGTACACCATAAAAAGGAAGTTAAAACAGCAGCAAGGCAACGAGGGTGGAGACGATTAATCCGAGGATGACGGGGATGAAGTTTTTCCGGACGAGATCCATGACGGGTACGCCGCAAAATCCGGCGATCGCAATCAAGGAGGACCAGGCGATGATGGTCCCGCCTCCTGTCCAGATGGACCCCATCTGTCCGATGGCAGCAAGGGTGGAAGCGTCGATTGTTCCGTTAGCGAGCGAGGCAGACAAAGCACCGGTAAGCGGAAGTCCTGAGAAACCGGAGCCGTCTAATCCTGTAATAATTCCGATAATCAAAATACTAAAAGCGGTCAAAAAAGCACTTTGCGGCAAGTAATCCTGACTTGATTGGACGAGATCAAAGAGGAAGGAAGGGGTCGCTTCAGCTGGCAGGACAAGAATATCTTTGGCGAAATCCCCACTGCCAAGAAAAAAGAAACCAGCGATCGGAATCACAGGCCCCATCGCTTTAAAGGCGAATACGAAACCTTCCGTAATGTGTGTGCTCACATCATCAAGCGCTTTCTGCATTCCGAAAGCCAAGCTGGAAAGCAACAATAAAACCACAGCGACGCCTCCGATAAAAGCCGCTCCGTCTCCTCCTTCAAATCCGCCCATCCCTCCTGAACTGAGCTTGGTAGAGACCATATAGATCATTACAGCAAGCATGGATAGTGGGACGAGGACGGCGAATATTTTGCTCCAGGCATGAACGCGTGAGCTTTTCGCTTCCCCTGTTTCTTTCAGTCCCTGCATTTGAACGATTTCCTGTTGGTTTTGAGGGTCATCTTTGGAACGGAAGCTTTTCCTGTTTAAAAGATAAGCGAGACCAATGGCAACGACACCTGTCACGACTGATAAAAGCAGTGCCTGATCCATGACGCTTGCTGTATCGATCCCTGCCGATTTTGCCGATAGCTCAGGGGCTACCTGGATGATGTAATCCGAAGACAACGCCATTCCCTGTCCGGCAAGGGCCACAGCCATGGCCGCCACCATCGCAGGTAGTCCCGTACGGATTGCGGCAGGAACAAGGAGGGCGCAAATGAGCGGAACGGCAGGAGTCGGCCAGAAGAAAAGAGAGATGACATAGGTGACGGCAACAAGAATGAAAAACGATACATGACTGTTGACCATCACTTTTTGAATCGGCTGAATCATGCGGGTATCCGCCCCGAGATCTTTCAAAGAACGCAACAAGGCGACCATAAAAGTGATAATCAAAAAGATATTGAACAGTTCCTTGGCGGCCACTAGGTTGGCATTGAAAACACCGACAAACCCGCTGATCAAACTCCCATTAAACATCCAGGCGACTAAAAAAGTACCAAGTAAAGTGGGGAGCACCACCCCTTTACGAAAAATCATCGTCAAGATGATGAGAAGGGTGAACAGCCCGTAAATCCAATGAGACATTGTCAATTCCATAAAAATGCCTCCTCTTTTTTACATAGGCTATTCAATCAGTTCCAGAGGGGTGAAACGCGGAGCTCTGTTTTTGTCAAAAATTGACCTTGAAATAAATTTTCTGAACATTATAATGATTAGTATTATTTATTTTTTAGGGGGGATCACCAATGAAACAACAACTGACGAACATTTGGAAAGATTGGAGGCTGCATGCGGTGGTGCTTGCGATCGTTCTCGTTACGGAAATCATCGGCACACACTCCTTCAATGTCGGTCCTGGTGTGGTACTTTTATTACCGATGCTTTATGCCATCATTATTGGTCTTGTTTTATTCTTCACACCAGTGATCAAAGAGAAACAGTCGAAAAATGCGGAACCGCTCATCGTGCTTGGCGTCACGGTTCTCATTGCGAAAATCGGTGTCATTATCGGTCCTTCACTTCCGCAGATCATTGAAGCGGGACCAGCTTTACTTTTACAGGAATTCGGGAACCTCGGGACGATTCTAATCGCCTTGCCTGTAGCCGTCTGGCTTGGGTTGAAACGTGAAAGCATCGGGATGGCCCACTCCGTCGCACGCGAACCGAACGTAGGATTAATTATGGACAAGTATGGTTTCAACTCTCCTGAAGGGCGCGGAGTCATGGCGATTTACATATTCGGTACCGTGTTCGGAGCTGTATTTATGGGGTTGATCTCAGGTTTTCTAGCCACCTGGACACCGCTCCATCCGTTGTCTTTCGCCATGGCTTCTGGAATAGGGAGTGGAAGTATGATGGCTGCCGCCAGTGGCTCGCTCGTTGCGGCCTTTCCAGCGATGGAAAATGATATCCTCGCCTTTGCAGGGGCCAGTAACCTTTTATCCTTATCGACAGGGCTGTATATGAGCATCTTCATCGGACTGCCGCTTACAGAACGTTTGTATCAACTCATGACAAAAAAGAAACACAGCAGAAGCGTAAGGAAAGGGGCATAAACGATGCTGAAAAATGTACAAGAATGGGTACTGATGCTGGGGATTTTCGGGGTTGTTGCACTAATTGGAAACTGGGTTGGCTATGAAATTCTTCCAACAGCTGCGATCCCGGGGATGCTGATTCTCATCGGCATCTGCCTCGCCGGGTTAATTTTAGGTGACGTGCTTCCAGGTTCGCTGCCAAGTATCGCTTATGTTGCGCTCGTTGGCGTCCTCCTTTCGATGCCGTGGATGCCGGGATCCGACTACATCGTAACCGCAACAAGTGAGGTGGAGCTGCTTGCATTGACGACACCGATCCTTGCTTATGCAGGAATCGCCATCGGCCGCTCCTGGACAGACTTTGTCAAACTTGGCTGGCGAAGCATCGTGGTTGCCGTTTGTGTCATGCTAGGCACGTTCTTAGGCTCTGCACTTATTGCAGAAGCGATATTGAAATTTCAGGGAATCATATAAAAAGATAGTGCTCTAACGCCTTATAAAATCACAAAAAAGCCGCGGGAGACAATCCCGCGGCTTTTCTTCTATTTATTTTCTTCCCCAGGTACTTCACAACCATCTTCTGTACAAGCCGCGCCGCTCTCACTGGATAAATCCTCGAATGCAGGCGTCTTTTCTTCTTCAGCAAAAGCTTTTTCAAGCCCCTGAACGAATACTTCCGTCGGCTGAGCGCCGGAAACGGCATACTTCCGGTTGATGACGAAAAACGGTACGCCTTGTACACCAATCTGCTGTGCTTCTGCTTCTTCGCGGCGAACCGCTTCCGTATAAGCAGATCCCTCAAGAACAGAGACCACCGCATCACGATCAAGTCCGACTTCGACAGCAAGTGCTGTGATCGTTTCATGATCCCCGACATCTTTACCGTCTGTCAGAACCGCCTTGAAAAAGCGCTCAGCAAAGGCATTGCCTAATCCTTTTTCATTGGCGAGTTGAGATACGCGATGGGCATCGAACGTGTTTGTCGGCACGACTGAGTCAAAACGGAAATCGAGACCGACCATTTTCGCCTGCTCGGTCATGTTCTGTGTCATCTCACGCGCCTCTTCCAGAGACCGGCCGTATTTAGCGGCAAGCTTCTCATGCATATTTCTCCCCGTGTTCCGCTCTGCATTCGGATCCAGTTCAAAACTTTTATACACGACATCCACCTGTTTGCCAGGGAAATGTTCCAGTGCTTCTTCTAGTCTGCGCTTTCCGATATAACAAAAAGGACAGACGAAATCTGACCAAATTTCTATTTTCATTGACGTTCACCTCTTCATTAGATTCTCCTCCATTTTACGATGCTTACCGACGGAATTCCATGATTCTGTTTGAGAGACAGCCAGCGTATATATGGGAAAAAAGGAGGTTGGACTTTATGGGCATTACGTTGATCAAAATTTCAGCCGTCTATTTTGCTATTGGAATCGCTGTCGGTTACTACATGTCGAGTGCGCATGACTATGCGCTGACACCGGTGCACGTCCATATCAATTTACTCGGATGGACCGCCCTCACCCTAGCTGGTATTTTATATCACCTTTTTCCTGCACTTGCGGAATCGTTATCTGGAAAAATTCATTTCTGGCTTCATAACGTCGGTCTTCCGATCATGATGCTCGGCCTGTTTTTTGTCATCGCTTTTAAAAATGAAGCCCTGCTGCCACTAGTGGCCACCGGTGCCACGGTGACATCCCTCGGCATTTTTTTCTTTGTATTCAATGTGTTGAAAAACTTGAAAGCTTCCTGACACCAAATCCCTCTCCGCTTCGATTATAGAAGCAGGGAGGGATGTTTAATGATCGCTGTAGAAACGTTAAAACAACGAAGTCTGAATAAAATGGGAAGCGTCCAGCCGATTGTGAAAGAAAAGGTCGAGGAAATGATCGACCAAGCCTATACGGAAGGGATATTTGTCCAAATTTCCTCCGGCTACCGAACGTATGAGGAGCAGGCCCACTTGTATGGACAAGGCCGCCCGGATTATTACTGGAATGGTAAAAGGTACGGACACAGCGGGAACATCGTCACCTACGCCAAACCAGGGAAAAGCAATCATCACAGCGGGAGAGCGGTCGACTTTTTCCTTCTCAGCTCAGATGGAAAAAAAGCGCTCTGGACCGTGAATAAGGATTGGCGCCACGTAGCGGGTATCGCTAAGTCACTCGGTTTTCAGTGGGGCGGAGACTGGTCCAGCTTCAAAGATTATGCCCATCTCGAATGGACGGAAAAATCCCAGGATGTCCGTGACCTTCAAAGAAAGCTGCAGAAATTAGGCTACAATCCAGGACCGATTGATGGCATTTATGGGCCGCGAACAAAACAAGCGGTCATCGCTTTTCAACATCAGGAAGGACTGGAAGTGGACGGCAGCGCAGGCCCGATAACGACAAACAGGCTCCACGCGCGCACCTATCCCGGATCACCCGTTCACTTCGGCGCGAAAGGATCAGTGGTCAAACGAATCCAAGGGGCGGTAGGAACAACGGATGACGGTCATTTTGGTCCATTAACAGAAGAGGCCGTTTGCGCATTCCAGCAACAGCATCGTCTTGAAATTGACGGTGTCGTCGGGCCCCGCACATGGCGGAAGTTGTTTGGAAATCAGCATCCTTCTTAGGGTGCTGGTTTTTTAATAACATCGCTGAGAAGTGGATGGAAATCGACCGAACGCAAGGAAACACCATACAAATCCTCGAAGATTGTCTAATCATATCTTACCTGTTGACAATTTATGAGAATTTTAGAATAATACAAGTTGTAATATTCAATTTAATCTAAATATTCTAAAAAATTTTTACGCACTTATGTTAACGCTTACAAAAAGGAGGGTAGAGTCGTTGCTGATTCCTATTATTCTTTCCGTCATCACCGTACTTTCTGTCGTTTTCGCACTGAAAAAAAAGAAGCCGTTTTTACTGGCGGTTCCGTTCATTGCGCTCTTAGGTGTCGCTCTTGTCAAAATCATGATGGTACCGATGCCTTTCTGGGAAACCGTGCAGTTCATTTTTAACTTAAGAGGATAATGCGAAGGGAGGTGAACGTTTATGAATATGAAGAAGATGGATCCACAGAAGGCGAAAGCCTATTTCCGTCTACGGACGACTTTGATTATCATCTACCTTGCCATTGGGGCAATCGTTTCTTTCGGTGTGGTTCTTTTCGCCGAAAGTCTTCAGTCCTTTACAGTGATGGGCATCCCCCTTCCTTATTACATGGGAGCACAGGGCGCGATCATTACGTTTATCGCACTTCTTTTCTTCAATGCCCTCATCAGTGATGTCGTCGATAAAAAATTCGGTTTAATACCAAAAGAAGATTCCAATCAAAATCAAGCGGTTAACCAATAAGATAGGGGGAGAAATATGGACGCACAGTTTATAGTCTCCCTTGCTTTAATTGTTGCTACTTTTGCATTGTACATAGGTATCGCTGTCTACAATAAAGCAAGGGCTACATCAGATTTCTACGTTGCCGGCCGCGGGGTGCCGCCCGTTTACAATGGGATGGCCATTGGAGCGGATTGGATGAGTGCAGCTTCATTCATCGGCCTCGCCGGTACGGTCATGATTCTTGGATACGATGGACTCGCATACATTATGGGATGGACAGGCGGGTATTTGCTGCTTACGTTCCTTTTAGCTCCACAGTTAAGAAAATATGGACGGTACACGGTGCCGGAATTCATTGGTGACCGTTACCGCAGCAACACCGCACGATTGATTGCCGCTGTAGCAACAATCATCATCAGTTTCACCTACTCGGTAGGACAACTGTCCGGATCGGGCGTGGTTATCGGACGTCTGTTTGAAGTGGACACCGTGATCGGAACGTTAATCGGCGTTGTGTTGATCGCCTTTTACTCAGCGATGGGAGGAATGAAGGGGATCACCTGGACACAGGTCGCCCAATACTTGGTCTTGATCATCGCGTATTTGATTCCGGTCATCTTCATGTCGCTGCAGCTGACGCAGAATCCTGTTCCTTGGATTTCTTACGGAGACGTCGTTTCAGAGATGCGTACGATCGATCAGGAGTTGGGCATTTCTGAATACATCGTTCCATTTACGGAAGGGTCGAAATGGCAGTTCATCGCTCTGATGTTCACACTGACGGCGGGAACAGCCGGTCTGCCACACGTCATCGTCCGCTTCTATACCGTAGCGACAATGAAAGCTGCCCGCTGGAGTGGAGCCTGGGCTCTATTATTCATCGGATTACTCTATTTATCTGCTCCAGCTTACGCCGCTTTCTCCCGTTTCATCTTGATGACAGAAGTAGCAGGTTCCCAATTAAACAACCTGCCCGCATGGACACAAGCGTGGGTGGATACCGGCCGGCTTTCCCTTGCCGACAATAATAGTGACGGCGTACTTCAGTGGTCGGAACTTGTCATTAGTAATGACATCGTCGTTATGGCGACACCTGAGATTGCAAACCTTGGCATCTTCGTCATCGGTTTGATGGCTGCCGGTGCGATGGCCGCTGCCTTATCGACAGCCGGTGGTTTGATGATTGCGATTTCCGCAGCCTTGTCCCACGACATTTATTACCGTTCCATCAATCCGAATGCGAGTGAGAAGAAACGTCTCGCTGTCGGACGCTGGTCGATCGTCCTTGCTACCGTAGCCGCAGGTTTGATTGCATTGAACCCGCCAGGTGCGATTACACAGATCGTCGCATGGGCTTTCGCCTTAGCATCCGGATCGTTCTTCCCGGCGCTCCTTCTTGGGGTATGGTGGAAGCGAGCCAATGGACCGGGGGTTATTGCCGGTTTGGTTGTCGGACTTTCCGTGACACTTGGATACATTTTCGCAGCAAAATACGGCGGATTCACTATCCTTGGAATCATCGATACCGGTGCTGGAGTCTTCGGAGCAACAGCCGCTATCATAGCGAACGTCGTTGTCTCTCTCATGACCGCACCACCATCCAAACAAACCCAGGACGAAGTCACAGACCTTCGCTACCCGGAACAAATCGAATACAAAGACGGAGAATACTGGCTCAAAGAAAACGTCAAATAAAAAATGGAAAAAATAGGTGTACCAGGTCATCCAATATTTGGATGACCTGGTACACCATTTATTTACACATTACATACGATGCAGTTTTTCGAAGTCGGTTTGCAGTTTGCCTGAGACGGACTCGTACACGTCAAAGAGGGCTTTGTATTTCACATGATTTTCAGCGTTTGGTTCATAATGTTCCTTCATTGGAATGGAAGATTTAATGGAGGCCAAACTGTCGACATGACCGAGACTGTACAACGCAACCCAGGCCGCGCCCCAGGCGGAACTCTGATGGCTTACCGGAATATCAATGCGCTTGTTGAAAATGTCTGCAAGCATCTGAACCCACGTCTCTGAACGTGCAAATCCGCCGCTCGCATAAATTTTGTCATGCTTATTACCGAGACGCTCCAGGGCACTTCCGATATGTAAAATGGAAAACAGCACGCCTTCCATTGCCGCTCTTGTCATATGTCCCTTGCCGTGAACTGGAGTCAGTCCGATGAACGATCCCTTCGCTTCCGCGTTCCAGAACGGCGCACGCTCCCCGTTCAAATAGGGAAGGAAAATCAAATTCCCTGCACCAGCTTCCACTTCGCTCGCAAGCTTCGTCAGCTCTTCAACTGGAATTTCATCCTCATTTGAAAATAGCTGCTGGATCCATTTCAGCACTAGACCACCGTTATTGGACGGTCCGCCAGTAATCCACAAATCATCGGTAAAGCTGTAAGAGAACACTTCCTGCTGGTCATCAAGCAGCGGTTCACTGGAAAATTGCCGGATCGCTCCACTCGTACCAATGGTAATCGCAGTCTCACCAGGTTGAATCGCACCAATGCCAAGGTTCGCAAGCGGTCCGTCACTACCCCCGATGACAAAGGCCGTTTCCGCATCGAGACCGGACTTTTCAGCGGCCTCTGCACTCATGCCTTTCATGGCGTACGTAGGCTCAACCGGTTGGAAAAGTTGTTCACGACCAATTCCTGCAAGGGCTAGCGTTTCTTCATCCCAGGTGTGTTCGTGGATGTTGAAAAGACCGGTGGCGGCAGCAATCGAATAATCGACCACTTTTTCCCCGAACCAGCGATACAGCAAAAATTCTTTCACTGAAACAAAATAGTCCGCCTTGTGCCATGGTTCGTAGTCGTTGTTTTTCATCCATAACAGTTTCGAGAACGGAGACATCGGATGAAGGGGAGTTCCTGTGCGCATATACACATCAGGATGGCCTTCCTTCAATGTGGACGCTTCACCAGCACTCCGCGCATCCGCCCAAATCATCGACGGGGAAAAAGGCGCGCCTTTTTCATCCATACAAATGAGAGAATGCATAGCGGCAGAGATCCCGACGCCGACAATGTCCTTCCGCTCGATGGATCGAGTACTTAAATTCAACGCTTCAAGTGCGGCTTCTTCCATTTGAAGCGGATCCTGTTCGGCGTGGCCAACGACAGGGTGGGAGAGAGGATAGGCCACTTCGTACTCCGCAGCAACTTCTCCATTCTTATGAAAGACGACGGATTTGGCACTCGTCGTTCCAAGATCTAATCCAATCACATAACTCATGTCAAACTTCCTTTCTACACACGCTTCCTTGAAATGGCATCACGCATGCGCTGCGTAGCGGTCTGCGCTTGTTCCTTGTTTTTCACACTATAATTGACAAAAAGGGAGTCGATCAGCGAGAGGCCGGCGATCCTTGAAGCGAGGGCTTCTGAACGGAATTCAGTTTCCTCTGCGACCGTGTATAAAGACAGATCGACCACTTTTGTCAGTGGAGATTTTGCGAAGTTCGTAATGGCGATAATCTTCACTTTGTTTTCTTTTGCGACATCCACAATATCTAAGATATCCTGGTTTGATCCGGTATGGGAAATGACGACCGCCACATCCGTTTCTCTCATTTGAGAGGCAGACATCAGCTGCACGTGCGTGTCTGGGTATGCATACGCTTCCATTCCTGTTCGCATAAACTTGTGCTGAGCATCCATAGCGAGGATGTTCGACCCACCACTTCCGAAAAAGAACACCCGATCAGCTTCAATCAAATACTCCATTGCTTTTTTTAAGGAAAGTGGGTTTTGCACATCCCGGGACGTCTCAAGGGCCCGGATATTTGCCTGAAATACTTTTTCCGTAATTTCGAAATCGGTGTCTTCTTCCGATATTTTTTCATGGATATCCTGAATTGGATTGACGATTTCTGATGCTAAAGCAATTTTCATCGCCTGGTACCCTTTAAAACCTAAGCGCTTACAAAATCTGAAAACGGTTGCATCAGCGACCATAAGATTATCCGCGACCTGGTTAATGGTAGAGTGAACGATTTCTTCTGTATTTTCCAAAATGTAATCAGCGATCAGCTTTTCCTTTTCACTGAATTGTGAATAAGAAGAACGAATTCTGCTGATGACGTGTTTCGTGGGAGCCTCAATCATAGGGATTCCTCCTTCGAATCTCAACTTTCTTTTATTGTATATGAAATTTATTTCAAAAGAAAGTTTGGGTGGGTGAAATTTTTTTCTAAAAAACTATTGAACTAAAAAAGATTTATTGTATAATCGGAATTACAGAAAATAAATTTCAGAGTTTTCCTCTGTTCCCTTTTTTTAGAATTTCTTTGAAAGCGCTTCTAATATAGGGGGGTTAGAGGAAGGACAAAGAAAAACTATTTTCTATGGAATCGATTCCTGTTTTGCTGGCTGTTTATTGAAAGCGGTTACTGATTCAGGTGTAGCACGTAAGCTTTGTGAAAAAATTTTACATACAAGGAGAGAGGTTGAACATGAAGAAATTATTTGGTTTATTGTCTATGGTTCTATTGATTACGGTCCTAGCCGCTTGTGGCAATAGCGGTGCAGAGTCTAGCAGTGGCGAAGGTGAAAGCGCTTCAGGTGATAGTGGCGAAGCAAAAACGATTAAAGCCGGAATCGGTCTGAACAGTGATCACCCTCAGTACAAAGGTCTATTGAAGTTTAAAGAAATCGTTGAAGAGAAAACAGACGGCGCGATTAAAGTGGATACCTATCACAGTGGTCAGCTTGGTGACGACCGTTCCATGACGGAAGCGCTTCAGCTTGGTACACAGGAAGTAGTTATTCCTTCCACAGCACCACTAGCGAACTTCGTACCAGAATTCAGCGTCTTCGACATTCCGTTCCTTTTCCCTAACGAACAAGTAGCGGACGAAGTATTAGATGGTGAAGTTGGACAAGAATTGCTTGGAAAACTAGAAGAACAGAACCTTGTCGGTCTATCGTATTGGGAAAATGGTTTCCGTGACCTTACGAACAGTGAGCGTGCGGTTGCGTCCATTGACGACTTCGATGGTCTGAAAATCCGTACAATGGAAAACGACCTGCACCTGGATGCCTTCAAAGCACTAGGAGCGAACCCTACACCAATGGCATTTACAGAATTGTTCACAGCGATGCAACAAGGTACAGTTGACGGTCAGGAAAACCCTTATGCAACGATCTATCTTCAAAAGTTCTATGAAGTTCAAGATCACGTTTCGAACACGCACCACATCTACAGCCCATTCGTATTCTTGATGAGCAAATCTTTCTATGATGGATTGACTGAAGATCAGCAGAAGATTGTGAAAGATGCAGCAGTTGAAGCAGGTAAGCATGAACGTAAGTTGAACCGTGAAGCGAACGAAAAGTATTTGAAACAGCTTCAAGAAGAAGGCATGGAGTACACAGAAATCTCTGATGAAGCTCGCCAGGAAATGGTCGATGCGGTAGCTCCTGTCATCGAAGATTACAAGAGCAAGATCGGTGAAGAAACCGTAGACAAAGTTTATCAAGCGATTGAAGACGCGCAAAAATAATAGAATGACTGAAGGTACGCTGTAGCGAGACTGCAGCGTATTCTTCGCCATTCAGGGTCAGTTGAGGTGAAGAAAATGAACATCATTCGAGCGATCGACCGCAGATTGGAAGAAGTATTGCTCGTCATTTTCTCGACCATCATGGTCAGTGTGATTTTCCTGCAAGTCGCGATGCGTGTGTCAGGGAATTCATTGTCCTGGTCAGAGGAACTCGGACGGTACTGCTTCATTTGGTTAGTGTATATCGGAATCAGTTACGGAGTGAAAAAGCAGCGTCACATCAAAGTGGACGTCATGCTGCTTTTACTTAAAGGAAAAGCAAAATTGATGCTCGCCATCATTGCGAATCTATTATTCTTAGTTTTCAGTTTGTATGTTGTCGTCAATGGATACAGCATCGCTTCCCAGCTACTATCGTTCGGCCAGCAGTCACCGGCCTTACATATACCGATGGGACTCGTTTACATGGCGACACCAGTCGGATTTGCTTTGACAACGATCCGTCTCATACAAAACTTGATTGTTCAATTCAAGATGTTGATGGGTAAAAAAGAACTCGATGTCGACGATGAACGTGATCGTATGCAGCAGCAGGAAGGAGAGGATGAATCATGACAACAATCGTATTATTCGGGACATTCGCCCTCTTCCTATTGCTTAGTGTACCGATTGGAATCGCTCTCGGATTATCGACACTTGCGACAATCTTCTATACTGGCGCCATTCCGGTCCAGTTTTTAATGAAGGAACTCGTCACATCTGTCGACTCATTCCCATTGATGGCCGTTCCCTTTTTCATCCTAGCCGGTGAAATTATGGGGAAAGGTGGCATATCCGAGAGACTGTTCAACTTCGCAAACGCTCTTGTTGGTAACAAAACGGGCGGATTTGCGATGGCTACCATCGTTACATGTATGTTCTTTGCTGCGATTTCCGGTTCGGGACCAGCAACGGTTGCAGCCATCGGTGGAATTATGATTCCAGCCATGGTGAGACAAGGGTATGACAAAAAGTTCGCGACGGCTACTGTAGCTGCAGCGGGTTCTATTGGTGTCATCATCCCACCAAGTATTCCGATGGTCATCTACGGAGTCGTGGGTGGAGCTTCTATCGGTGACATGTTCATCGCAGGGATCATCCCAGGATTCATCGTCGGTGGAGCACTACTTGCTTGGGCGTACATTTATTCAAGACAACAAGGGTATAAAGGTCTGGCAGAAAAAACGTCCCTCGCAACCATCGGAAAAACATTCTGGGAAGCCAAATGGGCGCTTGTCATTCCAGTCATCATCCTGGGTGGAATTTACGGCGGAATTTTCACACCAACAGAAGCGGCCGTCATTGCCGTTGTGTACGGAATGATCGCCGGCTTGTTCCTATACAGGGAACTCAGCATCAAAGACATGCCGAAAATTTTCGCAGATTCTGCTTTGACGACAGCGACTGTCCTGATCATCGTTGGATCCGCAACAGCCTTCGGTCGTTTACTTACAATTGAGCAGATCCCAACACAAGTGGCCAACTTCATGTTGTCCATTTCAGAAAATGAGATCATTCTGATTCTATTGATCACATTGCTTCTACTTATTGTCGGATGTTTCATGGATACACTGGCAGCGATCATCATTTTGACGCCAATCCTGCTTCCGATTGCCGTAAACCTTGGTTACGACCCGATCCACTTCGGTATCATCATGGTCGTGAACCTAGCGATTGGTTTCATTACACCACCACTTGGCGTAAACTTGTTCGTCGGCTCCGGAATATCAGGACTCTCGATCGAGCAGTTGTCACGAGCGATCATCCCATACTTTTTCGCGATGATCTTCTCGTTACTAATGATTACGTTTATTCCAGAATTATCCCTATGGTTGATCAGCTTCGCTGAATGATGAAAAAAGGACTGACCCTCCTTGCACGTCACCCGAGATCCCTTGCTTTTAGGCAAGGGGTTTTTCGGTTTTAGAGTAGTTGTTTGGAAGGAGCGATTTTGGCGAGTTGGGGAGAAAGACAAATGAATCGCCTTCTCATCCGCCATTATTTTTTACGGGGAAGGCTCAAGCTTACAGAAAATGCCCCCCTCAGTTTAAAAGGAAAGGCGGTGCGGGTGCTGTCTCTTTGATGGCGGCACGCAGCCGAACGGTAATTTTGTTATGAGTGTGTTCATCCAAGTTGTATTGCCGGTCATTCTCATTTTTGGAGCTGGCTATACGATCCAAAAAATCGCTAAATTAGATGTGAAATCTGTATCGACGATCGCTCTGTATGTGATGCTCCCTTGCTTGGTTTTCCAAACCTTTTACGAAGCGGATTTGAATGGAGAATATTTGATGATGCTCGTCTTCTCGGGACTGCTGCTTTTCAGCATTCTTGGAATCAACAAGATTGTCAGTAAGGTGAAGAACTACGACCAGAGCATGGAGAGCGGGTTGATTTTATCGACGGCGTTCATGAATTCCGGGAACTACGGTGTGCCGATCATTCTGTTTGCTTTCGGTGAAGAAGGATTTGTGTACTCCGTTTCCTTTATGGTCCTTCAAGCGATCATCATGAACTTTTTCGGGGTTTATTATGCAGCTAAAGGTACCTCCGGCCTGAAAATGGCGCTGCTTTCTGTTTTGAAAATGCCACCGACGTACGCAGTACTTGTGGCACTTCCGATGAACCTTGGAGGAGTACCCGTGCCTGAGAATCTGATGAACAGCATCGACCTGCTTGCAGCTGCAACAGTTCCGATGGTGATGGTCGTACTGGGCATGCAGCTCGCAGGGATTCCTTTGAGAAACCTGGAATGGCCG
Organism: Halobacillus faecis; assembly: GCF_007991335.1. GTDB lineage: Bacteria > Bacillota > Bacilli > Bacillales > Halobacillaceae > Halobacillus > Halobacillus faecis. The sequence goes on along the minus strand of NZ_BJYD01000026.1, from coordinate 165,379 downwards.
AAAGTCTCCTATGCAACGACGCTTCGTTTGATCGGCTCACCGCTGATTGCTTTCGTTCTCACATTAGTATTGCCGATGAGTGACATGATGGCGGCCGTGCTGATTGTTTCCGCTGCGATGCCATCAGCGGCAACGACAACGATTTATGCCGTCCAGTTCAATTCGAAGCCGGACCTTGTTTCAAGCATCACCTTAGTGACGACGTTATTCAGTATCGTCACCATTCCTATACTATTGAACCTATTCATATAAGGGAGGAATAAAGTAATGAGCGAAAAAGTATCTAAAGATGTGAAAGTCCACATGAAAGAAACCCAAACAATTATGGAGCTGTCCCAGATTATCCAGAGTTATGATTCAGAAATTATATTGAAGAAAGTTGTCCAGGGAAGCGTGCACGAAGCTAACTTGAAAAGCTTCCTGGGACTGATCAACTTGAGACTACAAGAAGGCGACGAAATCGAAGTCACCTGCATCGGCCCAGACGCCGCCCAAGCCCTCAAAGAAGTAGAAACCTTCCTCCAGCCTTAATTGGGATTTTGTGTAAGACCTGGTCACCCATGATTTGGGTGACCAGGTCTTACTTTATTTGCCAGTTGGACGAAGAACTCGTACTGTTTTACATCTTTGAAGTAAGAGAGGATCGTTGAGGTGGTAACGAACTCGGAGTAATAAGGAGAAGGGGATAAATAGTGGGCGTAACTGCTCCACTTATATTCTTCAGGCTGTAAGGTGAGGAGTGCCCGGCATGGGTTTAGATGGATATAGCGGCTGACTTGAAGCACAGCGTTCACATCATTCTCTAGTTTCGCTTTATAGGGTCCTTCGAAAAGATGACCAACATAGCCATACTTTTTATTAAAGTACATGGCATATTGGGAGTGGAGATCTTTCATAAAAGTGCCTGGTGGGAGTTCAATGGTTTCAATAAGGAGATGAACGTGGTTGGACATGAGGCAGAAAGAGTGGAGATGAAACGGGTGGGAAAGCTTTGCTTCTTGCAACAGGGTTAAATACTTATACCTGTCTTTCTCATCATAAAAGATATCTGTTTTTCGGTTTCCTCTAGCCGTAATATGGTACCAGGCCTTAGGAAACCATGGACGTTTACGCATAACCTCAATCCTTCCTTATTCAAATATCACACCTATCCTTTATTCGACAAAACCACTCAAATTCCTGCACTATTTCCAAATATTGTCGTACCTATTGTCGTACCAGGTCTTGCAATTTATGGTGTACCAGGTCATACAAATATTCCCAGTAAAAACCAATGCTACAGTATCTCAACAAAAAAAGATCCGTCTTTTAGACGGATCTTTTTTATGTGGAGCTTTGTTTTTTCTTATCTTTCCAGAACATATAAAGATTCAGACATAGAAACGCAACACTGAAGATGGCGCTTAACGTTGACATTTCAACGACGTCCGTGAACCATCCCAGAATTAAATAAATGAGAAAAAATCCGGCAAAACCGAGATAAAGCATCGTCTCTTCCTTTCCATAGAACGTCACATCCATTATAACATTCTATGGAACGTGGAGGAAAATCACGGTCACTCCGGTGGGTACATGTGAAACCGATAGACGGTGAATTCATTGCCGGCTTCGATGCTGTAGGACTGAATGGGGAGATGGGCAAATAGTGTGCCGTCGGTTTGTTCGATGGAGATATCGAGTACAAGTTCTCGATCTTCTAACAGTGGCAGAGGGAAAGGGTTGACGATTTCAACCATCCATTCGTAAGCCAGACGCTCAAGGAATGCATGGGTAAAGGTTGTTGGTGCATCATCGAGCCAAATATTCGCAAGAGGGAACAAGGATCGGGACGTTTGTTCCAAAGAGATTCCTCCGTTTTTATTAGGATAATAGTACTTTCCCTATTTATTCCACTGATAAACAGCTGGACACTTTCCTTTTCATCTGTTTCCGTGCTCTTTTAATGGTGGAAGGACTGACTCCGGTCAATTGAGCGATTTGGTTCACTGTGTAACCCGCATAGCTTTGTTCAAAAATGACCTGTTCCATAAGGGTGAGTGAAGAGTAATGGTGGAGATCAAAAAGCAGAAGAGGTTCCTGCAGAGGATCTTTTTCAAGAGGGTGTAGGTGTATGGAGAAAAAACGAACAGCTTCCCTGCCCCGGTGATTTTTCCGGTTCATCGTTTGAAAGTGTCTGTACAAAGATTGAATGAAAAACGTGGAAAACTTACTTCGTTCGGGGTCATACCTTTCTACACAGCGGGAGTAAATGAGATAGCTCTCCTGCAGGCAGTCCTCATAAGGCTCAGGGAGGTTCCAACGACGGAGGTGGGAATGGATGAGACGTTGATAAGCGTGGAAATCGAGAATAGGATCTTTCATGACACTCTCCTTTCTATATAGCTATTATCCTGTATTTCCCAACAGATAGGAAGCAAAAAATCAATTTTTGCCTAGATAAAATTGAAAAATTTGCAAAAACATGACACCAAAATCCCATTTTCTATCGATTATAGTATGAAAGATCATTTAGGGAGGGTGTCTCATGATCACTGATGAAAGGTTTGAAAGAGTAGTAGCAGAAAGTGAAGACTTGATCCACTATCACATTCATAAGCTGAATATCAGAGATAGAAACGGAGATTTCTATGCGGAAGGTCTTTTCGCCTTGTGGAACGCCTACCGTACATATGACCCTGAGGCGGGAACATTGAAGTCTTACATGCACTGGAAAGTCCGCAACGCCTTGATTGATAAGATTCGCAAAGATTCAAGAACCTATGAGCAGGAGGAAGGGATTGCTGAGCGGATGGTGCAGGAAGGGTGGGACAAGTGGGAGGATGAGATTACAGATGAACACCTTTGGAACCAAGTGAAGGCAAGCCTCACTCCCAACCAGTGGAAGTGGGTCTATCATTCTATTATTATGGACCGGTCCATTGCACAGATTGCTCGTTTGGAAAAAGTAACGCAGGATGCCGTGAAGAACTGGGGCAGACACGCAAGGAAAAAACTGAAGGATTTAGGAACGAACATGTAAAAAGCCCCGGAGAGGCCCCCGAGACTGTTCGCTTACTTGTTAATAGTTATGTTTATTTTACTCAATCCAAGAGCGCGTGCAGCTTTAATCATTTTAGCAGCTTCTTGCTCGGCATCCTGGATTTGAACGTCATTTCTGGAAATGCTCAACGTCGTCCCGCCAGACAACATCGTCGCTTCCTCTGATGTAGGTTGATCCTCTTTAACCGGTAAAAACGATTGTGGTTGTTCTTCTATCATATCTTCCTGACGCATACGATTGACACGTCCGCGAATCTTGCGACCGTGATAGACAACGCTCGCGTACGGACATCCTGTCTCAGCAGCGATCTCTCGGTAGTTTTTATCTGTCTCTCCGATCAGACGCTTGACTTCGCTGAGGTCATAGTCGTATTGTTTGCTCTTCTTCGCCATTTCGAATCCCCCTTTTTTCATTTTCTAGTAACATTGTATACAAGTTTCACCCATAATAATAGTCGTAGTTAGTAATTCTTTAAATCTTTTAAATTTAATTACAGTTGTTGTAAACTATTTGGTATAGATAATAGGAAAGTGTGACTTGTTTTGTATAAAAGATATATTTATGGTTTATTACCCCTGGGCGTAATGGGGTTAATTTTTTACTTTTCTTCACAACCTTATGAACAACAGGACCTTCGTCCAACTATGAACTTTTATTTGAATTTAGACCTGCTGAAACCGGTGTTATCTCCAATCGAATTCACGTACTACGGGGAGACGATCAATGTAGCGAACCGTGGCGTTGACGGCATGCTTGAGTTTCTCATTCGGAAAGCGGCACACCTCACTGTGTTCTTCCTCCTTATGGTCACGACATTTCTCGCTCTCCATCACAACACGGGTTGGGGGTTAAAAGGGAAGCTGATCACGTCGTACGTCATTACTGTTCTGTATGCTTGTTTTGACGAGTTTCACCAGTCGCTCACTCCAAACCGCACGCCCTATGCAGGAGATGTCGTCTTAGACAGTGTAGGAGGTTTGGTAGGGGTTGTGTTGATTTTTCTCTTCTTTGTTAGGAGAAAAAAAGGATAAAACGCACCTTCACCCAATAAAATATCAAAAGAGGAATCCCTCGTTGATGAAAAAAGAGAACCAGCACTTTATGTACTGGTTCTCTTCGTCATTTTTCAGGAGCTAATACGAATGTTTCTGCACCACTCAAATTTACTTGAAGCGGTTCGACTTGGTAATCTTCCAAAGCAGCGTCAAGTCGCTGCCGTTTACTGTCATCCCATTGATTAAAAAGGGCGACAGTGGTCGGTCCGGCTCCACTGATGTAGTGGCCGAGCGATTGTTCTTTTTCCAGGATCTCCTTAAAAGAAGAAAAGCCGGGGATGAGAACCTGCCGGTAAGGCTGATGCCAGCGGTCGCTCTGCATCATTTTTCCGGCAAGCGGCCAATTTTTCGTAGCTAATGCGGCAACGAGGACATTGGCGCTGCCACTATTATTGACTGCCTGTTTATAGTCTATTTCCAAAGGCAGCAATCCACGTGCTTTTTCCGTTTCCAAATGATAGTCCGGAATAATGGCAAGCCAGGTCAAATCATCCATTCCTTCTGTGAAATGGACATAGTCCAAATGCTCGCCATCGTAATTCGATACCATAATACCGCCGAAAATCGCGGGACCGACATTGTCAGGATGTCCCTCGATTTCGCAGGCGATTTTGAATTTCTCATAACGGCTCAAGCCAAGACCAAGAAGGTGATCAGCGAGTTCGATGCCACCCACGACGGCGGTGGATGAGCTGCCGAGCCCACGGGCAATCGGCACATCATTGGTAAGCTCTACATGGGTCGCTGGAAGCTCTTCATACCCCATGGCTTCTGCTGTAAACAATGCCGTTTTATAAATCAGATTGCTTTTGCCCGAAGGAATATAGGGCTGGTCTTCTTCAGGTACTGAAAAAAACCACTCATCGGCAGGCTGACAATCAAGCGTCACGTACTTCGACAACGCAATGCCGATGGAATCAAATCCCGGGCCGAGGTTCGCGGATGTCGCAGGCACTCGGATTTGAAAGCGGCTCATGTTTGGACACCTGTAACAGCAGAAGCGAACATATTGTAATCATTCTCAATCCGTGTCGGCTTGACCGGACTCTTATCAATGGCTGTATTCGGATCTTTCAAACCATTTCCTGTCAACACATGAACGATTTTCGAACCTTGTGGAATCGTGCCGTCCTTCACTTTTTTGATCATGCCTGCGATGGAAGCACAGGACGCCGGTTCAGCGAACACACCTTCTTTTTCTGCTAAATATTGATACGCTTCAACGATTTCTTCATCTGTTACTTCGTCGATCAGACCATTCGATTCATCACGTGCGCTCAACGCTTTATCCCAGCTTGCCGGGTTACCGATCCGGATCGCTGTCGCCAGCGTTTCCGGATCCTCGATGATTTGATTGCGGACGATGGCGGCAGAACCACTCGCCTCAAAGCCCATCATCTGAGGCAGACCGGAACCATGGCGCTCGTTGTATTCCTTGAATCCTTTCCAGTAGGCCGTAATGTTTCCGGCATTACCGACGGGGATACTCAAGATATCCGGTGCAGAGCCAAGAGCATCACAGACTTCGAATGCGGCCGTTTTCTGACCTTCAATGCGGTAAGGGTTCACAGAGTTCACGAGTGTGACCGGCTCATGCTCCGCCATTTTCCGGACCATACGAAGAGCGTCATCAAAATTTCCTTTGATAGCAAAAATCTCCGCCCCGTACATGACGGCCTGCGCCAGTTTTCCTTCTGCAATCTTCCCATCAGGAATGACGACGATGCAGCGAAGGCCTGCCCGGGCAGCGAATGCAGCCGCTGAAGCGGAAGTGTTCCCGGTAGAGGCACAAATGACAGCCTCTGAACCTTCCTCAATCGCTTTGGCCATCGCCATAACCATGCCGCGGTCTTTGAAGGAGCCCGTCGGGTTCGCTCCTTCAATTTTTACATAACCCTCGATTCCGAGGTCCTGAGAGATGGACGGAATCGGAAGAAGCGGGGTATTCCCTTCATGCAACGTCAGCTTTGGTGTCTTTTCGGATACAGGTAAAAACTCGCCATACTCATGAATCAATCCACGCCACATGTCAGTTTCCTCCTTCTACACGGAATATGCTGTCAACGCTTCTTACAGAATCAAGCGTCTCAATATCCTGAATGGCTTTTTCAAAATCTTCCTCGCTCACCTGATGGGTCACCATCATCAATTCACGCTCTCCATCCTGATCGGTTGAACGTTGAGTGAACTGATCAAAGGAGAGATCATATTGAGCGAAAATGTTCGTCAAATCGTTCAACATGCCTGCTTTATCGTCAACGTGAAGACGAATATATTTCTTCGTCAGCTGTTCCTTCTTCGTTTTCACCTGCTTAGGAAACTGTGGCTGCACATAGGCTGTACCTGTTGTCCCGAGGCGGATGTTTTTCAATACAGCGATCAAGTCGGCAACAACAGCTGTGGCTGTCGGAAGTTTACCGGCACCTGGTCCGTAGAACATCGTTTCGCCAACGGCATCCCCGTATACATAAACCGCATTGAATTCATCATTAACAGAAGAGAGCGGATGTTGAATAGGAAGCAATGTCGGCTCGACACTAACAGAAACTCCATTGTGGTCATTCTCAGCAATCCCGATCAGTTTGATGCGATACCCAAGCTCTTCCGCGTAGGTAATATCATCCGAAGAAATGCCGCGGATTCCTTTGATATCTACATCTTCTAAACTGTAAGGCATAGAGAAACCTAAGATTGATAGAATCGTCATCTTCCTCGCCGCATCCAGACCGTCCACGTCAGCCGTCGGGTCCGCCTCCGCAAACCCTAGATCCTGAGCTTCCTTTAAGACGCTGTCAAAATCAACGCCGTCCTGCGCCATCTTCGTCATGATATAGTTCGTCGTTCCGTTCACGATCCCCATCATCTTTGTAATGCGATCGGAGGAAAGGCCATCCATAATGGAACGGATGATCGGAATTCCACCGGCTACACTCGCTTCATAATACAAGTCACAGTTATGCTTCTGGCAGGCCTCGAAAAGCTGCTCTCCGTGCTGGGCGACAAGATCCTTGTTCGCAGTCACGATGTGTTTTCCGTGTTCAATGGCTTCTAATAATATAGTAAGCGTGTGATCGATCCCACCCATCACCTCTACGATGACATCAATCTCCGGATCTCTCGTAATATCCTGGTACTGATCCGTCAACTGGGTCTCAGCCGGAACCTCGCGGGGTTTGGACATGTCACTGACAAGCACAGACTTAATCGTGACATCACACCCTGTCTTATGTTCAATGCGTTCTTTATGATCGCGGAGGATCTCAATCACTCCACTTCCGACCGTTCCAAGTCCTAGTAGTCCTACGGTAATGGCTTTATTCATCGTTCACACTCCTTGTCTACTTGAAATAAACATTATTCTTTGTATAAAGGACATTGTAACGGAAAGGAAATTGAAGCACAAGACCGAATTATCCGACGATTTAATTAACCATAATATGTAAGACCTGGTACACCATTAAATGGTAGTTTGAACTTTCTACTATAGTGACTTTAATGGTGACCTGGTCATACATATTTTGGAAGATAAGATGTGAGAGGAATTTACGTAACATTTACAATTAGTTAACAAACAACTAAAAAAAGATTTTTACACCAATATTGTCTCTGAAGAAACTAAATTTCGATAATATAGTGAGGGAAAAACACATTTTCTTAGAATAATTTATTGTAAATTTTGTAAGGTCGAATAAAGGTGAGAATTAGGAGATATTGACTATTTATGCGAGGTACTTTATAACTAATATGAAAATATATTCCAGGAGGTGATATAGATGAACTACGGGGGTCCCCCAATGCTGCCATATTCATTAATGCTTTACGATCGTTACATTAATGATCTCGTGCAGAAATGGGGCGTATATACGAGAAAAGACGAATTTATTCGAGAAGGCATGAGGACGGCCTATCGAGTACACAGAGAAAAAGAGAATAGCTGTAATCAGGATACGATGCATATGGAAGTTTGTGGTGAAATCCACAAATCTCTACTCAATTTTTTCCCCGCAGATTAACATCACACATGGAGTAACAAAGGAAAGAAGGCCGCTAGCCAACCATAGCGGCCTTCTTTTTTTATGGAAATGATAGGGTGACCAGGTCATACAAATATTACCACCTATCATTCGCCTACTAGCAACGCCTAACCAGGGTGCATTCTAATGGTGTACCAGGTCATACAGATATTTCCATAAGAGAACCGTCTTATGGAAATGTTACAATAATATAAGCGGATACATAGTTTACTAGCCCCTGGTGTAAAAGGTAAAGAAATTGAAAAGATTTCTATCTAAATGCGCCGAAAAAACAGGAATTCGACCAAATAATGGCGAATGAAAAGACTAGAGAAGAACGAGTAGGAATCATGTCGGGCTCATTCCCTGTCACTAGAAGAATTTCCGCTCTTAAAAAATCACTTCCCTAATAGTTAAAGAAAAATAAACACGAAGGAGTGTTGTGCATGTGGAAAAATGATTACAACCGTTGGAAAGAATTTACCGAACTTGATGCTGATCTTGCATCAAAGCTAGAAGAACTTACATCAGATGAACAATCATTGGAAGATGCTTTCTACAAGAACCTGGAATTCGGAACTGGTGGAATGCGCGGAAAGCTCGGACCAGGTACGAACCGCATGAACATCTACACGGTGAGAAAAGCCGCCGAAGGCCTGGCTACGTATGTCAACGACCAGGGCTTGTCCAACCGGGGCGTAGCTATCGCCTATGACTCCCGTTATATGTCCAAGGAGTTCGCGGTAGAAACCGCTCGTGTCCTTGGTCACCACGGCATTCCTTCTTACGTGTTCACATCCTTAAGACCGACACCGGAACTATCATTCGCTGTCCGTCACTTGAACGCAGCGGCAGGTGTAGTCGTAACAGCAAGCCACAACCCTCCGGAATACAATGGCTTCAAAGCCTATAACGAAGATGGCGGCCAACTTCCTCCAGAGCAGGCGGAAATCATGATCGATTTTGTCAACAAAGTGGAAAATGAATTGAAAGTTGAAGCGGCTGATCAGCTAGAGCTTGAAGAAAAAGGGCTGCTTCGCTGGATCGATGATGAGGTAGATGCTGCTTATCTGGAAGCACTGAAAGGCGTTACTGTCCAGCCGGATATCAAAAAGGATCTATCCCTTGTATTCACACCTCTGCACGGTACGGCCCGTGATCTTGTAGAAAAAGGTCTGCAGCAAAGTGGATTCACTTCCATCCATATTGTAGAGGAACAAGCAAAGCCGGATCCTGAATTTACTACTGTAGCATCTCCGAATCCTGAAGAACATCAGGCCTTCGAAATGGCGATTGAACAAGGAAAAGCGATCGATGCTGACCTGTTGATGGCGACAGATCCGGATGCCGACCGCCTTGGAATTGCTGTCCCGAATGAAAATGGAGAGTATGTCGTCCTTACAGGGAACCAGACCGGCGCGCTTCTATTGGATTACATTCTCGGTCAATCTGAACAGTTACCGAAAAACGGTCTACTGATTAAAACGATCGTAACGTCTGAGTTCGGACGCGTCATCGCAAACGCATACGGCATCCGTTCGCTTGATACGCTGACAGGCTTTAAGTTCATCGGCGAAAAGATCCGTGAATATGAGCAGACCGGTGAGCATACATTTATGTTCGGGTACGAGGAAAGCTACGGCTATCTTGTAAAAGACTTTGCTCGTGACAAAGACGCTGTCCAGGCGGCTGTCCTTGCAGCAGAAGTCGGGGCGTACTGGAAGAACCAGGGCAAGACATTGCTCCATGCGCTTGATGAGTTGTATGAAAAACACGGCTACTTCCTTGAAGACCTTCAGTCCATGAAACTCGAAGGAAAATCAGGAACCGAACAAATTAAAGCCATCATGGACGACTTCCGTAACGCAGATATCAAAGAAGCGGGTGGTAAGAAAGTCATTGCCATCGAAGATTACGCGACGACCATTCGGAAACATGTCCAGGATGGAACGGAAGAGGAAATTGACCTTCCGACATCCAATGTCGTCAAATTCATCCTTGAAGACGATTGCTGGTTCTGCCTGCGCCCATCGGGTACAGAACCGAAGATCAAGTTTTATTACGGCGTGAAATCCGGCTCAAGAAAAGAAAGTGAAGAACTACTAGCTGCAGTAAAAGCAACCGTTAACGAACGCTTGCATGCGCTTATCTAAATCAAAAAACCTCGACCCCGCTTCTTACGGGACCGAGGTTTTTTCATAATGAATTTGAGTGAAGTCGATATGGAACTTACATTAAGCTATTCCACTTAGTCATGGCGTGATCCCCCCCAGCTTTACATAGGAGTCAGGAAGTGTCCATCATATCCTTCTCACTCCTCATAACTTCTCCTCCATGAAACGCCATCCCCCCAAGCCCATTCCAGATAAATCGCTTTCATTTTGTTGACAAATGCGCGATAATAGAATAAAATACTGAAAATTCAGATTTAATGAAAAAGGGGTGGGCCCATGTTGAACATAAAAATGCTTAAGCCATACTATGTTAAAGAAGACAAACGCTTCATTCGAGTCGTTCTAGCCTACCAGTACTTTTCGCTATTCATTGATAACGAGTTGTATCAGTTCATCCCGATGGAATCAAGAGAAATTATAATCGACCGCAATCGCCAGCGGGTGCATAACGTTTTCGATATATTCGTCTTTCAACGGGGCAAGAAAATGGTCTATGTTTCTGTCTCCGATTTACTGCAACTGCCTGAGTTTCTAAAGCACCTTCATTCGATTGTGTCGCCGTATTATGAAGAGGGGATCGAAATCAGTCAGCAATCATCTAAAGAAGTGAAGGAAATCATCCGTGAATTAGAAAAAAACAACCTTCGACGCCTCATCGACAAGGCGATCGATCAAAATGATGAAGACGCCTTCCGTCTTCTCACTGAAAAATGGAATAACATGTACCAATGATTACAACCAGGTGTGGTTCGTCCCACCTGGTTGTTTATTGTCTATACTTTATTCGTCAAAAAAATACAACATCTTTAATTGAATATTCAAAAGTTATCTGAAAAATTTTAAAAATAAGTGAATATTGTTAAAATTCCATTTCTATCCATCCATTATAATGGTACTAAGACAAGGACAAGAAGAGCTCAGTGATACGGATTTCACCGTTCACAAAGTTTAACTCATCGAATGACCATTAGGGGAGGTTAAGTGGATGGAAACGGTACCTAGAGAGAAGTTGGATAAAGAGTGGGTTTCTTTATTAAAAGAAGCGAAAGCCTTGGGGTTGAGTACGGAAGAGGTAAGAGATTATTTGAGAAATCATACGAAATCAGCGAAAACGGTCTGACACCCTTTAACTTGAAAGGGTGTTCTTTTTTTGACATGATAGAAGTACTGAGTAAAAAGAAGGGGCAGAAAGAGGGGTCCTTATGACCAAATATGAGCTGATAAACTTATTAAAAGATTGTTCGATCGCTATGAATACCCCCGTTTTATTGTTCAATGAACGCAATAAAATGGTCTATTGTTTCCCGGATAGTTTTCAGAAACCGCCTAAAGTGCTGAGAGATATACATAGAAGCTACATCGATGAAAGTAGAAAACAACCGTTCACGATGCAGTTGTACACCGATCACTACCACCAACACCTACTCTTATACCCGTGCATGGATGATGATGGGAAGGATTTCGTGGTAGGGATAGGGCCGTTTGTCCAACAAGAAGTGCTTAGAAAGCATGTCAGGATGAATCTTGTCATGAACGATTTGGACTCTGATTTGGAAGAACAATTCGTTGAGTATTTTGCTCAACTTTCGATGATCAACCAGGTTGAGGTTAGTGCCCTAAAACGGTTGCTAAACCAACTATTACCGAAGCGGAAGAAAATCTCGAGCCAAGGTTTTTCGCAAGATAGAATGCGAAAGGAATACCAGTCCTATGCCCAAACACTTCCTTCTTACCACGAAACTGTGGCATCTAAACAAAGATTTACCGAACTATTTAAAAATGGTGACGAAGAAGCGATTGAAGAGTATCAAGGACTTAGAGAAAAAATCATGGCCGCCAAGGATGTTCGTCAACATAAAAATCAACTGATTCGCTGGATTTCTGAATTAAGCTATTTATGCATGGAAAAAGGAGCCCAGCAGGATGAAATCGATTCGCTGTGCGATTTTTATATTAATTTCTTAGAAGCCAGAGAAACATCAGAGGATCTGAAATTCTTGGAAATGAACATCCTTCAATCGTTTCTGGAACGAATCAGGAACAGTAAGAACCGCCGTATGCACTCCCCTTTGGTTGAGAGAACACAGCGGTATATTTTTCAAAACTTAACTAAAGATCTGAACTTAAAGGGTATTGCTGAAACCCTCAATGTAAACCCTAACTATCTATCAGGCGTTTTCACGAAGGAAAAAGGGGTCTCGATCACGCAATTCATCAATCAGCAGCGAATAAAAGAAGCAAAAGAATTGTTATGTATCACCCACCATTCTCTAATGGATATTAGTATCCTGCTTGGATATAACAGCCAAAGTTATTTTACGAGAGTGTTTAAAAGTATAGTCGGTGTGGGGCCGAAAGAATTCCGCCAAAAATACAGAGTGCACGAAGAGTAAAGATGGACGAACGATCACCGTTCGTCTTTTTTTGTTGTCTAAGAAACGATAAATATACAAATCCCCCTGCGAAGCAACCTCCATCCTTAACCCTACACTGTTTTCCAGATAGCTCTCCAGTTGTTTTTCTTAACGTGTCTTTAAGAGTTCTAGTGCACATGTCGTCCAACTGGCACCTGAATATCTTTATGAGAAATCCTCCTAGAGGAAGAGAACACCCTTAATGCCAGAAGCGTTTCTTTCATGTCACCGCCTTTGTTCTTAAAAAAGAAATAATAAAGGAGGATGAGAGAGCTAACAGAAGGGAATCAACTGGAAATTGTTCGAAATAATGAGAATTGACTGTTTCTTTTAGCGAAAAATAGTATTATAATATTCTTAATAAAGAACAATGGTATGTCGTTAATAAAAGTCAAACCTATGATCAAGAAAGTGAGGAACGGTTATGACCCCTATCGGTGAAAAAATACGAGTACTTAGAGTGGGGAAAAATCTATCAGTCAATGAATTTGCAAAACAGTCTGGAGTGTCAAAATCCTATATCAGCAATATCGAGCGTGGGGTCCAGGCGAACCCTTCTCTTATTGTTATGGGAAAGTTGGCCAAAACGCTTGGTGTTCCCTTGGAAGAGTTGTTGACACACAAGTATGCACACGCGGAAGAAGAAAATAAGGATGCAAAGTGAATCTCTATGGAAGAGATGAGAACCCGCGGTCGCCGGCTAAAACATTCTTTTCCAAGGAAGGAGGGGGAGTTTGAGGAACAAGACCATATTCACTAGAGAAGCAGCACGGAGAAATGTTTGTTCAACTCATCCTCCATTTTTGTTGGATCCATCCGAGGAATCACTAAAGCTGAATTCAATCGTTTCCCACTATTCTCAGTTACGTTTGAAGGCAGGTTGGAACTTGTTTCGACGGGATGGGCAAATTTATGCTGAAAATAAGGGTGTAGAAGTTGAGGAACCGGATTGGATGGATGGAATTATCGGGGATGAATCGCCTCTTTCTTATTTACAGGCAGCGGTTTGTTACCATCATGTAAAAGAATACAGTGACCAAAAGACGGATGTTATCCAGCAGGCAATCATAGATGACGCATACGTGAGGGAACTGGATTTGTTCAACCAATGGATGTTCGGAAAAGTGAAAAGAAGCTTCAATCCTATCTTCTTTTATGATTCCCTCCATCATCCGGCGGTCATCTTTTTCACTTTCCATCAAGAAGGCGTGGAAGTAATCCAGAAACATGTTCACAGGTTCAGCACAAAAAGTTACAATCTGAAGACCCTGAGAAGAGCGTGGACGGATGCTTGATTAGCATCACCAGAAAGAACCTGACGACGCCATGTTTGGCCTGTCAGGTTCTTTGCTTTTTCATTCAGACTTTTCAATGAAAACCCACACGAATGAATTCGGGAGTTCATATTATATTCTGACATTTTTATTTAAATATGTAGAGAAATAGTATAAGATAAGAGAATGATTTAACATATTTCCCCGGAAATAATCATTTTTTGAAACTTTTTGTGTGCTGTTACGTCTAATAGGATAAGAGATACATAGAACAACAGACAGAAAAAGTCGTTTAGTGACGAACGTTTAAGTAAATAGAAGACATAAAGGACATTAAAGAAAAGGTGGGGAGCATGGATAATTTAAAAGATGTACTGCAAAACATTATTCAGAAGACGGAAGACGCTGAGTTGCTAACTTCTAAAGATGTCATCGATCATTTAATCGAACAACTTCAACAATAATGAAGAAACAAGCATCGCCACAGTGGACAAGGTGTGCGATGTTTTTTGTGCGTTGATGTACATAACAGAGCTCTATACCTCCACCTATCTATGTTATAATTTTAACCGCTCAGAGGAAACTTAAGATGTAAGTGAGGATTATTATGAATATCTATGTAGACATTATGATTGCTATAGTTTTGTCAATGGCTGTTAGTTTCATTCTTGTTTTTCCTGTTATGAAACTTGCAGTGAAGTGGAAAATGATGGATTACCCCGAAATGAGGAAAATTCATAAGGAAATCACACCGAGGATGGGTGGACTGGCCATCTTTGGAGGGGCTGTGGCTGGTATGCTTTACATTCGCCCAGATCTTCCTTATCTCATTCCTATTTGTATAGGGGCATTTATTATCGTTCTTACAGGTCTCCTGGATGATCGCTACCAGATTCGACCTTTATTCAAGCTATTAGGCCAAGTGGCGGCGGCAGGCGTTCTCATCTTTGCTGGGTTGAAGATTGATGTCTTGAGTGTTCCATTCATTGGGATGGTGTCGTTAAGTGATCCTATCAGTATTATCTTTACGTTCGTTTGGATTATTGGAATTACCAATGCGATTAACTTGATTGATGGATTGGACGGGCTGGCCGCTGGTGTTTCAACCATCTCATTGATCAGCATTGCCGTAATGGCACTCGCAATCGAGCCTCAGGTGGCGATCGTGTACTTGTGTGTCGTCTTGATCGGAAGCAATATTGGTTTCTTATTTCATAATTTTCACCCTGCCTCCATCTATATGGGAGATACGGGTTCATTGTTTCTCGGTTATTCCATGGCCGTCATTTCTATGGTCGGCTTGTTTAAGAATGTCACATTGTTCAGCTTTGTCATTCCAATCATCGTGTTAGCCATTCCCGTTTTTGATACGTTGTTCTCGATTGTACGGAGACTGATCAATAAACAGAAGATTATGATGCCGGATAATAAACACATCCATTATCAAATCCTGGAAGCAGGGTTCAGCCATAGAGCTACAGTCTTGATTATCTATGCGTTCAGTGCCGTTTTCGGCTTGCTTGCGTTGCTGTTCTCTCTCACATCTTTTGGGATCTCATTAATGATTACTTTTATCATATTATTCTTACTCCATCTGTTTGCAGAGATGACAGGAGTAGTGTATCGAGGAAAACGTCCAGTGATCGGGCTATTTTCTAAGACACAAAGAGAAAAAGACCGGGATAAATCATAAAAGAAGCTCGTTGACGGACGGCGTCAACGAGCTTTTTTTAATAGGAGTCCACATCTCCAGGAGTGATAAACCATTGGTCGGCATTGTCCATCGTACTTAGTGAGGGGTCAATGGCTTTTCCGACGAGTGGCATGGGACTGTCTTTATGGATGAATCCATCTTGTTTTAAAGTGTTGGCGGCAAGCGTGTGGGGCAAAGCCCAGGATTGAATCACATCTGTATCTTTCAATTCAGTACGGGCAGCCGCTAACAGCACCGGCCATAACTGCTCATCTTCGGCAAGCCAATCCACCACCATACCGTTCATAAAGGAACCGGATTTTTGATGAGTGACCACATACCCGAGTAAGCGGCTTTCCTTGTAAATCCCAATCACTTTATATTTGTTTTCAGGATGGTCAAAGTAACGGTAGTTTAAATAAGCGGCGTCCCGCACGACCACCCCCTGGGCCACTTGTTTTGATCTTTTAGCCAATTGATCAAACTCTTCCTCACACCGCTTCACTTCTTTCACTTCATATCCATCGGTATGAAAGTTCGATTTTCTAAACGATTGAAGGATTCGATCCAATGGTTTGAAAAGGGCAAGTGGTGAGAATTTGGCAGCCAGCAGATGGACTGGTTTCTGGATCAACATCCAGCGAGGCATGTCTGTCAGATGACTGGCTCCTGTGTAACGTAAAAACAGCTCTTTCGCTTTGGGTGCGGGGAATCCATACAGATAGTCGATGCCATCCTCTTGGGCTTCCGTGATCAGCGCATCATTCAGCTTTTTATAAACCCCTTTTCCACGCGCATCCGGATCGACCATTGTATCAACACGAAGGCCTACTTTTTTCCTTTCTCCGTTCAAATAGGCATCTGTCACCCACAGGCTGATATGACCGAGAATTTGATTCTCTTCCTCGAATACTAGAATGAAGGGGCGTTCCTGTTTAGGGTTATCTATGAATTTCCACTTCCACGTAGCAAGTGGACGTGTATGGTTGAATGTTTTCTTAAAAAGGGATTGGATCTGGTCTTCGTCTCCCTTATGGTACCGTCGAACTGTCATCATTTGTCGTCCTTTCTTTGTAAAGCATACTTCATAAGAGTATATCAAAAAAATTCTCCTCCGCGCATGACCACTTCATTACAAGTTTTTGACTTTTCATTTAAGATTGGAAGGAAGAATAGCGCACTTGAAATGAATCAGATATAATGAAAAGTGGAAAGTATCGACTTTTTTTATTGGCCATACATTTATAAAATTCCGTTCTATGAATCCATGGTCGACACCCTTTCCGCGCCTGCATGAAAGTCTAATGACTTTCTACAAGGTTTGCCTTTTCGCATTAAATGACGTTTAAAGAAACAACCAGGACGGGAAGAGGGAAGTGGATGAAAAATGTCGAGTTCAATCCATAAATGTGTCATTAATGACAGAAAACGTCATAAAGTTCCAAGTTTAACGAATGCTATAAAGAACAGTAAGAACGGAAAGATGAATAAATAAATTTTATATGAAAATATATGTCTACGGAGTGTAGGTGCAAGAGAAAGGGAGTATTTGTTGTATGAAAAAGTCACTGTGTGTGGTTGGTTTAGGCTATATCGGTCTTCCGACTTCCGTCATGTTTGCAATTCACGGCCATAAAGTCCATGGGGTGGATGTCAATCAGAAAGCTGTTGAAATGATCAACGCCAAACAGCTTCATATAGAAGAGAACGGACTGCAGGAACGGTTAGAAGAAGCGGTTGATGCCGGGAACTTTAAAGCATCTATGGAACCGACGGAAGCAGATGTTTTCGTTATTGCTGTTCCATCCCCGATCAGGGAAGACAAAACAGCCAACCTGGATTATGTCCGCAAAGCGACCGAAGCCATTGTTCCTTTCGTTAAAGAAGGAAACCTGGTGATCCTTGAATCGACCGTGCCTCCACGGACAGTGGAAGACGTGATGCTGCCTGTACTTGAGAAAACCGGTCTTGAAATCGGGGAAGAGCTCTTCGTCTCTCATTCACCGGAACGCGTGATTCCAGGGAAGGTTTTTCAGGAGCTCGTGGATAACGACCGAATCGTCGGCGGGATCAATGAGGCGTCTTCTCAAATGACGAAAGAGTTGTACGAGTCCTTTGTTAAGGGTGAGATTCACCTGACGGACGCTACGACGGCTGAAATGGCTAAGGTCATCGAAAACACATACCGTGATGTGAACATTGCTTTCGCCAATGAACTCGCTATGATCAGCGACCGCATCGGCGTGAACTCCTGGGAAGCGATCAAGCTTGCCAATTATCACCCGCGCGTCAACATTCATACGCCTGGTCCAGGTGTAGGGGGACATTGTATTGCTGTAGATCCTTGGTTCCTTGCAGAGCTTCAACCAGATCTTGCACAGATTATCCAATTGTCCCGCAACACGAACGACAACATGCCTGTGTACACAGCAAACCAAGTGGAGAAATTGATGAAAGATCAGTTTATCCAGGATCCAAAGGTGGCCCTTTTCGGACTATCTTTCAAAGCGAACATTGATGACCATCGTGAGAGTCCTTCCTTGAAGGTCATTTTAGAGCTCGTGGAGCGGGGGATCAGCTTTACGACCTATGATCCTCATATTAAGGAAAACATCGCTTCCAACCAGACGCAGGATATGGAAGAAGCTTTGGAAGGAGCCGACATTCTTGTTGTATTGACAGATCATGATGAATTCAAAGCTCTAGCCCCAGCCTCTATTAAAGAAAATATGAGCAACCGTGTTGTTCTTGATACGAAAAACTGCCTGAATCTCGATGACTGGAAAGAAGCCGGGTTCGTAACGAAGCGCCTCGGCGATTCCAAGAATGTATAAAAAGGTGACGATATGAAAGAACGGTTTTTAGGTGTGGATGTCAGTAGTCATTCATACGAACAGTTAAAGAAGAATGTCATAGACGACATCAATCATAAGAAACAGTCATTCATCGTGGCGATCAATCCGGAGAAGATTTTGAAAGCCCAGCAGGATGAGAATTTGAGGAATCTCTTAAACAAAGCCACCTATCAAATTCCTGATGGCGTTGGTGTCCTGGTCGCTTCCCGCTTGAAGAAAGGAAACATCAAGGAACGCGTAACCGGAATCGATATGCTGTTGACCCTTTGTGAACAGGCGGAAGAGCATGGCAAATCGGTCTTTCTTTACGGAGCGAAGCCAGGGATTGCAGAAGAGGCGAAAGAGGAACTGGTACGAAAATATCCCGGGTTGAAGATTGCCGGTGTTTTAGACGGCTATGAAAAAGATGAACAAAAAGTCATCCAGACCATCAACGAATCTCAGGCCGACATTCTTTTCGTGGCCCTCGGCAGTCCGAAGCAGGAATACTGGATTGTTGATCATATGGATGAATTGAATGTGAGCATCTTTCAAGGCGTAGGTGGATCGTTTGATGTCATATCAGGGAGAATCAAGAGAGCGCCCGACTTCTTCCTTCGTTTCGGTTTAGAGTGGTTGTACAGGCTCATTGCTGAACCCTGGCGGATCAAAAGACAGATCAAACTCCCTGCCTTCCTGTTGAAAGTATGGAGAGATAAATAAAAAGAGCAGCTGCATCAAGCAGCTGCTCTTTTTTGTGTATGTATGTGCTTTATTCCAACCATCTACTTTATTCCCAACCAACGAGAATCTAGTACAATCTTTCCAGAAATGGCATGATACTTTTGGACGGATTCATGAAAATGAATAAAAGTTAGCAAAGGAACGGTTGTTAGTTACATTTTCGTTATATATAATTACATATTGTAATTCGTTTGACTAAATTCGACATATTCATACCACATCATTAATAAAATGATAAAAATTTCCGGGTGTGTTCAACATTCGACTTGAATCGTCCGATATTACATATAGGAAGAGATTCTTATAATCTTTGAAAAACTAGATAGAATTTGTGATGTTTCCATTGGGTGCTTGTTCAATTTTACCTTTAATTCATACCTGTCCATTCCTACCCTATAATTACACTACCCGATCTAAAATAAACTGAAACATACATAAACAACCCGAGTAGAACATCGTGCGCATTCAATAAAACATATGAGGTGGTAAGCAAAAGAGAGAAACATTTTTCAACTGGATGATCTTACATGAAAACTAAGAATTTATAACCCTATTAGGAGGCTATTATGAGAAGACTGTATATGTTGTTGTTCTTTGCGCTCTTTTCTCTCTTTGTACTTTATCCTGCTGCGGAAGCGAGTGCAGAGAAGACTGTTGTTATTGACCCGGGTCACGGCGGAAGGTTTTCAGGTACGACTGGTTACTCTGGAGGATCTACAGGTTATTATGAAAAGCATTTTAACTTGGAAGTCGGAAAGAAACTATACGATGCTTTGAAAGCAAAAGGTTACAACGTACATATGACACGCACCACAGACAGCCATTTTGCCTATAGTTTACATGAAGATTTGCAGGCGAGGGTCGACTTTTCAGATCAATCAGCGAATAACGATCATGATAATGCGATCTTCCTTTCCCTTCACTCCAATGCACTGCCATCGAACCCTTACATGAGTGGCTATGAAACCTATTATTTTGATATGAGTAATAGGGACTCGGTCTATCCGCCGTCTCCAGAACAGATAGAATATGCTCCTGAAAGTAAGCGTCTCGCACAAACGATGCATCGTCATATTCTCGATGGAACACCGCTTGGAGAAGGACGAGGGATGGTTCCGAGTAATTTATATGTAACAAGAAAGGCTGTCATGCCGGCAGCTTTGCTGGAGTTCGGTTACATGTCGAACCCGACGGAAGAAAAGCTTATTAAAACGGACAGCTTCCAGGAAAAAGCGGTACAATCCGTGACCGAAGCGGTCGACAGCTATTTCAGCGTCTATGAAGTATTCGACCACGAAGGCAGCAAAGTCAAGCTGACTGCTGAAAAAGAAGAAGCGATCAACCATGCCGAAAGCATGGGAAATGCGTATGTTTTTGATAAGTACGAGCAGGAAATCATCTATGAAAATATGAGTGAACGATATGGCGTTTATCATAAAACGGATCAATCGAAGGACCGCCTGTTTATGTCCCGTGATGAAGCGGTCGACTTTGCGCAGAATTCCAATGATGTAAGAGTCGTAGATAACGAGCAGGGAGAAGTGATCTGGTCAGATTACTTAGCCAAAGCTTACGAAGTAAGTCACCCTTCTCATGGCGTCTTGAAGGAGACCCATAGTTTAGAAGAAGCCTTGGATTACGCGGGAGATTGGAAAAATACCGCTGTCCTCGACAAAGAAAAAGATGAAGTGATCTGGAGCAATTATTTAAGTGAAGACTTCGAAGTCGTTCATTCAGAAAAAGGTATATTGAACACGTTCTACCGTGAGGAAAAAGCGATTGCCTATGCGGAAGAATGGAAGAATACGAAGGTCAGAAACCGTACAACTGAAGAAATCCTGTGGGATAATACCTCTTCTGACTATCAGTATCTATTCAACACATCTGAACTAGCCGGGAAAGATCGAATCAAGACGGCTATTGAAGTCTCCAAGAGTCTATACCCGAACGGTTTTGATGGAGATGACGAACGTACCGTTGTTCTAGCGACAGCGTTTGAATTTGCAGATGCCCTTTCTGCAGGACCATTGGCAGCTGAACTCGGCAATGCACCGATTCTACTAAATCGTGATGACCGTCTTGATCCTGCTGTAGTGGAAGAACTGAAAAGACTGAAGGCAAATAAAGTTGTCATTCTCGGTGGAACCAATGCCATCTCAGAAAAAGTTCAAAATGAACTAAGCAGTCACGTTTCTGTTGAACGTATTTCCGGTAAAGATCGCATTCAATCCAATCTAGAAATTAACCAACGTTTGTCTGATGTGGAGGGCGTATTTGTTGCCTCAAGTACGAGTTTCCCTGATGCACTAGAGGCATCTTCTGTAGCAGCGGCTAACGGATGGGCCATTGTTTTGACAGACCAGGAGAAAATGACGGAAGAAAGTCTGCAGTTTCTTCATGGCAAGGAAGTAGCCATTCTTGGAGGAACAGCGGTAGTTTCTGAAGAAGTGGAAGAGACATTGATTGAACGTAACGGTGGGGATCGTGTGGTCCGTTTGTCTGGCATAAATCGTTACGAAACTGTAGCAGCTACCATCGACTATTTCAAAGACGACATGCGTTCGAACACGATGCTTGTAGCGACCGGCCGTAATTATCCGGATGCATTGACGGCATCTGCCATTTCAGCCCGCACGAAAGCGCCACTCGTTTTAGTAGGAGACGACTTGAATCCAGAACTTCAAAAAACGTTGAACTGGTATGGAGCTGAAAATGTTGTTCAAAACCTCCAAGTGATCGGCGGAGTCGTGGACAACGCTCAACGTGATGAAATCGCTGGTTACCTCAAATAAGAAAGCATCTTGGATACAGCAAAGGAGAGGTGTCGATGAAGAAACTGTTAACCATCATGCTGTCCGTCGCTTTTATTTTAAGCGCCTGTGCAGCAGAGGTGGATCCCGAAAGCCTGGAAACTGACCAGGCCGACCAAGGAGCAGCTGTAGAATTTGAAGAAGAACCTGCAGAGGCTGAGGAAACACAGCAGACTGAAAAAGCAGAAGAGGAAAACGAAGCCAAGGAACAGGAAGAAAGCACAGCTTCTACTGAGCCAGAGGAAGAAAAAAACACAGATTCCGGAGAAGCAGCAGCGAGTGAAGATTCAGACGAAGGAACAGAAGAACCAGAGGAAGACACGGTCGAAGCTTCAGGGGATGAAACTTCTTCTGAAGAAGAAACAAAAGAAGAGCAGACGTCAAACGTTGGTATGAAAGCCTACATGCCAAAAGAGCCCATGACGAAGACGTTTATGCAGAATGATGAATATGAAGCGGTTTACGAAATTGTAGACATCCAAGGTAATTATGTTCAACAGGTCATCACATTCGGAGATATGGTCACCCTTCAAGTCCTGGAGTGGACAGAAGGTACCGTTTCCGTTGTCTATGAAGAGTACAACCCGGAAGATACAGCGAGCATGCTGGATGGATTCGAGCCGGTGGAGACGGTAAATGTGCTGATGGATGTGACGCAATCAAGCCAATCCGATAGTTCATTTAAGCTCATAGATGAAAATCAGACAACGTCTACACCCGTACGTGAATTTGAAAACGTGTTGGTTGTACAGAAGATAGAAAAAGCGGATTCATCCGGAGCTGAAGTCCGGTCTACGTTCCACTATGCCCCTGACTATGGATTGATTAAAGAAAAAGTCGAGGACAAAGGCGAGAATGGGTACACCATGAACTCCGAATTGATAGATATTAAGTAACTATGAAAAGGACGGTATGAATGTTAAGAAAATTGATTACTTCAACTTCCGTGTTAGTAGCCACAAGTCTTTTGCTTCCTGCAGCGATCAATGCCGAACAATCGGAATCATGGGTCGTAGAGGAGAGCAAAGAATCGATCCAGTTGAATGAAACGACGGATGTAAATGTCGTTAGGAATGAACTGGAGACGACGATTCAGATTGAACAAAATGGACAAACCGTTATAGAAGAAACAGAACAACTGGCTGAAGTCACGGATGTCTATTATGTCGGTGAAGAAGCTCTCGTTGTCGTTTATAGAGCCGGAGGATCGGCGAGCAGCTTGTATTTTGATGTTTACGACATCACTCAGGCTGGAATAGAAAAAGTCTATGAATCTCAAAGTTATGATCGAGCTACGATTGATTTTAACGAAGCTCAACTAGAAATCTCCTATCCTGAATATGATCAGGATGACGTCAGTACAGAGCCATCGGCGATGTTGAATGATGTCTACACCATTGGAACAGGAGAAGTGACGAAAAAAGAAGGGCAGGAGAAGTTTTCTGCTCAAAGTCTTGTCACGACCCAAAGCAGCACAGAAGTCGATGAGAAGTATGAAAACCCGAGCTATGCAGAGATTAACCGCATGCTCACAGAAGAAGCCAAGAACTTCAACATCCCTCCTGAAATTGTCAAAGCGATCGCTTTCCAGGAAAGCGGCTGGCAGCAATACTGGGGGCCGGATCGAACGCCTGTCGAACATTACGAAAGCCAATGTACAGAAGAGAAAACCCGTGGAATGTCATGGGATGGAACCAACCTGAAACTTGGCTATGATTGTATCGGGATCGGCATCATGCAGGTGTCTGACTATCGATTCATCACGGATGATCAAGAGCGTCAGGAAGAAATTACGAAACTGGCGACAGACATTCGTTACAATATCCGTGAAGGATTGAAAATTCTTGAGACGAAGTGGAATTATGCTGACCATGACTTAATTCCAACTGTAAACAGTGGGGATAGAGAGGCGATTGAGAACTGGTACTTTGCTATCCTCGCTTATAATGGTTTATCTCAAAGGAACGACCCGATTGCGAACGGATATATCGCATATCAGGAGAAAATTTTCAGCCGGATTAAGAGCTATGGTTTGCTTAATCTGACTCCATTCCCGACACACAAACTGAACCCGGATTCAGATAGTCTGCTTTCTTTCGGTGTCGATAATGTAGACACAGAGGGACCAGTGCACGAGTCCAAGCATTACTTCCTGCCAGGGGAGAAGGTTTATGTAACAGCAGGAAGTTTAAATCTCCGTCAATCTCCGAATGGTCTGGTCGTTACCGGACTGTCCCAAGGGGACGCGTTGACGATCACAGATGTTCCAGTAGGATCAGACAGCAATACCCAGCACTGGATGTGGTACCCGGTTGAAACAGCGGGTGGCGTAAAAGGGTATGTGGCATCAAGCTATTTATCCAAAAAGCGCGAACCGAACGCTTACCGCCTCTCAGGCATCAATCGATATGAAACAAGTGCAGCCCTTTCAAACTTTGGGTGGCACTGGAACAACCCTGATGTAGCCGTGATCGGCCGCGGAGACCTGCCAATTGATTCATTGACAGGAAGCGTGCTTGCTTCTTATTACGATGCTCCGCTCCTTCTTACTCAGACGAACGAACTGCCTGAGACGGTGAACAAAGAATTGAAGCGGATAGGTCCTTCGAAGATTTACCTGCTTGGAAGCGAAGCAGCAGTTTCTTCTACTGTCGAAACCCAATTGAAGAATGAATATGGCGCTGGCAATGTCGTCCGTCTGTCTGGTAAAACTCGATTTGAAACGGCGTATGAAGTCGCTGATGAGTTGAGCAGCAATATCAATGTGGATGAAATTTTCATCACGACATCTGATGAGACCTCTCCAGATGCTTTGTCCATCGCATCGTATGCAGGACAGGAAAACACACCGATTCTTATAACACTTCCTTATCGACTGGAAGACCAGATCGTGAAGTTCATCGAAGAAAATGGCGTTGAAAAAGCAACGATTATCGGTGGAACAGGAGCTGTTCACAAGAAGGTGGAAGAAGAGTTGAAATCTGTAGTGAGTGAAGTCGAGCGTGTATCCGGCGACGATCGCTACAGCACAAGTGTTGAAATTGCCGATCGCTATTTCAACGATCGAAGAATTGAAGATGTATTTTTCGCAAGAGGTCAAGTGATTGTAGACGCCCTGGCAGCTTCTCCAATGGCAGCTTCCTATGAGTCACCAATCATTCTGACAAGAACGGACAATGTCCCATCAAGTGTTAGAAAGTATATCCAGGGGCTGCCAATCAGTCCGAAACAATATTACTTAGGCGGAGACGCAGCCATTTCTGATGACACAGCTTATGAGCTCCTAAAAATCCGCTAACCACCCAAGAACGGCCTTCCTCACGAAGGTCGTTTTTTCTATCTACTATTAATCTTCAGATTTATAAACTGGCTTTGGTAAGTAATAGACGTGATTATAAAGCTCTCACAACCGATACTCCTGGTTTGGTTGTTTGAATTCCAGCACCTATCTCAAGCTGGAAAACGGCTTATCAGTCAGTGGTTTCGAGGGGCTTATATGGCAAAAGGACGGAGGGGAATGGCGAGACTCCTGCGGGAAGCGAGTCATTCCCCGAAGCCCTATCTACTCATTAAAAGTCTTGAAACAAGGTCCTCTATAACAGAGAGACTCTCAAAAACTACAGGGGAGATAGTAAATAGAAGGTTTAGACTAGAGCGGCGTGGGAATACGGAGTGGGTGCATGGTTG
Organism: Halobacillus faecis; assembly: GCF_007991335.1. Taxonomy (GTDB): domain Bacteria; phylum Bacillota; class Bacilli; order Bacillales; family Halobacillaceae; genus Halobacillus; species Halobacillus faecis. The sequence goes on along the minus strand of NZ_BJYD01000026.1, from coordinate 139,641 downwards.
TGGTGGTTTTGTATGATAATGGAAAAGATATGACCGAACGATTACGATTCCATTAAGGTTATGGTAAAATCGAAAAGTATGGACTATAGTTATACATAGCATTCTACTCCAGTGGTTTTGCAATAAGAGAGGGTTAGAAATTGAAATCTAAATTAGGCTTAGCAAGTATACTATTTATCGGCGCGACCTTGATCCTTAAAGTGTCCGGACTGCTCCGTGACATGGTCATCGCCTACTACTTCGGTGACAGTTACATCGCCGATGCGTACCTGGCTGCCTTCATCATTCCGAACATGCTGATTTTGTTCATGCAGAACGGGATGAAGAATGCACTCGTGCCCAGTTATATCGATGCCAAAGAAGAAAAGCGCGGCAAATCCCATTTGGGACAAGTGTTTAAAGGGACAGCAGGATTAGCATTCGTCTTTTCCATTCTCGGAATGCTCCTTGCCCCGCTGATGATCCGGCTATTCTACCCGGACTTTAGTGAACCAGCGACAGAAATCGCGACATGGGTAACGGTGATTTTCTTCTCCTGTATCGCATTTGTCGGAATGAATTCCGTTTTAGAAGCTTTTTTCGATGCGGAGAACAAATTTGCCTTATCGATTGTCTCCCAGATTATCGTTATTTTAAGTTCCATTCTCGGAGCTTTTCTGTTTGCCAATCAAATCGGAGCCTATTCGCTGGCCTTCGGGTACCTGGCCGGAACAATCTTCTCTTTGATCTTCAAGTCCTTCATTGTCATCCCGCAAAGGGCGCTGTCACTGAAACAAAAGATGGATTGGCCTGAGGTCAGGAAGTTTTACTGGGTGTTCCTGCCCGTTGGATTGACAGTAGCGGTTGGCCAGGTGAACCTGATGGTCGGATCTATATTCGCCAGTTACCAAGGCGAAGGGGCCGTCACGTATATCAACTATGCGAAGAACCTTGTGCATATGCCTCAGGGGATTTTTGGTGTGACCATTGCCACCATCATCTTCCCGATGTTATCCAAAGCGATTACGACAAACGATACAGGGCAGTTTAAAAAAGGGATCGAGAAAGGCCTCACAACCATGTACCTCGTCCTCCTGCCTGCGATCATCGGCATGATGCTTTTGATGCCGAATCTGATTGAGCTTTTTTATGAACGAGGAGCCTTTAACAATTCAGCGACAGCTGCTACATCTCAGGTTGCCTACTTTTACTTTGGTTCGGTGTTGTTTTTCAGCTTGAATAACATCATCAACAAAGGTTTTTATACGATGAAAAAAGGTCACCTGATTTTGATCATCAGCCTCGGTTCCATTCTATTAAACATCGTGTTCAACTTTATTTTCGCAGAATGGCTTGGGTACTTAGGGATCCCGCTTGCCGCATCTCTGATGGCTCTCTTCTATACAGGGGCCTGCCTGATTGTATTTGTGAAACTCGTGGGTGGACTAGACTTTAAGTACATCACGATCGATTATACCAAAATTACAGCAGCAGCACTCGTCATGAGTGGAGCGGTTCTTGGGCTGCAGCAGGGAATCGGCAACTTCCCGAACCTTGTCCAGATCATCCTCGTAGCCATTGTAGGTGCAATCGCTTTTGCAACAACGGCTTTCCTATTAAAAGCGGATGCCTTTCTGTTCTTATTGAATCAAGTGCGAAGACGCAAAAAGAAAGGAGGAGTCTCATGAATAAAAAAGAACTACTCATGAACGCTGTAAGACCCGTCAATGCGCCGGTCACGAACGTAATTCTGGGCCGGCATTACAGCGGGGACATGGAAGCAGTCAAAAATGAGAAAGTAAATAATGTGCTTGTCCTCGCTCCTCATATGGATGATGAGACGATCGGGCCAGGAGGGACGCTGAGACAGCATGCGGAACAAGGCGCGAACATCCATTGCCTGTTCATCACAGACGGGGGCAGCAGTGTTTCCGACCGTAGTGCGGAAGAGCTGATGGCTCTCCGTCGCAATGAGATTGACAAGGTCCAGGAAATCCTTGGTTTGGCGAGTGTCACGTACATGAACCAGCCGGATGGACAAGTGAAGAGTACAAGAGAAAGCATGGAACTGTTGAAAGAGAAAATCAACACGATCCAGCCTGAACTTATCTACTGTACACCGTATATCGATGCGCATGTAGATCATACGGCTACAGCGAAACTTCTGAGCGATACGCTTAAGGAGATGGAAAACTTCAAAGGGAACATTCGCATGTACGAAATCAACTGTGCGTTCCCACCGAGTGCCATTAATGTTCTTGTCGATACATCGGCCCAACATGCGAAAAAAGTCGAAGCGACAGAGGTGTTTGACTCTCAGGCGATCGCTTTCGATGGTTTTCTCAGACTGAATCAATACAAAGGGAAGCTGGCTGAACCGAATGTTCAAACAGCAGAAGGTTTTGTCCAATGGGACCGCCGTGGTTTCATTAACCACTGCGAAACGTTGGAGAAGATGGAATACAATTTCCCACGAAGCTTCAAACAGGTCAACAGGACCGATACATTATTATGGGCGATTTTTAAGAATTACGCCATGAAGAAAGATTTGTACCGAAAAACGTCAAACCCTTCAACATAGAAAAGAGGTGCACCGCATGCCAATTGATATCAAAAAACTTTACTTCGTTCCATTGACGCTCCTGCTCCTTATCGGAGGCGCCTACGTGGATGTGACGATTCTCGATCTAGCGATTATGCTGGCTTTTGCCGCCTATGCGATATTTAAGCCGAAGAATTCATTGATCATTTTATTCATGTATTTCCCGGTCCGTCCGTTCTTATTGGAATTCAACCCGACATTGAAAGGGATCGGGGACATCATTATCTTCGCTCTATTATTCCGGATATTAATCATGTACCGGAAAGACTGGAAGAAGCTGTTCGACTTTTACTGGTTTGAATATGCCTTTTTCGCGTTTTGTGGTGTTGGAGCCGTCTCTGCATTGATTACAGGCGTATCTCCTGTCGCAATCATTTTCCAGATTCGTGGAATTCTTCTATTCTATCTCGTTTTCTATATTGTCAGAAGGCTGCACATCACAAGAGAAGATATTCGTAAGTTCATCTTCACGACGCTGATTGTAGCTCTTATGGTCAGTATTCACGGAATCATTGAGAAGCTTTCATTAAGAAGCTGGCTGCTTCCAGAGAGCTGGGAGAACATGCCGCTGTCTTCGAAAAATAGAATCCGCATCTACGGCATGATCGGAAACCCCAATGTTCTTTCTTATTACTTGAGTTTTGCCGTTGTTCTCGTGCTTTACTTCCGAGAGATCTTCACAGGAAAATGGCGCACATTCCTTTATGTAAGCATTGCGCTCATGTTTGGCGTATGGTCTCTCACGTACTCACGAGGAACATGGATTGCCTTCGGTGTCGCTTTGCTCATCTATTTGTTGGTGACAAGGACATGGAATTTCCTGAAACCGATGCTCCTTGCTCTTGTAGCTGGTATCGTGCTGGTTGCCGTTCCAGTCAGTGTCGGCACATCCATTGTCGAAAATACGAATTTCGGACAGGAAAGCAAAGAACGCCAGTCGCAGTATGACGACAGTGAAGGAAGTTTCCGTGATCGCATGGGATCGACGTTCGATAAAGAAACCCGTGAACAGAGCAGTCAGTCCGGCCGATTATGGATTGTTAATAAAGGATTTGAAATCTTCCTTGATCACCCGATTATCGGAACCGGATTTGCGACCTTCGGTGATGGGGCGACGTTAAGTTTTGGATCCCCGATCTACGATGACTACAACATCGACAGGGAATTTTATTCAGATAATCAATATATCCAGGTGATCACCCAGACAGGAATCGTGGGTGTCGTTCTGTTCGCCATCTTCCTATTGAATATGTTGTATTTGATTTGGAAACGCAGAAACGTAACCCTGCTTGCTCCATTCCTACTTGCTGTCCTGATTGGAGCGTATGCAGCTGGAATGGTGTATAACATTTGGGAAGGCGATTCCTTTACGATCTTCTACTTCGCGATGCTTGGGTATCTCTTGAATATGAGGTCCGAGCATGAACACGACATGTAAGGGGGAGGAAGATGAGTAAACGCGTGCTGGTCATCAGCAATATGTATCCAAGCCGGAAAACACCGACCTACGGCATCTTCGTGAAGAACCAAGTCGAAGCTCTAAAACAGAAAGGCCTTCACATCGATACCGCTGTAAATAAGGACAATCGTTCCGGAAAGCTGAACCTTTTAAGAAAATATGCCTTGTGGTTTGTGAAAATCCTATTCGCCCTTCTTACGAAAGGTAGAAAATATGACGTCGTTCATGCACATTATATTTTCCCGAGCGGTCTCCCCGCTCTCTTTTTCAAAAAGTTGTTCGGAACCAAGCTGATCGTCACATCCCATGGCGGTGATTTGGACCAAATGGCGAAAAAGGGCGGGTTGATCCGCAAAGCGACAGAAAAGATTCTACTTGAAGCGGACGCTGTCATTGTGGTCGGAGAAGCTTTAAAGTCGGAAGTGACGGGTGAATTCGGAGTCCCGGCAGAGAAAGTATCGGTTATCAATATGGGAGTCGACCGTGATGTCTTCCAACCGCGCAATGCGAATGAAGCGAAAAAAGAGTTGCAGCTCTCCACAGACAAGAAGCACATCCTTTTCGTCGGCAACCATATTAAAGCAAAAGGACTTCAGGAACTCTTACAAGCGTTTCAAGACTTGAATGTAGAGAAAGCCGAGCTTCATTTCATTGGCAGTGTGAAAGATGAAAGCTTTCTCCAAGAATTGAAGCAATCGATACGTCCTGAGTACAAGGAAGCCGTTCATTTCCATGGTACGAAAGATCAAGCACAGCTGGCTAAATGGATGGCAGCGGCTGACGTTTTCGTCCTGCCCTCTCATATTGAAGGATTCGGACTCGTCGCTCTTGAGGCGATGTCCTGCCATACACCAGTCGTCGGGTCAGATGTAGGTGGGCTTTCCTATCTGCTACGCGATGGGACCGGTGTTCTTGTTGAGCCGAAAGATGCAGATTCATTGAGAGATGGAATTCAGCGTGTTCTCACAGAGCCGGATTTACGAGAATCGATGATTGAAAAAGGGGAAGCCGCAGCAAAAGAGAATGATAGCAACGTTCTCCTAGAGCGCATTGTTACCCTTTATGAAACGTAAATGTGAGAGAAAGTTCTCGTGTAAATACATGGGACAATAACCTTTAATGGAACACCTTTACAGTTGTACTGACAATTGTGAAGGTGTTTTCTTATGAGAAAATACCATCAAGTTTTCAGAGTGGATTTATGGATAAAAATGTAAGACCTGGTCATCCAAAAATTAGTTTCCTTCCATTCATGAGAAATTAAAGATGCATAAAGTCTATTCCTGTGTGTCTGATTTTGGTGGGATATAAGTGATATAGATCCCAATTGTATCCCGTTCTGTCCCTATAAATATGAAGAGGAAAATCTGATAAACTCTATTTACGTCGAAAAATTCTGTTATTTTTAAGTTGGCATAAAAATTGCATGTATGTAGATATGCGTTAAAAAATTTTGAGGGGGAAAAGGGATGAAACAAAAACCGAGTTTCTTATTAGCCATTACGCCAATCGTATCGATGCTGCTTCTGTTAGGTATCGGATATGGGGTATTCCATATGGAGGCAGAGCCGCTTCTTATTATTGCAGCGATTATTGCAGCTCTCGTAGGCCTGAAAGTTGGAGTGAAATGGGAAGAAATGCAGCAGGGCATTGTCGAAACCACAGCAAAAGCCTTGCCGTCGATTTTGATTTTGATTACAGTTGGAATTCTAATCGGGACGTGGATGGTCTCCGGGACTATTCCTGTCATGATTTATTACGGAATGAAATTAATTAATCCTGAATTTTTAGTTGTCACGGCGTTCGTCGTTACCGCTGTTGTTTCTGTCTTTACAGGTACTTCCTGGGGCTCAGCAGGTACCATGGGTGTTGCGATTATGGGGATTGCCCTCGTGCAAGACGTTTCCCTTCCGATGACAGCTGGTGCTGTTGTGGCTGGTGCTTACTTTGGCGATAAACTGTCTCCATTATCAGATACAACGAATCTAGCTCCAGCGGCTGCTGGGAGCAATTTATATGAACATATCAAACATATGCTCTATACAACGATCCCAGCTGCTGTGGTCGGATTGATCATTTACGTTATCGCTGGCAGCGGAGCTGCTGGAGGTGGAGCTGACGCTGATGAGAAACTAGCGATGATGACGGAGACGCTGAATGCTTTATATGACTGGAACCTTCTTTTGATTCTTCCGGTGATTATCGTTCTTGCTGGGTCGATCATGAAGTTTCCTACCATTCCTGTTATGTTAGCTTCCGTAGTAACGGCTATTGTCATTGGTGTGACGATGCAGGGCGTAACGCTTGAGAGTGCTTTCGTAGCAAGTGTGAGTGGGTTTGATGTGACGATGATGGGTGGCGCATCTTCTCTGTCTACTATCTCCGAGGATGTTTCCGGGCTATTAAACCGCGGGGGAATGGAATCAATGATGGGTACGACGCTGATTGCTTTTTGTGCGTTTTCTTTTGCTGGGGTTTTAAGTAAGACAGGGTCTCTTGAAGTGGTTCTTGAAAAAGTAAATGATGTTGCGAAATCAACGGGTAGTCTTATTCTATCAACGGTTCTCTCTTGTTTAACGATGGCGATTACGACAGGAAGCTCTTACTTGTCCATCCTGGTTCCGGGTGAGTTGTTCCAGAAGGTGTACCAGGAACGTGGCCTTCATGCGAAGAACTTATCTCGTACACTAGAAGATTCAGGAACAGTGGTCGTTCCAATCGTACCTTGGTCATTAGCCGGAGTTTACATGTCCACGACACTAGGCGTGCCGGTCATGGAATATTTACCTTGGGCAATCATGTGTTACGTCGGATTTATTTTTGCCATTATCTTCGGGTTTACAGGGTTCTCCATTGAACGTACTACTCCGTCTAAACAAAATCCTGTAGAAGACTACCATGATCAACCACTATACAAAGTTAAATAGATGCTGGAGGGACCTATCGTGCTTCGTTTATTGAAAAATGCTCAAGTCTATACACCACAATCCATTGGCCAGAAGGACATTCTTCTTGCTGGTGGCAAAATCGTAGAAATCAATGACTCCATCCAAGTAACAGGCGTGGAGGTGGACGTTCTCGATCGTTCAAATACGATCGTTATGCCCGGCATCGTCGATCGTCATGTGCACATAACCGGTGGCGGAGGTGAAGGAGGATTCGCCTCGAGTACACCGGAGGTTCAGTTAAGTCACGTGGTCGAAAGTGGAATCACCACCGTTGTGGGGCTGCTCGGTACGAACGATGTTGGGAGAACGCCAAAGAACCTGTTAGCGAAAACCAAGGCCCTACGGGAAGAAGGGTTAAATGCTTATATGCTTACCGGAGGCTATGGGTACCCTTCAAACACCATTACAGGGGAAGTTCGGGAAGATCTTTTATTTATAGAAGAGGTTCTAGGGTTAAAGCTCGCCATCGAAGACCATCGTTCTTCCTATATTACGTCGGAAGAATTGAAACGGCTTGCATCCTATGTGCGTGTGTCTTCCATGCTTGCCAAAAAGAAAGGCTTTATCCATTTACACATGGGAAGTGGAAAAGGGCATTATGAGCAGCTGTATCGGATACTTGAGGAAACCGATCTGCCTATCAGTTTATTCAGCCCCACACACGTGAATAGGACAGCTGGTCTGCTGGAGGCTTCTGTAGAATTTGCCAAGCGGGGCGGTCTTGTGGATATCACCTCGAACGTTGGAATGAAGGGCGAAGGGAAGAGCCTGACTCCGGCTGAAAGTCTGCTTCATTTATTAGATCAGGGAGTGAAAATTGACCAAATCACCGTCAGTTCAGATGCAAATGGAAGTTTGCCTGTGTTTAATGATGATGGACAGTTGACAGGGATGAAGGTAGCCGGCTTCCAACCAACATTAAAAGCACTTCGTAGTCTTATAAAAGACGAGAGGATATCCGTTGAAGACGCAATCAAGCCATTTACAACCAATCCGGCTCAAGGTCTTGGACTGAAAGAGCGCGGTCACTTCAAGCAGGGAAGTTATGCGGACTTGTTGGTGTTGAATGAAGAAGACCTATCCATATCTGATGTCCTGATCAACGGGACATCGTTCGTTCATAAAGGAGAGATTGTTAGAAAAGGAATGTTTGAGTAAATCAGAGCTCCCGAGCCTTGTTTAGGAAACTAGACAAAGCTCGGGAGCTCTTTCATACTTAAAGAAAAACACATGAAGGAGCAGGCACCTTATGAGAACAATCAGCGTGATTTCATTAGGGGAGAATACATTACATAGTGTCGTTGAACAATTACGCCGGTATTTAGGGGAAGAAGTGGAGGTGCGTGGTTTCTCTTTAGAGAGAGGGATGGAACAAACGCTTGACGATGAAGTCGTGGTATTGACCGGGGTCACGGTTTACCGGCTTGTTTATGAGAAGGTTCAAACGGCTAAGAAAGTCATCATCGCAAGAAGAGCGCTTCGATACGAGTTTATCGAGCCACTTTTATCCATTAAAGAAAACGAAAACGTCCTGCTTGTGAACGATACAGAAGAGAGCTGTACGGAAGCCATTGATCAGCTGAAACGGCATGGGTTTGATTCATTCACGTATCATCCTTATTTTCCAGGGATGAAAGAGTACACACCCTGCCCGGTCGCCATCACTCCAGGTGAGCCTCACCTTATTCCAAAGCGTGTGCAGGAAGTGATTGATATTGGTACGAGACAGATGGATATCACAACAATCACCGAGGTGCTGGTGGAGCTAGGGGTGCTTGAGACGTCTGGTTCGCTCGCTTCAGCTGAATATGTGAAAGATATCATGAACGTGACGAAACACCTATCAACGCTGAACCAGCGATTGGATTACTCAAATTTCCTTACTACGACCATCCTGGATAAGTTCCCAAAAGCACTTCTATTCTGTAATGAAGCAGGGGAGATTACTTATTTTAATGAAAAAATGACACACATCTTTCAGGAGCGGGAGATGCAGGAGTTTGGTGTACAAGATTTATTCGGTGATGACTTTGTGTTAACGGAAGCCTATTCAGAAAGAGATCATATTGTACATGTGCGCGATATGACGTTAATTACATCTGTTGAGAAGATTGAAGACCATGACGAAGTGATCACGTATTTATTAGAGGTCGAAAACTATGATACGTTCCAACAGGTGGATCGAGAGTTGCGAAAGAAGTTGAAATCACATGCTTACACAGCGCAGTATAAATTCGAGCACCTCCACACGCGAAATCCAGCGATGAAAGAAATGATTGGCCTCGCCAAGACAATGGCGCGGGGGCATTCAACCATTCTTATACAAGGGGAAAGTGGAACAGGGAAAGAAATCCTGGCTCAATCGATTCATAACGAATCCGCTCGTTCAAAGCGCCCCTTTGTAGCTGTGAACCTCGCAGCCTTGTCTTCTTCGATTTTAGAAAGTGAACTGTTTGGATATGAAAGTGGAGCGTTCACAGGAGCACATAAAAGGGGAAGGAAAGGCTTGTTTGAAGAGGCGCATACAGGGACGATTTTTATGGATGAGATTGGTGATGCTCCTCTTGAGCTACAAGTGAAATTATTGCGGGTTCTTCAGGAAGGAGCTGTTCGTAAAGTTGGGGGAACAGAACAAGTCCCAGTCGATATAAGAATTATTGCCGCAACAAATAAAGACCTCGAACAACGGGTACGCGAAGGGACATTTCGAAGAGATCTTTATTATCGTCTCAACATTCTGCCGATAGAAACTCTTCCTCTTAGAGAACGACGTGAAGACATTCTTCCTCTTGTTCAATACTATTTGAATCATTTTGCACAAGAACAAGTATATGGATTGAGTCAGTACATAGATGAAGGGGCGATTTCTTTTCTTGAGAGTCATCCTTGGCCGGGGAATGTGCGGGAGTTAATGAACGTGGTGGAATTTATCGTGAACATGCGTTCCGTCAGTGGGAAACTAACTTATGAGGAGCTACCTGCGTATATAAAGAGAGAAGGTGCTTCGGATCAGGGAAATAGAAAAGCCGACAACTCTTTTATGTTATCAGAAGAAGAGGAAGTCCTGCTTGTGGTTTACCAGAAATTTGGCATTGGTAGGAGAAAGATTGTGGAGGAACTGAAGCAAAAAGGCATTCATATCGGAGAAGGGAAAGTGAAATCAATCATTCATTCTTTGAAATACAAAGGATGGATCGATGTAAATAAAGGCATTCGGGGTTGTACAATTACAGAAGAAGGGCGTATTTATGTGAAAGAAAATATAAATGTATGAAAAAAATCAGGGTGTGCTATTACGTTTACGAGCTTTTAAAATTAAGACCATTCTTTTATTTACAGTGTTAACCTCTGTTGTGTTTTTGCATTTTTAACTTATTCAAATGAAAATATAAATGGCCACATCGATGGTTTTGTATTTATAGCACAATTTTCCATTCCAGCCACTTTCACAGGTATTCTTTTAGCTGAAGGATGTATTTACTTAGTTAGGAAAGCAGACACGAGCAAAAAAGAAAATAATAAAAGGAATTGAAAACTTTAAGGATGTTTCACACTGGTAAGAAGAAAGCGTACCTATGAGTTCAGATTCTTTGTAATGAACGGGTTTAAATCAAATATAATATGAAAATTTTTTTCAATCTATTGCAAATAAGAGTGAAAACGCTCACACTAAGAGTATAGCCGACATACAAAGCGTCACGTTTCTCACATCGCTGAAATTAAGCCTGATGCGGACTGTGTGCCTCCTGTTGCCTCTTTAAAAACAGCCGAATTTTCAGTAAAATAATTTTCATGGCAAACTACACATTTTAGACACATTTCATAAATGTCATGAATGAGGTAAACAATAAAACAGTGTTCCTGGCGCAAGCCTGTTCACTTACATATTTGATACTCATGCTTTATACTAATAAAAGCTGAAAAGTACAGGAGGTAACACGAATCATGGACCAACACAACATGAATAGTCATGGAATCGATACCGCAGAAATGATGGACGACATGACGTTTGTTTTATTCGGAGCAAGCGGTGATTTGGCGAAACGTAAGATCTATCCCGCTCTCTATAATTTATATATCGAGGGGAAAATGCCGAATTCCCTATCCGTCGTAGGCCTTGGACGTAGACCTTACACGCAGGAAGATTTCCATAACATCATTAAAGAGTCTCTGGAAACTTTCTCAAGAAGAGATGTAGACGAATCAAACTTGGACGAGTTCCTATCCTCTTTCCGTTATTTCATTTTTGATGCGATGAAGGATGAATCCTATCAGGGATTGAAAGCCTTTATTGAAGAAAGAGAAAGTGAGCTCTCCATTCCAGACAACCGTCTGTTCTATCTTTCGGTTGCACCGAAGTTGATTGAGCCGATCTCGGCCTCTCTTCACGAGAATGGAATTACAGATACAAGCGGTTGGAAGCGTCTGATTGTTGAGAAGCCATTCGGGAGTGACTTGCACTCTGCCCGTCATTTGAATGCAGAGCTTACGAAAGTTTTCCGAGAAGAAGAGATTTTCCGTATTGACCATTACCTTGGAAAACCGATGGTGCAGAACCTTGAATCGTTGATTCGTCCGAATCCGATTTTGAAGGCACTCTGGAACCATGAACAGATTGCGAACGTTCAGATTACAGCAAGTGAGACGGTCGGTGTTGGAACGAGAGCCGGTTATTATGATAAGGCTGGGGCCATTCGTGATATGGTACAGAATCATTTGCTTCAGCTAGTGATGATGACCGCGCTTCACCACCCGGAAAAACTGACGCCGAAACAAATTGAAGAGAAGAAAAAAGCAATTATGGAATCGCTACGCCCGGTAGAGGAAGATGAAATTTCTAAACATGTCGTGCGTGGACAGTATGAAGCGGGTGAAATGAACGCAGAGCCGATTCCTGGTTATTTAGAAGAAGACGGTGTAGCGGAAAACTCCAATAACGACACGTATTTCGCTGCTCGTTTGTACATCGATAACGATTATTGGAAAGGCATTCCTTTCTACATCCGTACAGGGAAACGTCTGGAGAAAAAATCGACACGCATTATTATTGAGTTTAAGAACGAAGTTGCGGCGGATGAAGATGCAGCTGGTGCGGTGTCCAACTTGTTGATGATTGAAATCAATCCGAACGAAAGTGTAGGACTGCGCATCAACTTGAAAGACGATTCGAATGAGAAATTCGAACCTGCGTACATCAACTTCTCTAAAAACCTGGATGCCCAACCAGAGGCTTATGAAAACCTATTGGAAGACGCCATGCAGGGACACTCTACGTATTTCGCTCATTGGAGCGAGGTGGAGCTTTCCTGGAAGTGGGTTCAGCCAATCTTGGAGGCGTTCGAAAACGATGCTCTCCCTCTTCACGGTTATCAAGCCGGATCCGAAGGGCCGGAAGCAGCTGAGAAGCTCTTGAACGAAGACGGCTATACATGGTGGTAAAAACTTTTACAGATAGAATGGAAAGGATTTGATCGGAACATGGATAAGCAGAACATCGGAGTCATCGGTTTAGGAGTTATGGGGGCGAACCTTGCCCTTAATATCCAGGACAACGGCTACACAGTGTCTGTCTACGATTACTGGACAGACCGTGTGGACGAACTGGTCGGAAATGATGAGAATACAGGGAACATTTCTGGTGCCTACAGCGCTGAAGAATTCGTCGCTTCCCTTGAAAAACCACGCAAAATTTTGATGATGGTCAAAGCAGGAGAAACGACAGATAAAGTGATCGAGAGCCTTGTCCCTCACTTAGAAGAAGGCGACATGCTGATTGACGGCGGAAACACGTACTATGAAGATACTGAACGCCGTGCATCCTACTTAGAAGAAAAAGGCATCCACTTCATCGGAACAGGATTCTCTGGTGGGGAAGAAGGAGCTCGTAAAGGACCATCCATCATGCCAGGTGGACCAAGCGAAGCGTATGCAGAGGTTAAGCCGATCTTCGACGCAATCGCAGCCAACGTTGAAGGCACACCATGTGCAGCTTACATGGGTCGCGGCGGTGCCGGCCACTACGTGAAAATGGTTCACAACGGCATCGAGTATGGTGACATGCAGTTGATCTGTGAAGCATATTTCATCATGAAAAATGTTCTTGGTCTCTCTGCTCAAGAGCTTCATGAAGTCTTCAAAGAGTGGAACGAAGGAGAACTCGACAGCTACCTGATCGAGATTACAGCAGACATTTTCACAAAAGTAGATGAAGAAACAGGTAAGCCGCTTGTCGAAGTCATCCTTGATACGGCCGGTCAAAAAGGAACAGGAAAATGGACAAGTAAGAGTGCTCTTGACCTTGGTGTCCCACTCCCAATCATCACAGAGTCCGTATTCGCACGCTTCATTTCAGCGATGAAAGAAGAGCGCCAGAAAGCGAGCCAATACCTGACGGGTCCAGAAGTCACATTTGACGGAAACAAAGAAGAAGTCATCGAGTCTCTTCGCAAAGCGTTGTACATGAGCAAGATCTGCTCCTACGCGCAAGGCTTCGCACAGATGCGTGCACAGTCCGAAGAAAAAGGATGGGACCTACAGTACGGAGACATCGCGATGAACTTCCGAGGCGGCTGTATCATCCGTGCCCAGTTCCTGCAAAAGATCAAAGACGCTTACGATAAAGACGAGAACCTGACGAACCTGCTTCTCGATCCTTACTTCCAGGATATCGCTGTTTCTTATCAAAAAGAGCTTCGTGAAACACTCGCTCTTGCGATTCAAAACGGTGTACCGGTACCTGCATTCTCAAGTGCCCTAGCTTACTACGACAGCTACCGTACAGCCAAGCTTCCAGCGAACTTGCTGCAAGCACAGCGTGACTACTTCGGTGCGCACACATATCAGCGTATTGATAAAGAAGGTACATTCCATACCGATTGGATTAACGGATAGTACAAATCGAAAAGCGCAAGCCTGTAATAGGGCTTGCGCTTTTTTTATTTCAAACGCGCGCGTAAGAGGATAAGAAGCTCACACAGGAGGTCAGTCACACACAATAACGGATATTAAGTCAGGATTGAATTATTATATGTACTTTTACATTTCCTAGGTGCGTGATAAGGGGACCATATGGAAAGGACTAAAAATTCCAAAATGTGGTATATACACCTTAACTACGAAAAAGGAGATGGAAGCATGGACATCAAACAACCTGCAGGGTTTTGGGCACGCTTTGCTGCCCGGTTACTGGATGGGATTATCCTAGGTGTTATCTTCTCCCTGCTCACTTATGTCATTTATGGAGAGTTCTTTAGAGATTACAGCCCTCTAGATATTTTGAACACAGTATATTTCATTGTTCTGCCGATTGTATGGTACGGGTATACGGTAGGGAAAAAAGCAACCGGAATTCGTATAGTACAGAAGGATGGTTCAGAGGTAGGGATCAAGCAGATGTTGTTGCGAGAGCTTATCGGAACCCTGGTTTATGCGACTACTTTAGGAATTGGCCTGATCGTCAGTGCGTGTATGGTGGGAATTCGTGAGGATAAGCGAGCAATTCATGATTTTATCGCAGGTACGTATGTCACTCATCACGTTCCCGAGAAGTCTACCAGTACCTATGTACAAGGAAATGAAGTTTCTCAGTAATGGTCCCTGAGGTAGAAAAAGCAAATCATGACGTCTGTCTGCTGCGGATTTAGTTGACGTAAGATCAGAATCTCATAAAAAAAGCTCCCGTTTCATAAACGGGAGCTTTCAAATGAATGTTTCATTCAGGTGCCGTCTCTTCTTTTTGTTCTTCAAATACGGCAATCATATCTTTATTCGTATCCATGAGAATGGAAGCACTGGCAGATGTACTCGTATGACTCCCTTTCCATCGTACAAACGTCCATCCTTCTGCCGGGACCGCTTGGATTTGAGCCGTTTGACCGGCTTTGTATTCACGTTGAGAGGTTTGAACGGTTCCTTCTCCAACCACGGAAAGGTTCAACATATAGGTTACGGGTTCAGGTTTTGGTTCAGGCTTTTTCTTGAAATGAGCCGTGACAGTCTTGTTTCCATTCATCGTGACCGATAGATTGGTGCTGGAATGTGTGACAGATCCACTCCAACCATTGAATACCCATCCTTCTGCCGGTACAGCTGTTAATTGTACTTTCGTGCCTTTATTGAACTGACTTCCGGAAGGATTCTTTTGAACGTGTCCCTCTCCATCCTTCTTGATATTCAACTGGTAAGTAGCTGGTGCTTCCGGCTCTTCCGGTTCTTCAGAAGGTTGAGACTCATCAACGGGATCTGCGTCATTTTCTGTCGGCTGTTCTTTTTTCTTGAATACAGCGTGTAGGCTTTTGTCGGCATCCATCTCGATGACAAGGTTAGGGTTTGTGTCATTAAGAGCCCCTTCCCAACCTACGAATGTCCATCCTTCTTTTGGGCGGGCGCGGAGAGAAACCTTCTCCATATGGGCAAAGGTGGTTTCTAAAGTGTCCCTGTAAATATCTCCCTGCCCTTCTTTGCTTAGGGCAAGATTATGCTTAATCGGTTCGAACACGGCCGTGACACGCATATGATCTTCGATGGTCATATGTTGTGGATTGCTGGCTCCCGATACATCCCCTTCCCACCGGACAAATTCATATCCTGTCGCAGGGCTTGCTTCTATGCTGATGTCCTCTCCAGGCGTGTAGTTTTCTTTATTCGGAAAAACAGTTACGACTCCTTGTCCATCCACTTTTGTTTGAATATATTTGTTTGCGCCTTCTACAAACACATCCATTTGTTCTTCAAAATCTTCAAACTTAATGGTTAGTGTATCTTTCCCTTCTTCCTGTGCTGTCAGTACAGCGGTTTGGTCCGGGCGAATATTGATGTCAAATAAGCTTTTCGCAATCGACCACTCTGGTTTGATTTCCATATCGTTAGCATCTGCATCAAAACCTTTGACAGTCAGCTCCACGGACTCTCCAATAGATAACGGATCAATTTCTTCAGGAGTGACTTCGATGCTGTGAAGCAATTGTTGAACGACCTCGATGGTTACAATCTTCTTATATGAACCGAAAGCCGCAGACACTTCAACCTCTCCAAGCTGCGCAGCCTGAAGAGACACCTCTTTTGTTCCCTCTTGGAGCTCGCTAGTGTTTTCGTTCTCGATTGACCAGTCAGCTTCCAATGGGGTAGCTTCCCCCTTCGGATTTTCCCATGTTAACGCCAGTTCCATGGAATGGTCTTTCTGAACTCGTTTCCTCTCAGCTTGGATAGAGAGATTATCCTCAAATTCTTTCATAGCTTTTTGAATCTCCTGAGTTTCCCCAGGGGAAAGCTCCATTCCTTTTTGGAGTACTTCGTAACCCTTGCGTGCATCGTTCTCGCTGAAATGGATATCAGCAAGACGGAGATAAATGCGCTCCTCATCAGGAGTTTCATAAAAACCCTCTGTTAGTGTCTGAACAGCCTGCTCATGTCCGCCCATGGCGATGTAGACGTCTGCAAGTCCAAGTCTTGCATCGACATGTCCCGGTTCTTTCCTTATAACCGCTTCGAATAGTTCAGCGCTTTCTTTGTAGGACTCTTCCTTATAAGCCTCCACAGCTTTTTGATACGTACTGTCGATCGAGTTGGCCCCGACGGCCTGGTATGTAAAAAAAGTGCCGCCCCCGATAATTAATACACCGGCAACGAGTAAAAGCATAACTTTTACATTCATTTTGCTCCCGCCTTTCTTCCTGGGTCAGATATGCTTGTATTATACATGAAACTATGAAAAAAATGGTAGAAATTTCGTGGTTTTTGTAGTTTTATAAAGTTATAGTTCTGATTATTTGGAAATCACGAGGGAGATGTAACTTGTAAGCGTAATCTTGGGGTAGAGGTCGAAAAATTGTATATCTTTTCTAATAAAACGTTTACAAGTGCTTTACACTACCAGGGTTGTTTGGTATTTTATTACCAGTGTTTTTTTTAATCGGGTAAATTTTACTAGTTTCAGACATCATCAGATGTTTTTTTTTGTAAAATATTCGATTATACGGTTGTCGAATATACTCGACTAACTTATACTATGTGAAGCTTAATAGAAAACGAGAAGAGGAAGTGAACACACATGCTATTAATTCCTATTGTGTTGATCACGATTCTTATGATTGGCCTCTATGAATGGCGCCAGCATAAGAAGAATATAGAAGCTCTTCCTATTCGGGTGAACATTAACGGTGTACGGGGAAAGTCCACGGTCACACGGTTAACCACTGGAATTGTGAAAGAAGCGGGCTATAAAACAATAGGCAAAACAACAGGAACATCAGCCAGAATGATCTTTTGGGATACGCCCGAAGAATTACCGATTAAACGTCGCCCTGAAGGACCGAATATCCGTGAACAGCGGATGGTCGTCAAAGAATCGGTCGATCGGGGCGCAGAGGCACTCGTCAGTGAATGTATGGCGGTAAACCCTGATTATCAAGTGACCTTCCAGGAAAAAATGCTCCAGGCAAACATTGGTGTCATCGTTAACGTACTCGAAGACCATATGGATGTTTTGGGACCGACACTGGATGAAGTGGCGGAATCCTTTACGGCAACGATTCCATATAATGGGCACCTCATCATTTCGGAAGGCCCTTACGTTGATTTCTATAAAGAGGAAGCAGCGAAGAGAAATACAGAGGTGATTGTCGCGGATAACAGTAAAATTCCAGACTCCTACTTAAGGAAGTTCGAGTACATGGTCTTCCCTGAAAATGCGTCGCTTGCCTTGGGTGTTGCCCAGGCGATTGGAATTGATGAAGACACAGCTTATCGCGGCATGCTCAATGCACAGCCCGACCCGGGAGCTATGAGAATTCTCCCAATGGGGAATTACGAACGTCCTTCTTATTTCGTCAATGGATTTGCAGCCAATGACGCGGTGTCAACGATCAACATTTGGAAGAGGGTCGAATTTTTAGGCTACCCGACAGAAAATCCTATCGTTATCATGAACTGCCGGGAAGACCGGGTCGATCGAACAGAGCAGTTCGCAGAAGATGTTCTTCCTTATATTCCTACTGATACCCTTATTTTGATTGGTGAAACGACCGAACCGATTGTAACGGCTGTAGAAGAAGGAAAAATTAAAGTCGACAACCTGCTTGATCTTGAAGGGCAGACGACGGATCAAATCATTGAGGTGCTGTCCGGCATGATGAAAGACCGTGTCATTTATGGCGTGGGGAACATTCACGGAGCTGCGGAACCGATGATTGAAAGACTACAAGATTATAAAATTCAACCCAATGTCAGCTAGGAGGAAAACATTAAATGTTCGGTTCTGATTTATATATCTCTCTTGTACTTGGAATTATACTCAGTTTAATATTTGCAGAAAAAACAGGGGTGCTCCCTGCAGGTCTCGTTGTACCGGGGTACTTGGCATTAGTATTTGACCAGCCGATATTCGTGGCTGTTGTGTTTTTCTTAAGTTTATTAACTTATGTCATTGTAACCTATGGTGTTTCAAGGTTTACGATTCTGTACGGTCGAAGAAAGTTCGCCGCTATGCTCAGTACAGGAATTGTATTGAAACTACTGTTTGATTTCTTTTATCCTATTGTTCCATTTGAAATCATGGAATTCAGAGGGATCGGTGTTATTGTACCTGGTTTGATCGCTAATACGATGCAGAAGCAAGGGCTTGTTATCACAACCGCAAGTACATTGCTTCTCAGTGGTCTTACGTTCTTGATTATGACGTTATACTACCTCATTTAGGATGGATCACAAATGTCTAAGAAATTAACTTTTCAAGAAAAGATACTCACAAGAATTAAAAAAGATAAGAAGTCGACGAACAAGCACGTATGGATCGGGTTACTGATTACATTCCTCTTCATCGCAGGCTTTGAAACGTTTTACAAACAGCCGGTTCCTGAGGCTGAAGAGAACACGTCCGAATTCCGAGCTACGTTTGTAGGCGATATGATGTTCGGCAGGCACGTCACGGATGTGATTGAGAAGAACGGGACACCTTTCTTATTTGAAAAAGTAGCTCCTTACTTCCAGTCTTCGGATTATGTCACGGGAAACTTTGAAAATGCGGTGACCCTCAGTTCAGAAGAAGAGTACACCCTTCTTGATAAATCGATTCACCTGCAGTCGGATGAAAGTCCTGTAACAACGTTGAAGAACATGAACTTCACCAACGTCAACCTGGCGAACAACCACTCGATGGACTATGGAGAAAAAGGGTTGAAGGATACCATCAAGACAATGCAAAACGAAGGTCTTTCCTATGTAGGGGCCGGGGAGAACATTGAAGAAGCCCAGACGATTGATTATCAGGAGGTCAAAGGACTGACCGTCGCAACGCTTGGGATCAATGATGTTCCTGTAGCAGGTTCGCCTGCATTGAAGTATCGTGCGGGTGTGGCGGAAGCGGACCCTGAAGATTTTCTTCCATTAGTTAAAGAAGCAGAGTCCAATGCGGATATGGTCATGGTCCATGTTCACTGGGGAGCCGAGTACGACAACGAACCTCATCCAAGACAGCGTGATATGGCTAAGGCTATTGTTGATGCAGGAGCAGATGTCATCATCGGGCATCACCCTCACGTCTTGTCTCCTGTTGAAGTCTATAAGGATTCCGTCATTTTCTATAGCTTAGGGAACTTCATTTTCGACCAGGGCTGGTCTAGAACGAGGGACAGTGCTCTCGTTCAATATGACCTTCAGGAAGACGGGACAGGTCGCTTTGAAATTCTGCCGATGAGAATCCGTGAAGCTCGTCCTTCCCTGACGGAAAACCCGTATAACACGAAGAAAATCTTCTTCCAGTTGACCCGTGATATGCCGGAAGAAACCTTTAAAGAAGAGAATGGAAAACTGGTCTTTGAAGTGGATCATTCCTCTATCCTTGACCAGAAAGAGTAAGCTAGGCACAAAGAACTGATTGTTTTTTTGAAAGAGGGCTTCTCCAAATGGAGAGCTCTTTACATAAAACTAGGTTTGCATACTATTAAATTGGAATTTGGGGAGTGTATTGTTGATGAAAATCGTAAAATCTGTAGTTCCTTTTGTTCTGTTGTTGGCAGCGATGGTTTTTATGACTCAATTCAAGCAGTTGGAAACGTTGACGGCTTCTGAGGAGACCGAAATCGATCTATTCACAGAAGCTCTGGCTCAAGCGGAATTAGAAGAAGAAACGACTACGAAGGAAGAGACCTTAACAGCTTCTGCAGAGACAGAAGTGGTTGAACCGGTTTCTATGACGACGGCTGAGGCTGATCAGGAAGAGAGCTTTGCTATTACAAGCGACGGAACCGTCGTACGTGTCTATAACCAAGCAGGGGAACAGATCTATGAAACTTCCCTGACTGATTGGGAACAAAACCGTACAAAATATTACGAGAAATACCAACTGGGTTCATAATAAAAAGGAGAAGCCACACTGAAACGTTCAGTGTGGCTTTCTTTAGGAGGAAGAAACGAATTTGTTTCAGGCTTTCCTTTCTCTCTGTTGTAGCCAACGGGGCATTCCTTTATAATAGATAACGGTCGTTTTTTACAAAGGATAGTTACATAGAGTCAGAGATGGATAGATTACATACGGATAACTTAGGTCATCATGCCTATGGAATGGTGAGGACAGAAGGGTGAGCTTGTGATGGAGAACAAAGGTATATTTGTCACTTTGTTTATTGTAGTGACGCTTGGTGTCGGTTGGGTGTACTATAGTCAGGGCACGTTTCAAACGGACATTCCCGATTATGAAGTCGAAGCGACTCCTCCTTTAGAGACATCGGAGGGATATGGAGTCAGTTCCACCCACCCGCTTGCAGTGAAAGTGGGAATGCAAGTATTAAAAGACGGTGGGAATGCAGTCGATGCGGCTGTCGCTGTTTCTTATATGCTGGGGGTTGTTGAGCCTTATGGTTCTGGTATCGGTGGAGGAGGAGAGATGCTTGTCCTCCCGAGTGGTAACGAAGAACCAGTCAATTATAAATACAAAGAAATTGCCCCGCCTTCCGGTGGCAGCCCAACTTATAATTTCGCTGTTCCAGGAATGGTCAAAGGGATGGAAGCCGTCCATGAAGATTTTGGTACGGTAGAGATGGCGCAACTATTAGATCCGGCGATTCAGTATGCCTCTTACGGTTTCCAAACCGATGCGTTTTTAACAGGACGCCTTAAAGGAGCGGCCTATCGGATGAGAATTGACGAGCTTGACAACTTCTATCCAGGCGGAACGGCGATTGAACCAAATGAGAAGCTGCGCCAGCCTGAACTGGCAAGTACCATGAAAAAAATCCAGGAACAAGGATCGGATGCCCTTTACTCCGGCGAAATCACCGATGAAATTGTCTCTAAAGTCCGAGGCATCACGAAGGAAGATTTTGAGAGCTATGAAGTGGTGAAGAATGAACCGGTCCAAGGGGAATTTGCAGGATACCAGGTGTATTCTTCTCCTCCGCCTCTAGCCGGTGTTACGTTGATCCAATCATTGCAAATGGCTGAAATGCTTGATATTGAACAAACCAAAGGACATCCGGCGGATTACATCCATCTTATTGGTGAGATCTCTAAAAGGACCTATGATGATCGTTTAAGTGAGATCGGAGATCCGCGTTTTTATGAAAACGACATTCAAGAACTGACGACTAAACCTTATTCCGAAGAGCTTGCCTCCACCATCTCTATGGATAAACTTTCCGATCAGTACGAAGTGAATGATTCAGAGGCTGACATTGAAGACCATGACAACACCACCCACTTTGTAGTGGTCGATAAAAATGGCATGATGGTTTCTGCAACGCATACACTGAGTAACTTCTTCGGATCCGGACGTAACATTGCAGGCATTTTCCTCAATGATACGATGAGGAACTTCAGTATTAGTGGACTTCCCCCCAACAACCAGGAACCGGGGAAGAGGCCAAGAAGTTTCACAGCCCCAACGATTCTAACCAATGGTGAGAAGGTCATAGGAATCGGTACTCCAGGCGGAAAACGAATTCCGATGGTGCTGACCCAAGTCCTCACTCAAAACCTTTTATTCAATGAACCAATTGAAGAAGCGATCCAAGCTCCAAGGTTTTATATCGAAGACAATAATATATTCGTAGAAAAAGAGTTTGATAAGGGGGTTCGACGTGAATTGGAAGCGCGTGGATACAATGTGTACCTAAAAGATTCTCCTTTTTATTACGGAGGTGTCCAGGCGCTGGTCGTCGATCGAGCCAATACGACGATGTATGGTGGGGCAGACAGCCGCCGTGATGGTACATGGCAGGTAAATCAGGAATAAGTTCAGAGGCCACATGAGTGATCTTGTGTGGTCTCTTTATTGAGAAAAACTTCTAATAACGTCTGAGCCATCAATAGTAAACTCAAGTGTACGCTTTTTAAGCAACTTCTTGTCATTAATTCTCCATACATAAAAAGCAAATAGTTCTGGGGAATTTGTCGTGTTTTGTCAATATCAATTCTATTACCCTACAATTTTCTCAAATAAACCCGATAATTGAGGATAGAAAGAGCATTATATTGTAAAGAAATAGTTAAAGATTCCTAAATCTACAGTCGCTAGAAAGATATCTTATGCTATAATGTCGATATCTGTTTATTCGACAACCAACAGGAGGTTTATTCATGGAGGAAACGATTTCCTTGAAAGAGATTTTCGAGGTACTGAAGAAACGTATAGGGCTGATTATCAGCTTAGCCATTCTAGCTGCAGGACTGAGTGCGGCGTACACCTTTTTTCTTGTTACTCCCACGTATCAAGCATCTTCGCAATTCATTGTCAGCCAGTCTCAGAATCAACAGCAAAACGCCCCTTACGATATTAATGACATCCGGACGAATGTGGAATTGATCAATACTTATAATGACATTATTAAAAGTCCCCGCATCTTAGATATCGTCGTAGAAGAGCTTGGGGTGGATTACTCCTCAAGTACACTAGCAAACAAGCTGCAAGTGTCCAGTTCTGAACAATCCCAGGTGGTAAGCGTCACAGCGACAGACAGCAATGCGGTACTTGCTGCAGATTTAACGAATACAACCGTACGTGTATTTAAGGAAGAAGTCCCGCAATTGATGAACGTAGATAACGTCAACGTGCTTTCCAATGCGGAAGTCGGACCTAATCCATCTCCTCTCAGTCCGAACCCGGCATTGAACATTGCCATCGCTCTTGTGGTCGGCCTTATGGCAGGTGTCGGAATTGCTTTCTTATTAGAATACTTAGATAATACGATTAAAAACGAGGAAGATATCGAAGAAAACCTTGGTCTGCCCGTTCTGGGAGTTGTTTCAACGATTACAATTGATGACCTTCCCGCCCAAGGCCGTTCCAGAAAAAAGTCGAACGTTACAGAAATGAGAGGTGAGTCCGTTGGCACGTAAAAAGAAGCACCAAACCGTCAATTCAAGAGCTAGAAACATCGTTGCTGGCGACAATCCGAAATCACCGATTGCCGAACAGTTCCGGACCATTCGGACGAACTTACAGTTTACTTCCGTTGATCAAGAATTAGAATCCATGCTCGTTACATCGGCAAGCCCTGCAGAAGGAAAATCCATCACGACGGCAAATACGGCTGTAGTCTTTGCCCAGCAAGGGAAGAAGACATTGTTAGTCGATGCGGATTTGAGAAAACCGACGATCCATTATACCTTCCGTGTAGCTAATACGAGTGGATTGAGCAATTACCTCGTAGGGAATGAGCAAGTCTTCAAATTAGCGAGTGAGACACATATCGATAACCTGGATGTTGTGACATGTGGACCGATTCCTCCGAATCCATCCGAGCTACTTGGATCGAAGAAAATGCAGCGATTTATTGAAGAAGCGAAACAATCGTACGATATGATTGTTTTTGATACCCCACCTGTTCTAGCGGTAACAGACTCTCAAGTATTATCAAACTTTGTAGATGGCGTCTTACTTGTCGTTCGCAGCAAGCAGACAGAGAAGGAAGCGGCTGTGAAAGCGAAAGAATCATTGGAACAAGCCCAGGCGAATATTCTAGGTGTTGTCCTTAATGATCAAGACTTGAAATCCAGCAATTATTACTACTATTACGGACAATAGTTTAAAAGAAGAGCTGAGTTCAGCTCTTCTTTTTTTATAAGAATCTATATAGGTGTATATACAGCGAGATGAAGAATTTTAAAAAATAGTTATTTATTTTCAAAAAGAACGAGAAATCCT
This sequence comes from Halobacillus faecis, assembly GCF_007991335.1. Classification (GTDB taxonomy): domain Bacteria; phylum Bacillota; class Bacilli; order Bacillales; family Halobacillaceae; genus Halobacillus; species Halobacillus faecis. The sequence goes on along the minus strand of NZ_BJYD01000026.1, from coordinate 115,516 downwards.
CTTCAAAAGAATGTCTAAAATTGGTATAATCAAAAACAGATTATATAAAGAGATAGAAAATATTAACCATAGGTGTAGAAAATAAAGAGGGGAGTAAGTCTTTTGATTGATATTCATAGTCACATCCTACCAGGTGTCGATGATGGGGCGCAGACAATTGAAGAAAGCATTCAGATGGCGGAAGCAGCAGTAAAAGATGGTATTACGCATATTGTTGCCACCCCCCATCACAATAACGGAGCATTTAACAATTATAAAAACAACATCAAGATTCAAGTGGCAGAGTTGAATCGTACCTTCCAAGAACGAGGCATTAATCTACAAGTCCTGCCCGGTCAGGAAACGCGAGTGTTTGGGGAAATGATTGAGGGATTGAGAGTGAACGAAGTGCTTCCAATCAATGATGACACGAATTATGTGTTTGTCGAATTTCCGTCAAGCTCTGTACCACGATATGCTTCTCAGTTATTCTTTGATATGCAGGTAGCTGGGTATCAGCCCGTTATTGTGCATCCAGAGAGAAACAAAGCGATTATTGAAAACCCTGACCTTCTTTATTCGTTCGTGAAAAAAGGAACGTATGCCCAACTGACAGCCGCAAGTGTCTGCGGGAAGTTCGGCAAGAAGGTCAAGAAGTTTTCTGAACAATTGATTGAAGCGAACCTAGTACACTTAGTTGCTACCGATGCACACAATACGACTTCCCGAGGGTTCTGCCTATCAGAAGCGTATAGTGAAATCAGGAAAAACTATGGCCTTGATCTAGTGTACCTGCTTTCTGAGAATGCGGAGGATCTTATTGCAGGACGAGTGCTGCAGGCAGAGCCGCCTCATCATATAAATAAAAAGAAAAAGGTTCTTGGATTGTTTTAGTAGATGAGTAGAAAGTGATTTTGGCTTATAAATGCTAGAATCACTTTTCTTATATCTACCAATAATATATGAAAGCGTTTTTTTGCAAAATATATAAAAAATATGTAAATAACCACAAAATTCCCTTTTAAGGGTACAACTATATTGATACAATAATTAATGTTACAAAATAGTTACAATGAATTGTTAATTATATCCAACAGATGCGGGAAAAGGTTGTGAATAGATCTTGAAAAACAGAAAGTTACCAAAGTCTGCGATTAAAACAATTCGTTATATCAAATATGAAGCGCCAGATGAAAAGCTTGCACTTTTAGAAAAGGAATTGGCTAAAGCTATGAAACAACGAAAATCATCTTACTTAGACAAGGAGGGAATGTGTTGACAACGGCTTATAAAAAAAGACTTCTATTACTTATTTTGGTTGATTCCATCATTGTATTCTTCTCCGTTTACATGTCGCACTTTTTCTTAAACCCGTACGTCGCTGTTTTTGACAATGTCATGATTGTTCTTTCAGCTACTTTACTCATCAGCCATCATTTATTTTCAAGCATTACAGGTATGTATAAGAAAAAATGGCGTTATGCCAGCACAGAAGAATTGATTGGAATCATAGGTATAGTGACGTTATCCATACTGACGGCTGTTCTCGTTCAATGGGTGACGTTTGGTGGCGTGTATGAACGCGCACTGACCATCACTTGGATGTTACATATTTTACTTATCGGTGGAGTCCGCTTCGCCTGGCAATATTATAAAAACTACGGCCTTACACTTAACCCTAAGCTGAAGAAAGCGAAATTGATCAATGACCCAAACCGCCAACGCACATTGATTGTCGGTGCAGGTGCCGCCGGCCGCATGCTTGCAAGACAGATGAACAACTCGAAAGAATTCAATGGAGATGTCATTGGTTTTGTCGATGACGATTTCACCATGCACCATCTGACGATTGCCGGTTTACCTGTGCTGGGTAGTACAACGGAAATTGAGCATCTGGCGAAGAAGCACCACATAAATCACATTGTCATGGCGATGCCTTCGGTAAAACAGGAAACGATAAAAAATCTGATTCAAATGTCGAAAAAAGCCGTCAAAAATGTACAAACCTTGCCAATGATTGAAGATATTGCGTTAGGGAATGTATCTGTCAATCAAATCCGTGACGTTCAAATCGAAGACCTTCTCGGACGCGAGCCTGTTGAACTCGATATTGATTCCATAGAATCCGAAGTCAAAGGACGCACAGTCATGGTCACGGGCGCCGGTGGAAGTATCGGTTCGGAAATATGCCGCCAGCTCGTCAAGTTCGGTCCAAAACGTCTTATTTTACTCGGACATGGAGAGAACAGCATTTACACCATTCATATGGAGTTAAAACAATTCGATATTGATACAGAATTTGTGACCGTTATTGCGGATGTTCAGGACAGAGAGCGCATTTTCCAAGTCGTACAAGACTATGCACCGTCCTACATTTACCACGCAGCTGCACACAAGCATGTTCCATTGATGGAAGCAAATCCGAAAGAAGCGGTGAAGAATAACGTCATCGGAACGAAAAACGTCGCCGAAGCTGCACACCATGCAGGGGTGAAAGCCTTTGTGCTCGTTTCCACAGACAAAGCGGTGAACCCACCTAACGTGATGGGATCTACAAAACGTATTGCAGAAATGGTCGTGCAGAACCTTGGTCGTCAAAGTCAGACAAAGTTCGTAGCTGTGCGATTCGGTAATGTACTCGGTAGCCGTGGTAGTGTTATTCCACTATTCAAGAAGCAGATTGCTGCAGGTGGGCCGGTTACCGTAACTCACCCGGATATGACCCGTTACTTTATGACTATTCCAGAAGCTTCCAGGTTGGTTCTACAAGCTGGGGCTCTTGCTCGTGGTGGAGAGGTGTTTGTGCTTGATATGGGTGAACCGGTGAAGATAGTCGATCTTGCGAAGAACTTAATTCATCTTTCCGGGTTTACGGAAGAGCAGATTCCGATTCAGTTCAATGGTATTCGTCCTGGTGAGAAAATGTATGAGGAGCTTCTGAGTGATAAGGAAGTGAATAAGAAGCCGGTGTTTCCGAAGATTTTTATTGGGAAGACGGTGGAGTTTGACTATCAGTTAGTGGAGTATTTGGTCGAACATCATGCGGAGAGTAGTGTTGAAGACCTAAGAAAGTATGCGATTGACTTGGCTAATAATAGACTACCAGTTAGCAAAAAAGTTTTGGAGCAAGTGTTATAGGTTTGTAAGGGGGAGCTTGTTATGAAAAAGGTAAAAAAAGCGATTATTCCAGCAGCTGGATTAGGAACTCGTTTCCTTCCAGCGACCAAGGCGATGCCTAAAGAGATGTTACCGATTGTTGATAAACCAACAATTCAGTATATCGTTGAAGAGGCTATTGAGTCTGGAATTGAAGACATTATTATTGTGACGGGTAAAGGGAAGCGAGCGATTGAGGACCACTTTGATAAGAACTTTGAGCTTGAAGATAATTTGATGCAGAAAGAGAAGTATGATCTTCTTGAAAAAGTGAATGCGACTTCCAACGTAGAGATTCACTTTATTCGCCAGAAAGAGCCTAAAGGACTTGGGCACGCTGTTTGGTGTGCGCGTAAATTTATCGGGGATGAGTCCTTCGCTGTTCTTCTTGGAGATGATATTGTTCGTGCGGAAAAGCCTTGTCTGCGTCAGTTGATGGACCAGCAGGAAGAAACGTTATCTTCCGTTATTGGTGTCCAAACGGTTTCAGATGAAGAAACCCATCGTTATGGAATCATTGATCCGCTTGATCAAGATGGTCGCCGTTATCAGGTGAAGACGTTTGTTGAGAAACCTGAACAAGGCACTGCCCCTTCGAACCTTGCGATTATGGGACGTTACATACTGAATCCTGAGATCTTTATGTTTTTGGATAAGCAGGAGAAAGGTGCTGGTGGTGAGGTTCAGTTGACGGATGCGATTCAGAAGCTGAATGAGATCCAGCGTGTGTTTGCTTATGACTTTGAAGGTACGCGGTATGATGTTGGAGAAAAGCTTGGGTTTGTAAGGACGACACTAGAGCTTGCGCTTGAGCGTCGTGAATTGAGAGATAATGTGATAAGTTATATGGAAAAGATTTTGGAGGAAAGCAAAGCATCTACGAATTAATTGAAATTATTAGAGGTTGCCTTACGGCAACCTTCTAATAATGAAGAAGTATAAGCTGGTTTGCTTGGAGTTCTATGTACGTAACTTACATAGAACTCCAAGCAAACCAAAAAAAGAAACGAATTGGAAGGAAGTTTGAAAGTATGGGAGAACGGATTTTTCTTTCATCCCCTCATATGAGTGATGAAGGTTATGAACAACAATACGTCCAAGAAGCGTTTGATACCAATTGGATTGCGCCATTAGGTACGAACGTAAATGAATTTGAAAAAGAATTGGCAGCTAAAGTTGGGTCGAAGTCAGCTGCAGCCTTGTCCTCAGGAACAGCTGCTATTCATTTAGCTTTAAAGGCAGCCGGTGTATGTGAGGGAGACATTGTCTTCTGCCCAACATTAACTTTTTCTGCAACATCGAATCCAATTATTTATCAAAACGCTACACCCGTATTTATAGATAGTAACTATGAAACTTGGAATATGTGCCCACATGCTCTTGAAGAAGCTTTTCAAAAATACCCTCAAGTGAAAGCTGTGATTGTAGTACACTTATACGGGCTTTCGGCGGATATGGATCCTATAATGAATCTCTGTAAAAAATATAATGTAATCGTCATTGAAGATTCAGCAGAATCATTGGGTGGTTATTATAAAGGACAACATACAGGAACTTTGGGAGACTATGGAATCTTTTCATTTAATGGAAACAAGATAATTACCACATCCGGCGGGGGGATGCTTGTTTCTAACAATGAAAAAATGATAAAAAAGACACGATTTTGGGCTACTCAATCTCGTGATCAGGCTAGGCATTATCAGCATAGTGAATTAGGGTTTAACTACCGTATGAGCAATGTGGTTGCTGGGATTGGAAGAGGTCAGCTTAAGGTACTTAAGGAAAGAGTTGAAAAGAAGAAATATATTTTTGATTTTTATAAGAGAGAACTTGGAGAACTCGAAGGTGTTGAGTTCATGCCAGTAAATGAGTGGGATGAACCGAATTATTGGTTGAGTTCTTTGACTCTGAATGGTGAAGTGAGACCGATAGATGTAATGAGGGCTCTTGAAGAAGAGAATATAGAATCGAGACCAATATGGAAGCCTATGCATATGCAACCATACTTTAAAAAATATGATTTTGTTGGTACAGGGATTTCGAAGCAGCTATTTGAAAATGGTGTTTGTTTGCCTTCCGATACGAAGATAACGGATGAGGATTTAAAGAGAGTAGTCAAGATTGTTAAAGGGTTGTGGAGTTAAGGATGAATAAATTTAACTTTTTCTTAAAACGTATAATGGATTTATTCGGGAGTTTAATTGGTTTAATAGTTATTTCTCCTATTCTAATCATTATAGCAATATTAATTAAAGTTACTTCAAAGGGCCCGATCTTATTCAAACAAGAACGACTAGGTAGGAACGGAAAAATCTTTAAAATTTTTAAGTTTAGAACAATGGTAATGGATGCAGAAAAAACCGGATCAGGTTTGTTCGTGAAAACGGATAGCGATAACCGAATAACTAAAATTGGAAAAATACTACGCGCTACAAGTCTGGACGAACTTCCTCAACTTTTGAATGTTGTGACTGGAGAGATGAGTTTGGTTGGTCCGAGACCTCCAGTACCACATCATCCATATAATTATGAGGAATACAGTGAATTACAAAGGAAACGTTTCATTATGAAACCAGGCATGACGGGGTTAACTCAGGTAACTGTTAGGAATTCTGTAACGTGGGATGAAAGAATTCCCATTGATGTTGAGTACGTTGAGAAGTTTAACATTTTTGTAGACTTTAAGATCCTACTTAAGACAATGGAAAAGCTGTTCAAAAGGGAGAGTATCTATACACATAGCAATACAAAAAATGAAAAGATTTGATGTACTCTTAATTAGTATTCAAGGAGGTAAGGTATGACGACAGCTATTAGAAGATTTCAAGAAGAGGATATTCCATTCAAAGTAAAGTGGATAAATGATAAAAAAAATAACAAATACCTTCATTATGATTTACCCCTAAGAGAAGATAAAACTATACAATGGTATAAATCTCTTGAGGAAAGATACGATAGGGTTGATTATACCATTACGTTTAATAATGAACCTGCTGGATTAATTGGTTTACTAAATATTGATTCAAAAAGTAAAGAGGCTGAATACTACATTTGTCTAGGTGAAGATAAATACAAAGGTAAAGGCATAGCTAAAGCAGCAACAAACCTTTTAATTAAGAAGGCTTCTAATGAGTTTGGTCTAATAAAAGTATATCTTTATACAGAAGTAGACAATATACAAGCTCAAAAGCTTTTTGAAAAAAGTGGGTTCGTAAAAGGAGTACTACTCAAAGATGATCTCTTTTATAATGGAAAATCTATAAATAGATATATTTATAATTTGGATGTTGAAAACTATATTTTAAATAATAGGCGGTCTGAAAGTTGGACTTAATTAATTATCAAGCAACACCAATTCAAAAAATGAGTGAAAATCAAAATAACAATACATTTTTTATTAAAAGAGATGACCTTTTTCCGGTTTCCTTTGGTGGTAACAAGGCTAGGAAAGCACTTCTTTTTTTTGAGGATTTAACCTCAGAAAAATCAGATTGTGTAGTTACTTATGGTAGCTCTCGCTCAAATCACTGCAGGGTTATTGCTAATATTGCGGCTTCCAAGGGTATGTCATGTTATATCATATCCCCATCTGAATCAAGTGACCCAACCTCAAATAGCACTATGATTGAATTGTTTGGAGCTTTTGTTACGTTGTGTCCCGTCTCAAAAGTTAGTATTACGATTGATAGCAAAATGAAAGAATTAAAAGAAAAAGGCTATAAACCGTATTTCATTCAGGGTGGAGGCCACGGTGAAATTGGTACACAATCTTATGTGAATGCATATGAAGAGATCAGAGATTATGAGAAGGTAACAGGCATGTACTTTGATTATATATTCCTTACGACTGGAACAGGTACGACACAAGCTGGACTAGTATGTGGGAAAACTCTACATGGTGATGAGAGAGAAATTATAGGGATTAGCAATGCAAGAAAAAATCCTTACGGTAGTCAAGTTGTTTTAGATAGTGTTAATAGTTACTTATTAAATAAAAATGAAGTACCACTAGGGTCTGAAGCTGTATCTTTTATAGACAACTATATTCTTGATGGTTATGGTTCTCATAATGATGAAATAAAACAAACTATCAGAAGTATTCTAATTAATGATGGTATTCCAATGGATGCGACATATACCGGTAAAGCTTTTTGGGGCATGAAAGAGTATATTTATAAAAATGATATTACACGAAAAAATATTTTATTTATTCATACAGGTGGAACGCCGTTGTTTTTTGATAATTTGGAGGATTTGAAAAATGAGCGATGACTTAAACATACTAATATTAAGTTGTGGAACGAGAAATAAGATTGTACAGTATTTTAAAAAAGAGTTAAATGGTAGAGGCCTTGTCATAGCAACAGACTGTAGTTATTTAGCTCCAGCACTCTATGAAGCTGATGAGCAATACATTGTCCCGAAAATGAATGATGAAGGATATCTAGATGAAATTCTTTCTATCTGCAAAAATAATAATATTAAAGCAGTTTTTTCTTTGATAGATCCAGAACTTAGTCTTCTTGCAAAACATAAACAAAGCTTTATTGACATTGGTACGGTTCCAATTGTTTCAGAGCTTGATGTAATTGAAATATGTTTTGATAAATACAAGATGTTTGAATTCCTAGTTCAAAATGGGCTACCGACTGTAAATAGTTATATAGATAAAGAGCAGTTTTTCAGTGATGTAGAAGCGGGTGTTATTGATTATCCAGTTTTTGTTAAACCTATAAAAGGGAGTTCAAGTAATAATATAAATAAAGTATCTACTAAAGAAGAAGTTGAATTCCTATTTAGTAGATTTGATAATTTAATGATACAAGAATTTATGGATGGTATTGAGTATGGCGCGGATGTTTATATTGATATGATCTCTAGTGAACCAGTCGCGATATTTATAAAAGAAAAGGTTAAAATGAGGGCTGGCGAAACTGACAAATCGATTTCATTTAAGGATGAAGAGCTTGTGGAGTTAATAAAGAAGTTTATTAAAGGAACTGGATTAAAAGGGATTATTGATGTTGATATTTTTAAAGTCAATGGTGAATATTATATCTCTGAAGTAAATCCGCGCTTTGGAGGAGGCTACCCCCATGCATATGAGAGTGGGGTGAATGTGCCAGAATTGATAATAAATAATATATATGAAAATGTTAATGATAATGTCATTGGTCATTATGAAGAAGGAGTTAGTATGATGAAATTTAATGAGGTAAAAATATTAGATCCTAAAGAAATCGCCTCCACTTAAAGTAGAAAAAATAAGGGTGAAATTATGAATATTTTGTTTTTATCAATAGGGCGGTTAAATAATATAGAAGATAGAGGGCTCTATACAGATTTGTTAAGGCAATTTAGGGACAAGGGGCATAATGTCTATGTTGTTAGTTCTATAGAAAAAAGATTGCATAAACCTACTGAATATGTAAATGAAAATGGAGTACAATTTCTTAGGGTTAAAATTGGTAACATAAGAAATACTAACCTTATTAAAAAAGGTATATCTACTATAATGATAGAGAGCTTGTTTTTAAAAGCGATTAAAAAATATATGGAGAATATAAACTTTGATTTAGTAATCTACTCAACTCCACCAATAACTTTTGGTAAGGTTGTACGTTATGTGAAAAAAAGGGATAATGCAAGAACTTATCTATTACTAAAAGATATTTTCCCTCAAAATGCAGTTGATTTGAATATGTTTAGTAAGAATAGCTTGCTTCATAAGTATTTTAAAATGAAAGAAAAGCAGTTGTATGCCTTGTCGAATCATATTGGGTGTATGTCTCAGGGAAATGTTGATTTTGTTATTAATAATAATACCGAAGTTCTTCCTAATACAGTTGAAGTGTGTCCGAATAGTATAACCCCTGTAAAGGTAGATAGGGCTGAAACTAAAATTAGAAACATAAGGTCAAAATATAATATACCTTTAGATAAAACAGTATTTATATATGGAGGCAATCTAGGGAAACCCCAGGGCATTGACTTCTTAATAAATTGTCTAAAGACCAATAAGGATAATGATGATGTATATTTTGTTATTGCTGGATCTGGTACAGAGTTTAATAAGCTTAGTGCTTTTTTTAATCGTGAAAAACCTAAAAATGCACTATTATTATCTCAAATGAAAAAAGATGATTATGAAGCTTTAGCAAATTCATGTGATGTAGGGCTTATTTTTCTAGACAATCGATTTACAATACCAAACTTCCCCTCCAGGCTTCTAACTTATATGCAAGCCTCTATGCCTGTATTAGCAGCTACTGATGTGAATACTGATATTGGAAAAGTTATTGTAGAAGGTGAATTCGGATACTGGTGTGAGAGTAATAATACTAAACAGTTCAATAAGAAATTGAAACAGTTATGTGACAATAAATTAAGAGAACAAATGGGTATTAATGCTAGAAGCTATTTAGAAAAAAACTACACTAGCAGACATTCGTACGAAATCATAATGAGTCATTTTAAATATAAAGAAAAGAGGTAAGAGGATGTTTAAAGATAAGGTTTTATTAATAACAGGTGGGACGGGTTCTTTTGGTAATGCAGTTATGGAGAGATTTTTGAATAGTGATATTAAAGAAATTCGTATCTTCTCTAGGGATGAGAAAAAACAAGATGATATGAGGAAGAAATATAAAGATGAAAAAATAAAATTTTATTTAGGTGATGTGAGAGACATATCAAGCGTGAAAAATGCCATGCATGGGGTTGATTATATTTTCCATGCTGCCGCTTTAAAGCAAGTACCATCTTGTGAATTCTTTCCTTTAGATGCAGTGAAAACTAATATAAATGGTACGGATAATGTATTGACAGCAGCTATAGAATACGGAGTTGAAAAGGTGATCTGTCTTTCAACAGATAAAGCAGCATACCCTATTAATGCTATGGGGATCTCCAAGGCAATGATGGAAAAAGTTTTTGTTGCAAAATCAAAAACAGTTTCTCCAGAAAGGACCTTAATTTGTGGCACAAGGTACGGGAATGTGATGGCTTCACGCGGTTCTGTTATACCGTTATTTATTGAACAAATTAAAAATAATCAATCATTAACAGTAACTGACCCTAACATGACAAGGTTTTTAATGAGTTTAGAAGAAGCAGTAGAATTAGTAGTTTTTGCATTTCAAAATGCAAAAGCGGGAGATATAATGGTTCAAAAGTCTCCCGCCAGCACAATTGGAGATCTTGCTCAAGCAGTCAAAGAATTATTTGATTCAGAAGTTGAAATAAAAGTTATAGGAACACGCCATGGAGAGAAACGTTATGAAACATTATTAACGAAGGAGGAATATGTAAAGGCGGAAGATTTGCCAGGTTTTTACAGAGTCCCTGCAGATCAACGGGATCTTAACTATGACAAATATTTTGCGGAGGGAGATCGAAAACTTACGACTGTAGAAGAGTATAATTCAAATAACACACAAACCCTTACTATAGAAGAAATTAAAGAAAAATTACTTCAGCTAGAATTTGTAAGAAAAGAATTACAAGAATGGAATGAAAAATTTCACGTTACTAAATAAAGGGTGGTTTTAAAATGAATATTCTTGTTACAGGAGCAAGTGGATTTGTAGGAAAGAACCTCATTGCGGAGCTTAAAAACAAGGGGTATAATAAAGTGTTTGAGTTCACTAGGGAAGATGACTTTTCACTGCTTGGCGATTATGTGCAAAAATGTGATTTTGTCTTTCACTTAGCTGGTGTAAATAGACCGAAAGATGAAAAAGAATTTATGAAAGGCAATTTTGATTTAATTTCACATATTATAGACTTATTGAAAAAATATAATAATAAAGCTCCTGTGCTTCTTACTTCTTCTACTCAAGCAGAAAAGGACAATCCATATGGAAGGAGCAAGAAAGCTGGAGAAGATTTATTATTAAAATATCAATATGATACTGGTGCTAATGTATATATATATCGACTACCAAATTTATTTGGTAAGTGGAGTAAACCCAACTATAATACAGTAGTAGCTACATATTGTCATAATATCTCGAGAGGCTTAGATATCCAAGTAGATAATCCCACCGCCAACCTGACACTTTGTTATATAGACGATGTATTAGAAGAGTTTATTAGAGCTTTAAAAGGGAGTCCAACTGTTCAAGGTGATTTTTGTAATGTACCTGTATCTCATAATGTTAGACTTTTAGAATTAGCGAACCTTATAAAGAGCTTTAAAGAAAGTAGAAATAGTTTAAATATACCTAATATGGAGGATCCGCTGACTAAAAAGCTATATAGTACTTACTTAAGCTTTTTACCAGAAGATCAGTTTTCATATGATTTAAGTATGAACTGCGACCGAAGAGGTTCCTTTACAGAGTTTATGAGAACACCTGAAAGAGGGCAAGTTTCTGTAAACGTTTCAAAGCCTGGAATTACAAAAGGGAACCATTGGCACCATACGAAAAATGAGAAATTTTTAGTTGTTAGTGGAGAAGGGTTAATTCGTTTCAGAAAGATAGATACCAAAGAAATTATTGAATATAGAGTCAGTGGAGAAAAGCTACAGGTTGTTGATATTCCAACAGGTTATACACATTCCATTGTAAATGTAGGTGGGAGCGACTTAGTCACATTAATGTGGGCAAATGAATGCTTTAACCCTGATTCACCAGACACTTATTTGTTGGAGGTATAGTTAATGGAAAAATTGAAAGTCATGACAGTAGTTGGGACTAGACCTGAAATAATAAGGTTATCGGCTGTCATAAATAAATTAGAAAATTCTGATGCGGTTGAACATACACTTGTTCATACAGGACAAAATTACGATTATGAATTAAATGAAGTGTTTTTCAATGATTTTAACCTGAGTAAACCTGACTATTTCCTTAATGCTGCCACTGGATCAGCGGTAGAAACGATAGGAAATATATTAGTTAGTATTGATCCAATTATGGAAAAGATAAGACCAGATGCTTTTTTAGTCCTTGGTGATACTAATAGTTGTTTAAGTGCAATTGCTGCAAAAAGGCGGCAAATTCCAATCTTTCATATGGAAGCAGGGAATAGATGTTTCGATCAAAGGGTGCCAGAAGAAACGAACAGAAAGATAGTTGATCATACAGCTGATATTAATCTTACTTACAGTGATATTGCAAGAGAATATCTTCTTAAAGAAGGATTCCCATCTGATAGAATTATTAAAACAGGCTCCCCTATGTTTGAGGTTCTTAAATTGAGGAAGGATGACATTGAGAATTCAGACGTAATAAGAAGATTTGATCTAAATGAAAATAATTATTTTGTTGTGTCTGCTCATAGGGAAGAAAATATCAATTCGGAAATTAACTTCCTAGATTTAGCTGAAAGTTTAAATGCGATAGCTGAAAAATATAAAATGCCAGTAATTGTCAGTACACACCCTAGAACTAGAAAAATGATTGATACTAAGGGGATAGGGTTCCACCCATTAGTGAGAACTATCAAGCCTTTAGGGTTTAATGATTATGTGAAGCTTCAAGTCAATGCGAGAGCTGTTCTAAGTGATAGTGGAACAATAAGCGAAGAATCTTCTATTTTAAAATTTAAAGCACTCAATATAAGACAAGCTCATGAAAGACCAGAAGCAATGGAGGAAGCTTCTGTTATGATGGTTGGATTGAAGAAAGAAAGAATATTACAAGGACTGAGAGTCTTAGAGTTGCAAAAAACAGACACGCTAAGAAATGTTGATGATTATAGTATGCCAAATGTTTCAGATAAAGTATTACGAATCATGCTGTCTTACACTGATTACGTGAATAGATTAGTTTGGGTGAAATAGTAGCATGAAAAAGAAGATTTTAATATTGACTAGATATTATATACCAAGTTTTAAAGCTGGAGGTCCTGTTCAGTCTATAAAAAATTTAGTTGACAACCTTTCTGATAAATATGATTTTCATGTCCTTACGTCAGATAGGGACATTGGAGAAAATAAACCTTTTGAAAAGATCGAAGTTGACAAGTGGGAAAAAGTAGGGAATGCCAAGGTGTTCTATACTGATATTTCTAGATTAAGTATAAAAAAAATGACAAAAATAATTAATTCTATCAATTTCGATATAATCTATTTAAATAGCTTTTTTTCTTTTAAATTTAGCATATTACCAGTTGTGTTAAAAAATTTGAATATAATTAAGAGAAATTCTCCTTTGGTAATAGCTCCAAGAGGAGAGTTTTCTCCAGGAGCCTTAAATTTAAAAAGTTTCAAGAAAAAGATTTTTATTAACACATCAAAATTCTTCAATTTATATAAAAATGTTAATTGGCATGCAACTGCTGTTACAGAAAGTGAGGATATAAAGAGAAATCTTAATAAGGACATAGATGTTACTATAGCAAATAACTTAACATCTGACTACGAATCATTAAACTTCAATAAGCAAATTAAAAAGTATAAAAACAAATTAAAGGTTGTTTTTATTTCAAGGATTCACCCTAAGAAAAACTTAAAATTTGCGCTAAGTATCCTAAACGATATACAAGGAGATATAGACTTCAATATTTATGGCCCTATTGAAGATCAAAAGTATTGGCTTGAATGTAAGAAAATTATAAACACGTTACCTTCTAACATAAATGTTAATTATAATGGTATATCAGAACATAAAGATGTTTTCAATATCTTTAATAACAATCATGTATTTCTTTTCCCAACTTATGGGGAGAATTTTGGGCATGTTATTTCAGAGGCTTTAATTGGTGGTTGTCCAGTAATAATTAGTGATCAAACTCCATGGAGAGAATTAGAAGAGAAATCTGTTGGATGGGATATTCCTCTAAATAAATACCGCCAATTTAATAATGTTATAAAAACATGCTTAGAGATGGATCAGAAAGAATATGATGATATATCTAAACGGGCATTTTTATTTGCTAAAAAAGAGGCTAGCAATTATCGGAATAAACTACAATACGAAACATTATTTGAAATATAAATAAAAGGAGTAAGTAATGATAAATATCTCTGTGATAATTCCACACTATAATTCGCCTAAAACATTATCTACATTACTGGACTCAATACCTAACAAAAAACAGATTGAAGTTTTGGTAATAGATGATAACAGTAGTAGTGAATTTGAAAACGAACTTTCTTATGTTAAAGATAAAAAGAAAGAAAATGTATCCTTCTATGAGAATACTACAAAACTGCCTGGGGCAGGGGTGTGTAGAAATATAGGTTTGGATAAATCGAATGGCAAGTGGATTCTTTTTGCAGATGATGACGACTACTTTTTAGATGAGTGTTGGGATAAGGTTGAAGAATACAATGATACTGGTTACGAAGTAGTATTTTTTAAGCCTACTAGTATAGAGTCAGATACCGGTGATATTTCAGACAGACATGTACCTTATGAAAAGATATTATCAAATTATCAAAGTAAAAGAGATAATAAATCGACTCTTGATTTAAGATACTCCTTCGTAGTACCTTGGTCTAAGTTATATAAGAGATCTTTTTTAAGAAAACATAATATCTACTTCGACGAGGTTCTTGTGTCGAACGATATCATGTTTTCGACTCAAGTGGGTTATTATATGGAAAACTTCAAAATAGATAATGGAACGATTTATTGTGTAACTAAAAGTAAAGGTAGTTTGACTACTACTTTAAGTCGTAAAATCATTTTGACAAGGTTGGAAGTTTTTGTTAAATACTTCAATTACTTGAAAGGGATATTGGATGATAGTGAATTTACATCACTAAAATTAAGCGGAAGAGGTTTCGTATTAATGGCTAAGAGTTTAGGGATAAAAGAAATATTACCTGTGTACTTAACTTTAAAGAAAAATAAAATTCCGATATTTAACAAGGAAATTTTCAAATTTTCATGGTTGGTTTCAAGAATAAAAATCATTAAAAGTAGGAGAAGGAATAGCAAATATAATAAAACTATGTAATCTAAACTTGATACTTCAGGAGAGGTAAGTAATAAGATGATCTCAATCTATAATATAAAAAGCATTCAACTGCAATATATATCAGTGATCTTGTTAGTTTCATTGGTATGTTTTCAGATGCTACACGGTAAATTTGGTCTTATTATATTTAGTATATTATTCTTTGTACACATTTTAATAGATATAAGGGATAATACAATCTATTATAAAAAGAACTTGTATCCGTTCATTTTTTTCTTTTTTTGGTTTTTATATGCTTCTATCCAACTTTTATGGGTTCAAAACTCCACGCAAACTATGCATCATTATCAATTGCTACTTATTGGGATCCTTATAATAATTTATGTGATTAGAATTTTTAATTCATACTGTCGTTTTAAATTGTTATATAAGGTGTGGGGAGCATTAGTCCTAGTTTCTCTATCAATTGCTTGGTGGGAAATATTAACTGGTAACCATCTACCCAGCTCAGGAGCTTTCCACTATGGTTTAAATGATATCGCTACATTCCGATTTTATAACCCAAACGATTATAGCTTTTTTTTAATAATGAGCCTTCCTATAGTTCTATATTGGATTAAATCGAACTATATATTCAAGCTACTCGGGTTATTCATGTATATAAGCATTTTTTATATAATCTACTTAAATTCAACTCGATCATTAATCGGGATTTTTCTTATTACTTCAATTACTTTTTTTATGAGAGAATTGTATTTAAAACAAACTAAATTTTTGTTCTTTTCAATAATATTTGCCATAGTTCTATTTGCATTTTTTAACGATGTAATCCATAAGGCTATAAACACTGTTCTGACTTTAAATAATGAGATTGGGGGAGGGAGGGGAAAATTAACAGCCAGTGCTTTTGAAATAACAACTAAGAATCCACTTGGAGTTGGCCCAGGTAACATTGAAGCTTACATGCCAGATACAGGATGGAAAATTCATAATTTTTGGTTGGAAATATCATCAAATTATGGGTTACTTGTATTCTTCGGTTTAATATTTTTATTTATACATTCATTAGTTTTATTGATAAAGAATAGAAATAATCAATTAAATGAAGTATTGTGGCCTATTTTATGGTGTACTATACTATTTATCCCAGCAAGTACAGTGCCTAGTTCTATATTTCATTTTAATTTATTGTGGTTCTTTCTAGGTGTACTAATAGCTGCTACTCAACTCATATATAAAAATACAAATCACCAAAAATAAATGTAGGTATTGCTGTGTAAATATAATTAAAAGTTTTATTTGCGGAGGAAATATATTGAATATACTTTTTATAGTAAGAATGGATGAATACAATAGAGCTGGCTTATTTGTAGCTACACACAACAGAGTTAAAAGATTGCTTGAAGACCCCCAAGTAAATGGTGATGTATATTCTCTTAAATTTTATGATAGTGCCATTTTAGTTATGATTAAGAAGTTGTTTAAAAAAAACATAAATCAACGTAAGAAAGATTATTTCTTAGTTGATGGGGTGAGATATAATAATTTATATATAAGAAATACTCTACTAACAAATTTTTTAAGTAAAGTTGGTATAGACTTCCCGCTATACAAAAATGCTATAAAGACATTGAATACACAAAAATATAACATTACTATTGCACATTGGGGAGGAGCACAAGGAAGTTTTGCATATTATCTAAAAAAATATAAGAACCTTCCTTACACATTAACTGTCCACGGAAGTGATGTACATACTCTTCCTCGCAGGGATAATATATACAAAAAATATCTTTTACGGAATATAAATCATTCAGATGCTCCCTTTTTTGTTAGTAACCAACTTAAATTAGAAGCTGAGAAGCTTGGTTGGGATAGTGATAACCAGGAATTTCACATCACTTATAACGCTGTTAATCCTAAAATATATTATCAATATCCAAAGAAACTTATCGAAAAAATAAAAAGTGATACTAACACAGGTAAATATGTAGTTGGTTTTGTTGGTAGCCTAACCAAAATAAAAAGAGCAGAATATTTAATTGAAATATTTGATAGAATTCAGGAGAGTATGAAAGACCGGATAACATTTTTTATTATTGGAGATGGTCCTTTAAAAACAATTATAGATGAAGAGGTTAGTAAGAGTAATATCGACGTGAGACTAAATTCAAATCTAAATCAAGAAACATTGGCTAAGTACTATAATATTTTTGACTGTTTAGTCTTGCCAAGTGTAAATGAAGGCTTAGGAAATGTAATATTAGAGTCGCAAGCCTGTGGGACGCCTGTAGTTGCTACTAATACAGGTGGCATACCCGAGATTATTTCAACAGAAGATAATCTAGTTCCTAACACAGACACTTATATTTGTGAAAACTTCACTAAAAAAGTTGTCAAGGTAATTAGTGAAAACACAAAAAAAACCGGTAATGGCTTTTATTGGGAAGAGATAGTAGAAAATGAGAAGGATATCTTATTTTTGAAGCAAAGGCAAATATAATTTTATGAATATCTTAAAATGAGGGTATATAGATGAAAAAAATATTAATTGTAATGGGAAATCACTCTCCTAACCCATCGTCGGTGGCTAATTGTGTAGATCCCTTAATAATTAAATTGGTTAATCAAGGCCATTATGTGGACGTTATAACAGACAAAAAAGACATAAAAACTCTTGATGAAGAAATTATCAATAATGTAAACGTTTATAGAGTTAAGAATAACTATAGAGTAATTAATTCCTATTTAGATAATTTTAATGCGGTCATAAATAAGTGGAAAGTTTTAAAGCCAATATTTAATTTACCGTTAAAGTTAGCAAGGGGTCTTGTGTTATTGAAATATAGATTTAACTTTATTGAGCGACAAAGTATTGGCTGGAGTGAAAAGAAAGTAGTAGCGAAATGTCTTGAACTATACAATCAAAAGAAATATGATACGGTAATTTCTATTTCTCAACCTTTTATATCTCATCATATAGCTTCTAAATTTTATAAACTTATTAATGGAAAAATAAAGTGGATCGTATTTCAATTTGATCCATTCACTTATAATAACCAGGTTACTAAATATATTAGTAGAAGAAAGAAGAAAAGGGCTTACAGGAATGAAGATCAAGTCCTTGATGCTTGTGATCAGATCTTTTTAACTCCAGAACTGTATGACTTCTATATTAAGAAACCTTATAAAGTATATAAAGAGAAATTTAAAGTGTTTCCTTTTGCTAATTTAAGTCCCATATCATATAAAGAATCTGTTGATAGAAAAATTTCTTTTAATAAAAATAAGATTAATTGTATATTTACAGGCAGATTCTATAAAGATATAAGGAACCCAGAATATGCTTTAAATATCCTTAACCAAGTGGATAACAATATACACTTTACTTTTTTAACCAACTATAAGGAAGAAACAATACGGAGTTTAGTGTTAGACGTCTCTAATAAATTTTCAGTACACCCGCTCCAAGACCATGATATATCAAAAAATGCTTTACTTACAGCAGATATATTAATTAACATAGGTAACACTGTAAGTTTTCAAGTACCTGGAAAAATATTTGAATATATGAGTACAGGTAAACCTATAATACACTTTTCCAAAACACCAGAAGACCCATCATTAAAGTATTTGAAGAAATATCCATTTGTATTAATCATAAAGGAATGGCTACAGAATTATGAAGAAGATGAAAATTCAATTAGAAACTTTTGTGAAGAATTTAAGGATTCAAAGTTGGATTACCTTGACGTTGCAACAATCTTTAAGGAAATAGAAGGGGATAATGTTTCAGCTAGGTTTGTTGCAACTGTGAGTGAGTTATGAATAAAAAGAAAAAAAGTATATATACTGCTTTAAGTTCTGTTGCATTAACAGTGTTAAATGGTCTTCTTGGATTAATTATTACTAGGCAGATAATTTTGAATTATGGATCAGATTTTAATGGTTTAAATTCTACTGCAAACCAGTTTATTGCTATGCTAATGATTGTAGAGGGAGGTTTTACTTTAGCAACTAATGTTGCCTTATTTAAACCTCTAACAGATCAAAATTACAAAAAAATAAATTCAATCTTATCTGCAACAAAAAATATTTTTAATAAAATAGGACTATTCTTTTTAGGTATAGGCATTTTAGCTACAGTTGTTTTTACAGTTGTCGTTGAGAGTAGTTTATCATGGTATATTGTATCTTTAACTTTATTTATGACGGTAATATCAACTTGCTTTAAACTTATGTATGCAACAAAGTATAGAATTCTAATACAGACCGAACATAGGGAGTATATTTTACATTTTATAAGTCTATTTACTTTGGTGATTTCACAGTTGCTAATTATTGTAGTGATATCTGTTGAGGGGCATATGTTGTTTATACGCCTTTCAACAATGCTAGGTTCTATTATAAATAGTTTAATGATTGTTTACGTGTGTAAAAAGAATTACAGTTACATGAATTTTGATATACAACCTAATTATAAAGCGATTAAAGGTACAAAAGACGTGTTTATACAAAAACTTACAGGGATAATATATACCACACTACCTATAATTGCTATATCTACAACTGCAGGTACTATATTTGCAAGTGTATATGCAGTATATAATAGTATATTCACATTGTTGAAAAGCTTTATCAATGCAATTGTAAATGCACCTAGGATGGGGCTAGGAAATTTAATTTCTACCAATAGTAAAGATGTAGTTCTTAAGGTCTTTTATCAGTATCAGTTTATCGTAATAAATGTAATGTTTACTTTTCTTACCTCTACTTCAGTTTTAATTATGCCATTTATTAGCCTTTATACAGATGGATTTAGTGATGTGGATTATATAAACGTAAAGTTAGCTGCAATACTTGTATTAATTACATTGTTTGAAATTATTCATATACCAAGTGGTAATTTAATAAACATGTCTGGGAATTTCAAAATAGCACGAAAAATTCAAACGTTTTCAATGGTTACTTTAGTAATAATGATGGTTATTGGGAATCTGCTGATAGGTTTTTATGGAGTTTTATTAGCAGTGTTTATAACAGCTGTCTTACTTGCAATATTTGAGGTTGGATATGTCCATTTATATTATTTTAATAGCAATATTTATGTATTTATGAAAATACTGATGACTACTTTTGGAGCTTCTGTTTTCTTGGTAGGGATAGAATTACTTCTTATCCCTAATATTAATGGATACGTTACATTCTTCCTTTTTGGTATGCTATTGTTTACTATTAATGGTTTAATAATTTTGATGATAAATTTAATTGTAAACAATCAAATTACAAAAGAAGTAGGGCTGATTTTATACGCTATGATAGAAAAAAAGCTACCTAGGAAAATCAAAAGTATAAGCTAAAATAAAATTCAGAACGGGTTAAATTAAATAGGAGTAGATGCTTGATAAATTGAGGTTATAGATAATGTTGTAATGTTCTTTAAAACTTGTGTAGTATTAATTTTATGGTGTGTATATTCATAAAGAAATATACTGATATCTTACATCTAGAGGTAGCACAATGTATAATTTAGCAGTTGCAGGAGTTTGTTTTGCTGAAATGGGGCACCAAGTAACTTGTGTAGATATTGATGAAGAAAAAGTAAAATTAATGAAGTCAGGGGTTTCCCCAATATATGAAGAAGGCTTAGAGGAACTTATGCAGAAAAATTACTCTAAAAGCCGACTTCATTATACAACTGATTATAAGGCAGCATATCAAAATGCAGACGCTATCTTTATAGGAGTTGGAACTCCTGAAAAACTTGATGGTTCAGCTGATCTTTCCTACATGAAGAAGCGCGGGGACGGTTCTAGCGCTTCCTTGAAAACGTTATGGTATTGACTCCAACAAAACTTAAACAATTAGGCTGGACCCCAACCTATACCTTCATTACATGGATTGCTCCAACTATTCTATGGTATCTTGATAACAAAGATTGGTGGCAGGAAATTATTAGTGGAGAATAGCATAAGTATTTTGACGAGCAATACAACATTAACAAATAAAGTATTATTAATAATATAATAATGAGTTTAAGTTATTGAAATTAAGGGAGAGGTAATGTCCAAATGAAAATTACAATCGCTGGAACAGGTTATGTGGGGTTATCAAATGCTATATTACTAGCTCAACACAACGAAGTAATTGCTTTAGATATTATTCAAGAAAAAGCAGATATGATAAATAATAAAAGGTCTCCGATTATAGATAATGAGATTGAAGACTTCCTGGCTACGAAGGAATTGAACTTAACGGCAACAACAGACAATTATAAAGCGTTTAAGAATGCGGAATATGTAATCATATCTACCCCTACCAATTATGATCCAGAAAAGAATTACTTTAATACGCGATCTGTTGAAGCTGTTATTGCTAACGTCTTATCTATTAACCCAGATGCAGTTATGGTGATAAAGTCTACTGTCCCTGTAGGTTATACAGAGGAAGTACGTGAGAAGTTTGAAACGGAGAATATTATTTTTTCACCTGAATTTTTACGAGAAGGTAAGGCCTTATACGATAACTTGTATCCTTCTAGAGTAGTTGTTGGTGAGCAGTCGGATAGGGCTAAAATCTTTGCTGACTTGCTAGTGGAAGGGGCTTGTAAAGAAAATATTAATGTCCTTTTTACAAATTCAACAGAAGCAGAAGCTATTAAACTATTTGCAAATACTTATCTAGCAATGAGGGTTGCTTTCTTTAATGAGTTAGACTCTTACGCAGAAATTCGAGGCTTAAATACTAAACAGATTATTGATGGTGTAGGTCTGGATCCACGAATAGGTAGTCATTACAATAATCCTTCATTTGGTTACGGAGGTTACTGTCTTCCTAAAGATACGAAACAGTTATTAGCTAACTATGAGGACGTACCTAATAATATCATGGCAGCAATCGTAGATGCGAATAGAACAAGAAAAGATCATATCTCAGATATGATAATAAAGAGAAAACCTGAAGTTGTGGGGATTTATCGCCTTACTATGAAAATGGATTCTGATAACTTTAGGCAATCAGCCATTCAAGGTGTTATGAAGCGCATCAAGGCAAAGGGAATTGAAGTTGTTCTATATGAACCAGCACTTCAAGAGGAAACATTCTTTAATTCAAGAGTGATTAATGATTTCGAAGAATTCAAGAGAGTATCAAATGTAATTATTGCGAATCGATTATCTAATGACCTGGAAGATGTAGAGGATAAGGTTTATACAAGAGATCTATTTAGTAGAGATTAATTTCTCATGCCTTCCACCACTAGGTTAGAATATTAAAGTATAGCGTAATACCAAGAGTGCAAGCTCTTGGTGTTACGCATTATTAACAGTAATATATTAGTATATGATTATATTAACACATATAAATGAGGCTATGATTTTGGGAAGCACGGGGACGGTTCTAGCGCTTCCTATATATGTGAATGGTGTGTTGTTGCTCAGATGAGAAGTTTACCATTTCATAGACACCTGACTCACACTTCCTTCGATTGTAAATCGAGGAAGTGTTTTTCTATGCACAAATCCTCCATCTTTCCATAAGATTAGGAGAATCCAAATGAACTATATCAAAGCCATCAACGCCTTCTACGATCACCAGAGAGTGAAGCACGAGAAGCACGGGGACAGTGTAAGCAACGGTGATAAAATCCCTAATAACAACGGTTTCAAATTCCCCAATCTGTCGATGCCTGCAGGAGTGTTAATTATACATTATTTACCAATTTATTAATTTCTTCTTTTGATGACAGACCTATCCCTTGTAAAAAGAACCACTGAATTTCAGAGCGCACTTCTACCGGAAGCGTTTGATAGACGAATTTCCGTGTGAATGCTAAAAAGTTCGGGGAAGCAAACAGGCGCCACTTAGTTTCCGTATCGTTATAGAGCCACCGAAGAAGGACATAGGCAATTAAAGTACCAAATACTTGTCCATAAACTGCGTTTTCAGACCGACCAAACAGATGGTCAATCTCAAGGTTCTGTTTGATCCATCGGAAGAAAAGTTCGATCTGCCAACGCAGTTTGTACACGTGGGCAATGATTTCTGGTGGAACGTCTCTCACGTTGGTGGCTATACGGATATGATTTTGTTTTGAGTCCAGAAATGTAACCAGTTTATATCGATTTTTGGTTCGATTTTGTCCTTTCCTTATATATGCAGACTCGTCTTTAAGGATCGATGTCAGCGGATTTGGGGTTCCCCAAGTCTTATGACGGTTCAATGTCCTGACCTTGGATGTCGAAAAGAAATCAGACACTCGTATAACGAAGAAATGCTTCTCTTCGTGGAGGTGGTCGAAGAACTTTGAGTTGGCACCCCCTTGATCTGCCGTGAAAATAGGAGGTTTTTGGTGGGTGGTCAGAAGATAAGGGGCAACCATGATGTCCTGATCTCTCTGTGGTTTCAATCACTTGAAGAGGCTGTAGGTCATCAACATTGAATGAAGTATGAAGACGAATGGCGAAACGAGGACTGGAATACCGCGCCCATCGGTTTTCCGGGTGAGAGAAGGTGATCATTGTAGAGTCAAGAACGTTTAATCGGTACTTTTTAAAGAAGTGATTACATCCACTGGATCTTACCACCCTTGCCATCTTTTTTACCATTAAATGCCACGGTGTTTACCAACAAGTGTAAATCCTCTTTACCAATAAACAAGAACCCCTCCAAATAATATTATTTGAGGGGTTCTCTTACTATTTTTTAGTTAAATGAAGGGGTATTTGTCGGTGCCTGACCCCCGGTGCGTTAGAGTGTTAAAGGATGGCGTAGTATCAGGTGGTCGTGCAGGATACTACGCTCTTTTTTATAGGTTATATATGTCTGTTTGCTCATATAAACACATTTAATTTGAAATGGTATATGTATCTGTATAGTTAGACTTTCTTATTATTTTTTTCATTCGAAGCCCGTCTTTTCTTCTAATAGGATCGTCTAATTAGTAGCAAGTGAAGGCTCTTTTATTTAATGGGGTACATTGGAGCAATACACTACATTAGGTTGGGGAAATAAGCTGTCAATTCGTAATGATTTTATCTCAACAAATAAAAAATGGAAAGAAGAAACTTGATGGAAAGGACTGCTTCGTGCAAGTGACTGTGAAGAATTCGTAATTGAAAAAACTTCATAGAAAAGGAAACGAAGAAGTTGGTTGCACGTGCTAGTTGAAGGATGAACGATCATACGACAAGCAAATTATTAAATTTCAAAATGAACAAAGACGCATTGTCAAACGACTTAATTGTTTTTTTACACTGGAAATAAACAATTAAAGGAGAAGGGGAACTATATGGCGGAAAAAATTCTGAAGTGGTCGTTGTATTCGTTAGGAGCAGTATCTCTTATTGTAATTGGGGCAATTGTTTGGGTTGTTATTTCAGGGTTTCGAGCAGAAGGTAATTCCATGACCAAAGAACAAGAACAGGTTATGATGGAAGTCAACGAACCAACGGAACAAAAAGAAATAAAAGCAGTTGATGAAGACGGTATTCCCTCCGAACGGTCTTTTATGAAGGAACTACACGAAATGACGCATCAAAAGGTTCGAGCAAATGAAAAGCACGGAAGCCAGCAAATGACGTCGGAACAAATTGACCGTATGCTTGGTATATTGAAGTCAGTTGAAGAAACCGAAGACCATTACGAACATTTCGATTTTTACAAGAAGTCGTTGGAAGCATGGGATCAAGGTGACTTCTCTAACGCCGTGACTGTTCACAACACCATTTGGGAATGGCAAAACGGAACGATTGGATGGGCGACTGGCCTTATGAGCGAAGAAGAAGAACAAGAATATATCCAGCGGAACTTCTAATAAACAACTCTTGAAAAATCTGATTTCCTGATAAAAAACCGCTCCAAAGCATTGTGGCTTTGGAGCGGTTTTCAACTTTAATAAAGCAGCAAACCATCTTCCTTTTGGGATTTCATGTCGTAAATCTTCCATTTTCCATCTTTTTTATAGAAGCGGTAGGTCCCAACCTCAGAGATGAATATCGGTGCCTGACCCCCAGTGCGTTAGAGCGCTAAAGGGTAGCGTAGTATCAACCTTTCACACTAGATACTGCGCTGTTTTATAGATTAAATATGTTTATATGCTCATATAAACATTGTATTAGCTAATTTTTTAGAAGTGTTAAGGACCTTTTTCAATCATAGCTAACATCTTTTGAGCGGCTTCGGATTTGGTAGGAGCTTCTGTTTTAAAATGTGTGTGCTTCCAGGTGGTCATAGCCATAGTAGGATTTTGGCCGAGGAGTTCGATATAAAGAGAAGAATTTGAAGTGGGGAGGATTAGATACTCTTTCTTTAAGGAATTAGTCATCGAATTCCTCCCCTGGGATTGTCAATTCAATGGAAGGGATTAATTGCTTAGGGTGAACTTCCAGGGCATGAGCTAAATAGTAGAAGTTCGTGATGGACGGGTTCCTTCGCCCTCTTTCTATTCCGCTTATATAAGTATGATGCATTCCTGCGCGGTAAGCAAGTTCTTCTTGGGAAAGTCCTTTTTCCAACCGTAGAGTTCTTAATTGTTTTCCGACAGTTTTTCGAATGAGTTTCTGAGGTATATGTTTCATAAGAAAATCACCGTATGGATCGGCATGAACAACCATAGACGATGAGTCAAGTTGCGAGGTTATCTTAAAAATGGGGTGCTTTTTTTGTATGAGATTGAAGAAGCATGGGGACGGTTCTAGCGCTTTCTAAGCATATAAGTGATTTTCAAGCCTGTCACCACCGCGTTAGAGAGTTAAAGGTTGGCGTTGCACCAAGGCTTTAAGCTCTTGGCGCCATGCTCTGAACCGTCCCGCACTTCCAGCACGCAGAGCTCAAGCGATTTCACGGTCTATCCCTAGGCAGTGGATATGGCCTCTTCAGCATGGCTAATCAGGCGAAATTAACCGCCATTGCTTTTAATTTCAAGAGGATAGCAGTCCTACTATCTTCCAAAATCCTCTCTATTTTGGTGTTCCATCACAAAATAAAAATATTTATATAAAGTTGAACTTTCCCACTCTACCTTTCTTTCAAAAAACCTTACTATTTCAATGGTCCCGAACCGTCCCCGTGATTCAAAATAAACCACTTTATTGAATTTTTTGAAAATTATGATATTATTTGTATATGGAGTATTGCTATTGTGAAAGGGGGAAAATAGGAGGAGACAATTTGAATAAGATTCAAATTGTAAATGTTTCAAAACACGCGGTAGATCGGTTTGGACAAAGAATTACAACAGAGTCTTATTGGGACTCTGTTAGGTTTATTCGCCGGGAAATTTGGTCAGGTGTTATTCTTTATTCTGCTCCTAATAAGGACAGAGGTAAAGGGATTGTTACTTACATCAGGAACAACGGATTAGTCTTTGTGGTGGATACAACTGACCATGAAAGAGCCGTTGTGTTAACAATGTATCTTGAAGGAGAGATGGTAGGAAATGCTTAAATTAACTACAGGCAATAATATTAGAAAGAGGAGAATAAATCCACCTGATGGGTAGTTAAATTAATGAATTCTGACTAGTGGCCATTGCATATACAATAGACCGCTTTCGCTTGCGATACTCCAAATAATAAAGCGGTAGTAAATGCGGTCATAGTCAGGCTCATAGTTAATGTCATAGACTACTCAAGCCTCTTAGTATAATACAAGAAAAAGGAGAATTTTTTAGCTTATGGATTATCCGGAAGAATGGCAAGGAAATTATTTAAGAGTAACAAAAAAACTACTCTACATGATTAAGGAAACGAATGATACCATTTTCGAAATTTGTAATGAATTTATCATGGTATCCCTAAAAAAAGGAAATCTTACCCCTATAAGAGACACAAATAATCAATCTACTCAAAGCGAAGCAAACATTCAAGATGTTTTTGAACAATCCTTATTTACTAAAAGTATCTTAGCGGATATTTTTGAAGATGAAGATGGATATACTTATATTGAAAATCCAGAAGTAATTTATGAGAATTTTTCTGTGGCTTATAAGATAATTGAGCAAAGTATCATAAACATGAGAAAATATATAAACCAAGTAGACAAACTTACAGAATCAGTTGATCCTGAGGAGTCAGCATATCTTGAAAATTATCTCTCAATGGAGGCTGAAAATACCATAACGAAGTGGGAAAAAGTAATGAAAAAATTAGAACAGGCTAATGCGATTTTGGAGGTGGAAATTAATTCTTGAAGCGCGGGGACGATTCTAGCGCTTCCTATGTATATAAATGACACACCATCCCTCATCATGAGAAGTATAGTATGATCAAAGATTATAAAAAAAGTAATTACCATTTCATAGACGCCTGCCCTACACTTCCTTCGATTATAGAATTGAGGAAGTGTTTTTCTTATGCACAAATCCGTCATTACTCACCATTAGTGCTCCCTCCTACATTCACACGTTTCTCCTATCCGTTCGTATTCTAAAAGGTAAGCTAAAACGGATAGGAGAGAATGATATGGGAGATTTGATACCTTTTAACCCGACAGGAAGAAAAGAACTTGATGATGTGATTCTAGAATTCCTAATGCACAGAGAAAAAATGTCAAATGCAAAATCAAGGGCGGAAATGGAATATCACTATAATATGGCGTTGTGGGTTCTAGAGGAAGCAAGATCTAAAAAAGAAGATTGATCAGGATAGTCTGGCTCAGCATCGTTTTTTGGTGCTGGGGTTTTTTTGTGCATGGAAGACATGGTGTTGAGATCTTGCATCGATGAGGCTCCTTGATATGGCAGATCAGGGATATGTAGCAATTGTGTATTGTTACAGAACGTTGTTTGTACCTTATGGAAGAGGAATGGTTGAAGTGGATCGGACACATGGAGTCAGACCCACATGGATGGGATCATTGGATTTCACGAAGCGTTACCGATAAGAGTGCCTCTCGCTGGGGCATGTGGGCCAGCGTCAGACACCATGGGGAGCGGGCTGTCTGTGTGTTGAGGACTTGCTTGATAAGGATCCATAATAAATTCGATCAGCCGTATGTTAGGAAGGATGATAGGGAGGGATTTATTGTTAGAAAAATATAAAATTCGTTTTTCGGGTGCAAGAGAGACTAGGAAATACAATTTTCCAATAGAAGAAGTTACCTTATCAAACTTATGATCCTTTGAATTCT
This sequence comes from Halobacillus faecis, assembly GCF_007991335.1. GTDB lineage: Bacteria > Bacillota > Bacilli > Bacillales > Halobacillaceae > Halobacillus > Halobacillus faecis. The sequence goes on along the minus strand of NZ_BJYD01000026.1, from coordinate 87,379 downwards.
CAACTTTGTGGATTCGTGCTCCAGAGTAACCTCCTTTATAATGAAGGCAGTTTCAAATTAAGGAGGTGAAGGTGTGTCAAGAAAGCCACGACAATGGTACAAAGGGGCAAGATTTCATATTACGGCAAGAGGAAACCGGGGAAGTGATTTGTTTTATGATGATGCAGATTTTGAAGAGTACATTCAGTTCATCCGCTGGTGCCAAGAGGACATGCCATTCATCCTCCACGCCTACTGCTTAATGACAAACCACATCCACTTTCTACTTGAAGTAAAAAGTCATTCCCCGGGAGAGATTATGAAGTTTATCCAGTTCCGTTACGCAAAGTACTTCAATAGCCGTCATAAAGTGTATGGTCATTTGTTCCAAGGGCGGTATTACTCCAAGCTCATCGATACAAGAGCATATTTCCTTGCAGCAAGTAAATACATACACCTAAACCTAAACCCCGTAGAAGCGGGAATCTGTTCTAAACCTCATTCCTATATGTGGAGCAGTTATCCATGTTATCTATCAAATAAAGAAAGTCCAATCTTAACCACAAAAGCACTTTTGAATTGTTTTCAAGAACCAAAAAGGTTACGGTACAGAGCCTATATCATGCAGGGAGGAGGGGAAGCGTTTGTCGACTATTGTAAAGAGTATCGGCCTCAAGGGTCTTGAAGGATACGTCGTTGGTGTGGAGGCGCAGTCTCTAAGTGGACAGGAGCAGATTTCTGTCATCGGTCTGCCGGATGCCTCCATAAAAGAATCCAAAGATCGGTTGAAGGGTGCCTTGCATTCGGTGGATGCGGATGTGTCAGGAAGGCATATGATCATACTTCTCTCTCCGACGGAACAGAAAAAGAACGGGCCGATGGCAGATCTTGCGATGGCTATTGCTATGCTCAAAGAAACGCATCAACTTGTTGGGAATATACCCAATCATACAGCCTTTCTTGGCACGCTTTCCCTCGATGGATCTGTACATGAAACCGAAGGAATGCTTGCAGCGGTGATGCAGGCAAGGGAGCTTGGCTTCAATCGCATCTATGTCCCTGCCCAAATGGGAGGTATCGAACAATTGGGAGATAACGACCTCCTCCTTTTACCAATTTCTCATTTAAAAGAAGTGGTCGATCATTTGAATGGCATGCATCAGCTATCTTTTTCTATGCCTCACAAGACGAGGGTTCGGGAAACGGCAGGCTCTGAGTGGACCACCGATTTCTGTGAGGTGATTGGTCATGAGGTTCCTAAACGTGCGTTAATGGTCGCAGCGGCTGGTAGTCATCACGTTCTCATGAGTGGTCCACCTGGATGTGGGAAAAGTCTCCTTGCATCAGCATTTCCATCCATTATGCTTCAGCTGTATCCCTAATAGGCGGCGGTACCACCCCCCGACCAGGAGAAGTTTCCCTTGCTCACGGGGGTGTTCTTTTTCTAGATGAAATGGCCGAGTTCCCGAAAAAGACGTTAGACATGCTGCGACAGCCTCTTGAGTCCGGAAAAGTGACCATCAGCCGTGTCAGCGGAACGGTTACTTATCCATCGCGCTTTGTTCTGATCGGACCACCAACCCCTGTCCATGCGGGTACCAGGGCGCGAAAAATAAGTATTGTACATGCACACCGACACAAATCAACAGTTACCAGCTGCGAGTGTCGGGACCCATCATGGACAGAATGGATATTCTGCTAAAACTGGAGCCCGTTACGATTGAATCCGGTAGGCAGAGGATGAGTTCAGCTGAAATGCAGAAAAAGGTCATTACGGCGAGGGAGCGGCAGTATGCGAGATATGGGGCAGAGCTGACCAACAGCATCATCCCCTACGAAACGCTTATCCAACTTTCGCCCATAGATTCCACATTACATAGATATTTGAAAGAGATCAGTATTGCTTATCATTTCAGTAACCGGGTTCAAGTCAATATCATCCGGACAGCGAGAACAATCGCCGATTTGGATGGGGAAAGGGAAATCACTAAAGAAGCTCTGTCAGAAGCGGTTAAATATCGAGGACATAGTAGCATGGTCTCAATCTAACGCACCATGGGTTTTATTAGAAGGGAGGTCTAAAGGGGAAGGTTGATAATTAGAGCATAGTATCAAAGTTTTAAAGATTTCCCTTTGATACTGTGTTTGTTTTTAAAAAATGGCGGTTACCTTTGTTTGGATGCGAAGAGTCTTTGTTTTTCGTGTAATTGTCTATCGCTATTGTAATGGTGGAAAGAAAGCGTTTTTCCGCATTGGATACAATGGAGTCAGACCCACCTTGTTTAGACCATTGCATTGCAGCTGCGTTAACTATAAGAGTGACTACAGTGAGGGCATCTGCGCCAGCGTCAGACACTATGGGTAGCGGGCTGCTCAGTGTTTGAGTCTGTTTGGTAAGTGTACATTGTGAGTTTCTTTATATAATATGACGAATGCATTTACAAACAGAAAAGTATGGATTCTTCTAACAAATAAAAAGATTATGGAATATTATATGATAAAAACTTAACGAAAAATATCTAGTTCCTATACACTAAGTAACCGTGCGGCAAAATGTTACAAAGTATGACAAAAGGATTACTTGTTGGTTACAGAATGGCCTGCATAATAAAAAGACATATAGCTTCGGGGGAATTACATAATGATTTTTGCAAATCCAAACACAAAAGATGCACTAGTTAACTACAAAGAACAGTATCAGAATTTCATTGGCGGAGAATGGGTTGCACCAAAGAATGGTCAATACTTAGATGTAATCTCTCCAGTTAGTGGTAAAGTGTTTACAGCTGTACCACGTTCTTCATCTGAGGATGTTGAAGCGGCACTTGATGCAGCACATGCAGCGAAAGAGACTTGGGGTAAAACTTCTGTTGCTGAACGTGCGGTAATCTTAAATAAAATTGCAGATCGAATTGAAGAGAATTTAGAAATGCTAGCGGTGTCCTTTGTCATCCGCGCTAAAGAATTATCAAAGGACGAATAATGAACACTGAATAGCAGGAAGCCGATTATTCGGCCTCCTGCTTTTTAGTTAAGCACCATGGAATCCTGCATCTTCTTCTTATCAAAACGAGGTGTGAACCGATGCTTCCCAAAAAAGTCAAAATTTTTCATTCAATTTCCGTCTTTTTTTCTAATACAATCGTTTAATTGTTATGGGGGAAGGCTCTTTTATTTCACATAATTCAGTACATTGGTGCTATACATTACAAAAGGTTGGGGAAATAAGTACGAAATCTAAGAAGGTTCTTCCTAGGATGGTATTAGCGTCAACGATTTTGTTGGTATATAAAGATGATTCTGCCGCAACAAGTGGAATTGGTAAGAAGTAACGAAGGAAAGGACTGTTTTTTTGTAAGCGACTGTGAAAATTTGTTGTTGGAATGACTTCCAGGGAAATGGAAACAAGAAAGTTGGATCATACGTCACGCATAATTGCCGCATTTAAACAATTAAAGGAGGCGGGGAACTATATGGCGGAAAAAATTCTGAAGTGGTCATTGTATTCGTTAGGAGCAGTATCTCTTATTGTAATTGTGGCAATCGTTTGGGATGTGGTTTCAGGATTTCAAGCAGAAGGTAATTCCATAACGAAAGAACAAGAACAGATCATGAAGGAAGTCAACGAACCAACAGAACAAAAAGAAATAAAAGCAGTGGAAGAAAACGGTATTCCTTCCGAACGGTCTTTTATGCAGGAACTGCACGAAATGACGCACCAAAAGGTTCGGGCAAACGACAAGCGCGGAAGCCAACAAATGACGTCGGAACAAATTGACCGTATGCTTGGAATATTGAAATCAGTTGAAGAAACCGAAGACCATTACGAACATTTTGACTTTTACAAGAAGTCATTGGAAGCATGGGATAAAGGTGACTTCTCCAACGCCGTAACTGTTCACAATACCATTTGGGAATGGCAGAACGGATCGATCGGATGGGCTACGGGGCTTATGAGCGAAGAGGAAGAACGTGAATATATCCAGCGTAATTTCTAATAAATAACTCTATAGAAAAAATCTACTTTCCAGATAAAGAATCGCTTCAAAGCATCTTAGCTTTGGAGCGATTTTAATTTATGTTGGAATGAAGCCAGTGAAATGTCGCGCATCATTATAAAACGTAAAATTTTCGAAATAATAAGAGCGAAGGGAGGGATAAACATGGCGCAAGGAAACAAAAAGCTTTCAAATAAAAATGCAAAGATTCATGATCGTAAAGAAGAGAACCAGCCGAGGGAAAAACGATAATAGTTTAATGATTGACAAACAGCCAGTAAAATTCTTGTCTTGAAGCTTTGAAGAATGAGCATAAGAACCATACAACTTGTGCTCGTTCTTTTAGAAAACCTGTTAAACAGAAAAAGGCTGGCATTCAGCCAGCCAAAATCGCTTATATAGGGAATTTGTTTAAGTTGAAAACAGAGAATTTTAAACCGTTGTTGACAACATTGACCTTCACCATTCGGGACTTGAACCCTAAAGTCTATGCTCACGCCGGGCAACATTCAAAAAAGGCTAGTGATATAATCACTAACCTTTCTATCTAAGTATTTATCCCTTGTTTGAGTAGTAAGATACTTCACACCGTTCATCGCACCACGGATACTTATCTGAGCAACCACCACGACCACAATTTTCGCAATCTCTCATTCTTATTACACCCATTATTTACCACCTCCTTTATTTTAAAATTCTAACCAAATTGATAACTTTTATCAATAGGATTCTTTCGACAAACATCGTCGGGGCCTGCCCTCTCAGTGAGTTAGAGCTTTAAAGAATAGCGTGGGATCAAAGGTTTATAAGTAATATTACATTATTTATATATGTGTATTTATACATGTAAACATACTTGATTGGAATGGTATCTATATCTGTTAGACTATTCTTTATTATTTTTTCTTTCGGTGCCGTCTTTTCTTCTAATAGTATCGTCTAATTGTTAGCGGGGAAAGGCTGTTTTATTAAATTAATGAAGTACATTGGAGCAATACAGTACATAAGGTTGGGTAAATAAGTACGAAATCATAGAATGTACTTACAATGAGGAGATTATCGTCGTTTGTTGGTAGTTTGTAATGATCCTGTGCCAACAAGTAAAACTGGAAAGAAGAAACGCTTAAAGGAAAGGGCTGCTTCGTGTAAGTGACTGTGAAGAATTTCTAGTTGAAAAAACTTAATATAAAAGGAAACGAAGAAGCTGGTTGCATGTGCTAGTTGAATGATGAGCAATCATTCGACAAGCATAATTTAGCTAATTTTAATGTGAACAAAGACGCATTGTCGAACGACTTATTTGCGTTTTTACACTGAAAATAGACAATTAAAGGAGACGGGGAACTATATGTTAGAAAGAATTCTAAAATGGTTATTGTATTCGTTGGGTGCATTATCTCTTATTGTAATTGGGGCAATTATTTGGGGGGGTATTTCTGGATTTCAAGCAGAAGGTAATTCCATGACGAAAGAACAAGAACAGATCATGAAGGAAGTCAACGAACCCACGGAACAAAAAGAAATAAAAGCAGTTGAAAAAGATGGTATTCCTTCTGAACGTTCTTTTAGGCAGGAACTACACGAAATGACGCACCAGAAGGTTCGAGCAAACGAAAAGCGCGGAAGTCAACAAATGACGGCAGAGCATATTGACCGTATGCTTGGAATATTGAAATCAGTGGAAGGAACCGAAGACCATTACGAACATTTTGATTTTTATAAGAAGTCGTTGGAAGCATGGGACAAGGGTGACTTCTCCAACGCCGTCACTGTTCACAATACCATTTGGGAATGGCAAAACGGAACGATTGGAAGGGCGACGGGGCTTATGAGCGAAGAAGAAGAACGTGAATATATAAAGCGAAACTTCTAACAAACAACTCTTATCTTCGTGCCTTCACCGGTACGTTAGGGCGCTAAGGATACCATGCCAAAGAATGTGGCAACTGTATTAGCGAATGTTCATGAAATTCAAGGTTTTCGATACTGGGGGTCTGGTTCATGTTGCTTTCATGTAGCTGTTCTTCTCTCATACATACAGCAACGTCATTAGCCCCCAGTATTGATACCGCCAACATCCACACGTTTTCCATATCCGTTCGTATTCTAAAAGGTATGGCAATATGAATGGGGGAGAACTATATGGGGGATTTGATACCTTTTAACCCGACAGGAAAAAAGAACTTGATGATGTGATTCTAAAATTCTTAATGCACAGAGAAAAAATGACAAATGCAAAATCAAGGGCGGAAATGGGATATCACTATAATATGGCGATATGGGTTCTAGAGGAAGCAAGATCTAAAAGAGAAGATTGATCAGGATAGGCTGGCTCAGCATCGATGTTTTTTGGTGCTGGGCTTTTTTTGGATGGGACACATTAAGCTAGATCTACATTGATGAAATCATTGAATTTCACGAAGCGTTATCTGTAAGAGTGCCTCTTGCTGGGGCATCTGGGCCAGAGTCAAATACCATGGGTAGTGGGCTGTCTTTGTTTTTAGCTCTTGCAGGATAAGAGGCAACAGCTTTATTGAGCTGGCAGAAAGCTGTTAAATCGACATGATAGTATTAAACAGAATCAAACTTAGAACACAAGGATAAAAGGTATCATGAAGGTTTAATATAGTTAGAAGAAGACGGAAACTTGAGTGTTTAGAGTGTCTCGACTGGGTTTCTCTAGTAGTAAGTAATTCAGTTTCAAGGGAGTGGAAAACTTCTCCCAGTATTCATTTTGTTCTTATAGCAAATTATCTATCAGAATCATTTCCTCTTTTTATGCATAGCATCGGCATGTTTCTTAAGTCGGCTTGCTCCTGATATAGATTGATGGTTTTCTCTATCTGCTGCAGGTTCTGTTTTCTTTCCTTTACTTAGCACATGATTAGGTGCACGATTCGGTCTTTCTATAGCTTTTATTGTATCTGCTTCTGTTATTCTTTCGGGAATAGCTGGTGTATGTTTTTCTGTTGCCTGTTCTGTTCCCGTATGTTGAAGCATCTCTTGAACTCTCGTACTCCGTTCATCGTTTGGTTTACGATAAGTGCGATGTAAGAATACATTTTTTATCCATGCCAACAGTAGAATAATCGGAGGGATAAACCATATTTTTCTTAAGGCTTCATGCCCACCCCCACTTCCGAACGAATAAACTAGTTTGTATAAGAAATTCCCTTCAGACTGCCAGAATACAATAAGAGTAGATAAACAAAAAATACCGAATAAAAATGTCATATAATGTAACCCTGTATTTGTCTTATGGACGAAAAGAATAATTAAAACGCTAAGTATTAAGGGAATCCACAAGTTCTCCAGACCAAAAGTGTCATATATAAGCCAGGATCCGTATAAGTAGCCCATCGCTCCATATGAAACCCATAACCATTGTTTATGAAAACCCTCGTAATTCTTCTTCATTCCCCAGACAACAGCGGTTATACAAGCAGTCCATATTGCTGCATCTTTTAAGTACCAGGACGATTCCCCCCAATTGCTCATAATGCCCATGTAACCCAAGGATAGAAAAAACAAGAAGGCATAAAAAGTGTAAAAGCGGAGCAGAATTCTCAATATACTTCCTCCTTTTCTTTTTGATAGATAAGCAAGTGCAATGAAAAGACAACCTGTTTCGCATTTCTATTATAAAGTTAATTTACATACTTATGTGAATATTATGAAGTAATAAACGTGTAAATAATTTCGTTACATTAAGCGGAATTCCATTAAATAATTCTTTCTGTGAGACTTTCATACCATTGGTTTGATTAGGTGGTATAATGGATTAAATTACAATATTTAACTTTAAGAGGAGGACTTATGCAGTATTTTCATACACAGAATGAACTGAAAAAATTGATTCTTGCCGGGTATCCCCTTATCTATATTGTTACTGATGACCAACGCCCTGTTATGCAAACAATTCATGAAGTTGTGAAAAGTTGTACGAGTGCGGGTTTTAGCCTATACACCTGGAATGAGGTATCCGGTTTGTATGATGAACAGAAGAAAGAAGTAAAACATTTGAATTCCGAAGAATCATTGAGATATTTAAATGCATTAGACTCTGACAGTATTGTTGTTCTTCATGATTTTCATAATTTTATAAAAAACGATAAGAGATCGGTTCAAAATTTGAAAGAATGTTTGATGAAAATTAAACAACCGATTTCGCCAATGTTCAAGGTGGCTCGATATGAAAAAGATTACAAGCCACACAATAAAACGATTATCATAACAGCCCCAAATGCAACAGTACCCCCAGAATTAAATAAATTGATGCATATCATCCACTTTGAGCGTCCGGGCCTTCTTGAAATCGAAACCATACTTAAGGAATTTGCAAAAGAGGAGGATTTTTATGATGAAGAGAACCATACTCAAATCCTGCAAGCCTCTCTAGGCCTGACTGAAACGGAGATTATCAATGCCTATTCCTACAGCATTATCTCTAACAAAAAAATCGACCCGCCTGTTGTTAAACGTCAAAAAAAGCAGATAATCGAAAAAAGTGGATTATTGGAATACGAAGAACCATCAATGAGTTTGGAAGATGTAGGGGGCCTAAATAACCTCCTTAACTGGATTAAAAAACGCAAAATTGCTTACGATGAGCAACGTAGAGAGAAATATAAACTAGATTACCCTAAGGGACTATTAATGACTGGGATTCAGGGGTGCGGAAAAAGCTTTACGGCTAAAGCCATCGCTTCTTATTTTCAAGTACCTTTTTTAAAGATGGATATGGGAAGTCTGATGAACAAATGGGTGGGGGAAAGTGAATCCAACATCCGTAATGCACTTAGTGTAGCAGAATCCATAGCTCCATCTGTTCTTTTTATTGATGAAATAGAGAAAGGCATCGCAGATCCTTCAAGTGGCAATAGTCATGAGGTATCCAACCGTATACTATCTACCCTCCTAACCTGGCTTCAAGAAAAAACAGCTCCTGTCTTCGTTGTCGCAACTTCAAATAACATTGATAAACTTCCACCGGAGTTGCTACGGAAGGGACGTTTTGATGAAATCTTCTTCATTGACTTACCAGATGAGAAAAGCCGCGCAGATATATTCACGCTAAAGCTTAAAAAGAAAAGACAAAATCCCGATCATTTTGATACTGCATCTTTGGCCAAGCTATCTCTTGGTTTTTCCGGTGCTGAAATCGAAAGTGCTGTTAACGAAGCTCTTTTTGAAGCGGCTTATCAAGATATAGAACTTTCTACGAATTTAATTAAAGATGAACTTAATCGTACTAGTCCGTTATCTATTTCGATGAAAGATAAAATCGAGGAAATTAAATTGTGGGCAGAGGAAAATTATATTCGAAAAGCCTATTAAAAGGAAAAAGCAAAGCCAATCGCTTTGCTTTTTTAGATTATTATCTTATTGGTTCTCAATCGTCATTTTTATTTTAAATATTCAGATAATTTTATGGAATTTCAAATTGCTTCCATGTATAATGGTGTTGTTCTTTATATAGCACGAAAAAATTCATGCGAAAGGAAGGTGGTTTGTTTGTGGGTGAGAAGAGATACTAAATCATTTGTTAATCTTACGTTAAAACATATTGAAAACCCACTATTTATCGTGCTAACAGGCTCTAGAATGTACGGTTTTCATGATGAAGAAAGTGACTGGGATGTGTATGCTGTTTTTATTCATCCTAGCAATCAATTGCTAGGTTTATACGAACCAGACAATGAAATAATGACTCCCGAGATAAAACTGTATAACCGTACAGTTAGTGTTAAGGGGGAGGAAGTACAGCTGGTATTTCAAAAATTAATACAAGGGAATATGAAAACTTTTGAACGGATTTTCTCTCCTGAAGCAATTATGAAGATGGATGCCTATAAACATATTCGGAGCTTATCAAAAAGGTTTTTTACTCAAAGATTAATTGAAAGCTATATGAATTATATTGAAGAAATGAAGAGGGAATTTCAAAGGACGGACAATATTAAATTTTTAATATACTCTTTGCGAAGTGCAATGACTGCAGATCTCTTACTGAAATCAAGTGTTTTTAATACTAGGGTTAAAGATATTTATCCTTTATATTCAAATTCTAATTTAAAGAACTTATTAAAATCAAAGAGAAATGGTTCCCCTAGTCCAAACGTCCAAAAAGCATTTGACGAGATCAATACTATTCAAGACTATATATCAACAATGAGATTTAAACTACCGAAGGAATCCAAGGAAAAGGATGTCAAGAGAGCCCATGAAATTTTAGTCTCTTTAAGAATGCAATATTTACTTTCTAGAAGAGATTTCCTCTCATTCAAATAAGTAAATAAAATAATTGTATTAATTTATTTTAGTGAATTGTTTATATTCCAATATTTCTATAAGGAGGGAATATAGTGGAAAGACAAGACCTTGAATGGATGCCTTTAAAGATGGAGGTAGGATGTTGTGAGAGTAAGAAAAAAAGTTGTCTACCTGAAAAATCAGTTGCTTATGAATGTCGTGATAGGAAGATCAGTCATAAAAATAAACAATATATATGTCAAGGAGGTACTGTACAACAACATATATGCAAGCATTTAGTCCATATTGAGAACGAAAGATGGGATTTAATTCCATATATAAAGGAATATTACAATGATTACAATGAAATAAAAGAAGCTCTTTATAAAAAAACCAAACTTGGAAAGGAGAACGAATACGTAAAACTTGAAATGGTATATAAAGATATATCAACTAAAGAAATTTTAAGAGAATATCATCAATTTTTAGCCTATTCATATATTAATGATAAAAATAAAGAATCTAAAATATATATCGGGAGTGGTCAATTAGAAGGGGTGTTCGTTGTTATAAGAGAAGATTGGAACAAACGAGATAGAGTGAGAACAGCGTTTAGACCAAGAATAAAATTAGGAAAGATAAACAATCCCTTTACAATATGTGAAAGTAATTACTTAGGGGTTACTTGTACTCATATGATAAAATCCAATGTGTTCAATGAAACTAAGGACAATGGATTTAAATGGCTGAAGAAGCCAATACATGATATTCCTGATTTTCCTAGCAAGGAGGATCTAATTGTAGGACTCAAGGACATTATTTCATATAAGTCACTGCATTTCACAAAAAGTAAAAGCGAAAATGAGCGGTATAGAAAAATAGCCATATATTTATTAAAACAATATCAACTTACTAAAAGGATGTATGATGAACATAAGTGGGGTCAATTAACTGTAAAACCAGACAGTTTTTATTTCCAAGTCCTTCTTCATTATGTAAGCATAATGAAAAACAGGTTAAGTATAGATAAAATTAATTCATTGGAGAAAAGTATAGTAGTGAAAAATATCATAAGACAAATGTTTACAGATTTTAAAATGTATGAAAAAGAGTTAAAAGAATACTTAAATGACAAGTTTTTCTATAAAGAAATTTTAGAAAAACTTACAAATCAAAAGAAAGAGATGGAAAGTTTCTTAGAAGAAAATGACATAGATGAGGAACTATTTTATTTAGATTTCAACATTTTTCATTACAACTATTTAAAGGCCAATATAAAGGTATTGGAAAAGTATAATATGAGCTATGAAACACAGTTTAGTGATAGACACCTTGACGATTTGGAAGACTATCATAATAAATGGCGGAATTGCTTTGACTTACTCTATAGGGAGTACTCCATAAAATAATTGTATGACTCATATATTTAAGGAGAATCTAAAGTGGATGAAATCTTAAAAAGTTTAGTAGGTAATGATATATATGAAAAGAGTAACCTTAGGATAAATATATATAATCGCACACATAACGAAGAATATGAAAGGAGGGTTAAAAAACTTTCCTCTTATAGTTTCATGCAAACCCTTTTTAGTGATTTGTATTCAATTTTAAAGTATGATATAAAAAATCTTCCATTGAAAGAAGAGCACTTGCGGTTTTTGCATAAGTACTACAGAGATTCTATTTCAGAAAAGATTATGGAACAACATAAGACAAAAGAAGACGCAATTAGAACACTAATTTATAAAGTACGGTTGCTTAATATAATAAAAAGCAATCAACAAAATGATGTAGGCGTGACCCTTCTTATGAACCCTCATATTAGTATAAATTCTACATTATATATTTTAAAGAAAGTGACACAAGTAAAAGGTGTTATATTAGTCCCTCCTTTAATAATGGAGTCTATAAGTCCTAAACAATATAAAAACAGAGTGAGAGGGATAAAAAAAAGCAATAAAAAAGAAAATCAAGAAATAAATATAATTAAAGATTTATATAAGAAACTTGGAATGCACATTAGTTTAACAAGAGACCAAGCTGAATCCATAAAGAAGAAATTTATGCTCCCTGTATCAGAAGGAGAATGGATTCTTTTATGCCCTCTCAACATAGAAGAGTTTGCTGGGGCGGCTTATAAATTAATTAATAATGATAGAAAACCTGAGGGTAGTATTGCTAGTAAAATGAACAAGGAGATTTTTAGTGATGGTTTTATAATGGACTCGATTTATAACTTTGTTCTTTTACATGAATTCGGTCATTCTGTTTTTAAGAGTTATGATAATGAAAGGGGAGAATATCATTTCTCAGTATCTCATAACATATTGAAAAAACTAGGTTTAAATGTTGACAGCGTAATTATTGATGATGAGAATAAAGCTGACATCTTTGCACTTACTCTAATGGAAAATAAACAAAAGATAACTATCAGAATGATGAATGATTTAATTGTAAGTGCAAGCAGTATAGATGCTTTTATTGCAAGTTTTTTATCGAATAATTATAATTTACTGAACGATTTAATTGATAATGAAATTGATAAATAGTAGAGTTGCTACCTAATATGCAGGGGATCTAATTCCAATCTTTATTAATGCAGCAACCTATGCGAACCTTGTTGCTGTAGTGGTCATAGAGATTCATTTGTATGTATCTATTGTTTATCATCATAGTTTTTTGGCTCAGCCTGAGTAAACTGTACGTAAAAGGACAAGAAACCCCTCTTTCGTAGCCGATGAAAATGTTGTTTTTATTCCCCTGGTTTTTCTCAGTGGAATACCGGTTGCTTCTATTATGTTGTTACCTAATGCTTAATTCTTTGTCGGTGCTCACAGGGGGTATATCAATAGGCGACTTGCGGGTTCACTCTAGAATGAGGTTAATATAAGTTCTACTACTCAGTGCATTAGATTGTAAGAGGAGTGGCTAACACCAGAGGTTTGACTTCTGGTGTTAGCCACTTATGGGTTACCTTTTAAAAATTTTAAATGTAGTAAGAAGTTAAAGCTTTTAGTTAACCGGATTTCCACAACACTAACTTCTCTTCCTTCGCTTTAGCAGTCAGCACACTCACAATCCCCATGATCACAAAGGCCGCAGCTGCACTAAGGAACATCGCAATAAAGATATTTCCGATTAAGCTAAGAGACGTAAAAGTGACATACAAGGAAGCACCCGTAACCACAGCGGCGATGGCACCGTAGTGATTTGCCCGGTTCCAGAAGTACCCGAGAGTAATCGGTGCGATGATCCCAGATATGATCGCAGAAAAGCTGAATTGAATCAAGAAGGCCAGCGACTCTGGTCGTTCTAGTGAGAAGTAGAGAGACAGTAGTCCGACGACAATCAGTGAGCCTTTTGCCACTTTCAACGATTTGTTGTCCAGTACTTGTGCGGAAATTTTCCTTGAAGTCAGGAACGGTGCAACGACGCGGTACAAGTCGTTACCGATACTAGTGGTGATACCTAAGTACAGGCTGTCCGTGCTGGATAAAATTGCAGAGATAATTCCGACGATCATGATGGCTGCGATGACACTCGGGAAGGCCTCAATGACATAGGTCGGAATCGCCGCATCGGCACTTTGCAAGGTTGGGAAGAGTACGCGGGCGGCGAGTCCACCTAGGACCATCAGCGTTGAAATAATGCATAGCACGAGCCCTGCGGATAATGTGAATGGAGCCAGGTCTTCCTCTTTTTCAATCGATAACACTTTGTTCAACAGGTGTGGCATTAATACGAAACTGAATAGAAGGAACTGGACGGCCATGATGGCAAGCGCACTGTTATACGGACCGCCATCGGCAATTGCAGCGGTCAGGTTCGGATCGATGCTATGCAGGCGATCAGTCAGCACACCGAAGACGTTCCACCCTCCACCAATGGTCCAGAAAAAGGAGACGACGATGAAGATCGAGGTGATCGCCATAAGAATTCCCTGGATGCCGTCCGTGATGATTTGTGCAAAGGCGCCGCCAAGACCAATGTATAGAATCGTGATGGCCACACCGATGATGATGCCCCAGAAGTAGGGAATACCGATGACCGTTTCAAAAATGGTCGCAAGTCCGACATTCTGCCCTACGATGTAATAAACATTGAATAAGATCAGCAAAGAGACGATCGCTTGCAGGGCTTTCGAGTTGTAACGTTTTCCAAGCCACTCTGGAAGTGTCGAGACATGACCGAATTTTTTACCGTAACGCCAAAACGTTTTGGCGAACAGAAGAAGTCCGACCCAGGATACGCCAAAGCAGCCAAGGGTGTACCAAAGCACGGCGGTCCCGTGTTCGTAGGCAAGGCCTGGGACACCGATGAATAGGTTGGCACTGGCATATGAGGTGGCAAAACTGGCACCGACAAGCCAGGGGCTCACTTTTCCCCTGGCCGTGGCAAAACCGGACATCGACTGGCTGTGAGCCCGCCCTTTTTTACCCACCCACGTCACAGCGGCAAAGTATATAGCTAATAAAAGGATGACGGTCCATAGTAATACACTGGAACTTGTAAGCATCGTTTATCGTTCTCCTTTCTTTGTCGTGTAAAAATTCTTCCATATGATTAGTCCGAGCAGCCAGAATAAAGCAACAGCGATGAAATAAGTAAGGATCATATCGTTTCCTCCTGTTTTTTGAAGAATGGTAATGGGTGTGGTCCGATTTCACTGATTTCCATTTCCACTTTCATGTTATAAGTTAAGTCTGTTTCGTCTACCAACACATGCGTCAATAGAGAAGGTCCTTCCTCAAGGACGACCACGCCAACGACATAGGGCGTATGTGCTTGCCAGGCCGGATGTCCGGCTCGATGGATCACACTCCATGTTTTCAGCCTGCCCCGTCCGGACGCTTTTTTCCATGTTAATGAATCATGAAAACAATGGGGACAATGTTCGCGAGGGTAGAAGACCCATTGCTCACATCTGTCACATTGTTGAAGGCTGAGGTGTCCTGCTTGGATGCCTTCCCAAAAAGTCTGACTAACGGGTGTAATCGTGGGACTTGGTAAAGAAATGTTTGGGTGTTGGCTCATTGTTCTCGTCCTAACACAAGGGCCGTTGTTTCACTTAAGGTGGCTCCGTTCCCTGTCACGAGTGCTTTTTTTGCATTAGGGATTTGTCGGTTTCCAGCTTCGCCTCTTAATTGATGGACAGCTTCTACGACATGCGACATGCCGCCTGCCAAATCCGCTTGACCAAAGCCTAGCTGGCCGCCATGCGTGTTCAATGGATAATCTCCGTCATGACCGAAGCTATGGTTTTTGACAAACTCTCCGAACTCACCTGGCTTACATAGACCTGCACTTTCAAGGGTTGTTGCAACGACACTTGTATAACAGTCATACAGGGAGAAAAGGTCAATGTCTTCCACGTTTGTCCGCGCTTGTTCAAGCGCCCTCGGGATTGAATAGTTGAATGGAAGAGCGTCTATACTTGGCGCCTGGCTGACCGCCCGGTGGGTGATCTTTTCACCAGCTCCTTTTAAATAGACTGGTTTATGCTTCCCTTCGGCAGCTTTTTCCGCAGATGTGACGACGACAGCTGCTCCACCGGCAACAGGCATGACGATTTCCAGCAGGTGAAGCGGATCGGCAATCATCGGAGAAAGGAGAATTTCTTCGACTTCGACAGGCTTATTATAAAAAATCGCGTCCGGGTTCAACTGGGCATTCTTTCTGGCCCAATAAGCGATCCTTGCAAAATCCTCCTGGGTGGATTCGTGCTCTTCCATGTGCTGTCTCTTTAAGAGGGCATAGGAAGTATTCGCTCCCGATGCCCCGAAAGGCACATCAAATTCACGGATCGGATTTCGATTCGGGGATCGTAATGTTTCCCCTTTTTCATTTTTGTTGGCTAGAACACAGACGACGGTTTCGCACATGCCGGCCTGGATGGCTGCGGCAGCTCTCCAGATCATTCCCGGTCCGGTCGCTCCACCGAGATCCACCGTGTTGGACATCGTGGGATCGATTCCTAGATATTCAGAAACCGTCGCCGGCACATGCTGCGGGGTTTCCCCGACTTGTGGTCCGACGAGCAGACCGTCGACGTCTTCCTTGGATATGCCGGCATCTTGGATGGCGAGACGGACGGATTCGGCAATTAAACTTAAGGTGGTTTTTCCTTCTGAATAACGGACGGGCTTCAGCTCACCGATTCCGGTGATCGCCCCTTGAATTTGGCTGGCCATTACACGAACTCCCTTTCTGAAAGCTGACTAAATGCTTGTAAGCTGGATGGATTACGTAAGGACGCTTCGTTTTTTACTTCTTCTCCTAAAGCGGCTGTTTTCGCTGCTCCTTCGACTCTTTTTCCATTGATGGTATGAGGGATTTCTTCCACTTGATAAATCCGCTTCGGTACATGACGGGGAGAAGCTTTCACCTTGATTTGCGAGCGTATTTCTTTTGCCAAGTCTTCCGTCAGTTGTTCCGTGACGATACAGAGGACGATTTCTTCATCATGGTCTTTGGGTGCTCCGAATACGACGCTGTCTTTGACTTCTTTGATATGATCGACGACACCGTAAATTTCTGCCGTCCCGATGCGGACGCCGCCCGGATTCAATGTCGTATCGGCACGGCCATAAATGATGAACGATTGGTCAATGGTCTGTTCCGCTAAGTCCCCATGTGTCCAAATCCCTGGTCGTTTGGAAAAGTAGCTCTTCCGGTAGCGTTCTTCTCCACCTTCACCGAAAAAGGTGAGCGGCATGCTTGGGAATGGTTTCGTACAAACAAGGTCGCCCTTTTCTTCGTAGACAGATGCTCCTCGCTCATCCAAAACATCCACCGCCATTCCTAACGCTTTGCATGCGATTTCGCTTTGCTTCAATGGATGAACGGGTGATCCCATCACAAAACAGCCGATGATTTCTGTGCCGCCGGAAATGGAAGCGAGGAAAAGATCATCTTTGATTGTTTGATAGATCCAGTTGTATTGTTCGGGTGCTAAGGGAGCCCCGCAGGAGAGCAGACTTTTCAGAGAGTCGAGCGAATGACTGTTTTTCAAATCGACGCCTGCTTTCATCAATGTATCTAAATACTTAGGACTTGTGCCGAAATGGGTGATGCCGACTTCATCCGCAATGTCCCACAAATGGGTGAGGGAATCCTGCCTTGCGGGAGAGCCGTCATACAACAGGATGGCCGCTTCACTGGCTAACCCTGAAACGAGCCATGGATACATCATCCAGGCGGTATTGGTGTACCAGAACAACACATCATTTTGCTGGACATCGCAATGGAGCTGGTGCTCTTTCACATGTTGCAGGAGGGTACCGCCGACCGAATGAACGATCGCTTTTGGCAGTCCTGTTGTTCCGGACGTATATAAAATGTATAAAGGATGATTAAAAGGAACAGGGTGGAACGTAGGCTCCTCTGCTTTATTGTTGCAAAGCTCGTCCCAGGAAAGAGATTGTAGCCCTTTAATATCTGTTTCATCTCCGAACGTCACAAGAGCAGATAGTCCTTCCAGATGTTCCGTCGTTTGCTTGATTTTATCTTCAATCTGGAATGGTTTTTGCTTATATTGATAGGAGAGAGTAGCGATTAATACTTTCGGTTTCACCTGACCGATGCGATCGACGATTCCTTTCGTGCCGAAGTCAGGAGAGCATGATGTCCATGTTGCCCCTAATGATGTGGTAGCAAGCAAGGCGACCAACCCTTGGATATCGTTCGTGGTGACACCGGCAACACAATCACCTTTTTGTACACCTAACTTTTTCAACCCTTCCTGGGCTTTAGCTACGGATTGTCTCAATTCTTCTAAAGTGAAGCTTCGATGAACCCCTGTCTCATTCGCTTCATAGGCAACGGTTCGATCAAGAGAACCGCGCAGCAGGTTTTCGGCGAAATTCAATCGTGCTTCCGGAAACCATGTACTATCCGGCATCGAAGATCCAGGGATAAACACACGGTCTCCCTTTTCTCCGATAATTCCTGCATAATCCCATACGGCTGACCAAAACTCTGAAATGTGGGAAATGGACCAGCGATGGAACCGTTCATATGGAAAAAGCGGCTGGCCGGTATATTCAGCAAAAGCTTTGATGTGCGATTGTTCTATTCGTTCGCTCGATGGATCCCAAAGATATGGGGAACGCTGAGGTGTGATCGTTGTATTCATTAGATTTGTCTCCTTTCTGGTTATGAATGTGGAACTTCAATCAACAGGGCCATTCCCTGTCCGCCACCGCCGCAAAGGGAAGCGATGCCTTTCCCACCGCCACGCCTTTTCAGTTCGTGGGCAAGGGTCAAAACGAGTCGGAAGCCTGTGCCACCGAGAGGGTGACCAAGAGCAATCGCGCCTCCATTCACATTGACCCGGTCATAATCGATGCCAAGGTCGCGGCAGCTCGCAATCACGACACTGGCAAACGCTTCATTGATTTCAAATAGGTCGATATCATCTGTCGTCAACTGGTGTCTGTCTAATAGTTCTTGGATCGCTTGCGATGGTTTCGTTTGTAAGCTCGGATCGGGTCCGGCAATCTCTGACCAATCGATGATATCCGCCAGGGGATTCTGACCGAGTGATTCAGCTTTCTCTTTCGTGGTAACGATCCCAACGCTCGCCCCGTCCGTCATCTGGGATGCATTGCCTGCCGTAATCGTGCCTTCGTTGGAAAAGGCGGGGGAGAGGCTGGATAACTTTTCGACTGTCGTTCCTTTGCGGATGCCTTCATCTTCTTCAAGCAAATCTGAAAAGGGAGCGATCTCTGTCTGCAACCATCCTTTTTCTTGAGCCAGAGCTGCTCGTTGCTGGGAAAGGGAAGCATACTCATCCTGCTCTTCTCGACTGATTTCGAAGGAGCGGTTTTTCTCATCGGTAAGAGCTCCCATCGATACATCCGTTAAAGCGCACCACAAACCATCGTTCAGTAACGTGTCTTGGAGAATACTATGACCGAGTCCTGAAGAAGCCCGTACAGGAGCGGTATGAGGAGCGTTCGTCATCGAGTCGAATCCACCGACGATGTATAATTCTCCCTCGTTCAATTGCAGCCTTCGGGAAGCATCCGCGATCGTAGCGATTCCACCCAAACAAACATTGTTCAATGTTATGCCGGGTGTGCTGATATCCACCCCCGCCTTATAAGCGACTTGCCGGGCAGGGTTTTGGCCGCCCCCAGCCTGAATCACTTGGGCAAGCAGCACACCATCTGCCTGTTTAGCTATCGGATTTCTCTCAAGTAAAGCGTGTAGCGCGTGGGCCCCAAGTTCTGCTGCGGATTTCTTTTTCAAAGCTCCTTTCCACTTGCCGAACGGTGTACGGATGCCATCTAAAAGTACGGTACTCATCTATGTAGCCACTCCTTTTTGTAAAATAGAAAGAGCCCTCTTCACGAAAATAAGAAGAGGGCTCTTAGCTCTTCTTATCTTCCAGGATCATCTCCTGCAGGAATTAGCACCTTTTCAAGCGATTGCTTGATGGTTGCCGGGCGTCAACGGGCCAGTCCCTCTGCCTCTCTGGATAAGAAATAAGTATTCAATTGGAAAATATAAAACCTCTCTATCAATGATAGAGAGGTTAGAGATTATGTAATCTCTTATCTTCCTGAGCGTTCACTCAGTAGGATTTGGCACCATGCTATGAATATAGCGGTTGCCGGGTTTCACAGGGCCAGTCCCTCCACCTCTCTGGATAAGATGTTCTTTCGTTATTTGGTTAAGTGCCATGTTAGCAAGGGAAAGGGGAGGTGTCAATGCATTTTAGTGAAAAGTTTGAAAATTAATTTTATTTGAATGATGCAGAAGTGTTGATTAATGTACGGGATTAGAGGGATTTCCCCATAGAAAAACACCTCCAAATGTAAACGTGTGATTTACTACTTGAAGGTGTATGGTTTAGTCAACGAGCCCTTTTGGCTAATCATTTTTAAGATACTATTGCGGTAGAGGAGGGGTTATCTATTCAAATAACTCGAGAATCTCATCCTCAACATTTTCACTGACCGCTGCCTTGCCACCAAAAATAGTGAAGTAGAAGGTTTCATTCTTCACGAAATAATCCTTCGCCTCAGCGGAAAGGTAATCAGAAGGAGTCAACAATAGCGGTTCGCCATACGTATAAGCTGCTCCAGCAAGGGCGTCTGCAAAATCCGCTCCAGTTGCTATATTCACAAACGTTGGTTCCAGTTCAAAATGCTCAGCGATAGCAACCGATGTGCTGTATCTGTTTTTCCCTGAAATCCGTTCGGGATCTGGAAGTTGAGAGAAAACCTTTTGACCGACAACTCCTTCACCACCTACGACATACGTGAAGTCGTAATCGTTGACGGCCTGTTTTGTGGATTCCGGAAGTTTACTTTTTTCTGTCAAAAGGATCGGCATCATGTTGCTTGCCGCTATGGGTGCGATGGAAAGGGCGTCAGGGAAGTTTCTTCCGTATGCGACTACAGCTCCATCACTAGGTGGAAGCACTTCAGCAATGGCCGTTGCGGTTTCGTATCGGTCAGATCCTGAAATTCTTTCAACATCTAATCCTGATTTCACAAGGGCGTTTTCTACGTCTTTGGAAATAGCACCCGTGCCACCAAGGATTGTGACAGACTTCGCATCTAACACATCAATCGTTGATTTCGTAATCTGCGGAAGAGCGTTTTTCCTCGTCAAAAGAATGGGAGCATCATAGTAGAAAGCGAGTGGTGCCCCTGCAAGCGCATCAGGAAAATCTGCTCCTGTTGCCAGGATGACGTGATCACTTGGATACCCACCACTTCGACGTACAGCGATCGCTGCTGCTGTATGATAGCGGTCTTCTCCGGCTATGCGGTCAATGAAAGGTTCATCATCGAGAACAAGAGGACTCAACATATACGTTTCCCCATTATTCAAGTTAGCTAAATCAGAAGCTTCAAAATAATAGACACCCGGGTCCAAATAAAATCCGCCCCCATATCCATACTCGTCGCTATCTTCATAATAGCTATCCATTTCTTTACCGGTGGAGTCATAAACATTTACATTCAACTGCATGTTTGTATCATCTTCATCCATAGAGAAGAGGGATACAGACAGATCCACTTCCTCATCTCCATTGATTTCAATCTTGTAATAATCCTTATCATCCTTCGTAAATTTGCCAATGGCGTAATCCTCAGTTGTAATCTGATTGGCTTGAGCTATTGTGTTATTCGGCTCTTCCTCTTCAAATTCTCCCCATTCATTATAGCCGAGGAGTTTAACTTCCTGGGCATTAGGAACCTGCTTTTGTTTTTTGAAATCTTCCAAGCTCTTAAAAGGTGTTTCGCTTGTGGCAAGAGCAGGAGTGGTGAATAAAGTAGACGTTAATAGAGCAGCAACTGTAAAACCGACAAATTTTTTCACTCGTTTCATTTTCCCCTTTACTTATAACTTCCTTAGGACTTTAGCAACAGTGCAACCGCTGATTCTAACGGGTTCATCACACTCCATTCGAGTTCACTAAAAGGATTATAAACCAGTCCTCAAGGTAAAGCTATCTATTTTTTATGACAAATATCGACTTGTTGGTTTATGCGTTTCATAGATTTAAAGAGTCGCATAATGAGTTAGGATCATCTCTGTTAATGCTCTCCAGAGCGTTCGATTTTCGGCATGAGAAGCAGGAATTTGGGAGAAAGACGTAGTAAATAGTATATACAAGAATATGTAATTCTTGGTTTCCTAAGGTCTTCACTGTTTCAATGATTGGAAGGCTTTGTTAGATGAATTTACAAAAGACTAATAAGTTGAGGGGGCATACAAATGGCAGAAGTATCTTCAATGAAGCAGGCCGTAGATGCATTATTACACAAGGGGTTATCCAAAAGAGAGATTTTAACGAATGTAGATAACAGCCATTTTCCGTTTGAGGATGAAGAGATTGTCATGACCTTTATCGATCTACAAATTGAGTGTTCCTCTGATGAAGAATTTAATAAGTTGGTCGCGTATTTATATGGGTTTAGTTCGAACGTATCATAAGCTTGATTTATATCACATTTTCAATAAATATTGGTGCTCCTGTTATGTCGTTGGAACATTATAAGAAGCTCGCTATGCGAGGGAATACCATTAGGTCTTCAGTTTTTAAGTGAAGGGCATCGTACTGATTTTTTTATGCCCGTTCTTACTATAAGAAGGTCAGCCCTATCATTTAGGACTGACCTTCTTCAATTTTTTTGTCTTGAACTGCTAGTGAATGAAAAGTGTGATTAAGGAAATCGTTACTAGTAGGAGTTTCAGGAGTAGTGTAAGTAATTGCTTACATTTACATGGTTTCCATAATCATTTGTATTGTAGAAGGTAAGCCAATATGGAAGATTTGATTCCTTTTCAGAGGACAGGAAATAAATAATTTGACGAGGCCATCCTAAAGTTCCAAGTGAATAATATGCAGACCGCAAAGTCAGGATCAGAAGTCGAGTACAATTATAGTATGGCTATGTGGGCTTTGAAGGAAGCGCGTTCTAAAAAAGAAGATTGATGCTATGCCTTTTCGATTTTAACTACTAAACTTAATTTTGATGATTATTTGCATATTTTGTTATTTATCACTTTAAATTTTTCCTTTTTCTACCGATATATAGTTCGTGAATTGGTTATTATGATTTAAACTAAATCATTTACATATAAGTTCTATCCTACTCAATTCAATCACATAATTTATCGATAAGGATGTTATTCATATGAGAGTTGCACATAATATCGCTTCATTAAATAGTTTAAACAAGTTAAATGAGAGAAACAAAGCAGTAGATAGTTCGATGGAAAAGTTAACTTCAGGGCTGAGGATTAACAATGCTTCTGATGATGCTGCTGGTTTAGGCATTTCTGAAAAAATGAGAGCTCAAATTCGGGGGTTGGAACAATCTCAAAGAAATATCCAAGATGGCATATCTTTACTCCAAACCGCCGAAGGTGCCCTTGGTGAAATCATTAATCCTAATTTACAAAGAATGAGGGAATTATCCATACAAGCCGCTAATGATACGTTAACTGTACATGATCGAGAAGTTATTCAAAGAGAAATGGATGAAGTCCTTCACTCCATTAATAATATTGCTAATAATACAGAGTTCAACACCACTAAAGTATTAAGGCCTCCACTAGTAGAGAAGCCACCTACAATTACAAGTGGTAAGGCAGACATAGTTTTTATTGTTGATGTGTCTGGAAGTATGGGGACCACTATTGATAACGTAAGAGATAACATTGATGATTTTGTTAATAAGTTGGACGACAATGATTTGGACTATAATCTAGGACTTGTGGGTTATAGTGATGTTAACGACGGAGAACCGTTATTAAAATGGGACTTTACTGAAAGTGGATCGAATTTTAAAGATAATTTGGTTCAACTCCGCAGTGATATGATGGGAGGAGGAGACTACTTTGAGTCAGGATTAGAAGGAATAAGTGATCCCACTAAAGGTGGACTCAGCTTTCCCTTTAGAGACAGTTCCTCAAAGCAGTTTGTATTAGTAACAGATGCCCCCGTTCATGATGATGCAGATGGGGATGGTGGCGATGGGTTGTCATCCTATGATATAGACTCGGTAGCAAATGAGTTATTTGAGAAGGATATAAAACTGACTGTGGTAGGTACTACAAGTGGAGAAGCAGAAGATCAGTTAAGAAGGTTATCGGATTCAACAGGAGGTAGCTACTTTAATATACGGGGTGAATTTTCCGAACAGCTGTCCACCTATGCGGATACGGTCGTCGAGGATGCTGAAGTAATTGAAGAGGATGAAGTACTACCTATCCATTTACAAGTGGGTGCAAACACCGAGGATATTTTTACTATCAATCTGTTTGATGCGAGAACTGAAAACCTTGGGTTGAGTGATGTTAAAGTTGATCCTTTCGAAGAAGCAATGAAGGCATTGCAAAAGGTAGATTCCGCTCTTGAATTAGCTTCCGGACATCGGAGCAAATTTGGCGCGTATCAGAATGCATTGGAACACACCGGGAAGAATGTTTCGAATGCTTTGATTCAATTAACTGATGCTGAATCACAAATTCGTGATGCAAATATGGCGAAAGAAATAATGAATCAATTGAAACATTCAATTATGAGTCAAGCATCACAAGCAATGCTAGCTCAAGCCAATAGTAAACCTCAAGCAGTATTACAGTTACTAAAGTAATTACATTTGCATTGATCCCTCTATTTGATATGTTCATGATTTTGGGGGGGCGTGGTATTAAAGATTTTCTATTGATACCACAATTTTTGTGAGTTACTATGGGCAAAGGAATTAGCAGAGGATAAATGTCAGTCTAGAAAGAAGCAAATACTTCACCATAGAATTCATTATTATATGGTGAAGTATTTTGGATAAAGTGGAATCTGAAATAAAGATTTATGATCATAGGGGAGCGTAGCCTCGTATTTGAATGCTGGACTTTTTTATAAATTCATCAAATTAGGTACGTACACATGTTGGGTTATTTTTTCTACTTTTTTAGACAAAATAACTTACCCCATAACTATCCATAAAATATAATTCTTGAGAAGATTGCAGGAATTAATGTAAAAAGAGCTAATCGTATTAGGAAGTGTTCTTTATTGGAATACATATAGTTCGTTAAAAAGCAAAAAGGGGCATGTTGGACCAAAAATTCTAGGATACACTTGCCTTTATTGAAGACGAATATCCTGATCGTGTACAGGAGCATTTGTCTACGTTTAGTAAGTTGTTGACGGGTTTACTGAAGCTATGAACAAAACGAGTAAGTCAAAATAACCTATTCTTGAAACAGCCCTTCATAACATATCAAGCAGCGGGCTTATAGTCATCTTAGAGAACGTAGAACATATTGAGCAATTGAAGAGTAAAAGAGCTTTTTTTATACTCTATTAATTTGGCTGAAAAATTGATATCGGGTATATAATTTAAATAAGCAGAGGTGATCACCTCTGCTTATTTAACATAGCTACATTCTACTGTGCAATCTTTGGGCACTTTGTGCATAGAGCTTGATCATTATTAAAATATTGGGTGGCATGGTGATATTCAGTCCCTTCGGAATCTACAAACGTACCGTTGGAACCTGGCCCGATGTCTTCCTTTGGGATTTCCTCGATGATTTTGCCATCCTCATCCACATAATAGGCAGACACTTGGAAGGGTCCCGCGTGGTCTTCGTTGACCCATCCGTAATCCTGAGGTGAGGATATCTCAATAACTCGATCTCTAGGAACTTCATATACGAATTCGTTGTTTTCGTTAATCGTGAGAGGTTCCGCTCCCTCAACATTATAGCGGATAACCGCGCATCCGCTAAATCCTTCAGGCGCTAACCACTTCTGATCTACTCCCTCCTATTTTCCTTCTCTCTCACCTTCATTGAAGAAGAAAATGGATGACAAACCTAGTAAAGCTATAACTAAAACGGTACCTAATATAATTTTTTTCATTTTTCCACCTCTTCTACTAGTCTTTTAGAAGTTTAACATTCATTTGCAATTTGTTGTTCATATCAGTAAGAACACAATAAAAATTATTACAGCATCGTTTACGGTCGCTTTGTTATATATAAAACATCAAGAATACTAAGGGTGGGGATCCCCTCATGCTTACGACAAAGGCTTCTATGGTTAAATAAGAATTTCACGGTATTAACTTTAGGAAAAACTTAGTTGGAATATCATTATATGTTATGAGTTCTATATAGGAAATAACGGGTTGATACGAGGGTGGGTCTTAGGAAGATCATCGATCTCAATGAAACCCGTTTGAAGTAAATAAAGGGCGATGCTTATATTCGGTAATAGTGAATACTAAGCAGTAAAGCATTATGACAATATAAACCATAGAAAGAGAAAACATAATGGAAAGGAGAAACATCAATGAAGAAACTCTTACTCACAGGCTTTGAGCCATTCCTCGACTTCCCGATCAACCCAACAACCCACATCGTGGAGGAATTGAAAGGCAAAGAGATGAATGGATATCAGATAGAAGGAAGGATCCTTCCCGTAGATTACAACAAGTCAGGGCAAGAAATTTTAGAACATATCCAAGATGTCGAACCAGATGCTGTCATCTCGCTCGGTCTTGCTGCCGGCCGTTACAAAATGACACCAGAGCGTATTGCCATCAATTGTAATGAAAGCAATGAAAAGGATAACGAAGGGAATACACCTGAGGGGGATCGGATCCAGAAAGAGGGACCGGATGGATTGTTTTCTACTCTGCCAATAAGGAGATTTGTTGAAGACTT
Organism: Halobacillus faecis; assembly: GCF_007991335.1. Taxonomy (GTDB): domain Bacteria; phylum Bacillota; class Bacilli; order Bacillales; family Halobacillaceae; genus Halobacillus; species Halobacillus faecis. Next base: position 60,947 of record NZ_BJYD01000026.1, on the reverse strand, counting down.
ACAAGCGAGAGGGTATCCGGCTGAGGTGTCCAACACGGCTGGGACTTACCTATGTAACCATGTGATGTATCAAGCGCTCTATCATTTTCATGAGAACAATCTAGAAGTTCCATCAGGTTTTGTCCATATTCCAGCTTCACATGATTTGGCGGTTCAGCACGGGAAACTTCCGAGCTGGTCTCAAAAAGACTTAACGGATGCCGTTAAACATATCATACAATGGCTTCCTTAGGTGAAGTGGAAGCCTGACCAGAATCTTTTTCTAAGCCCCATGAACCTATTTTGTAGTGAATAGGTGATCGGTGAATGAGGCCATACTAGCATATGAATCCAGATGATTGGATGCATATGCTTTTTTGTCTTTCATTTTAAAACGATTATGCTTAATAGGATGTGGGCAAATGATGAAAAATGTTTTCTGCTATTACAGGAAGTCTATGAATTTTGGAAACTCATGGACTCCCGTCGAGCGCATTATCCACCAGGATCAAGTGTTGTTTGATTACTGTTCATCCAATAACTTCAATGTCCTTAAAAGGTTCAGTGATTTAGGATATTTAGGTGCACCGTTTCAACGTCCTGAATTGCTGCAAATCAGAAAAATAATCGAAAAACCTAAGAATAGAGCGGACTTCCTTCTGTTTTATAGCATTGCGGGTTTAAGGACGGAGATGAAATCGAACGCGGAGCTGCTTTTAGAAGTGGTGGAGGTCTTAGGAAAGGTACACTTTCTTAGAGAAGAGTTGACGCTGAACCCCAAGAGGTTCGAACTGTACTTGAAGGGTGCTGGGGGCAGTGAGATATTTACTAATGGACAAGTTTTGAATCCCTCGTTGGAGAATACAGAAGAAGCCTAAACTCCCTCTCTCACTTTGTTGCTTTTTACTCCCATAGTTACAGTATTAAAGGGTGCCGTAACAGTAGCACTCCAACCCGTTTGTAAGCTTCTTTGATTAGAAACCGGTTTATTGAATTCAGGAATTACAAATAATAAAAAAGAAATAGTTATTGTTTTGAACTGCTCCTATATTTCCCGGGGACTCTTCTTCCATACAAGAAGGACAAAAAGAAGGCCGAATAAATCGACCTTCTTTGCATTTTCTATAGCCTAACAGATACATATTTCGTCTCCAAATATTCATCCATTCCGTGATGACCACCTTCACGTCCTAACCCACTTTGTTTGAATCCACCAAAAGGAGCTTGAGGGGTGGAGGGGAGTCCATCATTTAACCCGACAATTCCGTATTCTAATTGCTCAATGATTTTAATGCCTCGGGTTAGATTTTCTGTGAAACAGTAAGCAGCTAGCCCATAAATCGAGTCATTGGCTCTTTCAATGGCTTTTTCTTCTGTCTTGAATGTTGCAATAGGAACAACGGGACCAAAGGTTTCCTCTTTCATGCATATCATCTCATCGTTCGTGTTCGTGATCACAACGGGTTCATAGAAGAGCCCTTCTTGTTGTGAGCCTTGGTAGACGATTTGTCCTCCTTTCTCTGCTGCATCATCGACGTGTCTTTGTACTTTGGCTACAGCTTTTTCATCAATGAGCGGGCCGAGGTCTGTGCCTTCGGTGAGACCGTCTCCGACTTTTAGTTTTTTCACTTCTTCTACGAGCCTGTCCGTAAATGATTCTACAATCGATTCGTGAACGTAAATACGATTGGAACATACGCAAGTCTGACCTGCATTCCTGAATTTAGCATCGATGACACCCGCTACCGCTTTCTCAAGGTCGGCGTCATCCATGACGATGACGGGAGCGTGACCGCCAAGCTCCAGAGATATTTTTTTGACGGTGTCTGCGGATCCTTTCATTAAAAGCTTCCCGACTTCTGTTGATCCTGTGAACGTCAGTTTCCTAACGCGATCATCTTCTAACCATGCTTCACCGATCGCTTTGGGGTCTCCTGTTACCACGTTAATAACGCCCTTTGGAACACCTGCTTCTTCAGCAAGAGCCGCCAATTTAATCGCGGTGATCGGTGTTTGTTCGGCTGGTTTGATCACAACCGTACATCCGGAGGCCAATGCAGGGGCTACCTTTCGTGTAATCATGGCTGCAGGGAAGTTCCATGGAGTGATGACCGCTACGACTCCGACCGGTTGCTTATGGACAAACAAGCGTTTGTCGCGCTGGGTTGCTGGTATTTGTTCGCCATAGACACGCTTGGCTTCCTCGGCATACCAGGAGATGAATCCGTTCGCATAATTCATTTCTCCAAGGGATTCTTTCAAAGGTTTTCCTTGTTCCAGTGTCATGGTCTGTGCGAGTTCTTCTCTATGTTCATGGATCAGGTTAAACCATGTTCGGATGACTTCGCTGCGTTCATAGGCAGAGAATTGCGACCAGTTTTTGAAGGCGTCAGAGGCTGCATCGACGGCCTGTTTGGCTTCTGTTTTTCCGCCTTTTGGAACAGTCGCTATGACTTCCATGTTTGCCGGATTATTGACTTCCAGTGTTGGAAGGTCGTGCCCGGAGTCTTGTCCGTTTATTTTCATATAATACGTTTGCATCTTTGTCCTCCTCGTTGATTATGAGATTTTTCTATCTTGTTTTTCTAAATCCTTCGTGAAGATCTGATCGTTTTCTCCAGTGAAGAATTGTTTGCCATAGACTAATAATGTAAGCAGGACACCAACGGCGAAGGCCCAAGTCGCGCCTTTGGTTGCCAATACAGCTCCGATGATCCCAGCGATTCCAAGGTCCCTGTGGCTGCGCGATTCTAATATCCCTACCCTTACACTGACGTATCCTTGTATCAGCAAAGTCAGCGCAAGGGCAATGCCTAGGATCGGTTGGACCAGGGTGACGATCGGCATCAAGATTAAACCGGTATTCGTTCCCCAGCGGAAGGATCCGGATCCCCCGAAGAGGGAGTGCATGGCTTTTTTGCCTTCTTTGAAACGCTCGATGACAACGACCTGCATGGCTGCCCATAAGGGACCGGCCATGGTAACGTCAGGACCGAGGATACTCATGATGGAATTACGTCCACCAAAGATTAAGTGGGCACGGTTTTCGTTATAGTCGATTTTCTCATCTTGGCGGACATCATCAGCTTCAGCAATCAAAGCTTTGCTCTGCAGGACGTCACCAAACAGCACGATGTAAGCAGCTAATACAGTAGGGACGGCTTGAAGGAAAAGCATCAAGGATGGAAAGCCTACCCCGAAAACCGTGTATTCACTCCACAAGGTGCCGAAGTCAGGATTGATCAGCCCCCACTCGATTGTCGGCCATGGTGCTTCGCCGAAAAGAGGACCGACGACAACAGCTAATAAGATGATGGGAAAAATCCCTAGTTTTCCGATGAGACCCCAAACCTTACTTGTGCTTTTCAAGTGGTTAAAATGTCTAGAGAAAATGATGTAAAAAGCGATCCCGACAGCGATGGAAATGGTCCACGGGAATGATTCGAATCGTCCTCCTACTTCAAAGACAGAAATAACAGCGGCAAAACCTGCCCCAAGGATGACTCCTGACTTTATGGCAGGAGGGACGAAGGAGACGACTTTCTTTGCCAGTCCTGTCGCTCCGAGTAAGATGGAAAACAATCCGAGTGTCAACTGGAAGGCAATGAGGGCATGGACCCGGTCAACGCCTTCAGGGAAGGTAGATACATAAGCCATGATGAGGGGGATCGCAGGTGTGATCCACCCCGGCACGACAGGATCTCCGAGCAAGTGGTGAGTCAAGTACAGAAGCCCGTTTAATAGCACGACAGCGAGAGCCACTTCGAATGGCATGCCTAGCAATTCAACCATCAGTGGAATCGCAGCTAAGTCAACGGCACACATCATCAATCCTTGCACATAATCGGGCCATTCGAATTTATAATGGATGAAAGGAAGCCTGAGTTTAAATGGACCTAAGGGAATAAAGGGTGATTCTTCTCCGTGTTTCCGATTTTTCCACATTTTGAATACCTCTTTTCTTTAGAATCTAGTAAGCCGATTGATAGATTTTTTCAATATCTTCTTTGGACAACTTCCTAGGATTATTATTTAAAAGACGTTCGATCTTGCTTGCGTCTTCTGCCATTTCTGTAAGCGCGCTTTCTGGAATATCAAAAGAGCGAAGACCAGAAGGGATATGGACCTCGTTACATAAGCGTTCCATCGCTCGGACGGCTTGATCGGCCGCTTCTTTATCGGATCGTCCAGAGGTGTTTTCTCCAAGGGCCGTCGCGATGTCCCGAAATTGCTCCGCACAAGCAATCTTATTCCACTCCATCACGTAAGGAAGAAGCAGAGCATTACTCACTCCATGGGCAATATGGTAGCGTCCTCCGAGTGGGTAGGCGAGCGCATGAACAGCTCCGACCCCAGCATTACCAAAAGCCATCCCTGCCATCAAGCTTGCGGTGGCCATGTTTTCCCGAGCTTCCAGATGATTAGGGTTGGCATAGGCCTTCGGTAAATTCTTCGCAATCATATTCATAGCATGGATTGCCAAGGCGTCCGTAATGGGCGAGGCATGAACAGATATGTACGCTTCAATGGCATGAACTAAGGCGTCTACGCCACTTGCAGCCGTTACCGAGGGAGGCATGGTGAGTGTCATTTCAGGTGCGATGATGGCGACATCTGGCAGCAGGTGATCGCTGACCATGCCTTTTTTTAGCTGGGCCTCTTTATCTGAAAGAATAGAGATATTGGTAACTTCAGAACCCGTTCCTGCTGTTGTAGGGAGGGTGATGATGGGCGCGCCTTTTGCTGGTACCAGATCTGTTCCAAGAAGTTCGGTTAAGTCCCCTTCAAATGGGGCAAAAGCAGAAACACTCTTGGCGATGTCGATTGCACTCCCACCTCCGATAGCAATCAATCCATCATGGTCCCCTTTATTAAATGCTTCTGAGCACTCCTCGACAATTCTTAGTTCAGGATCAGGTTGCACCCCGTTGAAAACTTCATAAGACATCCCTTTCAATAGCGAGGTGACTTGATCGACCACTCCGACCTGCTGCAGAATGTCATCGGTGACAATCAAAGGGTTGGAAACTTCCAGTCGTTCGACTTCCTTTCGTAGGGATTCGGTAGCTCCATGACCTGTAATGAGTTTGTTAGCGATTTTAAATGTTGAAATAGACATGGATAAAACTCTCCTTTCACTTGGTTACTTTTATACAAGCAACTTTCATGCCAACTTTTTAAGAAGTCTGAAAATACACTCAATTAAAAGGTTTTAGTGAAAGCGTTATCATTTTTGTGTTTGGTATTTGATCATTTTTATAATCAAAAGTGAGGAGGGTGATTAGAAAATTAATCACCCTCCCCATTTTTTCATCTTCTGTACGATTGTCGATTGACTGACTTCTAGAGCTTCCGCGGCCTTACGCGTGGTTTTATAGGTTCGGAGTGCTTTTGTAATCAATTCACGCTCTAGTTCTTCCACGGCTTGTTTCAATGTCACAATTTCGTCGTCATCCTTAGAATCTGTACGCTTTCTTGAAGGAAGGAGTTCTTCGGGAAGTTGTTCTCTTCCAATTTCGTCAGAGGGAGAGATCACGACGAGTCGCTCCATTAAGTTTTTTAACTCCCGGATATTTCCGGGCCAGTCATAATCAGAGAGAAGGTCCAACGCATCTAACCGTAAGGATCGGTTCAGCCCGTAAGCAGAAGAATATTCTTCTAAGAAGAGCTGGGCCATGGGAATGATTTCTTTTTTTCGGTGACGAAGTGGAGGGATATGGATAGGGACGACGTTAATTCGGTAATATAAATCCTCACGAAAGTCCCCTGATTCCACCAACTTCTTCAGGTTTTTGTGAGAAGCTGCGATGATTCGGACATTAATATGCGTAAGTTTTGACGAGCCGACAGGATAAAAGGCTTGATCCTCCATGACTTTTAACAGCTTGACCTGCAATTCTAGTGGGAGGTCTCCAATTTCATCTAAGAACAAGGTACCGTGATCCGCCACTTCCAGTAATCCCTTTTTTCCTTTGGTTAGAGCCCCTGTGAAAGCACCGGGTTCATAACCGAATAATTCCGCTTCAATTAAATTAGAAGGCAGAGCTCCACAATTCAGTTCCAAGAAATTCTGCTCGGATCGTGGCGACTCCTCGTGGATATATTTGGCGATCATCGTTTTTCCGACGCCTGTCTCCCCGTGCAACAGAATTTGGGCATCGGTTTTAGCCACTCGCTTAAGAACGTGGAGGATGTCTTTCATTTTTTCGCTGGTATAGAAAGGGAAGGTTTCCGATTTGGAGTACGCTTCTTTTGAGCTCTGACGCAGGTTCTTCAATTCCTGGAGATCTTCAATTTCATGCTTTAGTTCAAGGAGCTCAGTGATGTCCCTGACACTATTGATGACGTAAAGGATTTCTTGATCTTTAGAGAAGATAGGAGTACCTGAAACAATGATATTCCGGCCGTTGGAAATCTTCTGCATCAATGTGACAGGACGTTTTTCTTTAATGACTTGGAGAGAGGCGGACTTTGAAATGTATTCGGCTTTAATGATGTCATTCATATGATAGCCGATGAGTTGATCTGCTCGAAGTCCGGTAATCCGTTCATAGGCTTGATTGACCTTAACCGTTACTCCTTCCCCATTTGTGATGAATACACCATCATGGAGAGAATGGATGATATCGTTGAAAATGGGGCTCTCTATGATTTCATTATATTGATAGTCATGGGGGTGTTTGGAGGCTGTAAGTTCTTGGGACGGTTTCTTTATGGCCTGTTCCAGCGTTTGGTTTAAGTTTCTGCTCTCTACGATCTCGCGTATATCGTCGGTGGACAGCCTGCCGACAATGTCCCCCTTGTCATTAACGACTTCAATGATGTCCATATCGGAATGCGAAAACAATTCAATGGCCCGGCTTACTTGATCATGGATATGTAATTTCATGACTTGTCCTCCGTCTAGTATTGATACGTCATTTTATCATATTAATAGTTGGGTAAGTTTCGTTTTTTGTAGGTATGTAAGAGCTTTAGGGTTATGGGAATATTCTTTTGATTATGCCGGTGAGTATATATGAGAGGAGTCGCTTCAACTGCTTATGAGGAGGATAAAATGTCATAGACAAACCATTAGAAGTGGATGCTAAAGATAAATACACCTGTGAATCGAAAGAATGTTCTGATATAATGCTAGGTAAGTGAATAAACACGGCAAAGACGCCTCTATTCGTTAGTTTAAAACTAGCAATAGGGCGTTTTTTATTTCAAAAAAAGAAGGTGATTGATGGTGAAGTTATCTTGTCAGTTAAAAAATGAGACCTATTATTTCCATTCATTGAGAGATGTGTTAGCCAAAGCGAGTGAGGAGAAGTCGGGAGATGTGATGGCTGGCATTGCAGCGAAGTCTTCCTTAGAACGAATGGCAGCGAAGTACACGCTGAGTGAGCTTTTACTTAAAGACATTTATGAAAACCCTGTCGTTTCGTATGAAACCGATGAAGTGAGCCGCGTCATTTATGATGAAGTCAGTCAATTCATTTATAAAGAGATTCAGGGATGGACGGTTGGAGAATTGAGGGAGTATATTCTGAGTCATTCAACGACAGCCAATGATTTGAAGCGGCTGAGTCGTGGGCTGACGAGTGAAATGATTTCTGCGGTTGCTAAACTTATGTCGAGTATTGATTTAGTGCTTGCTTCACAGAAAATGAAGCATCAGGCTCACTGCAATACAACGATTGGAGAACCAGGCAGGCTAGCGTTTCGCTGTCAACCGAACCATCCGATTGATAACCCAGAAGGAATCATGGCATCGATTAAGGAGGGGCTTTCTTATGGCTCTGGTGATGCGGTCATCGGCATCAACCCGAACAATGAAGCGGTCGATTCCGTAGCCAGGATTTTGACGATGAGTCATGAGTTCATGCAAAAGTGGGAGATCCCAACACAAAACTGTGTCCTTGCTCATGTGACCACACAAATGCAAGCGCTTAAAAAAGGAGCGCCTGTCGCTCTTTTATTCCAAAGTCTAGCTGGATCGCAGCTGGCGAATGATGATTTTGGCGTCAATCAAGAGTTATTGGATGAGGGCTATGAGTTAATGAAGACAGAAGGAACGTCTGCGGGGCCGAACTTCTTTTATTTTGAAACGGGGCAGGGCTCCGAAGTTTCTTTAGACGGTCATGAAGGGGTCGATATGCAGACACTAGAAGCACGTACTTATGGTTATGCTCGCAAGTGGAAGCCTTTTATGGTCAATAACGTTTCAGGGTTTATCGGTCCAGAAACATTGTTTGACGGCAAACAAATGATTCGTGCCGACTTGGAAGATTTGTTCATGGGCAAAATGCACAACTTGCCGATGGGGATTGCCCCGACATATACCAATCATATGAGTTCCGACCAAAACGATCAGGAGATTGCTGGAATGCTGACGACATTAGCCGGAGCGAACTTTTATATGGGAGTTCCCGGAGGAGACGATGTCATGTTGAGCTATCAGGATACGAGTTATCATGATGATGCGAGTCTAAGAGAAATGCTTGGTTTGAGACCTTTGGCTGAATTTGAGGAATGGTTAGAAATGATGGGCATCATGGAAAACGGTATTCTTACAAAACGTGCAGGCGACTTATCTATTTTTAATTAAGAAGGGGAGTGAATGTGTGAATATTGAACAGATCGTCAAAGAAGTACTATCGGAAATTCAGGAAAAGCCGAACAAGAACAAATCCTATACGCATGAATACCGAACGAAACACTTGGTGTATGAAAAGAAAAAGCAAGTGGGCGTCGATCAACCGAAGGACTATGAGTATATCAATGAGGTGATTCATAAGACCCCGGCACGGATAGGGATCGGCCGCTCAGGGACAAGGATGAAGACGAAAAACTATTTGGACTTTCGAGTCGATCATGCGGCCGCACAGGATGCGGTCTTTAAAGACGTTCCTGATTCCGTTTTAGAATCTATGAACCTGCCAATCCTTCATTCTAGAGCTTCTTCCATGAATGAATACTTGATGAATTTGGATGTAGGAAGACGATTGAACGAAGAATCCGTCCAATGGTTACAGGATCATATGGAAACAGGGAAGCAGGTGCAAATCATCATTTCTGATGGACTAAGCTCGACGGGTGTTGAAGAAACCATCCCTGACTTGCTGCCATCCCTGGTTCAAGGGTTGAAATCCAAAAATATCAACATGAACGATCCAATATTTATTAGGAAAAGCCGGGTGTGGATTCAAGATGAAGTGGCTTCTTTAGTCGATTGCGATTTGGTGATCTCCTTGATTGGGGAACGCCCGGGACTTGCGACGGCGAAGAGTATCAGTGCGTATTTGATTTACAAGCCAACTCAAGATAGTGTAGAGGCGGATCGCACCGTATTTTCAAACATTCATGATGGTGGAGTCCCTCCCGCCGAAGCAGGCGCTTATTTAGCGGAAATTATCGAGAAAATGCTTCAATTAAAGGCGAGCGGGGTGAAGTTTTCACAATTGCAATGATTATTCAGAATATTGACAGAATTTTTGATGAGGTCTAGAATTCAAATAGTTTCTTACTAGAAAATCAGGAAGAAAACATTTTTACAGAGGAAGTAGGATCGATGGTAGATATGGCAGAAATCGAGTCTCTATGTAACGAAATGACAACTTTAGAAGCAGCGGATATCGAAAAAGTCAAAGAAGTAAGCCAAAGCATACAGATGATGGCTGACCTTTCGAAGGCTCATATTTTTATCGACTGTTTATTAGCCGATGAAAAACATGCGATTGTCGTAGCAGAAGCTGCACCCTCAACAGCTCCAGCGATCTACCAAAAAAAAGTGGTAGGAAATACCGCCTATGAAACGTTCGAGCCTGCGGTTCTTTATTGTTTACGTTCTGGGAAAACGCTTACATCCAATCGTGCGATTACGCAAGAACGGAAAAAGGTCGAGCAGAGCGTTGTTCCGATTAGGAATGAGGAGAAAGTAATTGGTGTCTTGATTATGGAAAAAGACATCAGCGATCAACTAGAAAAGAAAGAAGAAATCGAAACCCTTTCGAAAACCACGGAGTCCCTTAGTGGACTATTATTAAGCCATTCGGATCGCCAGCCTTTAGTGCCTGAACTGATGGAGGAAGCTTTATTTTTTGTGGGGCTTGATGGGGAGTTGCTCTATTCAAACCCGGCGGCGATTAATTTACTCGACGAACTCATCGGGGAAACGTGTGATTATGGAGAGAATATCCTTGATCACCTGCCTATATTGACTGAGATTGTTGAGCAAAAAGAAGAGCTGCTCGTGACAGAAATGGAAGCGTTCGATAAATCATTCAAAATTAAAAAGATTCGGCTGCCACTGAATGACAAGTACAATGGCATGTTCATTATTTTACGAGATTTGACCGATTTGAGAGAAAAGGAAAAGGAATTGATTATCAAATCTGTCGCCATTAAGGAAATCCATCATCGTGTAAAAAACAATTTACAGACGGTAGCCAGCCTCCTTCGCCTTCAGATGAGGCGGGGCATACCGGAAGAAAGCAAAATCCATTTTACAGAGAGCTTGAACCGTATATTGAGTATTGCCTCCGTTTATGAAGTCATACTATCCAACAGTAGTATTGATGAAGTCGACATCTTTGACTTGGCTGAACGGATTGGGGATATGCTCGTTTATACTGGACTTTCCCATACAAAGATGACCATTAATTACTCGGGAGACCGACTAAATATGGAGTCCGACCGTGCGGTTTCCATCGCATTGATTATTAACGAGCTCATTCAAAATTGTGTCAATCATGCCTTTTCAGAAAGACAGCGCGGTCATATTGATGTCATCTTTGAACATCGGACGGACGTCATGGAAGTCATCGTCCGTGATGACGGAATCGGTTATAAGAAAGAGAATACATCTTCTCTTGGACTCGATATTGTGCGCCGGATGGTGGAACATGATTTGTCTGGAGTCTTTCAAATTGAAGGAATGAAGAAAGGTACAGAAGCGAAACTGACATTCCCAAGAGAAAGAAGGGGTTAAATGGGTAAGAGGATACTGCTTGTGGAGGATGAGTCCATTGTGCGGATGGATATTGCCCTACTTTTGCAAGACAGCGGATTTGACATTGTTGGTGAAGCAGGGGATGGCGAGAAAGCGATTGAACTCGCTTATGAATTACAGCCCGATTTAATCATCATGGATATCAAAATGCCGAAGATGGATGGGTTGAAAGCAAGCAAGGTGATCTCACAGAAATTTAATATTCCGATCTTATTGCTCACCGCTTATAGCCAGCAGGAATTTATCGAGAAAGCCAAGGAAGCAAATATTGTTGGGTATATCGTCAAACCGATATCAGAAGATCGTTTGATTCCAGCTGTAGAAATCGCTCTCCATCAAGGGGTGGTTTCTGAACGGTATCGCGTCAAAGTGAAAGAAGCGGACAATCGTCTCAAGAAGCGGAAAGTTGTGGAGAGGGCCAAGGGGCTCCTTATGGATCAATTCGGTTATACGGATGAGGTCTCGTATAAGAAGATGAGAGAAATTAGCATGAACAAGCAGTGGCCGCTAGAGAAAGTGGCGACAAAGATTCTTAAGAAATATTCGCAAGAGCCGATGATCACTTCCAAGTGAATAGAACTAGCAAAGATGCTAGAAGAGCAGTGAGGGTGCCTTACTGTTTTTCTAGCATCTTTTTTTATAGAAAAGTTTGATGATCACAATAAACAAAGGTAGGGATGCAGAATGGTGTTAGTAGGTAATATTGTTATTTATATCATTATGATTTGTGCAGTCATCGGTGCGATCGCCTCCATCAAAAACAGTGAAGATGGGATCGGTGGACAGTTCATGGAAGGGGTTCACTCCATTGGACACATCTTCGTTCCGGCCGCAGGTATTATGGCTTCCATTCCTTATTTATCCTGGTCGATTGACAAATATGTCGGTCCATTCTTTGAGAAAATTGGAGCAGACCCTGCGATTGCGGCGACGACGATTCTTGCGTCCGATATGGGAGGCTATCAATTAGCCGAAGCGCTGCAAGAATCTTATGAGGGCTGGATTATGGCTTTAATCGTCGGATTTATGGCTGGGGCGACCATCGTCTTCTCGATTCCGATGGGGCTTGCCATGTTGGATAAGCGTGACCATAAGTTCATGGCTCTTGGGATTATGTCAGGGCTGCTTACGATCCCGATAGGCGTGCTCATTTCAAGTGTCATCATTACGTTGACAAACTCGAAAGTAAGAGACGTTGTAGCTACGAATACAGAGTCGACGTACGAATTTACGTTAAGTTATTTGCAAATCTTTATGAATCTTACGCCATTATTGATTTTTGTCGTAATCTTAGCTGCTGGGCTTTATTTCTTACCAGATATTATGATCAAAGGCTTTATGTGGTTTGGGACGATCCTGGATGCTGCGATTAAACTCGTACTCGTCTTTTCCATTGTGGAAATCTTTACTGGGGTGTTTACGACCGTTTTCGGAGCATGGGGCTTCGATCCGATTATGGCAGATGCTGATGATCAATTCCGTGCGCTTGAAACCGCTGGGTATATCGGAATCATGCTTGCGGGTGCCTTTCCAATGGTTTACTTACTGAGAAAATATGCGGCAACTCCACTTGAGGCACTTGGTAAAAAGCTGGGGTTAAGTTCTGTGGGTAGTGCCGGATTAGTCGCAACAATTGCCAATATCCTTGCCATGTTCAAGCTCGTGCGTCATATGCCTCCAAAAGATAAAGTCATCAACATTGCGTTTGCCGTCTGTGCAGCTTTCTTACTTGGCGATCACTTGTCATTTACTGCGAACTTCCAACCCACTTTGATATTGCCGATTATCGTTGGAAAACTATCGGCAGGAGTTATAGCCATTGGCTTCGCTTATTGGCTGTCCGTTCCAAAAGCGCGGGAGCTTGAACGGATTGACCGTGAGAAAGGCGTCATTGGGAAAGATGAATACTTAGAGGAAGAAGCGTTCGAAGGGGATGTCGTGGCATCTGACCAAAAGAAGGAAGCGTAAGAAGACAACGATCAGGAGGGATACCGAATGCATGAGGAGAAAAAGCGATTTATACAAGAATTTGTACCAGGGAAACAACTGACTCTCAGTCACCTGATCGCCAACCCAGATCCAGATATGCTTGAAATGTTAGGCATTGAAAAATCTGGAGCCTTGGGGATTTTAACATTAACACCAAGTGAAACCGTTATTATCGCAGGGGATTATGCAACGAAAGCGGCCCATGTAGGGATTGGTTTTCTGGATCGCTTCACTGGAAGTCTTGTCTTAGTTGGTAGTGTTTCCGAAGTGGAACAATCGATGATTGAAGTGAACCGCTTCCTATCTGAGACACTTGGTTATACCCCTTCTAAAATAACGAAATCCTAAGAAAGGGGGCGCTTCTATGTCAAAGCGAAATCGTGCGATGATGCTTGGATCGATTCGAGCAGGGAAGTCTACCCTCACCCATGCCTTGCTGGGGTACAAAGCAAAAGCGATGAAGACGCAGTCCCTTACTTATGAAGATTGGATTGTGGATACGCCAGGAGAATACACAGAAAATCCGATGTTCTATAAAAATATTATGGCGACTTCGCTTGAGGTGACGCATGTCTTATTTATTCAAGATCCAACGAAAAAGAAAGTCATTTTCCCCCCGGGGTTCAGTAAGGGTTTGAACAAACTGCCGATTGGAGTTGTAACGAAAGCCGATAATGAAGAGGCTGATGTCGATCGAGCGGTGGAACAGTTGAAGAAAGTGATGCCTAAAGGTCCGATTGTGGTTACGTCCGCTTTACAGGGGCAAGGGTTGGATGTGATTCGCCATCTTGTAGCCTGTTCGAGCCTGAATGAAATGAAAGATTTGATTGAAGATATGGAAAATGAGGACGTCATCTTCCATGAAACCCTTTACAAATGATGTCGAATAAATTAATATTCTGAATAAGAGCAATGCTACAAATGAATGGTACATGGGCAAAGGCGCCTTATACAACTATCCGAGAGGGATGGTTTGTGTAAGGCGTCTTTTTTTATTTGGATTTGGGATAAGAAAGGCACTTTGTTTTTTATGTGGAGGTGCGCTTCGTGAACGAGAGAAATAAAGAAGTGATCATAAGTGCAGGCATTGATATTGGAACGAGTACAACGAAACTTGTGATCAGCCGCTTATCATTGAGAAATACGGCGGGGATGACCCACATGCCCCGGATTGAGATTACGGATAAAGAAGTGATTTATGAAAGTCCGATTTTTCGTACCCCCCTGCTCGATGGAAAAGAGATCGACATGGAGAAGGTCGATGCCATGGTCCGGGATCAGTACAAAAAGGCGGGCATACAGGCATCGGATATCCAGACCGGCGCGGTAATTATTACAGGAGAGACGGCAACCAAGTCAAATGCCAAAGAAATGGTCAGTCATCTCTCTGACCATGCGGGAAAGTTCTTAGTTGCGACGGCAGGTCCAGATTTAGAATCAATCATCGCAGCCAAAGGATCCGGAGCTTTTGAATTATCAAAGAAAACAAACAAAACGGTGGCTAACATCGATATTGGAGGGGGAACCGCCAATACAGCCGTTTATCGATATGGAAAACTAGTCGGGACGTGCACGCTTCATGTCGGAGGCAAGCTGATGGAGTTTGATCATGACTCGATTCACTATCTATCACCTGCTGTTCAGAAGGTGAATGAAAAACTGGGATTAAATCTGACCATCGGGATGCAGCCTCACGAAAAGACGATTTCAAAACTCACCAATTATATGGCAGAAGTCATTCGGAAAATGCTAGATGGGGAGCTTGATGAGAACGAGCCTTTGCTGCTAGGGAACCTTCCACAATGGACAAGGTCGATCGATGTCGTCATGTTTTCCGGTGGCGTCTCTGAATGCATTTACCATCCAGAAGGGTGTACGTCGAATCATCTTTATAACGATATTGGAGTAAGCCTGGCTCAATCCCTCCTGGCTAACCCTCGCTTGCAGCTTAAAGAGTGGGAAATGCCTGGGGAAACCGTAAGAGCTACGGTTTTAGGCGCAGGGACTCAAACAACAGAAATCAGTGGAGCAACCATTCAAGTGGATAGCACAACCCTGCCTCTCCGGGATATGCCCGTTCACATGATTGATTTTAAGGAAGAATTTGAGTCCGTGCTTTCCTCCATGTCAGACCATATCCAGTCGGGAAGCCGCGTGTTTGATCCTCATGAAGAGGGGATGACCATGGCGATTTATCTATCCGATCTCCCGCTTCTCGGATTCAAGGATATCCAGAGGTTAGCCCAGGCCCTTGTCACAGCGTTTGATGAGCATCGTCCGTCCCAACCGTTAGTGATCATTTTGGAAAGGGATCTTGCTAAATCATTGGGTCAGGCTATTCAAGTCCTGGAGGCTGAGAGGGAAATGGTCTGTATCGACCAAATTAAAGTTGAGAATGGAGACTACTTGGACATCGGATCGAAACTTGATTCAGGCGTTGTCCCGGTCGTCATCAAAACACTGACATTTCATGAATAGGAAGGAGGAAACATCCTTTGAAACTATCTACCACCCACTTAGATCATACGTATCAATTTTCTTCCTTGAAGACGCTCTTCGCAAAAGCTAACGAAGAAAAATCCGGCGATCGACTCGCTGGAGTAGCGGCTGAAAGTGTCCAAGAAAGAATTGCGGCAAAAACGGTCCTTAGTGAACTGTTGTTGAAAGACATTCGGGAAAATCCGTTGCTTTCTCCAGAAGAAGATGAAGTTTCTAAAATCATTGATGGGCAGATCAATGAGCCTGTTTATCAGAAGATACAAAATTGGTCCGTGGCTGAACTCCGGGAATACATTCTTTCTAGTGAAACGACGGGGGAAGATCTGAAAAGAATCAGCCGTGGATTGAATAGTGAAATGATCGCGGCAACGGCGAAGCTGATGTCGAACTTAGACCTTGTCCACGCGGCCGACAAATTAGAGGTTGTGACCAAATGCAACATTGAAATTGGGCAAAAAGGGACGCTCGCTTCTCGCTTACAGCCGAACCACCCGACGGACAATATCGATGGGATGATGGCCTCATTAAGAGAGGGACTCTCTTATGGGATCGGGGATGCAGTCATTGGCATCAATCCTGTGGAAGAATCCGTAGAAAGTGTGAAGCGTCTTCTTCATGGGACAAAAGATTTCTTGGAAGAGTGGGACATTCCCACACAAAACTGTGTGCTCGCTCATGTCACGGCCCAAATGAAGGCGATTGAACAAGGAGCACCGGCCGATATGATTTTCCAAAGTATTGCCGGCACAGAAACAGCGAACCGCTCCTTCGGTATTGACGCTGCTATTCTTGGGGAAGCGAACGAACTGGCTAAAAGCAAAGGCACCGGCACAGGACCTCAGCATCTATATTTTGAAACGGGTCAAGGATCCGAGCTATCTGCGGAAGCCCATCACGGCATCGATCAAATGACGCTGGAAGCACGAAATTATGGTTTCGCCAAGTACTATGACCCTTTCATTGTCAACACCGTTGTTGGCTTTATCGGACCCGAGTACCTCTACAACACGAAACAAGTAATTCGCGCAGGGCTTGAGGACCATTTTATGGGGAAAATGCACCTGATTCCGATGGGTGTGGACATTTGCTACACGAACCATATGAAAGCAGACCAAAATGATATGGAAGACTTAGGAGTCTTATTATCAACAGCTGGGGTCAATTTCATCATCGCCACTCCTATGGGAGATGATTGCATGTTGAATTATCAATCGATGAGCTATCATGATGTCGCGACATTGAGAGAAACGTTCGGCAGACGGCCGTCTCCGAGATTTGAGAAGTGGCTTGAGGACATGGGCATCATGGAAAGTGGCCGTTTAACCAGCCAAGCCGGTAATCCGGTGTTATTCACTCGATAGGAGGTGAAGGAAATGGATCAGCAAACCATTGAAAAAGTCACTCGGCTTGTCATGGAGAAAATGAAAGATAAAAAAACACAACCTTCCTCCCGAACATCGGAAGTGAAGATATGGGATCATACATCCGCCAACAATCAGTTTGAGTCTATAGCGTCTGCAGACAATGCTGATGATGAGGTCGAGGGTAGAGCTGTCCTTTCAAAGTTTCCCAATCAATCGGAGAAGAAGAAGCCAAAAAACGAACCCATCCCCCCTTCGACTCCGGAGGGCGATGAAACGGACGACTTGAAAGAATTAAAGAGTAAAACTCCTGCCAGGATTGGTGTGGGACGGGCAGGCGTAAGACCGAAAACGGACACGTGGCTTCGCTTCCGATACGACCATGCGGCAGCGGTAGACGCGGTCTATGGGAATGTTGATCGCAGTCTGTTAGAAAGCTTGGATTTGTTTGTCGTGAACACGAAGGTGACGGACCAAGAAACCTACATCCGAAGACCGGATTATGGCCGAAAGCTTTCGGATGAATCGAAAGAGATCATCCGGGAAAAGTGCCGGAAAAATCCCGAAGTCCAAATTATCGTGTCCGACGGTTTAAGTTCAAAAGCGATTGATGAGAACTTAGAGGATGTGTATTTATCGCTGCAACAGTCTTTGAAGAGCCTCGGTCTTGATGTGGGGACGCCTTTCTTCATAGAGAAAGGACGTGTGGCAGCGATGGATGAAGTAGGGGAAGAACTTCAACCAGAAGTCATAGTCTATCTGATTGGGGAGCGACCTGGATTGATTAGTGCAGAATCGATGAGTGCTTATCTCTGCTATAAACCAAGGGTAGGGACGATTGAATCCCAGCGTCAAGTGGTTTCAAACATCCACCGTGGAGGCATTCCGCCGGTTGAGGCGGGAGCTTACTTAGGGGGAGTCATTGAAAAGATCTTACATTACGAAGCAAGTGGTGTCGAGCTTGTGAAAAAGGAAAGGTAGGAGAGACGATGAAGTTAGAGCCCATCTATGCAGAAGTTCTTTCAACCCGGGTGATTCCGAATGTTGATCCACAGCTTTCCGAGAAATTAAATCTATCAACCTCACAAAACAGCCTAGGATTATTCACCGTCACCATGGATGATGTTGGAGTGACCGCCCTGGATGAAGCGACGAAGAAGGCAGCGGTTGATGTCGTCTACGCCCGATCTTTTTACGCAGGCGCCGATCACGCCTCCGGTCCTTTATCTGGTGAATTCTTAGGCATCGTCGCTGGACCAGATCCTGATGAAGTTAAGAGTGCGATGGAGGCCATTCATCAGGTCATCGATGGTGGAGCTTACTTTGAGGCATTGAATGAAGAGAAAACCCACAGTTTGTTTGCCCATGTGGTTTCTAGTACAGGATCCTTTTTATCCAAAGAAGCTGGCATTCCTGAGGGACAGGCCCTTGCTTATGTCATTGCTCCTCCACTGGAAGCTACATACGGGCTGGATGCAGCTTTAAAAGCTTCTGATGTTGAGCTTGCCTGTTTTTATGGACCACCAACCGAAACCAACTTCGGGGGCGGGTTACTCGCAGGGTCACAATCCTCCTGTATGGCTGCCGCTGATGCTTTTCGTCAGGCCGTGTGGGAGATCGCCAACCAACCCAAGCGTACGTAAGGATTAGAAGGGAGTGTAGGATTTATGGAACTGGATTATGATTTAGAGTCAATTCAAGGAATGAGAACCGCTCTAAAGCGAGCGAAAGCTGCTCAAAAAGAATATGAATCGTTTACCCAGGAACAAGTCGACCGTATTGTCACCGCCGTAGCGGAAGCCGCCCACGCAAAAGCGAGATCCCTTGCTGAAAAGGCCGTGGAAGAGACGGGCATGGGGGTCGTCGAGCATAAAACCATTAAGAACCAGGTCGGTTCCAAAGATGTCTATGAATCCATTAAAAATGAAAAGACCGTTGGGGTGATATATCGAGACACTGCAAAAAAAGTCACTGAATTTGCTTATCCATTTGGTGTCGTTGCAGCGATCATCCCAACTACGAATCCGACCTCGACAGCCATCTATAAAACATTGATTTCATTAAAAACGAGGAACGCAATTGTGGTCAGCCCTCACCCTTCCGCTGTTAAATGCACGATTGCAGCGCTGAAGATTTGTCATGATGCGGCTGTCCAAGCAGGCGCACCAGAGGGGATTGTCGGCTGGATTTCCAAGCCATCAATGCCCGCGACGACAGAGTTGATCCAGCATAGAGATACGAGTGTCATTTTGGCCACAGGTGGAGGTGGACTTGTCCGGGCAGCGTATAGTTCTGGGAAGCCAGCCTATGGTGTCGGTCCTGGGAACGTCCCTGTGTATTTGGAGAAATCCTGTCAGGTGAAAAAAGCGGTTCAAATGGTCATGGATAGTAAAACGTTTGACAATGGAACCATCTGTGCCACCGAACAAGCGATTGTCGTCGATCAAAACATTAAAGAAATGACCGTAAGAGAATTGAAGAATCAAAGGGCCTATTTTTTAGAGGGCGAGGAGAAAGAAAAAGTTGCGGCCGTCCTCTCTCCGGCACCTGGGAAAATCAATCCGAAAATCGTTGGGCGTCCAGCGACCACGATCGCACAAATGGCAGGGGTGAACGTCCCAAGCGATACAAGGGTGCTCATCGCGGAAGAAACGCGAGTAGGAAAAGATGTTCCCTTCTCACTAGAGAAGCTCTCGCCCGTTTTTGCTTTATATACGGTGAAAGATGTGGATCAGGCGAAAGCCCAATGCATCGAGCTTTTGAATTTAGGAGGGCGGGGTCATAGTCTATCCATTCATACAAGCGATGATCAAATTGCTGAAATGTTTGGACATGAAATGCCGGTTTCCCGCTTGATGGTCAATACCCTTTCCAGTATAGGAGCGGTCGGGGCGACAACGAATTTGAAACCTTCGTTGACGCTGGGATGTGGTTCTTATGGAGGGAATATCACTTCAGATAACATCACGGCACGGCATTTAGTGAACATCAAGAGGCTCGCATATGGAGTGAAAGATGTGGAGATTCCGAAGCCATCCGCAACTGTGCAGTCCCCTAAACAAGCGGATCCTGAAGAGAATGATTTAGAGAAAGTGATTTCTGAAGTGTTAAAGAAAGTCGATAGTGAAGAGGTTGATCCGCAGAAGGTTTCTGCAATTGTAGGTAAAGTATTACAAAAATATCAATAAAACTTAGGAGGAATTTACAATGGCATTGAATGGCGCATTAGGCATGATCGAAACGAAAGGTTTAGTAGCATCCGTAGAGGCAGCAGACGCAATGGTGAAAGCAGCAAACGTGAACTTAGTTGGAAAAATCCATGTAGGTGGAGGAATTGTGACGATTCTAGTAAGTGGGGATGTAGGAGCCGTTAAAGCGGCTACTGAATCGGGAAGCGCAGCCGCTCAACGAGTAGGAGAGTTACTATCCGTACACGTGATCCCACGTCCACACAACGAATTGGAAAGCATTCTTCCAAAAATCGACGCCGCTCAATAAATAGATTTTCAAACATCTACTTACCTATTTTAAGGATAGGTAAGGAAAGTGAGGAAACAAAATGGCTCGAGAAGACTTAGAATCGATTGTAGAAGAAGTGATGCAGGAACTCTTGCATTCGAACCATACGTCTAGCGAGGTCCCGATCGGGGTCTCAGCTAGACATTGTCATTTGGACAAGGCTAGTTTAGAAACCCTGTTTGGCCAAGGGTATGAATTGAGTGAAAAAGCTCCTCTTTCCCAACCCGGTCAATTCGCTGCCAACGAAACGGTAACGATCGCAGGCCCGAAAGGAAGTATAGCAAAGGTGAGGATCCTTGGACCGCTTCGTAGCTCCCCGCAGGTTGAAGTGAGTCAAACCGATGCTTTTAAGCTGGGAGTGAAGCCTCCGATCAGGCAATCCGGACAGACAAAGAACTCGAGTCCTTTCACGATTATAGGTCCGAAAGGGAGTTTATATCTCGAAGAAGGGTTGATTTTGGCCCAAGCTCATATTCATATGCACCCGGATGATGCGGATCGTTTCCAAGTGAGGGACGGGGAAGTGGTTGAAGTTGCGGTCAATAACCCAGGCCGTGCTGTCCGTTTTTCTAAAACGGTGATCCGTGTTTCGGAGAAGTATCAATTAGAGATGCATATCGATACAGATGAAGCCAATGCAGGGGCTATCCAGACCGGGCAAAAAGGAATACTCACAAAGGGTGCGCCCACCTATGTATGATCGAAAGCTGATCAAAGAAATTGTGGCGGAGATTCTAAAGGAACAAGGTCATGATCCTGTTTCAAAACCCACACTTCATGTCATTACATCAGAAGGGATTCCGGAAGATTTAGAGGAGTGGAAATCCAGCTGGCATTTGAACTGGATAAAGCCTGAGGATGTAGAAGGTCTTGATTTTCCTTCTCATGCGTTGTTCCCTCACGTTGACCAGGACTTGTTTGTGAAGAGTGCGCT
Organism: Halobacillus faecis; assembly: GCF_007991335.1. Lineage (GTDB taxonomy): Bacteria > Bacillota > Bacilli > Bacillales > Halobacillaceae > Halobacillus > Halobacillus faecis. The sequence goes on along the minus strand of NZ_BJYD01000026.1, from coordinate 39,670 downwards.
CGGCCTTGCGGATACAGCGGAAAGTCGTTGTTTTTCTAGGTTGGTGAGTAGCGGAACGAGGGTTCAGTTTCGATTGGATCGATCGTTGGACTGGATCTTCACACCTTCGGAGGGAATCCCCGCTCCTTATGTTGAACGTTTGCGGTCCTATAAAGAAGATTTGCTGTCGTTTAGGGTTTCTGTATTGCCATCAGGAGACGTGTTATCTCCTCCAGGGGAAACGTCAAGTTCTCCCTTTTATTACGCTGGGAAGCTGCTGACTCAAAAGGAAGTGAGTGAATGGCTTTACAACGACATTCACATCTCAAAAGAAACGATCGTCACTCCTCTAGCAAAAGATGCAGCACGAGAAGCAAACCTTATTATTTCTATCGAGGAGTCCTAGGAGGTTGGATGTATGGTTGTAGGAGAAGTTATCGGGAATATTTGGGCGACGAGAAAAGAAGACGGACTCGTCGGTCTCAAATTCTTAGTCGTGAAGCCTGATCACCAAGCAAGCACTCCGGAAGCTTCAACCTTTGTAGCGGTTGACCGGATTGGAGCTGGGGTGGGCGATAAGGTGATGGTCACAAGAGGGAGTGCAAGCTCTCATTTACAGGAGGGCCCGGCTATTCCTATTGATGCATTAATTATTGGTATTATCGATTCCGTCGAAGTAGAAAGGGGTGGAGCAAATGGCTAAAGCTTTAGGCATGATTGAGACGAGAGGGCTTATTGGTTCAATTGAAGCGGCAGATGCCATGGTAAAAGCGGCCAATGTCACGCTTGTGAAACAGGAGAAAATTGATGCTGCGTTGGTAACGGTTCTTGTTGAAGGCGATGTGAGTGCTGTACAGGCAGCTGTCGATGCAGGAAAAGAAGCGGTGAATCGTGTAGGTGAACTTGTAGGATATCACGTCATTCCACATCCGGACGACGAAACTGGAGTGATCCTCACAAAGGACGGGAAGGAAAGCGTAAATCAAACTTCCAGTCCACCTTCAAAGCCAAAACCTAAGGCAGCTCCGAAGCGGAGAAAGAAAGCACCTTCCCAAGACCAAGGGAATGAAACAAACAACGAAGAAAGTGAAGCACAGTAATAGGAGGCAGGAGACATGTCATTCAAGCGATATAAATTTGCCGTTGTCGGAGCAGGCTATACGGGTACCACGGCGGCCCTCATGATTGCACAAAAAGAATTAGGCGACGTTGTCCTCGTTGATATCCCATCGATGAAGAACCCAACCAAAGGGAAAGCGCTTGATATGTTGGAAGCATCCCCTGTACAAAAGTTTGATTCGAATATTACAGGAACCTCTGATTATAAAGACATTCAAGATGCCGACATGGTTATCATCACCGCAGGGATTCCAAGAAAGCCAGGAATGAGCCGGGATGAGCTTGTAGAAACCAATGCGAAAATCATGAAAGACGTCTCTGAAAACGTGAAAAAATATGCACCCGATAGTTATATTCTCGTCCTGAGTAATCCTGTCGATGCGATGACCTATGTCTGTTACAAGACGACGGGCTTTCCAAAGAACCGCGTGATCGGTCAGTCTGGGGTCCTGGATACGGCACGCTTTAACACGTTTGTCTCTCAAGAACTGGGCGTTTCTGTTGAAGATGTCTCAGGTTTCGTCTTAGGGGGACACGGGGACAGTATGGTGCCGCTTGTCCGTTATTCCTATGCGGGCGGCATCCCGCTCGATAAACTATTAAGAGAAGACCAACTCCAGGATATCGTCGAACGTACGCGTAAAGGAGGAGGAGAGATCGTTAATCTTCTCGGTCAAGGAAGTGCTTATTATGCACCAGCCGCTTCTCTTGTAGAAATGGCTGAAGCGATTGTGAAAGATAAGAAGAGAATCCTGCCTTCGATTGCTTACTTAGAAGGAGAATACGGCTACGAGGACATCTACTTAGGTGTGCCGACGATTCTCGGTGGAAACGGCATTGAAAGTGTCATTGAGTTGCCGCTGAAGGATGAAGAGAAATCCTCACTAGATCGTTCAGCAGATGCCGTGAAAGATGTGCTGCGTCCACTCAAAGAAATTTACTAATACCTGAACCACCCTGGCAGGTGGCTCACCCATGTTAGGACGAAATGGATGTAAAGAGAAGTACAGGGGTATGCGCTTTTGCGGTGCATGCCCCTGTGCTTTTTCTCTTGTTTGGAGAGACGGATGATCGAAGGGATGCGTTGAAGTGTGTGCTACATAGCTTTTCATAATAGAAAGAAGACGTAAAAAAACCTGTCCGTAGACAGGTTTTTTTACTATCCAGCTAGCTTGCTTTCGAACGCGTGTACGTTTGCTGGTGAAGGTAGTTATGAAAGTAATCGTTCGTTTCACTCTTAATCACCTTATAAAGAAGTAATAAGGCGATTAAGTTCGGAATCATCATTAGTGCATTCGCCATATTGGCAAATGCCCACACAAGGTCCAGCTGCATGACAGCTCCCATGAACGTTGCCGTAATATAAATGAAACGATACGGAACGATGTAGCGAAGGCCAAGCAAGTATTCAAAGCACTTCTCACCGTACATGTACCAGCCGACGATTGTGGAGAATCCAAAGAAGATGACCGAAAAGGCGACGATGTACTCTCCAATCGTTCCTAAGGCATGTCCGAACGCTGCACTTGTGAGCGCGCCGCCGTCAAGCCCGGTCGCGTGCTGGACCCCTGAGATTGCTCCGCCTGATGGATCCCAGAAACCGGTCATAATCAGGACTAAACCAGTCATCGTACACACGACGATCGTCACGATGAAGGTACCTGTCATCGCAACCAATGCCTGCTTGACTGGATGATCGGTTTTGGCGTTTCCGGCAATCAATGCGGCTGTACCTAAACCTGCTTCGTTAGAGAAGATCCCGCGTGAAACACCGCTTCGGACCGCTTCCATGACGACCACTCCAGCAAATCCACCGGCGGCGGAAACGGGACTGAAGGCGTATTGGAAGATCAACTCAAAGGCAGGGATAATCGCATCGTAATTGGCGATGATGATGAATACCGCTCCACCTATGTACAAGAAGGCCATAATCGGTACGAAAAATCCTGCGACTGTACTGATCCGCTGAATGCCGCCGAATATAATCAGCCCCGTTAAGATGGCAAGGACGGCTCCTGTAAACCAGCCGTTGATATGAAAGCTTTCTGTCATCACATCAGAAATGGTATTGGATTGGACACTGTTTCCAATGCCTAAGGCAGCGAAAGCTCCGAATAAGGCAAAGGCAACAGCAAGCCATTTCCACTTCCTGCCGATGCCATGTTCGACATAATACATCGGGCCGCCGGAATATTCCCCGTTTTCATTCTTTACCCGATATTTCATCGCGAGCAGGGCTTCCGAGTACTTGGTCGCCATCCCCAGCAAACCGACGACCCACATCCAGAAGATCGCTCCGGGACCACCAAGTGTCAAAGCTGTTGCGACACCGGCAATATTTCCGTTTCCGATTGTCGCTGATAGCGCTGTCATTAGTGTTTTAAAATTACTGATATCCCCTTGTGAATCTTCAGATGCTTCTGATTTGTCTTCTTTTGTGAAAGCAAGTTTGAAGGCATAGAACAGCTTGCTGAACTGCAGACCTTTCAATATGAAGGTCAAGAACAACCCTGTTCCGAATAACAGGATCAAACTGGGCGTTCCCCATAGAACATCATTGATTTGATTCAATACATCTAACATGATAAACCCTCCTATTCTAGTTGTAACCGTCTATGTAGGGCGGTCTTTGTACAAGGTCCATGTTCTACCCTATCACGTTTCCATCTATAAACGTTCGTTGAAACTACAAAATATAAGCGCTTACATTTGTGTGAAAGGTACAAAAAGAATCCAACATTCTTAAAACGCCTGATTATCTACGCAATCCATCTTTTCAAGTGGTTTCTTTCCGGGTAAGTCATTCTATACGAAAGAAGGAATAGTTCAATGGGAGGTGAGCGTTTGTCGAATCAAAAGTCTGACCAGCAGAAGTATGTCGATCTTCATGTCGGAAAGCACGATATCTTTTTCAAGAAAACCTATGACATTCTTTATACGATCAATGACGTGTTGCTTGGTGTCTGGTTCTTAGTCGGGAGTATCTTCTTTTATTTCGAACATTTGAAGACGTGGGGCGTCACGTTGTTTGTACTTGGAAGTGTGCAAATGCTGATTCGTCCGACTATCCGGCTTGTGCATTATTTTCATATGCGTAGAGAATACGCGAAGCAATATGAAAAGACACATGGTTCCTAAGGTCGGAGCGAGGAGAGAGGCGTGGACAGTCGGATCGTCTTCCGTGAGAGGGAGAAGAATGAAACATTGATAGAATTTTAAAAGAGATGCATGAGCCTAATTGAAGAGGCGCATGCATTTTTTGTTTGGCCTGCAGCAGCGTCTCTCCATTGATTTATAGAATGATAGAAAGAAGGTTGTAAAAATCCAAGCTTGTTTCTTGGAATACATTACGAAAAATAAGTTTCATATTCGTGTTTCGTCACATATCATTACGAATCGATCTTTTATACAATGAATTTACTGTTTTTTAACAATATACTGAAAATTTAAGAGGAGGAACAAAATGAAGAAACGTTATTGGGTAGTGTTACTCGTCATTTTCACAATGGTTCTATCCGGGTGTCAGGATCCTACGAAGACAAGTACTTCTGGGAATGAAGAAGGAGGAGAAGAGTCCTCAGGCGATGGGGAGGGCGGTACGTTAACGATTACCGACCTTACGGATGCACAAAGCCTGGACCCTCACACCGTTACGGATGCGGCTTCCATGCGTTATATCGAGAATATGTACAATACATTGTTCCGTTATAAGAGTGACGCCTATGGTGAAGTGGAAGGAGAGCTTGTCAACGATTACGAAGTTTCTGAAGATGGAAAAACGTACACCTTCACCCTTCATGAGGGTGTGACCTTCCATAACGGTGATCCATTGACGTCTGAAGATGTGAAGTATTCCATCGAACGGATTATCGATAGTGAAGTGAGAAAGGCTCAGTTCGATGCACTGGAAAGTATCGAGACTCCTTCTGAAACAGAGGTTGTCGTGACACTGAAGAAGCCGGTCGCTCCATTCGTAACGTTTCTTGCGAATCCGATGAATGCGATTGTAAACCAAACGGTTGTCGATGAAAATGACGGGGACCTATCCAATGCGGATGCGGGAAGCGGTGCTTTCCAACTGGTCAACTGGACGAAGGACCAGGAGATGGTGCTCGAGAAGTTCGAAGATTACTTTAAAGAAGACCTTCCATACTTAGATCAAGTCGTCTGGCGTTCCATTCCAGATGAAACGGCTCGTTCAACAGCGATCCGTAACGGCGAAATCGACATTATTTTGCAAGCGGAACCAAAAGACATTGAGCTGATGGAAAAAGCGGAAGGGGTTCAGGTCGAGAGTGTACCAGGAACCTATTGGGAGTACGTTGGTCTGAATACGGAAGAAGGACCGCTTGCTGAGAAGAACGTGCGTCAGGCGATTGCCTGGGCGACAGATCGCGGTGCGATTAACGAAGCGGTTAAATTCGGGAAAGCTTCTCCACTCCTAAGTGGGAATATTCCAGAAAACCACTGGGCTCACCTTGAAGAAGAGGTTTATCCAGAACCAGATCTTGAGAAAGCGAAGCAGTTGCTTGAAGAAGCCGGTTACGGAGACGGATTGGATCTGAAGATGAAAGTGGGTACAAACCAATACCAGATTGATGCGGCGCAGGTGATCAAGCAGCAGCTGAAAGAAGTGGGCATCAATGTCGAAGTTGTTTCGCAGGAGAAAAGTGTATTCTTTGAAGCGCTTGGATCTGGTGACTTTGAAATGACGGTTGTCGGCTGGGTTGGTTTTGTTGATCCGGACGAGTTCCTGTACAACATTTTCCACACTGATGGCAAGTACAATCAGCAGAATTACTCCAATTCTGAAGTAGATGAGCTTCTGGAACAGGGCCGGACGGAAATGGACCAGGAGAAGCGTAAAGAAATTTATGACCAGGCTCAAGCGATCATTGCTGAAGACGCCCCGATGGTCTTCCTTTATGCCAACCCGCATATCTCCGCCATTCGTGATCGAGTGAAAGGGTTTGAAGTAACGCCTACGGTAACGACAAAGTCTCTGGAAAAAACAAAAATCGAAGAATAAGAAAAGGGGAAAAGCGACCTTGTCTTAAGGCCGCTTTTTCCTTCATCAACAGAAAATTTACCGTGTGGGAGGGAGAATTAAGGTGATTCAATATGTCTTTAAGCGGCTGCTCGTTTCCATTCCGGTCTTGTTCGGAATTTCGATTGTAGCCTTCTTCATCGTTCGACTTGTGCCGGGAGATACCGTAACAGCGATGCTTGGGAACAGCTATACAGAAAGCCAGGCCGAAGCGCTGCGTGCGAAATATGGATTGGATCAACCGCTGATCCAGCAATACTTGACTTGGTTAGGCAATGTATTCCAAGGGGATTTTGGTTATTCACAATTTACGAACACCCCGGTCCTTCAGGCGATTCTGGTTCGATTACCGATTACGATTGAATTGGCCATTTTAAGTGTGGTCATTGCGGTGATTCTGGCTATTCCGCTTGGAACGATCGCGGCTCTACGCAGGAACAGCAAGTTCGATTATGGTGCCAGCCTGTTCGGAATGCTTGGAATTTCAATCCCGAACTTTTGGCTCGGTACATTAATGATTCTTTTCTTATCGTTGTATGCAGGATGGTTCCCATCTGGGGGCTTTGTCGGCCTTTACGAAAGCGTGTGGGGAAATTTGAAAAGCATGCTTTTACCGGCGATTGCTTTAGGGACGGCTGTCGGGGCGGTAGCGATGCGAATGACCCGCTCTTCCATGCTTGAAGTGACCAATCAGGAATACATCAAGATGGCTCGGGCCAAAGGGGTCTCCAACCAGCGCTTGATTTGGCGACATGCGATTAAGAACGCGTTGATCCCTGTCGTGACGGTGTTAGGAATTCAGACCGGGTACTTGCTCGGAGGCTCTGTGGTCATTGAACAGATCTTTGGTCTGCCTGGTGTCGGTCAGCTAGCGCTTGCTGCGATTACTAACCGGGATTACGCCCTGCTGCAAGGAACGATTTTGTTTATCGCAAGCGCCTTTGTTCTTGTTAATTTGATTGTCGATATCATTTACGGATTTCTGAATCCACAGATTCGTTACTAGGAAGGAGGGATCATAGGTGTCAGACCTGTGGTATCAATTAAAGAAGAATAAAATAGCCATGTTTGGTTTATTCATGACCTTGATGTTGATCATCCTCGCTATTGCGGCTCCTCTTGTAGCTCCATATGATCCTTATAAGATGGCCCCTGACGCAAGGCTTGCCGGCCCGAGTTTGGCTCACTTATTAGGGACGGATCAGTTTGGCCGTGATATTTTGAGTCGTATCATTTATGGAACAAGGATTTCCTTGCAGGTGGGGATCATTTCCGTTGGTCTTTCCCTCGTGATTGGGACGATCATCGGTGTAGTCGCAGGCTACTACGGAAAATGGGTGGATGCCGCGTTGTCCAGGTTAACCGATGTCATGTTTGCGTTTCCTGATATTTTACTTGCTCTTGTCATCATGGCGATTCTAGGACCGAGCCTGACTAATCTGATGATTGCTGTTGGAATTGTTTATATTCCAATCTTTGCACGGATTGCACGCGGATCCGTTCTTTCTAATAAGAACTCGCTTTATATTGAAGCCGCTCAGTCCATGGGTGTCAGCAACTTAAAAATCATGTGGAAGCACATCCTTCCGAACAGTATGGCCCCGCTCATCGTACAGGTGACCTTGTCGTTTGCCTTTGCCATTCTCGCAGAAGCTGCGCTCAGTTTCCTAGGGTTGGGGGTTTCACCCGATACGCCTTCCTGGGGAATCATGCTGAGTGAAGGAAAGAACTGGATGGAGTCCGCCTGGTGGATTGCTGTCTTCCCTGGGATTGCCATTACGTTAGCGGTCTTCAGTTTCAATGTTATGGGAGATGGACTACGTGACGCGCTGGATCCTCGCCTGAAGAATGAGTCAGCGTAAGAAAAGGAGAGATTCGATGTCTGATTACATTATGGAAGTCAATGACTTGAAGACCCATTTTCATACGAAGAAAGGCGTCGTCAAAGCGGTTGACGGAGTCAGTCTCAAAGTGAAAAAAGGCGAGATTCTCGCGGTTGTCGGAGAATCTGGCTGCGGAAAAAGTGTGACGTCCCAATCGATCATGCGACTTGTGGGAGACAAGAGCAGTGAAGAAGTGACCGGAGAAGTGCTTTATCATGGGCAGGATCTTCTGAAGAAATCGAGTTTGGAGATGCAGAAGATCCGAGGAAAAGACCTTTCCATGGTATTTCAAGACCCGATGACTTCCTTGAATCCCGCCTATACGGTTGGAACGCAGATTGCGGAAATGCCAATCATCCATGAGAAGAAGGATAAGAAGTCTGCCTGGAAACGAGCGGTAGAAATGTTGACCAAGGTCGGCATCCCGTCTCCGGCGAAGCGTGCCGAGCAGTACCCTCACCACTTCAGTGGAGGGATGCGTCAGCGCGGGGTCATTGCGATGTCCCTCGCCTGTGATCCTGATCTGATTATTGCGGATGAGCCGACGACGGCGCTGGATGTGACCATTCAGGCTCAAGTGCTCGACATTTTAAAAGGGTTGAGAGACGAAACCGGTACAGCGATCGTGATGATCACTCATGATTTAGGCGTGGTGGCTGAACTGTGTGACCGTGTCGCTGTCATGTATGCCGGCAAGATCGTGGAAGAAGGTACGGTGGAGGATATTTTTGATCGTCCGAAGCATCCATACACGCAAGGGTTATTGAATTCTGTCCCCCGGCCAGGCAAACGAGACCGGCTGGAGCCGATTGAAGGGCACCCGCCGAACCTGCATGACCTGCCGGAAGGGTGCCGATTTGCTGAACGATGCCCGTTCGTCATGGACCAATGCTTAGAGAAACAGCCGGATCTTATACCATCGGAGTCAGAGCAGCATACCGTGGCCTGCTGGTTAGAAGAGGAGGATAACAACGATGACAACGGAAGAAATCGTACGCGTCGAAGGCTTGAAGAAGTACTTTAATGTTTCGAATGGATTGTTCAAAAAGAAAAGTACGGTTAAAGCCGTCGATGACATCAGTTTTTCTGTCCATAAAGGAGAAACGCTTGGGATCGTAGGGGAATCCGGATGTGGGAAGTCAACGACCGGACGTCTGTTGATGCGGTTGTTGGATGCGACCGAAGGTTCCATCTATTTTGAAGGAGAAAACATCCTCGATTGGGATAAAAAAGAGCTAAAAAAACGCCGTAGAGACTTTCAGATGATCTTTCAGGATCCATTTGCGTCTCTAAATCCGAGGATGACTGTCATGGATATCATCGAGGAACCTTTAGTGACGGTCGGAATGCCGAAGAAGGAACGGAAAGGACGCGTTCATAAGCTCTTGAAGGATGTTGGAATTCCTGAGAGTTACAAGGATCGGTATCCGCATGAATTCTCTGGTGGCCAACGTCAACGGATCGGGATTGCCCGTGCTCTTGCCTTAAAGCCGAAGTTCATTGTTGCTGATGAGCCGGTAGCCGCTTTGGATGTCTCCATTCAGGCGCAGGTCATTAATCTTTTGATGGATTTGCAGGAGGAGTACAATTTCACGTATTTGTTCATCGCCCACGACTTAAGTGTCGTCCAGTATATCAGTGACCGTGTTGGGGTGATGTATCTTGGTCAGATGATGGAGCTCGCGGAGAGTGACGATCTTTACGACGAACCGCTGCACCCCTACACGCAGGCGCTGCTATCTTCCATTCCCGTTCCAGATATCCATGTAAAAAGGGAAAGAATTCCACTGGAGGGTGAGGTGCCGAGTCCGGACAATCCTCCGTCAGGGTGCCGTTTTCATACACGCTGTCCCATTGCGACAGAACAATGCAGGCGGGAGGTTCCAGCATTCAGAGAAATAAAAAATGGTCACTATGTGGCCTGTCATGAGGTGTAAGCTATGAAACTAAACACATTTTCAATTATCGCCCGCTGTCCTGAAACGGGGAATTTCGGGGGAGCTGTCGCCACTTGTTTCCCAGGGGTTGGAGCGTATTCCCCACATATCGAACCGAATGTGGGAGCGGTCGTTACTCAAGGGTGGGTCAACCCGCCGCTTGGGCAGGAAGGGCTCGCTCACCTCAAACAGGGGAGGACGGCCAATGAAACGCTGAATCATCTCTTGCTGGATGACCCGGGCAAAGAACTCCGTCAAGTCTCCGTCATGGATTCCTACGGCAATTGTGCCGCATATACAGGAGTGGAAAATGACGACTACAAAGGTCACAGGATTGGTGATCAATATTCCATCCAAGGCAATTTGTTAGCGGGACCTGAAGTGATGGATGAGATGGCTTTGGCCTTTGAGAATTCAACAGGTCCCTTAGCTGAACGATTGATTACAGCGTTGGAAGCAGCGGATGCAGCCGGCGGGGATGTACGGGGCAAACAGTCATCAGCGGTTAAGGTTGTCGCTGTAGATCAATACCCATTTGTTGATTTCCGTGTCGATGATCACGAAGATCCCGTCCGTGAGTTGCGCCGCATCTATGAGAAAAACAAATCGGTTCTGATTGAACGCTACTATGAATGGATTGATGCCGTGAAAGAAGGAACCGTTTTTTAAGAATTTTCTTTTTTCGACAATCTCTTCTATAGTAGAAGATGAGGTGGAGCGATGAAAACAGAGTTGCTAAAGCAGTTGAAGAATCAATTCGATCAGGACCAAATCTATTTAATTGATAAAGCATCCAGGAAGGCGATTTCTGGAAGGGAGAACTTTATTAACGTAACCAGCTGGATCGATCTATGTCTCGAGAGTCAGGAATCGGTCATTCATATATCCTCGACCATGCTTGGATTCCAATATAAGGACATGATCGTTGTTCTTGCTGGTTCCACTCCCTATAACGAAAAAGAAGCGTATGACTATTTCCATCAATATGAGCCTTGGCTGAAATTGCTGATGAATTATAGGAAGGATCAGGAGAAGCAAAACTCTCTCGATCTATTGATGGATGTCGCTCATACGCTTGCTTCTCGTATGTATGAAGACAACCTATTGGACATCATTATTGAGTCTGTCGTTGATGCGCTTTCTGCCGCTGACACAGGCTTTTTGTTCTTACACGATGACAAGCTTAACAAACTACTGGTTCAATCGGCTGTCGGTTTTAAAGAACACAGCTACAAGAAAACGAGACTAACCGTAGGCGAAGGCGTAAGTGGCCTGGTGTTTCAACATGGGAAGTCTATGATGATTCACGGGGAGAAAGAAATTGCGGGAACGATGGGCAATATGTCTGAGTCGAACTTTCAGTATTACATTGACTCGACCATAGATAAAGCATTCCCAGACAGCATGATTTCTGTTCCGTTACGCTTCCAGTACGAAACCATTGGCGTACTTACCATCGATAGTTTCAAAGGGGAGAGCTTTTTCTCCGAACAGGATTTGGAACTGCTTGAATCGCTGGCTGACCACGTAGCGATTGTCATTACACATTCGAAACTTTATAAACAGGAACGAAAGCACCGAAAAGAATTGCAGCAAACGCACCAGGCGTTAAGAAAAGAGCATGTCACCATGCAGCGTACGACAGACTTTCACCACCAGCTGACGAACATTGCCGCCCGGGGAGAAGGGGCCTATGCGATCGTGCGTACACTGAAGCGAATGGTCCGGTATCCTTTTGCTATCTATGACTCGTTATTGAAGCCTTTTTACATAGATGACGAAGCGAAAGAAAAGCACCTGCCGGAGAAGTTCCTCAACCATGATCGTGTAAAGAAAGTGATCTCGACGACCAAGTGGCAGCAAATCACGACAGAAGGAGAAGAGCGGTTAGTCGTTCTTCCAGTCGTAGGGGTGGATTCCATGTGGGGCTTTCTTTGTGTATGGATCGACTCCGCGGACTTCTTTGAAAATGATATCGTGCTGTTTGAATACGGAGCAACGGTGCTGTCCTTGGAATTAACGAAGCAGGATGCTATAAAAGAAGCCGAGAACCGGGCGAAAGGTGAACTTGTGGAAGGGGTGCTGGCAGGAGAAATGACGCCTTCTCTTGAAGTTCAGGCCTCGAATTTAGGGTTCCTGCCTTCGGATTATTACGTCATGGTCTTGTGTAAAGTGGACGCTTCCCCAGGGGAAAAGGAAGACATGCTTCAAAATGCACGAAGACAAAAAGATGAGATAGTGGAGTCTCTGGAACACGCGTTAGCGATCAATCAAATCAATGGGATTGTATCCATGAACAGTTCTTACATCTTTGCCATGGTCAGTTTCCTGGATGGACAAGGGAAAATGGCGGCACGGGAAAACATCAAGCCTTTTGTGCAGCAAATGGAGAAGACGTCCGCACCTATTAAACTGGGCGTCGGACGCGTGCATAAAAATCTATCGAATTTGAATCAATCCTATAAAGACGCAGAGAAATGTATGCAGCTTCTTGAGAATCAGCCCGGCAAAAAGGTCATGAGTTTTGTCGAAGCCGGCATCTATCGTTTTTTCCTGCAGCATAGCGAGGAAGAGCTGCACCTGTATGTCTCTGATATTCTCGGTTCTTTAATTGACTATGATCGGAAGAAGAATGGAGAATTGATTCCAACGTTAATTACCTATATTACCTACGATAAAGATCTGCGCAAGATTACAGAACAGCTGAATATACATGCCAATACGCTTTATTACCGCATCAGAAGAATCCAGGATATCCTTGAGCTTGATTTTGACAACTCAGGGGACTGGTTCAATGTGCAGCTTGCTTGCCAAGTCTATACGTATATTAATGAGAATTAGGGAGGAAAAGTCTATGCTAGCTATACAAAATGTAACCATTATCCCTGTCACCGGTCCTCCTATACATGAAGGTACGCTCGTGATTGATGAGGGAAAGATTAAACACGTCGGAAGGGACGTTGATGTCTCTGGTTGTGAGGAAGTGATTGAAGGAAGAGGGAGAGTGGTGACTCCTGGCTGGATCGATGCGCATACCCATTTAGGAATCGATGAAGAAGGTGTTGGCTGGGAAGGAGCCGACTTCAATGAAACCTCTGAACCGATGACACCGCATCTACGTGCGATTGACGGGGTGAACCCAGCTGATCAGGGGTTTATCGACGCTGCTGAGGCAGGAATTACTTCCGCACAGGTTCTTCCTGGCAGTGCCAATGTCATTGGCGGGTTGACGGCTGTTGTAAAGGTGAAGCCTGGCAACGTCGTTGAAGATATCGTTGTGAAAGAAGAAGCAGGACTGAAGATGGCACTCGGAGAAAACCCGAAAAAATTCCACGGTCAACAAGGCCGGGCTCCGGTGACCCGGATGGGGATCGCGGCAATGATTCGCGAACGCTTCGTTCAAGCGGCTCATTATATAGAAACCGATCAGCTTCGCGATTTAAGACTGGAAGCAATCGGAAAAGTTTTAGAACGAAAACTTCCTCTTTGTGTCCATGCCCATCGGGCGGACGATATTATGACGGCGATCAGAATAGCCAATGAGTTTGAAATTGACTTACATATCGAACATGTCACAGAAGGGCATAAGATCGCCCATCATCTTGAGAAGTATAAGGAGCGCTATAAGTTTTCGGTAGGGCCGACGTTGTCCAGCCGAAAAAAAGTCGAGCTTGGAAACATTTCTTGGGAAACTTACGCCACCCTGGATGATCACGGGGTTCCTTTTGCCATAATTACTGATCATCCTGTCATCCCTATTGGTCAGCTTCAAACATCAATTCAGCTTGCCGTCAAGGCAGGTCTTGATTCCGATGTTGGTTTGGAGGGAGTTACGATTCGAGCAGCAGAGGTTTTGGGAATCGCCGATCGTACAGGCAGCATCGAGGTTGGAAAAGATGCCGATCTCGTATTATGGGACAAGCACCCAATCAAAGAGAACGGCCGTGCAGAAATGACCTTCGTAGACGGTGAGAGGGTTTACAATATCCACCATTGAATCGAGAAAAGCACAGCAACGTTCAAACGTTGCTGTGTTTTTTCTATTGGGCGTGTATTGGATAGTATAAGAAACAGAAGGAACAGATCCTGTCGTTCATGCACATTGCTTCTGCTGTCGGTTCAGCTACTGCTTCTGTTTGGCATGCGTCTTGAGTGCTTCCACTAATCTTATACATCCTTTTGCTTTCTCCTCACCTCCCCATGCTGTCTTTATTGTACGTCATCCGAAATTTTTCACCATCGATCTGAGCAGTTCGGTATGGAGGTACTGAAAAGGGAATGTCTACCAGACTTTCGTTATAAAATTTAATTCAGAAGGGAATAGTTGTAGGGGAGGTGAAGGTTTGTCCAAACAAAAGTCAAACAAACAAAAATATGTGGATGCTCATATAAAGAAACACAATCTCTTCTCTAAAAAAACTTATGACATTCTTTATACGGTCAACGACATCCTGCTTGGAGTGACGTTCTTAATGGGAAGTGTCCTCTTCTATTTCGAACCTTCGAGGAACTGGGGCGTGACCTTATATATTCTTGGAAGTACCCAAATGATCCTTCGCCCTACCCTTCGACTTATTCACTACTTTCACATGCGCAAGGAATACGGAGACCAGTATGATCAACAGCACCAGTCATGATCTTCTATTTTGCAGTGTGTGCCTCACAGGACCTCTGGGTCATCCCATTTGGTTTTATTCTATTCTTGAAAGAGTGGATCGTGGTTTTCTGTATAAGAAGCAGGAAATCGGCGGAATGGTGTAGTAAATAATAGGTACAAGAATTTATATGCATTCTTGTCACTGTGCGTTTTTCCTTATGGCTTCTGGTATTTCATAGAACTTGACGGAGAAACGTCACAGTAAGGAATCCTATGATATAAGGGGGCGTACACATGGCAGAAGTATCTTCAATGATACAGGCTGTTGATGTGTTACTTGGGAAGGGGCTGTCTAAGCGGGAGATTTTAACCAATGTAGATAACAGCCACTTTCCGTTTGACGATGAAGAAGTTGTGATGACCTTTATTGATCTGCAGATTGAATGTTCCTCTGATGAAGAGTTTGACAAGTTGGCCGCGTATTTATATGGATTTCATTTAAATCAATAGTAAATCATATGGGAAAGGAAGGTGCAGGATCAACCGTAGACCGTTGATCCTGCACCTTCTTTCCTTTTAACTTGGGTAATGAAATGAGCTGCTAAGGAGACATAGGATCATTCGTGAATCTTAGATGGGAATATGGAAAGGTCATATGAAATCAATCAGATCCCTCTATACATCAGGCGTCTTCCTTTAATTCGTACAGATCGCTTTTGAGCGTGCAACCGTTTATGAGATAATGAACAAGGATCGTTTGAATAATGAGATGCATTCTAATACTTAAAGGAGTTTGATTATGGCAGAGTATGTTGGATATGTTGGAACGTACACAAAACAGGAAAGTAAAGGCGTCTACCAGTTCACGCTTGATACGGACAACAAAGAATTAAAAGATGTGAAGCTGGCTGCTGAATTGGGAAACCCTACGTATGTCACGGTAAGTGACGATCATAAGAACTTATATGCCGTGACGAAAGAGGGAGATAACGGCGGCGTTACAGCCTTTGCGATTCATGAGGAAACAAGGGATCTGACGAAGTTAAATACCCAAACAGCTGCCGGCTCTCCGCCGTGCCATGTGAGTACCGATCATGAAAACAGCACAGTGGTCACAGCCAATTATCATACAACGAACATTGTATCCTACTTAACCAATGAAGATGGATCACTGAATCCAGCCACTTCTGTTGTGGCCCACGAGGGCACCGGTCCCCATGAGCGTCAGGAAAAGCCTCACATGCATTATGCCGGTTTTACACCAGATGAAAAATATGTGATTGCCATTGATCTTGGCAGTGATCGTGTCATTACGTATGAGGCGGATGAAGGAAAATTAATAGAGGTACAAGTGTTCAACACCACACCTGGGAGCGGACCAAGACACATCACGTTCCACCCGAACAAGAAGTATGCGTATGTTATGACCGAGTTGAGTTCTGAGGTCCTCGTCCTGCATTATAATGAAGAAGTTGGAAGCTTTTCTGAACAACAGTCCGTTGCGACCATTCCAGAAGACTTCCATGAAACGAATGACGGAAGTGCGATCCATGTTTCTTCGGATGGACAATTTGTCTATGCCGGAAACCGTGGACATAACTCCATTGCCGTTTATAAAGTTGACCAAGACACGGGTAAGTTAACGTTCATTGAATGGACGTCAACCGAAGGCAACTGGCCGCGTGATTTTGTGCTGGACCCATCAGAAGAATTCCTGATTGCTACCAACCAAAAATCAAACACGATGACATTGTTTGACAGAGACAAAGCCACAGGGAAGCTGTCTCTCGTTCAATCAGAAGTTCAAGTACCAGAACCTGTCTGTGTGAAATTTATTGGTGGCGTGAAATAGTCTTAACTAAGCGGGAGGATAAATGTTTTAGGCTTTGTTCCTTTCTAAATAATTTTCTTTTCCGATAAAATTATAGGACGATTAAACAGCTCAGCATCCACGATTTAACGATGATGTTGAGCTGTTTTTTAGTTTTTTCACTAGGCAGAAGTAATGAAAATTCATAAACTGAATCTTAAAAGAACTCCTTTAATGTTGATCCTAAGGGGGATTTTACGGTGAACGTTACATCACTTTGGGGCTGAAACCATACGCCGGGCATTGTTGCTCATCATCCACACGTTTTTCTTTTTCACCCGTATTCTAAATGGAAAACCAATGGAAGAGGAGAGATGATATGGGGGACTTAATCCCTTTTCCGCCATCAGGAAAAGAAGAGCCTGAATACTTTCAAGAAGTCCGGATGTATATAAGGAAGATGAGAGAAGCGAGATCAAGAGCAGAAGCGAACTATTATTACAATATGGCAAAGATCACCTTAAGAGAAAATGGACATAATGTAGAAGACTTGTGATTGACCTGTGGGCGGGGAATATAACCCGTTCATGGGGGTTTCCGATCGTTTTGTATCATCGTTCAATCCAACTTATTTACAAATAATTGAACAGCCCAGCCTCCCCACTCGTTCGTGGATGCTGGGCTGTTTTTATTTTTCATGAAACTTTCCGTTACAATCATTCTCTTCCATAGTGACAAAAAAATGGCTCCCTGAGAGGAGCCATTTTTTATGGTTCTAAGGTTTAATTGATATACATGCCTACACCAGGACCAAACGGAATGCCTAGGAGAGCAAAGGCAAGCAATAAGACAATCCAGACACTTAGGAAGATCACGGCATATGGAAGCATCAGGGCAATCAGTGTACCAAGACCAGCTTTCTTATCGTATTCTTTCATAAACGCAAGAACGATGATGATATACGGGTTCATTGGTGTAATGATGTTCGTTGATGAATCGGCAATACGATAAGCGGCTTGGATGAAGGCCGGGTGATAGTCTAATAGATAGAACATCTTCAGGAAGATCGGTGCTTCCAGTGCCCACTGAGCGGATCCACTGAAAATGAACATGTTCATGACGGCCGTCAAAAGAACAAAACCAATGATAACCGGTAGACCGGTCATGTTAATAGAACCTAAGAAGTTCGCTCCGCTGACCGCAATCCATGTTCCGATGTTTGTCCAATCGAAGTAAGCAATGAACTGGGCAGCAGCGAAAATCAAGACAATAAAGCCGGACATTTCTTTCATAGCTTCGCCCATGTAACCGGAGATATCGCGTGTCGAAGTGATTTTCTTAACGGTCACACCGTAAGCTACACCGATCGTAATGAAGAATAAAAGAATGATAGGAACAATTCCGCTTAAGAATGGAGAAGGGATGATTCCGCCTTCTTCGTTTCTAAGAGCTGAACCTGGGATCGCAATCGCGACAATCAATAGGGCAATAAAACCAATACCTGCAAGGACTGCGTTTCTGAATCCACGCTTTTCAAGTTTCGTACTTTCCTCTAGTTCTGTACCGCCTTCCCCTTCATATTTTCCTAGACGGGGTTCAACGATCTTCTCTGTGATGAGTGCACCTGTGACTGATAGAAGTACAACGGATGCAATCATGAAGTACCAGTTATCGACAGGGGTGACGACGATGTTTGAATCCAGGCTTTCCATGACCTCTGTGGAAATACCGGAAAGCAAGGCATCGGTACCGGCAATGATGATGTTTGCTGTGAAACCAGAACCCACACCAGCAAATCCGGCAGCAAGTCCTGCTAATGGGTGACGACCAAGCGTGTAGAATACCATGGCAGCCAGTGGTGGAACGATAACGAAGGCAGCATCGGAAGCTAAGTTACCTAGAATACCAACAAAAATAACCGCATAAGTAATTAATGATTTCGGGGCTTTCAAAATCGTACTCTTAATCGCTGTTTCCAGTAAACCGACTTTATTGGCTAGACCAATACCAAGCATCATGGCCAATACGAGGCCGAGCGGCTTGAATCCAGTGAAGTTTTCGAGCATCGAAGTCAGGATGTACTGCAAGCCTTCTCCTGAAATCAAACTCTTGATCGGAATCTCTTCGCCTGTCCCAGGCTGGGTTGTCGTCACATCAAAAAGGGAAATGATCCAGGAACCTACAATCGTAAAGACAGATAGGTAAACAAACAGCATAAATGGATCGGGCAGCTTGTTCCCCACTTTCTCCACGCCGTTCAACAGCCTGGAAAATCCTTTTGCTTTCTTCGTTGAGCTTTCTTTGCTCATGTAAACCATCCTTTCTATATTTAGGAAAAATTCCTTTATTGTTCCGTAAAAGAGAGAGGGGAAGGAGGAGGATTAGTCCTCCTTTACGAAGCGGTAGACCTTCCTTGGTCTTCCTCGTTCCCCGGATTGTCGTTCTCCCGCTTGTTCCACAATATGGACGCGTTCTAATTCAGACAGGATCCGCCGTCCATTGCGTTCGGTACTTTTCAGCCACCTGGATAAATCTTGAGAAGAGAAGTGATCCCGGTGATACTGTTTGGAATAGGCGAGTAATTTAGAGATCACGCCTGGGCTCAGGTTCGCTTCTTTCATCTTGTTTTGCAGAGCATGGCCGATTTCTGTTGTATGATAACTCAAGGTCTTCTGCTGCTGTTTCAATGAGATGGATTGATCTTCATCGACAATAAGAAGCAAGGGTTCTTGTTCTTCTTTAATATGACGGAATCCGATTCGAACATGATTCTCGGCTTGAGAGACGGTTTCACCAAAACCGATGGACACGCGTGCGCTCAAGCTGGTTTGGAGGCGTATGTCTTCAATGAGTGTGAAAAGATCAGCTTCTGACTCTTCGCTAAGTTCACCGCGTGTCGTAAAGATGAAAAACAGTCCATCTCCGAGCTGCATGACCGAGCCGTTCGTCTTCTCCGCAAAGGTAAGCAATTGCCGGCGGACATCGAGTTCTTGATACTTGGTCTTGAATGAGTAGTAGTTTTCTTCTGAGTGGGAGGCATTCATCTCGACACGGCACCCGATGATGGCCACTTGTGAATTGCGGAAATGTTTGGAATGGGCCCGCTCCTCTAAAAACTGAATGATCATTTTGATCGAAAGGTAAGAGGGGGTAACCCGGAAAACTGGGATGTTCTTTTCTTTGAGTTCTTTGTATACGGACTTGATGGAAGTGATGACGACTTCCGTTTTGCCTTGTTCATACAGCTGACTATGAAAATCGGTCAGTTCGTCTGTATGACGGACCTTCTCAAACGGAAAGTTTTCGTATTCCAGTGCGTCCAGTTGGTAGTAGGACAAGATCTTATCAAATTCTTCATTGGCAATCGTATCAATGCTCACTTTTCGGTACACGTGATTCGCCTTCAATTGAGCCTCCAACAAAATACCGAAGAAACTGGAGCCGTGAAGAGGAGGGTAGGCGCTCTCCTCTTCCGTGATCAAGCCATTCTCGATGGCAAAGGTGTGGTTCAGAACGCCCGAGAAGAACCATTGATCAACTTCATGTCTATGTTCTTTCAGGATATCTGTCACGTCCGATAACTTTTCATAGGCAAAAGGGTAGAACGTAATCTGCTCGAATTCTTCAGCTACATACATAATCTGTTCCACGGAATCTTTCGGGCCGATGACTCCAATTTTTGTTTTCACTGGTGATCACTCGCGATCGATTCGATATAGGCAGCCAATACATTTGTCCCTTTATTTAAATCCTCGATGGAGGCATATTCCTTAGGGTGGTGACTGATTCCATCGCGGCAGGGGATAAAGATCAGTCCTGATGGCCAGCGTGTGGCCATATTCATCACATCATGCCCAGCTCCGCTGTCCATGGGGTGTACACGGTAACCGATCTTTTCGGTGATCTCCTGAAGCTGTTCCTGGATGGAAGAATCGAGATGTACCGAATCATTATCCACGAGCGTATGGAGGTCAACCTTCACATCCTTGGATGCTTCAATGGTCTTACAATAGCTGCGGATCTCTTCAGCCAGGTTTCTTTTCAGTTCATCATCCACGCTTCGAATGTCGATCCCTAACTGAACTTCCCCTGGGATGACGTTCATCACGTTAGGCGATAGTTTCACCGTACTCGTGGTTGCGACAATCGGAGTCGGCTGAACTCCATTCCGTTTACGTGCTTGTTCTTCTACATAGGTGATAATGGGAGCGGCTGCGACAAACGCATCAGAACGGTTGTTCATCGGTGTCGTGCCTGTGTGATTGGCCATTCCTTTGACCGTGACTTGCAATCTTACCGGGCATGCGACGCCTCGTACAATCCCGATTTCTGCTCCGTTGTCCTCAATTTGGGTTCCTTGTTCAATGTGCAACTCTAGGAAACGTTCGATTTCGTCGGGAGATTTCTCTGCTTGATCAATCGATTCCCAGGACAGGCCGTAAGATTCGACCGCCTCTTTCACAGTGACACCGTCCGCATCCTCGACACTTCCGAGTTCCCCTTTATCCATCATTCCTGCTGTCGCCTTGCTGCCAATGGTGGATACACCAAATCGTGCAGATTCTTCAGACGCAAAACAGACAACATCGATGTTTTTGGTTGGTTGGAACCCTTTGTCTTTCAATTGTTTGACGGCAGCAAGACCTGTCAATACTCCAGCGGCGCCGTCATATCCGCCCCCGCCACTGACGGTATCCAGGTGAGAACCGATGGCGATGGTCGGAGCATCTTCCTGAGCAGCTTTCCATCTCGCCCACACATTCCCCGCCTCGTCTTGAACGACATCAAGGCTCAATTCTTCCGCCGCTTTTTTAAAAGCTTCGTGCGCCTGCTTTTCTTCTTCTGTGTAACTGAGTCGGGTAAACCCATACTCTTCATCCATGTATTCTGTTACGTTGAGCTGTAATAGCTTTTCTTCTAACCATTGCTTCATTGGACATTTCCTCCTCTAAGGGTGTGCGCATAAGCGGCAAGTGCCACAGGTAATACATCTTCTTCGAAATCAAAGGAAGGAGAATGGTGGTTCGCTGGGAGCGAGGTACCAAACAACATGTAGGTCGCTTTCCCTCCATTGGCCTGAACCGCATTCATCATGAAACTGGCATCCTCTGATCCTGATACATGAGCGACTGGGTCAATATGGGCGATCCAGGTACTTTCCTTACACTGGTTTTCAATGGATGAGATTAAGGAATCATCACAATGCATAGGTTCGGTTTCTCCGACAAAATCAATCTCGACACTCACGTCATACAACGATGCCGAAGCTGTGAGGATGCGTTTCGCTTCCTTCTGCATGAATTGATTGATTGCTTTTGACTCTCCACGCGTCTCGATCTCCAAATATCCGTGGTCGGCGATAATGTTGCGACCGTTGCCCGCGGTGAGTTTTCCTACATTGACCCGGCTCACGCCTTCACTGTGTCGGGGAATCGCATGCAGTTGAGTGGCCGCAGTAGCCGCGGCAAGCAGAGCGTTTCTTCCATCCTCAGGCTTCATGCCTGCATGGGAGGACTGCCCGCGGAAGGTCACGTTCCATTTGGAAGAAGCGAGAAATCCTTGGGTTGTGGCGGCAATGGTTCCGACAGGGAGGGGATTTATTCCGATATGCCCGGAATAAAACTGGTCGACATCATCCAGCCATCCTTGATCGACCATCGCTTTGGCTCCTCGTCCGCCTTCCTCAGCCGGCTGGAACAAAAGGGTGAACCTTCCGATCAGCTGGTCTTGAAAATGAGCGATAAGGTGAGCGAGACCAAGGCCGATGGTTGTATGGCCGTCATGTCCGCACGCATGCATCACACCTGTTTGTTCGGAATGAAAATGATGATCGTAAGGAAAATGTCCGTGATCGGACGCTTCCAAGATCGGAAGCGCATCGATGTCAATACGAAAAGCCAAATGAGGGCCTTCTTTTCCTGTGTCCCATTGAGCGACGACACCAGTATGTCCCCCGGTCATGCGCTCCAGCCATTCGGACGGCACGCCGTGTTCAAGCGCTCGCTTCTCTGCTTCTTGAGTTTCCTGATCGCCTGGAACCCCGTAGCGGGATTCGCTTTTGACGGCGTCTCTCCCGACATGGATCTTAAACCCCAACGATTCTAATTCTCTTCCTATCTTGTAGGTGGTTTGATATTCAAGAAACCCGAGTTCCGGCTGTTGATGAAGCTCACGTCGCCAAGAGACCAGCTGTGGCTTCAGTCCATGAATAAATGAATCGAATGCGTCCATCACCGTTATCCCTCCTGGTTTAATAGAGACTGTAACGTGTCTAAAGCAACTTCCGCTAAGAAGCGGCTGCCCATTGGTAAGGCTCTTTCATCCAGTTGGAATCCTGGGTCATGCAATGGCATTTGTTCGGATGCTTTTTCGATTTGTGTGCCAAGCCAGATAAAGGCTCCGGGATATTGTAGTAAGAAACGCGAGAAATCCTCGCCGGCAAGCGCAGGCTCGATTTCAGGTGTCGCCTGTTCTCCGAAAAGTCTTTGAGCTGTGTTCCTCGCTTGCTGCGCATACTTGGGCGTGTTGATGGTGGCTGGGTAGCCATCCAAGTATTCAATATCAATCGCTGCATCGAATGCTTCCGCCGTTTGATTCAAGATGGTATGGAAGCGTTCTTTGATCTTTTGTTTTACCTCCGGTTTGTACGTTCGAATTGTTCCTTCAATCGTGACTTCTTTAGGGATCACGTTGTAGCGGTGACCGCCTTCAATTTTCCCAATGGTCACAACCGCGGAGTCGAGCGGGTTGATATTGCGACTGACAATCGTTTGAAGGCTGGAAATCATCTGATTGGCGATGATGATGGCGTCGTTCCCTTCATGAGGCATGCTGGCGTGTCCGCCTCTTCCGGTAACCTTTACCGTAAATCGATCCGATGCGCCCATCATCTCCTTATCACGAATCCCCATCTCACCAACAGGCAATCCCGGCCACACGTGCTGTCCGTAAATCACGTCAGGTTTGTACTCGGCAAACACGCCGTCTTCCATCATAGGACCAGAGCCACCGATGGGAGAAGCTTCTTCTGCTGGTTGAAAAACGAGAAGGACCGTACCCTCGATTTCTTCTTCCATTTGCTTGAGGACATAGCCAGCGCCGAGAAGCATCGCCGTGTGGGCGTCGTGACCACAGGCATGCATCTTTCCGTCTACTTCTGAAACGAAGTCATGCTCATTCGTTTCCTGAATAGGAAGAGCATCCATGTCCGCTCTTAACGCGACGGTTTTTCCCGGTTTCTTTCCTTGAATGATCCCGAGTACGCCTGTGCCTGCGAAACCGTTCTTATAAGTAATGCCATACTCTGAGAGCTTCTCTTTCACTAGAGCAGAAGTTTTCACTTCCTCTCCGCTCAATTCTGGATATTTATGCAATTGTCTTCGAATTTGATAGATGTCACTTTCAATTTCACTGATGTATGATTGTAAGGTTCCCAAAAAGGACACCCCTTTATCTTTATTTTGGACATTGTCCTTAAATGTTCCGTTATTTATGTACTATACCAAAAGTTTTATGAAAATGCATCACTACATCGGTAATTTTCTGAAATTTCATCTGAAGGGGCGCCTGCCCGCTTACGCTTTAAAGAGATAAAGATGAGGCGTCATCACAGCGTTAGGAGTAGGAGATTGTATCCCTTCCCTGTTTATATAAAGGTTTGAAAAATTTTTGAGATGGGTACTTAGGAAACATTTCAATGACGAACCAATGAAAGGTGTACCATTCAGAAAGGAAGGATCGGTGAAACGATGCGCCTGCGCCAAATGATATTTCTAACAGGATGGGTCGTCTTTATTTTATATGCCCTTCTGCTTGCCCCCGATGGCAACCTCGGATACCTGAATCAATTGATAACGATGAATGATCCAGACCCTTTTTTACTGATGGTGTTCAGTTTTCTTGGGATTTACCCCCTTTTATATGTTGCGCTCCTCATCGACGAAGATCGGAGCGGTCTCCCGTTATGGCCGTTTCTTCTAGGAATGTTCATGCTGGGAGCTTTTGCCCTCATGCCTTATTTTTTCTTATCAAGAGCAAGGAATAAAAGAGAGGGAAGGATCCCATACTGGTTGGTGAAAGTTTTCCATGCTCGTATGTTTATTTCTTTCCTTGTGGTTGTTACGATCGCTTTATTATGGTATGGCGTTAGCCAAGGGTATTTTTGGTTCTATTGGCATGATTTTCAAACATCCAACTTTGTGCATGTCATGACCATCGACTTTATGGTATTATCCATATTGACTATTTTCGTTATTTATTGGAAAGAGCGCAGATATGGGAAGGTGAACCGCATGCATTGGTTTGGAAGTATTCCTATATTAGGAGCCCTGTTCTATATGTTCATAAGGAAAGGGTGAAAAATGATTCATCCTTCCAGTATGTTCCAAGGTTTAAAGAAGCAGAAGGCTGGGTAATTCAATACTATGTACTCATAAACCGTCATATTTCTACAAAATTCCATATGTAACTTTCATTTATATGAAGGGGAGGAGAACAACCATGAGAGAAGATATGTTGAGAGTGTTGGATCAAAGAGACTATCTTGTTAAAGAGAACAAGAGACTGCAGGAAGAGCTGGAAAGAGAGCAAAGCAAAGTCCAGCAGCTGCAAAAAGAACAGCAGGAAAGTAAACCTGCTCTATCAACGATGGGAGCCTGAACAATAATTGTTCGCAGAACTCAAACAATGAAGAATTCTTCATCGTTTGAGTTTTTTTGTTTCCTTCTGCTTTTCTCCTACTTCTTTAAGGTTGCACTGGGAGATTATGATGGACACCGCTTTCATAGTGTCCTATAATAATCTACAACAAGTTAAGCACGTGACGGAGATTTGGAGACTCACACTTTGGCCTAACGTTTATCGTTTAGGCTCTTTGTGTGGGTCTCTTTTTTGTATGCGATCTTCAATTATGGAAAAGAGCGTTGTAGATGTCATCTTTCAGCATTGGAATAAATGAATGTACATAAGCTTTGAATCCTCTTTTTCTTTAGATCTAATTGGAGCCACGGGAATGTCAATGAACCAAAGGTTATGCAATTCACCCGCACGTGTTTTAAGACTAAGGATTGTCTCATGCTCTGCTTCTGATACCAGGATCATCGGCGCAGCTGGCTTGGGGTTGAAGTAAGAACAAACCTACAAAGTTCACAAGAAATGAGGAGATGAATGATATGAGTAAATCCTATATCCTTTCCATTGACCAGGGAACGACGAGTTCGAGAGCTATTTTATTTAATAAAGCAGGAAAAATTGTAGAAACGGCTCAGAAAGAATTCGAGCAATTCTTTCCAAAACCGGGCTTGGTGGAACACGATGCTAATGAAATTTGGACATCTGTCCTTGCCTGTATCGCCGATGTGTTAAGAAAATCTGATGTAAGCGCAGATCAAATCGCAGGTATCGGCATTACGAACCAACGAGAAACAGCCGTCGTCTGGGATAAAAACACAGGGAAGCCGATCTATAAAGCTATTGTTTGGCAGTCCCGACAAACCGAAGACATTTGTAAAGAGCTGCGTGTGGCTGGTCATAATGACCTTTTCCGTGGGAAAACGGGTTTGCTGTTGGATCCTTACTTCTCAGGGACCAAAGTAAAATGGATTTTAGACCATGTGGAAGGTGCAAGAGAGAAAGCGGAGAACGGGGACCTTTTGTTTGGAACCATTGATACGTGGCTTGTCTACAAGCTCTCTGGAGGAAAGACTCATATTACCGACTACTCCAACGCTTCCCGAACCTTGATGTACAACATCTATGACTTGAAGTGGGATGAAGAGCTTCTCGATATTCTAGGCGTCCCTGCATCAATGCTTCCAGAGGTAAAGCCATCGTCAGAAATATATACTCATACCGTGGATTATCATTTCTTTGGAGAGGAAGTTCCAATTGCGGGAATCGCGGGAGACCAACAGGCCGCTTTATTTGGACAAGGATGTTTTGAAAAAGGGATGGCGAAGAATACGTACGGAACAGGCTGCTTTATGTTAATGAACACAGGAGAAGAAGGCGTACCGTCCGAGCACGGTCTTTTGACCACGCTTGCGTGGGGAATCGATGGAAAAGTCGAATACGCTCTTGAAGGGAGCATCTTCGTAGCTGGATCAGCCATTCAATGGTTGAGAGACGGTTTGAAACTAATTGAAAACGCTCCTGAGACAGAAACGCTTGCCACAGCTGTAGATTCTTCAGACGGCGTCTATTTAGTCCCTGCGTTTGTTGGACTGGGAACCCCCTACTGGGATAGTGATGCAAGAGGAGCTATGTTCGGTTTGACTCGTGGTACGACGAAGGAACATTTTGTCCGGGCGACGTTAGAGTCACTCGCTTACCAAACGAAAGATGTCCTGGAAGCCATGACGGCAGATTCCGGCATCGATTTGAAGGCTCTTCGCGTGGATGGGGGCGCGGTAAAAAACAACTTCCTGATGCAGTTCCAAAGTGACATTCTCGGCGTACAGGTCGAGCGTCCAGTCGTCCAGGAAACCACTGCCCTTGGTGCCGCCTTCCTTGCTGGTCTTGCGGTTGGCTACTGGAAAGATAAAGATGAAATTAAACAGCAGTCCGAAAATGATCGTACCTTCTCCGTAGAGATGAGTGAACAAGAACAACAGAACCTTTATCAGGGATGGAAGAAAGCTGTTGAAGCGACAAGGCAGTTCAAATAAGGAAGAAACAAAAAGAGCGTCCAGCTGAGGGCGCTCTTTTTGCTCGTGGAAGTGGTAGTAGCGCGGTAGTCTCCTGTCCTCCTTACAAAACACAAGCCCTACAAGAGCTATTCCGTCTTCAGTTGCTGCCTTGCAAAATCACGGTAAAGGGCATGATTTTGGAACAATTCCTTATGGGTACCTGTCCCCGTTACTCTCCCTTTCTCTAAGAAAATGATTTGATCTGCATCCACGATCGTGGAAAGACGATGGGCGATGACAAGTGTTGTTCGGCCTTTCATCAGGTTCTTCAAGGCTTGTTGAACAACGATTTCCGATTGACTGTCGAGGCTTGAGGTCGCTTCGTCCAACATAAGAATTTCAGGGTCTCTCAGAAGGGCACGGGCAATCGCAATCCGCTGTCTTTGTCCCCCAGATAATTTGATGCCCCGCTCTCCGACTTCGGTTTCATATCCGTGGGACAACGATTGGATAAATGTATCGGCATAAGCCATTTCTGCTGCGGCGTGTATCTTTTCTAAAGGAATGTCCCCTTCCAACCCATAGGTTAAGTTATCCATGATCGTCCCAGCATAGAGTGGGCTTTCTTGCGATACATACCCGATCATCGTACGCCATGCTTTCAAGTTGAAGCTAGAGATGGGGACTTCCCCATAACGAATCTCACCACTAGAAGGAGAATAGAACTGTTCAATCAGCGAGAACATCGTTGTCTTTCCACTGCCACTAGGTCCAACGATCGCTGTGACTTCCCCTTTCTTCGCGGCAAAGGAAACTCCCTCTAAGATGGGTTCGTCAGGCTGGTACTTGAAGGATACTTCCTGGACAACGAGGCTTTGGTCGAAAGATGTGACGTCCCTTCCATCCTGCAAATTCTCTTCATCTAATGACAGAATCGAGAGTACTTTTTCCGTTGCTCCTACCGTCTTTTGGAACTGGGTGGTGAACACGACAATTTGTGTGATCGGCATGATGATTTGGAACAAATAGATAAAGAACGCAGCGAGTTCCCCTGGCGTCATGGCTCCTGAAGTCACCCGCACGCCACCGAATCCGATAATCAGGACAAGGACGACAATGATGAGAGAAGAAACAAGCGGCGACATCAACGCTTGTATTACACCTTCCCGCAAACCGAGCGTGTACAGTTTCTTTATTCCTGACTGTCCTTCCTTCCATTCCCGTTCCTCTGCATTAGACGCTTTCACAAGTCGGATCTCCGAGATGACACGGGTCAAATGAGCAGAAAAATCCGCGGTTTCCGATTGGAGGTTCCACGAGATGTTCGCCATCTTCCTCCCAATCGGAATAAGAAAAAGGAGGGCTAACGGGATGATGGAAAACATCACGAGCGTCAATGGCCAGTCCAGGTAGAAAAGAATGACAATCGCACCGACCACGGAAATGATACCAGTAATGAAACCAGTGAAATGCTCAGTAATCAAGTTTTTGATGACGCCCGTATCATTCGTCATTCGGCTGACCGCATCTCCAGTCTCGTGAGAATCATAATACGACACCGGAAGGACAAGGAGTTTCTGCCATAACTTTTCCCGCAAAGAAGCAATAATGTGCTGGCCGACTTTGGCAAGAAAATAGACAGACACGCCCCCGGCCACCGCTTGAACAAAGAAGGCGATGACGATACCTGTGATCACGGTTGTATTTAGATCGTTCAGATCAAAATTGTCGATCAACCGGCTGGCAAGCAAAGGGATCGCAAGACCTGCGATTGTAGTGAGTAAACTTAAGAGCAATGCGATGGAGAAGATGAGCTTGGGTGGATGGGTGGCACGGATTAATTGGAGGAGTTGTTTCCATTTTGGCTGCATGTTGTCATCACCTTTGATTCATTAGGATGACTTTATTATATCGGATGTACTCTTGCCGCTCACCATTTTTGGGAGACTTGTAAAGGGAGAATTTGAATCGTGTGGATAAGTTGAACGAACTAATAGGTCGATTTAAATGGTAAAAAATTCATAATATTAGTGAAATTTGATCAGAGATATTGTATAATGGGTTTGTTCTTAATTAAGCACGAAAGGGGTAGTCAATTGGCCGATCTATTGAGCAGTTTATTAAAAGAAATCTATCAACTTCCTCTAATAGGTAATTTCATTTATAAGTTAATTGTCGATTATCCTATAGGAGGCTGGGTATTTTTATTTATCGTTTCAATATTAGGTATTAACAAATGGACAATAAGTCATACGGGGATAAATGTATTACAAAATGTGCCTCTTATTATCAAAAAGAACAGAGAGTATCAAAATGATAGAAGAAGAAATGTATTTTATAAAGATTCATCAACAAAGGATTATATAAATTGGTTAAACGGAGTTTTAAAGACGTTGTATGATGAATACAAGTTATTACGTTTGTTTGGGAAGGAATATCCTGTCGTCACGCATGATTCAGTCAAACGAATTCGTTATCCATTCAAAAAAAACCTCACAGATACAACCAAAGTTGTTAATACAAACATCCCTGATTTCAATCCTGATAAAGGACAAAAACAATACATAAAGGTAATGGGAAACACCATTAAATGGCCTGAAGTTATCGGGTTTGCCCTAGACAAGTTTCATTTGAATGATGAAGGGAAGATGACCGGTTTCACGGCCAAGACCTGCCAATATAAACATAATGTAGCTACATCCCATATTTTAGAATATGAGATGTATAAACTTTACCTGAAAAATAAGAAAAAAATGGGTATGCAAGAGGCTGGTGAATTATTAGAATCATTACCCTATCGATGTAAGATCCATGAAGCAAATGAACAGACTAATATTATGACAACGGGATGTAACCGGTATTCATTAATGAGTGTCCAAATGTTAGTAGTTTACTATGATGATTTCATCAAAGATTACAAGGCTTTAACTTTCCACCGTTCGGATAAAGTTGCTATAAAGCCGAATTACTGGCAATTCATCCCTGCAGGAGGTTTTGAAATTTTTGAGAAATCTAGCACTACAAATCCATACATCATTGAACAGAATTTCGATGTTGAGTTGGCCTTATTTAGGGAGTTGATCGAAGAAGCATTTGATGGTCGGGACTTTGAATATAACAGGTCTGGGGAGGAGGTGAATAATTTAGTAAGGAATCATAAGGACATTGTCCAAATTAAAAAATGGATAAAGAGTAATAAAGCCCATCTGGAATTCATGGGAATAGTGACTGACATGGTTTCATTGAGGCCTGAACTATCATTTTTGCTGGTCATTGATACTCCTGAATTTCAGGAAATTAAATTGAAAATTAATGATGAAGGTCAAGACTACCAAGCCGTAAAAGTTAACGATCTTCCTGCCATGCTTTCGGGAGAGTTATTATATCCTAGTAGTGCAGGTTTATTGAAACTAGCCATGCAGTCTCAACTATTTAAGGAGAGAGAACTCTTGCAGCATTCTTAAATTTGAGTTTAGTGTTAAGAAAAATGCCCAACGTTTTTATGGAACAATTATTAGCTAGGAGTGGTTAGAAAAGATGAAGTTTGTAAAAATTAGTACCATTTTTATGTCCTGCTTGTTCTTGTTGTTGCTTTTAACTGATGGAGCATTAGCCAAAGGCGGGAACCACGGCCCACCATCTGATAAAGGTGAAGAAACAACCGATTTAACAGTCTTAGAGGAAAAGGGGCTTTTAGAATCCAGTACCCCTAATATCAACGAGGATAAGCCAGTCAGTCGTGAAGAATACGTGAAAATTTGGGTGAAAGCGTCCAACCTTCCGCTCATTATAGACAAAGAAACAACCTTCAAGGATTTGAAAAATGCTTACAGTCTCCCTTATATCAATACTGCTGTTCATCATCAATGGATTTTCCCCAAAGAATTCAACTTCAAATTCCAACCAGAAAAACCCATAACAAAATATGAATCCGCTGTTTTCATTGCTAGATTACTTGATTTCAATGAATCAATAGAAGAGCTGCCGTTTAAGGACGAGAATAAGGTGAAAGGGAATCGCTCCCTTGTAAGAGCTTCCTTTGACGCAGGGTATGTTGCCTTACATAAGAATGGGAAGTTTCAACCCAACAAACCAGTCACGTATCAAATGCTTAACGACCAAATAGAAAAGCTTACCAAAGACTTGAACCGGGAGATCGATGATGGCGTTGCTGACGTCACATATACGGATGCTGTGAAAATTGTCCAAGACCGTTTCTTGTATCATCTAATCAAGATCACTCCAAAAGGGGATGTCCACTTAAAAAAAGATGAAGCTTTCGCAGATTTCGAAGAAGGGGAAATTTTATCCATTCCTCCCTTGGAGAATTATCCAGAAGGGTTGTCTTTAAAGATTTCCCGTATTGAAGAAAAACAGGATTCTCTTATTATACAAACGGAGGAACCAAAGCTTGAAGAGGTTTTTTCTGAATTGAATCTTGATTTTGAGAAGTCCGTTCAACCTGAGGATCTGGTATTGGAAGAGGGAATTGAAGTAGAAATGATTCCTATAGAAGAACCCAACCAAACGGCTTCCTTACAATCGTTTCTATCGGAAACGGAGTTTTCACTAAAAAAATACCTTTTTACTTTTGACAAATCACTTCTTGAATATGAGGGGGATGACAGTCTAGCTTCTTTAAGGCTGGATGGAGAATTTTTATTAGAAGGTCCTACTCTATCCGTTAAGGTGGATTATTCCAATATCTTATTGAAGGAGGGATCCATTTCTCTTTCTGGAAAACAAAATGCTAGCTTAAGGCTGAGGGGAGATGTTGCAGCGGATTATGAGCGTAGTATAAAGTTGGCTACAATCAAGTTACCTGTAAAAAATGCTTTTTCTGCTGAGGTTGTCTTAAGCATGAAAATTACTGCAAGTGGAGAGGGTTATGTAGAAGTTAAATTGGTAGAGGATGCAACAATAAATGCAGAGGTTCAAATCTTTGGATATAAAAATAAGGAAGGACATATTGAATATGCAAAAAGTGACGTAGGTTTAGGTGAGAGTCTAAAAACAGAGATAAAACCAATTAACTATGATTTTACAGGTAGAGCTACTGCTGGACCAACACTAGATCTCGATATAAAATATAACCAATTGGGACTGGTAAGCTCAGAAAACTCAGCTGGTGTGGAAGGGAGAATATGGCGAAATGAAGCTGGAGAACCCTGCTTCAAATATAGGGATTATATAACGTCTGAAATTGTTTGGAAGTTCATTGTGTACGAAGAGTTCTCTATAATACCTGAGGATTACAACGAAGATAATTGGAGCAAACGTAGCTGTTTGAATACAGGAGATCCGGATGAAGACCAGGAAGACCCTGTAGAACCTGAATTGTTCTGGAAAAAGACTGAGATCGGCGTACCATCAGAAGTGAAAATTGGACCTGAGGGGAATTTATACTATACCGAAAGTGGAGGAACTTTCGTTTCTTTAACTCCTGCTGGAGAACAGAGATGGGAGCGGAAAAGACCCATATTCTATCGCTCTCCTGTTGTAACTGAAGTAGGAGAGATTTTTGCTCAAAATAGTGAAGGGGTTATGGCCTATGATTTGGATGGGGAGCCACTATGGACTTCTCCTGTAACCTTTGAGGTAGGTAGAATAAACAGTGGACACATGGCCATGATGGATGACCTTTTAATTGTACCTGTAACCTCCGCTTTTTGGGAAGATAGAGGATCTTCCGTTTATGCAGTAACAAAAGATGGGGACATCGCTTGGGAGGCTAACCTTTTGCCTGAGGGTGATCCGTCTATCTCTAGTGTGGAAGTAAGTGGTGACCAGATTTTTATAGTGAGTGAAGGAAGTTTGTACAAGATTAATGCACAAGGCGAAGTTGAAACTCTATTAAAAGATCATTATTTAAGTGGGAAACCGGCTGTAGCTGAAGACGGAACCGTATATGTAATCTCATCGCTAAGGTATAAGCTTTATGCTGTCTCACCTGAAACTCAAAATAATGAAGAGCCACTGTGGAGTGTCTCAACCGATTACCTTTTTTCTAATGACACCGAGCCAAGGGTCTCTCCTAAAGGTGAAATCTATTTGAACGGTGCGAACAAAATAACCATTGTAAATCCTAAAACGAAGCAAATAGAAGCATCTTATGGGGTTGAATATAAAACATTTCCAGTTATGTTTGACGACGCTGGTAATAGCTATGTGGCTTCAAGCGATTCGATGACAGATACTTCTAGTATAGTTGTATTTGATAATGAACATAAGAGATTAATTTCCTACGTAAGTGAGGGTGTAAAAGGTAGACTTGGTGGTCCTTTAACTTTAGCAGGAGACGGGGTGGTTTACTCTCCAGGAATAAATTTGTTTGCTGTGAAGTTCTATGATATTAACGATT
Organism: Halobacillus faecis; assembly: GCF_007991335.1. Taxonomy (GTDB): domain Bacteria; phylum Bacillota; class Bacilli; order Bacillales; family Halobacillaceae; genus Halobacillus; species Halobacillus faecis. Next base: position 6,312 of record NZ_BJYD01000026.1, on the reverse strand, counting down.
GAGTGAAAAAAGGGTGTCCTTCATTGAGGGACATCCTCTTTAATAATACCCATCGATATAAGAATTACTGGGGCGCTGTAGTCTTCATTCATTCGTCCCTAACTCTAAGGGGGAGGGAATTACTGATTTCAAGAGGATAAAAAGACGAAAAATGAAATAATACAATAATAAATATTAACCTAATGGGAAACAGAAGAGTTAAAACTTGCATTGCATTTTTATGCGATGCAAGTTTTTTTATTTCATTTCTCGTCATTTTTACTCAAATTCTATTAAAAAAAAAACAGTATCTGACGATAATATTAAATGGAAGTATATCGTTTTACCTATTATAGAGAGAGAAGGGGAGGAATCTTAATAAAATTTCTTACTAATAATAAGCGGGAGATTTTTTATTCAAGTTTGTGACTTTTGAAATAAAGTCTCGCTCTCGTTTATATCTTTAAGGTGACGACTTATAACATTTTTTAGGGGGTACATATGAAGGGGAAGTGGAAGTATTATTTGTGGATGATGACGTTTTTAATGGCATGGCTACCATGTACGTATGTCAATGCCGAAAGCACTGATCATCCACTTCAAAGTATGGAAATTAAAAAGACAAACGTAGAAGTAGGCGATGTTCTTAAACTCCAAGCAACGCTACAAGAAGATTATTTTGATAAACCAGTAGGATATATAAAAGCAGAGTTTATATCGCCCTCTGGTAATGTAAAAAAACACGCCTTTTTGTCTGTAGATAAGGAAAGTGCCTTATGGACAGGTAATTATCAAGTGGAAGAGTTTATTGAGAACGGAGAGTGGAAGTTAACCTCGCTGACTGTAGGATACAGGATGAATGGTCCAGCTGATTATAACAGTTGGTCTGTAAAATATGATCAAATTGGTAATTATTCATTTACTGTAGAGAACAATGAGACTGAAGATTTGGCTTCTCCAACTATACAGGATGTATCCATTATTAAGGATCAAGAACGGCTTCAAGCAAGTGACTCTGTAAGAATTGAAGCGAAGGTAAGTGATGACCTCTCAGGTGTCGTACATGTAGCGGCTATATATATGGGCAAAACGATTACCATGAGCAAAGAAGAGTCTACAGGCAAATACGTGGGAACCTTTGATGTTAGGGCTTCTACAAGGGTTGGTTTGTACTCATTCGAAGAAATGATAGCCATTGACAAGATAGGAAATAAAACAACGATAGATAACAGTACATTAGATTTAGACTTTGAAGTCATTGAATCTCCCAAATCAAAATTAGTCTTATCGGAAGCTGAGAGTTACTTGGGTTGGTATAATTATGGCTTTCATTATACCATTGGAGAGATATATTATCTGTCTATAGGCTATAACCTTCCGACGGATATGGAGGAACTTTCTACTATAGGAAAGAAAGTAGAACGTAACAATCTTCAGGTAGGTGATCTGGTATTCTTTGATTATGAGGGGCAATCAAAGGTGGCGATGTACATTGGAGATAACCAAGTCATTCACCGTACCAAGTCTAATGTTGTAGGAATAGATAATATCAATAATGGAACATATTGGGGCCAGCGCTATGTGGAAGGCAGGCGTATATTGGACATGCCAAATTACTTAATGGATGAAGAAGTTGAGAACATGCGTTCAGGTACTTACCCTATCTATTATGATGGAAATGAAAATGGGGTAGACTTTGTAAACGAAGTCCTTACGAACGCATTAGGTTATGATCAAGCGGACACAATTGAAGAACAAGCGGAATTAGGTGAGTCTATAGAGCGGGAACGCATATTGTCTGGTGATCTCGTATTTATGGGAATAAAAGAAACTAATCAGTTGACCCATGTTGGTATTCACACCGGTTGGCATGGAGGTGACTATATCTATATACCCACAGTAGAATCGGACAATAGGATTACTACTAAAAGCATAGATGATCCGAATTGGCCGCGCGGTGTAGAATTTATTAAAGCGAAGCGATTAAAATATGTGCCTGGATCTACTGCAAATGATACTGAGGAATTTGGACATCCATTAACCAAAACAGCTGATAATTATGTAGGAACACCATACCAATACGGTGGCGATAGTGACGGAGGTTTCGACAGCTCAGGATTTGTTCAGTATATATTTAATGAAGCCCTAGGATTTGAACTACCACGTACAGTGAGCGAACAGGCAGGCATTGGTCAGTCCGTCGCGAAGCAAGATCTCCAGGAAGGCGATCTCGTCTTCTTTAGTAAAGACGAAGACAGCGGGCTGACTCACGTAGCCATATACGCGGGCGATGATAAGATCATCCATCCGACGGTTTCCCGAGGTGTAATCGTTGGAGAAATGGAAGGCAGTAGTTACTGGGGCCCTCGCTATACAGAAGCGAGACGCGTGGAAGACCAGCCAGAACTTGGTTCAACCTTCACGCACCCATTAACGCAAGAAGCAGAAACACATGTAGGAACACCATATGAATATGGTGGAGATAATGGAGAATCATTTGACAGCTCAGGTTTTGTGCAGTATGTGTTCAATGAAGCTTTAGACTTCGATATGCCACGTACAGTGAGTGGACAGGCAGACATTGGTCAGTCCGTCGCGAAAGAAAACCTGCAGGAGGGCGATCTTGTTTTCTTCAGTAAAGATGAAGACAGTGGCCTGACGCACGTAGCCATTTACGCAGGCGATGACCAGATCATTCACCCAACGGTCTCTCAAGGTGTGGTTGTCGGAGAAATGGAAGGCAACAGTTACTGGGGCCCTCGTTATACAGAAGCGAGACGCGTAGAGGACCAGCCGGAACTTGGTTCAGCGTTCACCCACCCATTAACCCAATCGGCTGAAACGCATCTGGGAACGCCTTATGAGTACGGTGGAGATAATGGAGAATCATTTGACAGCTCAGGTTTTGTGAAGTATGTATTCAATGAAGCGTTAGGGTTAGAGCTTCCGCGAACAGTCAGTAAACAAGCAAACCTTGGTCAGGCTATAGCCAAGGAAGACCTTCAGCAAGGGGACCTGGTCTTCTTCAGCAAAGATGAAGACAGCGGCCTGACGCACGTAGCGATTTATGCAGGCGATGATCAGATTATTCACCCAACAGTCTCCAAAGGTGTGGTCGTTGGAGAAATGGAAGGCAACAGTTACTGGGGCCCTCGCTATACAGAAGCGAGACGCGTGGAAGACCAGCCGGAACTCGGTGCGAAATTTACCCACCCATTAACCCAAGCGGCCGAAACGCATTTAGGAACGCCTTATGAGTATGGTGGAGATAATGGAGGAGCTTTTGACAGTTCCGGATTTGTGCAGTATTTGTTTAGTGAAGCGTTAGGCTTAGAGCTTCCACGTACGGTCAGTGAACAGGCAGGTCTTGGTCAGTCAGTAGAGAAGGAGGACCTTCAAGAGGGCGATCTTGTCTTCTTCAGTAAAGATGAAGACAGTGGTGTGACGCACGTAGCGATTTATGCAGGTAATGACCAGATCATTCACCCGACTGTATCCCAAGGTGTGGTTGTCGGAGAAATGGAAGGTAGCAGTTACTGGGGCCCGCGTTATACAGAAGCCAGACGCGTGGGGGACCAGCCGGAACTTGGTTCAGCGTTCACCCACCCATTAACCCAAGCGGCTGAAACGCATGTGGGAATGCCTTATGAGTATGGTGGAGATAATGGAGAAGCTTTTGACAGTTCCGGATTTGTGCAGTATGTATTTAACGAAGCTCTAGGCTTAGAGCTTCCACGAACAGTCAGTGAACAAGCGAACCTTGGTCAGTTTGTAGCGAAGGAAGACCTTCAGGAAGGCGATCTTGTCTTCTTCAGTAAAGATGAAGACAGTGGTGTGACGCACGTAGCGATTTACGCAGGTGATGACCAGATCATTCATCCGACCGTCTCTCAAGGTGTGGTCGTTGGAGAAATGGAAAGCAGTAGTTACTGGGGTCCTCGCTATACAGAAGCGAGGCGCGTAGAATAATAAGCAGAACTAGTCGAAAAAAAGTATATTGCAATCAACTATTTTAGAGAGTATAGGAAGCCGCGCATGATTAATTATGCGCGGTATTTTTGTGTCTCTCCAATATTATATGGGTGTTTTAATATAAGGCACATGTAGAACGATATAGATAACTAGCGGGAGTTATTGGGTTTGGTTATTAAAGGGTTGCAAGAAATTGAGTATAGAATTATCAAACCTTATGTTCTTCAGAATTGCTATTAAATAAAAAAAGGTTTTTGCCGATAAAGAATATGGAGTGAATTCTGTTTAGCAGGCTATTAGAGTGAAAAACGATTTACTGAAACTTAATGTCGAAAAATAGTCAATTTTGTTAGAATGGAATTCGTAAAAAAAATCATTAAGAGGAGGATGAAATGAAGAAGAAACTATTAGGTGGAATACTATTCTTTCTATTAGCATTAATCAACACAACACAAGTTTATGCTGATGAAAAAATTCCGCCACTCGCAGACTTAAAACTAAAGAATACAGATGTTGAAGTAGGAGAAACGGTTCAACTAGAAGCCGCAATAGCAGAATACGATAAAGATATCAACTACATGATGGCTTACTATCAATCTCCTTCTAAAAGAAAGGAAATAGTGATTTATTTATCACCCTTTGACGATAACAACAATGTGTACCATGGAGAATATGTTATTAAAGAGTTTGACGAAGGAGGCGAATGGAACTTAAGTCGTTTTGTCGTCGGTTATAGTGTTTCAAAGCATGAAGGAGGATACTTAAAGAATTGGGGAGAAAGTTTTGAAACTTTCTCACAGGATCATACCTTTAATGTTATTAATGATAAAGTAGACGACACTCCACCAGATGTGTTGAGCTTACAGGTTGTCGGGAATGAGTCAGATCTTACATTAGGAGATTCCGTTATATTAGAAGCAGAAATAACAGATGACCTTTCAGGCGTGGATGAAGCCTTCTACTCCTATGTCGGAAGCGAGTCTCGAAGATATCCATTAACAAGTAGTGATCAGGATAATAGTAAATTCAAGACGGACATACATATTGCAGAATATACAGAGATTGGAACACATCAAATAGATAAGGTCTATGTGATTGACAATGCAGGCAATGAAACAGTATATGACGCCAATTCACCTTCAAACGCTTATATAGTCGTTGAACCTACAAGAGAAGAAAGAGTTGCATTTGAGGCTGAAAGGATGATAGGAGCCTCGTACAAAAAAGGTGGAGATAGCTATTGGGGGGGATTTGATAACCTAGGTATGGTTAAGGAAGTTTTTAGATCCCTATTTGAGTACAAACTTCCATCTACTATGGAGAAGTTCCACTATGTCGGAGAATCTGTTAACAAAGAAGATATACAAGAAGGCGATCTCGTCTTCTTCTTAGAAGAAAATAAAGAAAACATAGGGATCATGATTGGTAAAGATCAATTTGTAACAGTTTCGGAAACAGATGGGGTTATAAGAAAAACCTTCGAACAAACTAATATGGATAAGAATTACATAGAATCAAGGCGAGTGACGGATGAGCTCAGGTATAAAATATATAATGCGGATTCTCCTTTGAGTGATGAGAGCTATTATAATCACAGCAATCCTGACGTCTTATTCATTGATAGTATTCTTTTCAAGTCACTTAGTCTTCCAGCTGCAGACAGCTATGAACAGCTAATGGGTTATGGAGAACATATTAATAGAAAACAGTTGTTGGCTGGGGATCTGGTATTCCTGGAAGATAAAGACTCAAGAGAGATTATAAAGGGAGGAATATACAGAGGAGACAATAGAATTGCCCATTACTCAAAGGAGGTAGCAACTGTAACTACGTCAGATATAGATAGTGGTGAGTTTCTATCCAACATGATTTATGGAAAATCAGTAAGAATAACAGAAGATACGATTCGTCTTGCGAGGACAAATTCTCCTTTAATTGAAATGGCTAAAAAGTATGTAGGAACACCATATCAATACGGTGGAGACAGTACGGCTGGTTTTGACAGTTCAGGCTTTGTACAGTACGTATTCAACGAAGTGCTAGGTTTTGAACTGCCACGTACAGTGAGCGAACAGGCAGCCCTTGGACAGGCAGTTATGAAGGAAAACCTCCAGGAAGGCGATCTCGTCTTCTTCAGTAAAGATGAAGGCAGTGGCCTGACGCACGTCGCCATTTACGCAGGTGACGATCAGATCATTCACCCAACGGTTTCTCAAGGTGTCGTTGTCGGAGAAATGGAAGGCAGCAGTTATTGGGGTCCTCGTTATACAGAAGCGAGACGTGTGGAAGAACAACCAGAACTAGGTCCAACATTCACCCACCCTTTAACAGAAGCGGCCGAAACGCATGTAGGAACCCCTT
>NZ_BJYD01000025.1 GCF_007991335.1 Halobacillus faecis | reverse complement strand
AGTGGCCTGACCCACGTAGCGATTTATGGTGGAGATGACAACATTATTCACCCAACAGTATCCCAAGGTGTCGTAGTCGGAGAAATGGAAGGCAGCAGTTACTGGGGTCCTCGTTATACAGAAGCGAGGCGTGTGGAAGAACAACCAAAACTTGGTCCAACATTCACACACCCCTTAACACAAGAAGCCGAGAAGCATGTGGAAACACCATATAAATTTGGTGGAGACAGTACAGAAGGGTTTGACAGCTCAGGCTTTGTACAGTACGTGTTCAGTGAAGCGGTTGACTTCGAACTGCCACGTACGGTTAGCGATCAGGCGGACCTTGGTCAGCCTGTGGCAAAAGAAGATCTTCAAGAGGGCGACCTCGTCTTCTTCAGTAGAGATGAAGGTAGCGGTCTGACGCACGTTGCGATCTATGGGGGAGATGACAAGATCATTCACCCAACGGTCTCTCGGGGTGTGGTAGTCGGAGAGATGGAAGGCAGCAGTTACTGGGGCCCTCGTTATACAGAAGCGAGACGTGTGGAAGAACAGCCAGAACTCGGCCCAACATTCACGCACCCATTAACGCAAGCCGCC
>NZ_BJYD01000024.1 GCF_007991335.1 Halobacillus faecis | reverse complement strand
CCCATCCTTTAACAGAAGCGGCCGAAACGCATATAGGAACACCCTATGAATATGGTGGAGATAGTGAAGAGGGTTTTGATAGCTCAGGTTTTGTCCAATACGTATTTAATGAATCGCTAGGTTTTGACCTGCCACGTACAGTGGGCGAACAGGCAGATCTTGGTCAGCCTGTCGCGAAGGAAGACCTTCAGGAAGGCGATCTCGTCTTCTTCAGTAGAGATGAAGATAGCGGTCTGACGCACGTTGCGATCTATGGGGGAGATGACAAGATCATTCACCCAACGGTTTCTCAAGGTGTAGTAGTCGGAGAAATGGAAGGCAGCAGCTATTGGGGTCCTCGCTATACAGAAGCAAGACGTGTGGAGGAACCCCCTGTAGTGAAAATTCCTGATCCTACGAATGAATTGGCTGTCGAAGCTATGAAATACATTGGATCTCCCCACCAAACAGGTGGAGAGACACCAGAAGGATTCGATAGTTCTGGATTCGTCCAATATGTGGTTTCACAAGTCTTAGACTTTCTTATGCCGCGCACATTGGATAGCCAATTGGACTATGGTGATGAAGTAGCACGCGATCAAATTCAAGAAGGAGACGTTCTGTACTTTGAAGATGAAGAAGGGAGCGTATCCCACGCGGCTATTTATGTGGGAGATGACCAAATGGTTCACCCATCTGTGTCCGAAGGTGTAGAAGTCACCTCTTTCGAGAAAGACAGTTATTGGAGTGGACGCTTCTTAACAGCAAGAAGAATAACCGAAGGTCCAGATATTGCTGAGGAAAATGATATTGTTGCAACAGCCCTCCAATACCTTGGAATCCCGTATCTCTTCGGTGGAGAAACTCCAGAAGAAGGGTTCGATTGTTCAGCATTCACACGTTACGTATTTGAAGAAGCGAGAAACATCTTCTTACCAAGATCTACAGATCAGCAATGGTCTGTTGGCCAGGATATAGCACTTGAAAACATTCAAGTTGGAGACGTCATCTTCTTCAGCGATACGTACCGTGAAGGAATTTCTCATAATGGGATTTACGTAGGCGACGGCAAGTTCATTCATGCTTCCCGTTCGAAGCAAGTGACATTAGCTTACTTGAGTGATGCGTATTGGCAGGAGAAATTCACGGGAGTTAAAAGGTTTACAGGGTTGGAAATTCCAAAAGAAAACCCGATTGTATCAGAAGCCACGAAGTACATCGGTGAAGTTGATTACTCCTCAGGCGGGGCAACACCTGAAGGATTTGATACCGCAGGTTTTGTTCAATATGCCTACAAGCAAGGAGCAGGGATAGACATCCCCCGCTATGCAGAAAGTCAATGGGAGATTGGTGAATCAGTGGATAAAGGGAACTTGCAGCCAGGAGATATCGTATTCTTTGAGTCCAGTTACTTAAATCCAGCCATCTACATTGGCAATGAACAAGTGGTCCATGTCACTCTATCAAAAGGAGTGACTGTGACGAACATGAACACAAATGGTTATTGGGCGCCGAAATATTATGGTGCGAAACGGGTTACGAAATAATCCCAACAGCCATTTATTTGAGTAAGGAGCCACGCATGATCCGTTATCATGCGTGGCTCCTTTTTTTCTGCTGTGATTGTTTTATAAGCGCTCCAGAGACTCCGAGTGTTTTTAATGCCTTGTGTAGTGGAACGGAAAAGAAATACCAAGTATAAAGGAGATGTGCTTAATGGAAAAAAATGCACGACTTGGGAAATATGACTTGTATATAAATCCAATAGGCCTGGGAACTAATGCCGTTGGTGGTCACAATATTTACCCGAATCTTGATGAAGAAGCTGGAAAGGATGTTGTTCGCACAGCACTCAACCATGGGATGAACTTTCTGGATACAGCTTTTATCTATGGTCCTGAACGATCGGAAGAGCTGGTTGGAGAAGTGATGAAGGAATACAAGCGCGAGGACACTATTCTTGCTACAAAAGGTGCTCACCAGTTCAAAGGTGAAGATGTCGTCTTCAACAATTCCCCTGACTTTCTCAAAAAATCCGTAGAAAATAGCTTGCAGCGTCTCCGCACAGATTATATTGATTTATTCTACATTCATTTTCCGGATGAATCTACACCAAAAGATGAAGCGGTAGGTGCCTTGAAAGAGTTGAAAGACGAAGGGAAAATTCGATCCATCGGTGTATCGAACTTCTCGGTCGATCAACTGAAAGAAGCGGATAAAGATGGATACGTAGATGTCATTCAGGGTGAATATAACCTGTTCAAACGTGAAGCGGAGAAGGAAATGCTTCCTTACACGGCTGAAAATCAGATCTCTTTCATTCCATACTTTCCATTTGCCTCCGGTCTGCTCGCCGGAAAGTATAATGAAAACACGACCTTTGATGACTTCCGAGCGAAGAACCCTCTTTTCCAGGGGGAGAATTTCAAGCGGAATCTAGAAAAGGTGGAGCAGCTCAGACCTATAGCTAAAGAAAAAAATGTGGGGATTCCTCATATTGTTTTAGCGTGGTACTTGAATCAGCCTTCCATTGATGCGGTGATCCCGGGAGCTAAACGTACGGAGCAGGTCGTAGATAACTTGAAGACACTGGATGTTGGATTATCGGATAAAGAAATTAGTAAGGTCAATAAGATATTTTCGTAAGGTTCTTAAGAATCTGGGAGGATGCTATGGGAAAAGTCTTATAACCCTTTGTGTTATTTTTATATGGATTTTAGTCTACTCGCTGTTATTCTTCCTGATCCCCAACCCTTTTTTAAAATACTCGTTGATTTGCTTAAGTTTGCTTCCTTTGTTTTATTTACAAGCGAAATGCATAAAAAAATATAGGAATAATAAAGGTTGAAAAAGAGTGCGCTGTAGTCTCGGCGCACTCTTTCTTTTTTTAGATTTTTCAAGAAAGCAAAACAGTGTATTGTATAAATTTTCTGAAAAGTATTGACATTCAGTCAATTGAATAGCACAATAGGACTTAAGATTTCTGTATACAGTATACAGAATACGAGATACAGAATACTGAAACAATGGAGGAAGTTTTCGTGGAAAGAATTGCTCGGACAGAAACATTGATGGAACAAGCCTACAAGGCGATTAAAGCATCCATCATCAACAATGAAGTTGTTCCTGGAGATTACTTGACGGAAGAGAAGATTGCTTCGCAGTTGGGAATCAGCCGGACACCAATTCGCGAGGCATTGAAAAAGTTAGCTTTTGAAGGGCTTGTGGAGGTGAAAAAGGGAAGTAAGGCAAGAGTAAGTTCGGTTTCACCAGAGAATGCACATGATTTCTTACTGGTGCGTGAGCGATTAGAGTCGATGGCCGCGGGGTTAGCATGTACCCTCGCCACAGAGGAAGATGTGAAAGAGCTGCGCCGATTGTCAGATATGCAGCGGGCTTCTATTGATGAACAGAATTTCCATAAGTTTATTGATCTCGACTATGCATTTCACTCGTACATTGCTGAAATTTCTGGAAATAAGAAATTGAAAGAGTTCATTGAGAATCTGAACAGCCAGATTCAGCGCTTTTTAATTTTAACGAGTACGCTCTCTGATAGTGCCATCGGTGCGGTAGAGGAACATTACCGAGTCATCGATGCGATCGAAAACAATGATTCAAAACAGGCAGAGCGAGAGATGGAGACACATATCCAACAAGTAACGAAAAGAATTATCAATCATAAAGGGGAGGCAGTTAAATGATGAAAAAATGGTTATTGCCGATTGCTGGGTTGTTAGTATCTTCTGCTTTGGTAGGGTGTAGCAGTGATGAAGCGAGTTCGGAAGGAGGAGAGGAAACCTACGAAATACAAGTTGCTCACCTCGTCAGTGAAGAACAGTCGACACACGTAGCATTGGAATCATTTATTGAGCGTGTGGAGGAAAGGTCGGATGGTCAACTCCAAATCGAAGCCTATCCGAACGGATCCTTATATGCTTCTGATCGTGAAGCTATTGAAGCGGTTCAAATGGGTAATCTGGAGATGACGATCCCCGCAGTGGCCCCTCTTTCTGGTTTCAACAGTAAATTCATGGTGTTTGATTTACCGTTCCTTTTCAAAACAAAGGAAGCCGCTTATTCCGCTTTGGATGGGGAACTTGGCGATTCTTTGTTAACAGATCTTGAAGACGAAGGTTTCAAGGGTCTGGCTTTCGGTGAGAACGGCTTCCGCCACATTCTCAATAATGAAGGTCCGATTGAAACTCCGAGTGACTTGGAAGGGTTGAAGCTGAGAACAATGGAAAACCCTGTCCATACTGATACATTCAATGCCTTAGGTGCAAATGCTTCTCCATTTGCCTTTGGTGAACTTTATACCTCTTTACAACAAGGTACATACGACGCGATGGAAAGTCCTGTATCCCTTGTCTACACGAATAAATTCTACGAAGTCCAGGATTATTTGACAGTCAGTGGTCACTTTTACGCTGCTACGATTCTACTTATGAATAAAGATTTTATGGACAGCCTCCCAGAAGAACTACAGACCATTCTCCAAGAAGAAGCAGAAACCTACAGAGACGAACAACGTAAGCTCGCAAGCGAGCAGGATGAGGAATTCCTGAAAGAATTACAAGAAAACGAAGGGTTGAAGGTGAATGAACTGACTCCTGAGCAGAAGGAGAAATTCATTGAAGCGACTCAATCGGTTTATGACGAATACGAAGATGAAATCGGTGCGGACTTGATTGAACAAGCGAAAGCAGCAAACGAATAAAAAAGAGAGAGCGGTGAGGTAGTTGGCCTCACCCGACTCTCGTAATTGATTCAATAATTGAAAGAGGCGTGATTATCAAAGGAGAGACACGATGAAGAAATTTATAGATGAAAGGTTAGAAGAAATACTCATTGTCATCACAATGGCCTTAATGGTACTTCTCATTTTTTATCAAGTGGTATCTCGCTACGTGTTCAACGATTCGATGAGCTGGACAGAAGAGTTGGCTCGTTACATACATATTTGGCAGGTGTGGATTGCTGCAAGCTTCGCTGTCCGCAAAGGCAAACATATTAAAGTAGAAATGTTCAAGGACTTGCTACCTCCTTTATTCCGGAAGATCATAGACGTTGTTGCGCTTGGGCTTTGGTTCTTTGTCGCAGTGACACTTGCTTATGTGGGAAGTGAAGTGATTCTTAGTTTGATTGAGCAAGGACAAGTATCACCGGCAATGAGAGTCCCGATGTGGTGGGCGTATCTTGCTATTCCAGTAGGCGGTTTGTTAATGTCCATCCGTTTGATTCAGCAATTTATTCTCCTCATCAAGAATCCGAATCGAGAATATTCCTCTTCGGAAGGTGAACAATTATGACAATATTAATCTTATTTGGTACGTTGTTTCTATTTATTATCATCAATGTCCCGATTGCTATTGCTCTCGGGTTATCATCCATTTTTACCATTTTATTTGCAACCAATATGAATTTGACGATTGTTGCTCAGCGAGCATTCACTTCGCTTGATTCTTTTCCATTAATGGCCATTCCATTCTTTATGCTAGCGGGAATCTTAATGGGAAAGGGCGGGGTATCCAAGCGGATTCTTAACTTTGCCAGTGCGCTTGTCGGTTGGATCGTCGGAGGGCTCGCAATGGTTACGGTTGTGGCTTGTATGTTTTTCTCAGCTATTTCAGGCTCAGGGCCAGCCACAGTGGCAGCTATTGGTTCGTTTATGATCCCAGAAATGAAGCGCAGGAATTACGGGGAAGGATTCGCCTCAGCTATTACGGCGGCTTCTGGTTCCATAGGTGTTATCATTCCGCCTAGTATCCCCTTTGTATTGTATGGGGTTGTGGGAAGTGTTTCAGTCGGAAGCATGTTCTTAGCGGGGATTATTCCAGGAATCATTATCGGTATTTGCCTGCTTGCCATTTCCTATGTCATTTCAAAGAAGAACGATTACAAACCGGCTGTTGAGTCTTTTTCTTTCAAGGACGTGGTTCGCACGTTTTGGGACGCGAAATGGGCGCTCCTCATTCCTTTCATCATTCTTGGTGGAATTTACGGGAGTGTGTTTTCACCGACGGAAGCAGCTGTGGTGGCCGTGGTGTATGCCATCGTTGTTGGTCTGTTCGTTTACCGTGAACTGAGCTGGAAAGATGTCTATGACTCTCTATCGGAGGCGGCGGTCATTAACGGTGCGACGATGATCATCATTGGCTTGTCGATTTCGTTTTCTTTCCTAATGACGTCCGAACGTGTACCTATGACAATTGCTGAGTTTTTAACGAATCTGTCGCAAAACCCGTTCGTCATTCTGCTTTTAATTAACATTTTACTCCTCATTGTCGGAGCATTCATTGATACGATTTCAGCGCTTGTCGTTTTGGCACCGATTTTATTGCCTGTTGTGACGGGACTTGGTGTGGATCCAGTTCACTTTGGAGTCGTCTTGGTCGCAAACCTTGCGATTGGATTCATTACTCCCCCTGTAGGCGTCAACTTATTCGTTGCCTCTAATATAAGCGGAACAAGAATTGAGAGTATTTCAAAAGCGATTCTGCCAATTTTATTGGTTTTGATTGTATCCTTATTAATCATTACCTTTGTTCCTTCATTATCTCTATATCTACCAGAACTTTATAACGGGAGGTAACTAGCTATGATTGTAAGTACGTCGGATGAATGGAGGCAGACACATGTGGAAAGCTGGCAACGAGAGAATAAGGAAGAGGTCTTCATTTATTCTTGCATCGAAGAAGTACCTTTAGAGGTCCGTAAAGAAACGGATGTTCTGATCACGTTTGGTAACGATTTGACGAAAGAGAATATCCACGATTTTGAATCATTGAAGTGGATCCAGTTGTTAAGTGCAGGTTTAGAAGATCTTCCTTTTCATGAATTAAGAAAAAAGAAACTATTGATTACAAATGCCCGAGGTGTTCACTGTAGGTCGATGAAGGAATATGTAATTGGGGCCATGCTTCATTTTGAAAAGCATTTCCATCGCTTCCTGCAGTTAAAAGAAAACAGGGTCTGGGAAAGGGAGACTCTTGTCGGGGAACTGGTCGACCGCAAAGTGCTGGTCTTCGGTACTGGAACGATTGGGTGCGAAATTGGTGAGGCGGCTCAATTTTTCGGGATGAGGATCGACGGTGTTAATACAAAGGGAAGTGTGAAGGAACCTTTTGAACGAGTGTACACGATGGCGGAGGGTCTGGAACGTCTTGAAGAGTACGATTATGTCCTCTCCGTTCTCCCTTACACCCCCTCTACGAAAAACATTTTCTCAGATGAAGTGCTTGGCCGCCTTCATTCGGAAGCCGTATTCATGAATCTCGGGCGTGGGGGTGTAGTGGATGAAGAGTCTCTTGCTGTTCATTTGAAGGAGAAGAAAATCAAAGGCGCTGTACTGGACGTATTCGTCGAAGAGCCACTCCCTCGTGACCATGCTTTTTGGGGGTTGCCCAACTTGTTGTTGACGCCTCACATGTCAGCGAAATCTGATCATTACATGACGAGGTGTATGGAGATCCTGTTGGAAAACTATCGGAATTTCACCAGAAACGAGTCGCATCGAATGAGAAATCTCGTGGATCTGGCTAAATATTACTAAAGGAAGGAGCGTTCGTATGACTCTATCATCTCAAGCAGATGCGTTACAACCAAGGAGCCCGGAGACTCTCTACGCTGAGATCCGGGACCTCAAGGATGAGGATAAGATTGAACGCCTGACGAAGGCTCTTGTACATATTCCGAGCATTAACGGAACCTCAGGGGAAGTGACAATTGCTGAATATTTAGAAGCGTTTATCCGAACGATCCCCTATTTTAAAGACCATCCAGAAGCTGTATGGACACAGCCTTTGAAGAACGACTTCCTAGGTCGGAAAAATGTCTATGCGATCATTCGAAATCAAAAACATGCAGACACGGTGCTCTACCATTCCCACATGGACACGGTAGGCATCGACGATTTTGGGAAACTGAAGGGGCTTGCTTATCATCCGCATCAATTGAGAGAACATTTTGCAAAACATGGGCCGACTCCTGAAATTCGCAGCCATGCAAGAAGTGAGGATTGGATGTTTGGTCGGGGTTCTGTGGATATGAAAAGCGGGATCGCCGTTCATTTAGTGAACCTCATCCATTTTTCTAAGCGGTCAGAAGAGTTGGAAGGAAATGTCCTTCTTATGCTGAACCCAATTGAGGAAAACGAGCACACGGGAGTGATTGACTCTGTAGAGGAGCTCCAACGCCTTCAAAAGGAGTGGGGGTTGGATTTAAAAGTGGCGATTAACAATGACTTTGTTACAGAGCTGTATCCAGGGGATCCCAATTACTACATTTACACCGGAGCCATTGGGAAATTGCTTCCATGCTTTTCAATCTTCGGCAGAGAAGCGCACGTTGGGGAAACGCTGACCGGGGTCGATCCCACCTTGATTTCAGCAGAAATCAATCGACGAATTAACAACAACATGGAATTGTCAGAGCGGATCAATGGAGAACACATGCTTCCGCCAACCTGTCTGCAACAGCGGGATCAAAAAGATTTCTATAATGTACAGACGCCTCTCAACAGCCGGCTATACTTCAATTATTTCATCTATGAATCTTCTCCAGACGAAGTCATGGAGAAGCTCGTTTCCAAAACGACTGAAGCGTGTGCATCCACACAAGCACACATGGAGAAGCAGTACCGGACGTTTTTGAGGACGGGGAACTACCCGGACCAGGAATCACTGCACTGGGATGTTTCCATTTATACGTATGAAGAGTATGTTCGTCACCTTGAAACGGAGGGAATCGATGTCAGAACCTTCATTGAAGAGCTTGAATACTCTCAGGAGGAAATGGACAAAAGAGAGATCGCCTTCCATGTCGTAGAAAGCTTACAGAGTGTGGACCCTGACAAGCAGCCTAAGGTCGTTATATTCTTTGCTCCGCCTTACTGTCCCCATAACTTTTTGCGGGAAGAAGTGGAGAGCGAAAAGAGAATCATTGACGTGCTTCAAGAAGTAACAAGTCAGAATAAAGATCAAGTGGAAGGAACTTTTGCAGTGAAGAAGTTCTTCCCGTTCTTATCGGACAGCAGCTATCTATCACTGCATGATTCAGAGGAAGAAGTGCAAGCGTTGATTGATAATTTTCCAGAGTATCATGAAATTTATCCTGTTCCAATCCAAGAGATTCGTAAGCTGAATATCCCATCGATCAACATGGGCGTCTATGGAAAAGACGCACACAAATATACCGAGCGTGTGTATAAACCCTATACGTTCACAACGCTGCCCCAACTGACGCGTCAAGTAACCGAGAAAATCTTTCAAAACTAGGAGGTACAAACAATGGTACAAATGACAAAAAGCTTATATGAACGTGCGAGTGAAGTGACACCCCCGACGGCTTCCCGGGCGACGACTTTAGGAATGGTGAAAGCGGAAGGGCATTATCTATTCAGTGAGGATGGAACGAAATATTTAGATTTTGCCAGTGGTGTGGCGGTGACCAATGTCGGTCATAACCACCCGAAAGTCGTGGAGGCAGCGAAAGCCCAGCTGGATGAGATGATCCATGGGGGGCACAATGTCGTCTATTATCCATCGTATGTGAAGCTTGCGGAGAAGCTGAACGAGTTGAACGGCGGCGAGCAGATGGTGTATTTCAGTAACAGCGGAGCAGAAGCAAATGAAGGCGCGATTAAACTTGCTAAGAAAGTAACGAAGCGTCCAGCCGTGATTTCCTTTAAGCGTGGATTCCACGGTCGTACGATTGCGGCGACATCGATTACAGCCTCGAATGCCGCGTACCGGAAGGATTATGAAGGCCTGCTTCCAAGTGTCTACTATGCGGATTATCCTTATGCTTACCAGACAGGGCTGTCAGAAGAGGCGGAAGTTGAACGCTGCCTCGCCCAACTTCAAGAACTGTTTGATTTTCAAGTTCATCCGGAAAGTGTTGCTGCCATCATTCTTGAGCCTGTTCAAGGCGAAGGCGGATATATCGTTCCACCGAAAAGCTTCTTGGAAAAACTTCGTACCCTTTGTGACGAGCATGGAATCCTTCTTATTTTTGATGAAATTCAAACGGGCTTTGGCCGTACAGGGGAAATGTTCGCCTATCAGCATTTTGGTGTGAAGCCAGATATCTTAACGCTTGCCAAAGGGATTGCGGCCGGATTCCCACTCAGTGCCATCGTGGCACCGAAAAAGATCATGGAACAGTGGCCGGCAGGTACGCACGGAGGGACGTATGGTGGAAATCCTGTCGCTTGTGCAGCATCACTCGCGTCCATTGATATTTTAGAAAAAGAAGGTTTGCCGAATGCAAAAAATCAAGGCGCTTATTTCAAGGAAGCCCTTTTCCAATTGAAAGAACGGGTCCAGGGAATCGGTGACGTTCGTGGTGTCGGACTGATGCTTGCCATCGAACTTCGAAAAGAAGATGGATCTCCTGACCCTGATATGCTTTCTAAAATTAGAACAGTCGCATTGGACGAAGGCATCATTCTATTAGGTTGTGGGACGAAGAAGAATGTGCTGCGATTCATTCCACCGACGACTGTCAAACGTGAAGAAATTGACCGGGTCATCAACGTTGTTGAACGAGTGCTGAAGGATAAATAGGAGGGACTTTTCATGTTATATATCGATGGACAATGGACGAAAAGCCAGTCAGGTGAACAGCTGGATGTAACGAACCCTGCGACGGGAGATGTGATTCAACAAGTGGCAAAAGGGGGAGCTGAAGATTCTGCGCGTGCCATTGACGCTGCGGACCGTTCTTTTGCTGCATGGAAGAAGTTGACCGCTAAAGAGCGCGGGGCCTATCTTGTTAAAGCCGCGGATATCCTTAAAGAGCAAGCAGATGAGCTTGCCGAAACGGTTACGAAAGAAATGGGGAAACCGTTGAACGAGTCAAAAGGCGAAGTGAATCTTGCTATTGACTACCTCTATTGGTATGCCGAAGAAGCAAAACGTGTCTATGGAGAGACCATTCCAGCGTCTCATCCATCCAAGCGTCTGCACGTTTTCAAAGAACCTGTTGGGGTAACCGCAGCGGTAACGCCTTGGAATTTCCCGGTTGCGATGATTACAAGGAAAATCGCCCCGGCGCTCGCAGCCGGCTGTCCGGTCGTCGTCAAACCAGCTTCAGCAACGCCATTATCAGCAATCAAGGTATTCGAAGCTTTCCACGACGCAGGGCTGCCTGAAGGAGTCGCCAACTTGGTCATTGGTTCAGCTTCAAGTGTTGTAGGCGAAATGACGAAAAGCTCGAAAGTGAAAAAGATTACGTTTACCGGCTCTACCGAAGTGGGTAAAAAGTTGATTCGCGATTCTGCTGATACGGTGAAAAAAGTGTCTATGGAACTCGGCGGTCACGCACCTTTTGTAGTATTTGAGGATGCTGACATAGATCTCGCTGTTGAAGGTGTTGTAGGTAGTAAGTTCCGCAATGCCGGGCAGACGTGCATTTGTACCAACCGTATTTATGTACAGGATACGATCGCAGAAGAGTTTTCCAAGCGTTTTGTTGAGAAAGTACAAGCACTCTCTATTGGGAACGGATTGGACGATGGAGTTGAAATCGGTCCACTCATCGACGGAGGTGCCGTAGAGAAAGTCGAAGAACAAATCAAAGATGCTACAGAAAAAGGAGCTGTTGTTCTATGCGGGGGCCAGCGCGTGAGTAGGGCTGGAGAGCAAGGTGGCAGTTTCTTTGAACCAACGGTGTTAGGGAACGCAACCGATGAAATGGTCATCACAAAAGAAGAGACCTTCGGACCCGTAGCTCCTATTTATACATTCTCCTCGGAAGAAGAAGCTATCGAGCGAGCGAATCATCCGGAATACGGGCTTGCCGCCTATGCGTTTACCAGGGACATTTCTCGTTCTTACCGTCTAATGGAAGGACTGGAATACGGCATCATCGGTCTTAATGATCCAATTCCAACGACTGCTCAGGCTCCATTCGGGGGAATGAAAGAAAGCGGCACCGGTCGTGAAGGTGGCCGCCAAGGAATCGAGGAATATTTAGAAGCCAAATTTGTTTCCATCGGAAATATATAGGAGGAAGGAACATGGAGAAGTGGATGGAGGTTCTCTCAGAGAAAATACCCAGCCGTCAGCTTATTACTGACTTGGCCGGACGCTACAGTTACAGCTTCGACGCCTCTTTCGGTGAGCATCTTCCTGAAATCGTCGTACAAGCGAAGAATCAGGAAGAGGTTGTTCATGTCGTGAAGGTAGCGAACGACTTCCACATTCCAGTTTATCCAAGAGGACAAGGGACTTGCTTAAGTGGCGGTCCTTTGCCTGTTCATGGAGGTGTGGTTCTTGACCTTTCCCAGTGGCCTGAAGAGCTGGACGTAGCCGTGGAAGACCTTACGGTGACAGTTTCCCCCAGTGTACTAACGGCAAGAGTGAATGAAGAAGCTGAAAAGCACGGGCTGATGTATCCTCCAGATCCAAGCAGTGCTCATGTGGCAACCATCGGTGGCAACCTGGCAGAAAATTCAGGCGGTCCTAGAGGATTGAAATACGGCGTAACGAAAGATTACGTGCTTGGGTTGGAATTGGTTACCCCAGAAGGAGAAGTGATTCGTACAGGAGGACAAACAATAAAAAATGTCACCGGTTTTGACTTGACTAAACTCATCGTTGGGTCAGAAGGAACCTTGGGAATCATCACTCAAGCCACCTTAAAACTTGTCCCTAAACCCCTGGCTAAACAGACAATGATGGTGGAATTTGCTGATGTACGTACAGCCGGAGCTGCTATTTCGCGTACGCTGACCACAGGGATTTTACCTTCCAAGCTGGAGATTATGGATCAGGCCTGTATTGCTGCAGTAGAAAACTTTCGTCCTTCAGGGCTCCCGCAGGAAGCTGAAGCGATCGTCATTGTTGAGCTGGACGGAAACCCGGAAACACTGAATGTAGAAATGGATTCCCTGCATGAAATTATGACAACCATTGGAGCCACCGGGATAACCGTTCCTGAAACCCCGGAAGAAGCAGAAGCGATCTGGTTTGCACGGAAACAAGTGTCCCCGGCCATTGCCAAAATCAAACCTACCAAAGTCTCAGAAGATGCTACCGTCCCAAGAAGCAGGATCCCGGATATGATGGACCGCCTGAAACGTATAAAAGAAAAATACAATTTGGCTATCGTTGTATTCGGTCACGCCGGAGATGGGAACCTTCACCCGAATATCCTCTGTGACAAAAAGGATAGGGAAGAAATGGAGCGTGTCGAACAAGCGGTAAAGGAAATATTTGAAGCAGCCGTTGATTTAGGAGGGACGCTCTCAGGTGAACATGGCATCGGGACGATGAAAGCTCCGTTCATGGAATACGAACTTGGAGCTGCCGGCTTGGATATGATGAAACGGATAAAAGACAGTTGGGATCCAAACGGAATTATGAACCCAGGCAAAATTTTTCCGGAAAAAGGCCAGAAGCTGGTGCTGACTCATGGGTAATTTATTAGAGCTTCAGCAAAAACTCAGTTATGATAAAACGTTTGACTGTGTCCAATGTGGCTATTGCCTACCTGCTTGCCCGACATATGAAACGATGGAGAGGGAGACCCATTCTCCAAGAGGTCGGATCAATCTTGTGAAAATGGTCGCAGAGAATAAAGCTTCCATTAACGACCTAGAAGATCCTATTGAAAAATGCCTCGGGTGTATGGCTTGTACAACAGTCTGTCCCACGAATGTTCAGTATGGACAGATTCTGGAGAGTGCGAAAAAAGTCATTGAAGATAACAGATCTAAAGGGAAGATGCAGAAGAAGACAGAGGAGTTTCTTTTCGGCACCTTTTTCCCTTCTTCTAAATGGATGAAGACATTAGGAGAAGCGACCTGGTTTTATCAAAAGTCAGGGGTTCAGCGTTTGGCAAATTTGATGAAAGTCATGGAGGCCGCTCCCCTTCATTTAGGCGTGTTCGAAAAAGTGATTCCCGAACAACCATCACCTAAGAAGCGGAAGCAGCGAGTGAAGCGCTACATAAGGAAGCGGCCGGCAAAAGGGAAGGTTGCCTTTTTCACCGGTTGTGTCATGGACGGTGTCTTTTTTGAAACGAATGAGAAAACGATTGAACTGATGCTTAGAAGTGGCCTGGAGGTCGTGCTCCCTGAAGAACAGACTTGTTGTGGTGCGCTACATGCTCACTCAGGCAGAGTAGAGGAGTCGAAAGAACTAGCCAGGCGGAACATCACGGCTTTTGAAGAGGAAGATGTTGATTATATTATCAACAACGCCGGTGGATGTGGCGCTCGTCTTATTGAATATCATCATCTATTTGAGGAAGGAACAGAATGGTACAGCCGGGCTTCAGCCTTTACAGAGAAAGTCATGGACATATCTGAAGTGCTCGTTGAGGTGGACGGTTTGGATTTCCAAGAGCCCGTTCATCAAACGATTACCTACCAACCATCCTGCCATATGACCAATGTGCAGAAGGTGACTTCGCCTCCGTTGGAACTGTTGGACAAGGTCCCTGGATTGACATTCAAAAAACTGGACCGTCCTGATTTTTGCTGCGGTTCTGCGGGCATTTACAACATGGTGAATTATGACGAATCGATGGATGTTTTGGATGTGAAAATGAAAGATGTTTGCTCGAAAGATCCTGACACAGTCATAACCACGAATCCGGGTTGTTTGCTTCAAATGAAAGTCGGTATTGAGCGAGAAGGTGAGTCAGAGAACATGTCTGCTGTTCACCTTGTTGATCTGCTACTTGAAGCGAATCCTAAAAGTAAGGAAAGTACAAAAAATTCGACGTTTGTCCATGAATAAACCAGAGCGGGAGAATTCCTTTGCTCTGGTTTATTTTGTGGATGCTTTTCCACTTTCCATTAATTTAATTTCACCTGGGGGAGGTAAAGACTGAAAAATAGGGAAATGTTTAATAAAATATCCACTTTGTTTAGGAGTGTGTCTATGAAGAAAAACGTCCGACCGACGGTACATGAAATCTTTGAACACCTTCATGATCATCCAGAAATCAGCTGGAAGGAAACGGAAACAACTGCATATATTGCATCATTGCTGGAAAAGACGAATGCGCGAATCAGGCAATTTGATGATTGCACAGGTTTAGTTGCGGACCTTGGTCAAGGCGCCCCCGTGATCGCTGTGCGTGCTGATATAGATGCCCTATGGCAGGAAGTGGATGGAGAGTTTAGAGCGAATCATTCCTGCGGTCACGATGCCCATATGGCGATTGTTCTTGAAGCTCTTTACAAGTTAGAGGAACGAAAAGATTCATGGAACGGGACAATTCGCTTCATCTTCCAACCGGCCGAAGAAAAGATTGAAGGTGCCTTAAAGATGGTGGAGGAAGGTGTCATCGATTCTGTGGAATACCTATATGGTTTGCACCTTAGACCGGTGCAGGAGCTTCGTACTGGTGAATTCGCTCCAGGGATTCAGCATGGAGCGGTCCGTTTTTTGAAAGGGGAGATCAAGGGGGAAGATGCCCACGGGGCACGCCCGCATCTTAACAAAAATGCGATCGAGCTGGGGGCGGAAGTTGTCCAGATGATGAACTCCATTCATTTAGATCCCAAAATTCCTTATTCGGCAAAAATGACTTCTTTTCAAAGTGGAGGAAGCAGTGCAAATATCATTCCCGGCAATGCCACTTTTTCTATCGATCTACGGGCCCGGACGAACGAAGCTATGACAGAACTATTGTCGAAAGTTGAAGCCATTGCTGATTGTGTTTCCAAATTACATGGTTCTGAGATAAAGGTGAAGGTCGCTTCGGATGTCCCCGCAGCAGTCATGAGCGAAGAAGTTGTCATGCACGTGGAACGTGCGATTAATGAAGTGAAAGGCGAAGACCATGTAAAACCTGTGATCGAGACGACAGGGGGAGATGACTTTCATTTCTATTCCATTATGAAGCCAGAGCTCAAAGCGACGATGCTGGCTATCGGATGCGATCTTCAGCCGGGTCTGCATCATCCGGATATGACCTTTGATCGAAGGGTATTAGAAGAAGCTTCCGATGTTATCGTTGAAACCGTCTTGCAACATGGGCGCAGGCCTGAGCGATGAAGGGTGGTGATCCACGATTTCTTTCAAAAATCAAGTGATCATCGATACGCTTATCGCCTCTGCCTTCCTTCTGATCTTCTATTTGATCGATCGATTTATTTATTCTATGGATGGCTATGTTTTCATGGTGCTCATGATGTATGTAGGAAGTCTTACTATAAGAAGATGGGAGCACAACTTTGCTGTTAGAAATAAAACGAAAAACCCCGAAAACCATTGATTGGTATCGGGGTTTTTTATTATGGACGTTTATACTTAATAGTTTGGTGAACGCAGGAGAAGACTCTTCATTTTTGAGATAAAAAAAACAGCTATTTATTAATCTATAATTGTAAGCGATTTCAAACTGTTTAGCAAAGATTTACACAATTAACACAAATTAAACAATATTTCCTATATAATGGAGGTTGTTGAGGAGTTTTGTAGAATTATAAACAATATTGGGAGGTTATCTCTTTTGAGAAAGAAAAACTTTGTACGTGGAGTCAGCTCTGTCGTTGTCAGTTCAATGGTGCTTGGGATGTTCTCGGTCCCTGCTCATCCGGTTAAAGCAGAATCAACGTCGCCGGATTCGCTATTGGTTACAGAGTATGTAGAAGGTAGTTCTTACAATAAAGCTCTGGAACTCTATAACGGTACTGGGGAAGATATAGATCTGAGTCAATATACTCTCGAAGTGTACTCGAACGGAAACACTTCTGGTCCAGCTTCGTTATCTTTAGAAGGTACGCTTGCAGATGGTGATGTTTTCGTGTTGGCCAACCAGCGTGCTACAGCTAGTGAGCTGGATGATGCAGACCTCAGGACAGGAAACGGTGTTGTGAACTTCAATGGAAATGATGTCATCTTACTAAAGAAAGGTGATTCTATTGTCGATTCACTTGGTCAAATCGGGTCAGCGGACAACTTCGGAAGTGATGTAACGCTGACAAGGAAAGCAGATCATCTCGATGGAGATACGAGCCCTGATGATGCGTTCGACCCGTCTGTGTCTTTTGAACAACATGGAAAAGATGAATTTTCCTATATTGGTCAATTCCCAGGCGAAGGCTCTGAAGAAGAACCACCTGCACCAGACGAACCCGTTGAACTTTCCAGTATTGCTGATGCTAGAAGCTCCGAAAAAGGTACGGATGTCAAAATTAAAGGGATTGCAACAGCAACCTTTGTAGCTGGAGATAAAACGAATGTGTACATACAGGATGAAACAGGCGGCATTGTCGTTCGTACGTCCCAAAAAGTCATCATTGGTGATGAGTTGACCGCAGAAGGTGCTTTGTCTGATTACTATGGACTAGAACAAATACAAACAGAAAACATTGAAATTACAGAAGAAAATAAAGGTGTACCCGCAGCTCTTCAAGTAGAAGGAGCTGATTTCAGTAAGGAATCAGGCGAAGATTTCGAAGGGGAGTATGTTGAACTCACCGATGTGGAAATCGTTGGTGAAGGAGACGGTGGTGATTATTTAGCTGAGGAAAGTGGTACTGAATTTCTTATCTCTCCAAACGAGGGTAGTGTTGATTTCGAAGTAGGGAAGACCTATGAGTTGTTACGCGGAGTGGTCACCTATAGCTTTGATGAATATCGTTTAATCCCTCGCATCCAGAGTGATGTGATTGAAGAGATTTTCTCAGTTATAGCTTCTAAGGACTCTGGGAACATTCCAGAAGGGTCCGAAGTCACGCTCAGCACGGCTCAACCGGATGCAACCATTCATTACACAATGGATGGATCGGAACCTACAAGTGAAAGTCAAGTTTACGATTCTCCTATCACTATCAATAAAGATACGACAATCAAAGCGGTTGTAGTCAAAGAGGGCGGAGAAACGAGCGAAGTATTTACTTACTCCTATGAAGTGCTGAAAGCTGTTGATTCATTGGAAATTCATGATATCCAAGGATCTTCCCATACATCGCCATACGTCGATATGAATGTAGAAAATGTCACCGGGGTTGTCACAGCTCTGGATGGTACTTATGGCTATTATATTCAAGGGACAAACCCTGATGATGATATTGCAACATCAGAGGGGATCTATGTTTATGATCGAAACTCTGGTGTGAGTGTCAGGGATGAAGTATCTGTGAATGGTGAAGTTAAAGAGTGGCGTGAAGATGGATACGATGATGCGGATGATCTTTTAACCACACAAATCACAGCTTCTGATTCTACGATTCTATCATCTGAGAACACCTTACCAGATACGGTCGTCATCGGAGAGGATCGCATCCAGCCGAAAGTGAACATTGAGGACGATGGAATGGAAAGTTTTGATCCTGAAACAGACGGTCTTGATTTCTATGAAAGTCTTGAAGGCATGCGGATTGAGCTGAAAGATGCCCACGTCACTTCTCCTCCGAAGTATGATGAGGTCGCTGTCTATGTAGATACCAATGAAGATCAGGCCATGACCGATGCCGGCGGCCTGTTGTTGACGGAGGAAGACGCGAACCCTGAGCGTGTGCTGTTGGATGTTGATGGTTATGACGTCAATGTCAAAGTTGGGGATCAGCTTGATGGGTCTGTCACGGGTATCGTCAGTTACGACTATAGCAACTTTAAGGTCCGAACGACGGGAGAGTTCCCTACCATCATCGATGGTGGTACGGAAAGGGAAACGACTGACCTTGCCGTTGAAGAAGGAAAGTTGAATGTAGCTACTTATAACATGGAAAACTTTTCAGCAGAAACTTCTATGGACAAAGTGAATCGTATTGCTGACTCTATGGTGAACAACTTGAAGCAGCCGGATATCATCGGATTGGTAGAGGTTCAAGACAATAATGGCCCGACAGACGATGGTACCGTTAAGGCAGATCAGTCTTATCAGAAGCTCATTGATGCGATTGAGGCAAAGGGTGGACCAACTTATGAGTTTGCAGAAATTGCTCCTTTGGATAAAACGGATGGCGGTCAGCCCGGAGGAAACATTCGCGTCGGGTTTATCTACAACCCTGACCGTGTGTCCATGGTCGATAAGCCGAGTGGGGATGCCACCACGGGTGTAGAGGTTTCAGCGGAAGGGCTTAACCTTAACCCAGGTCGTATCGATCCAACGAATGAAGCCTTCGATGATTCTCGTAAATCATTAGCTGCAGAATTCGAATTCAAAGGACAAAAAGTCCTTGTTGTGACCAACCACTTCAATTCCAAAGGTGGAGATGATGCCCTCTTTGGTGCCAGTTATCCAATTGAACTGGGAAGTCAGGTCCAGCGTCTGAAACAAGCCCAGGTCCTTAATGATTTTGTTGATGAATACGAAGAAAAAGTGGATGGGGCGAACGTCGTTGTATTGGGAGATTTGAATGACTTTGAATTCTCTGAACCTCTTGAAACATTAAAAGGGGACGTTCTGACAAACATGACGGAAGAACTTCCGCTGGAAGAGCGTTATTCCTACAACTATCAAGGGAATTCTCAGGTTCTTGATCACATTTTGGTCAATAACTCTCTGGCTGAACAAACGAAGATTGATAGTGTCAACATCAATGCTGACTTCTCGGAAGCGGATGGACGTGCAAGTGACCATGACCCAATGCTTGCTCAAATTGAATTTGGAACAGATGTGGAACGTATTTCAGGAGTCAATCGTTATGAAACAGCCATCGAGGTTTCTAAGAAAGGCTGGGATCAGGCCGACACCGTGGTTATTGCCAGAGGAGACTCCTTCCCGGATGCTTTGGCTGGGGCCCCGCTTGCTTATAAACTCGATGCACCGATTCTATTAACGAAAACCAGCACACTACGATCCGAGGTGAAAGCTGAAATCGAAAGATTAGGAGCGAAGCATGCCGTCATCCTGGGTGGAGATGGAGCCATTTCTGATTATGTCAGTTACCAATTAGAAGGAGAAGGCTTGTCTGTTGAACGTATATCAGGAGAGGACCGTTATGAAACAGCGGCCAACATTGCTGCCCGCTTGGATGGATCACCAGAAAAAGCAATCATTGCGGACGGAAGAAACTATCCAGATGCGTTGTCCGGTGCTTCCTATGCAGCGGAGCATGGCTATCCTGTTCTATTGACGAACACGAAAAAGCTGCCTTCAGAAACGAAACTGGCCTTGTCTGACATTGGTGAAACGATTGTTCTTGGTGGGACGAATGCGGTCAGTGAAAAAGTAATGAAAAACCTCCCTAACCCAACCCGCTACAAAGGGTCTGATCGTTACGGAACGTCTGCAGAAATTGCAGAGGAATTAGTCGGCGATACGAACACTGCTCTGGTTGCGACGGGCCGGGATTTTGCAGATGCTTTAACAGGATCCGTGCTTGCAGCGAAATTGAAAGCCCCAATGCTTCTCGTTAAGCCGGATGACCTTCCGGATGAGATTGAAGCACTGATCCAGGAGAAGGATTACACACAATACCATGTTCTTGGTGGAACAAATGCCGTAAGCGATGAAGTGAAGAACGAACTGGATGACAAATAAAAAACTGTGAAACTTTGAAAGGATGTATTTTTATGAAAATGGTAAAACCACTTGCAACTGTAGCTGCATCAGGGGCGATTGCTCTTGGTACTTTGGCTTTCCCTTCCGGGGAAGTCAAAGCAGCTGAAGGAGATTTTGATCTGACAATCATGCACAGCAACGATACACACGCTCATTTGGAAAACGTACCAAAGAAGGTTTCTTTAGTGGAGCAACTTCGTGCTGAGCGTGAAAATTCAGTATTGCTGGATGCTGGCGATGTCTTTTCAGGTACGCTTTTCTATAATGAATTTAAAGGTCTTGCTGATCTTCAATTCATGAACATGATGGAATATGATGCTATGGTTCCAGGAAATCACGAATTTGATGATGGTACAGAACCTCTAGCTAAGTTTATTGATGAAGCAGAGTTCCCAATTGTCAGTGCAAACATTGACTATAGCAAAGACGTTAGTCTAAAAGACATGTTCAAAAATGAAATTGGTAAGCCGGGTGAAGGCGGGAACATCTATCCAGCTTCTATTATAGAGGTGGATGGAGAGAAGATTGGAGTATTCGGACTAACGACAGAAGAAACAGCTTTTCTATCAAATCCAGGAGAAGACATTGAATTCCAAGATTACTTGAAAAAAGCGGAAGATACAGTAACGATGCTTGAAGGAGAAGGCGTTAACAAGATTGTTGCTCTTACTCATATCGGTGTCACTTACGATCGTACACTAGCTGAGTCGGTCGAAGGAATTGATGTCGTTGTAGGCGCTCACAGTCACACTACAGTGGAAGAAACAGAGGTTCTAAATGATGGCGAAGGTGACGAACCTACCCTCGTTGTACAAGCAGGAGAATACAATGAATACTTAGGTGACCTACAAGTGTCTTTTGATGATCAAGGTGTCCTTCAAGAATGGGACGGAAAACTGATTGATATTGAAGAAGCGGATGTACAGCCGAATGCAGAAGCTCAAGCATTACTTGAAGAGTTTCAAAAGCCTCTGGAAGAACTTAAGAATGAAGTGGTCGGTGAAACTACTGTTGCATTAAATGGAGAGCGTAGTGATGTTCGTCAAGGTGAAACAAACCTTGGAAACTTAATTACGGACTCTATGCTTGCTAAAGCTCAGAAAGCAGTTCCTGAAACAACGATTGCGATCCAGAATGGTGGAGGTATTCGTGCATCCATCAGTGAAGGTGACATTACAATGGGTGAAGTTTTGACAACCATGCCTTTTGGAAACCAGCTTGTCACTCTTGAATTGACGGGTGAGCAGCTAATGGCTTCACTCGAAAATGGAGTGAGCGATTTAGAAAACATGGGCGGACGTTTTGCTCAGGTCTCCGGTTTGAAGTACACGTTTGATCGTAACCAGCCTGCAGGCGACCGTATTGTGGAAGTACAGACTAAAACGGACGATGGTTATAAGGCTCTGGATATGAACGGCACTTACACTGTTGCAACGAACGCATTCATTGCGGATGGCGGAGATGGTTATGAATCCTTTGCTGAAGCGAAAGCTAATGGAAAGATGAAAGAACTTTTCTTTGTTGACTATGAGGTCTTCAATGAGTACTTAGAGGAGCAGGGAACCGTTTCTCCAGAAGTGGAAGGACGTATTATTGATCAAGTAGCAGAACAAATGAATGATGTAGAACGCATTCAAGGACAAGACCGTTATGAAACAGCGATTGAAATCTCTAAGAAAGGCTGGGAGCAGGCCGATACCGTGGTTATTGCAAGAGGAGATCAGTTTGCGGATGCCCTGGCTGGTGCGCCTTTAGCTTATAAAGAAGATGCTCCGATTCTTTTGACAAAATCGAACAAGCTTGATGCAAGAGTGAAAGAAGAAATTGAACGTCTTGGTGCGACGAATGCGATCGTATTAGGTGGAACAGGAGCCATTTCTTCCTATGTGAAATATCAACTAGAAGGTTTGAACCTGAATGTGGAACGTATTTCCGGTAAGAACCGATATGCCACAGCTGCAAGTATCGCGGCACGTCTAGGCGGCAATCCGGATAACGTCATTGTTGCAGACGGACGCAATTATCCAGATGCCTTGGCTGTAGCTTCTTATGCGGCTAAAGAGGGTTACCCGATTCTTCTTTCCCAAACGGATAAACTACCTGGAATTACAAAGACCGCTCTTGGTGGATTTGACCAGAGTATCATTGTCGGTGGTACAAATGCCGTTTCTGAAAAAGTAGAATCCATGTTGCCGGCTCCAACAAGGTATAAAGGCGAGACGCGTTACGAAACAGCGGCTGTTATCGCTAAAGATCTAATGGCAAGTGAAGAAAATGCTTTTGTTGCAACAGGTATAAATTTTGCTGATGCACTTGCAGGATCTGTTCTGGCGTCGAAGCACGATGCATCGATGCTTCTTGTAAAAGAAGACCAACTGCCTCAAGCTACGCAAAAAGTCATTGAGGACATGGGTCTCAACAACTTCCATGTACTTGGTGGTACGGGAGCTGTTAGTGAGGAAGTAGAAGAAGAACTTAAACAAAAGTAATGGTCCATGTAAGAAGCCTCCACTTTTATAAAAGTGGAGGCTTCTTTTTGTTAAAACCTATGTTCATCCCTCTGCACCACATGGAAAGAAGGAATCTCTTGAGACTTACTCCAAAGACAATTGTAATAAATGGGCCCCGACTTCTTCATTGATCGCTCCAAACCCGCCGAGGATGGTATAGGCTTGTGGCTGATGGCGGTCAATAAAGGCTTCCATCTCTCCAGGGATTTGATTAGTGCGGACAAGGAGAATAGGTTGCTGACGACTGGCTGCAAGGACAGATCCCGTTAAGGCATCGGCAAAGGATTGCCCAGTAACGACAAAAACCTCATCCGTATTCATGTCCAACCCCTCCATGATCTCGACAGCCGTTGCATAACGGTTGCTTCCGGAGAAACGGACGCCGTTTGGCAAATCCGTAAGAATTTGATCGCTGACTACACTTTCTCCCCCGACAACAAACGCTTGATTTACACCACTTGCAATCGGGCGGATTTCTTCTGGTAAGGCCTGTGGTCTTGTTAGTAAGATTGGATACCCCTCTTGTGCAGCATAAGGAGCTGAAGCCAGGGCATCGGGGAAGTTGTGCCCGTATGAAACGAGAGCCTTATCAAAAGAAGAACGACCCTGAAGGCTGAGGAGCTCTTTAGCTATTTCGGCTGAGGTTTGGTAACGATTTTCTCCTGATATCCTTTTCACCTCCAGCCCCATCTGTTTCAATTCCATTTCCACATCTGCATCGATCGCACCGTTTCCTCCAAGAATATAAGCTTCGTTTGCTCCAAGTCTTTCAATCTCGTTTTTCGTTTCCTCACTAAGGGTTTTCGAACGTGTCAATAATATTGGTGCATCCAGTTCATAGGCGAGAGGAGCTCCTGAGAGGGCATCAGGGAAGTCTTGACCTTGCGCAAGTACAATGGTATTTGTTCCATTCCTAAAGCTTTCTCTGGATATTTCAACTGCTGTTTCGTAGCGGTTTTTCCCGTATATTCTAGCAGGCTGGTCCAGCTTTTGTTTCACTTCCAGTTCATAGGCTGTTCTCGACCAGTTTGCATAATAATCTCTCACACCAATATAATACCTACCTCTGTCAGCATAAAAAGACAATGTTTCTGGTTCGCCTTCATAACGGCTGTCTATGGAATAAAGTTCATAAATGACACCATCCACTTCTTGATAGACATTCATGACAGGGTCCATATGTTTCGCGCGATGAGAAAGATTGATGGAAAGCTCTCCTGGATATTTCATCGTAAATGCATACAAATCATTGTCATTTGGGAAATTGAACTTCTCGTTATAGGTTCCGGCCGAGATTTTCTTCGCTCCATCCACCGACCATGTAGAAGTATCAGGACCCATATCGGAAAGTGTGGTAGTAAGGGACTGATAGCCATTGACCTGACCAAAGCCAACGTAGGGGTGGGATTCCTGCCCATAGAGCTGTTCCGCACCATTTTGAAGGGCAAATTCAACTTGATCCGGGTTCCAACCTGGGTGTTTCGATTTGAGTAATGCGGCAAGACCACTGATAATCGGCGCAGAGAAGGAGGTCCCGTCCCCACTTCCATAACTCCCGAAACGGTCAGTACTCACGATCCCCACTCCCGGGGCGGCTACATCGATATGGAGCCCATAATTACTGAATCCGGCTGCCGTTGTTGAACTTCTTGTGGTATCGGTTGCTCCTACGGCAATGACCCAAGGGTAACCGGCAGGGAAGGAGAAAGCGGACGTATCATCATTTCCGGAAGCTGCGACAAGCACGATTCCCTCTTGATAGGCCTGCCAAAGAACATCCTGTAGAAGAGGATCGGGTGTATAGCCACCAAAGCTCATGTTTATAACATCAACGTTTCTATCGATGGCATACTGCACGCCTCTTATAATGGCGGTGGTAGACAAGCCATCCGGTGTACCGACTTTAATCGGCTCCACCTTGACCTTAGGGGAAACGCCGATCACCCCTTTGGTGTTCGCATTGGCAGCAATAATTCCTGTTACGTGAGTCCCATGCCCCACTTCGTCAGACCGTACAGGCCCTGACAAGATGCCGTCAAAACCATCTGTTAAACGAGAAGTCAAATCTTCGTGGGAAGGAGTGACACCTGAATCAATGACAGCTACTTTTACCTGACTGGTTCCTTGAGTAATTTCCCACGCTCTTTCCATATCGATTTCTTTTAAGTAATCCTGCTGACTTCTATAATAAGGATCGCTTGGAAGGTAACTAGGTTGATAGATTTGGTCAGGAGAGGCAGACTCAACTCCAGGAAGCTCATCAATTGTAATAAGTTCTTCTTCATAATCGAGCGATTCAGGAATACGAACGGTCATCCACATTCCAGGGGCCAGTTTCTCTAAAACATCGTTGTCTACAACCTCATATTTATGTAATTTTAGAGTAACCCCGGCATCTTTCTTTTTAATGATTATTTGTCTATCATAAATCTGATCCAAAGGAATGGGTTTCTTTGATTGTGACGTAACTTTTTTAGGCTTGAACTGTGACCTGAATTGATCTTCCTCATGTTGAAAGCTTTGAATTTTCTTAGGTTCTTTTTCAGCTAAAACATAGAAAGGATCAAGGAACATAGACAGACTGGAAAGGAAGAACATCGTGACAACTACCTTTAAAAGATTCTTCATCGATACATCCTCTCTTCTATTGGAATGGGTCAGCCTATAAAGTATATTCCCCTAAATACATAAAATTCCAACCTGTTTTTAGTCATTTAATGTGTGAAAAAATGGGTGAAACGGCTGCCTTTCCATGAGCGTATGAAAACGAACGTTAATAGGAGAGCGTTTATAGAGAAGTTTGTAACAAAAGTAGCTTCATATATTTAAAAATGATGGAATTGCGTGTAAACTGTAAGAAAATGAGAGGAGGAAAAGACTTGGCAAAATTCTGGAGTGTTCTATCTCTCATTCTATTACTTGGTGGGGCGGTCTGGTGGGTAAACGCCTCCTATAACAACCCCCAACAGCGCACCAGTTCAGAAACATCAGGGAGTGAGACCCCGGCATCCAATGATCATAAGAAAGAAGTTCATGCAACCCTTGAATGGAAAGGGGCGAAAATGCAATCCAACCATTTTGAATACGCCATCCATAACGATACGGATGGGCCAATCACTTTACCCTTTCGATCAGGGCAGCGATATGAATACTATGTAAGAGACGGTAAAGGTCAGCTTATCGACACGTATTCAAAAGGGAAAATGTTTACACAGGAAGTGACTGAAAAAGTCATCGAACCTGGAGAAACATACACAGAAAAAATTATGCTCTCCCCGCTGCCGCCAGGATCCTATGTAATAGAAGTGGAGTCTGTATCCGAATATAAGAATAAATTTAAAAAGATCGCTAAATTTGAAGTGAAAGATCAAGAGTAAAATAAAGGGGAAGAAACAACATGAAGCATTATCAGTACACAGCTATCCTGATGATCCTTATAGGATCTATTTTTTTTTCGTATACGGAAGTGGCACAAGCAGAAGGAAATGAAGTCAAAATCATTGTGAAATATAAAGACAAAATTACAGCTGCATCTAAAAAATCTTCTTCTCCTGTAGATATTATTTCCACGCGTAAAGAAGATGTTCAGAAAAAAGTGGCTGCTTTAAAGAAAGACCCTGATATTGAATACATAGAAATGGATACGAAGGTTTATTCACAAGGAGAGTATCCTAACGACAACTATTACGATAAACAAGAAGTTACGCTTGAAGCCATCCATGCCCAAGAAGGATGGGAGACTTTCCAAGAGGAAAAGTTTGATGAAGATACAGTGGTCGCCGTTATTGATTCCGGGGTTCAGTTGAATCACCCGGACTTGAAGGGACAACTATTGGAAGGGAAAAACTTCGTAAATCCTGATCAGCCGCCTGAAGATCATTATGGACATGGCACCCATGTGGCTGGTTTGATCAGTGCACTGACAAATAATGAAGAAGGCGTCGCTTCCGTATCCCGCGGCAAAACGAAAATCCTACCCGTGAAGATTATGGAAGCAAATGAAGGGAATGTGACGGATCTTATTGATGGCATTACTTATGCAGTTGATCAAGACGCAGATGTTATCAATTTGAGCCTTGGTACATATAACTATAAGTTCGGTTTAGCTGATGCTATTCAATATGCACAGGAGCAGGGGGTTCTCGTTGTGGGGGCTGCAGGAAATGATAACCGTAATGAGACCTTGTATCCTGCCGCTCTTGAAGGTGTGCTGGCTGTTGGAAGTTTTAATACAGAGACACAATCCAAGGCCTCCTTCTCCAATTATGGTTCAGGCGTGGATGTAGTGACACCAGGGGAAGGGATCTGGAGTACATATAAAGAAAGTGGATACGAAGCTATGGATGGGACGAGCATGTCGACAGGGCATGTGAGTTCACTTGCCGCTTTGCTGATAGAAAACTCTCCCTATCTAACAGGAAAACAAGTGGGCAAATTAATACAAGCCTCATCGACAAAGCTTAGTGGCGAGTTTCTGTTAGGGAATGGAATGATTCATGCAGGCGATACCTTGAGTAATGTGAAACAGTACCAACGAATATCAGGTTCGACTTCCGTTGAAACTTCTGTGGAAGTTTCTCAAGAAGGGTGGACAGGTTTGGAGGAGAAGGAGCTTACCATTAATGGAAAAGAAGTCAAAGGGAAGTTTGTTATCCTGGCCACAGCCAAGGATTTCCCTGACAGCTTAGCCGCGTCTCCGCTCGCTTCTTATTTGAACAGTCCAGTTCTGCTTGAACTGAAGCAGGAAATATCACCTTCGATATTAAAAGAACTAGAAAGATTGGATGCGTCTGATGTGCTTCTTATTGGAGGGACCAACGCTTTGTCGAAAGACGTGCAATCTTCTTTGGCATCTAATGGATACAACACTCACCGTATATTCGGGGAAGATCGGTACCAGACAGCTGTGGCTGTCAATCAATTGATTCCATTTGATACCAATAAAGCGTTCATTGTTTCTGGACAAGAATTCCCTGATGCTCTCTCTGCTTCCGGATACAGCGCGATGAATGGATACCCTGTCCTTTATGTGCGCCATGATCGCATCCCGGGTGTTGTGAGTGATTATATGAAAGCTGAAAATATAACGAAGAATTATATTGTAGGAGGATCCGTGCCTGTTTCTGAAGAAGTGGAAAAGGAGCTCCCGGACCCGAACCCTCTAAGAATTGCAGGAAAAGATCGTTACGCAACGAATTATGAAATGCACCGCATCTTTGGAAATGAAGAGGCGAGAACCATTTATTTTGTGACTGGTCGTAACTTCCCGGATGCTATGGCAGCAGCTCCTCTTGCCGTTCAATCGGAAAGCCCTGTTATGATTACCCAGGAGAATCAAGAGATCATAACAAGCAAAAATATACGGTTGTTCGATCATAGAGAGGAGTACCATATCGTAGGAGGAACGGTCCCTATCCCTGCACCTTACGCATGGAAGATTGACCATACTTTTTACCAGTGATAGAAAAGCTTGCTCCCTGATTATGTTGGACACTTGAAATCTAAAAAAATAACTAGGATAAAGGTAGAAAGCACCTGATGGGTATAGGGCTTTCTACCTTTATTTTTTTATAAATATTTTAACTGGTTACCTTTTCCAATTTGTTGAAATGGGTCATTGGTTTTATTTAACAGCAGTCTTTTCAACCTATGTATTTACAATTATCAAAATTGAGTGAATATTCATTGACGCAGACACATCTTTACATTACAATAAAAATTGTAATTTTTTGAAATTGTTTGTTAAAAAAGGGAGGGAAGGATTAGGTAGATTTACACCGATTCACATAAAATTTGGGAGGTTATACACTTTGGTGTCAAACAAAAAGAATGCTAAGAAAAAAGCCTTAAGTGTTTTCGCCAGTGCAGCTATTGTCGCTTCTTCTTTCGCTGGAGTTAGTACATACAGTCCAGGAGCCGTTCAAGCAGAAACCACCAGTGAAGTGAAGAAATTTAATACTCTATTAAACTATAAGGAAGTCGTTTCTCTTGCAAATAATGAAGAGAATGTGCAAGAACTTGTCATTATTGGTAACGGGAAAGTCGATGCTACCAAGCAACTTGAAAAGCTTGGAGTCAAAGTCAAACAAAATCATAGGAACTATGGTTATCTGGCTGATGTTCCTACAAATAAAATCTTTGATGTTGTGAAACTGGATGCTGTACGTACTGTCGGAGATAATGCAGAGGTACAACTAGCACCAACTCCAGAAGACTCTGAGTCTAAAGGGAATAGTGATGTTAATACAGAGGGTAGCGTAAGTCCTGATCAGCTGGAAACTCACCCGGCTGCTGGCGTGGACGATTTTCACGGGAAATTTGATGGAGAAGGTACGACCGTAGCGATTATTGATTCTGGTCCAGACCCTGGGCATGAGTCTTTCACAGATCTTCCTGAAGTAGAAGAAGGAGAAGATGCTGAAGAAGTCTTCGCGGAAACGAGAAAATTTGGGGATTCTAAGATTGTTAATGTTAGAGATTATACGGTCTCGAATTATCATCGCACCGAAACAGGGGTTTTTCCAGTAGAAGACCGTTACAAGCAGTTTGTTGAAGAACAGTCTTATGATTATTTCTCTGAGGGTGATGTCGTTTTCATGCCTTTAAATGAAGAGCAGAAAAATGACATGGGTATCACAGAAGAAGGCGATGTTTACTATGGCCAGACCCACTTCAATGCTATGGCAGATTTGAATGGTGATGGGGAACAGCCAGAAGAAGTAGATGGAGAAATCCAGGGGAATCCAGACAACTTTGGTGTTCTTCTTATTGGAGATGAGTTGTATATCGATACGGATATGGACAGTGACTTCTCTGATGAGACAGCGTATGAAAATGAGGAAGCTGGGACATTTGATATCGATGTGACCGATGATACGGTAGGCGCGAACTTCCGTGTTAATGACCTTGATTACT
Organism: Halobacillus faecis; assembly: GCF_007991335.1. Classification (GTDB taxonomy): domain Bacteria; phylum Bacillota; class Bacilli; order Bacillales; family Halobacillaceae; genus Halobacillus; species Halobacillus faecis. Next base: position 143,669 of record NZ_BJYD01000024.1, on the reverse strand, counting down.
ATGAGGATCGGTTTGGAATCCGTACGGTTAACTTGTTCACTGATTTCAATGGCCATGGTTCACACGTAGCAGGTATTACGGCTGCTAATGGTCCGTTACGTGATAATGAGACAGGAGCCGTAGCTGGAGAAGGTGTCGCACCTGAAGCTGATCTTGTTGGGATGCGTGTATTCGAAGAAGCAGGTGGAGCTTACACTTGGAGCATTCAGAAAGCCATGATCGATGCAGCACTCCCTGAAGATATGGGTGGATTTGATGCAGACGTAGCCAACTTGAGTCTAGGTTCCCTACCTGATTTGAATATCGGTGAAGGCAGCTATGGAGAGCTCATGACTCTTCTCAGCGATGACTATGACATCGTCTTCGTTACATCTGCAGGTAACAGTGGTCCGGGCGTAGATTCTGTCGGATCCCCTGGTGATGTGGGAAGTGTTATTTCTGTTGGTGCCTACATTAATTCAGAAATGTGGGCTAAAGAATATGGCAGCTATCCATACGGTAAGGATGCTGAAGGTAATCCACTTGATGGAGAAGGTTTATGGTACTTCTCATCTGTAGGTCCTAACGAAATAGGAGATCAGAAGCCGGACGTTGTAGCTCCAGGATCTGCATTTGCTGCGGAGCCTGTCCATCAGCATGGTAGCTTAGATTCAGCCTATGGTGTGAAGCAGGGAACGAGTATGTCTGCTCCATATGTTGCCGGTGCAGTAGCGCTGTTGAAATCTGCGGCCTTGAAAGACCGCCTGCCATTTGATTATGAGCTGGCTAAAGAAGCATTGGTTCAAACATCGAGAGAACTTGATGGTTATAACCGTGCTCAGCAAGGTGCTGGACTTATCGATGTACCAGCAGCATACGAATATATGCGCGAACATTTCGTCAATGAAGTCAAGGATGTTGAAGTAACCGTCTACCATGGTGAGAAAGTAGCCGGTGGCCCTGGCCTTTATGTTCGTAACAAGGATATACCTGAAACGGTCGAAGTCCTTGTAGAGAACCCTTCCGATGAAGAGAAAAACTTAGAAATCACAGCGACTCACGATTGGTTCACACCGTCAGTTAGTGAACTTACACTAGGTGCGGGTGAACATGAATACATCACGGTCAGCTATGATGCGTCGAAACTGGAAACAGGTGTAAACGCTGGTAATCTGATTTTCAATGACCCATCCACTCACTATGTGGAAGCAAGAAGTGCTCAGACAATCATGACTGGGTATGAGTTTACAGCAGACAATAAACACCGCTTCCGTGATAATGGTGAAGTTCAGTCTTCCCAAACCAAAGGCTATACATTTGATGTAGAGTCTGGCTTAAGTGAACTGCGTTTCTCTTTAAACGCGCTTACTGAAGGTGGAGATTATGAAGGACGCGTCCGAATGATGATTTTCAATCCTGATGGTACACAAGTCAATGATTACGTTGGCTATGCTGGATATGGATCAGGTGGATTGGATGTTGAAGACTTTGTCGTTCCATCTCCTGAACCGGGTGTATGGGAAGTTCATGTCTATGGAACAACAGCTCCAGAAGAAGGAAAGGAAGTCCATGAATATACGCTTGAAGCTGTAGCACAAGATGTGGTGGCTAGTCCAGGCCGTATAGATTTGGGCAAAGTTTCGACTTCAGAGGAGATCAATGAAGAAATCACATTTACCAACTATTTGAGAGATTCTGCGGATGTGAAATTTGAAACCGTGGCTTTCTCCGGCCCATTATCCAAGACACTTACAGGAGAAGTCACTCAAGATAGTGACGAAAATCAAAGAGATGGTGATCTAATTGATATTACCATCGAAAACAACGTATCCTTAAGCGTTGATGTATCTCCAGAAACAGCAGCAGATCTTGATTTGTTCCTGTTTGATGAAGATCAAAATATTGTAGCGTACAGTGCAACTGCATCAGATAGCGAAGCCTTTTCCGTCACTGGACTTCCGGATGGGGAGTATCAGATTGGTGTGGATTATTTCGGTAATGGATCAGATACAGTGAACTATACGTTGAACATGACTGAGGAAAAAGTATTGTCCTACGATACAACAGAGGAAACTCAAGGTTCTGTAGAGACGAGTGCTGAAGCGACAACCCTGGGTGTAGGTGAATCTATAGATGTTCCTGTGTCTATTACAACACCTGATGAACCAATGAAGGGTTATGCAGCATTGTACATGTTAGATGCCAACACTGATGAAGTCCTTGACCTTGTTCCTATCACGACGGATGCCGATGTCGTGGACGTGCTTTCTGGTGCGACCCGTACAGAAACGGCTATTGAAATTTCCAAGGATCTTTATCCTGATGGCGGAGCCGATACAGTCATCGTCACAACTGGCTATGACTTCCCGGATGCTTTGTCTGCTGGACCACTAGCTTCTGCTACCAATGCACCTATTATCCCGGTTAACAGCAAAGGTACATTGGATGATAATGCCCTTGCCGAAATCGAACGTCTTGGAGCTGAAAATGTATATGTATTAGGTGGAACAGGTGCTGTTGATAAGGAAGTATTCACTCAGTTGAATACCATCAGTATCGCTTCCGATAATATCAAGCGCTTGTCCGACGATACACGTTACGGTACAAACCTTGAGATTGTCAAAGAGCTGCAAAGTGAGTATGGCTTTGAAGGAAATGGTGTTTTCTTAGCCACTGGTAAGAACTATGCAGATGCGTTGAGCGCAGCTTCTATCGCTGGTGCAAACGGCATGCCAATTGTTCTTACAAATGGTGAGGATCTTTCTGAAGAAGCTCTTGAAATACTGGAAAATGAAGATGTTTATGTCGCTGGTGGTACGGGAGTTGTATCTGATGAAGTCTTAGCTCAGGCAGATGAAGTAGCCTTGTCTGTAGAAAGACTGTCAGGGAAAAACCGTTACGGCACACTTGTAGCACTTCTTAAAGAGTTTGGTCACAGCACAGATCAACTTTATGCAGCAAGTGGAGCGAACTATCCAGATGCACTAGCTGCTGCCCCTCTGGTAACGGCAAATGACGGTCTGCTTCTATTGGTTGACGATGAAAGACTTCCAAAAGAAGTAGATGCTTATCTTACGAAGTACGTCTACACGAATGACATTTCTTCTGTAACCGTACTTGGTGGCGACGGTGCTGTCAGCCCAGAAGTAAGAGAAGCGCTTCAGAAGAAAGTAACGGAATAAGCTTGATGAAGAGTCGCTCAATATGAGCGGCTCTTTTTTTTATGAAGGCCTGTTAGAAGAATGAATGAGATTATTTTCTAAACATATTAACATCCATAATCAGTTAAGAAGAGTTATAAAATTGATAGGGAAATTACATACGCTACGGTTATTAAAGAGATGTTTTGTTGCGCATTGTGATAAAATCGCTGTCTACTTTTGCTGCTGTTAATTCTTGTTTCCTCTTTCGTAATTGATAGAGAGTAACTATCGTATAAGTAGACCATACACCTATCCAATCTTTAATTAAGTCGTTGACAGTAAACGAACGGCCCTCAACAAACAGTTGATGGACTTCGTCTACTAGGCCATAAGAAGCAGCAAATATAGCTGCCAACAAATTCGTCATTATAGTAAGTCGATGGTGAGTCTTAAGAGCTAGTAGAATAAACACATATAATAGTGCGAATTCAATGAGATGCAAACTTTCAAGGATGAAGCCCAAAGTCATTGGAACCACTCCATAATTTTCTTAATTGGCAAACTTGATTGGATCCAAATGAGAATCATATAAAAAATGGGTAGTATGGTGAAAAATATCTTTCTCATCGTTCTTCCTCCCTTTACTTTTTAATAGTATGGGATTTTTTTCATTTTTTTATAATCGTACAATTGTTAGTCTTACATTCTAATATTATAATGGAATGAAATAGTAAATAAGGTGGAGAGGTTTGTAAATGAGACGTTCTGAGAAACACAAGAAGAAGAAAACACGATGGTGGAAAATTACGCTTATAACACTATTACTTCTACTTATTCCGGCAGGGGTTTATAGTTATTCTCTGTATAGTGGAGCCAAAAACACAGTAGATTCAAAGATGCATAAAGAGGTTGCCTCCATTGATCATAAATTGACGGAGAAAAAACGGAAGGACAAGGAGTCCTTGAACATCTTGTTAATGGGAGTAGATGAAAGAGCCGGAGATTCCGGTCGCTCTGATGCCTTGATGGTCTTGTCCGTTGACCCGAACAACAATCGCAGCCAAATCATAAGCATTCCTCGGGATACTCGCACAGAGATGGTTGGAAATTCCTCACAGGCAGGTAAATTGGACAAAATCAATCATGCGTATGCTTTTGGTGGAGCCGACATGGCCATTCAAACGGTTGAGAACTTCCTTGATATCGGTCTTGATTACTATGTACAAGTTAACATGGAAGGCTTAGAAGAAATGGTGGATGCAGTCGGAGGAATTACCATTCAAAACGATATCGAATGGTATGGAAAGAATAACTTCCATTATAAAAAAGGTGAACTTACAATGAACGGGAAAGAAGCCCTTGGTTATGTAAGAATGAGATACGAAGATCCTAAGGGGGACCTTGGAAGAAACGAACGTCAGCGCAAGGTCATCCAGGGAATTGTAGATAAAGGGATAAACGTTGGATCTATTAGCCAAACTGGTGAAATCATAGATGTTCTAGGTAAAAATGTATCTACAAATATGGATTTCGATACAATGCAGGACTTGATGAGAAATTATAGTGGAGCAAGAAAGAATTTATCAACCTATCAAATGACAGGTCAAGGTACTAGGATCAATGGTATTTATTATTTAGAAGTTCCAAATCAGGAAGTCCAAGATGTTCGAGAAATGATCATGGATTATCATTCTTAAGCTACTCTTTTAAGAGTGGCTTTTTTCTTTGCTTTTTGTATAAATTTCATTATGTTTTTCTTAACTTGGTAATCTTTAAGAACTATATAGTCTTGAGTGAGCAAGAACATTGCCAAAAATCTTTCGCCATAGTGGCGCCCATAAATGGATACCATAAAAATTGTATAGGAAATTTATTGAAAAAACTTTAATATTCAGGTTGCTTATTATATACTAAAGGTAGTAGTTCTGTATAATGAACAACTTGGTATATGATGAACGATATAGAAACTATAGTTATCCCACTTGTATTCTTCAGGGTCACAAGGAGCAGTGGTATAAGGAGATTCGTTATAGAGATTGTGAATATGGTAACTAAAGGCAAGGTCATTGAATGCTTTACCAGTTACAAGTGCTTTTTATAAATAATTATTCAATGGCTAAACTCTTAGAGATATTTTTTTGATCTTATGTTCTTTTTTAAGAACTGAAGAATAGGAACGAAGGACTAAAGGTATTCGCAATTATATAGAGAGGTGAAGGAAGTATGATTGATTTACACAATCACATTTTACCCGATATGGATGACGGGGCTCAAAGCATGCAAGAAAGTATTGATATGGCGAAAAAGGCAGTGGATCAAGGGATTGATACAATTGTCGCTACCCCCCATCATCTCCATTCCGAATATAATAACCCTAAATCACTCGTCATTCAGAAAACTGCTCAGTTGAATGATGAACTCTTTCAACAAGGTATTGAGTTAACCGTGCTACCTGGTCAAGTAATAAGACTTAATGGAGATCTGGAGGCTTTTAAATCGGAAGAAGTATTTTCTATTAATCATAATAGTGGATATATTCTGCTCGAATTACCACACCATGAGCTCCCCCACTATGCTAAGCAGATGCTGTATGATATTCAATTGCTGGGTTATAAACCAATACTCGTGCACCCTGAGAGAAATAAATTTCTTCGACAACAACCGAATGAGCTATACAATCTTGTTAGAAATGGTGCTATAACTCAAGTAACGGCGGCCAGTATTGTGGGGAAATTAGGAAGAGATATTCAAAAGTTTTCCCATCAAATGATAGAATTTAATTTAACCCATCTTGTAGCCTCCAATGCTCATGATACAAAAAAACGTGGATTCTTCATGAAAGAAGCATATAGTAAAATTGAGAAAAAGTTTGGGACAGATCTAGTGTATCAACTTATGGAAAATGCTCATGTTGTTCTTAAGGGTGAAATGGTATATACGGATCCACCAGAACGTATCAGAACAAAAAAACGTCTTGGGATCTTTTAACCTTTAAAATGTATGGGAGATGGTTCTTGGCTAATTACCGAACGCGCAATCAAAGGGAATGGAGCTTCTTATCCAATCCTTCTGTAGTCGCTCATAATTAGAAAGCCGCTTTTCTTTTAAATTGTTTTATTCTTTTTAATCAAAACGGAAGCCTCTACGTAGAGGCTTCCATTTTTTACGTCATAATGAGTTCTTCACTAATCCTTTGGAACCTTTCATTCATCAGTAACCTGCTGAAAAAGGTATTACCCGGGAAATTATTGTCTAATTATCGGCTGCATACTTGAAAAAAATCACGGATAATCGTGATTGGTTTTAGTACCCATGTGATTGTAGAAATCACTATCAACGATAAATACACTAAGAAAGATAGACATATATTCATAAGGGGAATGATCTCTTAATAGCCTAAAAAGCCAGGCTATTAAGAGATCATTCTTAGGGATATCAATATTTTATCTACTTTATTTTAGTTTGCTAGTAATCACTTAAAACTTTTTTGGCCGTTTCTTTAGTAGCTATGAACTGCAGATCTTCATGGTCCTGAAGTAAGGTGACTGGATAACGGACATCTTCTTCCCCGTAAATGGCTTGATAAAAGGCTTCTTGCTGCCATGATCCTCCATCGCAATAAAGGCGGATTTTCTTTGCATTAAGAATATCTTTCATCCCCAAGGTGATGGCCATCGGTGGAAATTCATCAAAACTTCCGCCATTGGTTCGAATACTATTCATCACGTGTGTTTCAGGCGCTAAGGATAGAATACGGGTTTTAGAGTTTTTGAAGTCTTCCGTAGTGACTTGATGGAATCTGGAAATGACAGGTTCATTGAAAGCGACATGCCCATGGACTCCCACTCCTCCCAAACATAGATCAATGCCACCAACCTCTTCAATTTTGTTGCTTATTTCATCAATGTTGTACACATCAGGAAAATGGCACTGATCTTTCGGGGGCCTGAGCAAAGGATTAAGGCTTTGGTAAAATTCGTTCATGAACTTTCTGAAACTAAACGCATGATCTTCTTCAATGGGACGTCCTTGCCAATCCAGGTATTCATCCATGTTGAAGATATGGAGGTTCTTCCATGAAATCCTTTCTTCATTACTGATGCGGGCTAGAATTGGGTATGGACGAACAGGTCCTACCGGCAAAATCAGCCTGGTTGGTAAATTTTCTTCGTTTCGTTCTTGAATAAAATCAGCAAGATAACGGGCAAAGTGATGGGCTGAAGCGACGGGATCCTCTGTCAACGTGTAGGAAACGTCTGTTCTATTCATCTTTTCCCTCCAATCATAAGTTAAGAATGGCATTCACATTACCTGATAAAATGCGTTTCTGAGTGTTTTCATCCAGATTAAGCATCTGAAATAGATTTTTATGGTCGTTGTAAGAAGCTTCCAAGTCGTCAAAGTGGACATCAGAACCGAAGACGAGTTTATTAAAAGCTCCTTCCCAGTAGAATAGATCCTGAAAGAAGGAAGGAGATTTTCGGTTTCGCCATCCCATTGGTGACCCTGACAAATCCACATAAGCATTGGGGTGGAAGCGAGCCATCATAGCGGCCTCTTCGTGCCACGGCATTCCCAAGTGAGCGATAAACATGGTCAGGTTGGGAAAAGAGCGCGCCACCCGGTCTAACATGACCGGGCGCATGCGGGCAGATGATACATCATCGCGCTGATCCACTTTCGTTTGCAGAATGAAGCCTGTATGGAAAAGGACCGGCATGCCAAGTTCTTCAATCTTCGCATAGATAGGGTCATAGCGGGGGTCATCATAATTGTGCAGCGGGCGGGTTGTTTTAATTCCTCTAAAGCCCTCGGCATATAAGCGTTCCACGTCTTCTATGGTTGACTCCCCCAAACGGATCACTCCAAATCCGATCACACGGTCGGGGAAGTCTTTCATCGCTTTTCTGACATCTTCATTTGTAGGAGAAAGATCTCCAAGCCAATTATCTGAAGGAAGACCGAGACCGCTTAAGCAGACACGGTCAATACCTATTCGGTCCATGTGCTTTATTAAATTCTCCGTATAGTTTGGGACGTTAAGGATGTGGTGGTGCATATCAATGACGCTCATACTTTTCCTCCTTTAATAGAAGTAAATGAATCTAACAGAATTTCCTTTCCGGTTCGAACCGACTCCTCCGCGGCAAAGGCAATTCTATGACTCCAATAAGCTTCCTTTAGAACTCCGTCCATCGTCTTTTCTGATTTGATCAGACGCGCGAATTCTTTCATCTGTTCAACCTCACCTGGATGATCATAACTTGTTTGTTCAATTCCACCAAGGTGAAAAAGGAGGGCGTTTTCTGTGTTCCCTGAGATCAGTTTTTGCTTGTTGGGATTGTATATAAACTTATTGTCTTTTTGAAGAACGCCGACTTCCAGATGGTGTTGCTCATAGGATAGAGAAACCCCCAAGTTTCCAAAGGTTCCGTTCTCGAATTCTACAATGACCCATCCGTTTTCTATCATCTCTCCAGGGTGGTCTCCTTTCGCGAATACAGCACGAGGAGGGGACTTTATAAGATTGACCATAAGATCAAAATGGTGGATGTTTTTTTCTAAGAATGTCCCCCCGGTCCGGCTTCTTCCCAGTCGCCAACTCTCACTTCCCGCACGAAAGGGTGGTCTGAACTCGTGGCACCAAACGGATAGAAGGGGTATTGTACCCAAATGTTTTTTAAAACGAATGAAACCAGGGTCGTGTCTTAGTTCTGTACCGATCACAAAAGTTTTTTCGTAAGTTTCTATCTTTTTATAAAAATCTATGAATGAATCATGTTCCGTAACCAAGGGCTTTTCTGTAAAGATAGCCACCTGGTTTTCCATCGCTGTGTTCATGTTTTTTTCGTGAAGATCATTGGGTGTAGCAATGACAACAGCATCGATCCTCTCATTCCTATACAGTTCTTCTTCCTTGTGATAAAAATGTGCCTCAGGGTAGAGGTGTTCAACAAACGGTTTTGTTTCTTTATCTACATAACCAGCGACTGAAAATTCGTTGGTGTGTTTCATTGCGTTAAGTAAGGATTTTGAACGATTCCCAGCACCGATCAACCCAATCGAAATGGTCATCTCAACAGCTCCTTATCCTTTTACTGATCCAGCTGTCATTCCAGCTATGAAGTATCTTTGCAGGAACACATAAGCAATAATCATGGGTGCTGAAGCAATCATGACACCAGTAAACAACATCGGGAAGTTCGTCATATACTGTCCTTGGAATTCTAATAGAGCGAGAGGCAGGGTTTTGTATTCGTCTTTCGTAATGAACAGCAAAGGATACAACAAGTCATTCCAATGCATGACAAAAAGAAAGATGGCTGTTGCTGATAAGGATGGCAACGATAATGGCAGGGCAATTCTGCGGTACACCTGCCAGTTGTTCGCTCCATCAATGGTACAAGCTTCAAATAATTCTTTCGGAATAGTCTTCATAAATCCTGTCAAAATGAAGACCGCCACTGGTAAAGTTACAGATATATTGACAATCATCAATCCACTGAGTGTATTGGTTAAGTCCAACCGGTAGATCAGTGAGTAGAGTGGGATCATATTTACCTGTGCCGGCACCATCATTCCGAGGGTGAACAATCCGAAAAGTAAACCGCCCATCCATTTGTTCATTCTCGTAATGGCATAGGCAATTAAACTGGCAAAAAACAATGTGAACGTTACGGATACAAGGGTAACAATGACACTGTTTTTGAAATATGTAGCCATAGCTGTCTCATTGAAGATCTGTACATAATTGGAGAAGTTGAATGATTCAGGCAGGCCTATGGGATTCTCATACATTTGTGATGTTGTTTTAAATGTAGAAAAGAAGACGGTCAACATTGGAATGATGATGATGGCTGCATAAATGAACAGCAGCACTCTTTTTCCTAATCGATCCATAAATTCTTTCCCTCCTTTTTACGTGGCTTTTGATCTTAAGACTCTCATTTGAACAATGGTGATAATCGCAATGACAATCATGAAAATGACAGATTCAGCTGATGCATATCCGAAGCGGTAGCTCCGAAAAGCTGTATTGTAAATAAGCGTTGCCAGGATTTCTGTAGAGTAGTTCGGGCCACCCCTGGTCATGGCAAAGATCAAATCGAAGGCCTTAAATGATTGGATTGTTGTATAAGCGACAACAATCGTAGCCGCAGGTGCAACGAGTGGCCAGGTGACTTTTTTGAACGTCTGCCATTTGTTTGCTCCTTCCATTTTGGCGACCTCATATAAATCTTTCGGGATCCCCTGTAGGCCAGCGACGAAGATAATCAGCATCTGCCCCGTATGGAACCAGACTTGAACAGCGGAAATGGAGTAAATGGCGATATCTTCATTTCCAATCCAATTCAAAGCAAGTGAATCCAGGTTAATAGCCTGCATGACGGTGTTGATCAGTCCGAGGTTCGGGTCATACATATAGGACCAGATAAAAGCAACGGATACGGAAGACAAAATCGTTGGAAAAAAGTAAAGCGCTCTTAAAAATACACTGCGTTTAGAGTTCTTCGTTAAAAACAGGGCGAAGACTAATGAGAACAAGGTTTGAAAGATTACGACAAACATCATGAACTCAATATTATTCACTAAAGATTTACGGAAGATCGCATCAGCCGTGAAAATTTCAACGTAGTTGCTGATTCCGACAAAATCGTACTCTGCAGATAATCCATCCCAGTTCGTGAAGGAATAGAAAAGAGCACTTAATGTAGGGTAAATAAAAAAGATCAAGTATAGGATCAATCCTGGAACGACAAATAGGTAAATGGATTTTCCAGCTTTCATAAGTGCCTCCTTAGTCATAAATAGAAGAAGAAAGCGTTTGTTATCATGAACGTCGCTTTCTTCCCCTATAAGGAATCATGGTTATTCTACAAATTGGTCGACCACTTTTTGTGCTTCAGCTGCGGCTTCTTCTGGGTCTGTCCCTCCGATGACGGATTGAATGGAAGCAATGACCGCTTTTTCAATGTCTGCACTATTGATTAAGTAGCGAGGTTGGAAGCGTGTCTCTTTGTCCATCCAATCGGCTGTGTTTTTCAACACTTCAGATTCATAATTCACATCGCTGACGGTTAGGTGCTGACCCGTTTCATTTGCATAAGTACTGGCATTCTCAGGTTGGCTTAAAAACTCAATGAATTTCTTCGCTTCATCTTTTGTGTCAGAGTTCTTATTGACAGCCATCATAAATGTCGTGGTGTGAATCCCTTCATAGACGGCTTCATCTGCAGGAACGGTAATCGGTGCCAGAAGTCCAAGCTCCATGTCTGGATTCTGTTCTTTGATACTAGCCATGGCATACGAACCACTTCCGAGCATCGCTGCTTTTTCTTGAGCCATTAGTGCAATCGCACCGTCGTGTTTCGTTCCAAGGGAATCATCTTGGAAATACCCTTTGTCGGCTAATTCCTTGAATTGACTTAGGGTTTTGACCCACCACTCGTCCGTCAATTTTGTTTCTCCATTTTCTAATTGTGTAAAGATATCTTCATCTGTTGCATTATTCATCATCATGCTGTTCATCAACTGTCCTGGGCCGATGTCCGCACCAGGAAATGCCATGGGTGAGTACCCGTTTTCTTTCAAAGTCTCATTCATAGCTAAAAATTCTTCCCAACTTTCAGGGATATCAATTCCTAATTCTTCAAAGATCCCTTTGTTATACACCGGCTGGTTAAACACAAGCTGATAAGGAACAGCCCATTGTTTTCCATCTTTCTGACCAGCTTCAAGTAAACTCTCATTGAAGTTGGAGATGAATTCTTCTCCAGATAAATCCGTCATCAATCCTGCTTTATCCATAATTTCGAATTGAGAACCTGGGAAGGATGTGAATACATCCCCGACTTCTCCATCTCGAATGAGTGTCTGTGCTGTGGATTGATATTGTTCGGATGGATAAATGGTCATATCCACTTTAATTCCTTCATTTTCCTTTTCAAACTTTTCGATGAGTTTATCGAAAACCTCTTTATCTTCCCCACGCCAATGAATGAAACTAATCGTTTTACTCCCATCAGCATTATCAGATTCACCAGAGCTTTCAGATGAACAAGCGCCTAGAACCATTGTCATTAGAATAAACACGGCAAGCATCATATGCTTAACATTCACTACTTCGTCCCCCTTTTGTTTTACATACTAACGTTGCTACCTTAATTAATAACGTTACAACCTTTTATTCCATACCTCCTCCCTTGATAACGCTTTCATTGTCTAATATTATATGGACGGGCCCTGAATATTTCAACACTTTTTAGAAAATTAAAAATTTTGTTTTTGATATAAATATGATTAAAACGCTGTTTCATACGGTTTTGTGGAAGGTAATTAAAATTTCCTCTTGCCAGATTGAATGCGCTTCCAGTACAATAAATAACAACAAACATACCTACGTTTTTTAAAAGGTAGATATCTTTAATGTGGAGGGATGATATGCTAGACCAATTGCAAAAGATGAATGTTTCTCTAAATATTCGACACGTGGAGGAAAGTTCCTTTAAGAATTTTGGCCGAATACTTGATACTTTTCCTGATGAAAAGCTCATTCATTTGATGGAAGATCTCCCGGTTCCGGAAAATGGGAATGTTTATGTCCCTTCCGAACCTGTTTTGGAGTTAAAGGACTTGAAAAGTACTATTGAAAAAAGGTACTACGGCGGCATGAACATTCAAATTGGTTACTGTAATGGGAACAATTCCAATCTAGGTGGACTGGAATATCATAAGGGCAGCGAAATCAATGTAGCTGCGACTGATTTGGTCTTACTTTTAGGGCACTTGAATGATGTGGAGGAAGATGCTTTTTCTACAGAACATTTGAAAGCGTTTTATATTCCGAAAGGGTATGCCATCGAAATGTTCCAAACGACCCTTCACCTCGCTCCTTGCAAAGTGACCGGAGAAGGATTCAAATGTATCGTCATTTTACCTGAAGGTACCAATACTCCATTAAAGGATGAAGAAAAAGGGGAAGATTCCTTACTTTTTATGAGAAATAAATGGCTGATTGCCCATGAGGAACATCAAAGGTTTGTCTCTCAAGGCGCACATGTCGGAATTAAAGGTCCCAATGTATTTGTACAATATTTGAACGATAAAGAAGGAGGAAGTCAATCATGAGTATTCTATATACACTGGTCACGTGTATCTTGTTTATGGGATTGGTCGGATGGGTGTCTTACCGGAAGGCGAAAGGGCAGGTCAATGATTCTGATGGGTATTTTCTGGCCGGTCGTGGATTAACAGGTGGGTTTATTGCTGGTAGTTTGCTGCTGACAAACTTATCAGCTGAGCAATTGATTGGTTTGAATGGACAGGCTTACCGCACGAACTTGTCCAACATGGCTTGGGAAGTGACGGCACCGATTGCTGTCATCATTATGGCATTGATCCTGCTTCCTAAATACTTAGGTGGTGCATTTTCCACTCTTCCTGAATTTTTAAGTACACGATTTGATGATGGTGTCAGACGTTACATAGTGGTCCTGTTTATGCTCGGGTATGCGTTTGTCACCATTCCTTCTGTTCTTTATTCCGGCGCCCTAGCGGTGCTGAAGCTCTTTGATGTTCCGGGTCTCTTAGGTATTTCTTTCGAGTCATCGGTTTGGCTCGTTATTTGGGTGATCGGTATTATCGGAGCAATATATGCGATTTTCGGCGGATTAAAAGCGGTTGCAGTATCTGATACGTTGAATGGAATTGGTTTGCTGTTGATTGGTTTGATGATTCCTGTAATCGGTCTTTTCGTATTAGGGGACGGGAACTTCTTTCAAGGATTCAAGACGATGGCTACTGATAATGCAGACAAGTTGAATGCGATTGGTGGAAAAGAAGATTCTGTTCCATTTTCCGCTATATTCACCGGTATGATCTTCATGAATATGTTCTATTGGGGGACGAACCAGTACGTGATTCAGCGTGCCCTGGGAGCAAAGAACCTGGCGGAAGGTCAAAAAGGGGTCTTGTTCTCCGGTTTTTATAAGTTGGTTGTTCCTATTCTTATGATGATTCCAGGAGTTATTGCTTTTCATTTATATGGGTCAGGATTCCAAACGGTTGATTTGGCTTATCCAACCATGGTGACCAATTTGATGCCTACGATATTCTCAGGATTGTTTCTAGCTGTATTGTTAGGTGCGGTTTTCTCAAGCTTTAATTCACTTTTGAACTCAGCGGCAACGATGTTTGCTTTAGATGTGTACAAGCCTGGTTTTAAACCAGATGCTTCTGATGAACAGTTGATTCGGGTAAGTAAATATTTCGGTACGATTTTGGCACTCGTTTCATTCTTTATCTCCCCGATGCTCATGAGTGCACCGGATGGACTCTGGGATATCATTCGTAAGTTTACCGGATTCTTTAACATTCCGATTATCGCCATCGTGCTCATAGGAATTGCATCCAAATTTGTTCCGCCACTGGGCGCGAAGATTGCAGTGATTTTTCACGTCATTACGTACTACATGCTTGTATGGGGATTGAACCAGATGTTCGGCATTGAAATCACGATGAACTTCATCCACATTTCTGCGATCCTTTTTGTTATCGAAGTCGGTATTATGTTGGCAGTCGGATATATTCGCCCACTTTCTAAACCTTATTCGTTCAAGCATGCTCCTAAAGTGGACATGGTCCCGTGGAAGTATGCGATTCCGACAGCGATTATTTTGTTAAGTTTGATTGTATTTACTTACATCGTCTTCTCTCCAATCGGGCTTGCTTATCCGGAAGCGGTGGTTTCTCAATGGTTCTGGATCGCTTCTGGTGTGTTGATTGGTTTAACTTCTGTAGCACTGGTCTTTGCTATGAAGAAATGGGAAAAGAAATATGACCGTGTCGTAGAAAAGCAAATGAAAAAAGCAGCTAACTTATAATTTTCAAGGAGGATTTTATCCATGCAAACGAAACAAAAACAAGGGCTTTCTATTCAATACCAGGACAATACGTTCGAAGTTGTGCTCGATGGAAGAAAGATTCTTGAGCATACACCGACATCCCCGTGTTTATTTGTCGGTCAAGGAGAAGAAAAAATTGAGATGTACCGAGGCAATTATGAGATTGAAGATTATGTAGTAGAACGATTCGGATTGAAGAGTTTTGAAGTAATGCATGAAAGCGAACAGGGTTTCCGCGTTGACTTTAAACGGACTTCCATGGATTCAGAAACTCTATCGGTAGCCTTCAGCTATGAAAATCAAAATCTGAAACTGGATTTTTCCGGAGATCGAAAGTCTTTCAATCGATTTTGGGTCCGTATCGCCGCTGATTCCACAGAAAAGGTGTACGGATGCGGAGAGCAGATGTCTCATTTGAATTTGCGGGGCAAACATTTCCCATTATGGACCTCTGAGCCAGGGGTTGGCCGGAACAAAAAGACGTACACCACTTTTTTAGCAGACCTTCATGATCAGGCGGGGGGCGACTATTATCATACCAATTACCCTCAGCCAACATTCCTGTCTTCGAAGAAGTATTTCTGTCATGTCGATACGACTGCCTATGCCGACTTTGATTTTCGAAAAGATCATTATCATGAACTTCAAGTGTGGGAAGTCCCATCGCAGATTATGTTTGAAACGGGAGCAAGCATTAAAGAGTTAGTGTCCCGACTGACTCATCATCTAGGAAGACAGCCGGAGCTTCCGGAATGGACTTATGATGGCATCTGGCTCGGTATGCAAGGCGGCACGGATGAGGTTCAAAAGAAAATCGATGCTGCACGTGATAAAGGCATGAAGGTAGGGGCTGTCTGGGCTCAGGATTGGCAGGGGAAAAGAGTCACCTCTTTTGGCCGCCGTTTGAACTGGAACTGGCAGTGGGATGAGAACGAATATCCGGAACTGGACCAAAAACTGAAAGAATGGAAAGAACAAGGCATCCGTTTCTTAGGCTATATTAATCCTTATTTGATTTTAGATGGAGAATTGTATAAAGAAGCAGCGGAGAATCATTATTTTGTCCTCAATCAACAAGACGACGTTTATTTAGTTGACTTTGGTGAGTTTGACTGCGGAATTGTCGACCTTACAAACCCTGCAGCCTTTGAATGGTATAAAGGTGTCATTCAAAAATATATGATTGATTTCGGTTTAGATGGCTGGATGGCTGATTTCGGAGAATACTTGCCGACCGATGCCAAGCTCCACAATGGTGAGCCGGCAATGCTTATGCACAATGCCTGGCCGATGCTGTGGGCGAAAGTGAATTTCGAAGCTGTTGATGAAGCTGGTAAAACAGATGAGATTGTCTATTTCATGCGTGCAGGCTACACAGGAAGCCAAAAGTACTGCCGTTTGTTGTGGGCGGGAGATCAGAGCGTCAACTGGGATCTTGATGATGGGATCGCGTCTGTCATCCCTGCTGCCCTGTCTGCGGGCCTTGTCGGAAATGGGCTTCACCACAGCGACATCGGTGGATACACGAGTCTGCATGGAAACAAGCGTTCCAAAGAATTGCTGCTTCGCTGGGTGGAACTCGCTGCTTTTACGCCGGTAATGAGAAGTCATGAAGGAAACCGACCGACCGATAGTCACCAGTATGATCATGATGAAGACACGATGAATGCATTTATAAGAATGACAGATGTCCATGTGACGTTGGCTCCTTATTTGAAAGATCTTGTGAAAGAAAATACGGAAAAAGGGATTCCGGTTCAGAGACCGTTGTTTATGGAATTTGAAGATGACGCACAGACATATGATCTTCAATACCAATACATGTTGGGAGACGATGTGCTTGTTGCACCTGTCTACGAGGAAGCAGCGAGCCAGTGGAATGTTTATCTTCCGAATGAAACATGGGTTCACCTCTGGAGTGGTGAAGAATTTGACGGAGGCCATGTAGAAGTTTCCGCTCCTATCGGTCAGCCTCCTGTTTTTTATAGAAAAGGATCCGGATATGCTGATCTCTTTGGGAAGATTCGAGAAAAATATACACCCGCTGAATAAAATAAAGGTAATAACCTTTGTTTAAAGGTAGGTATGTATGGTATGATGTTTTCAAATAGAGAAAAAGGTGGGACGGATCAATGAGCATGAAAGTATTGTATCTTCCGATTGGGAGAAAAACATTTGATTTAGAAGCAGGAGAAATCCAAAGGAAAAAGAGTTCGGAGATGTTGAACGAGTTAGGCATTGAAGTAATTCAACCGGAGGGCATCCTTACTTCACCGGATGACTTGAACGACTTTTTGAAAGCGATTGCCAAGGATGACATCGGCGTTTCCATTTATCAAAGTGTCACGTTCGCGGATGGTGAATTTGTAGAAACACTGATCAAGCAGGTGGAAGCGCCTGTCATGGTGTGGTCCATCCGTGAACCGAGCATTAACGGACGTTTGCGCTTAAACTCCTTAACGGGTGGGAACAGCACCAGCCACGTGTTGAAATGTGCGAAGCATCCTTATTCCTTCCTTTTCGGTAATCCGGAAGAGGCTCAAATTCGCGGGCGTTTAAAAAAATATTTAAAAGTTCAGCAGATGATTCAAGATTTAAAGCAATTCAAAATTGGCGTCATCGGAGAACACCCTCCCGGCTTCTTTTTCTCAGGAACGGACGAAGAGATGCTTCAAAAGCAACTGGGGGTTGAGGTTAAAAGTGTCGATTTGATGAAAGCTTTCGAAGAATCTAAGAAACTTTCAGAAGGTGAATGGGAGCATGCGATTGACCGAGCGCAGCAGCAGGTGATCGGCTTGAACAGAAATGATGAAACCGTTCAGCGTTTTGCTCAGTTCACGACTTATGTCGAGTCTGTCGTTAATCAAGAAAACCTTTCAGGCCTCGCCATCCGCTGCTGGCCGGAGTTTTTCAATGAATTAGGAGCAGCCGCTTGTTCAACACTATCCCAATTTACCGAAGACGGAATCGTCTCTTCTTGTGAATCGGATATCCATGGTTCTGTTTCCATGTTTATTTTACAGCAACTGAGTGGAGGAAAAGCGCCTTACTTAGGAGATATGGTTCATGTGAATGAAGCGAGTAATTCAGTCGTCTTCTGGCATTGCGGCGCAGGTGCCTACTCTCTTGCTCACCCTGACCAGGGAGCGCAGCCTGGCGTGCACCCTAACCGTAAACTCGGATTTACGATGGAATTTGGTCTGAAGCCAGGGCAGGTAACGATGTTCCGCGTCAGCTATACACCAGATGGGTATCGTCTGCTTATCATGAGAGGAAACGCATTGGATACTCCGAAACGATTCAACGGGACGTCTGTAGAAGTAGAACTTGAGACGGAGATCAATGACACGCTGTACAGTTTAATGGAAGAAGGTTTTGAGCCTCACTATGCTCTTGTTTACGAAGATGTCGTTGAAGAGCTTGTGGAACTTGGGCGTCAACTGGACCTTGAAACTATCGTCTATACGAAAGATTGATTGAAGGAGGACACCTGATGAAACATGTCGCAGTAGGGCAAGCAGGAGGACCGACAGCTGTCATCAACGCTACCCTGGCTGGTTTTGTTGAAAGTGTAAAAGAACAGTGTCAATTGACCTTCGTTGAAGGAGGTTATCAAGGTCTGGTGGAAGAGAACTTTCTTTACGGTGGTTCGGAAGTCATTGATTGGATTCTTGAGAATCAGTCAGTGCCGGGGGCGTGCCTACAATCCGGGCGTTATCCTTTTAACGATGAGGCGATTGCTCAAGCGGTCCATTCCCTGAAGAAGCACCAAATCGATACCCTCGTATTTATCGGTGGGAATGGAACGATGGAAGCTTTGTTAAAAGTGAAAAAAGAAGCCGAACGTCAGGGTTACACTCTGCAGGTACTCGGACTACCGAAAACGGTGGATAACGACTTAGGAGGCACAGACCATGCTCCTGGTTTCGCAAGTGCAGCGAGATCGATCGCGCAGACGACGAAGGATTTGAGTCGTGATCTATATTCCATGAAGAACTTTGAGCAGGTCCGTGTTCTGGAAACGATGGGCCGGAATGCAGGGTGGTTAGCTGCCGCTGCAGGAGCTTGGAGAGAGTATGAGGAAGAGGGCCCCCATTATATTGCTCTTCCGGAACAGCCGTTGAATAAGGATACATTGTTAACAACAGTCAAAGAAGCATTGAGTTCCTATGGTTACGCCATTGTCGTGGTCAGTGAAGGAGTTCAGTGGGAACAAGGATCTCAAATTGAACTCAATCACGTAGGCGGACGCTCCATTCTCGGAGGTATTTCCAAGGAAATCAGTGAATTTATCAGGGAAGAGTTACATGTGAATACTAGGGCAGAACTGTTAGGGATGAATCAACGGGCAGATACGTCGTCTCTATCCCCCATCGATACCTATGAAGCTTATCAGGTTGGCAGAGAAGGTGGGCGGTGGGTGCTCGAAGGGTATGATGCAGTCATGGTCGCTGTTGGGCGAAAAGCATCAAATTATTATACAATGGAGATAAAACCAGTAAAACTTGAAAATGTGATTGCTGAGGGAGAAAGGCTGTTACCAGCTCAATTCATCACAGATCTAAAGGCTTATTATCAATGGTTGACTCCACTGTTAGGAGGTGACCGGCCTTCATACCCTCCGCTTTCGAAAAGGAGAGTCGAATATAGTGAACACCAAAGTTAATCCCAATAAAGATTTAGCCCTATACTTACAATTGAAAGAATTATTCATTGATCGTATTCATAATGGACAATGGGAAGCTGATAAATTGATTCCGACTGAACAGGAACTTATGAAGGAATTCGACGTCAGCCGTACAACGATCCGTCAGGCCATTTCCATTCTCGTGCAGGAAGGATTGGTAGAAAAGAAACAAGGTCGCGGAACAATCGTGAAACCTAGAAAATTGAGCGGAAACTTGAGTCAATTGAAAGGGTTCGCTGAAGAGGTTTTGGAACGTGGTCAGGTTCCCCGAAGCAAGTTGATCCGGGCAGAGTTTAAATCCAACCTCCATCATGAAAAATCCATGCTCGAGGTCAAAGACGATGCACCCATTTTGTTAATTGAACGGATTCGTTTAGCGGATGAAGTACCGGTGGCCCTTGAGCGTACATGCTGGCCGAAAGAGATCGGCGAAATCCTGATGAAGCACAATTTAGATGAAGCGCGTTACTACGAAATCCTTGAAAACTACAACATTTATCTGAATAGAGCCAGCGAAAAGATAGCAGCCATCAATGCAACCATTGATGAAGCAGATGCTCTCGGAATACGGGGAGGCGAAGCTCTTCTTGAAATGACGAGGCTGAGTTTCGGTGTCAATGAACGGCCGATTGAATATACGAAAACGAAATATCGTAACGATCAATACCATTATAGTCTTGAACTTAAACGATAAAAGGAGTGGTCCTCTATGCCATTTGTGGATGGAAAAACATTGCTAACCCATGCTTATGAGAACAAGTACGGAGTCGGAGCCTTTAGTGCTCATAATGCGGAAACCATTTTAGCTATACTAGAAGCTGCGGAAGAAAAGCAAGCCCCTGTGATGATTCAGATTGGCCAGAAAGTGATACAAACCCTGGGCTTGCAGCCGATGAAAGATATGGTCGATTCTTTTGCGAAAGAGTTCACTGTTCCTGTATGTATCCACCTCGACCACAGCCGTCAGTATGAGCAGACAATGGCAGCCATTCAGTCCGGTTTTCAATCGGTGATGTTCGATGGTTCGGGATTGACATTTGAAGAGAATACCATAATTACGAAACAGGTGGTCAATGCTGCCCGGGCGCTTGGCATCGGCAGTGAAGGGGAAATCGGTAAAATTGGTGGAACCGAAGATGATATAACGGTAGATGAAAAAGATGCGTTGATCACGTCAACTGAGGAAGCGATCGACTTTGTGAATGAAACGGATGTCGATTATTTAGCGGTATCCATAGGAACGGCCCATGGCATTTACAAACAGACACCAAACCTGCGATTCGAAAGGTTGAAAGAAATATCTGAAGCTGTGGCTCGACCAATCGTTCTGCATGGCGGTTCAGATGTGCCGGATCAACAAGTCCAGGAAGCTATTAAGCTGGGGATCTCCAAGATCAATGTAGACACGGAACTTCGCCAGGCCTATACGCAAGGACTGCAGGATTATTTGGCTTCAAATCCAGAAGACATTGTTTTAGCTAATTCCTTAGGTGCAGGTCGTGAGCGAATGAAGGAAAAAGTGAAAGAAAAGATTGATGTCTTTGGAAGTGCTGGACGTGCGGAAGCATTTAGCAATGAACAAAAGGTCGTAACGTTATAATATATAAGGAGGTTGTTGTAATGAATAAAGTAGCAACAGACTATTCTTTCGGTTTATTTATCAATGGCGAATGGCGCACAAAAGAAGAGACCGTTCCTGTCTTGAACAAATACAATCGAGAAAAAATCGGTGAGACAGCCGTAACCAATGAATCCGACGTCAAGGAAGCTGTTGAAAGCGCCAAAGAAGCTTTTAAAGTGCCTTTCTCTTTATATGACCGTTATCAAGTTTTACTGAAAGTCGCTCAATTACTTAGAGACAACACCGAGGAATTTGCAGCGGTCATTGCCAAGGAGGTCGGAAAACCGGTCAATGAAGCAAGAGGGGAAGTAGGTCGTTCTGCCTTAACTCTGGAAAATTCAGCGGAGGAAGCAAAACGTATCCATGGAGAAGAAATTCCTGTTGAAGCAGCTCCGGGATCTGAAAATCGTAAAGCTTTCACAAGACGTTATCCTGTTGGTGTGGTTGCTGCCATTACGCCGTTCAATGTCCCGTTGAACCTTGTCTGCCACAAAGTTGGCCCAGCGCTTGCAGCTGGAAACAGTGTTGTTTTAAAGCCCGCGGAGCAGACTCCGCTTACGGCTTTATTACTGACGAAGCTGTTTGAAGAAGCAGGACTTCCAAAAGGGAGACTGAATGTACTTACTGGAGAAGGTCATGAGGTAGGACCACTGCTGACATCCAATCCTGATGTGAATATGATTACATTTACCGGAAGCCCGCAGGTCGGAGAACGGATTCGAAAAGAAGCAGGCCTACGTGATGTCGCATTGGAACTTGGCAACAATTCCGCAACGATCGTTCACAAAGATGCCGATTTTGAACAAGCGGCACAACTGGTCGCACAAAAAAGCTTTAACAATGCAGGGCAGGTATGTATTTCCGTCCAGCGCGTCTACGTTCACGATGCTGTGTATGACCAGTTCCTTGAAAAAGTAAGAGAAGCGACCTCTCAAATTAAATTAGGAGACCCGATGGATCCTTCCACACAAATGGGTCCAATGATTGCAGAAGAAGAAGCGGTACGAGTTGAAGAATGGGTCAACGAAGCGGTGGCTGAAGGTGCTGTTGTTGAAACGGGAGGAAAGCGTGACGGTGTTTTCTACCAACCTACTGTTCTTACAAACGTGAACGCAGAAATGAAAGTTTGCAAGCAGGAAGTATTCGGACCTGTCGTA
The DNA here is from genome assembly GCF_007991335.1 of Halobacillus faecis. Lineage (GTDB taxonomy): Bacteria > Bacillota > Bacilli > Bacillales > Halobacillaceae > Halobacillus > Halobacillus faecis. The sequence continues at coordinate 121,179 of NZ_BJYD01000024.1, read as the reverse complement.
GCGGTTGATTCCTATGCTGATGAAGATGAAGTCATCTCTTACGTCAATGACTCTGAGTATGGACTTCAGGCAGGGTTGTTCACAAACAGCTTGGCTTTTGCTATGAAAGCCATGGATCAGATTCACGTTGGCGGCTTGATTGTTAACGATACTTCCGGCTATAGAGTCGACCACATGCCATATGGCGGCGTGAAGAAGAGTGGAACAGGAAAAGAAGGTCCACGCTATGCCATTGAGGAAATGACAGAAGAGAAAATTGTTGTATTCAACTTGTAACTAAGGAAGGGAGTCCATATGGCTCCCTTTTCTTAATTTGACTTATAGGAGACAGCATATGGAGTTTATCACGATCTTACTGCCGATTTTCTTAGTTTTTGGTATTGGTTATGGAGCTCAGAAGATCTTTCGGTTCGATACCTCTACGTTCTCAAAACTAGCTCTCTATATTCTCGTGCCGTTCCTTGTCTTCCAGACGTTTTACGAGGAAAAGATCACCTTTTCCTATGTTTATATTTCGATCTATATGCTGGGGCTCTGCATCATTATCATTGGCATCGTTTCGATCCTTTCCAAGGTGCAGAATTATACCGAAAAGGAAAGATGCGGGATGGTTTTGTCCTGTGCTTTTACCAATAACGGAAACTACGGGACACCACTCGTTTTATTCTTATTCGGAACGGCAGGAATGGAAACCGCAATTGTCCTTATGGTATTACAACAGCTGTTGATGAGTACCTTAGGCGTTTACTATGCGGCTAAAGGAGGAGGAGAGAAGGGAGATGGCATGAAGGCTGCCCTTCGTTCCGTTCGCCGAATGCCGATGGTTTACGGGGCTATAGCCGGGTTCCTTTTCCAAACGTTCGGCATCTCTATTGGAGAGCTTAAGGGAGGCGTAGATTTAATTGCGAGTGCTGCAATTCCTTTGATCATGCTCACTCTTGGCATGCAACTCGCGAACATCAAAATCAAAGGGTTTGAATATAAGAAAGTATCTATTGCCTTGATCATAAAATTGATTGCTGCACCAGCCATCGCAGCCGCCATTGTTTGGGCAATGCCTGTCGATCCATTGATGAAGCAGATTATGATCATCATGGCAGCCACTCCTACAGCTGCAAATACGACGATGTATGCGATCCAGTTTCAAACCGAACCCCAAACGGTTACGAGTGCGACTCTAGCAACGACAGTGCTCAGCCTGGTTACTATTCCTGTTGTGATTTTTTTAGCCACATAATCTTAGAATAGACGCCTTGAGCTAGGATGTCTTTTTTCTTTAATCCGGATCGGCTTTTTGTGGAAAGTTTTAAGGTAAGAATCCGATTGGTGTTGTTCATACTGTTTATTAAGAGGTGATGGTATGGAGCAATATGAGGGGGACTTTTTCAAAGGGCTTTTATGGGCCAGCCTTCTTTCTCTGCCGGTTTGGGGGTTGATTGGGGTAGTTGTTTATCTAGTTTGGTAGATGATATTGCTCAAACTGGTTGGGAAATCGCTCAAACTAGAAGCGGAATAGCCCAAACATATCGTGGATATTGATTTAAAAAGGTGGTGAGCCCTGCATGAGGGGTCACCACCTTTTTTATACGAATATAAACCATAGGATCGATGTGACAACAATGGCTGTCAGTCCTTGAAGCAACGTTCCCATCGTTTGCGCTTTGTAGGCTTGCGTGATGGACATCCCGCTGAATTCTTTCACGACCCAGAAATAACTGTCGTTGACGTGAGAAACAACCATTGCACCTGCACCGACGGCCATGACGACGAGCGCTAGTGGTACAGCTCCTTCGATTCCGATTTGCGGAAGGAGAGGTGCAATCAAAGTGGATGTAATGACAATCGCTGCTGTAGACGATCCTTGAGCACTCTTCAAGGCGGCTGCGATGATGAATGGAATGAAGATGAATACAGCTCCAACCGCTACATCATTCCCAGCTATTCCTTTGATGAGGTCAGCGATGCTTGTAGAGCTGATGACAGAACCGAAAGCTCCACCTGCTCCTGTAATCAACAGAATAGGAGCGGCTTCTTTAATTCCGATTCCCACCCATTGGGTAAGCGTTTCTTCATCAAATTTCGGAAGAAGAGTGAAGGCGAATAAGACGCCAACGAGAAGCGCGACAACAGGTGAACCTAGGAATAGGAAAAAGGAAAAGAGCGGACCTTCCCAACCAGCAAAAGTGATGACAGAGCTGAATCCTATCAGAAGAATGGGAACTAAAATAGGAGCGAAAGATTTAGCGGCCGAAGGCATATCACCAAAGCTGCTGACGACCTCGTCGTAATCATACAAAGCATCATCTTCACTTTGCTCAATGTGGATGTTCCTACCGGCTTTGACCGCCCAAAGATATCCAACCAGGATAGCAGGAATGGCGACGATGATACCAAATAAAATGACCGTTCCTAGATAGTTTTGGGCACCGATATTCCCTGCAGCTGCGATGGGTCCAGGAGTAGGTGGCACTAACGTGTGCGTAGCGAACAGACCAGTAGATAGGGCGATCGCCATGGATGCAACGGTAACCTTCGTTTTATTTGCAAGCGCTTTCTTGAGCGAGGATAAAATAACATATCCTGAATCACAGAAGACCGGAATACTCACTATACTGCCGATGGCACTCATGGCAAGCTGTGGTCTTTTTTCACCAACGATTCTTAAGACGACTTCAGCCATACGTAAGGCAGCTCCTGATTTTTCTAAAATGACACCAATGATTGTACCGAATACGATGACGAGTCCGATTCCTCCCATCAATCCTCCGAAACCGCCGTTGACGGCTGCTACGACATCTCCAAGTGGCATACCGGATAAAATCCCGATAGCAAAAGCAGAAATCAAGAGGGAAAGGAAAGGGTGAAGGTTGAATTTTGCCGTGGCTACAATAACAAATAAAACACCGAGTAAAATAATAAGTACAAGTCCGAAACCTTCCATATACTTCTCACTCCTTTTATTGTTTGGTGATTAACCTTGCGATTTGTCTTGATGTCTCAAATAAATATTCCTCTGCGTTTTTTAGGCAGTCTTCCAATGACACAGGTCCTGGAGCTATAGAAAAACAGCTGGTGAATCTCTCATTTAATGCGCCATAATTTGCACCTAAACTCCCTGATAGGAGAAGGACAGGCGTCTGGTTTTCTTTTGCCAGTTCCGCTACATACCCTGGTGCTTTTCCATAAAGGGTCTGTTCATCGCTTTGTCCTTCACCAGTAATGATATAGTCAGCATCACGGAAGGATTCTTTGAGCTGGATGGCTTCACCGATCAACTGAGCTCCCGATTCAAGCTGAGCACCAATCGTAAGAAAAGCAAATCCGAGTCCACCAGCTGCCCCGGCACCAGGTGTGTCCATGATGTTTTTATCAAGCTCTTCTTCCAAGAGTTTTCCATAGTGGTCCAGCGCATGATCATAAGCATATACTTGCTGCTCTGTTGCTCCCTTTTGTGGTCCATAGATTTGACTTGCACCTCGAGGACCAGTCAGTGGGTTGTCTACATCAGAAGCCACACGGATCGTGACGTCTTTGAGGCGGGAATCCAGTTCAGAAACGTCCACTCTTTTTAAGGCATGGAGGTCCTTTCCGTACATCCCTGTCTCCTTGCCCTTTTCATCGTAAGTCTTCATACCAAGTGCCTGTAACATTCCCAAGCCACCGTCGTTTGTTGAGCTTCCACCAATGGCTACCATGATATTCGTGCACCCCTCATCCAAAGCATGCGTGATGGCCTGCCCGATGCCATAGCTTGTTGTGTGGTCGGGATTGCGTTTTTCTGTTGGGACGAGTGGTAATCCGGCAATTTCTGCTCCTTCGATTACCGCCTGATGATCATTCAATTTTACATACCAGCTTTCTCTTTTTTCTCCTAGAGGACCTTTACAAGAAAAGAAGACTTTTTCATGGTTCACAGATGCAGAAAAGACCTCCAGCGTCCCTTCTCCGCCGTCAGCCATTGGCTTCACGATTGTATTCACAGATGGAATGACCGAATGAAAAGCTTTTTCCATGACTTCTGCAACCTGAATGGAAGACAAACTTCCTTTATAGGAATCAGGGGCAAAAACAACCTTCATCATTCACCCTCCTTTTTTAATGTGATTACCTTCTATTCAACAGGAAATGAGAAACGATAACAATTGATGAGAGCTACAAAATATCAGAAAAATGTAAGCGTATTCTTGTGCAAATGAACAAATCAACGGTTGATTAGAATCATTTGCAGGAGAATGGCATCTTTGAAATTCCGTGGATCCAATCCTACTTTTTTATGGACTTGATCGAGTCGGTAATGAAGCGTATTTCGATGGACATGCAATTCATCAGCTGTCCGACTCATTTTCAAATCGTTATTGAAAAAAGTATAGAGCGTTTCCAGATAGGGTGTTTCTAATCGATCCAGACGATTGGCATAAGGATCTGTGATTTCTATGTACGTGTCCTTTGTAATGCTTGAAAGAAGACGTTCGACTTTAAGTGTCCCACTGGGGATAATTTCTCCTGCTTTTCCTGCAATATCGATTGTCTGCGCTGCTTGTTTGAAAGATGTGTAAATCCCTTTAGCACTATACCCCGGTTCACCAACAGCTGCAGGTCCATCTGCTTTGATGGCCGGGATTTTCTCTTGAAATGGAAGAGGCATGACCACTAGATTCTCGTGAAAAGGAAGAATGAAGAGCGGTTTGAGTTGCAGCTGTTCGGACTGTGTGCGCAGCCGCTCGACGAAATCAAAAGGTGCGTTTGTTTGGAAAACGAAGACCTGCCATGCCTTCTTAAGGTCTGCACGTAAAGAATAGCGGGCTTCTTTCTCCAGGTCTTCGGTTTCTTCGTCTGAAATGAGCCGATGAAACCAGTGGTTCCACTGTCTTTCCTGATAAAAACTCTGCTTCTGGATATAGAGTTGTTCGAGCGCAATTTCGACCGATCCTTGAGTCATACCTGCTGCTTGATACACTTGATCTGGATCTCCTGTTAAACCGACGACACCTGCGAGTTCGCCCTTATGAAAAATGGGGAGGTTGACTCCAGGCTTCGTATTGGAATACTGGTTTGAAATCTCTTTCGTTATTTGTTGTGCTTCCAAAGTTTCTATAACTTTTTTCGCACCACCGTGGACTTGATTGATGCGTGCAGGGTCTGTACTTGCCACAATTTTTCCGGTTGGATCCATAAGGTTGATGGCAACATCGATGTATCTAGAGAGTCGATGGATAATTTCTTGTCCTAGGTGATCAGTAAGTTCCATGATGGATCACTCCTTTTCTAACATTCTATCAGACTGAAAGTTGATAGAATTACTAAGGGGGGAGAAGAACCAATCAAAGTCTGGTCGTTATCAATTAAAAGGCTTAAAGATTAGACCTCTCCTATACTCTTTCCTTTGAATGGGAGGTTTGTTGAATGGGGGAAGCGATTTTATAAGATAGTAGATAGTGGATGATGAGAGTTGTGAAGGGTGTTTAATCTTATAACAAAACCTGAACCAGCATTTGATCATGTAGTTTAGCATAAAAAGGTAAAAGTAAGAGCGAGGTGTCTGAATACGACACCTCGCTCTTTTGCACTATAAGCTTGGACTGTAAGCTGTTTCAGGGATCTCTTCGTACTCTTCAGGGTTTACATCTTCAACCGTGTCTTCCGCTACACCTTCAATAATTCCTCTCAGACCTGTTTCCACAGCTTTCACAAGCATTCCTTTTTTCTTCTGCCCCAGGCTCTGCGTTTGACCCGTCACTTCAAAAAGGACAGTACCGCTGCCGTTCAGTGCAAAAGAACCTAATGCTGTACCAGGCAGGTCCAGCCCTTGTCTGTAAAGGGTGATGTTGTCAAATGGTGAGTTGCCCATTTCTTGCAGCGCATCGTAGGCAGCGACATTCAACTGGCGGGAATAATCGAAATCATAGTTATCTGCATACTCAGAGTACTTTGATCCTTCTTCTGAGTTTGGATCAGGGACGAATTGTCCAGATAGAGACAAGGTGACAGGGTCACTTGTGCCATCTACATAGTAGAGTCCCTGGTGATGGAGGTCTATGAAAACATCGACCGTACCGAACTCATTTTGCAAGTTTTTATAAACATCACGGACCGTTTGGGCTTCCGGTGTAATGTACCACCCTGGCTGTGTGGAAGAACCTGGAACATCTTCCGCTTCCGGGACATAATCCAAATTAGGATTAAAGTCGCGGTTCACATCAAATCCTGGATTGGCTGCGTAATCGTCCCCTTGAATGTTGGGGTCGGTATAGTAGTTCCATGTCGGACCACCGGCCTCAGCCAGTTGAGGGAAGTCTTCAACGACTTCTGACCAGGACATGTCATTGCCTCGACGGTCGAGCTCCGAAGCATCAGGGTTCATTTTTGGAAGAGTAACAAGGGTTACCTCTTCTCTGATTTTTTGGGCGTGAGGGGAGTTACTTGAACCCAAATAGCTTAATAGATTCAGAATAGCTTCGGTTCCTGTTTTTTCATTGCCGTGGATCTCGCTTTCGATAAGGATGACCTTATCGCCGTGACCGACACGGGCTTGGTAAATATCAAGTCCTTTATTGGATTGGCCCACCACATCGACTTGTACGGTTCCTTGACTGGATTTTTCAATCTGCTCCAATTTTTTGGTCAGTTGAGCATAGTCTGTCCAACCCGAGCTGTTGTACGTTTGCTGCTCGGGTGTACCCGGGTGATTTCCAGCTGCAAACGTAGGGATGGCAATACTTGAAGCTAATACGATAGAACTAGCGACAGCAAATACTTGTTTTTTCATAAACTGTTCCTCCTTATTCTGTAATTCCTACTTGATTGAATCCACCTTCGGTAGCTTGAGCTTCTTCACTATTTTCACCATAGAGATCGACAGCTGATTGGATGATCGATTGTCGTGCATGGCTGAAATCAGATCCCGGCAGCAAATAGACGGTCAAAGCACGGTAATAGATTTGGCCGAGCTTCTCTTTCCCAATCTGCTCACCCGTAATGTATGCTGCATGGTTGATGATGGAAGAGTTGATGTGGACACCGCCATTATCTAAACCTATCGGCAAGGTATAGTATTCATCCATGTGCGAGGGATACATGCCATTGCCATCTCCATATGGAGCGTATTTTGCACCGACAGGATACTTGCTTGGATCACTCAGGCTTCTTAAGGATGTTCGCCCAGAAGCAATAGCATCTCCTCCCATGATATCTTCACCGATTTCCCAATCTTCTTCATCGACGAGTGCTCCGAAAATATCAGAGAATGCTTCGTTTAGAGCTCCGGATTGGAAACGGTATTTAAGACCTGCCGAGTAAGTGGTTACACCGTGAGCCATTTCGTGTGCAGCGACATCGAGTCCAGCGGATAGAGGGATGAAGAACTCACCATCTCCGTCACCATACGTCATTTGCTGGCCGTTCCAAAAGGCGTTGTTGTAATCTTCGCCATAGTGGACTGTAGACTTGATGGCCATCCCTTTCCCGTCGTTGGAGTTGCGGTCGTGTTCTTCTAAATAGTACTCGTACACTTTTTCAGAGTTGTAATGAGCATCGACGGCTGGTTTCTCGTAATCATCATTAAAGGAAGCATTTGGAGAAGTGAACAGCTTGCCCGGTAAAGCAGAGTAGTCCCAGCTGTTTTGTGCATCGTATGTGTAAATGCCGTCTAGATTTTCATGCGATTGATCAAACAGGTAAAAGTCCGTTCCGTTCGCTTCTACACCTTTTTCATTCCTGTGGGTAATGTGTAGGTTGCGGTGGTCGCCGAGCACACCTATTCCAGATCCTTTAGAAGATTGGTATCCATCAGCGTGCATAAGCGCGTTATATTTATCAATCACTTTTCCAGTGTTGGCGTCAACATAAATGAACCAGTTTCCTGGGTCTTCTCCAAGGAAGTTCACATTCACTTTATAGGCGAGGTAATTCTCATCCTGGAATGGATAGATAACAAGAGTGGATGATGGAGACTCTACGAGTTTCTCAGGAGCATTTACGGACTCCTTGGCGATTTCCAACCCACTAGTTTCGCTTAAAGAAGCGCTCGTAGAAAGATCTTCTTGTTCGATCGCCTCGTTGAACTGCCCGTTGACGGCTTGGACTTTGTTTTCCTTATCATAGTGGACAACCACTTGGTGGCCTTCTACTGGAACGCCATTCTTCTCTTGCTGAAGCTTGACGTGAGTCATTCCCAGTTCATCTTTTGTAACGGTTGCGTTCCCTAAACTACGGTCAGGGTCAGCCATTTTGAATCGATCCTTGTTCTTGTTCAAGTGTGTTTTCGCAGAGTTCTCATTCGCTTTTGTGTACTGTTCTTTCTGCTTTTCCTGAACAAAGATTGGACGATTGTCATGATCCTTATGTACACTTTTCTGCTGAATTTGTGCGTGAGCTTTTGGACTTGCGTTCTCACTGATTGCATGGGTCTGTGTCGGTGCGACCGTACCCATTAAGAGTGCTGATGATAAGACAGCCATTGGAATCACATGTTTTTTCTTCATAACCAACCTCCTTGTCATAATGTATCCAATTATAGGTAATGAAGGATAAAGTATACAGAGTAGATTGAACTGTTTGTATATTCTGAAAATAATGTCGAATAGAAGATTAGTCTAAGACTTTAATCCCGGTTATTAGACAAGATCACCGTCATACGAACATTTCGAGTAACGAAATAGATTACAACTATTGAACTAAATGGAGAAGGGTTATAACTGGAATTATCTGTATGACCTGGTACGTAAATATATGGAAGTCTTGTCTTTCTCTCAAATGAAAAAAGCTCCTCCACGAATGTGGAGGAGCGGGTTGGATTATACGTGTGCTGGAGTTTGAAGTGCTTCTTTTACTGGTTTGTACTCGTAACCGAGATCACGAGCTACGGCTTCATAAGTAAGGTGGCCGTGCGCTGTGTTTACGCCTGCTTCAATGGCTTTGTTTTCTTCTACAGCTTTGTTTACACCTTTAGAAGCGATTTGCAAAGCGTAAGGGATTGTTACGTTTGTAAGAGCGATCGTTGATGTACGTGGTACCGCTCCTGGAATGTTTGCAACGGCATAATGAAGAACGCCGTGCTTTTCATAAATCGGATCATCATGTGTCGTAATGTGATCGACCGTTTCGAAGTTACCACCCTGATCAATGGCGACGTCAACAATGACAGAGCCGTCTTTCATTTCTTTGACCATGTCTTCCGTGACAAGTTTCGGTGCTTTTGCTCCAGGAATCAGGACTGCTCCGATAACTAGATCTGCTTCTTTAACCGCTTCCGCAATGTTGAACGGGTTGGACATCATGGTTTGAATGTCTTTGCCAAACTGGTCATCCAGCTCTCGAAGACGGTTTGGATTCAAGTCCAATACGGTAACGTGAGCACCAAGGCCGATCGCAATTTTCGCTGCGTTCGTACCTACGATTCCTCCGCCGATGATGACGACTTTTCCGCGGGACACACCAGGAACTCCGCTTAATAGAATCCCTTTTCCACCGAAGGATTTCTCAAGGTATTGAGCTCCGACTTGCGTTGCCATACGTCCAGCCACTTCACTCATTGGAGTAAGTAGAGGAAGTTTGTTATCAACAGCCACCGTTTCATAAGCAATGGCAGTCACTTCGTTTTCTACTAAAGTTTTTGTCAGTTCAGGTTCCGCTGCAAGGTGAAGGTATGTGAATAGAATAAGTCCTTTACGGAAGTATCCGTATTCAGATGGCAGTGGTTCTTTCACTTTCATGACCATTTCTGAATTCGACCAAATATCGGAAGCGGTTTCAACAATCTCAGCGCCAGCATCACGATATTCTTCGTCGGTAAAATTACTGCCTGTTCCGGCCTGGGTTTCGATGCGGATCGTGTGTCCGGCTTTCATGAGATTGATGACACCTGAAGGCGTAATCGCTACGCGGTTTTCATTGTTTTTAATTTCTCTTGGAATTCCGATAATCATGGGGAACGTCCACCTTTCAAATTGAATGTAACCAAAGTATAGCCCGCACGACGCATTTTTTGTTTAGGTAAAAATGAAAAAATAAACAGGAGGATTTGTGTAAAATCACAAATCCTCCTGTTCGTTCTCATAAATCAGTAAATCAAGGTAAAGCATTGTCTTCTGATTCATATCCTTGAAGTCAATGTTTCCGATTTCTTTGATCCGTTTCAAACGGTAGTTCAACGTATTCGTATGAATGTGCATATGGGCGGCTGCCTGGTGGACATTGCTGTTCTTCTCAAGGAAAACTTTCAACGTTTCCAAGAGCATGGAGTTATGACGTTCATCGTATGTCCGAATATTGGTCAAGGCATCGTTTTTATAATTCTCCCGTTTTTGAAGGGAGGACAGTTCATTGAGGAATTGGTAGACACCAAGATCCTGGTAATTGTCGACATGCTGAAGCCCTGCAGAATATTGCTCCTTCAATTCCAGTACTTTCAACGCCTGCTTATAACTGTCACTGATTAGAGTCGGTGAGTCATAGATCAGCCCGAACGCTCCTTTTAGGTCTTCAAAGTTGAGACGTTCTTTCATTTTTTGTGTGAACTCACGAATGAACGCCTGATTCATTTCATTCGCATCTTCCTTATTATCGGTGCGGACAAGGAGAATGAGCTGCTGGTCATCAAAGATCCGGTTCACAATCCGGGTTTGATGGAGCGTTTCGGTTAAGTAATAGGCGTGGCGCTCTACCGCCTGGCTCATATCTTCGGTGAACTCGAACACGGCTACACAAAGCTGTCCTTGCAAATTCATATGAAATTTCTTAGCGAGGCGTTTGATCTCTGCCGGATTTTGGAGCGACCCTGTCAGCAGCTGCCAGAAAAACTCTTTTCGGTTTTCTTCGGTTTTTTTCTTTTTTGCCTGCTGTCTTAAGAGATGATGGCTGACCCACTGGGCGGCTTCTTTCATCTCTTCCAAATGTTCCGCTGTCACGGAGAGGTCATTGGTCTGTGCCCATATGAATCCAAGAATTTCGTTATTTTTGCGGACAGAGACAGCTAACCTGTGGCCGAGACCAATGGAATCAATGGTTTTCACTATGATCGGCTGGTCACTTTCAAAAAGCTTGGCCATGATGCCTTGTTTCCACAATCCATTGATCACATGTTCCGGAACTTTCCGTCTCATGATGGTTGCGATTCTTGCTTCATCTACATTTTTTTCATGTTTGCTGTAAGAGACGATGCGGTGGTTGGCATCTTCAATGGTCACCGGACATCCTAAGGTTTCCGCAATGCTGTCGGCAAGCCCCTCTGGGGAATCGATGTAATCTTTATATGAATAGTTCAAGTGTGATGAATGTTTCATAGCGGTGCTCCTTATGGTGTGAATACCTTTATATTATCATTGTTTCTCTTATAGAAACATCCATTTCCATGAGGAAGTCTTTATGGAAATAGAGGAATATGAATGAGTTTAATGCCAATTGATCCAAGTTTTTGTAAGCGTAAACATGAGTAGCTAATTCTGTATCGTTTATGTGATAGTGATCAGCTGAAGCAGGTGCCTAACAGATCGGTAAGATTATTTATTTCCGTCTACAACTTGCTTATCATGTACCATAGCGCTTTTCTGTGAAGATTCAGTAGGTTATTGAGTTGATATTTTCCAATATCTGTATGACCTGGTACAACAAATAATGGAAGTGAACCTCGGATATGCGTTATGGTTATATGAGAAGGTTCTCATAAGGGAGTGGTAAAGATGAATAAGCATGAGTGGTGGAAGAAGAGTGTCGTCTATCAAATTTATCCGAAGAGTTTTAATGATACGAACAGGGATGGAATCGGTGATATCCCTGGAATTATAGAAAAGCTGGACTATTTGAAAGAGCTGGGCGTGGATGTTCTCTGGCTGTCACCAGTCTATGACTCTCCACAAGAAGATAATGGCTATGACATTCGCAACTACCGCCAAGTGGATGATCTATTTGGTCGTATGGAAGACTTGGAGAAATTGCTGGAAGAGGCTCATAAGAGAGACATGAAGCTCGTCATGGACCTCGTCGTCAATCACACGTCTGATGAACATCCGTGGTTCGTCGAATCTTCGAAGAGCAAGGACAATCCATATCGCGATTATTACATATGGAAAGAAGGCAAGGAGAACGGAGAGCCACCGACAAACTGGACCTCTGTTTTCGGTGGTCCTGCCTGGGAATATGACGAAACCACAGGTCACTATTATTTGCACATCTTTGCAAAAAAACAGCCAGATTTAAATTGGGAAAATCCTAAGCTCAGGGAAGATATCTATGACATGATGAAGTTTTGGCTGGATAAAGGAATGGACGGGTTCCGTATGGATGTCATCAACTTTATCTCTAAGGATCCGGAATATCCCGATGGAGAGAATGGTGATGGAAGTCCCTATTTTATGAATGGGCCACGTGTTCATGAATTTTTGCAGGAAATGAATCAGGAAGTTCTATCAAACTATGACGTGATGACGGTAGGGGAAATGCCTGGGGCTTCTCCGGAAGATGCAAAACGCTATACAAATCCTGAGAATGAAGAATTGAATATGATCTTCACCTTTGAGCATATGGATCTGGATTCGAACGGGGATAAGTGGAATTGGACGAATCTTGATCTCGTGAGATTGAAGGAGAATTTTGAAAAATGGCAGACCGCGCTCCATGGTGTCGGTTGGAACAGCTTGTACTGGAACAATCATGACCAGCCGCGTATCGTTTCCCGTTTCGGTGATGATGGTGAGTACCGTGTGAAATCGGCGAAAATGCTTGCCATCTGTCTGCACATGATGCAGGGAACGCCTTATATTTACCAAGGCGAAGAGCTTGGAATGACGAACGTTCACTTTGAAACGCTTGAAGAATACAGGAATATTGAGCTTTTAAATATGTACAAAGAGAAGAAGGAACAAGGGTGGTCCCATGAAGATCTGATGAAAGCGATCTACGTGAAAGGGCGGGACAATGCACGGACACCGATGCAGTGGAATGACTCGGAAAATGGTGGCTTTACAGATGGAACCCCTTGGATCCAGGCGAATCCGAATTATAACGAGATAAATGCAGAGCAAGCCCTGGCAGATGAAAACTCTGTCTTCTATTTCTATCAACAGTTGATTCGCTTGAGAAAAGAGATCGATCTAATCACAGATGGGCGTTTTGAACTGTTAATGAGAGAAGATCCGAATGTTTTTGCTTACAAGCGTGTCGATGATGAAGGAAGTCTTCTTGTCGTCTGTAACTTTTCTTCAGAAGAAGTGGCAATAGATGAGGAGGTCTTGAAAGAAATCCAAGGGAAGCCTATTGTAATTACTAATGAAGCGGAAGCTAATCGAGATGGATTAGCTTCTTATGAGGGAACAGTGTACAGAATATAATCCAATATATTAACTACACCTGCCCATCTCAAATATTTCGGATGCACTGCTGTAGGAAAAAGGCGAGAGTATAAGAAATCCAATTAAGTTTCAGACACAAAAAGTTGAGATGTATTGTTTGTACCACTCAACAAAAACACCGCTATTTGTTATATAAGTGCCAAGAAAATGATGTATAAGGAATGTAACAAATTACACAAACTTTAGTTTTTTAGAAGCGCATTTTTTAAACTTAATTGATGAACTTATCTCTATGATCTGTAAGGTTCACCAACTAAAAGAAGTTATCGGGTTCAGCCGATAACTTCTTTTTTATTTGATATTATTTTTATGTAAATCAAAGAAAATAGTAATAAATTGAAGAAATTCATTGAAAACATACAAATAATGATTCCATATCCCTATATTATCCCTTTGAAAAAATACTGTTTTGGACTATAATAACCCTAACGTTCTTTTTAAAGAACAAATCATCTTAATAAAAAACGAGAGGCTAGGATAAGTCCTATGAAGGTGTTGAAAATATCAGGCATTTTAACCACCGCAATCGTTATGTTAATCATGTTTGCATTTTTGGTTCCTTTAGACCTCAAGGGGATGAGCAAAGATTCAGCTTTACACAAGAAAAGAATAGCGTTGTTAGGAGAGAAGATTCCAGTGACTTCAGATGGATGGTCAGTAATTTTTCATAATGAATTCATAAAGAAAGATGACTTAAAAAATTGGGTTACTGAAGATTGGGCAGCAGAAAAAAATAACGAACTACAGTACTATACTCCCTCGAATATTTTATTAGATGATGGGTTCTTAATAATTTCTAGTAAAAAAGAGCGCTTTAAGGGGAGGGAGTACACTTCAGGTGCCTTACACACGAAAGGTGAATTCAGTTTTCTTTACGGGAGGGTAGAGATGAGAGCTAAATTACCTACAGGTAAGGGGATATTTCCAGCATTCTGGATGATGCCTGATCAAGATAATGTGTGGTTGCCTGAAATTGATATTATGGAACATTTGGGGCATGAATCAAATAAAATTTGGACCGTGCTCCACTGGGAAAACGAAGAGGGAGAGCTTCGAAGTAAAGCTTCTTATCATGAGGGGTCCGATTACTCAAAAGACTTTCATAGATATGGAGTAGAATGGTCAACCAACGAGATTAAGTGGATGGTTGATGATGAGGTGATTTTTGCCGTTCACAAAAGAGATGGAGCAGTCATCCCTGATGAACCAATGTATTTATATTTAAACACGGCCATTGGTGGGAATTGGCCAGGTTCACCTAGAGAAGAGACAGAATTTCCTCAGCAATTCCTGATTGACTACGTAAGGGTATTTCAGAAGGAGGAAAAGTAATGTTACTAGTGACATTGGTACTGTTTAGTCTCTTTGTTGTTTTCCAAGTCCTTTATATCTTTGTACCTATTTTTTCAGTAAGAATGGAGAACAAAGTGAAGTTTGCAGAAAAAGAGAAACCTATTTCCATTATAGTCCCTGCATTTAATGAAGGAAAAATTATTGAGAACTGTTTAAACGGAATAAAAAATTTAAAGTATGACCACTTTGAAGCCATATTTGTAAATGATGGCTCAAAAGATGATACTTTCCAAAAGTTAAACTCTCTATTAGATCTGAAATTGGAGAGTTCAAGCGCGGTTGGAAAGCTGAAGCACAAGATAATTCAAGGGGTTTATCGGTCAAGCCATTTTCCAAACATTAGGGTTATTAACAAATCTAATGGAGGGAAAGCTGATGCTTTGAATGCTGGGATTGAATATGCAATGAGCGATATTGTGATTACCCTAGATGCGGATAGTGTATTAGACTCCAATGCTTTGAAGGCTATAAATACATCATTTATGGATGAAAGTGTTATTGCAGCGGGTGGTGTTGTGCAAATTGGTCAAGGGTATCGCGGCAGTTATCATAAACCTGAGCCGAGCTTTGTAACTAAAGGAATTATAAGGTACCAAATCATACAGTATATGACCGCCTTTTACTTACACAAGTGGACCCAATCAAAATTTCAATCTATGACTGTTATAGCAGGAGCATTTGGGGCGTTTAGAAAAAAAGCATTGTTTGAAGCTGAGGGCTATAGAAATACAGTAGGCGAAGATATGGATATTACTTTACGAATGCAGCGCTTAATTAAAATGAAATATAAAAAAAGCCGGATGGTCTTTGTACCCCAAGCTATTTGCTATACAGAATGTCCTTCTACCTTTAAGGATCTTCTCAGTCAGCGTATTCGATGGCAAAAAGCATTTATTGATTGTATTTGGACCTATCGCACTTCCTTTTTTCGAAAGATGGGTGTAAGAGCTTCATTGTACTTGATTCTAGATTCTCTATTATTGGGAACTCTGAATGCGTTTATTATGGTATTCATACCGTTGACAATATTATTGAATCCAGAAACATTGTTGATTGCTGCTATGTTGCTTACATTCACATTTATTTTAGCTTGTTATCAGAGCATAGCCGCTTTACTAATTGGAGGAAGATTCGATATCCGTTACAAAAGTAAGGATTATGGAAGGTTGGCTGTATTTATACCGCTAGAAATTGTTACTTATCGCCTTCTTGGTTTACTATTCGTCATCTCAGGGACGATTTTATACTTTAAAAACCGTAAAGGGTGGAATGTTTCAAGAAGAGTTGGAGTTAGTTATCAGACCTTTGACTAATAGGATGGTGAGTATGAAAAAATACGGATCAAATATTCTATTCACTTTATCGTTTATTTGCATATTTTCCTCAGTCATCATTTTTTATGTCGACCAATTTTCGGGTGCTTCTTCGACAACACATTTCCCGGAAGACCAATCCTTTGACATTCAATCATGTCAAAAGTGGACTGAAGATGTCCGCACCTTTAACATAGATCGTGCTGCTAAAGGCGTACCTGTTTTAATGTACCATAGGATTATCGCCGAGGAAGACTTAGAGCCAATTCATTATGATGAAGAAGGGAATCTTTATACCACGATAGTCTTGGAGAAGGAATTCCAATCCCAGATGGAATTTTTGTACAATGAGGGTTTTACTATATTAACTTTAAGGGAATTTGAGGGTTTTGTAGATAAGGATATAGAAGTCCCAGAGAAGAGCGTACTTCTTACATTCGATGATGGTTTCAAAGATAATTTCCATGTGGCTTTTCCAGTACTGGATAAGTTTGGATTTACAGCAGTGAATTTCTTAATTACCAGTAAGATTACTAGCGATGATGAACCATTTAAAGTCGAGCAAGGTCAATACTTGAGTTTAAGAGACCTAAATGAGAGCTGTGGAGTATTTGAATTTCAAAGCCACACCTACAACTTTCACCAAAGGGCACCTGAGGGTGGAGCATTCTTGGTGACAAGGAGCAAGACGGAGATTGAAAGAGACTTAAACCGCAGTGATACCAATCTGAACATCAGCCATAAAGCATTTGCTTACCCTTACGGTGAATACGGGACAGAAGCTATTGAAGTTTTGAATAAATCAGGATATAGCATGGCGTTTACGGTGGTAGAAGGTGTAGCTAGGCCTGGTGAGAGTAGATACGAAATTCCCAGGATAGGTATCCTTCCAACAGATAACTTGAGAGATTTTCGCGAAAAAATAAACCCTTAAAGAAGCCCCACTCCGATTTATATACATGGAAAGATAACTCAACAAAAACACATTAAAAAATGAAAAACTCCGTTGTGAAAAGGCGGAGTTTTTTCATTTTTTTAGCTGTGTTTTCACCCATATAAGACCCTCCTAATTCAATAGCATTTAATACTTTCATATTTTATAAGTTTACCTCACCAACAATCTTTCCCCGCTTACCCAATCGTATAATTCACATCTCCAAGGAAGAAACCTCCGTCCTCGATATCTCTATCATAATTTGTACTGTATCCTGTTTCCTCCTCTTAAACAAAACTGATCATATTATCATATTACAATCAATAAATTTAGCTTCATTCTAGTGTTTCTTTTTAGTAAGGTTTTCTCCACAAGTTGTCCGTATTTCATTAAGTTATTCATGACTTACAATTAGTACCATATTGTGTCTAACTGAAATATAATTACAAATTTTTAAAACATATGTTGACATAAAAATTCAAAAATTCTATAATAAAGCCAACAAAGATTTGGAGGAAATCCATGAACTATGTGATTGGAATAGACGGAGGCGGGACGAAAACCACGTGCCTGTTCCTTGAAGCAAATCATTGTACATACCCGAAACAACCAAAAGTCATCCAAGGGCCGGGGACCAACCCTCATCAGATTGGTTTTGAGGAAGCGGGTCATCGTTTAACGGCTCTTATTGAAAAAGGATTACAAACATTCAACGTAGACTCTGCACAAATCATAGGCATTGGCTTCGGACTTGCTGGTATTGGAAGACCAGAGGACGAAGATAAAATGAAGAAGATTGTGCAGAATATTTTTTGTAATTTATCATTTTCTGAAAATTTAAACTCATTTATTGGATCCGATAGTTTAGCTGCGCTGAAAGGAGCGCTTTCCCTTAAAGATGAGTCGGGGATACTTGTCATCTCAGGGACAGGGTCGAATGCTGTTGGTGTCGATCTTGAAGGGGGAATCCATAAATGTGGAGGCTGGGGCCATCTGATCGGTGATGAAGGAAGTGGATATTATCTTTCTTTGAAAGCGTTATCAAATGTGGCGAAGGCAGCGGATGGACGTGGAGAAGAAACCCTTATGACTCCTCTTCTATTAGCGAAGTTAAACCTCCATAAGCCTGAAGATCTTGTCCGTCACATTTATGGGAGGCCTCATGAAAAACACGAGATCGCTAGGCTTGCGACATGTGTCATAGAAGCGTCGAAACAAAAGGATAAAGTTGCGGTGAAGATTTTGAAAGAAGCAGCCGATGAGCTCGTTTTACATGTAGAAAGTATCGCTCGCCGCGGTTTTAAAGGAGATACAACCATTACAGCAGCTGGGTCTATTTTCAAGCACTCAAAAGTTCTGAAACAGCATTTCATCCAGCAGATCGAAACAAAAAGGTTAGGTGTATATAGAGAGCCTTATGCTCCACCTGAGTTTGGAGCAGCGCTGTTAGCAATTCCTGAAAATTAATCAAAGGTGGTGCCAAAGGTGACGAATTCCTTGACGTTCCTAACAACAGAGCAACGAAATGAACGAACAAAAAACATGGATGAGATGACCACATCGGAAATCTTGAAAGTCATGAATGAAGAAGATCACAAAGTTGCAGAAGCTGTCAAACGAGTTTTGCCGGCGATTACAAAAGCAGTGGACCATATTTCCGCTTCGTTGAAAAAAGGAGGGCGACTCTTTTATGTAGGAGCGGGTACGAGCGGTCGTCTCGGCATTTTGGACGCATCTGAATGTCCGCCGACTTTCCAGGTGGATCCTGATATGGTTCAAGCTGTGATGGCGGGTGGCGGCTCTGCGTTTACGAAAGCAAAAGAGAATTCCGAAGACGATGCAGCTCAAGGAGAAACAGATTTGAAAACAAAAAAACTCACCTCAGACGATATCGTGGTCGGGATTACGGCGAGTGGCCGGACTCCTTATCCGATAGGCGCTCTTAGACACGCACGCTCGGTCGGGGCTTATACCATCTCTTTATCCTGCAACCATCGTTCCGAAATCAGTGATTATGCCGATTGCCCCATCGAGGTTGTGGTCGGACCTGAGGTTTTGACAGGTTCGACACGGTTGAAAGCGGCGACGGCTCACAAAATGGTGTTGAACATGATGAGCACGACGGCAATGGTCAAACTCGGAAAGGTCTATGAAAATTTGATGGTGGACGTTCATGCAAGCAACCATAAATTGAGAGAACGAGCCAAAAGCATTTTGATGGAATGTACCTCAGCGACTTATGAGGAAGCGGAGGATACGTTGAAAAGAGCGAAGCTGCAAGTGAAGCCGGCGATCGTCATGCTGAAGCGGAGCGTTTCTTATGAGGAAGCAAAACAAATGCTTCAGGCGAATGAGAGCAATTTGAGAAAGGCCATGGATGAATCTTAACGATTTGAAGACCATTTTGCATGGTTTCAAATAAATTACTCAATCAAAAAGGGGGAGCTTATGTTGAACATGTGGCGGAAAACATCTGCTTGGTTGATGATGGCGGTTTTGTTCGCTTTCTTGTTGTTGGTCGGTTGTGCACCAGGAGCAGGGACGGAAGAAACGGACAGCGAGGGCACAGAGGAAGAGTCCAGTTCTGAGGGGTCTTCGGAATCTGGTGAATCCGGTGAAGTTTCGGGAGAGCTTGAAATTCAGTACTTTGTCGGTGGTTATGGAGATTCTTGGTGGAAAGAAGTCATTGCTGATTTCCAGGAAGAATATCCGGATGTTTCGATCACGGAACATGCAGGACCTAATATTAATGAAGAAATGCGTTCACGCTGGGTATCCGATGATCCACCTGATGTCGTCTATATTGATGGTGCCGGTTCTAGTGAAACACAGATGGTTGAAGATGGTCAGCTTATGAACTTGACGGAATGGTTGAGCGGCGTTGAGCTTGAAGATGGCTCCGCTCTAGGTGAAAGTTTCATTGTTGACCCTGCTAAATACGATGGAGAGATCTACAGCTTACCACTTGTCTTTGATACTTGGGGCACATGGTATGACAATGCCTGGTTTGAAGAAAACAATTGGGATGTACCGAAAGACTTCCCGAGCTTCATGGATACGATGAGTCAAATCAAAGAAGATGAAGGTATTGAACCTTTCGTAACGACAGGCCAATATCCATACTACTTCCTACGCGGCATGCTTTACCCTGCCTTTGGTGCAGCTGGTGGCGACGAGTTACTTAATGACGTCATTACAGGTGCAGAAGGTGCCTGGACGAGTGAACCTGTCCTTAATGTCATGAAAAAAGTGGAGCAGATGCAGCAAGAAGGCATGATTGATTCCGGTTTTGGTGCGTTGAACCATACACAGTCCCAAATGAACTTCCTGCTTCATGACAATGCATTCATTCCAGTCGGTTTCTGGCTGCCGAATGAAATGGCGAATGATACGCCGGAAGACTTCGAATATGGATTCATTCCTTCTCCGATGCAGGATGAAGGTGAACCAGCTGCGATTGTTCCAGACTTGCGTCCACTAGCCATTGCGGAAAAAGCAGAAAATCCAGAAGCAGCAAAAGCATTTGTCGAATTTGTTTTCACAAAAGAATATGCGAAGAGTTTCTCTGAACATACGGGAGCGATCATGAACTTGCAAGGAGTCGACCTTGCTTCCAGTGAGGAAGTTCCTTCATTCTTGATTGATGCGAACCAGATGATCAATGATCCTGAGCAAGTCCAGATTTACCAAAAGCCACACCCGATGAGTTCAGAGCTTGAAACGCCGATCAGCAACTCGCTCGTTTCTTTGATGCTCGGTAACATTACAGCCGAAGAGTTCGTCGAGGAAGCTGAACAAGCGGCAGCGGAATACCGCAGCAGTTTGGAGTAAAGAACAAGTGGAATGTGGAGGCGGACGTCTTCACATTCCATTTTTCTTAAAGGCATAAGCCAATCAACCGCGGGAAAGTCATCCTGCTGTTGCTTGACTTATGCTAGTAAAAACATATTCAAACTAGAAAAAGAGGTGGTTGTAAATGGTCCAGTCCAAACGACAACGGAACTTGTTCCTTGCCTTCTGTCTTGTTCCGACATTCCTATTGTTTGCCGTGTTCACGTTGTACCCCTTGTTCAATGGTCTTTATTATTCCTTTTTCAAATGGTCGGGGGCATCTTCACTCGCCGAGTTCGTAGGTTTTGATAATTACCGTCGGTTATTCAGCGATGATATTATCCCAAGTACGATCTGGCATGATTACTTCCTTGTCATTACAAAAGTGTTCGGCATCATGATTCTATCAACCTTTTTTGCGGTAGCCTTAACTCAAATGAAGATTAAGGAGGCGCCGTTTTACCGAATTGTCTTCTTCTTTCCCAATATCATGTCCGTCGTCGTCATCGGGATTTTGTGGATGTTCATCTATAATCCAAGTCTCGGTTTAGTAAACTCAGGCCTCGAATTGATTGGTCTTGAGAGCTGGACGCGACCATGGCTCGGGAGTGAAGACTGGGCGTTGCCAAGTCTTGTATTACCTTCTGTCTGGGCAGGAATCGGATTGTTTATGCTCATGCTGATGGGCGGGATTTCCAACATATCGAAAAGTTATTATGAAGCAGCAGAAATCGATGGGGCGACCGAGTGGCAGCAGTTTTGGAAAGTGACTTTACCGCTGATCTGGCCACAAATTAAGATCTCCATTTTGTACATCATCATTACGACCTTGAACGGATCCTTCATTATCGTCCAGGTCATGACCAAAGGTGGCCCGAACAATTCGACACACGTGATGGGTTCCTATTTATATGAACAGGCTTTCGTCAAATACAATTTTGGGTACGGGGCGACGATCGGGGTTATGATTTTAATTTTGTCTCTCTTGACCGTTTTGATTATGCAGTTCCTGATGAGAAGAGAGAAAGTGGAGTATTAACAGACAGGAGGGGAATAGAGTGCAAAAAGGGAGTATTTTTTCAAGGACGATTGTACGTATCCCATTGATCATCTGGTCTCTGGCCGTCTTATATCCGATTTTCTGGATGGTGTTGGGGGCATTCAAATCCAACGCAGAAATTTACGCCAATCCATGGGGGCTGCCGGAATCGTTCAGTTTCAGTAACTTCGTCGATGCGTGGAGCAACTACAATATCGATGCGAGTGTGTTCAACAGTTTCATCGTCACCGGTCTTGGAGCAACCCTGACCCTTGCGATGGCGATTCCGACGTCTTATGCGTTAGAACGCATGCGTTTTCGTGGGAACCGCTTGTTGTTCACACTGTATATTTCAGCGATGATGATTCCGATGGTCCTCGGCTGGATTCCGTTGTTCTTCCTACTGATGCAGCTGAATCTGTTGGATAACATTTTGGGACTCAGTATTGTTTATGCGGTCAGCCAACTACCGTTCAGTATTTTCGTTTTGACGAGTTTCATGGCAACGATTCCAAAATCTCTTGAAGAAGCGGCTGCGATCGATGGAATGTCGCCGTACGGCATCCTGTGGAAAATCATTACGCCACTTTCGACAACCGGGATCATTACCGTTACGATTATGAATATGATTCAGTTTTGGAATGAGTATTTTATGGCGCTCATCTTCCTGCAATCGGAGGAAAACTATACGCTTGCTCTTGCGATTGATTATATTAGTAATGAAACACAATATACGAATGCATGGGGAACGCTGTTTGCGAGCCTTGTCATTGCCATCGTACCGGTCATCGTTTTGTATGCGATTTTCCAACGCCGAATTGTTAAAGGAATGACTGAAGGAGCCATTAAAGGATAAGTGTGGTGAAACAAATGAAGAATTCTCTAACCGGCGGTCTTGTCATTTTAAATGAAATGAAAGATAAGCTTCCGCCTTCTGAAAAAAAGATCGCCGAATTCATTTTGGATCAGCCTCATGAAGCGATCCACTGTACGGCGACACAGCTCGGCGAACTGAGCTCCACAAGCAGCGCGGCTGTCATCCGGTTGTGCAAGTCTCTTGGCCTGAAGGGGCTGCAGGAATTGAAATTAAGGATCTCCGGGGATTTGCAAAAGAAACCAGAGGCGAGGTATCGGGACATTCAACCGGGAGAGCCTTCCGATTCCATTGTTGAAAAAATAACGAGCAACAGTCTGCAGGCGATCCGTGAAACGACGGAAATGGTGGATTACCGAACGTTATCGGAAGCGGTGAAGCTGTTGAACGAAGCGGGTGCCATTCACTTTTTCGGTGTAGGAGCGTCGGGGATTATCGCTCAGGATGCCCAACAGAAGTTTTTACGGATGAACAAGCCGACCTCTGCTTTTACAGATATGCATAACGCGGCGATGAACATTGCCAACGTAACGGAGAATGATGTCGTCTTTGGCATCTCTTTTTCCGGTGAAACCTATGAAACAGCGAAGATTATGGAAATTGCAAAGAAAAAGGGAGCGCGCACCATTAGTTTGACACGTTATGGCCAGTCTCCTGTTACAGAACATGCGGATGTATCGTTGTACATTTCCGCTTCAAGGGAGATCCCTGCACCATTTCGAAGTGGAGCTACATCTTCCCGTCTTGCCCAGTTACATATGATCGACATTCTTTTCGTCAATGTCGTCACAGAACAATGGGACAAGGCCTCCGAGTACTTTCATGAAATTACCGACGTCATGGATTTGTTGAAAGGGAAGAAAACGAAGGGATAAGGAGGAATCATCGTATGGAAAAGTGGTTGGAAGAGCTGCAATCTCTGCTTCCGGAAGGGCGTGTTTTAACGTCCCTGGCCGACCGTCATAGTTATAGTTTTGATGCTTCTTTTGGGGAACACTTACCGGATGCTGTGGTACAGGTGAAAGAAAAGCAGGAAGTCGCTGATGTTCTGAAGCTTGCCAATCGTTACAAAGTACCGGTTCACCCACGTGGTTCCGGCACTTGTCTGAGCGGCGGCCCTCTTCCTGTTCATGGCGGCATTGTTTTGGATATGTCTCAATATCCTGCGGTTATCGATCTTAGTCCTCGCGACTTGACGGTGAAAGTGACGCCGAGTGTCTTGACCGGAAACATCAATAAAGCGGCCGAACAACACGGGCTGATGTATGCCCCCGATCCAAGCAGTGCCCATGTAGCAACGATTGGCGGCAATCTTGCGGAAAACTCCGGCGGTCCCCGGGGACTGAAATATGGAGTGACGAAGGATCACGTACTCGGGTTGGAGGTCGTGACCCCTGAAGGCGAAATCATTAAGACGGGTGGTCAAACGATTAAGAATGTTACGGGTATTGATTTAACGAAGCTGATCGTCGGATCGGAAGGAACACTTGGCGTCATCGTCGGGGCTACGTTGAAGCTGATGCCGAAGCCTCCCGCTGTTCAGACGATCATGGTTGCTTTTGACGATGTGCGAAAAGCAGGGGAGGCCATCTCCCAGACGCTAACTTCAGGAATTCTGCCAGCCAAGATGGAATTTATGGATCAAGCCTGTATCGTAGCCGTCGAAAACTTCCAGCCGGTCGGTCTGCCTGTCGATGCAGCTGCCGTCATCATCATTGAGCTGGATGGACATCCGGAAACGCTGCGTGTCGAGCGGGGCCTGATTGAGGGGATTATGGAAGAGATGGGCGCGAAAGAAATCATCATTCCTAAAGGTGATGAGGAAGCGGCCAAACTTTGGCATGCACGTAAGCAAGTGTCACCTGCGATTGCGAAGATTAAGCCGACGAAAGTATCCGAAGACGCGACCGTTCCGAGGAGCAAGATCCCGGACTTTATGGACCGGTTAGAGATCATCAAAGAAAAGTACGGCCTCGACGTGGTCGCTTTTGGCCATGCGGGAGACGGCAACCTGCACCCGAACATTTTATGCGACAAACGAAATGTAGAAGAGATGAAGCTTGTTGAACGTGCGGTGGAAGACATGTTCCAGGCCGCCCTCGATCTTGGCGGCACGCTTTCCGGCGAGCACGGCATTGGTACGATGAAGGCGCCGTTTATGGAGCTTGAGCTCGGTGAGGTCGGTCTTGATATGATGAAGCGGATCAAGGACAGCTGGGACCCGAATGGCATCTTGAACCCGGGCAAAGTTTTTCCTGAAAAGGGGCAAAAGTTGGTGCTGCACCATGACTAATTCGCTGAAGGAACGCCTGAACTATGACAAGACGTTTGACTGTGTCCAGTGCGGCTACTGTCTACCGGCCTGCCCTACCTATGAAACGATGGAAAAAGAAACCCATTCACCGAGAGGGCGCATTAATCTTGTGAAGATGGTTGCTGAAGGAAAAGCGTCTGTCGAAGATTTGAAGGAGCCGATTGAGAAGTGCCTTGGCTGTATGGCGTGTACGACCGTCTGTCCTACAAACGTTCAGTATGGAGAGATTTTTGAAGGAGCCAAGCGTGTGATTGATGAGGAACGACCACGCGGGCTAGTGGAGGATTTCTTATTCCAGTCGTTCTTTCCTTCTTCCAAATGGATGAATACGTTGGGGAATGCAACTTGGCTTTATCAGAAGAGTGGATTACAAAAGGTATCCCAGCGCTTTGGATTGACGAAAAGAGCTCCGCTTCGGATTCATGAATTTGAAGCAGCTTTGCCGAGTATGCCTGGACCGAGAAACCGCCGTGCCCGTGCGGATCGGTATGTACGTAAGCGGCCGGCTGCGGCAAAGGTTGGATTCTTTAAAGGATGCGTCATGGATAGCGTCTTTTTTGAAACGAATCAGAATACGGTGGAGCTTTTACTTCGGAGCGGCGCGGAAGTTGTTTTTCCAGAAGGGCAGACGTGCTGCGGGGCTCTTCACGCTCACACGGGAAAAGTCGATCAGTCGATAGAACTTGCGAAGCGGAATATTGAAGCTTTTGAGGAAGAAGGCTTCGATTATATCGTCAATAATGCTGGTGGCTGTGGCGCGCGGCTGGTCGAGTATGCGCATATGTTTGATGAGGGCACGGAGTGGCACGAGCGTGCGGAGCGGTTTGTTGATCGTGTGCGGGATATTTCTGAAGTGCTTGTCGAGTTGGACGGGCTTGTGTTTGAAAAAGAGCTTGAGAGGACTGTTACCTATCAGCCTTCCTGTCATTTGCGCAATGTGCAGAAGGTGACGAGTGAACCGCTTGATTTGATTCGTCGCATACCTGGTGTTGAGCTGCGGGAATTGGAGCGGCCGGAATTTTGCTGCGGATCGGCAGGCGTGTACAATATCGTAAACTATGAAGATGCCATGGATATTTTGAATGTGAAAATGCAGGATGTATGTGGCACGGGAGCTGGTGGTGTCGTGACTTCCAACCCCGGTTGTCATTTACAGATGAAGCTTGGGGTGGAGCGTGAAGGTTTGGGAATGGATGCTGTACATTTGGTAGATTTATTGGTGGAGGCTGATCCTAGGCCGAAGTGGTGAGGCGATCTCTTGATGAGGTCGTCTTTTTTGTGTTTGGGTGGGGGTTTATCAGCATTTTAACCATTATATCAAGTGTTTTCAGCAATATATCAGTATTTGCAGAGATATATCAGCATTTAAGCCATTATATCAGTATTTAACGAGATGGATTCAATTAACGTTATTGAGTTTTAGTAAAAACCTAGTAGATATACTTTCCCTTTATTGTTTCCGTATGTTTCTAAATTCATATCCGTCAAGATTTTTTTTGCTATATTAGGTGAGTTTATCAATAAGAAGTCTCTTAAACCTTTATTAGTAATCTCTGCTCCATTTAATAAGAAATAATCCTTCAAAGATGGAATATGAGCCGTTGGGTTTTTACGTCTGCAATTTTCACAACCCCAAGTCCCATGTAATCGGTGTATAGGCAGCTTTTGACAAGCTGTACAAAAGACGCCTTTCTTATATTCGTGACTTTGTAGGTGGAATAGCTCTGTATAATCTTTGTGGTAGTCAGAATGGCTATTAATCAATTTATCCGACACCAAATGGCTGCATCTATAGTCCATGCCATTGTGTTTTGTTGCAATTTCCTCTACCTTTTCCGGCAGAGCTTCCGTGCGGATTACGATATCAAGGGAAGGATCATCGGTATTTATCGAGGTACCAGGATGACTGTTGGCAACGAGGCAGTAAATAGGAATGTCGGGAAAACCTTTTGAATGAAGCCATTGCTGTAACTGTCTTCGATGCCTCCTCACTTGAAGGACAGGGTCAGAAAACGTTTGTGGTCCATCATCCCATGTTCTGGAAAGGAAGTTGAATCGTTGATTGTAAAACAACTCTCCTCCAATGTTCTTTGCTTCAACAATCAAAATCCATTGGTCCGTCAAAATCAGGCAATCGATTTGGAAAAAGTGGGTGCCGTCATAGAGACGCAGGTGATGAAAAATTCGGTAGTTTTCAGGGAGGTACGAGAGTGGGAAGTTGAGAGCGAGCTCTCCCTTGTGTCCGGAGAGGCGGTTTTTGAGGTGTTCTTTGACTTTTGGCAGTTGGGGATGGTTTGCACCGAGGCGTCGTTCTATTGCTTGCAGTTGTTCGATGTCTCGTGGAAATGTTCGCTGCTTAATAATCATGGCATCCGTCCTTTCTACTTAATAGTACGACAAAAGGACAACGATTCCTATCTTATATTTCAGGCCACTCCCACCCATATGCTAGAATGAATGCAACAAAACAAATGAGGGATGAGCATTGAGCAAACCTAGTATATTAGTCGTTGAAGATGAAACAAAAATAGCTCGAGTATTGGAGTTGGAGCTTGAATATGAAGGTTATCGTGTGACGAAAGCTCATGATGGCATGGAAGGTTTAAGGCTTTACCGTGAACAAAAGTGGGACCTGCTTCTTCTGGATCTCATGTTACCGGGCTTGAGTGGCACGGACCTTTTGAAAAGGGTGCGTTCTGACGATGAGAAGACTCCTGTCATTATGCTGACAGCGAAAGATGCGGTGAGTGATAAAGTGATGGGTCTCGATTTAGGAGCGAATGATTATGTAACGAAACCTTTTGATATTGAGGAGCTGCTGGCGAGGATACGTGTAGCTTTACGTACAAAGTCTAACCAGCATCACATGAAAATTGCTGACCTTTATGTGAATGAAAGAACCCATGAAGTCCACCGTGGGGAAGAAGAGATCGAACTGACGGCGAAGGAGTTCTCTCTTCTCGTTTACTTAATGAAAAACAAGCGACAAGTGCTGAACCGAGATCAGCTTCTCGAAGGAGTATGGGGCTATGAATATTATGGAGACACAAATATCGTAGACGTGTATATTCGGTATTTACGCAACAAAATGGATAAAGGATACGAGCCAAAGCTGATTCATACGGTCAGAGGAGTCGGCTATGTGCTGAAGGATCCGCGATGAAGCTCGGGAATCGGATTCAATTTTATACGACCGGTCTGTTCATTATCCTTCTTGTGCTGATCAGTGCGGCGGTTTATTTTTCCTTCAGTAAGATTGTTTATGACAGTGATGTGGACCAAACGAGACTTGAAGCGGAGCGCATTGTGACCGGGATCAATGAGCGTTCTGGTGATTCTCTGTCCGCCGACATCCTGAGGGCTTATGTTCCTGCCAATGGCATGATCCGGCTGGTCCTTCCAGACGGTACTTCGGAAGTCAGTTTGACGGGAGGGATCCAGGAGAACCTGATTGAACAAGCGTATCCATATGATGCAGGGGAAAAAACGGAGGTTCGAACGTACGAAGGTGTTCCTTATGCTTTTGTATCCATTCCAATCGTGTGGACAAACGGGGAAATCGTTTCTTTTCAGCTGACGAGAAGTCTGGAGGCCACGGCACAAAATTTAAATATTCTTAGAATTGTGCTCATCACCGTTGCTCTTCTCGCAATGATTCCGTTTTTCCTTTCATCAAGACTTTTAAGCCGGTTGATTGTCAATCCGATTCGCTCATTGATTCAAACGATGCAGCAAATTAGGGGTAGCGGTCAATTTAAAAAAATTTCTTATGAAGGGAAGTCCAAAGATGAGTTAGCTCAAATGGCTGACACGTTTAACAAAATGATCGTTCAACTTGAAGAGAATTATCAAAAGGAGGAGCAGTTTGTTTCTAATGCGTCTCATGAGCTGAAAACTCCGTTGACGGTGATTGAGTCCTATGCAAGTCTTTTGAAGAGAAGAGGAAAGCAGGAGGAAGAACTTTTTCAAGAATCTGTGGAAGCCATTCATTCGGAAGCAAAGCGCATGCGTGAACTTACGGAACAACTTCTTCTCCTTGCAAGAAAAGAGGAACACTGGGATGTGTCATTTGAGTCCGTCAATCTGTCCCAGTTACTGCAGACAACCGTCGCTTCTTTTGAAAAAGCTTATCAACGGAAAGTTGAACTTTCCTGCCCTCAAGAACTTCATTTAATAACCGATGAGCAGAAATTGAAGCAGTTGCTTTATATTTTCATGGATAATGCCAGAAAGTACAGTGAAGAGCAGATTAAGGTGAACGTTGAGAAGGCAGGAAATCATGCAGCCATCCATGTCGTAGATCGAGGAATCGGGATGTCACAAAATGATCTTGAAAAAGTCTTCGATCGCTTTTACCAAGTGGATGAATCCAGGACCGAAGGGTATGGATTAGGCCTTTCGCTAGCTGAAGAGCTGGCTCATGCTCTTAAGGCTGACATTCATCTTTTCAGTGAGAAAGGGGCGGGGACGACGGCTATGATTCGCTTGCTGCTCTCAGAGGATTCTCATTTTCAGTGAGTATGATGATATGGAGGAGGGAGTTTTATGGCTAACCGTTTCAAAGTGATGATTTCCATAGGTTTGCTTGCTCTCTTAATCATCATAGGGTGGCAGTGGGTGAACCAAAAGCTAAGTGCTGAACCGTTATCGGAATTGGAGATCCGTGAGAAAATACAAACGCAATACAATGGTGAAATTACAGATCTAACTTCTATGGAAGATCAATACCTGGCCACCATAGAACTAGAGGAAGGCATTTATGAAATGACGGTTTCAAAAGTGGATGGTCGTATTTCTGATATGAGGACGCTTGAAAATTTCAAGGACGACGAACCACCTTTATCCTCAGAAGGTCAGTCTGAAAATGCACAAGAGCCGCCGATTACAGAAGAAAAGGCAGTGACGGTGGCCTTGAATGAAATCGAAGGGGACGTGGATGACGTTGACTTTGAAGCAGAAGGCGATCTAGCTTTTTACCTTGTCGAAATCGAACGGTCGGGTGGAGAAGAAGCAACCATCCAAATCCATGCCCTCACAGGTGACATTATGTCCATCACTTGGGACGATTGATTTCTCATCAAATTCTCATTTTCCTCTTTCTTTGTTCTCATCGTGGGTGGATATAGTGATAGTAGAACAACGAAGAGGAGGATATAAAATGAAGAAAAAATGGCTGATCGGCGGTATTGTGAGTGTTGTTGTATTAGGCGTTGGAGCATTCGGTGTGAGTGCTGTTTCGGGAGATGATCAATTCTCTGAGAGTGAAGTGGATGTTTCTCAAAAAGAGGCAGAAGCTGCCGCTCAAGAGGAAGTCGATGGTTTGACGATTGAGAAGGTAGAAAAAGATAAAGAGGATGGAATATCCGTCTATGAGTTTGAGGGTCAGACAGAAGATGGCAAAGAAGTGGAAGTGGAAATAGACGCAAACACGGGAGAAGTTTTACAAGTAGAGCATGATGACGACGATTCCAATGAAACTTCAGCTGAAGATATGAAAGTAACAAAAGAAGAAGCTGAGAAAGTTGCGAAAGAAAAAGCATCTGGCAGTGAAATGAAAGATATGGAAATCGACGATGGACATTATGACTTTGAATTCCAAGATGAGGAATTTGACTATGAGGTCACTGTTAATGGCCAGACCGGGGAAGTCATTGAGTTTGAGAAAAAGCAATTAGAAAAATAACATAGAGGAACACCCTCAAGCTCCATCGGTCTAAGATGGAGCTTTTTCTATAGGGGCAAAAAACTCGCCCATCGGGCGAGTTTTAATGACTTTCTACTAGTTTGAATCCGATTGTTGAAAGAGCTGTCTGCAAATTCGGAACCGTCTTCGGTTTGGTTTGAGTCAGCACATTGGCTTCGATTTCTTTCTGGGCTATTTCCGGGGTAATACCGGTCAACATTGTGTCGATGCCCATTACTTGTAACGCGTGAATCAGCTTCGGTAACATTTCGGAGAAAAATTGGTCCCGAACAACTAATCCGGACAGGTCAAGCACGAAATAATCAATATCCTGTTCTTTTCCATAGCGAAGGACATCCCCCATCAATTTCTCCGCACGGCCTGCATCAACAATGCCCTGGATAGGTAGAACAGACACTCCATCAGTGATAGGGATGATCGGTGCATTCATCAATCCCATATTATAATGAGTCTGATCAAGTTCAATCATATGAGAAAGGACAGATGCAATGGTTTGTAAAAATTCGATATCTTCTTGGTTGAAATTTTTCTCTTCTTTATCCATCACACAAAGTGTACCGAACACATTCCCTTTTAGATCTTTCAGCGTTACACCGAGGTACCCTTTCACCTGTAAAAGGGCAGAAGCTTCCATTTCGCGAGTCAGTTTGTCTTCCATTAAATTGTTTGTTCTAAGTATGTGGTCTTGATCATTAATGATTAACCGGCAGTGACTTTCTTCGTAATCAATCGTAAATCCTTCAGGGACGATCTCCTCCTGCTTATTTAATGAACTCAGCACGGTCATGGAGTTTTCGCCTTTCATTGTGATGTAGGTCGTCTGGACATCGAGCCTCTGTGCGATGACCTCAAATATCTTTTGCGCCGCAGACTTGAGAGAATAATATGGCTCAGATCCAAAATGATTTTCTTCCGACATGTAAAACCTTCCCTTTCACAAAAGTAGGAACTATCCCCTATTATACCCTATTACCCTGTGAGACTGAGATTAATCCCCTTTTTTCTTAATTTTTTGTCGTAATCATTAGTTAATTGACAAAATATAAAGAAAATGTGAGCAATCATTCAAAAAGTTTAATAGAATCGCTATTTTCAGTCGAAAAAAGCGTTAAAAGTATTATTCAGAAAATTTGCAAGAGTAGTAAAATTTGAGATAATAGAAGTCACATAATAAAAGGGGGAAAAATGAATGAAAGCAAAATGGTACTTATTCATTATGGTTATGGCTTTAAGTATGCTTCTTGCTGCTTGTGGCAGTGATAGCGAAGCAGGAACATCCGGAGATTCCGAGGGGGATTCCGGTGGAGAAACATACACAGTAGCGACGGATAACAACTTCGTACCTTTCGAATTCATGAACGAGGAAACGGGTGAAATGGAAGGGTTCGATATTGATTTGATCAAAGCGATTGCTGATGAAGCAGGGTTCAACATTGAGATTGAATCCATGAAGTTTGATGGCGTAGTCGCTGGTATGCAATCCGGTCGTTATGACATTGGTATTGCTGGTATGACCATTACAGAAGAGCGTAAAGAAACCATCGATTTTTCTGATCCTTATTATGATGCTGGTCTGATGCTTGCGGTCAGCGCAGATAATGATGAAATTCAGTCTGAAGATGATCTTGCGGGCAAAAAGGTGGGGACTCGTTCTGGTACGACAAGTGAAACGTACATCAGAGAAAACCACCCGGATGCAGAGTTAATTACATTCCCTGGGATCGTTGAAGCTTATATGGACCTTGAGTCTGGTCGTTTAGATGCGGTTATGTATGACGTTCCTAACGTCCAGTACTACGTAGCCAATGACTCTGAAGGCTTAAAAACAGCGGGTGACATTTTGCAGGGTGAGCAATATGGAATCGCCTTTCCTAAGGATTCTGAACTTGTCAGCGATGTAAATGAAGCATTGCAGACATTGATTGATAATGGCACATATGATGACATCTACGAAGAATGGTTCGGTGAGCGTAAATACGGCACAGAATCTTCGGAGTAATAGAGAGAAGCTGATCAGAAAAGCGTAGCAAGTGATTGGCTTGTTACGCTTTTTTCCATGAATTGAATACTGGCATGAACCATAACACCATTCAAAACACAAGGAGAGAATACATATATGGAGTTCATTACGGAATCGCACTATTTTCGTGTCATGCCGTTTTTGCTTGAGGGACTGGTATGGACACTACTCATCACGTTCGTTGGATTAATTTTCGGATTCGTTCTCGGGGCCGTCTTTGGGTTTGCACGTTTGTCGAAAAATAAAATCATATACGGACTTGCGACGGTTTACGTTGAAGCGGTTCGCGGGACCCCGATTTTAGCACAAATTTTATTCATCTATTTCGGTCTATCGGATCTGACCGGAATCAATATTGATAAAATTACGGCCTCCATCATAGCGATTGCCATTAATGCTGGTGCTTACATAGCGGAAATCGTACGAGGAGCGGTTTACTCGATTGATAAAGGACAGGAAGAGGCTGGACGTTCGATCGGTCTTACAAGAAATCAGACGATGCGTTACATCATCTGGCCGCAAGCTTTTAGAAGAATGATTCCACCGCTTGGTAACCAATTCGTCATCAGCTTAAAGGATACGTCCCTTTTCTCCGTTATCGCTGTAGGAGAATTGCTTTACATGGGACAACAGTATTACGGAATGACTTTCCAAGCCTTCCAGGCATTGACGATGGTTTGTGTGATGTACTTGATTATCACGGTACCGACTGCGGTGTATTTGAGAAGAGTTGAAAGGAGACTGGATGTGTAATGATTACCGTCAAAGATTTGCATAAATCATTCGGTTCCAATGAAGTGTTGAAAGGAATCAATGCAGAAATCAAAGAGAAGGAAGTGGTCTGTGTCATCGGGCCATCAGGTTCTGGGAAGAGTACGTTTTTACGGTGCTTGAACCTGCTTGAAGAAGTCACTTCCGGAGAAGTCATCATTCAAGGCGACAACCTGACTGATCCTAAAATCAATATTAATGATGTACGCTCTCGTGTCGGAATGGTGTTTCAGCACTTTAACCTGTTTCCGCACAAGACCGTGCTGGATAACATTACAATCGGTCCCATTAAGGTGAAAAAAATGAAGAAAGCAGAAGCAGAAAAAGTGGCCCGTCCGCTGCTTGAAAAAGTCGGCCTGAGTGACAAAGCGGACGCTTACCCCGAGAGCCTTTCCGGCGGGCAGAAACAACGTGTAGCGATTGCCCGCTCACTAGCGATGGAACCAAGCATCATGTTGTTTGACGAGCCGACCTCAGCGCTTGACCCTGAACTGGTTGGTGACGTCTTAGCCGTTATGAAGGAGTTGGCACAGGAAGGGATGACGATGGTCGTCGTCACCCACGAGATGGGATTTGCCCGCGAAGTCGGGGATCGGGTACTGTTTATGGATGAAGGGATTATCATGGAAGAGGATGTACCAGATAATCTATTCGGTAACCCACAAAATCCTAGAACGCAGGAGTTTTTAAGTAAAGTATTATAAAAGAAATCCGCAGACGAAGATGTCTGCGGATTTTTGACGTTTAAAAAAGGAAATAAGAAGAGACAAAATACGTGACGACAATAAGAAGAGAAGGACCTGCATAGCGAGCGAAGCTCTCGACCTTTTTCCTCACCATCATGAAAATTGTCAGTACCATCATCCCGATGAATAAAAGGGCGATCGGGAGGTTGGTTCCTGATGTCGCACTCAGTATCGGACCGTTTTGATAAAAGAGGTCGGTGATGGCAAGAAGCTGCAGGTTGAACAAGTTGCTCCCTAAAATGGAGCCTACCGCCATATCGTAATTCCCCATTTTGAACGCCACAAGTACGGTGACAAGTTCAGGTAGAGAGGTGGACGCAGCAATTAAAAAGCTCCCGACGAAGCTTGAACTCATCCCTGTTTGTTGAGCTAGTTGGTCCCCTGTGATGGAAAGCGCACTTCCGGCAGCGAAGACAACAATGGCACTGATGGCAAAACCAATACTTGCCGCTTTCAAGGAAACATCCTTCCTCGTGGCTGCTGCTTCATCCATCTCTTCTGTTTCATCATTTTCAAAGAAACGGACGGTCAGGATGTACAATCCGACAAGAACGAACATTTCAATTCCAATGTTAAAAAGGGAAAGGGCGGAACTCATGGATAAGGACACGACCACCACTAATGTGAAAATGATCCCTGCGATCGCAGAAGGGAGATGCTGCTTAGACTCGATGCTGTTGAACATTTTGTGCTTGCGGTAAATGAGATCCACCGCGGCTAGAATCAATACATTAAATACGTTACTGCCGAGCATATTTCCCACCGCAATGTCGGGGTTGTCGATGTACACGGCTGTTAAACTTGTGGTCAATTCCGGTAAGGATGTAGCTCCCGCTATAAGGAACGTTCCGACCACGGCTCCACTCAGTTTAGACTTTTGACTGATGACATCCCCGTAACGGTTCAGCTGTACAGCAGCTAGTACGACCACAACGGCTGAGACTGCAAATATGATAGCGTTCATCGTTTTCCTCCTCTGGATTGAGCCAATAAAAAAAGACCTTGGCCCTATTTTCGTGCAGGCCAAGGTCTTGCGTACTATGGTCATAGTTTGGTGAACCGAGTGTTCGCACACTGAAATGACGATTCACCAACCGCTTTATACGGTCGCTACTCCCCTTGTTACTATTAATATAGCTAATTCTTGTGAAAAGGTCAAAGGAATAGTCTCCCAACGATGTAGAGGTTTTTTATCAGTGAGTTTGATGCTTTTATCAGTATCCTAAGACGCCCTCCCTGTATGTAACATAAAAAAAAAGCGGCCGGATGGCCGCTTTTTCAGATTAATAGTTTACAGCATCATAAGAATTGATGACACCGTGTTCGAAGTAGTAGCCCGTTCCGTAGATCGGATCAGCCGTTTGCTCAATAGCAGCGCGGATATTGCTATTGGAGCGCCCTTGAGATGCAAGCAATCCAGCCAGCCCAGCTACGTGAGGGGATGCCATGGATGTACCGGACATGTAGGCATATCCACGGTTAGGAACCGTAGAAGCGATGCTGACACCAGGTGCTGTTACATCTACCCATGTTCCGTAGTTAGAGAAGGACGCCTTATTGTTGTTGCTATCGACGGCACCGACGGCGATGACATTTGCATAGGAAGCCGGCTCAAACGTTGTGGATACTCCATCGTTACCTGCAGCAGCAATGACGACTGAACCTTTATTCCAAGCATAGTTGACGGCATCTTCTAGCGTTTGCGTGTCACAGTTACAACCAAGGGAAAGGTTGATGACTTCTGCTCCTACGTCAGCAGAGTAACGGATCGCATCAGCGATGTCATACAAAGAACCGCTGCCATTTGCATCAAGTGCACGGACGGCTAGGATTTTTGTGTTTGGAGCCATTCCAGCAACACCAGAACCGTTGTTTGTTTCAGCGGCAGCTGTTCCTGCAACGTGCGTACCGTGATTGTTCAAGTCCATTGGATCATAATCGTTGTCTACAAAGTCATAGCCTTTGATCGTTTTCCCATCAAGGTCAGGGTGATTGTAGTCGACGCCCGAGTCGATGATGGCAATCTCCTGGCTGCTGCTTCCGCGGGTAATATTCCATGCAGCCTCTGTGTCTGTGTTTTGTGGACCGTACTGGTATCCACTATAGTAAGTATCATTTGGTGTCCATGTTGCTTCGAAAACGTAGTTTGGTTCAGCATATTCGACATTTGGATTTTTGCTTAGTGCCTTAGCTACGGCTTCTACGTTTCCGACTTTAAGTACTTTTACTTTGGAATCCACGAAAGAACGTTCTTCCGTAACTTCTTTTGCCCCGAATTTCTTCAGTTGTTGGTCATTCAAGGACTTGCCGTTTTTGAATTTAACGACCACTTCCCCTTTTACAAACTCCCCTTTTTCTTCTTGTACGTTGACTTTGTTCAATGACTCCGGTTGAGAATCAGCGAACGCCTGCCCTGTTGTGGGCAGGATGGCTAATGTTGCAGCCAGTGATAGTGTTGCTAGTTTTTTGAACTTCAAATCTATTCCTCCTTAAAAGTTTATACTCTAGTAATTCTAATGTTTTCGCCGTTTTCCTTCAAAATACGGGTTGGGATAGTTGGATAGATTTGAGGCATTTAAAGGATGTTTTGCAGACGAATATTCCCAAGTTTTTGTGAGGTGATAGGTACTTGAGACTTATATATATGTAAGAAAATGATAAATCCAACTCAATACTCTTGTGGATAACGCTTACAGTAAATGTTTTGTGAAAGATTGTAAATAGGAGGCAGTTATCTACAAGTGTGATGACAATTGATAGAGTCATAAGAAAGAAGCTCCTTGCTTGTAATGGAGCGGACCATTTCAAAACTCAAATCCCCATGGTGATGAAGCTGCTGCTGCAGTGGAAATCGATTAGGCTTAGCTTTAAGAAGTGGATGGTTTTTCCTTGGGATCATTGACTTTACTTAGGAAGTGAAGGGGAGCAGGATCTTCTCTCTTTTTTTATTGATTATTTTCAGAAAAATCTGTATATCGCATTGAATTCAGAAAGGAAAGTGATATATAATACATTTAAATGTAAACGCATACATATTTTTGTAGATTGAGGAGGGTTTTTGTGAGTGGGATTTGGTTAGCTGTTGTTGGAGGTCTCATCTTTTTTCTAGGTTATCGGTATTATTCAAAATTCATTGCCGAAAAAATCTATCGTCTCGATCCGAACTATGTCACACCCGCCCATCAGTATAAGGATGGTGTCGATTTTGTCCCAACGAATAAATTCGTATTATGGGGGCATCACTTCACTTCCGTCGCGGGAGCTGCACCGATTGTCGGGCCTGCAATTGCCGTGTATTGGGGCTGGCTGCCGGCCGTGCTTTGGGTATTGTTAGGTACCGTTTTTGCTGCCGGGGTCCATGATTTCGGTACGCTTGTTTTGTCGGTAAGAAATAAAGGGCAATCGATCGGTACACTTGCCAGTAAATTGATTGGGCAAAAAGCAAAAGTGTTGTTTTTATTTATCATTTTATTGCTTGTCTTAATGGTAAACGCTGTCTTCGCCTGGGTGATTGCGAATCTATTTATTTCGTTCCCGGCGAGTGTATTGTCTGTTTTCATTCAAATACCACTTGCCATTTGGATCGGTTACAGTGTTTATAAAAAGCAGGGGAATATGCTGCTGCCATCCATCGTGGCACTTGCGGTCATGTATTTAGCGGCAATCGTTGCGAGTTATGTACCTGTTTTGCAAATCGATCTTGTCCGTTATTTTGGCGGCGAAGGTGCTTCCACTTTATTTGGTCTTAACGCGACCTCCATGGCCTTCTTCGTATGGATTGTCGTGCTGATGGTGTACGTCTATATTGCTTCTACCTTGCCGGTTTGGAAGTTGTTACAGCCGAGAGATTACATCAACTCTCACCAATTAATTGTAGGTCTTGGTCTTCTGTACCTGGGTCTGCTTTTCACAAACCCGGAGATTACGGCACCTGTGACAAACGCTTCTGCGGATACATCCTGGTTCCCGCTATTGTTCATTACAATTGCCTGTGGAGCGATTTCCGGTTTCCACGGACTTGTATCGTCGGGAACGTCTTCAAAACAGCTGAATAAAGAGACAGATGCTCGCTTTGTCGGTTATTTGGGATCTGTAGGTGAAGGAGCTTTGGCGCTTGTTGCGATTATCGCTGTTGTAACCTTTTTCCCTACAGCTGAGGAATTCACAGCGACTTACAGTGGATTTGCCGCAGCGAGTGGCGCTGGACTTGGCGTCTTTATCCAGGGAGCTGGGCAGCTTGCTTCTGGACTTGGTATTCCTGCATCTGTCGCAGCAACAATCGTGTCCGTCATCGTTGTCAGTTTTGCCGCAACGACGTTGGACTCATCGGTTCGTTTAATGCGTTATATTATCGCTGAACTTGGAACGGAATATAAGGTGACGCCACTGACGAAAACGCACGTGGCTACAACAGTCGCCGTCGTTTCCAGTGCGGCTTTGACTTTGATTCCACAAGGCCCTAAAGGATTCGGTTCTGGTGGATACTTGCTTTGGCCTTTATTCGGGACTTCGAATCAGCTTCTGGCAGGAATCAGTTTGCTGCTCGTTTCCATTTGGCTGAAACGTCAAGGGCGAAACTACTTGCCGACAATCATCCCAATGGTCTTCCTCATGTTCATGACGTTATGGGCTATGATTGATCAGGTGGTGACCGAGTGGGCCCCATGGAATGAAGGTAGTGACTGGATGCTGTTTACTTTCGGCGCGATTATTCTTGTGTTTACCTTCTGGATTCTCATTACGGCTGTTTCTGCGATTAGCGGCAATCGTAACGATTCTATTGAGAAAAGTGCGTAATCAAAAAAAGGAAGCCGGCTTTTGTCGGCTTTCTTTTTTCCTTGAAAGGAGAAGTGACAACATGAAAGAAATCATGATCATTCGCCCTGAGAAAGAAATTGGAATGGGATGTTGTGGAGGAATATGCAGTGATGACGATGGTTTCATTGACATGAAAGAAGAGTTTAAGCACCACGACCAGGACCGTGAAAAACTGGGAGAGTGGTACAGAGACAACCAGAGCGAAGGGATTCATGTAGATTTTGTAGATCCAAGGAATCTTCTTGCTATTTTCGTTTATTTTATCAAGCACGTAAAAGCGGGCCATATATCCATTTGGAGTGCTTTACGGTCAATCTTTTTTCGAATGCGATACAACAGCTTGTTCATTAATGGGAAATGGATAGAAAATAAGGAGGGAGAAGCTTGGAAAAAAAGTTTTCGTTAAAACGATTATTTGAATTTTATGATGAAGTGTTAAGCCTCCCTCACAAACAGGAGGTTGCCAGAGAACTAAGGGATGAGGACGATCTTTTCTTACTTCTCGTTTACTCCGATATGTTAGGGATTCCGAATCCGGCATTTTATTATACGTTAGAACTTTATCCGCACATCATAGAAAAGTTTCACGATTGGCATCTGCGTATGGGGATGGAAAAGTCTCCGCTGGATGGCATTCGTTGTTGTTAGAGGAGGAAGTAGAATGAAAGGTTTGCATGAGAATAAAGTTATTTTTGTGGGTGGAAAAGGGGGAGTAGGAAAGTCGACATCCTCTGCTGCCCTTGCTGTTGCGTTTGCGAAAGAGGGGCATCGGACTCTTGTCGTATCTACCGACCCAGCCCATAACCTTGGAGATATTTTTCATGAAAAAGTCAATCATGAAAAGACACCTTTAATGGAAAACCTGTGGGGGATTGAAATCGATCCCGTTCGTGAGTCCAAACGCTATATCGACGGGGTGAAAGATAACTTGGAAGGCCTTGTGAAATCAAAAATGGTTGAAGAGGTTCACAGACAGATTGATATGGCGAGTGCTTCTCCGGGGGCTGATGAAGCGGCTTTGTTTGACCGTCTCATCTCCATTATTCTTGAAGAGTCCGAGCACTTTGACAAAATTGTATTTGATACAGCTCCGACAGGGCACACGATCCGATTGTTGACTTTGCCGGAGCTTATGAGTGTTTGGATTGATGGGATGCTCGAACGCAGGAAAAAGATTAATGACAACTACACACAGCTGCTGAATGATGGCGATCCTGTCGATGATCCCATTTATGATGTGTTGCAACGTAGGAAAGAAAAATTTGCTGCCGTAAGGAAAGTGATTCTTGATCCTGCTCAGACAGGTTTTGTATTTGTGCTGATTCCGGAGCGGCTTCCCATACTTGAA
The DNA here is from genome assembly GCF_007991335.1 of Halobacillus faecis. Classification (GTDB taxonomy): domain Bacteria; phylum Bacillota; class Bacilli; order Bacillales; family Halobacillaceae; genus Halobacillus; species Halobacillus faecis. The sequence goes on along the minus strand of NZ_BJYD01000024.1, from coordinate 80,771 downwards.
ACCGAACAGGCGATTCGTAAATTGAAACAGCATGACTTGATGGTGAAGACTTTGATCATCAATAAAGTGTTGCCAGATTATGCCGACGGTGAATTTCTTGCCAAGAGACGAAAACAGGAAGGAACCTATCTTGAGGAAATTAGAGGGAAATTCAAAGAGCAACAGTTAATTCAAATCCCATTATTTGAAGAAGATGTTTCTGATATGAACAAATTAAAAACCTTCTCAAACAACCTCAGTGAAGGAGTGAAGGCACGGTGATGTCTTTAATTTCCATTTTATGTATGACCTGGTAAACCATATATTACCAATAGAACGAAAGAAAGCGCACAGTCAGCTTGTATTTGCTTGACTGTGCGCTTTTTTGTTTGGCATGACAAAAGATTTCTTCAGCCATATCCTTGATTTCCATCTTCGCAGCATCAGAATTCCGCGCAGCCATTCGTCAATGATGAACCCGATCCAGATTCCGATTAAGCCATAGGCATAATGGATACCGAAAATCCACGCAATCGTTACCTGAATCCCCCACATCGATAATATTCCTACGATAACGGGAAAACGCACGTCGCCCGCGGCTCTTAGGGAATTGATGACAACGAGGTTGAAGGCTCGTCCAGGCTCCAGCAGAACCGTCAACAGTAACAAGAGGCCACCTGTTGTTAAAATAGCGGGATCGTCTGTAAACAGTCCCAGCAGAAAATCGCTGGAAAAATAGAATACGATGGCAACAGATAATGAGATGACAATGGCTAACTGTAAGCTCCGGATACATTGCCGGTAAGCTTTCTCCGTCTCTTTTGCGCCGATGTGATGGCCAATCAATATTTGCGTCCCCTGCCCGATAGCGATGGAGCACAAGAATATGAACATCATCAAGTTTTGAGCATAGACTTTCGTCGTAATCGCGGTCGCTCCCATTTGAGCGACAAAATAAGTGATGGCCATCTGACTGGCATTGTAGGAAAGCTGTTCGCCTGCAGATGGCACGCCGATGTGGAGCAGGTTTTTAAGGTGTGCTTTTTCATAGTGGTAAAAAGAGCGCCATGGCAGATTCCCGGATACACGCTTGATCATCAACAAAAGGAGAACGAGAAAGCCGGAAGCTCTCGAGATTGCTGTCACATAAGCGACACCTTCTACTCCAAAAACAGGAAGACCGAATGGCCCGAAAATGACAAAGTAGTTGCCGATGACATTCAGGATATTCATGCCAATCGTGACATACATCGGGTCTTTCGTGTGGCCGTAACTTCTTAAAAGCGCGCCGATCGTCATAAGCATTGCTTGGACGAAAATAAGTCCGCCGACAATGTTCATGTAGTCCATTGCATCTCCCATCAAGGAAGAAGGCAAGTCCATCACATTCAGGATCTGTTCGCTGAATATAAACAGGCCGAAGCTAAGAAGAAGCGAAAACCATAAGTTTACACTAATGGACGTGACTGATATGCTTCCCGCCTCTTTCTTTTGTCCGGCACCGAGATTTTGTGCAACTAAGATGGCCGCTCCCGTCGCGACAAACCCAAACATGACGATTACGACGGAAAGAATTTGATTCGAGACTCCGACGGCCGCTACGGCATCGTCGGAGTACTGACTGAGCATGAGTGTATCGGCGTTGCCCATTAACATATGGAGCAGGACTTCAATGAAAATCGGCCATGTCAGAGCGAACAGGGTCATTTTTTTAGCTTGAGTCATGGAAAGACTCCTCTACATTACTTTTTCTCCAAAATCAAATATCCAGATGGACTTACGGTTGCTCTTTCGGCATTGACTGTCGTTTGTTGATTATGATCAACGATCCTTGATGATGATACATCCTCTAATGAAACGGAGTGGGAGGAAGTGTTGATCAGGAACAACAAGGACTGCTTGTCGGATTCCTTTTCGTAGGCAAGTAGATTTTTTCCGTCATCGACAAATGAAAATCGACCGTCATTTCCAAAAGCAGGCTCTGTTTTACGGAGGGCAATCATTTTCTGTATAAACGAAAACAACTCCTGATCTTGATCCTCTTCTTCCCAGATCATACATTTACGACAGCCGGGGTCCTGCCCACCCGTCATCCCGATTTCATCCCCATAATAGATGCATGGAGTCCCTTCATAAGAGAGCTGGAAGAGGTACATCAATTGAGCTGCTCGCTTATCCCCATCAGCATAAGTGAGGACCCTCGGCGTATCGTGGCTGTCCAGAAGATTGAACGCGACTTCATTCACGGATACAGGATACATGTGCTGCACATGGGACAGCTGATTTTTGAACTGCTCCATCCCGATTTTCTTCTTAGCAAAAAAGTCGATAACCGCGTTTGTGAACGGGTAATTCATGACCGCATCGAATTGATCGCCTTGCAGCCACGGCATTGAGTCATGCCAGATTTCACCGAGGATATAGGCGTCTGCCTTTGCTTCCTTGACGGTTTGGCGGAACTCTCTCCAAAAGGCATGATCCACTTCATTCGCCACATCCAGCCTCCAGCCATCGATATCAAACTCTTCAATCCAGTAACGGGCTACTTTCAGTAAGTAATTTTTGACCTCAGGGTTCTCGGTGTTTAGTTTCGGCATAGTGGACACATAGGCGAATGCATCATAGTTCGGCATTGGCTCTGTAACGACCTCATCTTCTCTTAAATGGAACCACTCTGCATATTCGGAATCGATCCCATTTTTCAACACGTCTTGAAAAGGTTCGAAATAATAACCGCTATGATTGAAGACGGCGTCCAACATGACGCGAATGCCTCGTTTATGGCATTCTTTCACGAGCTTGCGGAAAGTTTCCTTATCACCGAATTGCGGGTCAATCTCCATATAGTCAATCGTGTCATATTTATGGTTGGAGTGAGCTTTGAAGATCGGCGTAAAGTAAATCCCGTTGATGCCGAGTTTTTCCAGGTGATCAAGGTGGTCAATGACTCCTTGAAAATCGCCTCCAAAGAAGTTTGTCGGTGATGGAGCTTTACTTCCCCACGGCAACGTTTCCTCAGGATCCAGGGTGGGATCCCCGTTGGCGAACCGTTCAGGGAAGATTTGATACCATACTGTATCTTTCACCCATTCAGGTGGCTGGAATACATCGACGCTGTTCAAAAACGGGAAGCAGAAGTGGTAGGCCGTATCGTCTAATGGAACTTCGTCATAAAAGCCTTTTTCAGTAAACACGGTTTGCTCTTTTCCGTCTTGCAGTAGAAAGGAGTAACGGAGTCTGCGGTACGGAGGTTCTAACGTTGTAAACCAATAGTCAAAAAGTTCATCAGACCCGGATTTTTGCATCGGCTTTTGTTCGGTCTGCCAATGTCCATCCGCCCAGTTGTAAGGATCCCCGTGAATAAGCTGGACAGCATCGATATCCTCTTTTTTGGTTCGTAAACGAATGTGAAGGGTTTTCTCATCATACGCGTAAGCATAATTATTTTTCGGTCTGTGGTGCACGGCTTCTTTAAACATGGATCTCCATCCTTTCTGAACAATCGTTTGCACATAAAAGTACGTTTCTACTAAATAAAACTATAGAAGAAATAGAGGGAAGTCAATGAAAATATGAAAGCGTTAACGTGCTGTTATAGATAGTGAGACAATCATTTAATATTTTTAAGAAAACGCTTGCAAATCTATTTTTAGTTTGTATAATAAGAATCAAGATGTGTGCAATCGGTTTCACTAAGATTGCGTGACATATCCATTTAGGAAACTATTAGGGGGAGTTAAGTATGAAAAAGTGGTTGAGCTTATTGTTTATCGCTTTTCTTACGGTCGCGATGCTGGCGGCATGTGCGCCGGATCGTGAAGAGGAAGCGAGTGGAGGAGAGTCTAGCAGTGATGATGCATCTTCTGAAACGTCAGAAGACGGCATGCCTGAAAAACCTGAAAAGCTGGTCGTTTGGGAAGATAAAGAAAAAGGTGTCGGCCTTGAGCCTGCGATTGCTAGTTTCGAAGAGGAACACGGCATTGAGGTTGAATTCAAAGAATTAGATATGGCAACGAAAATGGGAGAACAGCTTCGTCTCGACGGACCGGCTGGGACAGGCCCTGACGTTTTGACATTGCCACATGATCAGATCGGTCAAATGGCTATTGAAGGACTGCTTTCTCCGATTGAAGTGGACAGTTCTGTGACAGATCTTTATACAGAAGCTTCCATTCAAGCACAAACATACGATGGAAACCTATACGGACTTCCAAAGTCTACAGAAACTCCGGTTTTCATTTATAACAAAGAACATATGACAGAAGTACCTGAAAACTTTGATGAGCTATTCGAGTTCTCCAAAGAATTTAATAATGGCGATCAATATGGTTTCTTAGCTCTATGGGATAACTTCTACTTCGGTAACTCCGTCCTTGCTGGTTACGGTGGGTACGTATTCGGTGAAGAAGGTGGAGCTTTGAATCCTCAAGACCTTGGATTGAGTAACGAAGGCGCTGTCGAAGGTGCCCAGTACATCCAAAAATGGTATGAGGAAGTCTTCCCATCCGGAATAATTGGTGAGAGCGGCGGTTCTGCAAAAGATGGCCTTTTCCAAGAAGGAAACGTTGCTGCTATGATGGACGGCCCATGGGCTTACCAAGCATTGAATGAAGCAGGAATCGACTATGGTGTTGCACCACTTCCGAAACTTCCGAATGGGGAATACCCGCAAACATTCGTTGGTGTCAAAGGCTGGCATTTGTCTGCTGCTTCTGAAAATAAAGAGTGGGCGACAGAGTTGATCAAATGGATCACGAACGAAGAAAACGCGAAAATTCGTTATGAAGAAACCAATGAAATTCCTCCAGTGAAGTCCTTGATTGAGGATCCGATCATTGCGGATAACGAAAAAGCACGTGCGGTTGCTGTTCAATCTGAGCGCGCGGTTCCAATGCCGAACATTCCTCAAATGGGAGAAGTTTGGGAGCCGATGGCACAAGCCTTGCAGGTCGTTGCGACAGGTAAAGCTGAGCCTGAAGAAGCGTTGACGGAAGCACAGGAAACCATCAAAACACAAATTGAGTTGAATCACTCAGGAAACTAAGATCGGGCAGAGCCATACCCGTCTGTCGGGTATGGCTTTTCCTTATCAATGAAACGTCTTATAAAAGTGCTGGATAGTTAGAAAGGAGATTGAACATGGGGGAACGTCAACCGAAGTCCAACTATGAGGGGAAAGACCATCGTCCATCGAAGAAAAATAAAAAACTAGATCCTCATGGGATGACCAATCACCGTAAGATTGCTTTAGCGCTCTCGATCATTCCTGGTTTTGGACAGTTTTATAACAAACAGTGGCTCAAAGGTTCTGCTTTTTTCATTTTAATGGCCTCTTTTTTCATAGCCTTTTCCGACTTGCTTCAATTCGGATTTTGGGGTCTATTTACGCTTGGAACCGATCCCAATTACGATCATTCCATCGTGTTGCTCGTAGAAGGAATACTGACTCTGATCGTCACCATTTTGGGATTAGGCGTCTATGCGTTTAACTTAAGAGATGCTTTTAAAGTGGGAAAACAAAGAGATCTTAACGAAGAACCGAACTCTATCAGGCAACAGTATCAAAACCTGGTAGGTGGAGGGTTCCCTTACCTGATGATGACGCCAGGTTTTCTCTTACTTGTTTTCGTTGTTATTTTTCCGATTTTATTTGTTGTTCTACTATCATTTACGAACTACGATTTGTATCACTCACCGCCTGCGAACCTCGTGGACTGGGTGGGGTTCCAGAACTTTATCGAGATTTTCAACATTCCGATCTGGCGTGATACGTTCTTTAGTGTATTGGCCTGGACGGTTATTTGGACGTTTGGTGCTACGACTTTGCAAATTGCGCTCGGTATTTTCCTTGCTGTATTGATGAACCAGAAGGGAATCATCCTTCAAAAGACCATCCGTACGATTTTCATTTTGCCTTGGGCGGTGCCTGCGTTCGTATCTATTCTAGTTTTCGCTGGAATGTTCAACGAAACGTTCGGGACCATCAACCGCGATATCCTGGCTGCCTTTGGGCTTGGGGATATCCCTTGGCTGACAAACCCGACGTACACGAAAATCGCGTTGATCATGATCCAGACGTGGCTTGGGTTCCCGTTCATTTTTGCGATGGTTACGGGTGTATTGCAGTCGATTCCTAATGAATTGTACGAAGCGGCGGATGTCGACGGCGCGTCCATTTTCCAGAAATTCAGAAGCATTACGCTGCCGCTCGTGTTGTATGCAACAGCACCAATCATGATTACTCAATATACGTTCAACTTCAACAACTTTAATGTCATCTTCCTCTTCAATGGAGGAGGTCCAGCTGTTCCGAACCAGAATGCGGGGGGAACGGATATCTTGATTTCCTGGATCTACAACTTGACGATGACATCTGCCCAATACGGAAAAGCGGCAGCGATTACGATGATCCTGTCCTTGATCGTTATTACCGTAGCCTTGTGGCAGTTCAGAAGAACGAAATCATTCCAAGAAGAGGATATGATGTAATATGAAAAATAACAAACGCATCCTACAGCTGACGTTTTCGTATATTGTGATTCTGGCTATGATTACGATTATCCTATACCCGATTTTATGGATTGTCGGATCATCCTTTAACCCGGGGAACAGTTTGTCAGGCTCCTCGATCATTCCTGAAAATGCAACGTTGAAACACTATAAAGAATTGTTCGACCCGGCACAGAGCGACTATCTGATCTGGTATTGGAACACGATTAAAATCTGTGTTCTTACAATGCTGTTCTCCGTTGCACTCGTGTGTATGACGGCTTATTCATTCTCAAGGTTCCGTTTCGTTGGTCGTAAAAATGGTTTGATGACCTTCTTGATTCTGCAAATGATTCCGAACTTTGCTGCCTTGATTGCCATTTATGCGTTGGCGAACTTGACGGGCTTGCTTGATACCCACCTTGCGTTGATTCTCGTTTACACAGGTGGCGCGATTCCGATGAATACGTACTTGATGAAAGGGTATCTGGATACCATTCCGAAAGAGCTGGACGAATCGGCTCGAATGGACGGTGCAGGGAACTTTCGTATTTTCTGGCAGATCGTCATGCCACTTGCGAAGCCGATGATTGCGGTCATCTGTCTGTTCACTTTTATTACACCGTTCACAGACTTTATCCTGGCACGTATCCTACTACGCTCGGAAGATAAATTTACACTCGCGGTAGGACTTTATGAAATGATTGCCGATCAGTTCGGAAATGAATTCACATTGTTCGCTGCCGGTTCTGTATTGATTGCCGTACCGATTTCACTGCTTTTCTTATCCTTGCAGAAATATTTTGTTGCTGGATTGACAGCAGGGGGGACAAAGGGATAACCTTGAAGACATATGTATGGAAGGAGAAGCGGAGCAGCCCTCCGGTTCTCCTTTTTTAATAAAAGAGAGATGAAAGCGTCCTCATGATACAATGAACATAGTATGTAAATAGAAGGTGAAAGTTATGGCGGTAACCATTAAAGAAGTGGCCAAAGCGGCAGGGGTAGCTCCTTCAACCGTATCCCGTGTCATTGCAGACCACCCTAGAATCAGCCCAGCCACGAAAAAACGTGTAAAAAAAGCCATGAAAGAGATGGGGTATCATCCGAATGCCAATGCAAGGAACCTGGCGAACCGTTCCACACAATCGCTTGGGGTCGTGATGCCTTCGAGTGCGGATAAAGCCCTCCAAAACCCATTCTTTCCTGAGGTTTTGCGTGGAATCAGTGCGGTCGCTCATGAACTTGATTACTCCATGCTCTTATGTACAGGAGAAACAGACGAAGAAATGCTTGAGGCCGTCAAGCGTATGGTGTTCAGTCATCGTACCGATGGCATCATCCTTCTTTATTCACAAGTGGATGATCCGATCATGGAATTTTTGCTGGAACAGAATTTTCCTTTTGTGATCGTCGGAAAACCGGCGACTCGTGTGGATGAAATCACGCACGTGGATAACGATAATATCCGGGCCGGCAAAGAAATTACCAATCACCTGATTGATATTGGACACGAATGTATTGCATTCATCGGTGGTTCCGAGGATCGTATTGTAACCATTGATCGTATGCGCGGGTATGAACTGGCTTTAGAAGAGGCAGGCTTGCCGTACTTGGATGAGTACCGGATCCATACCGAATTCCTGAAATCCGGTGGACGTCAGGCGGTTCATGAATTGTTCGCCCTTCCTAAACCACCGACAGGCATTGTGATCGCCGATGATCTCATGAGTATCGGTGTGGTGAACATGCTCGAGGAATTCGGGAAGCGCGTACCTGACGATATATCGATCGTCAGTTTCAACAATGTGTATTTATCAGAAATTACTCGTCCTCCATTGACGACTGTTGATATTCACATTCATGGCCTAGGCAGCCAGGCGGCTAAATGTCTGATCGAAAAAGTGAAAAACAAAGAGGAACCAGCGAAGCGGATCATCGTGCCCTTCGATATCAAATATCGTTCCTCAACGAAAGAAATCAAACCACAGCTGGAAGGCTAACCTTCCAGCTGTGGTTTTTTTATGTGGCATGAATTGAGGGAGATAAGGAAATGTGAGGGGATGTAAAAAAATGTAAGACCTGGTCACCTATTTTTTGGGTGACTAGTTCTTACATTTTCTACCAAACACCAAAAAAAGATGAAATGTTTAGGGCGTTTTTTTCGTCTTGTATGTAGAAGGTGAACAAGAAGGGAGAAATGACCATTGATTAAAGTGGAGAATTTGTCGCATTCGTTTTTTGTAGGAAAAAAGAATAATAGACAGGAAGTTTCTGTTTTAAAAGATATTAATCTTGAGGTAGGAGAGGGTGAAATTGTAACCATCGTAGGCCGTAGTGGTTCCGGAAAATCAACATTATTGAACTTGATGAGCGGTTATATTAAATCGACGAAGGGGGATATTTTTATAGCGGATGAGAGAGTGACGGACTATAAGGAGTCCATCTGGGCTGATTTTCGAGCGGATCACCTGGGGTTCATTTTCCAAAGCTTTCAGCTGATTCCCAGTATGAACGCCTATCAGAATATTGAACTTCCACTAGTAATGAAAGGTGTTTCTGAAAAGGAGCGGAAGCAAAGGGTCGTTGAAATGCTTGATAAAGTCGGATTGAACGATTACCAGAATCACTATCCATCGGAACTATCCGGCGGACAGCAGCAGCGAGTGTCCGTTGCACGGGCTCTTATCGTTCAGCCGCCGATTATTCTAGCCGATGAACCTACAGGGAGCTTGGATCAGGAAACGGAGGGGGAGTTGCTGGAATTCATTCAACAGTTGAATAGGGTAGAGAACATTACTTTCGTCATCATCACTCATGATGAAGAAGTGGCACGTGTCGCTGACAGGACCATTCGTCTTGAGGATGGGCGTATAGCTGCTGATTGGGAGGTGGCGGTGCGATGAGGTGGAAAGACCGGTTCCAATTGATCAGACAGAACATGAAGAAAAATAAATCCCGTGTGTTTATGACGATTCTTGCTACATCCATCGGGTGTGCATTTCTTATCGTCCTTGCATCCGTTGGTTTCGGTGCTCAAAGGTTTATTGTTAACGATATTATGCAGGACCGGGCGGTAACGGAAGTCACGGTCTATGGTAAACAGACGCAGGAAGAAGGGGAAAGCCCTGAAATCACCAAGGACGACATTGAAAGCTTCAAATCAATGGAAAACGTCAAGGCTGTCTCACATAAAGTCCAGCTGCGAACGGAAACGGAACTTCTTTATGATACCTATGCTGGTGATTCAACGGTTAGTGTCGTAGATTTTCGGTCAGAAAAAGAAGCGGGCTTGAAATTATCAGCGGGACGCATGCCCCAGAGGAAGAATGAAGTTCTTGTTGGGTACCATATGGATCAACTTTTATATAAAAAGAGTGATGAACAAGCGGGAGATCAGATTTTTAATCAAAATGGTCTTGTAAAAGAAGAGTTCCGGATGGGTGAAGGCTTATTAAATAAAACGGTTGAGATTGAAGTGGAACAGTACAAGGGGGATGAATGGGGAACGGAAACTTTCCCGGTTAAAGTGGTTGGGATTATGGAAGAACCCGCAAGAGATTGGCAGATAAGTAGTGATGTCTACATCTCCGAAGCTGTGTTAAAGGATATTGAAGCTTTTACAGAAACGGCTTATGGGGCAACCATCCATCCAGATATGAAAACAGACGAAGTGGAAATGTTACTGTCCGAGGAGAAAGACCGGGTCTATAATGATGTCCAGGTCATAGCCGGCAACATGGAGCAGGTGGAAAATCTATCACAGAACCTCAAAGATGAAGGCTACCATATTTACTCGGTGACGGAAGAACTCGATCAGATCAATATTGTATTTGCTGTAGTTAAAGTAGGATTGATCATAGTGGGTACGATTGCTTTACTGATTGCGTCGATTGGAATCTACAATACGATGTCCATGGCTGTTACAGAACGGACCCAGGATATTGGCATCATGAAAGCCATCGGTGGCCACCCTAAGATGATCCGCAGCATCTTCTTGATGGAAAGTGGCTATATTGGGTTGATGGGAGCGTTTGTCGGTGCCGCCCTTGCCTATCTTGTAAGCGTAGGAATTAACATGCTGCTTCCTCTTGTGATTCAACAAGTCTTTGATCAGACGTTAGAAGAAGCGATTCAATTGTCATATATCCCTCCTTACTTGGCGCTTATTTGTTTGGTGCTCAGTATCGGTGTAGCGATTCTTTCCGGTCTCAAGCCAGCCAGGAAAGCCACGCGCATTGATGTACTAAGCGCACTAAGAAGAGATGTTTAAGTGCGGGTTTTATATCCAAATACTGTAAGACCAGGTCATCCAATATTTGGATGACCTGGTCTGTATATAATTTCCTCCTTCTTTTTTCCTTGATTTTTTGCATGTTGGCTCAATCTTCGGTACTCTAGTAGAGTTGAACGTTTATGAGTTAAGAGAGGGATATCAATGAGTAAGGTAAAAAGAAATGACCCATGTCCATGCGGAAGTGGGAAGAAATATAAGAAATGCTGTATGAATAAGACTAACGAAGGTGTGGGATCCACAAGCCTTCATGAAGAGTTGAAAGGCCACTATAGCCACTTTATGGCCTATGTGAACCGCAACTATCCGAATGTCACGCCTAACGAAGAGCGTGAAACACAGGAGCAGGAAGTAGAAGCGGCTTTCCGTATGGTGCAAGGGGTATTCATGGAAAAGCTAGAAGATGGAACTACGCTTTATGACGAATTTTTTGAAAAGAAGCAGGATAAGATTGTACGTCCAGCGACGCTAGCGTCAATGGAAGCGTGGAAATCACCGCTCGCTAGTGTTTTCCGTATCCAGGAGATCCAGTCTGAGCAGACCATCATGGTTGAAGAAGTTTGGAGCGGTCTAACGTATGAAGTGAAACGTGACGGCATTCCGTTGAAGGAAGAAAATTATCCTCACATGCCGTATGTGGTTGGAGTTGTTCTGAAATGGGGGCCGATCTTCAATTTCGTTCCGCTCGCCATTCCCAACTATGAGGAATCCTATCAAACTTTCAAGAAGACGGTAGAGGAGAAATCCCAGCAAGCTGGATATGAATCCATACATGCTTACATGCAGGATACACTTATTGAACAGTTGAGAAACTGGATGTATATGAACGTTTCCGAAGAGTCCTCTGAAGAACAAGAGCTGCAAGAAAAAGAAACGCCAGCAACCGCGGAAGATGAAGTGCTCGACCTTGTCGACGATGAGCTGAAAACAGAACCAACCTTTGAGAGGTTGCGTGAGGCTTGGCTCTCTTATAAACAGGAAGAAGATCCAACGTTCCGTAAACCGGAAGTGGTTTCTGCTGCACTTGAACACATCTATCGTACTTCTGAAGAGTTCCGTACAGAACCTGAGAAGGTCACGAAAAAAGCAGTTGCAACGAAATATGATGTTAGTCCCAGCAGCATGAGTAAACGGATTACTCAGCTGAAGGAATATATCGAAGGTTGATCATTTAAAGCTTAGAGCTCGGCGCTCTAAGCTTTTTTTGCGAGGATATTGATAAAAGTCTAAAAGCCACCGATAAAGTCGTGAAAGTAACAAATAAAACCCTGAAACACACCGATAAAATGAACAAAGCCACTGATAAAAGTGCTGAAGTCACCGATAAAGCCTAAAAGTCGCTAATAAAAGTTCGGAAGTCGCTAATAAAACCCCCGAAGCAGCTAATAAAATCCTGAAACCTGCTCATAACATCTCAAGAAAATGATTTCTCTATTCTCCCAATGTGATGAGGATTATGGCAAGCGGGTAGCGGAAGGGCTCGGCATGAGTGCATGCATGAGTGCAGGGAACATGAATGCAGAAATGGCGGATGAAATTGCAACGACGAAAGGAAAGCTGCCGAAAAAAGGAGGCTCTCCGATCGGAAGTTCAGGCGCTGCCGATGCTGTAGATGAAGCCCAGGAAAAAGGTCACGATGCGGATCCTTATTGATGTTTTAAGCCTGACTCAAATGAGAGTCAGGTTTTTCTTTTCCCTTGCATAAGGTAAATAGGGGAGGGATCACATGAAGCGGAGCCGTTCACCAATGATTATCATCTTTGTTTTAGGCTTGATTCTTATCCTTGCCATTGTCCTCACCATTTTCTTCATGACTCGACCTGGTCAGCGTGCAGAAAGTACTATTGAACAGTTTTATTTACATGAACAACAAGGGAAGTTTTCTGATTCGTGGGAGCTTTTTCACTCGCAGATGAAAGGGAAATTTGCAAAAGGACACTACATACAAGACCGTGCGCACGTGTTCATGAATCACTTCGGCGTAGAAAGCTTTGAATTTGTGATGGGAGATTTGAAGAAGCTTGATCAATGGACGATGGAAAAAGGATCGAAACCTCTATCGCCCGTTTACCAAGCGACTGTGATTCAAACATACAAAGGAAAGTACGGTCTTTTCCGACTGCATCAAGATGTTTATGTGGCAGAAGAAAAAGGGGAGTGGAAGGTTCTGTGGGATTATCATAAATAATAAAAGCTTCCTACTGAAGAGTAGGAAGCTTTTTTGTCAGGCGGCTTCATTCATGGCTTGCATCCGTTCCACCGTCACTTGGTATTCGTTTTTGGGGTCAAAAATAAAGATGTACTCCCCATCTGCTTCAGGTGTGAAGCGGAGGTTGTCGCCTTCCAGCCATTCGCCATCACGGACAAATTTATATTCCACCGTTTCTCCTGCGGTCATTTCAATCGGCTCACTTTTCCAGAGAGCCTCTTGTTTATCGAAGGTCAGCATGTTGTCATCACTGGACCAGTCGAGCGGTTCAGATCCACGCAACACGACCTTGTTGTATTTCTTTTCTTCTGATGGAGCTTCGTAGCGAAGTTTCCCTTTGACATCATAGATCGCCACAGATCCAGCTTCGCTTGTCATTTCAAGCACGCCTTCATGACTCTTCAGCTTCTCCTTCTCTAAAAGCGAAGTGAGCTGTACTTTGTTCGGGGTCTGCTGATTGTAAAGGTCGATGATATCCAGCATCCGGTCTTCATCACCCAGGTTCATAACGACAAGCACTTTGTCTTGTGGCACGGAACGTTCAAACACCAGGACGTCGTCATCAGAGTAGATGATGTTGAAATCTCCATGCGTTAAGGCCGGCTGATCATTTCTAGCATCAATTAACGTTTTGTAATGGGAGAGAATCTCCTCATTCTGCTCTTTTTCCTCCCAAATCATCATCTCACGGTAATAGCGGTCTTTCCACTCCTTCACCTCATTATGGTCACCGCTTTGGGACAAGCCGACCTCATCGCCATAGTAGATGATTGGTGCGCCAGGTAACGTAAACTGAAGCGCAGCCGCGTTCTTCAATGTGTCTTCGTTCCCATCTGCTTCAAATAGGAAACGCGGCATGTCGTGACTATCTAAAAAGGTTGCCGCAACAAATTCATCACCATAAGTTCCGAAGGTCTCCTGGAGAGATGAAGCTAGTACGTTTACCGAACCATCCTGAATGAATGCATTCGTGATCGCGGAATGGGTCTCGAAATCGATCGCTCCATCTAATTTCCCTTTGTAAGAAGAAATGGTATCAAGATTATCCCACACTTCTCCGAAGATGAAGGCATCTTCATCCAGTGATTTTACTTTATGACGGAAGTCAACCCAGAAGCTTTGGCTTGGGCCTTTGGCATAATCCAGGCGGAACCCGTCCACACCGATTTCATTCATCCAGAACGGAACGACTTCATCCAGCATGTATTCGCGCGTTTCCGGGTTGTCATTGTTCAACTCAGGCAGTTCCTGAATGCCATAAAACGTATCATATTCATTTGGGTAATTCGTAAATGTGTACCAATCATAGTAAGGGCTGTCCGGACCTTTTTCCAATGCCTCCTGGAAAAAGTCGTGCTGATCGGATGTGTGGTTTGGCACAAGATCATAAACGACTTTCATATCACGTTTGTGTGCTTCATCGACAAGTTCTTTCATGAGCTGATTGCTGCCGAATCGAGGATCGATGTTCATGAAATCTGTCGGATGATAGCCGTGAGAGTAGGGTCCCTCATAAATCGGCGAAATCCAAAGGGTATTTACACCAAGATCCTCGATATAATCGATTTTTTCGAGGACACCTTGAAGGTCTCCTCCCATCCAGCCTTTTAACTGCTCATCATAGGACTGTTCCGGATCAACAGAGGTATTGTTCTCCGTGCTTCCATCTCGGAAACGGTCGACGAATACTTGATAAATGACCGCTTCTTTCGCCCATTTCGGAGATTCATAGGTGTCTACATAATAAGCAAATTCGGTGGCTTCTTCAGAACTCAACCCATTGTTATCGGCGAATTGAGTGCCATCACTGTTGGAGTTCCAAACATCGAGTTTATATTTTACTCGTGTTTCTTTTTTCTGGGAGGGGATGATCCCTTCCATGGTCGATGTTTTCAATCCGTCGGCATTTTCAGATGAATCCGTCACTTGTAACGGAACGGTTTGTCCATGAATGGCTTCTCCACGCTTTCCGTCTGGAGTGGTACCGTCCGTAGTGTAATAGATGGCTCCTTTGTCGATTGGTCCAAAGTGCTGCACTTCGACTTTAACCGTTACATCATCACGATGATCCGGCACGTAGGGGGTATGGTTGTACTCATGAGTGACCGATTGAGCGACCGGAACTTTTTTCCACTGGGTGACCGTATCCTCTTTTGTTTCATTGGCGGTGGATAAGGTTACCGTGCGAGCTTCAGAAAGTTCTTCTTTATAAGATTCCCCGGCAAGACTATAAAAATAGGAAACTTCTTCGCCTGCTTGTCCTACAAGTTGAGTCGTGTACGTATTTTCAGAGGTTTTCGTCATAGGAGCGGCTGTGTAATGGAAGTCATTTTTGCTTGAAGCGACTGTAGGCGTCACCCATTCCGGCGTTCCCTCTGGGACGGTGAGCTCAAGCTCCACACTTGCTTCGTACGTATCAGCGAGGCGGACGTCCACTGTACGTTCGCTTTCCGGGTGAAAAGCGAAAATGTACTCTGCATCTTGAGGAGCTGTGTACGTCAAGTTTGATCCAGACATCCAATCTCCATCATAAACAAACTTGAACTCTGTCACTTTTCCACCTTCCAATGGTATTGGACCACTGAGCCATACGCCTTCTTCTGCATCGTAAGTCAGAGGGGTGTCATTCGAACTCCAATCTAAAGTTTCAGCGTTCCCCCGTAATACAACTGAATCGTACGTTTTGGCATCTGCATAGGTTGGTGCAACCGGTTGCGCAAATGACAAAAATAATACCGCTATACCAATCAGCCAAATCCAACGTTTTTCTATCAAATGAATCCCATCCTTTCGAAATTATAAGTGAAATCGCTTTCATAATAAAGGAGTCGACATGGAATGTCCATAGGGCTATGGGATTAAATGTCAGAAAAGATAGAAAAATTCCGTTTACTCTAAGAGTAAACGGAACCAATAGACACCTATTTTCACATACTCCCCGAACGTGATCCTTTGCTCATTTTCTGTCATTCCATCAGAAGGATCAAAGGCAGAAGAGACGAAGGAGTAGTCCACTTCAATCTGGTTGTCGTAAATATCATCAAAGGTCATTTTCGTACGTCGTGAATGGTAATCACTTGTGACTACAAGAGCGGATTCAAAGCCTTCTTCCTCCATAATGTCTTTAGAGAGGGTCGCGTTTTCATATGTACTGGTGGCGGAAGGCTCTTCGAATATGGCGCTTTGAGGGACCCCTCGTTCCATGGCTTCCTCAGGCGTGGTGCTGTTTTCCGTAGAATTCGTCAAAATCATGTGACTCGTCAATCCATCGTTAAAGAGATCTGTCGCATGTTCGAGGCGCTCTTCACTCCCGCTTAAAACGATAATTGCATCGTATTCTTTAGAGGTTTTCAAGGAATCTCCAGCCATTAAAAATTCTGGTCCCAGGAGAAGGGGTGTCATCACTGCTGTCGACAGGAATAAAATGAAGAATAGGAAGGATAGAAGAATAATTTTTTTTGTTTTCTTAATATGAGCCACCATAAAAACCCCCAGAATTTGGATAACTTTACTATCTAGTATATATCTCCATAGAAAATTATGAAACCTACTATTGTTTTACTTGTATAATCTTGTCGAATTTAGTAACATATATTGTAAAAGTTTTGTTTGAATTGTTTGTTAATTCATTGTAAAGTTTATTCAAAATACGAGGAAGAGAAAGGGTAGAGAGATATGGTACAACCTGATGATCGCATTGCCACTCCAGGGCAAATCGTAACTTTTGAGAGAAATGACATCATTTTCAAAGGAAGAGTCATTCCTAGTCAATGTCAGCAATCTGTTATCGTAGATTTGACGATCATGGATAACTTAGATGAAATCGATTTCGAATACGACAGAACGGTTGTGGCTCATACCAATTATCGTATTTTAGAAGAATGAATGTAAAGACCTTTTCTCGAGGAGAAAGGGTCTTTTTACTTTCTACCTAGTCCTATATGCTGTTTTCGCTGACTCCTTTTTCTTATAAAATGAAAGAAAAAGAAAAGGTATACGGATCAGGGAGGGTATATTAGAAAGGATGCATTTACGTGGGATTGACTAAACTTATATTGGATCATCTGGAGTTCTCCATTAAGGCACGTTACAGTGTTCGAATAGATCAAACCATTGTTGTTGAGCCATTGATTCGAATTACAGAAGATACATTTAATCGTTTCCTATATGATAAGCCTGTCATTGATTGTATCTCTATACATAATCCAGACTTCCCATCCCTCTTAACTTATAAAGGGCCTTATACGTTTGAAAGATTGAATGGCCTGTTAATTTTCAAGCTCTGTTAAAGCTGTTTTCGAATGAAATAAAGGCTCTTTATAATAAAACACCAGCTTCTGCTAAGTGGAAGCTGGTGTTTTGTTTATGGTTTCAGGAAGAGAAGGAATTGTCCTCCTGAGGTGTTTCATTTATTTTTAAAGCAGTCTTGATTTTAGTGGACAGCTCACGAACACTTCCATCATAAGGAACAAAGTAGAAGAGTCCATCTTCCAGACGTGTGTTCTCTCCTTCAAGTGTAAATGTCTCGGTTGAAGGATTTTTTGATGAAAATGCTTTTTGCATCGCAAAAGCTTCTTTTACTGAAAGGTTTGTTTGAACGTTACTGCTGACCACATCCGCCAATTCATCGGCTTTGAAAATATTCCCTGGAGATAGAGCTTGATCAATACTTGCTTTTATAAATTGACGCTGTCTTTCATCTCTGGGGTATTCAATGGCAACGTCTCTCTTTCTCATCCTTACAAAGGCAAGAGCTTCTTCCCCATCCATTTTCGTTTCGCCTTCTACAAATTCAATTCTTTTATCGTGGCTTAAGTGGCTTCGTTCCCAAAACCCTTTTTTGACGTCTACGGTTACGCCGCCTAACACATCAACAATTTCAGCAAACCCTTCAAAGTTAACCGATGCATATTTGTCGATCGGTACATCTAAATAATCTTCAACAGTTTCAATGGTCAATTTTTCAGCACCGTAACCACTGATCTCTCCAAGCGTGTACGCGGCGTTAATTTTATGACTTCCTGCATATTTTTCGCCAACTTTACTCGCCGGGATGTCTACCTTTAAATCCCTCGGAATACTGGTCATCGTCATATCCTGTGTTTTTGGATCGATGGTCAGCACAATTTGAGTGTCTGCTCTGCCGGCCTTACCGTCAGAGGAGTAATCCTCAACCCCGAGTAAAAGGATGGAGATCGGTTCATCTCCGATATCCACGGCTTCTTCCCGTAGATCCGATTTATTTCCACGGTCCAGATCTTCATAGGAAGCTGTATATACTTGCGACACATAGTAGAAAATTCCACCTATGGTCATTGCGAACAAAAGAAAAAGCATCAGTCCAATGCGTCGTTTCTGCTTCTTTTTGCGTCTGCGAACGCGAATGATTCGTTTAGCCAATGTTTGTCACCTCTATTTTAACCTCTCAGCTTTTCATTCTACCACATTTGAAAACAATCGAAGGACCTCGTTCTTTTGTTGTGGAAAATGTAAAAGGATTGACATAAACGAATCATGAATTTCCCCTTGTTGTACGGTTATATTTCTTCTTTTTCAAGAATTAAATAATTCATCTCCTTACGGTCAATGTGACTGTAACGCTTATAGTTCAGGAGGTAGAAAATCAACCCGATGAGAATCCAGACGGCCAAAGCGATGTAGGATTCTCTTCCAAGGGACGCAGGGGACCATGGGATTAAGAGAAGAGCTAAGAAACATAAAGAGCTCAACATCCCGATAAGTGACAAAAACTTCCTTAACGGGTCCACGGTTGCTTTCCGATTAGAATTTGATGGATCTTTCTTCCAGTGGAAGAATTTATAGGCGGTAGCCGTGCAGAAGAAGTAAGCAATGGCAACCCCGGTAGAAGACATGTCGACAACCCATAGCAAGGCTTCCCGTCCGAACCATGGAGCGATCAAACAGACGCCCATCGTAAACAAAATCCCTACATAAGGTGTCCTGTATTTAGGATGGAGCTTTCTGAATAGACCAGGTAGAATGCGAGCCCTTCCCATGGCAAATGTCAATCGGCTTGCAGAAATATAAAAACCGTTCAGTCCTGTGAAAATACCCATACAAACAGATAAAGCTATGAGCCAAACACCGACTCTCCCGAGGTAGCTCTGGATGGCATCACCTGTCCCCCATACGGATTGCGTTCGTTCAATCTGTTGTAGCAACTCCTGCCAGGGCATCGTACTTGCTGTAATCAGTATCATAGCGCTATAGGCCAACCCTGCCGCTAACAGTGACCAAATAATTAGTCGGAATGCTTTTTGTGGAGCAAAATCAAATTCTTCAGCGGCCTGGGGGATGTTGTCAAACCCAACATAAGCGAACGGTGCAATCGCTAATATGGTGACAATGGATGCGATCACCGATTTCTCAGGTGAGAAAGCAGGAGTGATATTGGTGATGCTCGGACCTTCCGTCCATAGGGCACCCAGGGCTAATAATGTGATTCCCAGAATTAAGATGAGGCTGAATACAAACTGTGTTTGTCCTGAAAAACTGGCCCCTCGGATGTTCAATAAAGCAAAGACAATTAAGGCAGCGCTTGCGATGGCTACTTGAATAATGGAAACATCATACCCGGCGACGGTGTACATATTTCCTGTTTGGATGAAGGAAGGGAATAAAAACTTTGCAAGTAGCGCTAGTGCAGAGGCGTTGAGGGCAACGATACAGATGTACCCTAACGTAAGGAACCATCCGGCAACGAACGCATACGTCCGTCCAAACCCAATATAAGCATAGGCGAACTCTCCGCCTGTAACGGGGAATTTTTCAATTAAGAAACCGTAACTGACTCCAATGATCATCATCAATACAGCACCAAGGGATAAGCCGACCACCACACCCACAGGACCCGCTTGAGCAATCCAGTCTGTCGGAAGGACGAAAGCTCCCCAACCGATAGCCGAACCAAAGGCAATCGCCCACACCCAGTGAGGCTTTAGTGACTTCTCTAATTTCTTTCTTTCTCTGTCCGCCATACCATTCTCCTCCCGGCACCTTTTTTACATTCAAAGGTTTTACAACATTCAAAAAAGGCTAATCAAAAAGTAATGAAATCGTTACATGAAATCGGCTGTTCTTGTGATATAATTTTTCACGGTTAATATGGTGCTTTTCCATAAGAACTATGCATGGGAAAATGGTATTTAATATCAGCTTTTATTTCATTCGGAGAGGATATAATAAACCTGAGGAGGGTCTTTATGGAGTATAAGGCCTTGTTATTTTGCTTGATGGTTGCGGTCATCATCACGCCGTTAGTCAAGAAATTAGCAATTAAAATCGGTGCAACGGATCAACCGAACCATCGTAAAGTACACAAAAATGTCATGCCACGCCTTGGTGGATTGGCGATCTATATAAGCTTTGCTCTCGGTATTTTATTTTTCTTTCCCGAAAGTAACTATACCTGGCCCGTTCTCATTGGAGCTACCGTTATCATCATAACCGGAGTGTTGGATGACCTTACGGAGCTATCCGCGAAACTTAAACTTTTCGGCCAACTTTTGGCTGCGGCCATCGTTGTCATGGGTGGCGTTCAGGTTGATTTCATCAACTTACCGTTTGGTGGTCAGCTTGACTTGGGTTATTTAAGTATACCGATTACGATTTTGTGGATTATCGCGATTACAAATGCCATCAACCTCATTGATGGTCTAGATGGATTAGCCGCAGGCGTATCAGCGATTGCGCTGTTAACGATTTCCGGCATGGCGATTACGATGGGGAACGTCTTCGTTGTTTTCGCAGGACTCATGATGTTAGGAAGTACGCTTGGCTTCTTAGTGTATAACTTTTATCCTGCCAAGATTTTCATGGGCGATACGGGTGCACTGTTTTTAGGGTTTATGATCAGTGTGCTTGCACTACTTGGCTTTAAAAACGTCACGTTATTTTCTTTCGTCATTCCGATCATCATTCTTGGTGTTCCTATTTCGGACACGTTATTTGCGATTGTCCGCAGAGTGATTCAAAGAAAGCCTTTATCAGCCCCTGACAAGTCGCACCTGCATCACTGCTTAATTAATCTTGGCTACAGTCACCCTGAAGCCGTGCTGATGATTTATGCTGCCAGTGCCTTGTTTAGTTTAGCGGCCGTGATCTTTTCACAAGCGACCATTTATGGTGCCATATCCGTTATTGCTTTATTAGCAATTATGATTGAACTGATTGTTGAAATCACCGGACTGGTAGGGAAAGATTACAGACCTTTATTGAATATGATTAACGGCTCAAAGTCGAAGCAATAAAAAAAGCTGCTCCAGATATCTGGAGCAGCTTTTTACATGGAATTTTCTTCTTCATCTTCACTGGCCACCGGATTTGGCAGCTCGAGATGGTCTTTCAATTCATCAGAGGTGGCCGCTAAAGGCTCCTGGGCAAGCTGATAATACCATCCATGACCAGTGAAGCCCCCTTCGCCCTCAAGTTGCATTTTGTCAAAGGTGAAGTTCTCTTTTTGAAGGAAGTAATCTTTAAACTGAATCATCTCATTAAAGGTCAAATTCGTTTTCATATTCGCACTTATGGATGCTAAAATCTCATCCATGTTGCTCAGCCCTTTCGTTGAGACGGTTTCTCGGAAGATTTGCTGGATGATCTCCATCTGCCGTTCGCCTCTGGCTAAGTCGCTGTCATATTTTCTCGTACGCGCTAAGGCGAGGGCTTCTTCCCCATTAATCAGTTGTTTTCCTTCTGATAATTCAATGGCGCCTGCCTGATCTTCACTGTTTTGTTCTTTGATATCAAACGGAACGTCGTAAGTGATCCCGCCGATGGAATCAACAATTTCAACAAATGAGTTGAAATTCACCTGTACATAATAATCGACAGGAACATCCAACATCCTTTCCACTGTTTCTACCGTTCCATCAATCCCGCCGAAGGCATGAGCGTGAGCAATTTTATCCTCGTACCCCACTTCAGGGATATACGTGAGAGAGTCCCTCGGTATGTTCAGCATCTTGATGGATTTGTCATCTTCATTGAAAGTGGCAAGGACCAATGCGTCAGATCTTGAGGCTGCGTTCGATCTTTGGTCACTATCGTCGATCCCTATGAATAAAACAGAGGTATGATCCTTGGCTGGGGTTACTTCTGTCGTACGTTTGTCTGATTTTTCACCACGTTCAAGTCCTTGGTGAGATTCTGAGGCCGTCTCCTTAACTTGGTCTGTTAAGTAAGCTGCGTAGCCGGTTGCTGCCCCGACTCCAACGAGAAACAAAAATAGGAAGGACCAAAGGATAACGTATCTTTTACGGCGCATCATATCCGTAAACTCCTTTACTCAAGTGTGACGTCAAATTCTACATAGGAAGCGTCCCCTTGTTCAATGGATGCCTGACCACTCGTCAGATTTGTCATCCAATCTTGAAATTCCTGCTCCAGTCCGCTTTCCACATATACTATTAATTCCACACTTTCTAGGTAATTAATCCCTTCCAATGTGTAATCTGAGTTTCTGACCTCATTTTCCACTTTGCCAAGAAGGTGATAATCAATCGTTACTTTCATCTCTTTCATCAATTGACGCTTGACGACACCTGTCGTATTGATCGCTTCTGAAGCCGTTGATCCATAGGCACGAATCAGTCCGCCAGCCCCAAGTTTAATTCCGCCAAAATAACGAGTCACAACGACTGCTGTGTCCTTCAGTCCTCTTTTTTTCAACACTTCAAGAATGGGGACACCTGCCGTTCCGCTTGGTTCCCCATCATCGTTCGCTTTTTGTATAAGGTCCTGCTCGCCAATCATGTAGGCGGAGCAGTTATGGGTGGCATCATGGTGTTTCTTTTTAATCTGTGAAATGAAGTCCTGGGCTTCCTCTTCGGTTTCACAGCGTTTGACATAACCGATGAAGCGGGACTTCTGGATGGTCACTTCTTCTGAACCCTCAGGTTTTACGGTATAATAACTTTCTAACATCGTCTCAAAAACCTCCTAAGGTTTAATTATATCGATGGGTGAAAAAATCGGCAATCCATGGTAGGGCTGCTGTTCATTATTTTACATTTTTACTGAAAATCACCCCCACAAATGGACATGGGTCTTACGAATGAGTATGTGAATATTGATGGAGGGACTTATGATGAGTTTTAACAAAACAGGGGACATCGCCCTTGACCATATCATCAATGAGATGGTCGATACGGTCACTAATAGTAAAGATGAAATTTTTCAAATTGGTGAAGAGTCCCGAAGTGAATTTGAAAAACTGAACAAAGAACTGACAGAAACGAAGAAGCAAGTGCTGGCTCTTATCGATGATGGAGACAAGCTTGAACAGAAAGTCCGCTTTTCACGGACGCGCTTATCAGAAGTCAGCAAGCACTTCCAAAAGTATTCAGAGGAAGAAATTCGAAAAGTATATGAGCAAACCCACGAACTTCAAATGGATTTATCCATGAAGCGGGAAAAAGAAAAACAGCTGCGTGAACGACGGGATGATTTAGAGATCCGTCTTCGCAATTTAGAAGAAACCATCGGCCGTGCAGAAGCGCTCAGTGGGAAAATTTCTGTTGTGCTGAATTATTTGACAGAAGATTTCAAGCATGTCAGTGACGCACTTGAAGATGCGAAGGAAAAGCAGGAGTTCGGCTTGCAGATCATTGAAGCTCAGGAAGAAGAGCGGCGGCGATTGTCCAGGGAAATCCATGATGGACCTGCGCAGATGCTTGCGAATGTCATGTTACGTTCGGACCTTGTCGGGAGGACTTATCGCGAACGTGGAATAGAGGAAGCCTTGGAAGAGGTTAAAAGCGTACGTGCACTTGTACGATCAGCGCTCTATGAGGTCAGAAGAATCATCTATGACCTTCGACCGATGGCGCTGGACGATCTCGGGCTGATCCCAACACTGAAAAAGTATTTGGCTACCATTGAAGATTACAACAAAAATGTCCGTTTTTCCTTTACCTCCTTTGGGAAAGAAAAACGACTGGAGACCAAATATGAAGTGGCTCTCTTCCGTCTCGTTCAGGAAGCGGTGCAAAATGCGCTGAAGCATGCAGAACCATCTGAAATTAAAGTGAAAGTTGAAATGAAGTCAAATGCCGCTACGATCATCGTGAAGGATGATGGGAAAGGATTTGACACATCCAAGAAAAAAGAGAAATCCTTCGGCTTGGTCGGGATGAGAGAACGCGTCGACATGCTCGATGGAGAACTTAACATTGATTCAAGCATCGGTGAAGGGACGATTGTCACAATTCATTTACCAATAAATTGATATTTTATCGAAAAACTATGTAAATGGACGTGAATCGTTTATAATAGAGAATAGGATTAGGGTAGATTCAAACTTCTAAAAAATAGACAAAAATAAAGATAGAGAGAGAAAGAATAGGTTAGGGGAACCAAAAACCATTCTATGTGTGAGAAACAGGAGGAAATGACCATGACGACCAGAATAGTCCTAATTGATGATCATAAATTATTCCGTGAAGGCGTAAAAAGAATTTTAGATTTTGAATCAAGCTTTGAAGTTGTAGCTGAAGGTGATGACGGGGATACAGCGGTCCACCTTATTGAAGAGCATATGCCTGATGTTGTCCTGATGGATATCAACATGCCGAGCATGAACGGGGTCGAGGCGACAGCTGAGATCACGAAACGCTATCCAGAAATGAAGGTCATTATTCTATCGATTCACGATGATGAGAACTATGTGACACACGCACTGAAGACAGGGGCGCAAGGGTACCTTCTTAAAGAGATGGATTCAGATGCCCTGATTGATGCGATCAAAGTTGTGGGCGCTGGTGGTTCTTACCTGCATCCGAAAGTCACACACAACTTAGTAGCGGAATATCGACGTCTCGCAGATAGCAAAGGAAGCAGTGCTTACCGCACAATCGAATATCGAAAGCCACTGCACCTGCTTACACGCCGTGAATGTGAAGTGCTGCAACTGTTGGCGGACGGAAACAGCAACCGTGGCGTAGCAGAAGCTCTTTACATCAGTGAAAAGACCGTAAAGAACCACGTAAGTAATATCCTCCAGAAAATGAACGTCAACGACCGTACCCAGGCTGTCGTAACAGCTATCAAAAACGGCTGGGTCGAAGTCATCTAAATAAAAGTACAAACAAAGAGTTAGGGCTGTTTTTTCAGGTGCAGAAATGTATACCTGAAAAAACGGCCCTTTTTGGTGTGTGGATTAGGAATGGGGTCGGGATTTATTTGGAATTATTTGGTGTACCAGGTCATCCATATTCTGGATGACCTGGTACACCAAATATAGACATACGGACAACTGTTTTCGTATTAGTAGGTGCATTGTGGGGAGGGTTCATGTAAAATAGAAAGAGAGAATACCGGAAATTATTTTACATATATTCATAGAAAAACGATAAAGAATACAAGGAGTTGGATCGGATGAAAACAGCCGTAATCACAGACAGCACAGCTTACCTTCCGAGAAATGTACGCAAAGCCAACAACATACATATGGTTCCGTTGAACGTTATTTTTGGTCATGAATCCTATCAGGAAGAAGTGGATATTAACGCAGATGACTTCTACGATATGGTGAAAGAAGGAGGGGAACTCCCGAAAACTTCCCAGCCGTCGATCGGCATTATGACACAGAAGCTGGAGGAGCTTTCTCAAAACTATGACACGGTCATCTCTATTCACTTATCCAGCGGCATCAGTGGCACATACCAGGCGATGGTAACGGCGGGTGAAATGGTCGAAGAGATTGATGTTCATGTATTTGATTCAGAGATCAGTTGTCACATGCAAGGCTTTTATGCCCTGGAAGCTGCTGAATTAGCGAATAACGGAGCAACACCTGATCAAATTATCCGTCGACTCAATGAAATGAAAGAATCGATGAGTGCTTACTTCATGGTCGATGACCTCAGCCACCTTCAAAGAGGTGGGCGCTTGAATGGAGCTCAAGCTTTTGTCGGCAGTCTTCTGCAAGTAAAGCCTGTTCTTCATTTCGTGGATACGAAAATCGTTCCGTATGAAAAAATCCGCACACGGAAAAAAGCGATTAAGAAGATTGTTTCCTTATTTGAAGAGAAGATCGAAGAAGGCGGCACGTATAAAGCATGCCTTATTCATGCCAATCGCCCTGCCGAAGCGGAAGAATTGAAAAAAGAATTGGAAGAAAAACACGATAACGTCCAAGTTGTCCTCAGTTACTTCGGTCCCGTCATCGGTACACACCTAGGTGAAGGAGCCATGGGCCTCGGTTGGTATCGTCAATCCTAAATAGAAAAGAGCCTGTTTGTGAGACTCAAACAGGCTCTACTTTTCTATAGGATGGTGTTTGTATGTTCAAGACGGTTAAGAAATACCTTCAAAAAGACTTCTCCTGGATTCCTTCAGAAAATCCCACTCACAGCTACCCTTCTCTTACTGGAAAACTCCTTCTGCGTCACGAAATCCCTTTTGAAGATGAAATAGTAGGTGACCTAATAGCCCAATCGATCCTTACCAGAGTAACCAGCATTGAATCCTATCCCTGGGGCCGGCGCTGCAGGCGTTGTGGGAACACAAAATCCTATCTATTTGGGAAAATGCCTCACGCGACATGTGGCCATACGTGTGTGTATTGCCGCTCCTGCATACAGATGGGCAGAGTTGTTGCATGTGAACCATTGTACTATGGAACCTCGGGTTTTGAATGGCCACTCCATGAGCATCCCTGCCAGTGGAAAGGGGAGTTGACGGTCCACCAACAAAAAGCTGCCAATGAACTTGTGACACTCGTTCGAACAGGAAGGGGTGAAAAACTCGTGTGGGCGGTATGTGGAGCCGGAAAGACAGAAATTCTTTTTCCGTCCATCACAGAAGCGCTGGAAAAGGGGAAGCGCATTTGTCTGGCCACGCCTAGAACGGATGTAGTAAGAGAGTTGCTCCCTCGCTTACAAAAATCATTCCCTAACGTGAACATTCAGGCTCTCTACGGCGATAGTCCAGATAAAGCTGGCAATGCACCTTTTATTATAGCCACTACGCATCAGCTCCTGCGTTTTGCACATGCCTTTGATGTCATGGTGATTGATGAAGTCGATGCCTTCCCTTTTCATAATGATGCATCTCTTCATTATGCCAGTGATCGAGCAGCTAAACCGCAAGCGTCTATGATTTATTTGACAGCAACCCCTAGAAAGAAGCAAAAGCGAAGGGTTCGTTCTAAAGACCTTCCCGTCGTTTTCATCCCTCGACGGTTCCATGGGCACCCTCTTCCCGTGCCTCAACTCAAACTTACTCCTCCTCTTCATCGTTATTTACAAAAAGCCGCACTCCCTCCTAAAATCCTTCAACAAATCGCCCATCAGCAACAGACCCCGAGGCAGCTGCTTCTTTTTCTTCCTTCGATAAAAATGGCCGAACAAATCGCTGATTACTTGAAAGAAAGGAACTACGAGGTCCAATCGGTTCATGCGGAAGACAGGGGGCGGGCAGAAAAGATTCTGGCGTTTAGAAAAAAAGAATACCGTGTACTCGTCACCACAACGATTTTAGAACGAGGAGTTACGTTTCCGTCTGTGGATGTCTATGTCATTGACGCAGGGCACGTTGTTTTCGATGAAGCCGCGCTCGTTCAGATCGCAGGGAGAGCCGGGAGAAGTCCAGACGATCCTAAAGGAAATGTGATTTTTTATCATGTGGGGAAAACGGATGAAATGTTGGATGCTGTGGATTCCATCCATTACATGAACCGTCTGGGAAAGAAGCTATGAGGTGTCTCAGTTGCCATACAGAAATCATCCCAGAAGTGACATGGAGTACATTTTGGAAACCGCCGACAAAAGACGTGGCCTGTCCTATGTGTATAGAGCAATTAAATGAAATCAGTGATCCTTTTTGCCCTCAATGTCACCGCCCTGATCACAAAGGTGTCTGTAAGGACTGTCAATTATGGGAGAAGACCCACACAGACGTCCTGGAGCGGAACGTCTCTGTGTTCCCATATAATGAGTTCCATAAGGACATCGTCGCCCGTTGGAAATATAGAGGGGATTATGTATTGGTCGATATTTACAAAGAAGCTATCCAGAGGAAGTGGTCAGCTTCAGGGTTCAAAGGGATGCAAGTGATTCATGTGCCACTCAGTGAAGAGCGCATGCAAGAAAGAGGGTTTAACCAATCAGAAGCAATCATCGGGTTGTTAGGGGAACGATCGACTTCTCCTTTTGAACGAACGCATAGTGAAAAGCAATCGAAAAGAGGAAAAAAAGACCGTATGTATTCAAAGAATCCATTTCAATTAATAGAGGCAACGTCGAAGCCGGTCGTGCTCGTGGATGATATTTATACAACGGGACGGACCATCCGGCATATGGCAGCTTTGTTGAAAGAAACAGGCTGCCCATCTGTCTCTTCTTTTACTATTTTTAGATGAATGTGTTCTGGGACTTTTGAATCTCCTCTTCTCTGCCGATATAATAGATAAATAGAGAACATGGAGGACGAAGAAGATGGGGGAATTAGCCAATTGCTCACGTTGTAATGGATTATTCTTAAAAGGATCAAGCACTGTCTGTCCTGAGTGCAGGAAGCAGGAGGAAAAGGATTTTCATATTGTTTATGCCTTTTTAAGAAAAAAGCAAAATCGAACAGCAACTGTGGAAGAAATTGAAGTAGAGACAGGGGTATCTGAACGGCAGATCCGACAGTTTGTTAAACAAAAACGACTACACCCTGTTCATTTTCCAAATTTGAGTTATGGTTGTGAAAAATGTGGAGCGGCGATTATTGAAGATCGTTTATGTGATTCATGTAAAGAGTCCATACAAAAAGGCCTCCATGTCCGAGAGCGGAATGCTTCATTGGAAGCTAAAAAGGAACAGCAGGAGCGAGAGGAAACAAACAGGACTTATTATTCATGGTGAAATGAATCATAAGCATGATTTATATCTTCATGAACCTTGTCGATATAATAAATAGTAGACAGTCGGAATGAAATGAGGTGACAGGATTGAAAATCAACGGCCCGAACCAGACGAATTTAAATCCATACCAAAAACAGATGAACAAACAGACAGAAATCGGCCAGAAAAAGCAGATGAAAGATAAAATTGAAATTTCTGAGACAGCCAAACAAATGCAGGAATCCGGGAAGAGCGATTCTGTTCGCAAAAAGCTGGTCGAACAAGTGAAATCTGATGTTGTACAAGGAAATTACCAAGTAGACGCCGAGGCGACAGCTAAAAAGATGCTTGATTTTTGGTCGAAATAAACATAGAGGTGAATCATCATGACGGTTAAGCCGGTCATCAATCATATGAACCAGCTTCAGCAGCTGCATGAAAGTCTTTTGTCTTTGTCGAGAAGAAAAACAGAGGCTCTGAAAACAAATGATGTGGCGAGCATTCAGCAGCTGTTGCTTCAAGAGAAGAAGCATGTTCAGGCGATTGAAAAAGTTGAAAAACAAAGAGAACGGTCTGTGGCTCAGTGGGCATCGGAAAAGGAACTGCCCTCCCGAGAGTGGACCGTGTCTGATCTGATTGAAATGGTCGGTGGAGAAGAAAAAGAGCTGCTTCAGGAGGCCCATGAAGGTCTGTTCTTAGTCTTAGCTGACTTAAAGCAGCAGGAGAAGTTGAACAAAGAACTGACTCAGCAATCCCTGCAGTTCATCAACATGTCCTTAGACCTTCTCCAGCCCTCCATTCAAACGGTGAACTATGGTGGTCAAGAAGCCAGCAAGAGCACGGCTAAACGATCCATTTTCGATTCAAAAGCATAAATAGAGGAGCAATCATATGGGATCTACGTTTCACGGATTGGAAGTAGCGAAGCGCGGGCTTTTCACACAACAATCCGCTTTATATACGACAGGGCATAATATTGCCAATGCAAATACAGATGGGTACACGAGACAGCGTGTCAACTTTGAACAGACGGGACCTTATCCACCAGCGTCGAGAAACCGTCCGGAGATTCCAGGACAAGTTGGAAGTGGTGTACAGGCGGGTTCAATTGAGAGAGTCCGTGTCGGGTATCTTGATTTTCAGTACAGGGGCGAAAACAGCAAGGCCGGTTATTATGATACACGTTCCTCTGCTTTAGGACGCCTCGAAGCAGTCATGAATGAGCCCTCTGATGACGGTCTCGCACGAACGATGGACCGTTTTTGGGAATCGCTTCAGGACTTATCGGTGAACCCGGAAGATTCTGGTGCCCGTTCTGTTGTACGGCAACGGGGAGAAGCCGTTGCGGAAACATTCAATTATCTATCCAACACTCTACAGGCTCAACAAAAAGATATAAAACGGGAGACAGGCGTAACGGTTAAAGAGATTAATTCATTAGCCAATCAAGTGAACCGTGTCAATCAACAAATCGCAGAAGTCGAACCACATGGCATGGTGCCAAATGACTTGTATGATGAGAGGGATCGCCTGCTCGATCAGTTATCCCAGCACGTCAACATCGACGTGAAATATGAAGATGCGCCATCTTCTGCTGACCCTTTAGCAATGGGAAAAGCCTCGGTCACGATTGTTGATCGTGATGGAAAGCCTCTACAACCGGAAGCTGTCCTTATTGATAGAGCAACGAATACAGTCAATAGAATAGACGTCCAGTATGAAAATGGAGGTCCACATGCAAGCGGTATTCAACTCGGTGATGCAGATGCTTATTCTGTGGAAGACTTTTCTTCCCAAGGCAAGTTAAAGGGTCTCATTGAGTCGGGAGGTTACATGCAAGATGGGGAACCTAAAGGTACGTACCAACAGATGCTCACGGATTTGGACCGGAT
The DNA here is from genome assembly GCF_007991335.1 of Halobacillus faecis. Classification (GTDB taxonomy): domain Bacteria; phylum Bacillota; class Bacilli; order Bacillales; family Halobacillaceae; genus Halobacillus; species Halobacillus faecis. Next base: position 50,057 of record NZ_BJYD01000024.1, on the reverse strand, counting down.
GGCCACAGGCTTTGCGCTTTCGTTTAATGAAGTCCATAAGCGAGGGGAGTCGCTGAATACCGTCAGTGGGGACAGCGCGGAAGTACCCAATTTTTTTGATATCGGTGTAGCGAATCCTGCAACAGGAGAAGTTGTCGAAGGTCTTGCAGGTACTTTGAAAATTTCTAATGAGATCAGAGCTGATGGAGATCACATTGCGGCAGCAGCTTTGAATCAATCAGGTAACGGTGAAAATGCCTTAGCGCTATCAGAAGTGCAAAACAATGCCAATGGCGATTACTTTGGTGAAGAAACCTCCATGAACAGTTACTACGAATCGATGATCGGGACAATGGCAGTGGAAACGCAAGAAGCGGAGCGGATGTCAAGGAATGCAGGTACGTTAAAAGCTTCCGTGAATGAACAGCGTCAATCCGTCAGTTCTGTTTCTCTTGATGAAGAGATGTCGAACATGATTAAGTTTCAACATGCTTACAACGCAGCCGCACGGAATATAACAGTCGTCGATGAAATGCTGGATAAAATCATTAATCAAATGGGACGAGTAGGAAGGTAGGTGAATGACTGATGCGCGTGACGCAATCGATGTTATCCAATAATATGCTGCGCAATTTGAGCAACAGCTACGCGGAAATGGGGAAATACCAGGATCAATTATCGACAGGTAAAAAGATTTCCCGTCCTTCTCAAGATCCGGTTGTAGCCATGAAGGGAATCAACTATCGTCAGCAAGTGACCGAAGTGGAGCAGTTTCAACGTAACATCGCAGAAGTGCACAACTGGATGGACAATAGTGATTCTGCGTTAGATAAAGCCACGCAGGCGATGCAGCGTGTTCGCGAACTTACCGTACAGGCAAGCAACGATACGTATGAAGAAGGACAGCGGGAAAACATTGCCAAAGAAATCCGCCAGCTGAAAGAACACCTGGGCACAATTGCAAATACGAAAGTGAATGATAAGTACATATTCAATGGCACCAATACTACAAAACCTCCGTTTGAAAATATGGAGGCTTTGGAGGGTACCGTCATTCCTCCTGCTACGGGAGCAGATGAAGTGAGAATCGAAGTCTCTTCCGGTGTCAAACTACAGACGAATGTTTTGCCTGGCCGTGTGTTTAATCAAGAACTCTTCAAAGATCTGGAGGAATTTGCACAAGCATTAGAAGGAGATACCGCCAACGAAGAAATAAGTGATTTTCTAGACAAGTTTGATGGTCACACCGGAAATGTCGTCAACGAACGGGCGGACCTTGGAGCCCGTATGAACCGTGTTGAATTGGTAGAAGATCGTTTGGAGACCCAAAAGGTCAGTGCAACAAAAATGATGTCGGACAATGAAGATGCTGACATTGAAAAAGTGATTACGGATTTAAAAACACAAGAAAGTGTCCACAGAGCGGCTATGGGCGTCGGAGCCAGGATCATCCAGCCGACACTGATGGATTTTCTAAGATAAAGGCTGTCTCCTTCAGGGGCAGTCTTGTTTTTCTTTTTAGTAACCTCATAGGAAAGTGAGGAGTCATGATGAACATTCCCAAACTGCACATTCAATCTACACAAGGAAAGATTGGTCTCCATATTCAAAAGCCAGAGCAGACGATTAGGCAATATAAGCCCGAACAGTCAATCCAGCAGCCGGAAGCGGAAATGAATGTCAGACAAAGGCTAGGAAAGTTGACGGTTGATCAGACTAATGCTTGGCACAATCTAGATTTGAAAAGTGTTTTTGTTCGAACGGAAGAGCTTTCGGGGATTGCAAGGAATCGATGGTTGGAAGGCATTGCTCGTGTTTCTAACGAAGGTGATGAGTTAATGCGCATTGAAAACGGAGGGAATCCTATGGCTGCCCAAGCTGAAAGAAACGCTGGGTATGATTTTACTTTCGATCCTGGCGGAAAGCCGGTTTACGACCTCTTGGATATTAATTACCAGCCCCAAGAAGCACAAATAGACATTCAACGTAGCAAACCTGTGATTGAAACGATAAAGCGAGACCCTGAACATTACTACCGTTCAGGAAGTGTTGATATCACAATGAATCAAATGCCTGAATTACAGATTGATTGGAAGGTGTAAGAATGAAAATGAAAACAAAGTATTTTGGTGAGATTGAGGTAAGAGATAACGAATGTATCGAGTTTTCGAATGGTCTTCCGGGTTTTGAAAACTATCACTCTTTTGTACTTCTTCCTGTAGATGAGTTGGGTGCATATTTTGCTTTACAGTCAGTAAAAGAAGCCGGAGTATGCTTGATCGTAACAAACCCTTACCATTTTTATAAGAATTATGAATTTGATATCGATCCTGAGGATTTGGGGATTCAAAGCCAGGAAGATATCGCAATATATAATGTCGTTACTTTGAGAGATCCTTTTGAAAAATCAACGATTAATCTGCAAGCTCCTATTGTGATGAATACCAAGCAGCGTAAAGCAAAACAGTTGATATTAAATCAATTGGATTACCGAACAAAGCATCCTTTGACGCCTTCTGTAAAAGGTGGTGAGTCTCATGCTCGTCCTTAATCGCAAAGAGGGAGAATCAGTTCGAGTAGGAGATGACATTACGATTACCGTCGTGGGTGTAGAAGGTGGTCAGGTGAAGTTGGGGATTGAAGCGCCTAAAAACGTTGGGATTCATCGTCAGGAAGTTTATTTAGCTATAAAAAAAGAGAATGCGGAAGCGGCGCAAATTTCTAGTGATTTGTTGGATCTATTAAAAAATAAAAAAAAAGATTAAAACCTTTTTGAAGTCGGTCGATATAAGTAATGTGAAACATTACAATGTCGGCCGGCTTTGTTTTGTAACTAGAGGACCACACAAGGATGTGGGGTCACTTATTTCAAGGAGGAATTTTTAAGATGAGAATTAATCACAATATTGCTGCGTTGAATACTTACCGTCAGTTAGGTTCTGCAAATAACGCTATGTCAGGATCAATGGAGAAACTCTCTTCAGGATTACGAATTAACAACGCATCCGATGATGCAGCAGGCCTGGCTATTTCTGAAAAGATGCGTGGGCAAATTCGTGGTTTGGATCAAGCGCAACGTAACGCTCAGGATGGTATCTCTATGATTCAAACAGCTGAAGGTGCTCTTAATGAAACACACTCAATCCTTCAGCGTATGAACGAGCTTGCAACACAGGCTTCCAATGAAACTCTGTCAAGTAATGATAGAACTGCAATTTCTGATGAAATTACACAACTTAATAGTGAAGTAGACCGTATTGGATCTGCTACAAAATTTAATGGAGAGACACTCTTAGATGGTACTTTCGGAGTGCAACTAGGTAGTTCTGGTTTAGCTGAAGGTAGTGATGGAGTTGTCTCTATCGATGTTGGTGGAGCAGATGCTTCTACTAATTATACAATCGCAGCTGGTACAACCGGTGATGTGAGCTTGACTAATGGTACAACTGGTGATGTACAAGAGGTGAATTTATCAGATAATACTGCAGGGGTCCTTAACTTCGATAAATTAGGAGTTAAAATCACGGTCAATGATGATTGGGATGTAGCTACATTAGCAGCAACAACTAATGGTGGTGGTACTGCAGGGGTAATAGCCACAGGTGCATCTGGCGCGAAGAATATTCAAATTGGTGCCGAAAATGATGTATCTCAAAGGTTGGGAATCAGTATTGCAAAAATCAATTCTGATTCTGATTCTCTGAATACTACTTCAGTTGATGTATCTAGTGCAGCGAATGCTCGTACTGCTATGGACACTATACAAGCAGCCATAGACACTGTGTCTGGAGAGCGTTCGAAATTAGGTGCTTACCAAAATCGCTTGGACCATACTATTAATAACTTAGGTACTACAAGTGAGAACCTAACTGCTGCGGAATCTCGTATCCGCGACGTTGATTATGCTCAAGCTGCGTAAGTAGTTAAGAGCACAGTCGTCCTAACTGGTAACGGTTAGCGATCATAATCGGGTGAATTGCTGGAAACCCCTTAGAGCTTTTCTTACCACAGCGTAGTTGGAAACGACAAGCGTGATGGTGAAAAAAAGAAAAGATTGGGCAATCAGCAGCCAAGCTCCTGTCTTGAAAAAGTGGAGAAGGTTCAACGACTAGGGTAAACCACCGTGTTAGGTGATGAAATCCGTAGGTGAAACAATGGTCATCAGCATTGTGAATCCGAAGTGCCCGACCCCTTTAAAAAAAGGGTGAAGATATAGTCTGGTCATTTATGAAAGTAAATGTTCGCACGATGGCGAAAGAAATGATGAATCAAACGAAACAAAGTATCCTTGCACAAGCTTCTCAAGCGATGCTTGCGAAAGCAAATCAACAGCCACAAGGAGTACTTCAACTTCTACGTTAATATATTCTTTAAAAAGGACCTCAATTATGAGGTTCTTTTTTTATGTATTGTTTTTCATGTTTTATACCTGCTCTTTTCTAAGAAATCCTCCTGTTCATTTATTAATCTACTTAACAATATCTACTTCCGACCGATATTAAAAGAAACTACATATGTTAGGGAGTTGTTGAAGGTGAATGTGAAAAGTATTTCATCCCGCTCACAACTCCTGCAGAGAAATCAAGAATAACATGGTGTTCGTTCATCAGTTCAGGAGAAAACAAATAAGATTGAAGTATCAAAACATGAGCTTCCAAACTTAGATCAAAAAGAGAAGCTAATGAAAGCAACAGTTAGTATGAATGAAATATTGAAAAAGCTGGAGACATCGCTCCGCTTCCAATTCCATGAAAAGCTTGAAGAATATTATGTAACCATTGTAGATAACCAAACAGAGCAGGTTATCAAAGAAATCCCACCTCTGGAAAGATGCTTGACATGCATGCTTCAATTATAGAATCTATTAGAATTATGGTGGATGATAAAATATAAGTAGGTGAAAAGATGAGTGATATGCGAATTGGGGGCTTGGCTTCCGGCATGGATATAGACAAGCTTGTCAATGATTTGATGCGCGCTGAGCGCCAGCCGTTGAATAAGATGGAGCAGGACCGTGAATGGCTGACGTGGCAGAGAGATGCATATCGGGATGTGAATAAGCAGTTGAGTGAACTGGACACGCTTGCTTTTGATATGAAGTTGGAGCGGACGTTCAATGCAAAAAATGTGACCTCTTCCAATTCTGCTGTTTCAGCGACAGCTACTTCTGCCTCGGGAAATGGTGACTATACGCTAAGTGTGGAACAGGTGGCGACTTCGGCCTATAATTACAGCAGAAACCCGATTACAACAGATGGGAAAACGCTGGATCCTAATGCCAACCTAAGTACACAGACAGGAAATTTTAAACACGGACTAACGCTTGGAGAAACGTTCTCTATTACTACATACAACGAAGACGGTTCAAAGAATACCCAGTCTTTTGACGTCACAGGAGGTAAATCGCTGAACGAGATCCTTTCAGAAATCAGCGATTCTGATTTAGGTGTACGTGCTTTTTACGATAAAAGCGCGGATCAAGTGATGATTGAACGAACAGTGACGGGTAACTTTAACCAGGATGAAAATGTTTTTTTAGGAGCTGAAATCGGCTTTGATGGAAATGCGGAGTTTTTAGCGTCCACTTTAGATATTAAGAATGGCGATAACTCTTCCGGAACGTGGAAGTTGAATGAAAAAGGTGGAGAAGATGCCAAGTTCACGTATAACAATGGTTTGAAGATCACGTCGCATTCGAATCAATACACGTTGAATGGGGTCAACTTCCAGTTCAACGATGTCACAGACGGAAATGTCAAAGTTAATGTCTCCAACAACGTCGATGATGCTGTCGATAAAATTGTTGAATTCGTTGATAAATACAACAAAGTCATCGAAGATCTTAATGAAAAGACAGATGAGAAGAGATACCGTGACTTTCCTCCTCTTACAGAAAAGCAGAAAGAGGACATGGAAGAGCGGGAGATTGAACTTTGGGAAGAAAAAGCTAAAAGTGGAATGCTCAAGAATGATTCGGTTATCGAAGGCGGATTGAATCAGATGCGTACGAACTGGTACACGCCGGTAGAAAATGACGGAGCTCTCACGATGATGTCTGAAATTGGAATTACAACTTCCGCCAACTATCGAGATGGGGGCAAACTATTCATTGATGAAGATGAATTGAGGACAGCCTTGAGTCAGGATCCGGAGTCTGTTCACAAATTATTTTCAGGAACGGATGCGAATCCTGGTGTCGCCCGTAGATTAGAGCAGACCATTGATAACACCGTCCAGTCGATAGAAAAGAAAGCTGGAAAATCTACTACTGTAGATAACAGCTTCTTGCTTGGGCGTCGGATTGAGGATCTAAATAAAGAAATGGATGATTTTGAGGATCGTTTGGTTCAAATTGAAGACCGGTATTGGCGTGAGTTCGGTGCGATGGAAAAAGCGATTCAGAGAATGAACCAGCAATCTGCCTATATTATGCAGAACTTTGGTTAATGGAAAAGGGAGTGTTGGCTAGATGTCTATTCAAGCCTATCAAAATAATTCAGTAGAAACGGCTTCTCCTGGCGAATTGACGCTGATGCTTTATAATGGATGCATCAAGTTCATTAAAGTGGCAAGGAAGTCTATGGAAAATAAAGAAATCGAGAAAAAGAATACCAACATCCAAAAGGCTCAGAAGATCATTCAGGAATTGATGGTGACCATGGATCAACAGTATGCCATCACGAAAGAGATCATGCCGCTGTACGATTACATGAACCGACGGTTGATGGAAGCGAATACGGCAAATGATGCGGAAATCTTGGATGAGGTTCAGGGGCTTGTTGAGGAATTCAGGGATACGTGGAAACAGGTCATTCTGGAAGCGCGTAAGTCTCAGTATGGACAAGGTGGCAATGCTTGATGAGTGGTTGGGCTGATTTTTTATCAATCACAAAGGAATTGGATGAGCTCGTTCACCGTCCCATTCACGAAAAAAATCGAGCCTCCATCGTGGAGCAGGTCGAGGGGCTTCTGGATCAGAGAGAGACCATGCTTAGGGACTTGACTCAACCTGTTGATGAGGAAAAAGTGATGGTTCAAGAAGTCCTCCAACGGGATTTGAGGATCAATCAGAAGCTAGAGTTTCTTTTTTCTGGATTAAAACGTGATATGAGGAACATGAAGAAGCAGAAATCCAGCAAACAACGCTACATCAACCCGTACCAGAGCGTTTCTGGTTACGATGGAACATATGTAGACCATAAAAAGTAGAATAGGTGATTTTTTGGCAGAACTAACAGCAGAACAACACGAAATGCTGGATCGATATGATGAGCTGTTAAGTACCATCAGTGAAGGGCTCAAGTATTTAGAAGACCATATGAAAACAGAAGAGACACCAATGGCCAAGCAAGTGTTCCAGGATGTACTCCTTAGCTTGGAACAAATCAGTCGCACCCACGATCAGATGGAGATCCTTTTTAAAGGGAACGAAGAACTTCAGGCTTTAGTCCTTGATTTTCACGGAATCGTCAATCATCTGCAAGGGTGGTTCGAGCATGACACCGCACAAGAAAAACATCATTTGCTAGTGGAGCATGTGGTCCCTGCATTTGAAAGTTGGCGGACTCGTATGGAAGCATTTGTGAAACCTTATATCGCTCATTAGAAGAAGCATCCTTGACGGATGTTTCTTTTTTTATGGTAGATTTTGAGATAAATCTCCTATATAATCCCACAGTGGATGGGTGAATGAATAATTGCTAGGTTCACCCTACATTTTTACATAGGAAAGGGGAACGAATAGATGTGGAAAGTGACAGGAATGGCCGCAACTTTATTGTTATCGGCTGGTCTACTTATGAATCCTGTAGGAGAAGTGTCTGCAGAGGTGGGTGAGGATTCGAAGCGTTCTACTATACATACGGATCGTGTATCTTTAGAGGCGAGTACCGTGGAAGATTATGAGGAAGTAGAACCAAATGACTCTATCGATGCAGCGAACTCAATGGAACAGAATAGGTGGGCGCAAGGATATTTGACAGATGAAGATGAAGACTATTTCACATTTGAAATCGATGGGGATCATCGAGTTGAATTTCATTTAGCGTTATATTCTATAGTGGATGGTGCTTATAGCACAGAGATGGATTTAGACGCGGAATTGTACGATGCCGATGGAAAAGTAGTCGCCGGCTACTCCGAATATAACAATGAATACGGATATAGTGGTGGATTCTTTTTAGATCCAGGAATCTATTATGTAAAAGTTATGGACGAAGCCAATTTGGATAATGGGGTTCCTTATACGTTAGCTTCCGAAGTTGCTGCAAAATACCCGAGAATCACCCGTTATTGGGGAGTAGACCGCTACTGGACGGCGGCAAACATTGCAAGACAGGACAGCAGTCGGATTCCTTCCAAGAATGTCGTACTGGCAACAGGACAGGACTTTCCGGATGCTCTTGCAGGTGCACCACTTGCGGAACACCTGGATGCTCCTATTCTGTTAACACGAAAGGAAAAATTGCCGGATATAACAGAACAGACTTTATCGACATTGGATGCTGAACATGTCACCATCCTTGGGGGCACAGGCGCGGTATCTGAAGACGTAGAAGATTATATCAAGGATGAACTGAACCTTGATGTTGAGCGGATCTCTGGAAAGAACCGTTACGAAACGTCGGTAGCCATTGCGGAACACCTATCTGCATCCGATGAGGCTGTGGTTGCTTATGGTGGCAATTTTCCAGATGCTCTCTCCATCGCTCCTGCAGCGGCCGGAAAAGCGATGCCGATTCTTTTAACGAAAAAAGAAAGCATACCAGCGGCCACAGAGAACGTTCTTGATAATTACGACCAGACTTATGTCGTTGGGGGGACAGGTGTCGTTAGTGATAAGGTGTACCGTCAGCTTCCAAATGCGGATCGTATATCAGGGAAAGATCGGTATGCGACTTCCTTAGCTGTTGCGAAGTACTTTGATATGGAGACGCAGTCCGTAGGTCTTGCCACAGGTTCAAACTTCGCAGATGCCTTAGCCGGGTCTGTACATGGAGTGAAAGAGCCATTGCTGTTAACACCGAAAAGTAAGCTTGATGAAGAAGTGAAGCAGTATTTTATTGATCATCAAACGACATACTTCCAGATCTTTGGTGGAGACGCAGCCGTTGATGAAGGCGTAGAGGAAGATATCAAGTCTATTTATGAATAAATATTTGAGGAGTCCGTTCTACATGGGCTCCTTTTTTATCTAGTAAATTGACAAATTACCATGTAGAAAAGGCCACCATTTCTATTCAAAGGTACATCTTCCAACAATTACCGACACAAATATGACAAAATATTTAGAAAGTTTATGCAGGAAAGGGCGTGGGTATGATAGAATATATATCACATAAGGATGAAAGGAGGACACTTCTAATGCTACAATACAACATTCGTGGTGAAAACTTGGAAGTGACGGATTCTATTAAAGAATATGTGGAGAAAAAGGTGAGCAAGCTTGAACGCTACTTTGACACTCCGCCGTCTTCCGAGGTACACGTTAATTTAAGTGTCTATAATGATGAGCAGACAATCGAGGTCACCATTCCGATGAAGAATCTACTTCTTCGTGCTGAGGAACACAACACAGATCTATACGCTGCCATCGACCTTGTGGTAGATAAATTGGAACGACAAATTCGCAAGCATAAAACGAAAGTGAATCGTAAGTTCCGACAAGAGGGTGCTCCGAAACACGTCTTTGCCGAGCTTGAACGCGAGGCGCAGCAATACCAAACACAAACGATTGATGATGAATTTGATGTTGAAATCGTGAAAACGAAGCGTTTTGATTTGAAACCGATGGATAGTGAAGAAGCGGCATTGCAGATGGATATGCTTGGTCACAACTTCTTTGTATTCACAAACGCAAATACAGATGAAACGAACATTGTTTATAAACGTCGTGACGGCCGTTATGGTTTGATTGAAACTTGATAGGTTGATAGAGTAAGCGCCTCTGCTACGGCAGGGGCGTTTTTTTGATTTCTTATAAATTGGTAAGGGAAAAGAGAAATTTACTAGGGGAAAATCAGTTTTTCATCATATTTAGGGACCTAAAATGGAATTTTGAGCGCTCGCCCATTTTGTGAATTCGTAGTATAAAGGATTCAACAGGAGGTGATAGCATGAATAGCAAGGAATGTGAGTACATCTATAAGCGCTTGAATCAGCAGGAAGAAACGATCGCTCAGCTCGTGGAAATCATCGGAGCGACAAATCGTCGCATTACCGACTTGGACCGCAGACAGCTTGGTGTTGAGCACCAGATGATCCGCGAACGTCCCCTCTCTTTTACTCCCTCTACATAATTCCTTCACCGGTGTCCCTGGTCCTATGTCATAGATTGTCAGGCCGCTTCTCTTAGTGTTATGATAATAGAGGATTAAACTATTCAACCGAAGTTCGGAAATCAACAGAGGAGCGGTTGCAATGCTTGGTACTTTAAAGAAGATCTTTGGCGATGGAAATACACGTCAATTGAAGCAATTGGAAAAAATCGCAGATGACATCGACGCGATGGAATCGCAAATCGAAAAAATGTCTGATGATGAGTTAAAAAATAAGACAGAAGAATTTAAAGAACGCTATCAAAATGGCGAAGATTTAGATGATATGTTGGTCGAAGCTTTCGCGGTCGTACGTGAAGCTTCTAAACGTGTGCTTGAAATGCGCCCGTTCCGTGTCCAACTGCTGGGAGCTATAGCCCTTCATGAGGGAAACATCGCCGAGATGAAAACCGGTGAAGGTAAAACACTGGCGTCAACGATGCCTGCATACTTGAACGCGATTACTGGAAAAGGCGTACACATCATCACGGTCAACGATTATTTGGCGAGCCGTGACGCGACAGAAATGGGCGAGCTTTTCCAATTCCTTGGACTGACCGTGGGATTAAACTCAAACGGTATGTCGAAGGATGAGAAGCGTGAAGCCTACCTAGCGGATATTACGTATGGTACGAACAATGAGTTCGGATTCGACTACTTGCGTGACAACATGGTGCTATACAAGGAGCAGATGGTTCAACGTCCGCTTCACTTCGCGATCATTGATGAGGTCGACTCGATCCTGATTGACGAAGCACGTACACCGTTGATTATCAGTGGTTCGGCATCAAAATCCGCTGATCTTTATCAGGGAGCGAACTCTTTCGTTCGTTTGCTCGCAAATGAAGAAGATTACACGTACGATGAAAAAACGAAGAACGTTCAGCTGACAGAAGAAGGAATCAACAAAGCCGAGCGCTTTTTCAAAATCGAGAACTTGTTTGATCTTTCTAACGTATCTTTAATCCACCACATCAACCAGGCGCTTAAGGCGCATACGTCGATGCAGAAGGATACCGACTATGTCGTTGAGGAAGGCGAAGTAGTTATCGTCGACCAGTTCACTGGTCGTCTTATGAAAGGCCGCCGTTATAGTGACGGCTTGCACCAGGCGATTGAAGCAAAAGAAGGCCTCGAGATTCAGAATGAGAGCCAGACACTTGCTTCCATCACATTCCAGAACCTTTTCCGTATGTATGAAAAGCTTTCCGGTATGACCGGTACAGCGAAGACCGAGGAAGAGGAATTTCTGAACATTTATAACATGCGCGTCATCGTTATTCCGACGAACCGTGATATCGTCCGTGATGACAAGGCAGACCTTGTTTACAAGACGATGGACGGGAAGTTCAAAGCGGTTGTTGAAGATATTAAGGAACGCCATGAAAATGGTCAGCCGGTGCTTGTCGGTACGGTAGCGGTCGAAACGTCCGAAATCATTTCCCGTTACTTGACGAAAGCGGGTGTGCCGCATAACGTCTTGAACGCGAAAAATCACTTCCGTGAAGCGGAAATCATCGAGAACGCCGGTCAGAAAGGTGCGGTTACGATCGCGACGAACATGGCCGGTCGTGGTACCGACATCAAACTCGGAGAAGGTGTCAGAGAAGCTGGAGGTCTGGCGGTCATTGGTACAGAGCGTCACGAATCCCGCCGAATTGATAACCAGCTGCGTGGTCGTGCCGGCCGTCAGGGAGACCCGGGAATGTCCCAGTTCTACTTGGCGACAGATGACGAATTGATGCGCCGTTTCGCATCTGACAACATTCGTAGCATGATGGACAGACTCGGAATGGACGATTCTCAGCCGATCGAAAGTAAAATGATTTCCCGTGCCGTTGAATCTGCACAAAAACGTGTAGAAGGAAACAACTTCGATGCGCGTAAGACGATTCTTTCTTACGATGATGTCCTGCGTCAGCAGCGTGAGGTCATTTACAAGCAGCGTTATGATGTCCTCACTTCCGAAAACTTACGTGAAATCATTGAACAGATGATCGAGCGCACGGTTTCTAAAACGGTAGGAGCTCATACGAGTGATGAGGAAGAAGAAAACTGGGAGCTCGAAAGCCTCATCGAATACCTGCGTGCAAACTTGCTGCATGAAGGCGATATAACGGTTGATGACTTGAAAGGAAAAGACCCTCAGGAGATGGAGGAGCTGATCCTTGAAAAAGTGAAACAGCGTTATGACGAGAAAGAAGAAGAACTGACGCCTGAACAGATGCGTGAGTTTGAAAAAGTCATCTTGCTTCGTACGGTCGACCAGAAGTGGATGGATCACATCGATCAGATGGACCAGTTGCGTCAGGGAATCCACCTGCGTGCCTACGGTCAAAACGATCCGCTTCGTGAATATAACTTCGAAGGTTTCCGTATGTTTGAACAGATGGTTGCCAATATTGATGAAGAGGTCTCCCGCTATGTCATGAAGGCACAAATCCGCAACAACCTGCAGCGTCAGGAAGTGGCTCAAGGTGCTCAGGCTGTTTCTGGCGGCAGCGAAAATAAAGAGAAGAAGAAAAGAACCCCGATCGTGAAAAAGGACGAGGTCCGTCGTAACGATCCATGTCCTTGCGGGAGCGGGAAGAAATATAAAAATTGTCACGGTAAATAAGAGGTTGAGGCACTCTCTTTCTAGAGGGTGTCTTCCCTTGTGTTAAGAATCATATAGGAGTGATGGATATGGATATGGCAGAAATCCGCCATGCATTGGATAATACAGCTAAGCGATTAGCGGACTTCAGGGGGTCTCTTTGACGTCGATCAAAGAAAAACCCGTATTGCAGAACTAGAAGAACAAATGACAGAGCCTGGCTTCTGGGATGACCAGAACACGGCGCAGAAAGTCATTGACGAAGTGAATGGACTGAAAGGGTTGGTCCACACGCTTGAAGATCATGAAGAAACGCATGAGAATCTGGAAGTTTCTTATGAGCTTGTCAAAGAAGAAGACGATGAAGAATTGCGTGAAGATCTCGAACAGGAAGTTCAACAGTTGAAGAAAGACCTTGACCAATTTGAGCTGAACATCCTGTTGAGTGAGCCTTACGATAAGAACAACGCGATTCTTGAGCTTCACCCGGGTGCTGGTGGTACCGAGTCTCAGGACTGGGCGAGCATGCTGCTTCGTATGTACACACGCTGGGCAGAGAAGAAAGGTTTTTCTGTTTCGACGATGGACTATCTTCCTGGGGATGAAGCAGGTGTGAAGAGTGTCACCCTGCTTATTAAAGGGCATAATGCCTATGGCTATTTGAAAGCGGAAAAAGGCGTGCACCGTCTCGTCAGAATTTCTCCTTTCGATTCTTCCGGCCGTCGTCACACGTCCTTCGTGTCATGTGAAGTGATGCCAGAGTTCAACGATGAAATTGAGATTGATGTTCGGACAGAGGACTTGAAGATCGATACGTATCGTTCCAGTGGTGCCGGTGGACAGCACGTCAACACGACAGACTCTGCCGTACGTATTACGCACTTGCCGACAAATACAGTCGTGACATGTCAGTCTGAACGTTCTCAGATCAAAAACCGTGAACAAGCGATGAAGATGTTGAAGGCGAAGCTTTATCAGCTGGAGATCGAACGCCAACAGCAACAGCTTGACGATATCCGCGGCGAGCAAAAAGAAATCGGATGGGGAAGTCAGATCCGTTCTTACGTGTTCCACCCTTACTCCATGGTCAAAGACCATCGTACGAATGAAGAGGTTGGAAATACCCAAGGCGTGATGGATGGGGACCTTGATAAATTCATCAACTCCTACCTCCGCTCGAAAATGGATGGTTAATTATAGAAGACTCTCACGATGGTGGGGGTCTTTTTTTCTGTTCAGTATTCACTATTTTTGCTACTATGAAGGTATCTTACATACAAAGGGGCGAATAAAGAATGAAGGTGAAAAAAGCGATCATTCCTGCAGCTGGACTCGGCACACGTTTTTTACCCGCAACGAAAGCGATGCCGAAAGAAATGCTTCCGGTTGTCGATAAGCCGACGATCCAATATATCGTAGAAGAAGCGATTCAATCCGGAATCGAGGATATTATCATCGTAACAGGAAAAGGGAAACGTGCGATTGAGGATCATTTTGATCATGCGTTTGAACTTGAGGATAATCTTTATAAAAAAGGAAAGCTTGATCTCCTTGAAGAAGTTCAGCAATCCGCTGAAGTTGACATTCATTATATTCGCCAAAAAGAACCGAAAGGACTTGGACACGCCGTCTGGTGTGCCCGTAAGTTTATCGGAGACGAACCTTTTGCCGTGCTGCTTGGAGATGACATCGTTCGTTCGGATGAACCCTGCCTGAAGCAGTTGATCGACCAATATGAAGAAACACAATCCTCAGTCATCGGTGTCAAACAAGTCCCGGAAGATGAAACCGATCGCTACGGAATCATTGCCCCTGAAAAACAAGAGGGCAGACGCTATCAAGTGAAGCATTTTGTTGAAAAACCGGCCGTCGGTGAAGCACCATCGAACTTGGCCATTATCGGTCGCTATGTGTTCGCACCGGAAATCATGGATCTACTTGCCACTCAGGAAGAAGGGAGAGGGGGAGAAATCCAGCTGACAGACGCAATCGAGCGCTTGAATCTTGATCAGCCTGTGTACGGGTACGAGTTTGAAGGTGAGCGATTTGATGTCGGTGACCAGCTCGGCTTTATAAAAACGACCCTCGCCATCGCGATGGAACGGGAAAACATGCGGGATGATGTCCTTGCCCTATTAGCAGAGATTATGGAAAAACAAGAATCGATGAACTCATAAAAGTAAGCGGCGGGTCTCTGGACTCGCCGCTTTTTGTATAGAAGGACCAAGGAAACAAAAACTAACTGGAATACGACATCTTGCTCCTTTACCGTGTTAACACGTTATTCTGCTCTCATTTACAGGAGAATTTGCTAGTGTTATACTCCTTACGGTTTATGGAGAACGATACATAGGGAGAGTCGAACAGCATGATGATGATGGCAAAAAAATATCGCCGGGAGCCGATGCCACCGGCACTTAGACAAGCATTGGATTATGGGTTGGTTATTCTTGGATCCTTTTTTGTGGCATTAGCATTCAATTTATTTTTACTACCGAATAACATCGCTTCCGGAGGGGTCGCGGGTGTTAGTACGATCACAAAAGGCGTGTTCGGCTGGGAGCCGGGCGTTGTCCAGTGGGTATTGAACATTCCTTTGTTCATTATGGGGGTTCTCATCTTAGGGAAAAACTTCGGACTGAAATCATTTGTCGGGACCGTTACCCTGCCGTTGTTCGTTTTAATGACGAGTGAAATGGCACCAGCAACACCGAATCCATTGCTAGGAGCGATTTTTGGTGGAATGGGCGTCGGACTCGGTCTTGGCATCGTTTTTAGAGGACGGGCTTCGACAGGCGGGATCGACTTGGCCGCACAAGTCCTGCACAAATTCACCCATCTACCACTTGGTATCAGTGTCGCTTTATTGGACGGAATGATTGTGCTCACATCGGCGATTGTATTCTCACTCGAAGAAGGTCTTTATGCGCTTATAGGGTTATTTGCGACCAGTCGGACAATCGACTTTGTACAAGTTGGACTGAACACATCGAAGAACGTGATGATCATTACCGATGAAGTCAATGAAGTGCGTGCCGCCATTTTTGAACAAATCGACCGTGGAGTTACGGTATTGAGTGGGGCTGGTGGATATACAGACCAGGAGCGGCGGGTCGTCATGTGTGTTGTCCAACAGAATGAATTCATCAAATTGACACAAACCGTAAAGACGGTTGATCCGGGGGCGTTCGTCGTTGCCATGAATGCCACCGAAGTGCTTGGTGAGGGTTTCAAAACTTCATGACTCGGTTATAATATCTCTATATCTCATGAAAATACGAGAGGGGATACCAGAATGAAAAAACTATTATCTGCTCTATTTTTAGGGCTGATCCTCGTCTTGAGTGCCTGCGGGGGCGGCGGAGACGAAGGAGCGACCGATGACAACGCAAACGATGAAACGACAGAAGAACAAACGGGTGAAGATTCCGGCGAAGGTACAGATGAAGGCACTTCAGACAGCGGTGACGGTGGGACCGTAGACACAGCTGCAGCAGAAGAAGTGTACCAGAACAACTGTGCTCAGTGCCACGGCGGTGAACTTGGCGGAGGAATGGGACCGGCTTTGACAGAAATAGGGTCTAAGTACTCAGCTGATGAAATCGTTGATATCATTAAAAATGGTAAAGGCGGCATGCCGGCTCAAAAAAACGTATCTGACGAAGATGCTCAACTTGTAGCAAGCTGGCTTGCGACAATGGAATAAGCTTTCAGGAAAAGTCTGGTGACGCCACCGGGCTTTTTTTTATAATAGGCTCATCTGTGAAATCACAGGTGAGCCTTTTGCAACCTTCATTCGAGCGCATCCACTCCTATGAAAAACAATTGTAATAATTTCATGTCTAAATAGATCGAAAATTAATGTTATAATGAATGTGTTTGTAGACAAGAAAGAAGACAACTGACTTAACATTATGAGAGATACAGGTGATTTTACATGATTAAAATGCAAGGAGTATATAAGACATATCCGAATGGAGTCACAGCTTTGAACGGCTTGGACATCCATATTGACCAAGGGGAATTTGTCTATGTTGTAGGACCAAGTGGCGCTGGTAAATCAACCTTCACAAAGCTGATTTACAGAGAAGAAAAACCGACCACTGGAACGGTACTCGTGAACGACATGGATACATCCACAATGAAGCAGCGCCGCATTCCGATGCTGCGCCGTCAAATTGGTGTCGTTTACCAGGATTTCCGTCTATTGCCGACACTGACCGTTTATGAAAATGTGGCCTTTGCTCTTGAAGTAATTGAAGAAAATCCACAAAACATCCGCCGTCGTGTCATGGACGTCCTTGATCAAGTTCGTTTGAAAAACAAGGCACGTTTCCTTCCGGATGAACTTTCTGGAGGAGAGCAGCAGCGTGTATCGATTGCCCGCGCGATTGTGAACCATCCGAAAGTATTGATCGCAGATGAGCCGACAGGTAACCTGGATCCAGAGACGTCCTGGGAGATCATGCATATTCTTGAAGAAATCAATACGGCAGGAACAACTGTACTCATGGCGACTCACAGCCAGGAAATCGTCAACACGATTCGTAAGCGAGTGATTGCAATTGAAGACGGTATGGTCGTCCGTGACCAAAGCAATGGAGAATATGGATACGAAATGTAGATGTATGAAGACTGTCTCATTTAGGAGATAGTCTTTTTCTTTTATCTTTCGTGAAGTCTGGCACCTGCTCACCACCATTTGGTGCCAGGCACTAGAAAGGCTGAGTGTGGTGCCTGACACCAAAAGCGGGTGAAGCGGTGCCAGGCACCATACAAAGCTATTGGCATACCTGTCATCACACATGAATTTCTACGATTCTCACATCCGATCCAAATACAGGTAGATAGATAAGTGGGGATGTCCTATAATGAAATGGACATGCGATCGTCCGTTTTGGCATAGGTTAACTCAGGGAATAATCATGATTTACGTTGAAGGCGCTTTTTTGCTAGTATAGAGGCAACATGAAATCCAAAATAGAAGGGTGAATGCGATGAATATAAAACCGCGCTACGTTGCGCTGTTGATGGCGCTAGCGGTCCTATTTGGAGCGGCAGGCTCTTACATAGGAATAGAATACTTCGCTGACGGCACGAACGACCAGGCACAATCCGAACAGTATGCAGATAAAGATGCGGAGAACTTTGGGAGTCTGTCAGAAGAGGAACAGAAGGCATTCATACAAAGTATGTCAGGGAACACCGATTTAAAAAAGGTGGAACAGGCATTCAGTACAATCCAAGAAAATTATGTAGAAGAAGTAGATAAAAACACCCTTGTCGAAGGGGCCATTCAGGGAATGCTTGATACACTCGAGGATCCCTATAGTGTCTATATGGACCCTGAAACGATGGAGCAGTTCAATCAGACCATTGAATCCTCTTTCCAGGGAATTGGCGCGGAAGTGAGTATGGTCAACGACAAGGTGACGATTGTCGCTCCTATCAAAGGTTCACCTGCAGAAGAAGCTGGCTTGAAGCCGAATGATCAAATTTTGAAAGTGGATGGCGACAGTGTAGAAGGTCTTGACCTTTATGAAGCCGTTCTTAAAATCCGTGGAGAAAAAGGGACGGAAGTGACGCTGCAAATCGACCGCCCCGGGGTCAGTGAACCACTTAACATCGATATCACCCGTGATGATATTCCATTAGAAACGGTGTATAGCGATACAAAAGAAATCAATGGCAAAAAAGCCGGCATCATCGAAATCACTTCTTTTTCTGAGAAGACTTCCGATGAATTTCACGAAGCGCTAGAGAAGCTTGAAAAAGATGGAATGGACGGGCTTGTCATCGATGTCCGTGGAAATCCTGGAGGCTTATTTACAGACGTTCAGGAGATTCTGAAAGAGTTCATTCCGAAAGATAAGCCAATCGTCCAGGTGGAAGATCGTAAAGGGGAGAAAACCCGTTACTTCTCTGAAAACGAGGAGAAAAAGCCGTACCCAATCACGGTCTTGATGGACGAAGGTAGCGCATCCGCTTCTGAAATCCTAGCTGCGACGATGCAGGAAGCAGGCGGCTACGATCTCGTCGGTACGAAGAGTTTCGGTAAAGGAACCGTTCAACAGGCGTTACCGATGGGCGATGGCAGTACAATCAAACTAACCTTGTTCAAGTGGTTGACGCCGGACGGCAACTGGATCCATGAAAAAGGGATTGAACCAACGGTGAAAGTGAAACAGCCGGAATACTTTTACACCAATCCGGTTGAAGTGGAAGAACCGCTTCAATACAATGACAATGATGAAAAAGTGAAAAACATCCAAATTATGCTGGAAGGTCTTGGACATGACCCTGGCCGTACGGACGGTTACTTCAGCAAAGAAACAGAAGCTGCTGTCGAAGCGTTTCAGCAAGACGCGGGCCTTGAAGCTACAGGAGTCGTTGATGAAGAAACCGGAGGCAAGCTTGAAGAGGCCATTATCAAAGAAGTCAGAGATGAGAAAAACGACAAACAAATGCAAAAAGCGGTCGAGGTCTTGTTTCAATAAGCAGGAATTTGCCGTTGGATGACGAAATATATCCGTAGTCTGCGACTGCGGATTTTTTCGTTATTGGGTAGAAGCAACAGAGAGCGACACGACTTGAAAGGAGAATCATGTTGGACGTTTGGTTAATGGAATTTGCAAAAGGGATCGGGATGATGTTCACCCTCCCATTATTATACATAGCTTTAGCGATGATCTTCATCGTTTCTGGTAAGAGAATCAAACAGGAAAGAGCGACGTTCGGCACAAGAATCTTCGACCGCTTTTCCGAATGGAAAGGAACATGGGGAACGGCGCTTCTAAGTGGCTTTATATTATCCGCGATGGCGGTGGGGGGAGGAATGGTAGTCAGTTATCCGCTGCTGCTCCTCCTATCCGGTGTTTTCCTGGTTGTCAGTTTGACTGGGCGTTTGAGCTGGTATTCATCTGCCTATACGCTTGGTTTAAGCTATCTAGTCTTGCTCGTCATTCCTTACCTACCTCCATCTGTGCAAGGTTACGAATGGGTAGCAACCCTCCAGGAGACACCGCTCCACACACTTGCGGTTGTGATGGCCGTTCTTTTAATGACTGAATCGATCCTGATGCTGCGCACAACGGCCTCTCATACGTATCCCGAACGATTGAAAGGGACACGGGGGATGTGGATCGGTCAGCATAGGTCAAGAAGGATGACCTTCGTTCCGTTCCTGGCCCTGCTTCCAGGAGGGATGATTGATGCGTTTGCCCCGTGGTGGCCGATGATTTCGCTTGGGGGAGATCCATACGGGCTCATTCTCATTCCTTTTGTCATAGGTTGGGAATGGAAAGCGCGCGGACAGTCCCCTGTTCGTGCAGCAAAGACGATGGGACGTCATGTATTTCTGCTGGCGATCTTCGTCCTGGGGCTAGCTGTTGGGAGCTTTTTCATAGGTGTACTATCGCTTGCGGCTGTGATGGTCGGCCTCGTAGGCCGTGAGTTCATATTCGTGCTTCACCGGATGCGTGAAGAGAAAACGCCGTTCTTTTCTTCTGCGCAAAAAGGCATTCGTATTCTAGGTGTCATCCCTGGGAGTCCGGCCGATCAAATGGAACTGATGCCTGGTGAAGTCATCGAACGGGTGAATGCGATCCCTGTACGAACAGAAAATCAGTTTTATGAAGCACTGCAAAATTCAGGAGCGTTTACGAAAATGGAAGTGCGTGATGAATCCGGAGAAAATCGCTACGTGCAGCGGGCGATGTATGAGGGTGAACACTACGAACTTGGACTTGTTTTCGTTGAACCTGCGACTCATGAAGCTTCGGTAGGCTTTTTCTAATGATTGGAAAAGGAACGGTTATCTCCTCCTTTAAGGTGCTGGATGATAACCGTTTTACTTTTTAAAAGGGGGGAGAACCCATGCAGACTCTTCACATTTTGAATGGGGAAGAAATGGAAAGGTTTTTTCAAAGCAAGGAATGTATGAAAGGGAAACCGATGATTCCTTTTAATGAGGCGATGTGTGCAGGGGAGACCTGTGAAACGATCTTCTCAAATACATTTATTAAAAGAAGGGCTCTCATGCATGGGGTTTCGGAGGGAGAATATAGACAAAAGACCGTAGAAAAACTGGAGGCAGTCTTTGATGAAGGACGAGAACATCTCACGTTATGGTTTGATGAGGATATGTTCTGTCAAATCAATCTCCTCACCTTACTAGCATGGCTCGATCAAATCGGTTACGAATCGAAAGTTGAGCTTTGTCTAGTCACCCAGAAATTCGAGCCTCTTGCTTCACATACGCTTCATGTAGAGGGATACCATTCGTTGTATAAACAGGTGCTGATCAACCGGACGATGCCACAAGAGGTATCTCTGCCTGCGTTACGAAAGGGAATGGAGTTGTATCTTCACTACAAGGATGTGGATAATGAACTTGTGGGATTCATCCAGCATCACCCTGAATTACCGGAAGAGAAGCTCGTAGAATTGATGATTATAACTTTTCAAGAATATGGACTAGGAGATGTTCAATACTTCCAGTTGATCAGGAACGTAAGAGCGTCTCAGTTATGAAAAAGAACACTCTTTTCTCTTTTTCTCGAAAGGTTTTCCTTTCCTACTAGGTGTTCTCATTTCTTCTCGTCATGCATACACTTTCCACAGTCCAGTGATGAAAATGATTCTCAAATTCATTGACAGAGTGGAACCAAGCCCATAAACTAGAAGATAGAGAAAATATAGAATTCGTGATTTTTCGTGTAGCTCCAACAGCGATAGATTTCGTAGAGACATAAAGGAGAGGTCAGATTATGGATACCCTGTTGGCGAATAATTTAACTCTAGGCTATGGAGATTCCATCATCATAGATTCATTGGATATTACGATCCCGAAAGGCAAAGTCACTGTACTCATCGGTGGAAACGGTTGCGGCAAATCCACGTTGCTTCGTTCGATGGCTCGTTTATTGCGTCCAAAATCAGGAGAAGTTGTGCTGGATAGTGCGGATATTTCCAAAATGCGTACAAAAGATGTGGCGAAGAAGATGGCGATTCTTCCACAAAGTCCGACAACTCCTGAAGGTCTCAGCGTCTATCAGCTTGTAAAGCAAGGCCGTTATCCTTATCAAGGGTTCGCAAAACGCTGGTCGGATGAAGATGAAAAAGCTGTAACGCGTGCGCTTGAAGATACGAACTTGATGGAGTTGAAAGATAGAACGGTCGATTCTCTGTCTGGCGGGCAGCGTCAACGTGCCTGGATTGCGATGACCCTTGCTCAGGATACAGATATTCTCCTATTGGATGAACCGACCACTTATTTAGATATGACCCACCAGATTGATATTCTCGACTTGCTCTTCGACTTGAATCAGGACAATGGACGTACGGTTGTCATGGTGCTTCATGATATTAACCTGGCCTGCCGATATGCGGATCATATTATCGCAGTGAAAGATAAAACGGTTTTCGCACAAGGGAAGCCGGAGGATGTCGTGACTTGTGACATGATGCAGCACGTATTTGAAATGCTTTGTGATGTCAGAGAGGATCCTCTTTTCGGAACACCGATGTGCATCCCGCATGGAAAAGGGCGCTGTTTAATCAAACAAGCGCAGGCGGAAGCTCAGGCTCAACAAAAACAAACCGTATAAAACAAAAAAGCAATGTGCCCTGCACATTGCTTTTTTTATCTATCTGGAAAGGATTTCTGACTTTTTGGTAGAAAGATACATAGAGAAGCAGGAACTAAACATGGTAACATGGTATACATGTGTAAATACGATTAATGATTGAGGGGATAATCCATGGAACGAGTGAAAGAATGGATGGATCAGGGAATCATAGCAGGGATTGCTGACCGCATTCCCCATGAACACTTGTTACATATGCTTATGGATGGAATATCCGACTATATCTTTTTTATGGAAGTCGTCGATGAGAGGCGATTTAAATATATATATATGAATGAATCTGCCAAAAACTATTCTCCGATTAAAGGAGCGGGATGGGAAGGCAAGTACATAGAGGATCTATTAGGCGAGCAGCAAGCCGAAGATTTAATTGCAGCCTATCAAAGGGTCGTCAGAAAAAAAGAAGCAATTACATATGAAGATGAAATCATCGTCAATGGGAAACTTTTCAGAGGACATTCCGTGCTGACCCCGACCATGGACGAAGCAGGTGAAGTCACACACATTGTTGCGATCACAAGGAACATTACAGAAGTGATTGAAAAAGAGCGCGATCTCAGCCGGATTAACGCCATGTATCGTTCGTTGATGAAGGATACGACGGATGCGATCTTGATTGTCGATACATCAGGCAACGTACTAGAAGCGAATCGTGCATTAGAAGAGCTGTACGGCTATACAAAAGAAGAAATGCAAACCACTTCATTCCCTTTTGTTCCTTGGAACAGAAAAGAAGAAGCGGAGGAGCTTGTTCGTAAAGGGAAAGAAAGAGCGATTGCCCGTTATGAAACGGTCCGCAAGAGAAAAGACGGAGTGCTTATCGATGTTTCCATCAGTATATCTCCGATTCAAAGCGAAAGCGGGGAAACGATCGGGATCAGTTCGATTGTAAGAGACATTTCAAAAGATAAGGCTGCTCAGCGGAAGTTGGAAGCGAGCAGGTCCCGCTATCGGTCATTATTTAAAAATAATCCCCAGCCAATTTTAACGCTTACTTTCCAGGGATTGATTAAGAAAGTGAACACAGCGACATTGCGTCTCCTGAAAATGGAGGAAGAGTCCATGGTTCATACCTCGATTATCGATTGGGTGCCTAAAGAGCAGAGAAGCTGGCTGAGGAAGCAGTTGTTAGAATCCTTTTTCCAAAAAGGTACCCGGTTTGAAACGAGCTTTTGGATGGAGGGAGAAGAGCGTATTCTCCGTGTTTCTCTCGTTCCGATTATTAACGAGGGTCAGAAAGAAGGAATTTATGCGATTCTTGAGGACAGGACGGATCAAGTGAGAGCCCATGAAGCATTAAGGCAGAGTGAGGAAAAATTCCGTCTGATTGCCGATCATTCCAATGATTTGATTTCTGTTTTCTCCCCAATGGGAGAGCTGGTCTATGCGTCTCCTTCACAGACGAAATTTCTAGGTCGTGACCCGCAGGAGATGTCTTCAAGGGAAATGATGCAACAGTTGGAACCAGATGATTTGAATAACCTCTCCAAGGCTTTCAAGTGGAGCGAAAAGAGTAAAGAAGCGTTCACGGTTTCCTTGACATTAAAAAGCCAGAATGGAGAACCGGTCTGGTTTGAATGCCGGGGAACGCCGGTTGTCAGTGAACACAATCAGGTCAGCCATTTTGTGATCGTGGCCCGGGATATTTCCGAGCAGAAGAATTATGAAGAAAAGCTTGAGCGTTTTGCTTTCTATGACTACTTGACGGGCTTGCCGAATCGTAGACTGTTTGAAGACCGGGTCGAGCAGGCGATCGCCAAGGCTGAACGGTCCGGTGAATCGTTTGCCCTCCTTTATTTAGATGGGGACGGGTTCAAGTGCATCAATGATGAATATGGTCATGAAATCGGAGATGAATTTTTGTGCAGTGTCGGAAAGCGGATGAAAGAATGCATCCGGTCCGGAGATTCTGTCGGCCGGATCGGCGGGGATGAATTTGCGATTCTTTTGGAAAACATTGCGGATCGGAATCAAATCTATGACGTATCCATGCGCGCTCTTGAGAAGTTAAGAGAGCCTTATATAGTCAAAGGAGAGGAAATCCGTTCCTCCTTCTCTATCGGAGTTGCCTGTTATCCTGAAGATGGACAGACATTGGATGACCTTTTCCGCTCAGCTGACAAGGCGCTTTACAAAGGAAAGCGTGACGGGAAAAATCAGGTACGCCTATACAAACACCATTGATAAAAGACGGAGCCCTCGAAGGGACTCCGTCTTTTTTAGTCCGGGATTTCATTAAGAGTGTTGATCACGTGGGTCGGATTGATCCCAAGTTCCGGCCACTTTTGCTTCTTCCGATTCACCCAGGCCGTATGGAAACCGTAAGAAGCTGCCCCCGTAATGTCCCAAGGATTACTCGAAAAGAACAGGATCTCTTCTTTTTCAAATCCTAACTGTTCATGGGCGTAGCTGTAGGCATTCGGGTGAGGCTTGTAGACCTCAACGTCGTCAGCGCTGAGTAAATCAAAGTCTTCTTTCAGTTGATTATTTTCTAAAAGAGGCTGAAGCATGGAACGCGTGCCGTTTGAGAAAATAGTGAACGTCTTGTCTTGATGGTTCTGTTTTAGTGAAGGGACTTCATCGTAAGGCTGGAGTAGCTCATATTCGTGCATCAGGTCTTCCACAACCTCCGGCTTGACATCTACATCACTGTAAGCGAGGGCATCGAGCAGTGCCCACCTGGTAATATCGGTGAATGGCTTGTATCCTTGGATCAACTGACGTACGAGGAAATAGTGAACTTGACGGCTGCGCCATTCTTCACTTACCTTAGGACCTTGATCAGGGAAAAATTGATGAATTTTCTTCATGACGCTATGGACGTCAAACAGCGTTCCATACGCATCAAAAACGTAAGCTTTATAGGTCATCGATTTATGCTCCTTTCCATTGGTTAGGTTCCCCCTAGGGATTAAGGGTAAACAAGAAGTTAGGGGAGGGAGAAAAATGAATACACTGCACCATGGCTACTGGACATTTTTTGCAACAAGAAAACAAAGGTTCACCGGCTGGTTTATTTTTGGAAGTCTTTCACCCGACATTGTGTATTATGTCATGTTTATCTATCTAAGTGTAAGAAGACAGGCCTGGCAGGTCGTGGACGACGCTGATCCCATGCGCTCGTTATTTGGTTTGGTTCATGATCTGTTTGAACATCCAGTCGTTTTTATACTGCGTCATGCCGGTCATTCGTTATTTGTGTGGGGGATCTTTTTTGTCATCGTTTTGATCTGGAAAGGAAGGGAGCTCTCGATGTGGACCGCTTTTTCCTATGGGTGGCTCGGACATGTGATCCTTGATATTCTGACTCATGCTGATGATGCGGTTCCTGTGTTTTACCCGATCAGCAGCTATACATTTAACAGTCCAGTATCCTATTGGGATGACGACCATTATGCAAACGTTTTTTCACTGGTAAATACCTTCTTGATTGCGGTTTCTCTCCTCTATTTGATCATTGGTAAAATCAGGAAGAAGCGCCGTTCACAAAAAGTTCATGACTCATGACGGCGCTTTCTTTTCTCTATCTCCCAAAATTCATGATATGATTTACTTAGGAAACAAACAATATTCATGACATCATGATCATAGATAGAGAAAGGGTAAGACGATGAAGAAATTTTCAATTCTAACAACATTCGTTACGTTTCTCGCATTGATCCTCGGCAACCTGGTCGTTGCGACAAACTCAGGGGACGCGTGTGGGACGACATGGCCAGTCTGTAACGGAAAGGTTTTTCCTGATATTACGGATTATCATGTCATTATAGAGTATTCACACCGTTTGATGGTTCCATTGCTGATCATGCTTACTGCCATTAATGCTGTCGGTGCGATCTATAAGTACCGCAAAAACAAATCTGTATTTATTTTAGCTATTTTAAGTTTGGCACTGCTTGTATTTCAATCCATGATTGGAGGGTTGAACGTCCTTCTAGGGACACCACCAGGGTTCACAACGTTCGACGTTACGTTCAGTCAGCTGCTGTTAATTGTTCTCGTGTTGTTGAGTTACAGTCTTCATGAGAAAAAAATTGAGCTGAACCGGACAAGTTGGGAATCCGTGTCGATGAGTTACCGTGCTTTTCTGCTGGGGTATATCGCCTATATTGCACAGGTGATCCTCGGTGCATTCTTTAAACACAGCCGCGCGAGCAATGTCATGATGGACATTCCAGCGATGGAGTACTTGATTACAAGTGAGTCCGTTGCGAACGCCGTGTATTCTTTACACTGGGTCGCTACGTTTGTTGTCATTGTAGCAGCTATCTGGTTTGTCATCTATGCTTCGAGGTTCAAATACCATATCGCGTTGTCCTGGGCTTATTTAATCTCCCTTCTGCTGAATGCAGTGGTAGGATTCATTATTGTGGTTACAGGGAACGTCGTTCTCGCTTCCTCGATGCACATGCTCATTTCCACAGTGACGATGGTCATCGGCGCCTGCATCCTTGGAGGATACTGGTTCAAACTGCAAAAGAAAACAATGAAAGCCTAAAAAGAAAGCTGCCGGGATGGCAGCTTTCTTTTTAGGTTGATATGGTAAATATTGTATGACCTGGTCTGGAATGAAGTTCCAGACCAGGTCATACAATATTTACCATTAAACGGCAGGCAAAAGAAAAAGAGCCGTTTGGGGACGGCTCTTTATTGGAAGAGTTGTTTGATTTCTTCTTCACTTAGGGAAGTAAGCATGGATTCTCCTGGTTGGATGATTTGGTCAACGAGATCACGTTTCTTCTGTTGAAGCTGATAGATACGCTCTTCGATTGTGCCTTCGGATATCATCCGGATGACCTGTACGACTTTTTCTTGACCAATACGGTGCGCACGGCCCGCCGCTTGTTCTTCGATGGCCGGGTTCCACCAAAGGTCGTAAAGGATAACCGTGTCCGCACCAGTAAGGTTCAGACCGGTGCCTCCTGCTTTCAAGGAGATGAAGAATGCATCTTTTTCTCCTTCGTTGAAAGCTTCAACCATTTCCATTCGTTTTTCTGATTTTGTGCTGCCATCTAAATAGAAAGCCTGTAATCCTTCTTTAGCGAGTTCGTCATGCATCTTGGTCAGCATGCTTGAAAACTGAGAAAAGATCAACAGTCGGTGGCCACTTTCTTTCAGCTCTCGGGTTAGTTCTTTCAACTGCTCCAACTTTCCGGACTGCCCTTCATAGTTTTCAAGGAACAATCCGGGATGGCAGCAAATTTGCCGCAGTCTTGTTAGTCCAGCAAGTATCTCGAGCTTGCCCCGCTGAATGCCTTTGGTGGCAATCGTTTCTTGAATATCGTTTTGAATTCGCTCCAAGTAGGCGAGGTAGACTTCTTTCTGTTCCCGCGTCAGCTCTGAATACTGGACGGTATCAATCTTATCTGGCAATTCATCGAGCACTTCTGTTTTCATCCTTCTTAGAATGAACGGACGCGTCATAAGAGAGATTTTTTCAGGCTTCAATTGCAAAAACTTTTTCTTGCTCGTGAAAAATCCTGGCATGATGGTACGAAACAGCGACCAGAGTTCCTGCAGGGAATTTTCAATCGGTGTACCACTTAAGGCAAAACGATGTCTAGATTTAATTGATCTTACAGCCACCGCTGTTTTCGTCGTTTCATTTTTAATCGCTTGTGATTCATCGAGGACCATTGCGTGAAACTTTTGTTCTTCATAGGAAGTAATGTCCTGCCTGAGCAATGGATACGATGTAATCCAAATATCTTTACTTGCTGCTTCGTTCAGCGCTTCCTGCCTTGCCATTGGGTCCCCCGTCAAAATCTGCACCGACAATTGAGGGGCGAATTTTTCAATTTCCTTTTTCCAATTGTAGACGAGTGAGGCAGGAGCGATGATGATGGCTGGGTCTGTCATGTTCCCTTTTAACTTTTCATCTAACAAGAAAGTAATGGTTTGAATGGTTTTCCCTAACCCCATATCGTCAGCGAGCACACCGCCTAAACCGTAATGGCTGAGCATTTTCATCCATCGAAAGCCAGTCAATTGGTATGGCCGTAGGTCCGCTTGCAGACCTTCTGGAGGATCAATTTCAAAGGATTGAGGTGATTTCAGTCGATCGACAAGCTCTTGGAAAAGTTGATTTCTCTCTGACTCATTTGGATTCAAAGCATCTTCCACCTGCAAGCTTCGCGCTGTTGAAACTTGAAAATGGTTGTCTTCCAAATCTTTTGTACTCAAGTCGAGGTCATCGACAAGTCTTTGAAAACGATCGAAGGATTCACTCGTTAACGCCATGAGCGCACCATCAGATAAACGGTAATACTTTTTCCGTTCAATGACGGCTTTAAGAGCTTCTGTGACGTCATGATCACTAATGCCATCAATAGTAAAATTGATATCCAGCCAATTACCGTCGCTCTCCAGCTCAACGGATGTCTGCAGTTCGAGTGGTCGATCTTCTACAAGGGAACGGACGGAAGAAGAAAGGTAGACGTCACTGTGCTCTTTCAACTTAGGCAAATAATGATAAAGGAATTGATCCAGCTTGTCCTCATCTTCAATGTAGACCATCTCTCCATCAAACTTGAATTCAGCAAGCTCAATAATCTGCATGATTTCCTGTTCTGTCTGTCGATCCCGTCTTACGATTGTTTGATTACTCAATGGCTGCTCATTGAACGGATCGATCGTTAAATCACCATATTGAAACTTCACATCGATCGTGAGTGTCCACTGTTGAAAATCCAAGTAGGCCTTAGCGACAAGCGACTCCTGGACAATTTTTTCCTGAGCGGATCGATCAAGCTGTACATCTGCGATGGTCTCAAGCTCAGGAAGAACATACGACACAATCCCTTCCATATCATGATGGCTCACTGTGTGGTTGCCGTTAGAATTGTACGGAAGGATAGTGTAGAGCGTTTGAAGGACCTCTTCTTTCTGATGATCGACAGGATAGAAGCTTCCTTCTTTATAGAGAAGATGGTAATCCGATAGATAATCGTAATCTTTCAAATGGTTCATATGCATATGAAAATGGCCTCGTTCTTCCGAGACGTAGAAAGAAAGGTTCGGGAATTCATCCTCAAACCGGACAGGTCCTACGTTTTCTCCCCGCTCCAAAACCTCTGTCTGCTGCTTCTCTAAAAGCGGAAGCAGTTGAGTAGCAAGAGCTGGAGAAACTTTTAAGATTTTCGGTTCGGAAGAATTCCACTGTTGTTCATAAAATTGCTCTTGTTCGTAAGCGAGCTGCAGTAATCTTAGAATTTCCCTGTCGTCTGCAGAAAAGGAGTGTTCTGCAGGATCGTACGTAAACTTTTTAGTAATTCGGTAGGCTTGATCTTTACGGATATGATCAAGCAAATCACGGATGTTTTTAATCACATAGGGATAGTTTTCTCCGAGCTTCATTTCCAAACCGAGACTTTTTGAGCCGAGAATCGATTGGAGGTGAAGGTAATATTGAATTTGAAGAGGTTTCTTCAAGTCCTGGGCTCCGCGATTTTCCTGACGCTGTCTGAAAGCCTCAAACAAGCTGACCGCAAACATCCGGTCCTGGTTCGTCAATCCGGTCTGTGATTTCCGACCCTTTTCCGCCAGTTTCGGCGCCAGGTCTTCTAACGTCTTTTCACGGATGGCGATCAGGACCGCCGCAATATGTTTACACGTGTAGTAGGTGGAATAAGCTGCACACTCACACGTCGCTTCAACATCATCGTCCTCAAAAAAGAATACGCGGACTTCATAGTCGTGTGTACCTGCAACGACTGCCCGCCAAGAACGAATCGCACTATTATGAGAAAGGCCGTAAACCTTCCCGCGTTCGAAGTATTGCTTTCCGCGCGTGTAAAAAGTCTGACCAGTGATTTTCTTTATATCGTTCGGTTGTAATAAGTAACTCTGCATAACTGGCATCCTTACTATCGTTTTTATCCCATTATAACAGGTTTGAACACCTAAAGAGAATGAGAGGGATTTAGGAATAAATGTAGGACCAGGTCATCCAGATTCTGGATGACCTGGTACACCAATATCTGGAAGGTGTTCGTTTTTGTGATTGATTTTACATGTGGGTTATGCTAACTTTCAAAGTATAATCAAAAAATTCGACGAAGGCGCTTGAGTGTGTGAGCGCTTTTTTTATGGAGTGAATCTGCCAATGTAAAACGTATATCCTACCCAGCCTAATGTATTGAAATTCTTAATAAACGGAGGATATCACGATGAGTCAAATACAAAATGAAATGAAGAAACGCCGTACGTTTGCTATTATCTCCCACCCGGACGCCGGTAAAACAACGATGACGGAGAAAATGCTATTATTCGGAAACTTGATCCGATCCGCAGGTACGGTAAAAGGGAAAAAGTCTGGTAAGTTTGCGACATCGGACTGGATGGAAATCGAGAAGCAGCGTGGAATTTCTGTTACGTCCAGTGTGATGAACTTCCCTTACAAAGATTATCAAGTGAATATTTTGGATACACCCGGACACGAAGATTTCAGTGAAGACACGTACCGCACATTGACCGCTGTTGACAGTGTGGTTATGGTCATCGATGGAACAAAAGGGATCGAGGCGCAGACGCTCAAGCTATTTAAAGTTTGTAAAATGCGCGGCATCCCGATCTTCACTTTTATTAACAAAATGGACCGTGAAGGCCGTGAGCCGCTGGAATTGATGGAAGAAATCGAAGAAACGTTGAATATCGAAACCTATCCAATGACCTGGCCGGCAGGTATGGGCAAGCGCTTCTTAGGCGTCTTCGACCGTGAAAATGAGCAATTTGTTCAATATACAGGTAACGAGGAAGAAGAATACATTCCATACAGCGAACTAGATCAGCATCCTGAGTTAACGGAAAATGCCACGTTCCAGGAATCGGAAGAAGAAATGGAAATGGTCGCTGAAGCTGGGGATACCTTCGATATGGAAAAAGTGATGCGCGGCGATCAGACGCCTGTCTTCTTCGGAAGTGCTCTTGCTCCATTCGGGGTGGAAACTTTCTTCAATTCATTCATTGATATGGCTCCTGAACCGGCGCCGAGAAAATCAACGGAAGGTATTGTTTCTCCGGATCATGAAGAGTTCTCTGGTTTTATCTTTAAAATTCAGGCGAACATGAATCCGCAGCACCGCGACCGGATTGCTTTTGTCAGAATCTGTTCTGGTAAATTCGAGCGCGGAATGAACGTTACACTTTCCCGTACAGGAAAAACGTTCAAGCTGGCACAATCCCAGCAATTTGTGGCTTCTTCCCGTGGAACCGTGGAGGAAGGGTATGCCGGAGATATTATCGGAATCTATGATCCGAACGTCTACCGAATCGGAGATACGATCGTAACTGGTAAATCCAACTTCCAGTACGATGAGCTCCCGCAATTCCCACCTGAACTATTTAAAAAAGTAACGGCGAAAAACGTCATGAAATCCAAGCAGTTCCGAAAAGGGTTGGAACAGCTTGTACAAGAAGGCGCAATCCAGTTGTTCAAACGTTATCGTTTCGAAGACTATATCATCGGAGCGGTTGGAGAGCTTCAATACGAAGTCTTTGAATACCGCATGAAGAACGAGTACAACGTAGATATCGAGTTGACTCCTCTTGGCGAACGCATCCCGCGTTGGTTGAAAGAAGACCAGGTTGATGAGTCGTTGTTTGATGAGCGAAACATGCTCGCGGAAGATCGAGAAGGCAACCCGCTTGTCCTCTTTAAGAACGACTTTTCTCTACGTTGGTTCCAAGATAAAAACCCAGACATCGAGCTGGTCGACCTGTTCGAAGTCAACGAATACAACCAAACGTTGAATTCCTAATAAGCGAAGCACTTTGCATCCTGCAAAGTGCTTTTTTTATTGTGAGAAATGGGATAAACTGGATGACCCGGTATGTAAATTACTTCCATAACAGGTCATCCAGTAATTGACAGCGCACACTCAAATGCGAATGTTTGTTCGTTCGATGTTAGAATGGTAAACTGTTGTGGTAAACTAAAAAGTACGAGTATAGACAATGAACGGAGGTTTTCGTCGTGGAGGAGAAGTTTGAATTAGTTTCACAGTATTCACCACAAGGGGATCAACCGCGAGCAATTGAGGAACTTGTTCAAGGGATTGAACGAGGAGATAAGCATCAAACATTGCTCGGGGCCACAGGTACAGGAAAGACATTTACGATGTCCAATGTCATTGAACGAGTGAATAAACCGACACTGATCATCGCCCATAACAAAACGCTTGCTGGACAGTTATATAGTGAGTTCAAAGAGTTTTTCCCGAACAATGCTGTCGAGTATTTTGTCAGTTATTATGACTACTATCAGCCAGAAGCTTATGTGCCTTCTTCAGATACGTTTATTGAAAAAGATGCGAGCATCAATGATGAGATTGATAAATTACGCCACTCAGCGACTTCTGCTCTCTTCGAGCGGAACGATGTCATCATCGTTGCTAGTGTTTCTTGTATCTATGGTCTCGGTTCTCCCGACGAATACCGCAGCCAGGTGCTGTCAATAAGAACGGGGATGGAAAAAGACCGTGATGAGTTATTGAGAAATCTTGTAGATATTCAGTATGCGAGAAATGATATCGACTTTCAGCGCGGTACCTTCCGAGTCCGCGGGGATTCAGTTGAAATTATCCCCGCTTCTAGAGAGGAACATGCGATGCGGGTGGAATTTTTCGGAGATGAAATTGACCGCATACGTGAAGTGGATGTATTGACTGGTGAAGTAGTGGGAGATCGTGACCACGTAGCGATCTTCCCTGCTTCACACTTCGTCACTCGGGAAGAAAAATTGAAAAAAGCGATCAAAAATATAGAAAAAGAGTTGGAAGCCCGCCTAAAAGAATTGCGTGATCAAGATAAGTTACTGGAAGCTCAGCGTCTTGAACAACGGACAAATTACGATCTTGAAATGATGAACGAGATGGGCTTTTGTTCTGGAATCGAGAACTATTCGAGACACCTGACATTCAGAGAAGAAGGCGCAACCCCTTACACCTTGCTTGATTATTTTCCAGATGACTTCCTTATGATGATTGATGAGTCTCACGTAACACTTCCTCAAGTCAGAGGGATGTACAACGGAGACCGAGCGCGAAAACAAGTACTGGTGGACCATGGTTTCCGGTTGCCTTCAGCTATGGATAACCGTCCGCTCATGTTCCCTGAATTTGAAGAACATATCAATCAGATCGCTTACGTTTCTGCGACCCCTGGCCCTTATGAAATTGAACATACACCGAAGATGATTGAACAGATTATTAGACCGACAGGCTTACTGGATCCGGAAATTGACGTCCGCCCGATCCATGGTCAAATCGATGACCTTGTAGGGGAAATCAATAAACGGAAAGATAAAAATGAACGCGTCCTCGTGACGACATTAACGAAGAAGATGTCTGAGGATTTGACCGATTACCTTAAAGACTTAGGAATTAAGGTTGCTTATTTACACTCGGAAATTAAGACACTGGAACGTATTGAAATCATCCGTGATCTAAGGGTAGGGAAATACGATGTCATTGTTGGAATCAACCTGCTTCGTGAAGGACTGGATATTCCAGAAGTGTCACTTGTAACCATTCTGGATGCGGACAAAGAAGGGTTCTTGCGTTCCGACCGCTCTCTCATCCAGACGATTGGCCGAGCCGCTCGAAATGAAAACGGTCGAGTGATTATGTATGCTGATAAGATGACGAAGTCCATGCAGTATGCGATTGATGAAACGTACAGACGTCGTGAAAAACAAATCGCTTATAACGAAGAGCATGGCATCACACCGCAAACGATTAGGAAAGAAGTCCGTGACGTCATTAAAGCGACAAACGTTGCCGAGGACGAAGCTGGGTATGATACAGGTAAGAAACCTTCAGAAATGACGAAGAAAGAACGTCTGGAAATGATCGACAATCTAGAAACCGAAATGAAACAAGCCGCACGCGATCTCGATTTCGAACGGGCAGCTGAACTGCGTGATGTGCTGTTGGAATTAAAAGCGGAGGGATGAAAAGAGTATGGCCAGTAAACATATCAGTATTAGAGGAGCACGTGCTCACAATTTAAAAAATATCGATATCGACATCCCGAAAAACAAACTGGTCGTGATGACCGGTTTGTCCGGTTCAGGGAAGTCTTCTTTGGCCTTTGATACGATTTATGCAGAAGGACAGAGACGCTACGTTGAATCACTAAGTGCTTATGCACGCCAGTTTTTAGGACAAATGGATAAGCCCGATGTGGACTCCATTGAAGGACTGTCACCGGCAATCTCCATTGACCAAAAAACAACGAGCCGAAACCCGCGTTCAACCGTTGGTACCGTAACAGAAATCTATGACTACCTGAGGCTATTGTTTGCCCGGATCGGGCGTCCGACGTGTCCGAAGCACGGCGTGGAAATCAGTTCACAAACGGTTCAGCAGATGGTCGACCGCGTGATGGAATATCCGGAAAGAACAAAGCTCCAAATCCTTGCGCCCGTGGTGTCTGGTAGAAAAGGTGAACACGCTAAAGTTTTTGAGCAGCTTCAAAAGGAAGGTTATATCCGCCTTCGTGTCAACGGGGAAATGCGCGAAATTTCCGAGGAAATAAATCTCGAGAAAAATAAAAAGCACTCGATTGAGGTCGTCATCGATCGAATCGTTGTAAAAGAAGGCGTAGAAGGCCGACTTTCTGACTCTATTGAGACAGCTCTTAAACTTGGCGGTGGTCATACGATCGTTGATGTAATCGGAGAAGAAGAACTGATGTTCAGTGAACATCATGCGTGTCCAATCTGTGGCTTTTCCGTTAGTGAATTGGAGCCAAGAATGTTCTCATTCAACAGCCCTTATGGAGCTTGTAATCGTTGTGACGGGCTAGGGACACAACTTGAAGTGGACATCGACCTTGTCATCCCTGATTGGAGCCGCTCCCTGAATGAACATGCCATTGCTGCATGGGAGCCGCAAAGTTCTCAATACTATCCTCAGCTCCTGAAAAGTGTTGCCGATCATTATGGAATCGATATGGATAAACCATTCCGTGATCTTCCGGAAGAACATAAAGAAAAGGTGCTTTATGGAAGTGGGGAAGACAAAATCTACTTCCGTTATGAAAATGATTTTGGAAAAGTGCGGGAAAATGATATTTTCTTCGAAGGTGTCATTCCGAACATTGCTCGTCGTTACCGTGAAACGAGCTCTGATTACATCCGTGAACAGATGGAAAAATACATGGCACAAAAACCGTGTCCGAAGTGTAAAGGGAATCGCTTGAATGAAGAAGCACTGGCGGTACTAATCGACGGAAAGCACATCGGTATCACAACCGATTATTCTGTGACTGAAGCGAAGGAGTT
Source organism: Halobacillus faecis (assembly GCF_007991335.1). Lineage (GTDB taxonomy): Bacteria > Bacillota > Bacilli > Bacillales > Halobacillaceae > Halobacillus > Halobacillus faecis. Next base: position 14,234 of record NZ_BJYD01000024.1, on the reverse strand, counting down.
CTTCGAGGCTCTTGAGTTGACCGAAAAAGAAGAAACGATCGCCCGTATGATTCTTAAAGAAATCTGTGAACGTCTAAGCTTCTTAGCGAACGTAGGGCTGGATTATTTAACCCTGTCACGTTCGGCTGGGACACTGTCCGGTGGTGAGGCTCAGCGAATTCGACTGGCGACTCAAATCGGTTCGGCCCTTACTGGCGTTCTATATGTACTTGATGAACCGTCCATTGGTCTCCACCAGCGGGATAATGACCGATTGATCAATACCTTGAAGCGGATGCGCGATCTTGATAATACGCTGATCGTCGTTGAGCACGATGAAGATACAATGCTGGCCGCCGATTACCTAATCGACATTGGTCCTGGAGCAGGTGCACACGGTGGTGATATTGTCACTCAAGGAACACCAAAACAGGTGATGAAGAGCCGTAAATCCTTGACGGGCCAATATCTTTCAGGCAAAAAGTTTATTCCTTTACCAGCAGAGCGTCGGAAGGCGGATGACCGCTTCCTGAAAATTAAAGGCGCAGAAGAAAACAACCTTAAAAAAGTGGATGCAGAGATTCCGCTCGGAGTGTTCACAGCTGTAACAGGCGTTTCCGGTTCTGGAAAAAGTACACTGATTAACGAGATTCTTTATAAATCTCTATCAATGAAGCTGCACAATGGAAAACAAAAACCCGGGAAACATCAAATGATTGAAGGGATGGAACATCTGGATAAAGTGATTGATATCGACCAATCCCCAATCGGCCGGACTCCACGCTCCAATCCAGCTACTTACACGGGCGTGTTTGATGATATTCGAGATGTTTTCGCTCAAACGAATGAAGCGAAAATCAGAGGATATAAAAAAGGCCGGTTCAGTTTCAATGTCAAGGGTGGCCGTTGTGAGGCATGCCGCGGGGATGGAATCATTAAGATTGAAATGCACTTCCTTCCTGACGTTTATGTCCCTTGTGAAGTTTGCGATGGAAAAAGGTATAACCGTGAAACATTGGAAGTGAAGTACAAAGGAAAGAGCATCGCTGATGTATTAGGAATGACCATTGAGGAAGCGCTCGACTTCTTTGCCAACATTCCTAAGATTAAGCGCAAGCTTCAAACGGTCGCCGATGTAGGACTTGAATATATTAAACTCGGTCAACCTGCAACTACTCTCTCGGGAGGAGAAGCGCAACGAGTGAAGCTTGCCAGTGAACTCCATCGCCGCTCGAATGGAAAGTCCTTTTATATTTTGGATGAGCCAACAACAGGTCTGCATGTGGATGACATTTCAAGGTTACTGAAAGTGTTGCAAAGACTTGTAGATAACGGGGATTCTGTATTGATTATTGAGCACAACCTTGATGTCATTAAAGAAGCAGACCACATCATTGATCTCGGACCAGAGGGTGGCGAAAACGGAGGTCGAATTATCGCAAGCGGCACTCCTGAGCATGTATCGGAACAGGAGATTTCCTATACGGGTCGTTATTTAAAACCGGTACTGGAACGCGACCGGGCACGGATGGATAAGAAAATGAATGCCCGTGAAAAAGTAGGGAGCAAGTAGATGTTTTGACGCTTGTCTCTAAATTGAGTATCGTTAAACAAGAATCGTTTGACGGGAGGAATACGAGTGGATGCCATTCAACAGAAAGTTGTTCAAGAAAAAATTGATCAATTAGCAAATAAAGAAGTTTATGTACACTTAGAAACGACAAACGGGGCTTATGCCAGTCACTTCGATGAAAATGCGTACAACGTCGGGGCTTTCATCCGAAACGCGCAAGTCTCTTATCAACACGGAAAAATCGTCAGTACTGGAGGATCTTACCGCGTAGGTTTGAAACTGGACTTAGGCTGGGTCTATGCTGAAGGATTAACGGATTTCGAAATTGATGAAAAGAATCGCCTGCTTATGGCAGGTCATGATCGCGAAGGCCGTTTAATGGTTGCTCTCGAAATCAGTGAAACACCCTTTTCCCATGAGGCGGATCCAGATGAGTAAGGAAAGAGTGGTTGTCATTTTCCCTCATCCGGATGATGAATCGTTCGGAGCGTCTGGAACAATTTCTAAATTCCGTGATGAAGGCGTACCGGTCACCTATCTATGCGGTACACTCGGGGAAATGGGCCGGAACATGGGCAATCCTGTATTCGCTAATCGGGAAACGCTCTCTTCTTTTCGAAAGAAGGAGCTGGCTGAAGCAGCTAAACAATTGGATATAGACGTTGAAATGCTTGGCTACAGGGATAAAACATTAGAGTTTGAGCCCCGGAAGCAAGTGGCTGAGCACCTGAAAGAACGAATCGAAGCATTAGGAGCAACCATTATCATTACTCATTATCCTGGGTATGCTGTTCATCCCGACCATGATGCGCTTGGTGCTGCAGTGATCGATGCTGTGGAGGACATGCCAGAAGAAAACCGTCCCCAAGTGTGGATGCATGCCATTTCCAATCAGTCCGAACAGGATTTAGGAAAGCCTGACATTGTTGCGGATGTACGACCTTACTGGGAAAGAAAATTAGCAGCCATCAAGGCGCATCTCTCCCAGGCTGACGGGATGATGAGTTTGATCGAGGATCATGATCAAGCATCCGAGCAATTAGAACGACTGAAAACCGAACGTTTTTACACGTACAAATTCCAATGAACCCTTACACCTGAGAAACCAACCAAGTTTTCTCAGGTGTTTTTTAGTTTTTGAACCCTTTCGATAGGGAAAAACGTAAGAGATGAAAAGGAGCTGATCTTATGAATGAAGAACGTATGAAAATTCTACAAATGATCGAAAAAGGCACCATCTCTGCTGAAGAAGGAGCAAAACTATTAGAAGCTGTAGAACAACCTTCTTCAAAAGAATCAGATCAACGTGAGAAGTCTAAGTACGGGCTAAGAAATTTTCTGGATGATGCCATGGAAAAGATTAAAAATGCTGATTTCGATTTTTCATTTGGAGAATATGTTGAATTCAGTGATGATTCAATTCTTCCTCACGAGGAATTTCAAGATGCCGACCTTTCTATATCCAACGGTTCTTTAAACGTTCATACTTGGGACCAGGAGGATGTAAAAGCTTCCTATCAGGTTAAAGTCTATCAAGTGGAAACAGAAGAAGAGGCGCGAGCAAGGTTTCATGATGAAACACAAATGGATATAAAGAATGGTCTTCTGCGCATCGCCAGTCCATCAAAGAAGATAAAAGTGAATGTAGATTTATACATTCCCAATAAAAAATATGAATTTATCAAATCCCAATTAACGAATGGAAATCTTGACCTAGAGAACATCAAGAGTGATCATTTCCAGATGAAAACATCCAACGGATCCGTGAAAGCCAAGCAGCTTTCTGGAAAGACATGTAAGATGCAGACTGGCAATGGTGCGATCCAATTGCTAGAAGGCATTTTTGAAGAGTGTGAAACCGACACGATTAATGGAGCTATTTCACTTTCAGGAGATCTTGGAAAAGCGGATGCTGCTACGGTCAGTAGCTCAATAACTGTTGATTATAAGGGGGCGAAAGCACACACAGGTTTTTATAAAACCACCACTGGCAGAATACAAGTGTCTCTTCCAACTGAAAAGAAAATCGATGGTGTGTTGAGAACAAAGTTCGGTCAAATTCAATGTGAATTAGAAAATTACAAGATATTGAAAGATCGAAAAGATGTCGCTAACAAAATGTTGGAATTCGAAGCGTACGAACAATTCGAAAATGCATATCATATAGAAGCAGAGACGAAGACGGGTTCTGTCACCGTACAACCTCCTGTCCGTCTCTGAGAAGAGAACGATTCACGAAAGGCAGGGTGAAATTATGAAAAATTGGTTGATCCATATCTTCGTTAACGCCATTGCAATTATTGCAGTCGGAGCACTTTTCGATTCTGTAATCATTGACGGCGTTGGAGGCGCATTGCTAGCGGCATTCATTCTATCAATTCTAAATGCCATCGTAAGACCGGTCTTAGTTATTCTTACGTTACCGATTACGATTCTATCTCTCGGTCTATTCCTATTCATCATCAACGCCATTACCTTGTGGCTGACGGATGCATTCCTAGGAAGTACTTTTGAGATTGATGGTTTTGGCATGACCATCATCGCCGCCATTATCATATCTCTGATCAACCTTGTGTTGAACAGCTTAATCAAGGATATGAAAAAATAACCCCCGTACCGTATGAGCTCGCTCATACGGTATTTTTATTGAATTCCTTTCATCACGAACGCTTCCGCAGGGCGTTAGCCCGAGGAAGCTCGCCACTCCCCACAGAAAAGTGAGATGCTTACCACCAGCCTTGGCTCACAATAAGGCAACGAACCCCGAAACATCTCAAAATCAAGTCTTCCACAAACCTGTCATATGGCTGAATTCCTTTGCCACAGTACCGAGGGTCTGCCTAAGGGAAATGGTGGTAAAAAACCTCCCTATCCAAGATTTATTGAAAACATGCTACAATAGGGGACAGTGATTGATGAAAGAGGAGGTTGATGGACAAATGAGCAAGGTCCGTACACAAGATTTGTTAGAACAATTTGCGCTTGAACTCGTTGCCGGTGCTGACGGCGTCCACCGTGAAATACATATGAGTGATATTTCTCGTCCTGGAGTAGAAATGACAGGGTATTTTAAATTCTATCCGAAAGATCGTCTGCAGCTGCTCGGCAAGACAGAACTCTCTTACTTTAATGAACTGACGAAAGACCAGAGAAGAGAACGAGCTGAAAAACTTTGTACAGATGTGACACCTGGAATCGTTATTACCCGGGGAATGGATATTCCTGATGAACTTAGTGAAGCCGCGAATGAGGCGGGCGTTCCACTGATGTTATCGCCATATAAGACGACAAGAGTCATTAGTCGCCTGACGAATTATTTGGAAACCAAGTTTGCTCCGTTTACGGCCATCCATGGTGTACTAGTCGACATTTACGGTATTGGTGTTTTGATCACTGGTCAAAGTGGTGTGGGTAAAAGTGAGACCGCTTTGGAACTAGTTAAGCGTGGGCACCGGCTTGTGGCTGATGATAGTGTTGAAATTCGACAGGAGGATTATGACACGTTAATCGGAAACAGCCCGCCACTGATTGAGCATCTTCTGGAAATTCGTGGACTAGGCATTATCAATGTGATGACATTGTTCGGTGCGGGGGCTGTTCGAAGCTATAAACGGATCACGCTCGTCATCAACCTTGAGTTGTGGGAGAAGAACAAACAATACGACCGTCTTGGTTTAGAAGAAGAAACGATGAAGATCATGGATGTTCAAGTTCCGAAAGCAACGATTCCTGTTCGTCCTGGCCGTAACCTTGCTGTCATTATCGAAGTTGCTGCTATGAACTTCCGTTTGAAGCGTATGGGCGTCAATGCTGCTGAAGAGTTTTCAGAGCGTTTGACGAAAGTCATCGACCAAGATCAAACGCAGGAGTAAAGGAGGAAACCGATTATGATGTGTACACCTGAACCGTTGAACCCGGTCTTCCTCCAATTAGGTCCGCTTTCCATCTACTGGTATGGGTTGATTATTGCCACAGGAGCATTTCTTGGACTATGGATTGCAACGAGAGAAACCGAACGTCTCGGTTTGAAAAAAGATTACATGGTCGATATCGTTGTATTTGCCATTCCGGCAGCCATCGTGTGTGCAAGACTTTATTATGTCATCTTTGAATGGGATCGGTATGCGGGAGGACCGTGGTGGAAAGTTTTTGCAGTGTGGGAAGGCGGAATCGCCATTCACGGGGCGTTGATTGGCTCCGTGTTGACCGCATATATTTACACGAAAATAAAGGGGATATCATTCTGGATGATGGCGGATATTGCTGCACCGAGTATCATTCTTGGACAGGCGATTGGACGCTGGGGGAACTTTATGAACCAGGAAGCCCACGGTGGTCCGGTATCCGAATCATTTTATAATAACTTTATGCAGTATTTGCCTGGATTCATCAATCAGCAAATGTGCATTGATGGGACGGTCTATCACCCGACCTTTTTATATGAATCCCTGTGGAACATCATCGGATTTGTATTGCTGTTAGTATTGCGTCATAAATTTAACCCTCGCCGTGGAGAAGTGTTCTTAAGCTATGTGATTTGGTATTCTGTCGGCCGTTTCTTTGTCGAAGGCATGAGGACAGACAGCCTTTATCTCTTTGGTGAGATTCGTACGGCACAATTTATTTCCATCGTGCTTGTCATTGGAGCGGTCATTGCGATCATTTACCGCAGAAAGAATGGCATGGCGAATAAATATTATAGCGGAAAGAAAGTAAAATAAGGGAGCAGGTAACATGAAGGGGATTTTCAAACGCGGGAGTAAAAAAGGGCTGGAGTTAACGTGGACGCTTGGGAAAGTCATTTTTCCCGTAACATTAATCGTTACGATTCTTCAGTACACACCTGTCCTCCCATGGGTCATGGAGAAATTAGAACCTTTGATGGGGTGGATCGGACTCTCCGGTGAAGCCGCTGTACCCCTTGTTATTGGAAACATGTTAAATCTTTATGCAGGTATTGCGGCTATCATCTCTTTCGATTTTACGGTAAAAGAAGTATTTATCCTTGCCGTGATGCTTTCCTTTTCCCATAACTTACTGATTGAATCGACCGTGGCTAAAAGGGTAGGCGTGAGCTGGTGGTTTGTGGCCGGCGTCCGGTTGGGTCTTGCATTGGTTTCAGCTGCCCTCATCAACATTTTCTGGAAAGGCGGAGGCGAAACCGCGAAATACGGTTTTGCGCCTGAAAAGACAGTGGATCCTAATGGATGGGCAGAAATCATTATTCAGGGAGTGCAGACCGCCTTCTTGGGCATCGTGCAGCTTGCCTTGATTGTCATCCCATTAATGATTTTCATGCAGTATTTACGTGAAAAGGGATGGCTGGACCGTTTTTCTGGCTGGGTAGCTCCTGTAACAAGATTTCTAGGGATGGAACGCAACACATCCATGACTCTTGTCGCTGGGCTTACCATCGGACTCGCTTACGGTGCAGGCTTGATGATCCAGGCAGTTGAAGAGGACGGCGTTTCCAGGAAAGATATGTATCTAGCCATTCTTTTCCTCGTCTCCTGTCACGCAGTCGTTGAGGATACACTCATCTTCATTCCGCTTGGCATTCCCGTTTGGCCCCTGCTTTTGATCCGTTTATTGACGGCAATAGTGTTAACGGCTGCTGTCGGCTTCGTCTGGAATAGACTACAACAGAAAAGAAAGGATCCTTCCAATGAGCATACGTACCATTCTCTTTGATTTAGATGGAACGTTGATCGATACCAACGAATTGATCATCGCTTCTTTTACCCATACGATTGAACAATATTCTGATCGCTCGTATGAGCGTGAGGAGATTCTCGACTTTATCGGCCCCCCTTTAAGGGAGAGTTTGCACAAAGTGAACCCTGACAAAGTGGAGGAAATGGTCGAGACGTATCGTAAACATAACATTGAAAACCACAACCGTTACGTTAAAGCCTATGAAGGCGTAGTGGAGACGATTGAAACCCTGAAAGATCAAGGGTACAAATTAGGTATTGTTACCACGAAAATGAGGAATACCGTTCATATGGGGCTTGAACTGACAAATTTGGACGGTTTATTTGAAACGATCATTACATTGGATGATGTGACGAATGCGAAGCCACACCCGGAGCCGATTGTGAAGGCTTTAAACCTTCTGAATGCGCAAGCTTCTGAGGCGATGATGGTCGGAGATAATACACACGATATTGAAGCAGGACAGAATGCGGGGACGAAAACGGCCGGGGTAGCCTGGACCGTGAAAGGGAGAAAAGTCCTTGACGATTTGAACCCCGATTACATGCTCGATAACATGCGTGACTTATTAAAAATTACAGGAGGATGACTGTATGAGGAAAACGGAACGCTACCCGGTCAAAGGAGCCAATTCACTTTGGCACATTTATAAGACGGTCCCGTTTTTCAAAGTGGTCAAAAACTTCATCGTGATTCAAATGGCCCGGTACACCCCTTTTCTATCAATGAAGAATTGGTTGTACCGGACTTTTCTACATATGAAGGTTGGGGATCAAACGGCTTTTGCCTTAATGGTCATGGTGGATATTATGTTTCCTGAAAAAATCAAGGTAGGGCGGAATTCGGTTATTGGTTACAATACAACCATTCTCGCTCATGAATATTTGATTGAAGAGTACCGTCTCGGGAATGTTGTGATCGGGGATGAAGTCCTGATTGGAGCCAACACGACCATTCTTCCTGGTGTGACAATCGGTGACCGCGCTGTTGTTTCTGCCGGTACTTTGGTACATAAAGATGTGCCTGCGGGTGCCTTTGTAGGAGGGAATCCGATGCAGCTCATCTATACGAAAGAACAGATGGAAGAACGAAGAAAGAACGGGGGAGAAGAATGACTTTGACTCAGTCGGTTCTGCCTGCAGTGAAGAAAATCAAAGAATTTGAAGCCTTATTAGAGAGTGAAACAGATTATATCATTCTTTTGGAGAGCCGCTTGGGGCTTTTGAGGAAATTAGTTAGAATTGGACAAAAGGCTGGTAAAAAAGTTTTTGTCCATGTAGACTTGATTCAAGGTTTGAAAGCAGATGATTATGGCATGGAATACATAGGGCAGGAGGTGAAACCTGATGGGGTCATTTCCACGAGAGCCCATGTCATTCAGCAAGCGAAAAAGTATCATCTTGTTTCTGTGCAGCGGTTGTTTTTAATCGACAGCCAGGCGATTGAACATAATGTGAAGCTCATCCAAAAAACGGCGCCGGACTTTGTTGAAGTTTTACCAGGCGTTTTACCGGGAATGATAAAAGAGATCAAGGAGCATATCGGCATTCCTGTTATTGCTGGAGGCTTGATTCGTACTAAGGAAGAAGTGAATCAAGCGCTTGCTTCGGGTGCTTCTGCCGTCTCTACTTCACGTTCTGAATTATGGCGTTTTAACAGCGAGAATACATAATCACCTTTCGTGAAGAGGTTGACGGATCCACACAATGATTAGATCAAACTAATGTTGTGTGGTTTTTTGTACGTCAAACGTGGTACACAGAAAGGAGATCACATCATGACAGAATTCATGGGTGAGCTGATTGGCACCATGATCCTCATTATATTCGGGGGCGGTGTCATCGCAGGTGCAAATTTAAAAGCAACAAAAGCAGAAGGAAACTGGGTACTGATTACCATTGCCTGGGGACTTGCGGTAGCCATGGGTGTGTACGCCGTAGGGAGAGTGACAGGGGCGCACATCAACCCTGCCGTTACACTTGGACTGGCAACGGTCGGGGATTTCCCCTGGAGTAAAGTCCCGATGTATATGACCGCTCAGATGGCCGGTGCATTCTTGGGAGCTGTCATCGTCTTCTTTCATTACCTACCTCATTGGAAGGATACAGAAGACCAGTTGGCGATCAAGTCGATCTTTTGTACAGACCCTGCCATCCGTAGTCCAATTTCAAACCTTGTCAGTGAGATCATTGGAACTTTTGTATTAGTTATGGGAATCTTGTTTATTGGCGCGAACGAATTTACACAGGGGTTGAACCCTCTTATTGTGGGTTTGCTGATCGTAGCCATCGGGATGTCCCTAGGGGCAACAACGGGGTATGCGATCAACCCAGCTCGTGATTTGGGACCTCGAATAGCTCATGCTCTGTTACCGATTCCAGGAAAAGGAGACTCGGACTGGGGTTATTCCTGGATCCCTGTTTTAGGACCGATCATTGGTGGCATCTATGGTGGGTTATTTTATCAGGCCATTTTTGAAGCCAATGCGAATGGCTGGTTTTGGAGCAGCACCATCATCATTTTACTTATCTTACTTTCCTCCATGCGTGTGGAGCTGAAAAAAGTGCATCAATCTGAAAAAGGAGTGGAATCATGAAGCAGTACATTTTATCAATTGATCAGGGTACAACAAGTTCAAGAGCGATTTTGTTCAATCATGAAGGGAAGATCGTAGAAACCGCTCAAAAAGAATTTGAACAGCATTTTCCAAAGCCGGGTTGGGTTGAACATGATGCAAACGAAATTTGGACATCTGTTCTTGCCTGTATTGCGGATGTTCTAAGAAAATCAGATATTGAAGCGAGTCAGGTCGCAGGGATTGGTATTACAAACCAACGTGAAACGACGGTCGTTTGGGACAAAAACACGGGTAAACCGATTTATAAAGCGATTGTATGGCAGTCCCGTCAAACGCAAAGCATCTGTAATGAGCTGAAAGAGCAAGGGCTGGAACAAACATTTAGAGATAAAACAGGATTATTGCTCGACCCATACTTTGCAGGAACTAAAGTGAAGTGGATTCTGGACAATGTGGACGGAGCAAGAGAAAAAGCAGAAAACGGAGACCTCATGTTCGGAACGATTGACACATGGCTCGTCTACAAGCTTTCCGGACAGAAAGCACATGTGACAGACTATTCCAATGCCTCCCGGACATTGATGTATAACATCCATGACTTGAAGTGGGATGATGAACTGCTTGAGATCTTAGATGTACCGAAAAGCATGCTACCGGAAGTGAAGCCTTCCTCTGAAGTTTATGCAGATACGGTAGATTATCACTTTTTCGGAAAAGAAGTCCCGATTGCCGGAATCGCTGGTGATCAGCAGGCAGCTCTTTTCGGACAAGCGTGTTTTGAAAAAGGGATGGGTAAGAACACATATGGAACTGGTGGTTTCATGTTATTGAACACAGGAGAAGAAGCAGTCAAATCCGAGCATGGACTGTTAACGACGCTTGCCTGGGGTATTGACGGGAAAGTTGAATACGCCCTGGAAGGAAGCATTTTCGTATCAGGTTCGGCGATCCAATGGCTTCGTGACGGTTTAAAAATGGTGGAGACTTCTCCACAGAGTGAGGAAATCGCTGGTCAGGTGAAATCGACGGACGGCGTTTATGTTGTTCCCGCGTTCGTTGGACTCGGCACGCCTTATTGGGATAGCGAAGCTCGTGGAGCAGTCTTCGGTCTGACGCGTGGAACGACTAAAGCTCACTTCGTAAGAGCGACGCTTGAATCTCTGGCATACCAGACGAAAGATGTTGTCGATGCAATGGTCGAAGACTCTGGTATTGAAGTGAAAAAACTTCGTGTCGATGGAGGAGCCGTTAAAAACAACCTCTTGATGCAGTTCCAAAGTGATTTGCTTGATGTAACCGTGGAGCGTCCGGAAGTCAATGAAACGACGGCTCTTGGTGCGGCTTATCTTGCCGGGCTTGCTGTAGGTTTCTGGGAAGATCGAAAAGAAATCGCAAATCAGTGGAAAGTGGAAAGAGAATTTGAGCCTAGTATGAATGAGGAGAAAAGTAAGAAACTATACAAAGGCTGGCAAAAAGCTGTGGAAGCGACAAGGGTCTTCAAACAAGAAGAATAATTCCTTGAAAACATCTCCCTCTCTGATATAATAGAGTTACAAGTTAATGGAAACGGTCGGAGATACGGAGAGACCACGAAGCTTTATGCAATGCGCATAAGAGTTTTCGTGGTCTCTTTTTTTATGATATGAGTGAGCACTCGATGAGCATTCCGACACATAATCTTTGCTGAAAAAGGGAATACCCGTATCAGACCATGAATTAGAAGACAACGTAAGAAGGAGAGATAGCATGCAATCATTTTCTAGTTACGAAAGAGAAAATCAGTTCAACCGTTTAACACAGGAAGAGTGGGATGTACTTGTTATAGGTGGAGGAATTACAGGTTCTGGAATCGCTCTCGATGCTGCTAGCCGCGGCATGAAAACGGCAGTGGTCGAAATGCAGGATTATGCAGCAGGAACATCTAGTCGCTCCACAAAACTGGTGCACGGCGGTTTGAGATATTTGAAACAGTTCGAAGTGAAAATGGTCGCGGAAGTAGGGAAAGAACGAGAGATCGTTTATGAAAATGGCCCCCACGTGACGACACCAGAGTGGATGATGCTGCCATTCCATGAGGGTGGTAACTTTGGGCCGTTCTCTACGAATGTGGGTCTTCGTGTGTATGATTACCTTGCCGGGGTCAAAAAATCCGAGCGCCGGACGATGATGAGTGCCGAAGAAGCCATTGAACGGGAACCTCTTGTGAAAAGAGATGGACTGAAAGGCGCAGGGTACTATGTTGAATATAAAACGGATGATGCCCGCCTGACGCTTGAAGTTATGAAGAAGGCTGTAGAGCACGGAGCATGTTCCACGAACTATGCGAAGGTTGTTGATTTCATTTATGATGACCATGGTTCTGTTGTGGGTGCGAAAGTGGAAGATACGGTTACAGGTGAACAATACCATGTGAAGGCGAAGAAAATCATTAATGCGGGTGGTCCTTGGGTTGATGAACTTCGTGAAATCGACGGTTCAAAAAAAGGAAAAACGCTGCAGTTGACGAAAGGCGTTCACCTTGTTTTTGATCAATCGGTCTTTCCTTTGAGACAAGCGATCTATTTCGACAGTCCTGACGGCCGTATGATTTTCGCTATTCCACGAGATGGCAAGACGTATGTGGGGACGACTGATACGACCTACGATCAGGAAATTGCTCACCCGACAATGACCGAAGATGACCGTGATTATATTTTGAACGCCATGAAGACCATGTTCCCAACCGTTGAAGTCACGGCTAATGATGTAGAATCTAGCTGGGCAGGACTGCGTCCACTCATTCATGAAGAAGGGAAAGACCCATCTGAAATTTCTCGTAAAGACGAAATCTTCGTATCAGATTCCGGTCTCATCTCCATGGCTGGTGGTAAGCTTACTGGTTATCGTAAAATGGCACAAACCGCCGTCGACCTCGTTCGCGATCAGTTGATGGAGGAGCACGGAATTCGCTATTCTGACTCTGAAACGAAAAACATGCCGATCTCTGGTGGCGATGTAGGAGGATCCAAAGGCTTCAAAAAATATAAAGAAGAACGCCTTCAAATTGGTGAATCTTTAGGATTGAGTCAAGAGGATGCCGATAAATTGATCCAACTTTACGGGTCTAATGTCGATAAAGTCTTCAACAACTTCAAGGATCGAAAAGAAGAGGCAGCTCAAGAAGGAGTCGACCCAGTCGTCTTTGCCCAACTCGCATACGCATTGGAAGAAGAAATGACGTACAAACCAGTCGACTTCTTTGTCCGCCGAACGGCTGCTCTATTTTTCAACATCCAGTGGGTACGTGATCACAAAACATCCGTGGTTGACTATATGGCGAAAGCCCTGAATTACAGTGAGCAGCAAAAACAGGAATATACGGAACAGCTTGATCAACTTTTAAAAGAAGCTGTCACACCAATTGAATACGTTTAATTCCAAAAGACTTCTCCTTTAGCGGAGGAGTCTTTTTCTTACATATTCTTGAAACTTTCATCGTTCTTTTTCGTACTTATGGTAGAGCTTCTTTTCTGAGGAGGAACTAAGATGTCGCTTGTTCAAAACATGATTTATCAAGATGCAAGAAGGCAATTATGGACTGGAACCTTGCTCTCATTTATATCCATCGTTTTTATCATGGGGATGGTCACTTTGAATCCAAGCAGTTTTGTTATTTCTGTCGTGTACGCAGCCATATTTGCAATCACGGGAGTTGGGCTCTTAAAAGCAGGCTACTCTGATCTTCAAAAATCCAAAACCGTTCTGGATTTTGAAAAAGACCTCACGAAACACTCCATAGAAAGAGTGCCCGCCCGGATGTATATGGGACAAAAAGCACTCAAAACCTTCCAGGCAGGAATATTTGATATGGATGGGGAGAGTTACGGAGAAATTCAAGAAAATATCCAGTGGAAACATAAAGCCTTCGCGATGTTTACAGCCCTGTTTTCCTATGATCAATTCAGACCAGCCGTGTACACTTTTAAAAACCAGCGTGGGCAATCGCTCTACCAGATTGAAAAAAAGGGCGGTTTCCAGTGGAGAGGATATATTCAACACGAAGCAGGAGCGTATGTGGCTTATACGAAGCAAACGAAAAATAAAACGAAAGGGCAGCGCATCACTCGGTATATAGAAGCGGATCAATGCCGCTGGAGTGCAGAAGGGGACGATTTCATCGGCCATTACAAAATTAAAGATCATGAAGGGAAGGTATGGGCAGTCATAAAAAGAGGGGCCATTCCTCGTGAAGCGGCCGAGCGTTTCGAAAAAATGCCCGGCTACTTGGTCGAATGGAACATCCGCGACAACATCCCCGCCTCCCTCCTAGCCTTCCTATTCCTCCTCCAATCCAAAGAAAGATAAGTTGCTGCATTATTAAATAATCTGGCAGGATTCTTGAAGACTCAG
>NZ_BJYD01000023.1 GCF_007991335.1 Halobacillus faecis | reverse complement strand
TATACTCTAGGAAGTACCTTTTAGTAAGGTGCTTTTTTTTATAGTTAATTTCCATATTTTTATAGTTGAACTTTACGTTAACGTTAATGGTATAGTTTAATTGTTAGAATTTTCATTCAATGAGAGGGGATCGAATGTCAGGACGTTTATCAATACAACAAGTGGCTGAAAAATTCGATGTGACTCAGCGGACCATTCGATACTATGAAGAACTTGGGCTGATCAGGCCTTCCCGGAGCTCAGGCGGGCACCGCTCCTTTTCTCCGAAGGATCTGACACGCCTTGGGCTTGTTTTTCGTGGGAAAAAGTATGGCTTCCAGCTGGATGAAATCAAAGAAATGATCCATCTTTTCTATCAGGACCCCTCAGGTGTTCGTCAGCTTGAGCGGACGCTTGCCTATGGCAGAGGGAAAATGCAGGAGGTGGACGACCGGATTCGGGAGTTAGAACAGTTAAAAGCGGAAATGGGGCAGTGGCTCGACAAATTTGAAGAAGAATTAAAAGAACGGAGAGGAGATCCCGTATGAATCTTTCTGAATTATTAGCTTACCAGTCTCGCAAATACCCGGAAAAAGAAGGGATTGTTACACCTGAAGAACGTCTGACCTATCAAGAGTGGAACAGTCAGGTCAACCAGTTTGCCAGAGGTTTAATTAGATTAGGGATTCAGGCTGGCGATAAGGTGATCATCCATATGCCGAATACGAAAGAATTTGTCATCAGTTACTTTGCCATCCATCGGCTGGGCGCCATTGTTGTTCCGATTAATGCCCGGTTAGTTCAAAATGAAATTACTTATATTTACGATCACAGTGACGCCGTTGCATTAATTACGCATGAGTTGCTGATCGACCAAGTAAGAGGGCTTGCTGATGAAAGAAAGGGAACATTTATAAAAACAGGGGATGTGGACGGAACCTGGCACTCGTTCTCTGACATCCTTGCAAAAGAAGAACCGCTGGAAATGGTGAATGAAGCGCATGAAGATGAAGAAGCATCGATTTTATATACCTCGGGTACGACAGGGCAGCCGAAAGGGGTTGTCTTTACCCACAAAAACATTTTGACAGTCTCTTCGATGATGGCCGTGGAACTGGAAATGAAACCATCCAGCCGCATGCTTCATATGATGCCATTTAGTCATTCCGCACCATTGCATCTCTTCTTAGCAGGGGGCACGTTCGTTGGCGCGACTCACATCATTGCCCCTACTTTCACTCCCGACTTATTATTAGAACTTGCTTCGATAGAACGGGCGTCACACTTTTTCGGGGCACCTGTCGCTTATTTAATGACAGCGAAGCATCCAAAAGTGAAGGAAACGGATTTGAGCTGGGTGAAATATTGGACCTATGGAGGGGCACCTCTGTCTAAAAAGGAAGTCCAGTTTGTGCGAGAGCAGTTTGAAACAGACAGCCTCTGCTGCTTGTATGGTCTGACGGAGGCAGGGCCAAGCGGGACGTTGCTGCTTCCGCAGGAGCATGATGAAAAAGCTGGCAGTGTAGGAAAGCGTGCGGCGCTTCATTGTGAAGTTCGTATTGTTGATGAAGATGGACAAGAAGTAGGAAATGGTCAAGTGGGCGAAATCGCTCTTAAGGGTGAGGGAATTATGAAAGGCTACTATAAAGATGAGGAAAAAACGATCGCAACCTTCCGGGATGGCTGGCTGCTCACTGGGGATATGGGGGAGAAGGACGAGGATGGCTACCTGTGGGTGATTGATCGGAAAAAAGATATGATCATATCGGGTGGCGTCAACATTTACCCACGTGAAGTAGAAGAACTATTGTTGCAGCATCCACACATTGAAGATGTAGCTGTCGTAGGCGTTCCGCATCCAGATTGGGGCGAGACCGTAAAAGCACATATCGTTCAAACCGGCCAACTGACAGATATGGAAAATGAATGCCGCCGTTTCTTGCAGGAGCACCTGGCGGATTATAAGATTCCGAAACTTTATGAGGAAATGGAAGAGTTGCCGAGGAACGCGACAGGCAAACTGTTGAAGCACCGTTTGCGTGAACAAGCACGTCAAGCATAAGGGGGCGTCAAAGTGAACTTTTATGAGAGCGATGAAAATCTACAAGACCTCTTGAGGCAATCGTGGGAGGATCCTTTTTTCCGATGGGCAGATGAACGTCTCCATTTTTTCGGTGGAAGATGCGCACAGGATATCGATGAACGAGCGGTTCATACGGATCGTGAGGGTCAACCGAAGTTGATTAAATACGACAAAATGGGCAACGATATATCAGAGGTATGGTTGAACCAAGGGTACAAAAAAACAATAGAAGAAACGTATGGCGAAGGAATCGTTGGTTACCTTCATAAGGAAATTCCGGAACTTGGACAAAAAGGTGACTACATGTATTCGTATGCACAAGGCTATCTCCTCTCCCAGGCAGAGCCTGGTTTTTACTGCCCGGTGACGTTAACGATGGCCACAGCGTATTTAATTGATCATTACGCAGACGAATCATTGAAAGCAAAATATCTGCTGCACGTGATATCAACAGGGGATGTGGAGCTTTATGAAGGGGCGACTTTTCTAACGGAACGCCAGGGCGGTTCGGATGTGGGCGCCAATGAAGTGAAAGCCACTAAAGAAGGAGACCATTACACAATCCATGGTGAAAAGTATTTTGCCAGCAATGCCGGTGCTTGTGGTGTAGCTATGGTTCTTGCCCGAACGGAAGGCGCGCCATCAGGGACAAGAGGTCTCAGCTTGTTTCTCGTTCCCTGGCGGAATGAAGCTGGGGACTTAAATGGAATTCAAATACGAAGGTTGAAGGATAAACTGGGCGTCCGTGCTGTTCCCTCTGCTGAGGTCGAATTTACCGGGGCGAAAGCGTTCATGGTTGGAGAGGCGGAGCAGGGTTTCTATTATATGATGGAAGCCTTGAATCTTTCCCGCGTCTGTAATGCAGTCGCTTCTATAGGGATTATGCGACGCTCTTTAACAGAAGCACGCGATTATGCCACTAAAAGAAATGCGTTCGGACATTCATTGATCCAATATCCGATGGTGAAGGATACACTCGTTTCTATGACGGTGAAGCAGGAAGTGGAAACAAGAGCAGTTTTCGACATGATCCAAGCTTTTGAAAAGGTGGCCCGTCAGCCAGAAGAAGCGAAAATAGAAGAACATATCCTCAACCGCGTAAGGATTGCCATCATGAAAAAGGAAACCGCTGAAAAGGCTGTTGAATTCTCACACGAGGCCATCGAGATGCACGGAGGAAATGGATACATTGAAGATTTTGTTACACCAAGACTATTACGTGATGCTCAAGTTTTGACGGTGTGGGAAGGGACGGCGAACATTCTCGGTCTTGAAGTCTTGAAACTTTTTAACAAATATCAAGGTCATGAGTTGTTTGTCCAACATATTCAAGAGCGTTTAGAAGTGGTACAGAATAAAGGGGAAGAGCACAAACTTGTGAAAGACGCGGTGCTGAACTTCACTTCCTATGCAGATGAAGTATTAAAACAGGCAGATGAGGTCCAAACCTTTTACAGCAAAACCCTGGCTGGAAAAATGGCTCTGCTTTATGAAGCTGTTGTTGCTCTGGAGATGATGGAAAAGGGGGCAAGGTTTGAAAAGGTTGGGAAACTGTTCATCCACCAACAGATGCAGACAGAAGTACCGACTGCAGAACCACTGGCTCTTCGTTACGCAGATGAGATCCTCCATTTGAATAAAGCTTTCACCTGACCCAAAGGGCGCACACTTTTGTGCGTCTTTTTTTGTGGTTGCTGGAATATTTAACGTTCTCTAACTCGCTATCAATGTCCCCTACCGGCTGCTTAATGTCCTCCATTTATCCTTCAATGTCCTCGATCGGAAGTTTAACGTCCTCTAACGCCGATTCATTGTCCTCTAACCGAAAAACCTCGACCTCTTCCAGCAGGCCCCGTATTTATGAAACGGTTTCTGCTATGATAAGAAGGGGAACAAAGCTAAGGAGTTTCTTCATTGACGCTCTATCTTTATCATGTTAGCATATTAGCAAGCTAAAGGATTTGAGGAAAGGATGAATTCCATTGGTTAAACGCCTGATGTTTGAAAAACCACTGGGAATGCGGGATACGCTTCCCTTTTTTTATAATCAAAAATCAAAAGCGCGCCAACAATTATCGAATGCGATTCTTTCGTTTGGATATTCGTTCATGGATACGCCGATCATGGAATATCACGAAACGGTAGGAAAAGTAAGTGCAACGCTCGACCAGCAATTATTTAAGCTCTTGGACCAGCAAGGTCACACACTCGTATTAAGACCGGACATGACCGCACCAATTGCCAGAGTGGCTGCTTCTCAGCTCAAAGACGCTGAGTTTCCGCTTCGTCTCGCTTATGAAGGACCGGTATTCCGTGCGCAGCAGACCGAAGGAGGGAAGCCGGCTCAGTTTGAACAGGTCGGAACGGAATTGATTGGTGACCATTCTTCTTATGGAGATGCAGAAGTCATCGCCCTCCTTGTCGAATCACTGAAACAGACCGGGCTTGATGATTTTGTCATCACGGTCGGTCATATTGGCTATGTAAAAGCCTTTTTCACAGATTTACTTGGTGATGATGAAGATACGATTGAATATCTCTTGAGTTACTTATATCGCAAAAATTATGTCGGGTACCGGGAAGCAGTGAAGGAATTATCTGCTCCAGAGGATAAAAAAGATGCCCTCCTTCAGCTGCTCGCTTTGAAAGGCGGCGAAGAAATCTTCGAAAGCAGCCGTTCACTTGCCAGGAATCAAGCTTGCATGCAGGCTGTGAATGAATTGAAGCAATTATATCGGCTTCTTCAACAGTATGAGGTAGAAAAATATATTCACTTTGATTTGAACTTGATCAGCCACATGGACTATTACACCGGGATTTTGTTCGAAGGTTATGCGCCAAATCTTGGAGCCCTTCTTTGTAACGGAGGGCGCTATGATACGTTGCTGCCTTCCTTCCAGCTAAGTGCATCAGCCACTGGTTTTGCCGTCCACCTGGAACGTCTAGTAGAAGCATTGAACGAACAAGAGTCTGATGATGGGCGAATTGGTGTCATCGTCGACGATGATAGTTACGGACAAGGGATGAAGGAAGCGAAACGCTACCGTGAGGATGGGCAGGCGGTCCTTTTACAACACGTGGACCAAATCCCGGACTTGGCAGCATTCAAAGCAGAATTATCAGAAACGATTGATTTGACAAAAGGTGGAGGTGAGCGTGATGAGTAAGCCGTTGACCATTGCCATGCCGAAGGGGCGTATTTACGAAGAAGCGGCGGAACTAATGAAAAGAGCGGGCTATGAGCTTGAAGCGGACATGGATGAGTCTAGAAAATTGATCTTGGAATTTCCGGAACAGAACATCCGCGTCATGATGGCCAAACCGATGGATGTTGTCACTTATGTAGAATATGGAGCAGCAGATATCGGGATTGCAGGCAAAGACGTCCTGCTTGAGCAGGACCGTGATGTTTATGAAGTGCTCGATTTAAAAATAAGCCCATGCTATGTGGCTGTTGCGGGGCTGCCTGATCAGCCTCTGAGCAGGATTGCACCGAAAATCGCTACGAAGTATCCGAAAGTTGCCTCTGACTATTTCCGCGAGCAGGGCGAACAGATTGAAATCATTCCATTGAATGGATCGATTGAACTTGCACCATTGATTGGATTGGCAGATCGGATTGTCGATATCGTATCGACAGGCCGCACGTTAAAAGAAAACGGACTGGTAGAGTATGAGAAAATCACAGAGATTACTTCCCGTTTAATTGTGAACCCGGTCAGTTACCGTGTGAAGAGCAACGAGATTGAGGAAATGGTGAGTAAACTGAGTGAAGTGATGGAAGGGGAGCGCTGATGAAGATCATTAATAAATCTGATTTGAAGTCATTGAAGCGTTCCGTCGATCAAGGAACGGAAGAGCAGCGAATGGCTGTACAGGAAATCATTGCTCAGGTGAAGAATCGCGGAGATGAAGCAGTCAGAGAATATACCGAGCGTTTTGACCGAGCGACCTTGAAATCCTTCAAAGTTTCAAAAGAAGAGTTTGAACTAGCGTATGCTTCCCTCGATGGAGAGTACGTCCAAATCTTACAGGAGGCAGCGGAGAACATCCGTACTTTTCACGAAAAACAGAAGACTACTTCCTGGTTTGACAGTTCAGAAGACGGGACGCTTTTAGGTCAAAAAATCACGCCGATCGATGCAGCAGGGGTATACGTGCCTGGTGGAACGGCCGCTTATCCTTCTTCTGTCTTCATGAATGTGATTCCAGCACAAGTAGCGGGCGTGGAACGGGTCGTCATGGTGACCCCTCCCGGCCAGGATGGAAAAGTACCCGAGGGTGTCCTTCTTGCTGCTCATATTCTAGGGGTGGAAGATGTGTTCAAAGTAGGCGGTGCACAGGCGATTGCCGCTCTCGCTTATGGAACAGAAACAATCCCTTCTGTTGATAAAATTACAGGGCCAGGAAATGTCTTTGTCGCTCTAGCAAAGCGTGAAGTATTCGGGGATGTAGATATCGATATGATTGCTGGGCCAAGTGAGATTGCCGTTCTTGCTGATGAAACCGCGCGTGCCGAAGAAATCGCTGCCGATCTTCTTTCTCAAGCGGAACACGATGCCCGCTCATCAAGCGTACTTGTGACAACGAGTGAGACGCTTGCGAAGGCTGTGGAGAAAGAAGTGCAGGTACAGCTGGATTCTTTACCTCGTGCTGATATCGCAAGAAAGAGCGTGGAAGACTATGGAATGATCGTCCTTTGCAAAACATGGGCAGAAGCGGTCGACACCATCAATGAAATAGCACCCGAACATCTGGAAATTGTGACGGAAGATCCTTTTCAGGAGCTGGGAAAGATCAAGCACGCAGGAGCGATTTTCCTAGGACCGTACAGTAGTGAGCCTGTCGGGGACTATTTTGCCGGACCCAATCACGTTCTTCCAACGAATGGGACCGCGCGTTTCTCAAGTCCTCTCAACGTTGACGACTTTGTGAAAAAGTCGAGTGTCATTTCTTATAGCAGACAGGCGCTTGAGACGAATGTAGATAAGATTGCCCGATTTGCCCGGTTGGAAGGGTTGGAAGCCCACGCACGCGCAGTAGAGACACGTAAGGAGCGGTGGAAATGACAGAAACGAGAACAGCAAGAATTGAACGCAAAACGAGAGAAACAGATATACAACTTGAACTTGGAGTTGATGGTGGAGGAAAAGCGGACTTGGATGTCCAGGTTCCTTTTCTTTCTCACATGCTGGAATTGTTCACAAAACACGGCCTCTTTGATTTAACGGTCGTCGGACGGGGTGATGTGGAAGTGGATGATCATCACTTAACGGAAGATATCGGGATTTGTCTTGGGCAGGCGTTACGGGAAGCGGTCGGGGATAAATACGGCATGAAACGTTATGGGTCGATGACTCTACCGATGGATGAGACGCTTGTCACGGTAGCGGTTGATTTGAGTGACCGTCCACACCTGGAGTGGCGCGCTGAGCTTCCAAAAGATCGTGTGGGTACATTTGATACGGAAAATGTCCATGAATTTTTCTGGAAACTTGCTGTAGAAGCACGGATGAACCTACATATCGTCTTACATCATGGGTATAACACCCATCATATTATTGAGGCGATGTTCAAAGCCTTTGCACGTGCTTTGGATGAAGCGACTCAAATCGACCCACGTGTCAAAGGAGTTCCGAGTACGAAAGGAAGTTTATAATGATAGGCATCATCGATTATGGAATGGGAAATTTATTCAGTGTTTCAAAAGCGCTTGAACGACTTGGCGTGGACTATACAATCGGGGACCGGCCACAGGCATTGGGAGGCTGTGATGGCTACATCCTTCCTGGGGTGGGCGCATTTCCGGATGCGATGAGAGCACTTAAAGAACATGGATTCATAGATTTTATAAAAGATAAAGTGGCTGAAGGTACACCGGTCTACGGCATATGTCTAGGGATGCAGCTGTTATTCGAGAGCAGTGAAGAAGGCGGACTTACAGAAGGGTTAGGGTTGTTCCCTGGCACCATTTCCCGCTTCCCGGGGATTGATGAACAAGGGCGTTCGTACAAGGTCCCGCACATGGGGTGGAACCAGCTTGAGATCCATCAGCCGGATAAACCTCTGATGACAGACGTAAACGAAGACCATGTCTATTTCGTTCACTCTTTTGTTGTAAAGACGAATGATCCCTCTATCCTTTTTGCGACTTCTGACTACCATATGCAAGTTCCTGCAATCATTGGAAAAGAAAACCTTGTAGCCAGCCAGTTCCACCCAGAAAAAAGTGGGACAGCCGGCATGCAGTTATTAGAGAATTTTTGTAAAGTAATGTGCAAACAGTGAGGAGTTTTAACGATGAGCTTTACGATTTATCCAGCGATTGATATGCGTGACGGAAAATGTGTGCGTCTAGAACAAGGTGATTTTGAAAAAGAAACCGTCTATGGGGAGAATCCCTTTGAAGTGGCAAAGGAATTTGCTGCAGCAGGAGCTTCATGGATCCATATGGTCGATCTTGACGGAGCAAAGGAAGGTTCGAAGCAAAATGCGGAGCATGTGTTGCGGGTGGCGAAGGAATTGGACTGCCGTGTACAGATCGGCGGAGGGATCCGCTCTGAAGAAGATGTCCGCTTTTACTTGGATGAGGGCGTCGATCGCGTCATCATCGGTTCCCTTGCTGTTCGCGATGTGGAAACAACCAAACAGTTCCTTTCAAAGTATGGAGAACGGATTGCGATCGGTCTGGATGCGCGTGACGGCTTTGTTTCGACTGCCGGATGGCTGGAACAATCGGAAGTGAAGGCTGTGGATTTAGGGAAGGACCTGGCATCAGCGGGAGCGAAAACGTTCATTTATACGGATATTGCGAAAGACGGTATGCTTTCAGGTCCGAATACGAAGGAAATCGTCCGTTTGGCTGAAGAAACAGGTGTGGATGTGATAGCATCTGGAGGTATTAAAGGCCTGGATGACCTTGTTGAACTGAAAGAATATAAGGATCGGAATGTCATTGGTTCGATTGTAGGAAAAGCCTTGTACACGAACCAATTCACCTTAAAAGAAGCGCTTGCTGTGGAGGTGGACTGAATGCTCTCCAAACGAATTATTCCCTGCCTGGATGTGAAAGAAGGACGTGTCGTTAAAGGCATACAGTTCGTTGATATCCGCGATGCCGGTGATCCTGTTGAACTTGCGAAGGTGTACGACGAACAAGGAGCGGACGAGCTTGTGTTTCTCGATATCTCCGCCAGTCATGAAGGGAAGAAAACGATGATTGATGTCGTTCGGTCTGTTGCTTCAGAGCTTGCCATTCCTTTTACAGTCGGAGGCGGCATTAGGACGCTTGAGGACATTAAAGAAACCCTCCGAAATGGAGCAGATAAAGTATCCCTAAACTCATCCGCTGTGAAAAGGCCTGCTTTGATCACAGAAGGTGCGGATTACTTCGGAAGTCAGTGCATCGTTGTGGCGATTGATGCGAAGTATGATGAAGAGGCAGCGAACTGGCGTGTTTATACGCATGGGGGGCGGACACCGACCGATTGGCTCGTGACGGATTGGGCGAGGGAAGCGGTCAAGCTTGGAGCGGGAGAAATTCTGCTCACCTCCATGAATAAAGACGGTGAAAAATCCGGTTTTGACCTGCCTTTATTAGAGGCCGTTCAGGAAGTTGTCAATGTTCCTGTCATCGCCTCCGGAGGTGCAGGGTCCAGTGAACACTTTTATGATGTATTTACTGAAGTTGAAGCAGATGCCGCGCTCGCAGCATCCATATTTCATTATAAAGAAACGTCTGTACAAAACGTGAAAGCGTATTTGAAGGAAAAAGGAGTGCCTGTCCGATGAATCTAGATGAAATCCAATACGATGCCCAAGGTCTCGTTCCAGCGATTGTGCAAGATGCCAAGTCGAAAGCTGTCCTGACCTTGGCCTACATGAATGAAGAATCTTTGAAAAAAACGTTGGAGATCGGTGAAACGGTATTCTACAGCCGCTCCCGCCAAGAGTTGTGGCACAAAGGGGAAACCTCTGGTAACACACAGGAAGTAAGAAGCATCCATTACGATTGCGACCAGGATGCCTTACTCGTTCAAGTGGTCCCCTCAGGTCCAGCTTGCCATAAAGGAGATTATAGCTGTTTTTCGGAAGAACTGACAGAATCGGAAACGAAACTGAAAGAAAATCGCTATCAAATTCTAGATGAGCTCCAAACTGTACTGGCTGACCGAAAAGCAACTCTTCCTGAAGGATCTTACACATCCACTTTGTTTCAGGAAGGTGTGGACAGGATTGCGAAGAAAATCGGTGAGGAAGCAGGGGAAGTCATCATCGCTGCAAAAAATGATGATCCAGAAGAAATTGCTTTGGAATCTGCGGACCTTTTATTCCACCTCTTATTAATCCTTACTGATCGTCAGGTTCCACTGGACGATGTATTGGATGTTTTGGAAAAACGTCATTCTTAAATGGATTACATTTTTCTCCTATTTCTCTGTGAGCATTTATGTTATACTGCATAATTAGTGAGATTTGAAACGGAAATAGGGGGACAGTCATGACGACAACACTTAAAGGAACTACAGCACAACAGGATACGAACATTATCCCATTTGTACCAACGGGGTCTTTTTACTTTTCCCATGGGATACAAGCTTTTCAAAAGCGTCGTTTCAGTGCTGCTGTCAAGTGGCTGAAAAAGGCGATTGAAGCTTCTCCCGATGAACCATTATATCCATGCCAACTTTCTGTCGTTTATACGGAAGTTGGCTCTTATCATGCCGCAAATCAGGTACTGACCGAGGTATTGGCTGAACATGGTAAAGAATACGTCGATTGTTACTATCTGATGGCCAATAATTACGCTCACCTCGGTCTTCTTAATGATGCAAAAAAATATGTGGACACCTATTTAGAACAACCCGGTGACAGCGAATTTGAAGAAGCGGCAAAGCAACTGAGAGATATGCTGGATTCTTTAGAGGAAGAAGATGAAGATGATGATTGGGCCTTTGAAGATGAAGATGAGTTGATCATCTATCAGGAAACAGCATTTTATCATCTGGAGCACGAAGAGTGGGAAGAAGCTCTAAGTGTCCTTGATGAAATGATGGAGCTTTTCCCTGACTTCAAAATCGCTAAACATCGATATGCCTACGCTTTATTTATGAATGGGGAACGTGACGAAGCCATTCAGTTTGAAAAAGAAACCCTGGGGAAAGAACCGGCGAATATCCATTGTGACGTGAATTTGGCTACCTTTTATTTGAAGCAGGGAATGACGCAAGAAGCGTCTTTTCACATTGAGCGACTCCGCAATGTATTTCCTATGCATGAACAGCAAAAACTAGCTGTAGCTGAAACTCTGGCGAGAGCAGGGTATTACCAGGAAGCGGTCGAACGGTTCAGGTCGCTTCGTAATAAACAGGTCACCAGGCGCAGAGTTTACTACAAATGGTACAGTATCTCTCTTTACCATACAGGTTATCCATCCAAAGCGTTGCAGCTATGGGAGAAAGGCTGCAAACAGTTCCCGAAAATGGGGAAAGAAGGCGGACCCTGGGAACAGGAATAGGTGAACATGCATTTCTCTCATACGTAAGCACATTAATGGACGGTTTTCGTATGATTTACTATGATATGTACAGGAATCGCAACTGAGATTACTCGGATTCATAAGGAGTGAAGATTGATGAGTGAAGATCGTATTTATGATGTTATTATCGCCGGGGCAGGTCCTGCTGGTATGACAGCCGCTGTTTATACCTCCCGTGCCAACCTGGATACGCTTATGATTGAGCGTGGAATTCCAGGAGGTCAAATGGCGAATACAGAAGACGTTGAGAACTACCCAGGCTTTGAAAGTATCCTTGGACCAGACTTATCCAACAAAATGTTCGACCACGCAAAAAAATTCGGTGCCGAATATGCGTATGGCGACATCAAAGAAGTGGTAGATGGCAAGGAGTACAAGACGGTCAAAGCCGGTAATAAAGAATACAAAGCACGTGCGGTTATTGTAACGACAGGTGCTCAATATAAAGAACTTGGTGTGCAAGGTGAAAAAGAACTCGGAGGCCGCGGTGTTTCTTACTGCGCGGTATGTGACGGTGCATTCTTCCGTGATAAAGAACTAGTCGTTGTAGGTGGAGGAGACTCTGCAGTTGAAGAAGGTGTCTACCTTACCCGCTTCGCAAGCAAAGTGACGATCGTTCACCGTCGCGATGAATTACGCGCACAGAAGATTCTACAAGATCGCGCGTTCGATAACGACAAGATCGATTTCATCTGGGATACCGTCGTCAAAACCATCAATGAAAAAGATGGAAAAGTGGGAAGCGTCACGCTTCACAATAAGAAAACAGGTGAAGAATACGACTTCGATACCAATGGTACGTTCATCTATATCGGAATGATTCCATTGTCCAAACCATTCGAAAGCTTAGGCATCACGAATGAACAAGGATATATCGAAACAGACGAAAACATGGAAACGAAAGTACCGGGCGTTTTTGCAGCCGGGGATATCCGTGAAAAAGAATTGCGTCAAATTGTAACAGCAACTGGTGATGGAAGCATTGCCGCACAATCTGCCCAGCACTATATTGAAAATCTTTTAGAGGAATTGAAGGTCGTCAATTAAAAAGAAACACCATTTTAACTCGTGTGTAACACCGATGAAATATTTTCCTGTTACGATGGAAATGATTAATTGACCCCCTTTTAATAGATTAATCTCTATGAGGCACAGGTGCTCGTCATCTGTGTCTTTTTTTTGTTTAACAAATGCACTTATTGGAATGCCCATACTTTTAATTAATAGATACACTTTTAACTTTTTAGCAAAGGGTTCGTTTCATTCATTTCAAACATAAGCAACGAAACCATTTTCCGAATCCGTTAAAGGAAATAGTTTTCAAACCAGGCTGTGGAACATAATATTGTAGCAACCTGTGTATTCATTGTATAATGGGTGGAGATGCCCTCTAGAAAGAAAATGAGGTGACCATAACGATGCAGCGTGTAGCGAATTGTATTTTGAAAGTTAATGATTCCGTATTGATGTTAAAAAAACCACGCAGAGGCTGGTATGTTGCTCCGGGCGGAAAGATGGAAGCTGGAGAGAATATCAAAGATTCCGTTGTCCGGGAATTTAAAGAAGAAACGGGACTTTCCATTGAAAATCCAGAGCTTCGTGGTTCCTTTACATTCGTCATGCGGGAAGAAGAGAAAACCGCTCAAGAGTGGATGATGTTTACTTTTTACAGTACGAGCTATTCAGGGACCTTGCTTGATGAAAGTGAAGAAGGTGAACTGGAATGGGTTCCGGTTGATGAAGTTCTTCAAAAACCGATGGCAGAGGGAGATCGGAGGATTTTCAAGCACATCTTAAGTAGTGAAGAGCAAGTATATGGAACATTTGTATATACGACGGACTTCCGCTTGATCGATCAAGATTTGGATCCGTCACGACCTGACTAATGGGGAGCGATGAAAGATGCCAGTAAATGCCAGCGATACTCAGTTAGTAATCATCACAGGGATGTCAGGGGCAGGGAAAACCGTAGCTGTTCAGAGCTTTGAAGATCTCGGTTTTTTTTGTGTCGATAATTTACCACCGGCCCTGCTTCCGAAATTCCTTGAACTGATGAAAGATTCCAGCAACAATATCCAAAACGTGGCTTTAGTGATGGATTTACGTGGACGAGAATTTTTCGATGCGCTGTTTGATTCTCTTGACCGTCTTGGAAAAGAGGAGTGGTTGCAAGAACATATTCTTTTCCTTGATGCAGAAGATCAGGCGCTTGTTTCCCGCTATAAAGAAACACGAAGATCTCATCCCCTTGCTAAAGAAGGACTGCCGCTTGAAGGTATTCGAAGAGAGAGAAAAATGCTGGATGAACTGAGAGGACGTTCGCAGACGATCATAGATACGACATCACTGAAGCCGAAAGAACTCCGGGAGCGGATTATTGAAAAGTACCGCCAGCAGGAACAGCAGGTGTTTTCTATACAGATGGTTTCCTTCGGATTCAAATACGGTGTTCCCATTGACGCAGACTTAATGTTTGATGTGCGTTTCCTGCCGAATCCACACTATGTGGAACATATGCGTCCATTAACAGGGTTGAATACAGAAGTATCTTCCTATGTTTTTAAATGGACAGATACACAGAAGTTCCTTGAAAAGCTGAAGGATTTGCTCCATTTCATGCTTCCACAATACAAACGTGAAGGCAAAAGCCAGCTTGTTGTTGCTGTCGGGTGTACAGGTGGCCAACATCGATCCGTCGCACTTGCTGAGCATTTATCGGAATACTTCTCTACAGATTTCGTGACCCATGTCACGCACAGAGATATTGATAAAAGAAAGGGTTTGTAACGGATGGACCATAAAACCAAGCCGCGTGTCGTTGTAGTAGGTGGCGGGACCGGGATGCCTGTGCTGTTGCGCGGGTTAAAAAACTTACCAATCGATCTTTCTGCCATTGTCACGGTTGCTGATGATGGTGGAAGTTCCGGCCGTTTACGCAACGAGATGGCTATTCCTGCTCCAGGAGATATCCGGAATGTAGTGGCTGCCTTATCGGATGCAGAGCCAATGCTCCTTGAACTTTTTCAACACCGGTTCGCAGTGGGGAACGGCCTCTCCGGTCATTCTATGGGAAATCTTCTGCTGGCTGCGATGGCATCCATGACGGGGGACTTTTATAAAGGAATTAAAGAAATCTCCAGAGTCCTGAATGTGCGCGGTCATATTTATCCGATTGCAAACCATTCCATGAACCTCCATGCGGAGATGGAGGATGGAACAGTGGTTACTGGTGAATCGAGTATTCCGAAGCAGAACAAGAAAATAAAAAGGGTGTACGTAAGTCCTACGCCCGTTCAGCCTTTGCCTGAAGCCGTGGATGCAATTAAGTCTGCAGATTTAATTGTCATCTCTCCTGGAAGTCTTTACACGAGTATATTACCGAACATCATCATTCCGGAAATCGGTCAGGCGTTGAAAGATACAAAAGCGACGGTCACTTATATATGCAACGTGATGACACAGCAGGGGGAAACTTCCGGTTATACGGCTGCTGATCATATCCAGGCATTATTTGATCATATTGGTGAAGGTGTGTTACAGTCAGTGATTGTGCATAACCAACCAATCGATCAAGGGTTACGGGCTGCTTATGCGGAAGAAAACGCGGAGCCCGTCGTGTACGATATAGAAAGAATTAAATCCATGGGATTGAAAGTCATAGAAGAAGATATCATCGACCATAGCAAGCCTATGTTACGTCATGACACAGAAAAATTAGCAAAGTTATTGCACTCCATGCTTTAGGTGTTGCGTGGTAGGTAGAAGGGGGTGTACATCATGTCATTTGCATCAGAGATCAAAAAAGAATTAACGAACGTAGAAGCCGATCCTTGCTGTATGGAATCGGAACTAGCTGCCCTTGTCCGAATGAACGGTACCTTTTCCCTTTCCAATCGTGAATATATTCTCGATGTACAAACAGAGAATGCAGCGATTGCCAGAAGGATCTACACGTTAATCAAAAAGCTATATCCCTATCCAGTTGAACTGCTTGTTCGGAAGAAAATGAGATTGAAGAAGAACAACGTTTATATTGTCAGGATGTCGGAAAAAGCAAATGTTGTACTTGAAGATCTTGAAATCCTGAAAGGTCCTCTGTCCATTAATCCAGACATCCCTCAAAAGTATTTGAACGATACGTGTTGTAAAAGGGCTTATTTAAGAGGAGCATTTCTTGCAGGCGGCTCGGTCAACAACCCGGAAACCTCTTCTTATCATCTTGAAATTTATTCATCTGATGAGGAACACAACGAGGCGTTGTGTAAGCTTATGAATAGTTTTGGGTTGCACGCGAGGACGCTCAGTCGTAAAAAAGGATACATCACTTACTTGAAAGAAGCCGATAAAATCACAGAGCTCATCAGCAATATTGGAGCCCACCAGGCTCTTTTCAAGTTTGAAGATGTAAGAATCGTCCGGGATATGAGAAATTCCGTCAATCGTCTCGTCAACTGTGAGACAGCGAATTTGAATAAGACGATCGGTGCAGCTTTCCGCCAAGTGGAGAACATAAAATTCATTAAACGGACCGTAGGCTTAGAAGCCCTGCCAGATAAACTGCAGGAGATTGCATCTTTAAGACTACAGCATCAGGAAGTTTCTTTGAAAGAGCTTGGGGAGTATGTTTCTGGAGGGTCGATTAGTAAATCAGGCATCAATCATCGCCTGCGTAAAATCGACGAGTTCGCCGACAAAGTTAGAAAAGGTGAAGTCACAGAAAACACAAGAAATTAATGTTTCCTTAACAAATTCATGCTATAATGAAATACAATTATAAACGCTTTCTATAAGAGAGCGTTCTTTTTTCTAAGTATTGAATCCGCTTACAAAGAAGTTGGAATATAGAATGAGAGGAGAATGACAGGTGATTGAAAGGACGATAACGATTGAGCTTGAGACGGGGTTACAGGCAAGGCCAGCAGCACAATTCGTACAAGAAGCGAACAAGTTTACCGCAGATGTTTTTATCGAAAAAGGTGAGAAACGTGTAAATGCTAAGAGTATTATGGGGTTAATGAGTCTAGCTGTTGGAACAGATGAAGAAATTAAATTGATTGCAGACGGATCAGATGAAGAAGAAGCGGTTCAGGTACTTACAGACTTCGTAAAAAATGACTAATCTGTATTTATGTGAAAAAATGAACGTTCTCCAATAAGGGAACGTTTTCATACAATACAAAAAAATCCGCTGTGTCATCACAGCGGATTTTGTGTTTGGCTTATTTGTCGTTTTTCTCCATAACTTTATCGATCAAGCCGTAGTCAACAGCTTCATAGGCAGACATGAAGTTATCACGATCCGTGTCGCGCTCAATGACTTCCATTGGCTGTCCAGTACGTTCAGCAAGAATCTTGTTCAGCTTCTCACGCATCTTGATAATACGCTTGGCGTGAATTTCGATATCTGATGCCTGGCCTTGTGTTCCTCCAAGTGGTTGGTGAATCATAACTTCACTGTTAGGCAGGGCATAACGTTTACCCGGTTCACCTGCGTTTAGTAGGAATGCACCCATAGATGCAGCCATACCTGTGCAGATTGTAGATACGTTTGGTTTGATGAACTGCATGGTATCATAAATCGCCATACCTGCTGTAATCGATCCACCAGGAGAGTTGATGTATAGGGAAATATCTTTCTCTGGATCGTCAGCGGCTAGGAAAAGCAACTGTGCAACAACAGAGTTTGAGATGTTATCGTCAATCGGGCTTCCCAGCATGATGATGCGGTCTTTAAGTAAGCGGGAATAAATATCATAGGCACGTTCTCCGCGGTTTGTTTGTTCAATAACTGTAGGGACTAAATTCATTTGAAAATCCTCCTTAACATCAAATTATTAATGATGGAATACATTCATCATACCTATAAGGTCAGTGAAGGTCAAACAAAAACAATCGACCTTTTTTCCTTTATTTCAGCAAGAAATGTTCGCCTTTTAAGTATGAAAAACGGTTATTCTTATTCGTTCTATGTGATGTGTTCCAATTCCTTCTACCATCATACCCTAAATTTACCTATATAAACGTCCAAGCCTATAATTAAACGACGTGGTAGGAGACTAAGAAAATGGTTATCTAGATGATTGAAAGAATTTTGGATCTTAGGGGAAGGGCTCGCTTGTGAGGGAACTGGCAAGCCTCCTCCGGCTACGCCTTACGAGGTTATGTCTGGATCCTTTTCCCGCTGCAGTCTCCCCCTTCCTAACACCCCTGCCAAATGAGTTGCTCGAAAAAGGATCTCCCTCTCTAATAGTGACTGGGGGGACATTACGCCAAAGCTTTTTGGAAGAACGAAAAAATGGGTTGCGTTTTTTGGGGATTCTCCTTATAATATTAAATGCATGTCGCTTTTGCGCCCGTAGCTCAGTTGGATAGAGCGGTAGATTCCGGTTCTACGTCAGTCGGGGGTTCGAATCCTCTCGGGCGCGCTAACCAGGAGGACCTTCCTTAGATGTAAGGAAGGTCCTTTTTTTACAGAAATATCATTATGCTAATATATAAAACCCTTAAATTTCTTGCGGTTACACTCATGTTATTTAAATAATGCTTAAACATAATTCTCACATAAATTATACGAACATTTATTTGGTTTTATTATCGCGATGTAGTTTATTTAGCACTCTTTCTATGTTACTATTGAATAAATAAAGTCAGATTTTTCGCTTTATTTAGAAGAGGGGTATTTATGACAAACCTAATCCGTTACAAAATGTTGTCGACTGAAGAAGTTTCTGAAGACAGGCGGATTCACTTGTTCGATATGCAAGAACAGCAAAAGTTATCCTTCAACTATCAATCATTGAAGCGAACACCTGAAAAGTATGTAGGTGAAGAGTTAGCTCATTTCCTGGATAAACGTAAGTTGAAAATCGATAATGGTTTTTATGATAAAAAAGGACATGCTTCCTGAAGCGTGTCTTTTTTTAGTTCGATTTTATGCTTTCGTGATGGATGAGTCAGGTTTCTGTTTGGTATGATGGAAATGGTCGATCAGGGAGGTTTGCGTATGTCTGAAGTGATATTATATGTAAAAGATAACTGTGGGTTATGTGAAGAAGTTAAGGATTTGTTGTCTTTGTTTGAGGTCCAAGTAGTATTGGTCGACATTGAAAGTGATCCTGCCTTGCTTGAAAAGTATATGCTGGAGATCCCGGTATTGAAAATCGGTGAGGAAGAGTTGGATTATCGTAAAATTGATTACTTCGAACTAATGAAGCGTTTACAATAAAAAACGTCTAGGTTTTCGCTTGCACGTGGACTACCCCCCCTGTTAATATAAAATTGAAATAAGATATTTTTTTGCTCCGAGCGGGACATAATATGACTAGCTGGGACGTAATACATCCCGGTTGGTACCATTTCAAAGAAGGGGCTTTTTCCATGAGAGCGTTCATCGACTTACAAAAAAAATTATTCCCGGATGTCCTGGACGTTATACAGCGCCGTTATCAGCTGTTGTACTACATCCAGATCATGCAGCCTGTGGGCCGAAGAGCGTTAGCTGAAAGTGTTGAGCTGGCTGAACGTACGGTCCGAAGCGAAGTGGACTTTCTGAATAAACAAGGTGCTGTAGAAATTACTTCAAGAGGCATGCACTTAAGTTATGAAGGGCAGAACATTCTTGAGCAGTTAGCTGAGTTTATTAAAGAGGTCTCTGGGATTAAGGTTTTAGAACAACAATTAAAGGATAAATTAAATTTAGACTATGTCGTTGTTGTTCCTGGTGATAGTGATGAGCTTAATTGGGTAAAACAAGAGATGGGAAAAGCATGTGTCCAGTATTTGAAAGAACATATGTCGCCTGACCAGGTGATAGCCATTACAGGCGGAACAACCATGGCATCCGTCGCACAAGTAATGACGCCGCTGTCTGGAGCTGATCAGTGCTTATACGTCCCTGCACGTGGAGGCTTAGGAGAAAGAGTTGAAAACCAGGCCAACACGATCTGTGCGGAAATGGCGAAAAAAGCGAGGGGGGACTATCGTCTTTTGTATGTACCCGATCCTCTCAGTGAGGAATCCTATCAGACGATAAAAGAAGAACCTTCGATCAAAGAAGTGTTAGACATCATCCGTAACGCTGAAATCGTCATCCACGGAGTCGGCGATGCGCTCACGATGGCAGAACGGAGAAAGACTTCCCCTGAACAGTTGGAATTAATCAGAAAGCATAACGCGGTAGGCGAAGCTTTTGGTTATTATTTTAATGTGGAGGGTGAGATCGTTCACAAAGTTCGTACGGTCGGTTTACAATTAGAAGATCTGAAACGTGCCAAACACGTGATCGCTGTTGCTGGAGGCCGTTCGAAAGCACAAGCCATTTCATCTTATTTCCAACCGGGCCAGAGTAATGTCCTGATCACTGATGAAGGTGCAGCCCAAGAGTTAATAAGGGATTTATCCCTTTAAATAAATATGATTTCAATCATCCTAAGGAGGAATTTTGCATGACAGTAAGAATTGGTATTAACGGATTTGGACGTATTGGACGTAATGTTTTCCGTGCTGCTCTAAACAACAATGATGTTGAGGTAGTAGCGGTTAACGACTTGACAGATGCAAACATGCTTGCACACTTGCTTCAATACGATACGGTACACGGTAAGCTTGAGCAGGAAGTAACAACAAACGGTGACAATCTGATTGTCGGCGGAAACGAAATTAAAGTACTTTCTGAAAAAGATCCAGCTCAACTTGGTTGGGGAGATCTTGGCGTAGATATCGTTATCGAATCTACAGGTCGTTTCACTCAGCGTGACGATGCGAAGAAACACTTGGATGCAGGTGCTAAAAAAGTTGTTATCTCTGCTCCAGCGAAGCAAGAAGACCTTACAGTCGTTATGGGTGTAAACGAAGACCAGTACGACAAAGATTCTCACCACGTCATCTCAAACGCTTCATGTACGACGAACTGCTTGGCTCCATACGCTAAAGTTCTTGATGAGAAGTTCGGTCTTAAGCGCGGTATGATGACAACTGTTCACTCTTACACGAACGACCAGCAGATCCTTGATCTTCCACACAAAGATTACCGTCGTGCGCGTGCAGCTGCTGAGAACATCATCCCGACAACTACAGGTGCTGCACAAGCCGTTGCAAAAGTTCTTCCACACCTTGATGGCAAGCTTAGCGGTATGGCTATGCGTGTACCAACATCCAACGTTTCCATCGTAGACTTGGTTGCTGAGCTTGATAAAGATGTAACTGCTGAAGAAGTGAACGAAGCTCTTCGCGCAGAAGCTGAAGGTAACCTTAAAGGAATCCTTGGCTACAGTGACGAGCCACTTGTTTCTACGGACTACAATGGCAACACTCACTCTTCCATCATTGATGGTCTATCTACACTAATCCTTGAAAACAACATGGTTAAAATCGTTTCTTGGTATGACAACGAAACTGGTTACTCCAACCGTTGTGTAGACTTGGCTGTATACCTTAAAAACCAAGGCTTGTAATATCTGAGCCGTTTTAGAAAATACTATGAAAAAGCTGGAAAGGAGGAGGTCTCAGGTCCTCCTCCTTTATCCATGTTTTTTCGCATCCTGCTTAACGGCGTTTCTGCACAATGAAACTGTGGAAACGTACATAAGGGCAGGCGATGAACCTGACCACAAACCAAGGAGGTTGTCATTCTATGAATAAGAAAACAATCCGCGACGTTGAAGTGAGCGGGAAAACCGTCTTTTGCCGTGTTGACTTCAACGTACCGATGAGCGAGGGAGAGGTCACAGACGATACTCGAATCAAAGCTGCCCTCCCTACAATCAAGCACCTGACTGGAAACGGTGCGAAAGTCATTCTTGCCAGTCACCTTGGACGTCCAAAAGGGGAAGTTGTCGAAGATCTTCGTCTTGATCCTGTAGCCAAGCGTCTGAGCGATGTTCTTGGAAAAACCGTTACAAAAACGGATGAAGTACACGGAGCTGAAGTGAACAAAGCCATTTCTGAAATGGAAAACGGTGATGTTCTTCTGATCGAAAACGTACGCTTCCATCCTGGTGAAGAGAAGAATGATGCGGAATTAGCCAAGGCTTTTGCAGACATGGCTGACCTCTACGTAAACGATGCATTCGGTGCTGCTCACCGTGCCCATGCTTCTACAGCAGGTGTTGCAGAGCATATCCCAGCCGTTGCTGGTTTCCTGATGGAGAAAGAAATCAATGTTCTAGGTAAGGCTCTGTCTAACCCTGAGCGTCCATTCACAGCCATCATTGGTGGTGCGAAAGTGAAAGATAAGATCGGTGTTATTGATAACTTGATTGATAAAGTCGATAACTTGATTATCGGTGGAGGTCTTGCTTACACATTTGTAAAAGCACTAGGGCATGAAATCGGTAAGTCACTTCTTGAAGAAGATAAAATTGATCTAGCTAAAGAATATATGAAGAAAGCAGAAGAGAAAGGCGTCAACTTCCTTATGCCTGAAGATGTCGTTGTGGCTGATGATTTCTCTGATTCTGCGAACAAGGAAGAAGTCGGAATCGACAGCATCCCGGCCGACTGGGAAGCGCTGGATATCGGTCCGAAGACACGAGAAAAATATGCAAGCGTCATTAAAGATTCTAAATTAGTCATTTGGAACGGACCAATGGGCGTTTTTGAAATCGAATCTTTTGCTAACGGTACAAAAGCTGTAGCTAATGCTCTCTCTGAAACAGATGGCTACACAGTCATCGGTGGAGGCGACTCTGCAGCAGCCGTTGAAAAATTCGGATACGCAAATGACATGGACCACGTCTCTACTGGTGGCGGTGCTTCCTTGGAATTTATGGAAGGTAAAGATCTTCCTGGTGTATCCTTGTTGAACGATAAATAAAAAGGAGAGGTGAAACCATATGCGTAAAAAAGTAATCGCAGGTAACTGGAAAATGAATAAGAACCACCGTGAAGCGGAAGATTTTATTCAAACGGCTAAAAACGAGGTTCCTTCCTCTGAGCAGGTAGAATCAGTTGTATGTGCTCCATTTCCTTTTCTACAAAAACTTGTAGAGGAAACAGAAGGCACAAGCCTTAAAATCGGTGC
Source organism: Halobacillus faecis (assembly GCF_007991335.1). Taxonomy (GTDB): domain Bacteria; phylum Bacillota; class Bacilli; order Bacillales; family Halobacillaceae; genus Halobacillus; species Halobacillus faecis. Next base: position 128,680 of record NZ_BJYD01000023.1, on the reverse strand, counting down.
TCAAAACATGCACTTTGAAGAAAGTGGTGCGTTTACTGGTGAAGTAAGCCCGGTGATGCTTAAAGAACTTGGTGTTTCTTACGTCGTACTTGGCCACTCCGAGCGTCGTGAAATCTTCAAGGAAACAGATGAAGAGGTTAACAAAAAAGTTCATGCTGCATTCAATCACGGCTTAACGCCAATCATTTGTGTAGGGGAATCTCTAGAACAGCGTGAAGCAAATGAAACAATGGACGTTGTTGAGACACAAGTGAAAAAAGCATTGGACGGTCTGACAAATGATCAATGTGCAGAAACAATCATTGCTTATGAGCCAATCTGGGCGATTGGTACAGGTCGTACAGCGACATCTGAACAAGCGAATGAAGTTTGTACACACATCCGTAAAGTCGTCAGTGATTATGTAAGTGCAGATGCAGCAGAAGCTGTACGCATCCAATACGGCGGCAGCGTGAAGCCTGCAAACGTTGATGAACTACTATCCCAGTCCGACATTGATGGTGCTCTAGTAGGAGGAGCCAGCCTTGAAGCTGATTCTTTCCTAAAACTAGTGGAGGCAGGTAAGAATGAGTAACAAAAACCTGGCTGCCTTAATCATCCTTGATGGCTATGCTCTTCGTGATGAAGAGAAAGGGAATGCTGTCAAACAAGCGAACACACCAAACTTTGATCGTTTCTGGAACCAATTTCCGCATTCTCAATTAACGGCATGCGGGGAAGCAGTCGGACTGCCAGAAGGTCAAATGGGGAACTCTGAAGTTGGACACTTGAACATCGGCGCAGGCCGCGTCGTCTATCAAAGTCTGACAAGAATTAACCTTTCCATTCGTGAAGGGGACTTCTTTGAGAATGAAGTGCTGCTGAACGCGGTTCGTGAAGCGAAAACAAAAGATAAAGCTCTTCATATTTTCGGCCTGTTATCTGATGGTGGGATCCATAGTCATATCGACCATATGATCGCTACATTGAAGCTGGCGAAAGAAGAAGGGCTCGAGAAAGTTTTCATCCATGCATTCCTAGATGGCCGTGATGTAGGTCAGAAATCGGCTAAGACTTATATCAAACAGACACAAGAAGCCATTGAAGAAGTGGGCGTTGGTCAAATCGCTACCCTTTCAGGGCGTTACTACGCGATGGACCGTGATAATCGCTGGGAGCGTGTCAAGAAAGCTTATGATGCCATTGCTTATGGTGAGGGTCCAACGTACAAGGATCCAATCAAAGCAATCGACGATTCTTATGAGCAGGAAGTGTACGATGAATTTGTTGAGCCTGTTGTTCTAACAGATGAGGACAACAACCCGATCGCAAAAGTGGAAGATAAAGACAGTATCATTTTCTTCAATTTCCGTCCAGACCGCGCCATTCAGCTTTCTCGTACATTTGCAAATGACGATTTTGATGGTTATGATCGTGGTGAAAACGCTCCGAAAAACCTTCACTTTGTAGGTATGACACAATACAGCGACCAGGTCAGAAGTAAGATTGCCTTCCCTCCGAATGACTTGAAAAATACAGTCGGGGAAGTTCTAGCTGACAATGACATGAAGCAGTTGCGTATCGCTGAAACAGAAAAGTATCCACACGTGACGTTTTTCATGAGCGGCGGCCGCGAAAAAGAATTCGAAGGGGAAGAGCGCATCCTCATCGATTCTCCGAAAGTAGCGACGTATGATCAGAAACCAGAAATGAGTGCTTATGAAGTCACAGATGCTCTTCTTGAAGCACTGGATGCTGAAAAGCACAACGCCATCATTCTAAACTTTGCCAATCCTGATATGGTTGGACACTCAGGGATGCTTGAGCCGACCATTAAAGCGATTGAAGCAGTGGATGAATGCTTAGGCAAGATCGTAGATAAGATCCACGAAAAAGGTGGACATGCGATCATTACGGCTGACCATGGGAACTCTGATGAGGTGACGACCTTGGATGGAGACGCTATGACAGCTCATACAACAAACCCTGTGCCCGTCATTGTGACGAAGGATGGGGCGGAACTCCGTAATGGAGGAATTCTTGGTGATCTTTCACCAACATTGTTGGAACTCTTGAACGTTGAACAACCTGAAGAAATGACAGGAAAATCATTAATTAAAAAATAAGGGAGAGATATTCATGCCTTACATTACTGACGTATATGCACGTGAAGTCCTTGACTCTCGTGGTAACCCAACTGTTGAAGTAGAAGTTTATACAGAATCCGGAGCTTTCGGTACAGCCCTTGTTCCAAGTGGTGCTTCCACTGGTGAATACGAAGCGGTAGAACTTCGTGATGGTGACAAAGAACGTTACCTTGGCAAAGGCGTACAAAACGCTGTTGATAACGTAAACGAAAAGATTGCTCCAAACCTTCTTGGTATGGACGTAACACAGCAAGTAATCATCGACCAAATGATGAGAGAGCTTGATGGTACAGAAAACAAAGGTAACCTTGGTGCGAACGCAATCCTTGGTGTATCCATGGCTGTTGCTCACGCAGCTGCCGACGTTGTAGGTCTTCCACTTTACAAATATCTTGGAGGATTCACAGCTGCTACGCTTCCAACACCAATGATGAACATTGTAAACGGTGGAGAGCACGCAGATAACAATGTAGATATCCAGGAATTCATGATCATGCCTGTTGGCGCGCCGACATTCAAAGAAGCGCTCCGCATGGGTGCTGAGATTTTCCACGCTCTTAAGAAAGTACTTGGCGGCAAAGGCTACAATACGGCTGTAGGTGACGAAGGCGGATTCGCTCCGGACCTTGGTTCAAACGAAGAAGCTCTATCTACAATCATCGAAGCGATCGAAGCGGCTGGTTACAAGCCAGGCGAAGAAGTACAGCTTGCGATGGACGTTGCCTCTTCTGAGATTTATGAAGATGGCAAGTACAACCTGAAAGGTGAAGGTGTTGTACGTACATCTGAAGAAATGGTTGATTGGTATGAAGAGCTTGTGAATAAGTATCCAATCGTTTCCATTGAAGATGGTCTTGATGAAAACGACTGGGAAGGTACGAAACTTCTTACAGACCGTATCGGAGACCGTGTACAACTTGTCGGTGACGACTTGTTCGTAACAAACACGGAGAAGCTAAGCCGTGCGATTGAAGAAGGCGTTGGCAACTCCATCCTAATCAAAGTGAACCAAATCGGTACACTTACTGAAACATTCGAAGCAATCGAAATGGCGAAGCGTGCTGGGTACACAGCTGTCATCTCTCACCGTTCTGGTGAAACAGAAGACGCGACAATTGCAGACATCGCTGTTGCGACAAATTCGGGTCAAATCAAAACAGGTGCTCCATCCCGTACCGACCGCGTAGCGAAGTACAACCAGCTTCTTCGTATTGAAGACCAGCTGCTTGGCACTGCAACATATGCAGGTAAGAAAGCATTCTACAACTTGAATAAATAAGTTTTAAAATGAGCCTCTCTGATGATTCAGAGAGGCTTTTTTCTATGATATGATGGAACATATATTCAGGGAGTAGGAGAACCAGAAGATATGAAAAGATTCATTCAGATCATTTTATTCTTGATGATAGGTTATGCATTATACACGGGGTATTCCGTGTGGACCTATGGCGATGAAAAAGTATCGGAAGCCGATGCAGCGATCGTCCTCGGGGCTGCACAGTGGAATGGAAAGCCAAGCCCTGTCTTTGAGGGGCGTCTTAAGCAGGGGATTGAATTATATAAAAAAGGACATGTCGAATATTTGATCCTCACGGGTGGTAAAAGTGAGAAGGCTGCTTCCTCTGAAGCAGAAGTAGGGAAAGACTATGCGATGGCGCATGGAGTGAAAGAAGAAGATATTCTGTTTGAGGATCGATCGCTAATCACAGAGGATAACTTGAGTAATGCAAAAGAAGTCAGTTATGAAAAAGGCATTCGTTCTTTTCTTATTGTGAGCGATCAATTTCACTTGAAAAGAGCTGTGGCTATGGCCGAGCATCTGAATATGAAGGTCGAAGGTGTACCGACTCAGTATTCGGCATATAAAAGCATGGAAACGAAAGTGCCGTTTTTTCTGCGGGAATGGGGCTATTGGATGGGGCAGCCTGTGGCAAAGCTGATCATGTTGTGAGGTGTACGAGATGGAGCTGTTGGAAGCGATAAAAGGCCGTCGCTCGATTCATGAGTATAAAGAGGAAAAAGTGGATAAGGAAGTATTGGAACGCATTTTTAATAAAGCTTCATGGGCGCCTAACCATAGGATGAAAGAACCGTGGCAGATCCGTCTATATCAGGATAAGGGAAAAGCGGCGTATGCCGAAGCAGTCATGGAAAGTTATCGAAGGCAAGGGTTCTTTGATGGGTATGACGTAAACAAAACCCTTCGACTGGAGCAAGGCATTCGTGATTTTTTGTTGAATATTCCTCACCATGCTTTGATCTATATGGAAAGAGACGAGGATATTCGTAAATTTGAAGAAGATTATGCCGCTGTTTGTGCCTATATCCAAAATGTTCAGCTTCTAGCGTGGGAAGCGGGAGTGGGTGTTCTTTGGACGACGAGTCCTTATTTACACGATGTACAATTTTCTGAAGCTATAGAACTCGATAGCCGACGGTACAAGTTGGTTTCTGTGTTGCAGATGGGCTACCCAAAACGGATCCCGAAGCCAAAGGTACGTACACCTATCCAACAGAAACTTGACCTATGTGATGGAAATGAAAAAAGCTGACGCTATTTTTAAGCGTCAGCTTTTTTGTGTTCATCTTTATGACGTTTGTCGTCTGGTAATGGGTCAACGGTGTGTTTGTAATCGTAGCCTTTAGAGACAGCCATGCCGAACATGGCGGCAATCCCCAAAACAATCGCGATACATACGATCATGATCACAGTAAATGTCATGGAAACACATCTCTTTCTCGTCTAAAACTAGCCGGTAATAGACCGGCACAAACCTATTGTCCCACACTCATCGAGCAAATACTACTTGGATTGTGTTTTTTCTTTGACAAAAGCAACAACTTCTTCAGCTGTACCCATAGAAAGGATTTCTTCTTTATAAGAAGTCCATTCCTTTCTAGATAGATCCCTGATCTGCGTACGGGCAGGAAGGATGGATGTTGCACTCATGCTGAATTCATCCAACCCAAGTCCAAGTAGAAGCGGGATGGCAATTTCATCTCCTGCCATTTCACCGCACATACCAGCCCATTTGCCTTCTGCATGTGCTGCTTCAATGACATTGTTGACGAGGTTAAGAATCGCCGGGTTGTAAGGTTGATACAAGTAGGACACGCGCTCGTTCATACGGTCAGCGGCCATTGTATATTGAATCAGGTCATTAGTACCGATACTGAAGAAATCGACTTCTTTAGCGAACTGACGGGCAATGACTGCTGTTGCAGGAATTTCAACCATCATTCCGACTTCGATATCCTCTGAAACATCATGACCTTCTTCCTTAAGGTTCGCACGCTCTTCGTCGAGAATCGCTTTCGCTTGACGGAATTCTTCCAGCGTTGCAATCATCGGGAACATGATTTTTAAGTTGCCGTTGACGCTGGCACGCAGCAATGCACGAAGCTGGACACGGAAAATATCATCGCGCTCCAGGCAAAGGCGGATCGCACGATAGCCAAGGAATGGGTTCATTTCTTCAGGAAGATCCAAGTAGTCAAGCTCCTTGTCTCCACCGATGTCCAGTGTACGTACAACGACAGGTTTGTCTCCCATTTGCTTCAACACAGAAGAGTAAGCATCAAACTGCTCTTCCTCTGTAGGAAGCTGGCTTTTGCCCATATAAAGGAATTCTGTACGGTAAAGGCCTACGCCTTCGCCGCCGTTGTTCAGAACGCCTTCTACGTCATCAGGAGTTCCGATATTCGCTACAAGCTCTACGTGGTCGCCTTCAGAAGTGACAGTCGCTTCATCTTTAAGCTTCGCCCACTCTTGTTTTTGTTTCTCGAAGTCATCCTGCTTTTGCTTGTATTCAGCAACTTGATCTTCACTCGGATCAATGATGACATCACCATTGATTCCATCAACGATGATCATGGTATCCTTCCCAGCCTGGGAAGTGATATTTTTTGTTCCTACAACGGCAGGAATCTCAAGAGAACGAGCCATGATGGCAGAGTGAGATGTACGGCCACCGATATCTGTCGTAAAGCCTTTTACATATTGTTTGTTCAATTGAGCGGTATCCGAAGGTGTCAAATCGTCCGCAACGATGACAACTTCTTCATTAATAAGTGCAGGATCCGGGAATGTCACACCAAGAAGGTGAGCCATTACTCGTTTGGTTACGTCCTGGATATCTGCCGCACGTTCACGCATGTATTCATTATCCATGCCTTTGAACATGTCGATGAACATGTTTGCCGTCTCAGAAAGAGCGGCTTCTGCGTTCACGTTTTCGCTCTTGATCTTATCTTCGATCGGTTGAATCAATTCTGGATCGCTCAAGACCAATAGGTGGGCAGAAAAGATTTCTGCGTGCTCATCACCTAAGGATTTTCTTGTATGTTCTTTAATTTTTTCAAGCTCTGATTTTGATGTTTCCAGAGCCTCATGTAGACGTTTGACTTCTTGTTCCGGCTGCTCAATATCTTTCTTATCGAAAGAAAGGTCCGGAGCTTCCAAACGGTAAACCTTAGCAATGGCAATACCGCTGGAAGCTGCAATACCTTGAAGCTGTGTCATGCTGTTATTCCCCCAAGCCTTCGTTCTTCATAGTTGTTTCCAAATGGTCGATCGCTTCTTGTTCGTCACTGCCTTCTGCTGTGATTTTAACTTCAGCATCTGCAGGGATTCCAAGACTCATGATTCCCATGATGGACTTAAGATTTACGGATTTTTCTTTGTAATGTAGGTTAATATCAGACTCGTACTTTCCTGCATTTTGTACAAGTACTGTTGCTGGGCGAGCGTGAACACCGTCGGACGATGTAATTTTAAAAGTTTTCTCTACCATTATAATTCCTCCTTAAAAACTTGCTATTGTTTATGGATTACCCTAACTTTATTATTTTAAGCCTTTTGCAGGTCTTTTTTCAAGAATCCTACAACAATTGCTGAAAGAATTGCACCGGCAATGATTGCCACTAGATAAAGGACAATTTGCATGAATCCACCTTCTACGAGCGGTGCAACGATAATACCGCCGTGCGGGGCGCGTAGACCGATACCGAATAACATCGTCAGCATACCCGTAAGAGCACTACCTGCGACCATAGAAGGGATGACGCGGGCCGGGTCTGCTGCGGCGAATGGAATGGCTCCTTCTGTGATGAAGAAAGCTCCAAGAGGATAAGCGGCCTTCCCTGTTTCGCGCTCTTGTTTCGTGAATTTATTTTTGAAAATCGTCGTGGCTAAGCCCATTGCGAGAGGGGGGACCATGCCGCCAGCCATTGCAGCTGCTATAAATGTATAGTTCCCTGCATCAAGAGCTGCAATTCCGAATGTGTAGGCAGCCTTGTTTACAGGACCACCCATATCAACAGCCATCATGCCACCGACAATCAATCCAAGCAAAGCTAAGTTGGACCCACTCATACTTTCTAAGAAACCGAATAGAGCTGTGTAAACACTAGTCAACGCAGGGTTGATTAACAGCATGATCATTCCTGTTCCGAAAATCGCAAGAACCGGATAAAAAAGGACCGTTTTCATTCCGTCAAGAATCGCTGGTAAACCTTCTAACCATTTTTTAATTAGGAGCGTTAAATAACCTGCTAAGAAACCGGCAATTAAACCGCCCAAGAAACCAGAACCATTACCCGCACCTTCAACTGTTTGAGTAATAGCGATAAAACCACCGATCATACCAGGCGCAAAACCAGGACGATCAGCGATACTCATCGCAATAAAACCGGCCAATACAGGGACGAGTAAGAAGAAGGCAGCATCTCCGCCAATGGTACTTAACATTTGGGCAAACTGGTTATCTGACTCGATACCGAAGAAAAAGGAAATGGCAATTAAAATCCCTCCACCGACAACGAATGGAAGCATGTTAGAAACACCATTCATCAAGTGTTTATAGACACCTTTCCGCTGGCCTTTTTCGTCAGAAGTATCTTTGGTGCTTCCGCCACCTTGATAGACAGGAGCATCTTTGTTTACCGCTTTGTTGATCAATGCTTTTGGTTCGTGAATCGCTTTTGCGACTGGAACTTCAATAACAGGCTTGCCATGGAATGATTCCATATCGACTTTCGTATCAGCTGCAACGATAATAGCGTCCGCTTCTGCGATATCTTCATGGGTCAGTCTGTTTTTGATACCGCCAGATCCATTGGTTTGCACTTTGATGTTCACGCCCATTTCCTTTGCGGTAGCCTTCAATTTATCAGCGGCCATAAAGGTGTGAGCAATACCTGTTGGACATGCAGTAACCGCAAGGATCTTACCTGTTTTTTGATCATCCGTTTCTTCTTCATCATCTTCTTCCGCTTCTTTAGCATTAATTGCTTCAATCACGTCAGCTTCTGTCTTTGCTTGTTCCAATTGCTGACGGAATTTGTTATCCATTAAGAAGGAAGAAAGGCGGGACAGTGTTTCTAAGTGAGTGTTGTTAGCGCCTTCAGAAGCTGCAATCATGAAAAATAGGTTTGTCGGCTGTCCGTCCAGGGATTCATAATCTAATCCATCCTGCGATCGTCCGAAAGCGATGGCAGGATCCTTTACAGCAGAGGTTTTTGCGTGCGGGATAGCGATTCCTTCGCCAATTCCTGTGGTACTTTGTTGTTCACGTGCCTCAATGGCCTGCTTAAAATCAACGCGATCATTCAGCTTACCGGCACGATCCAATTGACCAACAAGCTCATCAATCGCCTCTGGTTTGGAAGAGGCAGACATGTTCAGTACAATCGTTTCTTTCGTCAGTAAATCTGTAATTTTCATGGTGATTCACTCCCCTTAGTTTATATTGGAAACGTGGATGTCAGACAGTAATCGTTCTACATCCTCTTTTTGACAAAGATCATCCTGAAAAGCAGTGGCACTTCCTGAAGCCACACCATAACGGAAAGCTTGTAGGATCGTCTCCTCTTTTTCCAGTGCGGCCAGGAAACCGGATACGACAGAATCTCCTGCTCCAACAGAATTTCTTACATGACCTTTAGGTACATTGGCGAACATTTCATGGTTTCGGCCTACATAAACAGCACCTTCTCCGCCCATAGACACAATCACGTGCTCAACGCCTTGTTCAACCAACTTTCGGCCGTACTCAGCTGCCTTTTCTTTTGAATCAATGTCAACGTCGAAAAGCTCACCTAATTCATGATGGTTCGGCTTCAATAAGAAGAGTGGGTGACCAAGCAATTGTTCCAGTGCTTTCCCGGAAGTATCAGCAACGACTTTCGCTCCACTTGCAGCGCAGATCGAAGCCATGGTTATATAAAAATCGGAAGGCAGAGAAGAGGGAAGACTACCAGCAAGAACAAGAGTGTCTTTATTGGAGAGATCCCTCACCTGGCTTAAGAGCTCTTCTTGTAGACCCTCTGTTATTTCAGCTCCGGGGCCGTTGATTTCTGTTTCCTTGTTACTTTTCAGCTTCACATTCACCCTTGTCGTTTGTGATGTCTGAATAAAAGCATGCTCAATGTCTTCTTGATCGAGAAACTGTTGAACAAAGGTGCCGGTAAAACCGCCGATATACCCGAGCGCTTTTGTTTTGACACCAAGGCGGTTCATAACACGGGAAACGTTGATGCCTTTCCCACCAGGGTAATAAAAGGTTTCATTTGCCCGGTTCAACGTACCTGCTTCAAATGCTTCGACGTTCATGATGTAGTCGATGGAAGGGTTTAACGTACACGTGTAAATCATGTTGTCACAACCTTTATATTCGTTTTCTTACGATATTCTTCTATGGATGCACCATTATAATCCGTGATGATTTCTGCTTCTGATAAATCAGAGAACTTCATGAAAGCGACCTTCTCAAACTTGGAATGATCGGCAAGCACATAACGATTCTTTGATAAATGTAACGTCATCTGTTTAATCGCCGCTTCTTCGGGATCGGGAGTGGTGTACCCGTCCTTGAGGGTGACTCCATTTGCTCCCATGAAACACTGGTCGAAGCGGTATTGTTGCAGGTTTTGGATCGCACCGGCGCCGACGACGGCGCCGGTCTGGTGTTTGACAAGACCACCAAGGACGTAGGTTTTGATCTGATGGGTGTTTAAGGCATCCAAGTGACTCAAACCATTCGTAACGACAATGATGTTCTTCTCTTTAAGGAAAGGAATCATCTCATAAGTGGTCGAACCAGCATCAATGAATATACAGTCTCCCTCTTGAACGAGTGAGGCTGCGAATTGAGCAATCGCCTGCTTCTCGCTATGGAACTTTGTAACTTTTTCCCCCATGGTCGGCTCTTCACTAGCGGAGCTTCTTAATGACGCCCCTCCATGAACACGTCTCAGGAGTCCTTGTTCCTCCATTTGGTCTAAATCACGGCGGATGGTCGATTCTGATGCCCCCGTTACTTCAACTAGACGTTTGATTTTAGATGTATGATCGTTTTTGACTGTTTTTAATATAAGTTGTTGGCGTTCTGGTGTAAGCATATTCCTACACTCCTTGCTTGTGATCTATACTTATAATAAAAGAAAACCCTTACAAAAATCAACCACAAACTTTCAAAAGTGCTCAAAAACAATCAAAAATGTTCATAGAAGCTTAAAATGAAGGATGAACCCTCTCGTTATTGAGTGAGAATATTCACCATTCAACCATTAGGTATGGTCCGTATAAAGACCGACATTTACTGTCATAATCCATTTCCACTCGCGAAGGTACAACCTTTGTCAGAATACAGAATAAGCTTGCTGATGAAAGGCTTTTATGCTACATTTAAACTAGTTATCTGTACGTTTTTAGGAGGTGTGGGCACATCATGGAAACACTTGCAATTACTTTACTAACCATTAACACGATTGCAATGATCGTCCTTGTACTATTGCAATCCGGAAAGAGTGCCGGTCTTTCAGGAGCGATTTCTGGCGGAGCGGAACAACTATTTGGGAAGCAGAAAGCACGGGGAATTGACGCAGTGTTGCACAAAGCAACGGTAGTAACAGGCGTTCTTTTCTTTGTATTAGCTTTCTTAACTGCATATATCATCGGTTAATCAAAAAACTGCGCTTCATAAACGAAGCGTAGTTTTTTTATGCTCACTTTTACCCCACAGGATGAAGTCCGAAAATGCTCGCCGAGCTACCCCGGAAAGCGAGTCATTCCCCGCAGCCCCATCCACTCAAAAACCATATTGAAACTGAGTTTCCCACAAACCTGCCAGTTTAATTGAATAACGGGGAAAAAGCTGATTCAGGTTCAAAATGTGCCAGGGGAACTTAATTTTGGTAAAATAGAATACATTGCCCTTTAGAATGAAATCTTAAAAACAGGACATAGATGAAGTAAGGAGAGAATGACATGAAAATTAAACAACCTCAGCCATTTACGTTTGAGGAAGGAGAACGTGCGGTATTATTACTACATGGTTTTACTGGTCACTCTGCCGATGTGCGGATGCTTGGCCGGTTTTTACAAAAGCACGGCTATACCACACATGCACCTATTTATGAAGGGCATGGAAAAGAGCTTGAAGCATTGATCGACGCGAGACCCGGGGACTGGTGGGCGGATGTTCAGGGCGCCTTGAACCACTTGCGTGAACTCGGATATGAGAAAATTGCTGTCGCAGGGTTGTCCCTTGGAGGCGTACTTGGCTTGAAGCTTGCATATTCGGAGCCAATAAAAGGAATCATTACGATGTGTTCTCCGATGTTTTTTGATAACGAGAAACAATTGACCCAAGGGTTTGAGTTCAAAGCGAGACAGTATAAACAATTGGAAGGAAAAGATAAAGAAACGATTGATCGCGAGGTACAGGAACTCCTTAATGAATCAGAGGAGATGTTCAAGCAATTGGGCGGGTTTATTACGGAAGTTCATGATGAAGTCGATCAAATCTACACGCCTACCTTTGTTGTTCAAGCAGAAAAGGATGAAATGATTAACACAGAAAGTGCAAACTATATTTATGAGCAAGTAGAAGCTGATCAAAAAGATATTAAATGGTACAAAAACTCTGGTCATGTGATCACGATGGATAAGGAAAAAGAGCAGCTGCACGAAGACATCCTCGCTTTCCTTGAGTCTCTGGACTGGTCATAATGCCGGAGTCTTGTCCTTCATTTATAAGGAGGTAAGACAATTGAGTATAGAGTTAAAACAGCAAATTTTAGACTTTTTCAAAGAAACAGCATCAAAACCACTATCTGTACAAGAGCTTGAAGAGACATTGGAACTTGGAAGTTCTGATGAATTCAAGGACCTCATGAAGGCACTGAATGAGCTTGAGGAAGAGGGGGAGCTTGTGCGGACGCGCAAAAACCGCTTTGGTCTTCCGGAGAAAATGAACTTGATTCGTGGGCGTATTCAGATGCATGCGAAAGGTTTCGCTTTTCTGATCCCGGATGAAGAGGATAAGGATGATGTGTACATTCATCACTCCGACCTTCATTCAGCTATGAATAATGATAAAGTCCTCGTTCGTATAGAGAAACGGAAAGAGGACGGGACGCGGCCGGAAGGTACGGTTATCCGTATTTTAGAAAGAGCGACGACACGCGTGGTAGGAACGTATGAATCCAGCCGTAATTTCGGGTTTGTTATTGCTGATGATAAGCGGATTCCAAATGATATCTTTATCCCTAAGAGTCAGAATAACGGAGCGATTGATGGACATAAAGTCATCGTGAATATTACGAAATTCCCTGAAGACCGAATGAGTGCTGAAGGGGAGATCGTAGAAATCCTAGGTCATAAAAATGATCCGGGCATCGATATCATCTCCATCATTTATAAACACGGCATTAAAGTGGACTTTCCAGAGGAAGTATTGCAGCAAGCGGCGGACACACCGGATGAAATCCACCCGGACGAAATCAAGAACCGCCGCGATCTGCGTGATGAAATGATCGTAACGATCGATGGGGCAGACGCTAAGGACCTTGATGATGCCGTCATGGTCAAAAAGCTGGATAACGGAAACTATAAGCTTGGCGTTTCCATTGCAGACGTCACTTATTATGTGAAAGAAGGTTCTCCCATTGATCAGGAAGCAAGAGAACGTGCAACGAGTGTGTACTTAGTGGATCGTGTTATTCCGATGATTCCGCACCGTTTATCTAACGGGATCTGTTCCTTGAATCCGCAAGTCGATCGTCTGACGTTGACTTGTGAAATGGAAATCAACAGCCACGGCGAAGTCGTGAACCATGAAATCTTCCAAAGTGTCATTAAGACCAATGAACGAATGACTTATAAAGATGTGAACAGCATTCTACAGGACGAAGATCCTGAATTGATTAAAAGATATGAAGAGCTTGTGCCCATGTTTAGAGATATGGAGAAGCTTGCGAGTATCTTAAGAGGAAAAAGGATGGGGCGCGGCGCCATTGATTTTGACTTTAAAGAAGCTGGCGTTGTCGTTGACGAAGAAGGTAAAGCAGTCGACGTCCGCTTGCGTGAGCGTTCTGTCGCAGAACGTTTGATTGAAGAATTTATGTTGGCTGCGAACGAAACGGTAGCCGAGCATTTCCACTGGATGGATGTTCCGTTCATTCACCGTATTCACCAGGATCCGGATGAAGATAAGCTTCAGAACTTTTTTGAGTTTGTGGCCAATATGGGATATTCGGTCAAAGGAACAGCTGATAATGTTCACCCGCAGGCTTTGCAGAAGGTGTTAGAAGAAGTAAAGGGCACACAGGAGGATATGATCATTTCAAAGCTGATGTTGCGTTCCATGCAGCAGGCGAAGTATGATCCACAAGGTCTTGGTCACTTCGGACTTGCAACGGATTTCTACACGCACTTCACGTCTCCGATCCGCCGATATCCGGACTTGATCGTCCACCGTCTCATCCGAACTTATTTGGTTGAAGAAAAGCTGGATTATAAGACAAGGAAGCATTGGAAAGATCAAATGCCGGAAATCGCCCGCCATTCTTCCGAAATGGAGCGAGCTGCGGTTGATGCCGAGCGGGAAACCGATGATTTGAAAAAGGCAGAATTCATGCAGGATAAAATCGGAGAAGAATACGAAGGTGTCATCAGTTCGGTGACCAGTTTCGGGATGTTCGTTGAACTTCCAAACACGGTGGAAGGACTGGTTCACGTAAGTACATTAACCGATGATTATTATCATTACCATGAAAAGCAGTATGCAATGATTGGTGAACGTACGGGGAATGTTTACCGAATCGGTGATGAAGTAACCATCAAGGTAACAAACGTCAATATTGAAGAGCGAGTCGTCGATTTTGAAATTGATGGGATGAAACCGAGGAAAGAACGGAAACGTCCAGAGCGTCCGAAACAGATCAAATCCAAAGGTCCGGATCGGAAAAAAGACAAAAAGAAAAACAAACAAAAAGGCAACAAACCTTTTTACAGAAACAAAGGCGTTCCTAAAAAAGGGACCAAAAAGAAAAAATAAGAAAAAACGCGCGAAGGATTTCGCGCGTTTTTTTAGTGATGTTTTAAGCACTAATTGTATTTTGAACAGTGGCTACATCCTGCTCATTCAAATAGCGTGCGGAATTGGCAAGATCCAGATTTACAAAACGGGACCACTGGGACAATTCATCTGCTTGCACGAGGTGGTTATTTTTGATACTCCCCTCATTTTCAGAGCAAATGTGGTAAGAAACGAATAGCTTCCCTTGCATCAATTCCCGGTCGTGGGAAACAGACACGATCGTCCACTGATCTTTAGTGGTCTGTTCCCAATCAGAAGCGAGAGCATCCTCTGTCGTTAAGGAATAAAAAGTAGGCTCATTATGATCAAAGAAAACGATCTTTCCTTTTTCATCTTTTACAATATATCCAGAACTCTTCCATGTATGACGTTCCAAAGCATGACCTTCATCTAACAGCTGTACGGCTTGCATAAAGTTCATAGTCTTTAATCCTTTCTTGCGTTAAAATTTTTCCTTTAGAGGATTCTAAATACTATGAAGGAGCTTGTCAACATATGCAGGAGATTTCTTATAATTATGCCTTTTTCCAAGTGCCGTAAAGGATCCATGGTTCCTGGACATCATAGGCGGTCAATTCAGGAATGTTCTTAAATCCTTGGTCGGAAAAATCAATCCAGCAACCCACATTATCCGGGTTGTTATTCCAATGATGGAGAATGGTTTCAAACAAACCAGGCTGATCATAATGATCGTTCCAAAAGTATTTGACATGGGAATAATCATATTTTTTTGTATCATTTTTTATCATGACGAATCTTCTTTGATGGGGACTTTCAAAAAAGGAACACTCCTGTAGATAATCGTCCGTGAATAGAGCCTCATCAAAAGGGAAGGGATAGTAGCATTCATAGGGGAAGGTTCCTAAGTCGTTTTCTTTCAAACCGGTCAGCAAATCGCGCTTCCTTTTCAAACTATGGACAGGCTTCCATACAGGACCTGGTGTGTGTCCTGTTAACAAATCAGGGCGCTTTAAAGTTAGGTAGTGGATGATTGTCCCTTGCTGAATCCCGAGCTTTTCAAGGACACGTCTTGCAGGTAAATTTCCAAGGTGTGTGTTTGCGCCGATCCATCTTACTCGCTGGTCTTTTTTCAGCTGATCAACGACAGGCTTGAGCAGTTCGGTGGCGTTTCCTTTCATATGAAAGCGTCGGTCACTTCGTAATCGGCCGAGCATAGCGAATTTGTTCTGTCCAAATAAGCTGTACCCACCCACAGCCATCATCTGTCCATTTTGAAAAAGCCCGAAAAGCTCATGACTGTCAGAAGTGACCAGCCGTTCAAAAATCCGCACCACATAGTCGTCTTCAATCCCTGTATCCATTTTTTTGAGGGCGGGGTAGTCCGCAATCGTTAATGATTTTACATTCATGACTTGTTCCATACGTACGATCTCCTTTATCAAGCATGTGCAACTTTATATTCTCACACGCTGACAGAAAAAGTCTATTCAGACAAATCCGTTTTCATCCATTTGATATCAATTGGAAATGGCTATGAGTTTTGGTACAATGAAGGGACGCAACAGAGGAGGAAAAGGTATGCCAAGAGGACATGGAAAAACGTTAGCTCAAAATAAAAAAGCCCGTCACGATTTTGCCATAGAAGAAACGTTTGAAGCAGGAATCGTTTTACAGGGAACAGAAATCAAATCGATCCGTAATGGACGTTTGAACTTGAAAGACAGCTTTGCCCGCATCAATAAAGGGGAAGTGTATTTACACAACATGCACATTTCTCCATATGAGCAGGGGAATATTTATAACCATGAACCGACAAGAGCACGTAAGCTGTTGCTGCACCGAAAAGAAATCAACCAGCTGATCGGTCAAACCCAACAGAAAGGTTATTCTTTAGTACCATTGAAAGTGTATATTAAAAATGGTGTGGCTAAAGTGCTTGTTGGAGTTGGGCGAGGCAAGAAGAAATATGATAAGCGAGAAGATCTGAAGCGTAAACAGCAGAAGCGTGAGATCGACCGTGCGATCAAGGATAGCCTTCGCTAATGCTTACCCCTTGAAAAATATTATATTTCTGCTATAATAATATTTGTCGTCAACGCGACATGGATGAACAGCTTGACTGTTATCCCTTAATCCTAACGGGGACGTTACGGATTCGACGGGGATAGGTCGAGCTCGGGTTGCGAGTCGAGCGACGCCTCGTAAAACCGTCATTTGCCTAAATATAACTGGCGAATCTAACGAAAACCTAGCTGTAGCTGCGTAAGTAGTCTATAGCTGATCCTTCCTGGTATCGCCCATGTGCTAGATGAAGGGTCTCAAACTAAAGTGGGCTACGCGTTTTTCCACCGCCTGAGGAAAAACGAAGAGAACAATCAGGCTAGCTCCTCGGAAGCCTGTTGGTAGGCTGAAGAGGCAGTGAAATATAATATATCAACTACGCTCGTAGAAGCCCGAGTGCCGATATCTCCGGACGTGGGTTCGACTCCCACCGTCTCCACCAATACATACATTGGTGGTTTTTTTATGCTTTATTATAGGTGCTATTCATGATTACCCTTTTATTTATTTCAAAAGTAAAGATATAATTCTGTATATATAACAAGATAAATTTGATAAAATACTTATAAGGAAACCTCAGTACAATAAATGAACATGGAGTTAATCTTTTTTTATGTAAATAAATGAAAGCGTTTTCTTATTTTTAAAGTGAAAAATTCTCTGAAGGGGGCAAAAGCTTATGTCACAAAAAATTTTGGTACCGGTTGATGGATCAGATTTTTCGATAAGAGCTTTGCGACATGCAATGGAAATAGCAAAAGCAATGGGGGCAGAAATACTGCTCTTAAATGTACAATATAATTACAATACCCCTAATATTAACCGGTTTGTAAGCAGAGAGGAAGTGCGTAAATACCAACAGGAAAACGCCAAAGAAGTGATTGATTACGCATTAGAAGTCGTTAAAAATTCAGAGATAACCGTACACACAAAAGTCAGAATTGGTTCGCCAGACTTTGAAATAGCTAAGGAAGCAAAAGCATCGAATGCTTATAGTATCGTCATGGGCTCCCGAGGCTTAGGTGCTATTAGAAGTAAGATTTTAGGGAGTGTCAGTTTCAACGTGTTGCATGAAGCTTCCTGTCCGGTAACAATGGTAAAATAATTAAGAATTTCATGCTGAGATCAGCTTCTTTCATTTCTTGTTTCTTTTATACTCGTGAAATTAAAGAACAAAAATTAGACCTGGGTACCTGAATGTTAGGTGACCAGGTCTATTTTTTTCGTTGGATTTTTCAGTACGTTGTCTATCCTCGTTCTATAGGTAAAGTCATACATCGGATTCCGCCGCCACCTGCCTCCAATTCGTCCACATCTACTTCGATCAGACGTTTCTTTTTCAGGCGTTCGTGATGGAAGATTTTTTTGTGGGCTTTTGAGCTGATCAACAACGTATCAGGGTCCAGGTTTAAAAAGTTGATATCCGCTACCGTATGCTTTACTTTATCTGTCCAAATGATTTCATAACCGTGTCGCTTAAGAAATTCATGCATCATGACATAAGACGATCCTGACCTGGTTAAAACTTCGACAGGAAAATAGCGCATATAACTTTTGGCTAAGGCTACCCCTGCTCCTGCGATATTGAAATTCATGTCTAAGTGCATCGTATCTCCGCGACGAGGCAGGTCGATGACACCAATCTCAGAAAACCCGAGAGGAATTAATTTTTCTTTTAACGCTTGAGCGCTCTCATAGCTTGACCTCATTCCTACATTAATAAAGACCGCATCCTTGTTTAAAACAAATACATCGCCATTTTCAAGCGCATTCACCGTGTCATTTTCATGGATCGAATAATGGTCGTCGTCAAACCACTGTTCGAAAATTTTGTGGGCATGAAAATACTCAGGTCTTCTCATGGTAGTTCCCGCTTCCCCTGGAATCACTTTATTACCGAAAACACAGGCCAGGTCTCGGACAAAAACGCGATTGATCAACTGTTCATGGAAAGCTTTCTCTTCTTCCTCGAGGTAAGCGGAATAGTCGACCACTTGGACTCCCTCTTTCCTCATCGCCTCGACCATATGGTTAAAACAGTGCTTCATTTTATCACTGTCCGCTGTCTTTTCCCAACGAATATCTGTTGCGGTTTGTTGATCAGGGACATGGAGAACAGAAGGTGTACAAACCACTACCTTTGTAAGGTCATCGTATTCATTCCAGCAATTAGGGTTCCAATTCATCATGAATGCCACGCTCCTTCTTTATCTCTTGATACTTTCTCCTCATCTACATAAAACATTCTTCGTTTCACACATAATCCTGGCAAATCCTTTCAAACTAAACGCAGAAGGAGGGGTGATCATGGCTGATGTACATAAAAAAGGAAAACTATCATGGTGGCAGCTGTCGTTCATCGGGATCGGATGTATTATTGGAACAGGATTTTTTCTAGGGTCCAGTATCGCTATTGAAAAAGCCGGGCCAGCGGTCTTGTTGGCCTATTTGATCGCAGGAATCGGGACGTATATTGTTTTCCGTTCCTTAGCTGCCATGACAGCGAATCATCCGGAAAAAGGTTCGTTTCGCACCTATGCTAAACAAGCCTTTGGTCCCTGGGCTGGGTTCAGCAATGGCTGGGTTTACTGGTCTTCGGAAATGTTAATTATGGGGAGTCAATTAACAGCCCTCGCCATTTTTGCTCAGTTCTGGTTTGAAAAAATCCCTCTCTGGGTGCTGGCTTGTGTGTTTGCCGTCCTTGGACTTTTGGTCATATGGCTTGGAGTCAAGCAAGTAGAGCGAATGGAGAATGTTTTTGGGCTAATAAAAATTTCTGCGATCATCATGTTCATTCTTATAGCGGTTCTTGCTATGACTGGAAATATAGGGGGAGGAGAATCGAAGGCTATGACAAACCCGCTGTCTTCCTTTTCTGATGGAAAGTGGTCCGGGCTTTGGATTGCCTTGCTTTATGCGTTTTATGCGTTTGGGGGGATTGAAGTCATGGGGCTGATGGCTAATGAATTGAAAGACCCAAAGGACGCACCAAAGTCTGGGACAATGATGCTGATCGTGCTCACTAGTGTTTACGTGGTCGCCTTTTATTTTGTCCTTAAACTTACCTCATGGAAGAGCGTTTCCACAGAGGAAAGTCCTTTTCTCACGGCACTGACGGAATATTCTCTCCCTTGGGTGCCGCATGTATTCAACAGTGTCTTAATCATCGCTGGATTCTCAACAATGGTAGCCTCTCTCTATGCTGTCACAACGATGCTGATGGCCTTGAGTGAAGAAGGGGATGCACCTGGAATATTTACAGAAAAGGAGGAAGGGAAAGTATCGAAGCCAGCCTTTCTTCTAACCATTATCGTTGTCGTTCTCTCGATTATACTTGCTGTGCTGCTTCCTGATCGGATTTTTGAATATGTAACAACGGCAGCAGGATTGATGCTTTTGTACAACTGGGCTTTCATCCTCCTGTCTTATAAAAAGTTGATGGTGAAAGGGAAAAAGGGAACCGTGCTCGTGCTCATTGGGATCAGTCTGATCATTATAGCTGTAACAGGCACGTGGATTGATTCCATGACTCGGATCGGTTTTTTTGTAAGCTTAGCGTTTCTGGTCCTGATTGGCTTCGCAACATGGATGAAGCAAAAGAAAACACCCCATTCAGGGGCGTAAACTTTTCCATTTGTTCTTTAATGCCATAAAAGGACATTTGGATAGGGATGAATCGTCATCTTTCAAGAAGTATTGCTTCCATTCATGGTTATCTTTTTGTCCATACCATTTTAAGGCAGGATGAGTAGGAATACCATCGTATTCCTCTAACCGCTTTCGAATCACCTTTTTGATCTTTCTGCCAAAGGGAGTCGAATCGTTGATTTCATCAAACACCCAGCGTGGCTGGAAAGCAAGCAGCATACAAGGGAAGCTTCGACTGTTCCTGATTTCATGGGCAGGGGTCGCACAAAATGCGAAGTAAGGTTCACCATTGAAACAAAACTCCCATGCAGGGTCCTCAGGGTTCTTTGGTATATCTTCAGGCCAAGGGGATGGATCTTTCGTGTGTGTGACGTTCAGTAAAGTCCAAAAAACCTCTTCATATTCTTCCATCGTCGTTTGTTCATCCAAAAGTGTTCGTGTATCACAGAAGATCACGAGGGATGCGTAGTTCCCTGTGGCTCTCGATATCTCACCATACTCTTTTAATAAAAGAGCTAACTGTTCTGTGCTTTCATCTGTCCCTGGATCTCCCACAAACCCGAACCGCAGCATGTTCTTCATAAATCCTTGTATTCCAGGTACACAAGGATAAGGGTTCTCCCGCTGAGTCATCATGTTGGAGAATTGTTGGTAAACTTCAAGTTGCCAGAATTCGAGGTTATTCGCGTGGTTCTCTATTTCTTCCTTGGTGTACAACATAAAAAATCTCCCTCCTAGGATACATCCATATCCTATTGGAGAGAGCACATATAGGTGACTGTCTACCCAACAAACATCTTGACTGCCTGATATCCAAAATAAACACCGAAACCGATCAGCAATAGGCCTGAAAGTACGGAAACTCCTCTTAACAGCTTCGCCGTCATCCACCTTCTAGCTCCTGATGCTGCTCCAGCCATTGTAAAATCCCATAACATGATTCCAATAAAGATGCCCCCGCTGTAGATAAGCAATTGAGTGTGTTCATATTGAGAAGAAATCTGAGCGAGAATGGAACCATAAATACCGATCCAGAAAAGAATATTCAATGGATTTGATAAAGCCATCAAAAATCCTGTACGGAAGGATTTCATTTTTGACGATGAATAAGACCGATTCGTTTCTTCCGTATGGGAGGCTGTCATGCTTTCAATGCCAGTATAGATCAATACAAAAGCTCCAAAAGACCAAAGGAATGTTTTCACAAGAGGGAGCTCTACGTATTGAGCCAGTCCAAAGTAGATCATCAGCATGAACAAGGCATCCGCGCACATCGCTCCCACACCGACAAGCCAGGCATGCCAAAAGCCATACCGGATCCCCTTGTCCAACTGGGCGGCGTTGATGGGACCGATCGGAGCGGATAATGATAAGCCAAGCAGAATATAACTGAATAGCAAGGCGAAGGACCTCCTTTATAGGTGCTTGTCCCTATACTATATTAAAAGGATGCTTTTTGTATTAACAAAATTACAAATCAAGAGTATATAAAAAAGGACGCCTGTGGAAAAACAGGCGTCCTTTTTATTTAGTGTGGCATGTTGCCTTGTGGAGCGGTTGTATAGCTTTGCAACATTTGGTTCATATCTTGTTGCTGTAATTGTGGGACCTGGTAGTATCCATGCTTGTTCTGATAAAGGAAAATCTCATAACTCATCTCAATGAAGTTTGGAACACTATCTGCAATGACACGGCGCAGGACAGGGTTCGTCATTTCCAGAGCTGTCATGGACAATAAAGTGGCGAGTGTTTTTGTTTGTCCTAACATATAGGCGGAAAGGCCGTTATCTGCAAGTTCACTGACAGACTGGTTCGGTTTCTTCGGTTGCCCGGGTTTGATGCCGTACACGACTTCATTGCTTTGCTGCATTTTATATTGTTGTGTCGCTTGAGTTGGATCCTGTCCGGTACTGAAACTCTGTACAATTGTATTGTACATCTGCGTCACAAACGCATGTTGGCGCTGCTGTATGCTTTGAAGCTCAGGGTCCTGGATATGCTGAGCATACATCTGGTACTGATCGAGCATATTGATTAAGCTTGCGATAACTTCATGTGCATCAAATAACTCGTGGCCACCATGGTTCTGATTCATCATGTTTTGGGGCATTTGCTGCCCTTGCTGGTTTTGATTTTGTCCTTGGTTTGGGTTCATAATCCTTCCTCCTCCTTTTACATCTTTAAGTTTTCCTTATTTTTTGGATTCATGTACAGGGAAAGAAAACCACATGGTAAACGAAAAAAGAAGGGAGAGTTTTATGTGAATATAGCGGAAATAAGAGGTATTTAATGAAAATGTTTGGGTCTTAACATAGGATGGAAGGTGGCTGGAATTTTGGCAATTAGGAGAGAGCGAGCCGCTAATGACTATTCCATAAAGGGTTAAGAATTGAGGTGATGGAAACGGTTTCTTTTTGCTTATGGACAACCTCTGTGAAAGTGGTAAAATGAAGACAGCCTGAAGCAAAGGGAGATTGTCTGAAATGAAGCCGCTAATGAGAAAAGTATTTGTTGTACTTATATCTGTCATGACTTTAGGTCTTTACGTACCACCGATGCAGATCGACACCGATGCAGCTGATAAGAATGAGCTGTCCGATCGGCATGTGGAAGAGTCATCCCTTTCCACTGATACTGAAGAACTCGATATAAGTCCGCCTGCATCTGTAGCGCCTCTGACGACAGATGATTGGATTGAAACCATAACGGAGCAAGCGAAAACACAGACCCTTGCAAAGATGGGGCCGCGAATTATTGAAAAAGTAGATGAAGATATGACTAAAACGATTTTTCCGAAGATCGAAGAGGTCATGGAAGAGATCCTTACATCTGCGGATGAGAACGAAGTTCCGTATTATGAAATTACTGAAGATCCGTCTCCAGGATACGGTGAAAGAATTTTTAATATCAAAAACAAACATACAGACGAAGAAATTGCTCGTTTCCACGTGAGAAGAGATAAGCGTCCTGGCGAAGGGTACTGGTTTAACTTCCATTATCACCTGCAAGAGGATAACTTCATGAAACACCATGAACTTGGCGAGATTTATTGGGAAAAAAACACGCCACCCAAATGGATGTCCTAACAAAGAAAGCGACCTTATGAAAGGTCGCTTTTATTTTTCATAAAATCCCGGCCTGTCCAACAACTGTTCATTTGAATCCCTTCTTTTTCTGCGTAGTCATCTCCCCATTGACACATTCCATAAAGAACAGGTTGAAGCCTGTGTCCGAAGTCGGTTGTAGAGTACACCACCCTTGGAGGAACCTCCTCAAAAACTGTCCGCTTCACGAGTCCATGTCCCTCAAGTTCTCTTAATTGTTGTGTGAGCATTTTTTTAGTGATCTCTGGAATGGTTCTCCTCAATTCATTGAACCTCTTGTCCCCTTCATTCAAATGCCAGAGTAATAAGACTTTCCATTTTCCCCCGATTAAATCAATCACTAAATTGATGGCACACTGGTATTCTGATTGCAGTTCTTTCATTGTGTTTCCCTCATTTCTAACCATGGATAGGTTACCCTTTAGTAACTCAGTTACTGAAAAGTGCCTTCTTGTTTCTGTCTTTAACACTCGTTAGTATATAGTATATCGTTTCACTTGTTGAAGGAAACTGTTTAAAGAGGAGATGAAGACGGATGAAAGCTCTGCTATTAAAAGGTGAAAATCAATGGAAAGAAATGAAACTGCAGGAAGTAGAAAAGCCTCACCCTCAAAAAGGAGAAGTTCTCATTGAGGTACATGCGGCTGGATTGAACCCTGTCGATTATAAAACCGCAACGAATGGTAACCCCAATTGGACGTATCCTCATATCCTCGGTCTGGATGCTGCAGGTGCAATTGCCGAGGTTGGAGAGGGTGTGAGTGAGTGGAAGAAGGGCGATCGTGTGGTCTACCATGGTGATTTGTTTAAAAGAGGGGCTTATGCACAATATGCTGTAACCACAGCCCATACGATCTCACGGATTCCAGATGAAATCAGTTTTGAAGAGGCGGCTGCATTACCGACAGCTGGTTACACGGCTTACCAGGCAATCCACCGTAAGCTTCCGTTGGATCAAGTCGAAACCATTTTGATTCACGCGGGAGCAGGAGGTGTCGGAGGTTTCGGTATACAACTTGCAAAAGCTGCAGGAAAGACGGTTATTAGCACAGCTTCTGCTCATAATCACGATCATGTCCGCCAGTTAGGCGCAGACTTCGTTATTGATTATCGTAATGAAGATGTTCACCAAAGAGTTAAAGAAATCACCGAAGGTAAAGGTGTCGATGCAGTCGTTGACGCAGTAAGCCGTGACAATGCTACCGCATCATTGGACTTCCTTGCCTTTATGGGCCATTTGGTATATATCGCTGGTGCTCCTGATTTCACTAAAGTAAAACCCTTTACTACCGTTGTTTCGTACCATGAAATTGCCCTTGCAGCGGCACATAGAGCGGATGTAGAGTCCCAAAAAGACCTTGCTGTTATCGGGGATGAGATGCTTGAGATGATGGGGGATGGTAAACTTTCTTCTCTACTTGAAGAGACCATTTCATTGGAGGAGGTTCCTCAGGCTCTTGAGCGTCTGTCCGAACGCCATGTGAAAGGTAAAATCGTAGCGAAAATTAAATCATAAAGAAGGAGTTTTTAATGATGTATCCATATCCAAGAAGTTTTTCACATATCGGTCTGTCCGTACCAAATTTAGAAAAAGCGATTGAGTTTTATACCGAATTATTCGGATGGTATGTCATTATGGAGCCATCAGACGTCCATAATGATGATACACCAGTCGGTCAGATGTGCCGGGATGTTTTCGGCAATGATTGGGAGACATTTAGAATTGCTCACCTATCAACAGGTGATAAGATAGGCATTGAGCTTTTTGAATTCCCACATCAGGAAGAGCCGGAAAATAACTTCGAATATTGGAAAACAGGCATCTTCCATTTCTGTATTCAAGACCCGAATATTGAAGACGTTGTCGAGAAAGTGAAGGCAATGGGTGGGAAACAACGCATGCCTATACGTGAATATTACCCTGGCAAAAAACCATATAAGATGGTTTATGTTGAAGATCCCTTCGGCAATGTTTTTGAAATCTACACCCATAGTTATGAATTGACTTATTCCAAAGGTGCCTATTAAGGAACCACTACGAGAACAAGAAGCTTAGATGGAGAAAAAAGAGCCTGCGCAGCGCGCAGGCTCTTTTTTTAGTCTTGATCATCACCAATGATTCGTACTTCTCTTTCCAAGTCGACCCCGAATTTTTCTTTTACCGTTTTTTGAACGTGCTCAATCAAAGAGATGTAATCAGATGTCGTTGCATTATCTTTGTTAATGATAAACCCGGCATGTTTTTTCGATACTTCTGCACCACCGATATTGGTCCCTTGAAGATCACTATCTTGAATCAGCTTTCCAGCGAAATATCCTGGAGGTCGTTTAAACACACTTCCACAGGAAGGATATTCAAGCGGTTGTTTAGATTCACGCTTGTACGTCAAGTCGTCCATCACTTCTTTTATATCTTCATGTTGGGCCGGTTTCAGATGGAAGGTAGCCTCCACTACAATATCACCATTGTCAGGGATGTTACTTGTTCGATAATCAAGATCAAGTTCAGATGCAAGGCGCTTTACGAGATTTCCATGTTTATCTACCACGTATGCGTAATCAAGAACATCTTTGATCTCTCCACCATAAGCACCTGCATTCATGTATAACGCTCCCCCGACTGTGCCAGGGATTCCGCAGGCAAACTCTAATCCAGATAAATTCTTATCAAGAGCATAACGAGAGGCATCGATGATACGGGCACCGCTTTGGGCGACCACGGTGTTGCCTTCAGAATAAATGGTATCCAGATGCTTTAAGTTGATGACGATTCCGCGAATGCCGCCGTCTTTAATAATTAAGTTCGATCCATTTCCAAGCAAAGTGAAAGGGATATTGTCTTCATTCGAAAGCTTAACAACACTCTGAATTTCTTCGTAAGATGTTGGAGTAATAAAAAAGTCGGCTTTTCCGCCAAGTTTTGTGTACAAGTGGTCTTTCAACATTTCATCCACTTTCACATTTTCCTCTTTCACAAGCTCCAACAATTTATTATAGATCTCTTGCTTCTTATTCATAAACACCAGTCCTATTATAAGTTGATTATATTCTGATTGGACCTCAATCAGTTTTTCCAGCGATTTCTTTTAATACAATTTATGAAATACCGGAGGAAAAGTTCATTTTGGCTTTTTATAATCACGCTTCCTATTCTATCACAAATCGTTGGGGTCGTTGTGTAAGGATTTTACACTAGACCTTGATGGGGAGGACTGACACGAATATTCAAAGCCTGATCAGTAGAAAATAACCGCTATAGGGAGGTGTTAGAGGATGGCGCTGGATGTAAAATGTGAAGTCCGAAACTGTGTTCATAACAATGACGGAATTTCCTGCGGAGCGGATGAGATTTTCGTTGTCAGTCACAAAGGTAAAAAAGCGAGTCACAGTGAAGAAACGGATTGTAAAACATTTGAACCTGCAAATGTATAAGATTCCCCCTATAAATCAAGGTCTGCTTTTTTGGCAGGCCTTTTTTTTCATTTTTTTCTCTTAATGAAAGCGTTTTAATTGTAGGGAATGTTTATTATATTCAGAAAAATCATTGCTATGCTCCTTACTTGTTAGTATCATCATGGTAAGTTATTTCATTTACGAAATGATTCGACCATTTAAAAAGGGGTGTTAGGGATGGAGAAAACGAAAAAAGATCTAAGAATAAGAAGTAAAGACATCAGTGAAGGCGTCAATCGAGTCCCGAACCGCTCGATGTTGAGAGCTGTTGGATTTACAGATGAAGATTTCAAAAAACCGATGATTGGAATTGCGAGTACATGGAGTGAGGTTACTCCTTGTAATGTACATATCGATAAGCTTGCACAAGAAGCGAAAAGTGGAGCTGGTGAAAATGGTGGAGCACCGATGATCTTCAATACGATTACAGTAGCTGATGGGATTGCAATGGGGCATGAGGGCATGTTTTATTCCCTTCCAAGTCGTGAAGTGATTGCGGATTCCATCGAAACGGTTACAAATGCTGAACGATTGGATGGTCTGGTGGCGATTGGAGGCTGCGACAAAACAACGCCAGGCTGTTTAATATCCATTGGCCGTTTGAACATTCCTTCCGTGTACGTTTATGGAGGAACGATACAACCAGGAAAGTTGGATGGAGAGGATATCGATATTGTTTCGTCCTTTGAAGCTGTAGGAAAGTACCATGAAGGACAAATTGATGATGAACAGCTGCACAGAGTTGAATGTCATGCATGTCCTGGAGCGGGTGCTTGTGGTGGGATGTACACAGCGAATACAATGGCTTCAGCTGTAGAAGCGTTAGGGATGAGTATTCCCGGGTCTTCCTCTACACCAGCAGTTAACGATTATAAAGAAACAGAATGTAAACAGGCGGGTGAGCTTGTCATCGAGCTGCTCGAAAAAGAGATTTACCCTCGCGATATCATGACAAAGGAAGCATTTGAAAATGCCATCACTGTTGTTATGGCCTTAGGTGGATCCACAAATGCGTTCCTTCACCTCCTTGCCATGGCCCATTCTGCAGGAGTGGACCTTGATCTTGATGACTTTGAGCGTATCAGACAGGAAGTTCCTCACATTGCTGATATGAAGCCGAGTGGAAAATACGTGATGCAGGACTTGTATGAAAGTGGCGGCGTACCGGCTGTTATGAAATTGCTCCTTGAAGAAGGTTTATTACACGGAGACTGCCTTACGGTCACTGGGAAGACGGTCGCTGAAAACCTGGCAGAAGTCCCTTCTCTCAAAGAGGGCCAGAAGGTCATTGTTCCGTTTGACCAGCCAATTAAAGAAAAAGGACCACTCGTCGTTCTGAAAGGAAACCTGGCTCCAGAAGGCGCTGTAGCTAAAATGTCCGGACAGACAATCAGCCGCTTTGAAGGACCTGCCCGTGTCTACAACAGTGAAGATGAAGCGACGGAAGCCATCGTCAACGATGAAATTAAAGAAGGGGATGTTCTCGTTGTACGAAACGTAGGTCCAAAAGGAGGACCTGGCATGCCAGAAATGCTTTCCATTACAGCTATGATCGTAGGAAAAGGACTGGGTGGAAAGGTCGCCCTGCTTACGGATGGTCGTTTCTCAGGTGGATCACACGGCTTCGTAATTGGTCATGTCGCGCCGGAAGCAGTCGTTGGAGGTCCGATTGGGCTGCTTCAAGAAGGGGATACCATCACGATTGATAGTGATACACAGCAAATTAACTTTGAAGTTAGTGATGAAGAATATGAGCGCAGAAAACGTGAATGGAAACGCCCAGAACCTAAGCATAAGAGAGGTGTCCTAGCGAAGTACGCGAGACTCGTGTCTTCCTCTTCCAAAGGTGCCGTAACTGATTTGGATCTGAATGAATAAAAGCATATGCCTCCTGAAAAGCCCGGGTTCCGCTCCGGGCTTTTTTATTTACCACACAATAATCTTCCACGAAAGTCCTCTTTACGTGAAGAATCAGTTTCGAGATGTTTTAGGGGTTCGTTACTCAGGTTGAGCGTTAGGGTGGCTGGGAAGCTACTCGTCCAGCTCCATCGCCCAGTCATGTCTACCAGGGCGATACCGCATTAGAACACTTTCCTGTGGGGGAGCGCCGAGCTTCCTGGGACTGTGTCCTGCGGGATCTCGCCTATCTCCTTCTCCCAAGGAAAGCGACTCATTTCCCGTAGCTCCATCTACTCAACAAACGTCTCGAAACAGAGTCTTCAACAATCCTGCCTTTATGTACGATATGTATTTAAAGGATATGAACATCTTGTTGTAGAAAAAGAAGGAGGGAGGTGGAGCAATAATGACGAAGGTTGCATTGATTAGACATGGCAGTACACCATGGAATAAAGAAAAAAGGGCGCAGGGAAGCTCTGATATTCCTTTAGATGAAGAGGGCATGGCGGATGCTCGGAAATTGGCTGAACGCTTACATAAGGAAACATGGGATGTGCTTTATTCAAGTCCTTTGAAGAGGGCCAAGCAGACAGCAGAATTCATCAGTGAAAAAGTAGGATTGCCCATCCAATTTGACTCTCGAATAGAAGAAGCGAGTGGTGGTCAGATTGAAGGTACGACAGAAATTGAGAGAATCGAAAAATGGGGCAAAGACTGGCGGGCTTTGGACTTAGGCATGGAAACCCCTGAGAGTGTAGTTTTAAGAGGGATGTCGTTTATGGAGGATGTTTTAAAAAGACACGAAGGGAAAAAAGTCATCGTTGTTAGTCATGGTGCTTTGATCAGTCATTTATTGAGAGAGCTGGATAGTGAAAATGTTAGGGATGAACATATGAAAAACACTTCTTTATCTGAAGTTCATCTTAGAGACGAACAATGGTATTGTGAGCGATTTAATTGTACTATCCATTTAGATTGAGAGAAGCGGCTCAGAAATGAGCCGCTTTATTTATTGTTCTTTTGTGTAATTTAAATCCCAAGTTATTCCGAAAGGGTCTTTCACTTTCGCATATAAAGCGCCCCAAAAAGTATCCTGTAGTTCCATCACTACATTTCCACCATCTTTTAAACAGTCGTAATAAGTTTGGATCTCATCGGAACTTTCACATTCTAATACGAGGGCAATATTGCTACCGGCAGTAACGCTTTGTTCTGTAAATGAATCGGAGACCATAAAGAATAAGGCATCTTTTTTGAATTGTGCATGCATGACGCGCTCGTCCATTTCCTTTGGAGTTTCAAAATCTGCTTCTCCAAAGGTTTGAAGATTGAGAATCTCGCCATGAAAGACTTGCTTATAATAGTCCAGTGCTTCTTTTGCCTTACCGTTAAAAGTAAAATAAGGGGTCGCTTGATGCTTCATTACAGGGAACACTCCTTTTGGAATTTTATTTATCCACATAACCATTGTATATCTTAGATAAAGATAAAACAAGAACATTTGTTCGTTTATTTTTTGAAGGTATTATTCCAAGCCTTCATTTTATCTAAAGCAAGAAAATCATTTTTAATTTCTCCAGGTTTGACCGCATTCCCTATCACATAATCTTCGAATGTCATCCCTACAAAATCAAAAATATGGCCGAACTGCTGGATCAAAGGCAATCCGGTGACATAAGGATTACTTCCGCCTGTAGTAATGACATAGGCTTTCTTTCCGCGCACTTGCTCTTTAAAATTATAACGGTCATCACGCATATATTGAGACCAGCGGTCGAAGAACAATTTCATGTGGGAAGTCATTCCAAACCAGTAAATAGGAGTGGCAAAAATGATAAGATCATGAGCTAAAAACTCAGCTAGAACGGCTTCATAATCATCATCGACAGGTGAAAAGCCTTCATCCGTATGGCGCATATCAGTTATCGGGTGTATTTTATAATCACTAAGGCGTAATTGTGTATGCTCAATTCCTTCCATTGCTTGTTTGACAAGGTATTCAGAATTGCCGTTTTCTCTAGAACTCCCTAAAATGGTCAATATTTTCATTCAATGCTGCCTCCTTTGCTTTTAGAAAGAGTATATCATTGAACATGACATCATTGTTATCTATACTTATCGATAATAACTATTGTAAAAAATGATTGAGGTGTGCTTATGGATCTATCCTATTTTTATACATTTAAAGAAGTGGCTAAGTGGGGGAGCTATACCCGTACGGGGATAGAGCTTGGTTATGCCCAGTCCAGTGTGACGACACAAATAAAGAAACTCGAAGATTACTATGGGGTGAGGCTTTTTGAGCGTGCTGGACAGATCATGCGTTTAACCCAGTCTGGCGAACAGCTCCTCTATTATGTCGATCAGGTTATCGATTTAATGGAAGAAGCGGAAACAAAGCTTTCAGATCGTGTTCAAATGCGAGGAACAGTGAGAATCGGAGCTGTCGAATCCTTAGCGGCTTATTTCATTTCCAAATCATTGAAAGCCTTTAAAGAACAAAATCCTGACTTACGAATTCAGTTAGAATCCGGACTCTGTCCAAATCTCAAGGAGGGTGTGTTAGAAAGCCATTATGACCTCGCTGTGGTTCTGGATGAAGAAGTGAAACATCCTCATTTGAAAACTTACCTTCTCCGAAAAGAAAGATTGGTCATGGTTGCTGCTAAGGAGCACCCGCTTGTTGGTGAGAACGGAATAGACTTGCGATGTATAGAGGATGAAACACTCATTCTGACAGAAAAAGATTGCTCCTATAGAAATATGCTGGAGAGACTTTTAAAAAAACGTGCAGTCCAACCCCGCTCTGTGATTTCATTTACAAGTCTTGAAGCAATCAAGCAATGTGTGATTGACGAACTGGGGATTGCAATGCTTCCGGAAATGACAGTAGACAAGGAAATTGAGAATGGGAGTCTTTCTGTCTTGGATTTTGATCATGAAGAATTGACTTTTTATATCCAAGTCATTCATCACCAAAAGAAGTGGTTATCTCCCTCGTTGGAGAAGTTCATCGAGCTTCTTGATGAGAAAAAATGAGGAAATCCCAACTGTATTAAAACAGTTTATTTAGACAAAACAGTGTGAATGACCTTTTTTAGGGATCAAACAAAAGGAAATTCAATGATAAAGAAGGCGCTGAACCCTTATGACAGCGCCTTTTTTGTATCCGGCAAATGCCTAAATTTAAAAAACTTTCAGAAAACGGTTGCAATTTTGTGGTTCTCACAGTAAACTGTACCATAACAGATAAACAAAATAAGTTCTGTTATAACAAAGGAGGAGCTAAAATGAAAAAACAACAAAATGTCCCTTGTCCGCAGTGTGGTTCTAAAATCGAAGGTCATACTTACAATTACATGATGGAATGTGATCGTTGCCTTTCCAAAAAAGACGAATAATTTTTTGGGTTAACTGTTATATATCAGTGGTTTTTATTTCTTATTAGTATACAACAGAGGTGGCGATTCAATGGAAACCAAATTGTCTGGAATACAAATTCATGGAACGATGCACGACGGATTTGCAGAGATTTTAACAGACGAGGCATTATCCTTTATCGTTCAATTGCATGAAAAATTCAATGATAAAAGAAAACAGTTACTTGCAGATCGGATCGAGACCCAAAAGATAATCGATCAAGGAGAGCGGCCTGATTTCTTAAAAGAAACAGAACATATCAGGAATTCTGACTGGACGATATCATCCATACCTGACGATCTTAAAGATCGTCGGGTGGAGATTACAGGGCCTGTGGATCGGAAAATGGTGATCAATGGCCTGAATTCCGGGGCGAAGGTATTCATGGCTGACTTTGAGGATGCGAATTCTCCGACCTGGTTGAATACGATTCACGGCCAGATTAATTTGAGAGATGCGATTCGAAGAGACATTCGTTTTGAAAATCGAAACGGGAAAGTATATGAGTTAAACGAAAAGACCGCTGTACTCAAAGTACGTCCACGTGGATGGCATTTAGATGAAAAGCATATGACATACAATCAGGAACGGCTCTCAGGTAGTCTCGTGGACTTTGGTCTCTACTTTTTCCATAATGCAAAAAAACTTATAGAAAATGGTTCAGGGCCGTATTTTTACTTACCGAAGCTTGAAAATCATCGAGAGGCGAAGTTGTGGAACGATGTGTTTGTTTTTGCTCAAGACTATCTGAACATCCCACAAGGTACAGTGAAAGCGACTGTCTTGATTGAAACGATTTTAGCTGCATTTGAGATGGATGAAATCCTTTATGAATTAAGGAATCATTCCGCTGGATTAAACTGTGGCCGCTGGGATTATATTTTCAGCTACTTGAAAAAATTCCGTCATGATGAAAACTTTTTACTGCCTGACCGTGCAGATGTGACGATGACTGTTCCATTTATGAGAGCTTATTCGAGGTTAACGATTCAAACCTGTCACAAGCGAAACGCTCATGCTATGGGCGGGATGGCGGCGCAAATACCAGTGAAAAATGATAAAGAGAAAAACGACGCTGCTTTTGAAAAGGTACGTGCAGATAAGGAGCGGGAAGTGAAAGATGGGCATGATGGGACGTGGGTCGCCCACCCGGCCATGGTAGAGACAGCGATGGATATCTTTAACAAACATATGCGTGATGAAAACCAAATTCAAAAAGATCAAGCGACCGTCTCTTACCGTGCAGAACAATTGCTCGAAGTACCTGAAGGATCTATTACAGAGCAGGGCTTAAGAACAAATATTAATGTTGGTATTCAATATATGGCATCGTGGCTGGATGGCAGAGGTGCAGCACCGATCCATCATTTGATGGAGGATGCGGCAACTGCTGAAATCTCGAGAGCCCAAGTATGGCAGTGGATTAGACATCCGAAAGGCATCTTAAAAGATGGCCGGGAGATCACGATCGAGCTTTACGCATCGTTAAAAGAAGAAGAGATGGAAGCGATACGCTGGGAAGTTGGAGAGAGTGCTTTTGAAAAAGGTTCCTATATGGAAGCCGCTCAGTTGTTTGACCAACTGATTCGAAACGATGAGTTTGCTGAGTTTTTAACTTTAGAAGCTTATAACCATTTATCTTAAGGGGGATTTCATAATGAATGAGCGTATAGAAAAGTTGCGTCACCAATGGCAGGATGAGAGTCGATGGAGCGGGGTGCAAAGACCATATGAAGCCGAAGAGGTCATTCGGTTAAGAGGATCCATGGATATTCAACATACCTTAGCGGAAAAAGGTGCTGAAAAGCTCTGGAAGTTAATGAACGAGGAAGATTATGTCCACGCGTTAGGTGCTTTGACAGGGAACCAAGCGATGCAGCAGGTGAAAGCGGGACTGAAGGCTATCTATTTGAGTGGCTGGCAAGTGGCGGCTGATGCCAACCTTTCAGGGCACATGTATCCTGATCAAAGTTTGTACCCGGCTAACAGTGTACCGCAAGTGGTGAAAAGGATAAATCAAGCTTTGCAAAGAGCGGATCAAATTCACCATATGGAAGGCAAAGACGATATCGACTGGTTTGCGCCTATTGTGGCAGACGCCGAAGCTGGTTTTGGTGGGCAGTTGAATGTGTTTGAGTTGATGAAAGGAATGATTGAAGCGGGGGCTGCAGCCGTTCACTTTGAAGATCAGCTTTCTTCGGAGAAAAAATGTGGTCACCTTGGAGGAAAAGTCCTTTTGCCGACACAGACGGCGGTTCGAAATTTGATTTCCGCAAGGTTTGCTGCGGATGTTATGGGGACACCGACGATTATCATTGCAAGAACCGATGCGAATGCAGCGGATCTGATTACGAGCGACGTCGACCCATATGATGCGTCATTCATTACTGGTGAGAGAACGGCTGAAGGTTTCTTCAAAACGAGGTCTGGATTGGATCAGGCGATTGCACGTGGTTTGGCTTATGCGCCATATGCTGATCTTGTTTGGTGTGAAACATCGGAGCCTAACCTGGATGAGGCCCGTCGTTTTGCAGAAGCCATTCACGAACAATACCCAGGGAAGCTATTGGCTTATAACTGCTCTCCTTCTTTCAACTGGAAGAAGAAGCTGGATGATGAAACAATTGCAAACTTCCAGCGGGAATTAGGAAAAATGGGATACAAGTTCCAATTTGTCACATTGGCAGGGTTCCATGCCTTGAACCACGGCATGTTTGAACTTGCTCGTCAGTATAAAGATCGTGGTATGGAAGCTTATTCAGAACTACAGCAGGCAGAGTTTTCGAGCGAAATTCATGGATATTCAGCGACACGACATCAGCGTGAGGTTGGAACAGGATATTTTGATGAAGTCGCTCAAGTGATCTCAGGTGGAACATCTTCTACAACTGCATTGAAAGGGTCCACAGAAACCGAACAATTCAACACGGAAACCGTTAGCCCTTCTTCCTAACTGGATCCAATGAATGAGTGAGAAACGTCGGGAGTGTGAGCCCTCCAGGCGTTTCTTTTTCTTGTCTATAAAGCACAATTCCCCGCCAAATTAATATGGTATGATATCAGTTATTTTCAGTGATTGCGAAAATCAGGAGTGATATCATGCCGGTGATTTCAGGAAAAGATTATATAAAACGGATTGACGCGATACACGCAGAAGTGTGGGTGGCCGGTGATAAAGTGACGGGAAAGATTTCTGAACACCCTGCTTTTAAAGGGATCATCAGCAGCCAGTCGGAACTCTACGATCTTCAATATGATAATCAAGATGATATGACTTTTTCCTCGGAAACGACAGGGAAC
Source organism: Halobacillus faecis (assembly GCF_007991335.1). Classification (GTDB taxonomy): domain Bacteria; phylum Bacillota; class Bacilli; order Bacillales; family Halobacillaceae; genus Halobacillus; species Halobacillus faecis. The sequence continues at coordinate 93,325 of NZ_BJYD01000023.1, read as the reverse complement.
CGTTTGGGGCTGTCTTACTTAATTCCAAGAACGAAAGGGGATTTAGAAAGAAGGAGGAAGATGATTCAACGGTGGGCTCTTCATTCTGGTGGAGTGATGGGGAGAAGCCCGGATTACATGAACACCGTACTCGCTGCCTTTGCCGCATCCATTGATGTTTTGGACGGAGAAGCGAATTGTTACCCTGAACGGCTTTTGCAATTTTATGAATATGCTCGAGAGAATGATTTATCGTTCACCCATACATTTGTTAACCCTCAAAGTAACCGTTCAAAGTTAGCTTTTTTAGAAGAGGATGTCACCAATGCTCGGATCATGGACCGGACCGACAAAGGTTTGATTATTAAAGGAGCTAAGCTTCTGGCAACACAAGGAGGAATAACGGATGAGATCATTGTCTTTTCCGCCCCTGGTGCACAGGATAATGCGCACGCCTACTGCTTTTCTATTCCGAGCGATACGAAAGGGTTAAAGTTTATATGTAGAGAATCGTTCGCCAACCCTGGTCCATCTTATGATTATCCTTTATCCTCACGATTTGAAGAGATGGACACGATCGTCATTTTTGATGATGTACTCGTTCCATGGGAGCGTGTCTTCATCCACGACAATATCCGAGCAGCGACCCGTCTGTATGTGCAGGGGAAATTTGTTCCTTTTACGCTACATCAAATTGTTTCAAGACAGATCATTAAGACTGAATTTCTCTTAGGAATCGCTCAGGGAATTGTGGACACCATTCAAATCGGTGATTATCAACATGTTCAAAGTAAAGTAGTGGAAATAGTCAAAGGGTTGGAAGTTATGAAGGCCCTTGCCATCAAGTCCGAACAGGAAGCGTCTGTTGATGCTTCAGGGATTATGGTTCCTGCAAAGCAACCGCTATATGTGGCTGTAAATCAATACCAAGAATCCTATCCGAGATTTGCTGAGATCCTTCAAATCCTTGGTGCAAGCGGGATGATGTCAATTCCACAAAAGGCGGATTTTGAAGGAGAGGTCGGAAAGCAACTTGACCATTTTTTGCAAGGGGTCGATGTGAGCGGGAAAGATCGAGTTTCCCTTTTTCGGTTAGCCTGGGATTTGACGATGAGCAGTTTTGGTTCAAGACAAACGCTTTACGAACGATTTTTCTTCGGAGATCCTGTCCGGCTTTCACAAACCATTTATCAGAATTATGATGACAATCATGCGTTGGAAACCATTCAACCGTTCTTATCAAAAAAAGCTGACAAGTAAATGTCAGCTTTTTAGCGTTTAGCATTCGCTTTTTTTGCTTTTTGTTCTAACTGAGAGCGAGGTTGCTGATCGGCGACATCTTCAGAAAGTCCCTGTGGGTTTACCGTATTGCCGGCATTTCTTTTGAATGCGTTACTTTTCTTACTCATAAGCACACCTCCTATTGCTTATTTTGGAATGATGCTCGGTTTTTATCCATCTTTTCAACAGGCAAAAGCTTACAACGAATGGGTTGTTCAAACATGCAAAAGCTAAGCGCAAAGGAGGAGTTATGTATGAAACAAAAACAAAATAACCCCCGGCGTAATCCTAGACAAAACACGGACGACTTCAGTTCACAGGGCTTATCCATTACACAGGAGCAGGTATCCGACACGCTCACTGAAGGTACGTACGACGCAAAGATTGATGAAGTGGATGAAAACGGACAGTTGATCAGCCATAAGGGTGAGGATATCAAAAAAGGAAAGCAGCGTGACTGAGGATGGCTCGAAAAAATAAACTGCTTGTTCCGGAAGCAAGAGTAGGGCTCGATCAAATGAAAGCTGAACTCCTTCAGTCATCCTCTCCAGATCAAACGAAATATGAAGTGGCAGAGGAACAGGGAATCCCCTTGAAAAAAGGCAACAATGGTGATTTGTCTACAAGGGATGCAGGTAGAATCGGCGGTCAGATCGGCGGGCGGATGGTAAAAGAATTAATTCGCAGAGCTCAACAACAAATGGAACAAAGTCAAAAGTAAGAGGCGCTGTCCGGCGCCTCTTTTTCTCAATATCGTAACTTATTTGGGAAACGCTTAAAGCTGATTAGCTAACATATCTCTTGGATGCATCATCTTTAAACGATCAAGTTCTTTTTTATGGTAAAGGAAATCCGATTTATTCTTATAGACAAGGGACTGATCGATTTGGTGCTGATGCACAAGGATCGCTAATTCAAGGTCCATTTCTGTATAGAGGGAACGGTCTTCATACTTTTCATCAATAAAAGGGATGGACATATAAAAAGGGTCAGCATCATTTTTTCTGACAGCAATATACCAGCCTGCATGATCTACATAAAAGGGGTCTTCGAGGATGTGAAGGTGATCGCCTTGGACAAACTCAATGATTTCATAACATGTACAATCTTGGTTGCCTTTTTCATATGTGAACGTTTGTAGAACGGTTAAGGTATTCTCCATAGCCATTCTCCTTTCAAGGTGTTAAAACAATAATAATTGATAATGATTATCAATGTCAAACAAAAATACGCTTCTTTTTCTGATAATTTTGGTATAATGATATAAATAAAACGGCTTTTTCATAGAGGAGAATCTTTATGGGGAATATCAAAGATTTGGTTGGAAAAGTACAGTTCGATGGGGATCGTCCCATCGTCGTCCCTCAAGAATTAAAGTGGATTGGTCAGGGAAGAAGTGCCGTGGTCTACCGATTGAAGGGGACAGACATAGCGGTTAAGATTTTTTATCCAGGTTACGAGGACCTCGCCCATATTGAAGGGGAAGTTTATGAAAAGTTGAACAACCATGAGTTTTTTCCAGCTTTTCATGAAAAAGGAGAAGGTTATTTGACGATGCAGTACGTGGAAGGCATCACTTTTTATGACTGTCTCGTCAGTGGAGTTGCCATTACAGAAGAGATGGTCCGACGTGTAGACGAGGCGCTTGAGTTTGCGTGCCGGTTAGGTTTCAACCCTTCTGATACTCATTTAAAGAATATCCTGCTTACTACCGATGGTGAAGTGAAAGTGATTGATGTGGTTCGCTTTACACAGGAGTTTGATTGTCCGCATTGGCGTGATTTGAAAAAAGCGTATGAAACCTTTTATCAGCGCCGTTATGTCCCGAAAAAATTCCCTCGATTTTTTATAGAATTTATCATACGTTTGTATCGCAAAAGGCTGCTGCCGATTTAGACGATTGTGTTGTTTGGTCATCCATTTTTCTGGGAAAACCCTGAACTAGAAAGGTGGAATGTAATCATGACACAATATCGTTTAAGCGATGTAGAAGTCGGTAAAAATTACAAGGCAAAAGAGTTAGACAGTTTTGTATCCACAACAGATGTGCTTGTTCTTTCTAACAACGATTCACAACTATTCACAGAACCTGAAAGGGAGTATAAAGTGGTCGATTCATTCGAAGGTTTTTTTGAACATTCCTCTGAAGATGGAGAAAAGTATTTTCGTGAAAAGAAAGCCTATGTGGTAGAAAAGGTATAGAAAAAAGGCGTCCTTATTGGATGCCTTTTTTTGATGGAAAATCAGTACCTTAATTTCATTAAAATGTCCTTGATTTCTTCATCGGCCATGAGTATTCCTTCGTATTTCTTCGTAATTTCAGTCAAAGCGACATCATGATAGAAGAATTCAGTAAAGAACTTCACTAATGGCTTGGATAAAGTATGAATGCCTTGGAAGGCATCACCCTCCACACCGGCAAATAAAATCTCCTCGTGATCAATGATCATAAGCTTGTGCCTTTCGAGGGCTTCGTGTTTTTCATCGGGAAGGAGGACATGGGCATGCAGTTTTCCTGAATCCAGTTCCCCGACAGAAAGAAGCTCTACTTTTATTCCCTCTTTCTTTTTTTCTTCCAGAAGGGGAAGTAGGGGAGCCAATTCATCACTCCATCCAGTCACGAGGATTTCCTCCGTTGCGGTTTGGATCCGCTCTTTTAATAAAGCGTTGATGGAAGCATCATTTTGGATGGTCCACACACGTTCATCCGAATCATGAAGTTTAAAAGTTGAATTTCTTATTTCATCTATGTTGGATTGAAATTCAGTCGTCAGCTTTTCAATCGTTGTGTCCAGTGAAAGGGCGGTGTAAAGTTTTTTTCTTTCTTGAAAAGAAGTGAGAATTAGCCCTTTCTCTACAAGGCGCTGCAGGACTTCATAGATCTTTGATTTTGGAACTTGTGAATATTTGACGATGGATGTGGCATCCATAGGCTCTTCACTTGCTGTAAGAACTTCAAAAACTTGGCTTTCATACTGAGTGAATCCGAATTTCTGTAACATCATGTACCTCGCTTTTTGTGAACAATTTTAGATTAATTGTAGAATAACCTTATTTTAAATAATGGCACGATTGCTGAAGGCTCAGTTTCAAGACTTTTGTTGTGTGGAGGAGGCTGTGGGAATGACTCGCTTTCCGCTAGAACGCGTTGGGCTGCGTCCTGTAGGGTCTCACAAGCACTCTTTTCCTCCGCTTAACTAGGTAAACGAAGTCCGGTGATTTTTGAACTGAGTCCACCATAATCGGTAGCTCTAGTGAAATAAAAGTTTTTTATCAATGCTTTAAATTTAGAATACATGGAGGAATGAAAAACGTAAACATTTCCTCTTGTTTTATCCTTCTCTAATGGTTACCATTGTAGTGGTAACCTAATAGAGAGGGTCATGCAATCATGAATAAAAAAGTTTATTTGTTAGCACTTGTTGCGTTTGTTGTCGGAACCGTTGAATTGATTATCGGCGGGATTTTAGACCTAGTTGCTGATGATCTTGGTATTACTCTTGGTCAAGCAGGCCTATTGATCACTATTTTTTCCTTAGTATTTGCGGTGGCATCACCAATTTTACTAACAGCAACCGCCCGGTTTGACCGAAAAAAATTGATGCTTGTCACGTTGGTTATTTTCTTTCTAGGAAACATGCTCGCCTATTTGAGTCCGAATTACTCTACAATCATGTTGGCAAGGGTATTAACAGCCGCGAGTGGATCATTGCTTGTGGTGCTGGCTGTGACGATTGCTTCTGCAATTGTTACTAAAGAATATAGAGGAAGAGCGATTGGTACCATTTTTATGGGAATCAGTGGTTCCCTTGTTCTTGGAGTACCTATCGGGTTGACGATTGGGAACAGCTTTGGATGGAGGGCACCATTCTTACTAATTAGTGTACTGACTCTGCTCTCTTTTGCGGCTGTTTGGATTTCATTAGGGAAAATTGATCCGAAACCCGTTATTTCTATTAAGGAGCAATTGAGAACGTTGAAAGATAAAAAGATTTTCTCTGCACAGCTGACCTCATTTTTGTTTTTAACAGGTCACCTTGCTCTGTATGCTTATCTGACTCCATTTCTTAAGTCAGAAATGGGGATGAACGGGACTTGGGTGAGTATCGTTTACTTCATCTTCGGCGTTGCTGCCGTTATGGGGGGAGGAGTAGGAGGATTCTTATCAGATAAATTTGGGTCTGAGAGAAGTATTCTCGGGATTATTCTCGTCTTTGCAGTTGCTATTTTCACGATTCCACATGTCACGTTCTCTCTCCCATTATTTTTAATGGTGATGGTGATTTGGAGTGCATTAAGCTGGGCGGTCACACCTGCACAGCAAAATTACCTGATTTCCTCAGCACCTGAAACTTCAGATATTCAGCAAAGCCTGAACAACTCTGCCCTGCATTTCGGGATTGCTTTTGGTTCTTCTATCGGTGGCATTGTCATCGAGCAGACTTCGGTTATTCATAATGCAACCGTTGGAGGATTTTTTGTGCTTATTGCACTGGCCACTGCTTACTTCTCCATTACTCGTGGCAGACAAACGTATGAACAGCAACTCATGCAGCAATAGCAGAAAACTCCACTGAATTATAGAGTCACCTAATAAAACACCTTCAAAGTTGTAATATAACTTACACTTGGAGGTGTTTTTCTTTCCTTTTTATTTAATGGAAACAACTTCCGTTTATTCCAAGTGGAAAAAGGTGAAGGAGAGTCAACAATCGGTTTGCATAAATTCAATAGGAACACTTTTTTAATATATTGAAGCCACCCACATTTTCTCTAATGTAGGTGGATTAATTTGAATGGAGGTACTTTTTCCCATCGCCCTGTTGATCGTGCCAATTCCTATTTTTGAGTTCTTTTGATGGGAGTAGTATATACCTTCGCTAAGTGAACATTCGAACCAAATTATTCAGACACTAGAGCCCATTCTAAAGAATATTTTTGTTGATTCGAAAAATACTATCCTTGTTCCAATTAAAAAGGAGGGGATGAACATGGGTAGAGACGAACACCGTAAGAACAAAGGAAAACAAAAACGTAAGTTACCTCAAACTCCTAAAAATCAGAAGAACATTGATGTAGAGTTCTCTGAAGAATTAGCGGATCGCGAAGATAAAATCGCACAACAAAGAGCAGAAGCTGCAGACCGCCGCGCGCACAAAAAACAATAATTGGTAAATAAAACCACACCAGGTCATCCATTATATGGATGACCTGGTGTGGAATATTCATGCATTAATACATTTTGTACAGTTTAAATTGTTTTAACTTAAATTTCTTTATGGTATAATCTCAAATTGTGTTTAAGTCCTGAATCACATAATAATGCAATGAATACTTAGAGGAGGTCATTTGTTATGAAACAATGGCGTAAATGGTTACCGGCTGTATTGCTTGGAATTCTCTTAACTTTAGCTGCTTGTGGCGGCGAGTCAGGTGAAGATGCATCAAATGGTAACGAAAACGAAGGCGAAAATGCCGAAACTTCTGAAGAAAAAGGAACCGTCCGAATTGGTATGAACAACTGGGCGGAGAATGTTGCCGTATCAAATATGTGGAAACTTGTCCTTGAAGAGAAGGGCTACACTGTAGAGCTGGAACAAGTAGAAAAAGGTTTCCTATATGAAGCTTTATCTAGCGGGGATCTAGATATTGGTATGGAAATCTGGCTTCCGAACACGGACAAAGCGTTTTATGAAAAATATAAAGAAGATATCGACTGGCGTGAAACTTGGTATGAAGGAACAAAATTAGGACTTGCGGTACCAAGTTATATGGAAGATGTGAATTCAATCGAAGATTTAAAAGGTTCTGATGCCTTTCCTGACAAGCAGATTGTAGGGATTGATGCAGGGGCAAGTATCATGTCTCTGACAGAAGAAGTCATTAACGAATATGACTTGGATTATACTCTTGCAGCATCCTCAGAGCCGACGATGATTACAGAGTTGAAGAGTTCCATGGAAAGTGAAGAACCTATTGTCGCGACCCTATGGAAGCCACACTGGGTATTCTCTGAAATGGACCTGAAGTTCTTGGAAGACCCTAAAAATGTTTATGGTGATTCCGAAAATATCTCTTACGCTGCACGTAAAGGTTTAGAAGAGGATCAACCTCAAGTGGTCAAGTGGTTTGACAACTTTATGTTAAATGATGACGAGCTTGGCAGTCTTATGGCTAGCATAAATGAAGCTGGCGATGCCCAGGAAGGGGCTCAAAAGTGGGTGGATGAGCACCAAGACCTTATCGATGAATGGACAAAAGAATAATAGCACTAAAGACCTGCTCTTCTTTGAGCAGGTCTTTTATGTTCTTGGAGCAAACATAAAGATCTACACATTAAATTTTACGATTTTTGTTGGCGCGTTCAGCAACTTTGTTGAGTGTTTTTTCATATACACATTTCCGAGAAGGCATGTATAAGTTTAAAGCCTGTAAATAGGGAGCTACTTTCTCCCACACCCAGCTGAGCACCCACTACCCTTCTTAAAACTGGAAACATCTGAATTGAGAGAGTTGTCTAACATATTTTGGTATAATGGGGAACTGAAGATTTAGTACAAGGGAGTTTTTACATAATGAGTATAGAAAAAATAAGAAAAGCGAAAGAGGCAATCGGTCGAGTCATACTCGGTAAAGATGAGGTTGTAGAGCTTCTGTTTGTCTCGATCATTGCAGATGGACACGCACTTCTTGAAAGTGTGCCTGGTTCTGGAAAGACGAAATTAGCGAAAAGCTTCGCTAAAGTGATGGATGGTCATTTTTCAAGAGTTCAATTCACTCCAGACGTCCTTCCCAGTGATGTTACAGGCATTCAATTCTTCAACCCTAAAACACAAGAATTCGAATTGCGTGAAGGGCCGGTCATGACCAATGTCCTTCTTGCCGATGAAATCAACCGGGCGACTCCGAAGACACAATCCAGTTTGCTTGAGGTCATGGAAGAAAAACAAACGACCGTGGATGGGGAAACATTGAAAATTGCCCCACCACTCTTTGTGATAGCCACTCAGAACCCTGTGGAGGGAAACCAAGGCACATTTCCTCTACCTGAAGCCCAATTGGATCGGTTTTTATTTAAAATCGATCTCGGATACCCGACAGAACAGGAAGAGAAGAATATTTTAAGGACGTATCAAAAGAATGAACCTTTTGATACTTTGACTCCACAAATTTCATTAGAAGAAATCTTGGAAATTCGAGCAAAATCAAAAGAGATTGCCATAGCCGAAGATACGATGAACTATCTTTTGGACCTCGTTCGTTTGACGCGGAAAAGTGAAGATATTGAGTTGGGAGTCAGTACCAGGGGAGCTCTCGCTTTTATGAGAGCGACTCAGGCGCGGGCGTTACTAGCTGGGAATGATTTTGTACGCCCGGAGGATGTGAAATCCTTAGCCCCTTATGTGTTAGAACACCGCATTGTGCTTTCTATGGAGGGAGCAATAAGGAAAACAAAAGAACAGGTGACCCGCGAAGTGATTCAGGAAGTTCCTGTTCCCGTTGAAGCAGGTTCGATCCAGTGACTCATTGGGAAAAACAACTGGGATTGGGAAGAAGGTTTTACGATAGGGTTTTAGCCGCGGTCATCCTCACTGGATTAGTGGGCGTAATCGTCAACCAGCCGATTTTCTATTTTCCTACAGGTCTTCTCCTTATATTTTTAATTGGAAGTAAGATTTTCGATCATTACAGTGGTTCAGATTTTGAACTGCAAAATGTTAAACGTTCGATTCGATTGTTTCCGGGGGATAAAGCTGAATGGAAGCTCCATGTGAACAATTATTCACGGGTGCCTATGTTGAATGGAACATTGTCTTTTGAAACAGGGAAAACGGTGAGTAGTAACAGTGAGATGATGAACGAATTGAACCATTCCTATTCTTACAAATTGCCCTTTTCATTAGTGAGTCGTGGGGAGTCCGTTGTGCATATTCCAGTGAGAGCTGAAAAACGCGGGGTAACAAAAGTAAAGAATATGTCGTTCCGATTTCCCCATTTACTGAATTTCACTCCTATAAAAATGTGGTACAAAAAACCGTATCGAACAGAGTTTATTGTTTACCCGACTCCGGAACCTGTTCGGGGTGTCAAAGAATACATTCATCCGTCCATCGGGGAACAACGCACGAGTTTTTCCCCCTATGAAGATGTTCTAACTCCTGTCGGTACGCGTGATTATGAACAGGGGGACGCTTTTCATAAAATTCACTGGAAAGCGAGTGCGAAATCACAATCTTTGAAGACGAAGGTGTTGGAGCGCGAGGTGAATGGGAGTTGGACGATCATCGTCAACGTAGTGGAACAAACGAGACTAGGAAATGAACGTTTGTCTCCTCGCCTTGAGTCATTATTATCCTACGCATGCTATTTATGCTATACGGCTACAGAACGCGGTAAACCATATGAGATGATCATTAATATGCGCAAACCTCAAAGAAATCCGTATTTTTACCAACAAAAAGGAGAGGGAAGCGTTCATTTACGACAATCCCTGGAAATGCTGGCTCGCATTGATAAACAACATCGGCTGCTGCCTATGGAACAACTGTTTCACTGGTTTGGACCGCGCGGCTTAAACAGTAAAGTTGTTCTTATTGTTGGAGAGATTCCTGATGGAACTTTAGATAAGATCAGAGACTGGCAATCACAAGGTATTGTTGTACTTCAGGTGCAGATGGATAATTCATCTGCCTATTTACGCCCCGCTTTACAAAGAGGGGGTGCTTGAATATGGTGGAAGGTAAAAAGAATATCACTTTTGTTTATCAGACCTTAGGGGAAGCGGTGCTTTTCTTCGTGCTTCTTTTCCCTTTGATTCAATGGACGTCCCAATCCCTTTCCTATGTTCTGTATAGCACGTATGTGATCGTTAGTATCGCTCTGTTTTTTCTATTAAAAAAGTGGTTGCCAGGCCTTTTTCCTTATCTGATTAGTTTAGCAGGGGTCATAGCGACTGCCTATTTTGTAGAAGGCGGTATATTACCAGGGTTCATTGTCGGGTCATTTTTAGCATGGAGATATTATCGTCATGAAAGAGAGCCTGATTTGAATCATGAAATATACTTAATCTTGTGCACATCGATTATAGCTTTTATCATGATTTTCTTTTTCCATTCCTGGGACGTGGTCTATGCACTGATTTCCTTATATGTTGTAACGTGGGGAGGGTATGCGTTCTCCCATTATTACAACGTAGGCAAAAGGGAAAGAAAAGGGGGCGGGATAAGTCTTTTTGTCCTCTTTCTCTCCATAATCACGGGGACCTCTGTGTTGTTGCTTCTTTTTCCATATCTACGTTCAATGATTGGAACACTCTGGAGTGGGATTTCATACACATTTCTCATAGGAGTCAACGGAATTTTGACACTCCTTGCAAAGATAGGTCTGGATGTTTCTAAAATAGAGCCTATGGAAGAGGGCTCTTTGCCGCGAATGGAGATTTCATCTCAAGAAAGACAAGAAGAACTGCAGCGAATGAATGATAGCACTCAAGAAACTACCCAGAAAGTAGTAGAAGCAATTGAAACAGGAACCATCATCTTTATAGTTGTTGCACTTCTTTTGGGCTTGGTCATCCTTTTCTTTTTAAGAAAAAAAGCGAACATGGATATGGAAACCGTCTCTAATCCTCTCAACTATCAGTATCATGTGTATGAGGAAGGGGAGGGCAGGAGGTCATCTTCTTCTTTTCTTTTTCATAGGTCGTGGCGGGCAGAAGGTCAGGTAAGAAAACAGTTCCTCACATTTGAACGTTTTGCCGCTCGTAATGGATTGGGCAGATTTACAAATGAATCACTTGAGGACTGGTTTCATAGGATTGGACTTGATATTGACTCAACCTTCCTTTATCAAAAAGTACGGTATGGCAGTCAAATGTTAACGCCGGAGGAAAAAGAAAAATTTGAGATTGAATTAAAAGAATTGAAACTAAAAATCATCGAGAAAAAGCAATGACCTCTAGAAATGAGTTTAAGCACTTCTTTTTCAGGAAACATACAGAATAGATTCGAATTACAATTCTTGAAAGGAGTCGCTGTTTTATGGACTTAAATAAAGAAATAAAGAAACTAGAGGCAGTACATTTAGAAAAACCACAAAAAGTATTTACGATGTATTTAAACACCGACCCTTCCGACCCTGATCAACAAGGGGGAGAATGGAAGATTCATTTAAAAAATGGATTGAATAATTTCGAATCCTATCTTCAGGAAGATGGCGATTCGGACGAGAAGAGAAACTATTGGGCAGTAAAAGAAAAAGTGGAGCAATTCATAGAAGAAAATGAACAACACTTTGCTAAGAGTGTTGTCCTCTTCGTCACTGGCGATGAGACGGTATGGTTTGCGGAGCGTTTCCAAATGCCTGTGAAAACAGAATTCTACTGGGAAGAAACTCCTGTCCTCGATCAATTGAAAGAAATGCAGAATACGTTCCCTAAGACAGGAATCATCTTAACTCAGAAAAATCAAATTAAATTGATTGATGCAGAGCTTGGAACGTTGAATGATACTCAGTTGTTTGAACTTGATCTGGATACGGAAGATTGGAGACAGCATCAAGGGCCGCACCGTGCTCAGCCTTCTATGGGATCTGGTGGTGCCAAAACTTCCAAGAGGGATCAATTTCAAGAGCGCTTTGAAGCCAATCGTTACCGTTGGTACAAGAGTGTAGCTCCTAAGATTGATAAACTAGCTAAAGAATATGGCTGGGAGCGCTTCTACCTTGTCGGTGATAAAGAAGAGCTGAAAGACCTGCAGGATAACATGAATAAAGAAGCGGATGATATGATCAACAAAAATCTTCTGGACCATGAAGAGATGCATGTACTTGAGGAAGTTGTACAATAGTAGGAGAAAGTAAGAAGGTGCTGGTGTGATAGCCGGCACCTTTTTTAATGTATGGAGAGTTCTGGACTACAAAAGAGGCGTTCCTTCGTTTCGAATAGGAGCAACCTGCGGCTGTACATTCTAGGTCTTAATTTATATATCCCCAAGAGGTTTATGTGCATTTATTGGACAGCTTAAGGAGAATCTTAACATTATACATAGAAGAAAAAGGTATGATAAAATATTATTTAATGAAAATAAATAGATTGGGGAATGACACATGTTCGTCGTAGATTCTATGGTGCAGGTACCAGACCATAAAGCAGATGATTTAATTGATATATATAGAAAACGATCCCGTCTTGTAGACCAGGCGGATGGTTTTATTTCCTTTCAACTCCTGCAGAACGACAGGAAACCTGGGGAACTAACGGTACACTTGGAATGGGAATCTAAAGAGGCATACCTCAATTGGGCCCGTAGTGAACAATTCAAGAAAATCCATGAATTAGAAAAGCAATATCCCGATCAGGAACTTCAGGGGATCGTGCCGAAGGTTTCTAAATATGAGGTGGTCGCAACGTGAACAAGTCCGAGCAAAGCCGCTTAGTTCAATTGGTAGCCGATGAAATTTACGAGGCTTATCCATACCTTTGGGAAAAATTTGGCCAGAACGGAAGAGACCGGACCGAAGAAGATAACTTCCATCATTTAGATCATTTGCAGGCGGCCTATGAGATGGAGAGTGTCGATTTTTTTATTGATTATACGAAGTGGCTGAATACAGTCCTTACCTCGAGGGAAGTTCCTACTTCACTGATCATTGATAATTATGAACGCCTGGTACGCCTTCTTAAAGACATGGAGGTTGTGGACGAGGTCGAAAAACAGTGTTATATCAAATATTTGGACGAGGCCTTACAACATTTGCATACACTTTCAAAGAGGTGAATACTTTGGACGTGCAACACGAAATTTTAGCCCATCATTTCCTTCAAGGGGATGAACAAGGGGCAGAAGAATATATTAAAACTTTATTAGAAAAACATCCGAGAGCATATTTGTATGAAGATATTATTACTCCCGCCATGTATTATATTGGCGAACTTTGGGAGAGAAATGAAATATCCGTTGCTGACGAACACCTGGCTACAGCCATCTGCGACTTCGTGCTTTCAAAACTTCACTCAGAAAGCGGTCTTGTAAGTAGAAGACATCAAAAAAACTTCAAAGCTATGTTATTCGGTGTAGAAGAAGAACAGCATTACATAGGTTTGAAAATGGTGGCGGATACGTTTAAAAATCATGGATGGAGAGTGCGTTATTTGGGACCGGACCTTCCTTTAGAACACTCTTTCACCCAAATCCAAAAATACAGACCTGATGTCATTGGAATATCAGCAGCCTTGCCTTATCGTCTCAAAACAATTAAGAGGTTGTTGGAGCGGTTTTCTCAATTAGAATGGAATCCGCTGATTATGATTGGCGGAAGAATAGTAAAGAAGTACGACTTGAAAGAATTTGAATCTGAACACGTGATGGTTGTCAAGGATATGGATCATCTTAAACGTTGGTTCAATGAAGGAAGGGAAGAAACGATCAATGAAACGAGTTGAACGCAGCTTTCCTTTGCCACACTTTATCATCAATAAAAACTTTAAGATTGAATCCTTATCGGATGAGGCTGTTGAGATGTTCGGCGAAATAAACAATCTTTTAAATGTTATGGACGAAGGAAGCCTCACCAAGATTGAGAAATGGGTCACCCCGGATGTTCATAAACTTTCTGTAGAAATTGCAATCAAGCCTTCTGATGAAAAGCAGAACCCTATTACATCCGATATGCATGTGAAGTGGAAAAATGATTTGTATGCAGAAGTGTTGATCATACCAAAAGATGAACAGTTATCGAAAGTTACCAAAACCATGGATCAATTGCGGTCCCGTTTGAATGATACAAACTTTCAACTGCTTGAAGAAAAAGAGAAATTGGAAGACGCAATCCAACATGGGAATCGACTCTCGGCTCCGTTTATACGCCTAACGGAAGAAACCGCCTTAGTTCCGCTCTTTGGTCATATTACGGCTGATAAAATGTACTCAGTGGAAGAGCCATTGCTGCAAGCCACACAGAACGGGGATACAGAGAGGGTTCTTTTTGATTTTACGGCAGTAGGACAAATCGACGAGGATGGAGCCCAACTATTGAAAAATTTAATGACATCCTTATGTTACATGGGCTCACAAGTCATCATCACCGGAGTTCGTCCAGAGCAGGTGAAACGGATCCAAATGATACATTTTTCTTCGGAAATTACTTTTATGAATTCTCTGCATCAGGCATTAAAGAAATATTGCAGTGATTAAAACTACCCGCTCCTTAAATGAGGAAGCGGGTTTTTAAGTATTCAAAGGTCATGATAAAAAAATATGTTAAAAAATCATTCCTTTGTGGAATAGTTCAATATGAGCTTAGATTCAGAAAGGGTGTAAGAACATGGAGATGACTTTAGAAGTAAATGGTATGACTTGTAATCACTGCGAGAAGTCCGTGAAGGGTGCCCTTCAAGAATTGGAAGGCGTCCATGGTGTTGAAGTTGACCTAGACAGTGGGAAAGTAAATATCACATATGATGAAGCTTTTGTAAGCAAAAAGTTGATGAAGGAAGCCGTAGAAGCTCAAGGATATGAGCCAGTAGGGTAAACAAAGAGAAGCCCGGAATACCGGGCTTCTTTTTTAGCTCTACAATCGGTATTAACTACTGTACGTTGTATGGCAATTGGGTCTTGTACCCTGTGAATTGTTGATACGTCTGATCGATTTTTTGTTTTTCCGCCTGCTCAAGGGCGTACCATCCGTTTTTAAACATGAGGTTATATAAGTTGCGTTGACAGTCCTGGGTTTCTTTGAAGATTGTAGCAAGATCTTGATAAAGGTTTTGATTGCTAGCTTCATTCAACGCGATGTTGTAAGAAGCGGTCATGTACTTTTCGGTTGTCAGCTGATCATTAACAAAATCTCTTTCATTCATTTGTGGAGTTTTAGGGACGTTTGTTTCAGGATTTTGTATCTTTTGAGTTTGATTCATAGTGCTCCTCCTCAGTTGGTTGTTTGGGATTGAGAATTTAAATGATTAAGCAGCTTATCATAATGACGCTGATGCATTTGACCTGCTTCCTCTAAAGCGGCTTGTATTTCCGGTGTTTGGCAATTTTGAGCAAAGAAGTGAGCTTTCTTACAGGCATTCAAATTCCAGGACAGCATATCCGCAAGGTAAAGCTGATCTTTTGTGCTTACGATGTTGGGAACTTGAGACATAGGCTGGGATTGTTGCATGGATTGGTTTTGTTGTTGCATCACGATTCCTCCTTCTTTTTTCATTTTTATTATGACCTTCATCTTCATTTCTATAAGAAAAAATCACGTCGCTAATTCTAGGTAGTAAATCTCTTCGTGAAAGAGCGGAGGATTTGTCGAAGCAAACATTATTTTTACCCATTTCATCTAATAAATGATAAAATAGTAGTATGTTAACGATTACATGACAGAAAAATCAAAATGTATTTTGTGAGCGGGAACAAGGTTTAGGGGGTTGGAGAATGGAACGGATACTCAGAAACTTTTTTCTTTTTTTATCAAAGAATCGCTTTTTTACAAAGTTAGCAAAAAAATATGGTCTTCGCTTTGGTGCAGGGAAGTTCGTAGCAGGAGAAACTGTTCCTGATGCCGTTGAAACAATCAAAGGATTAAATAAGAAAGGGATGGCTGTGACCATCGATCATCTAGGGGAATTTATTGATAGTGAAGCAGAAGCAAGGGAGGCAGCAGAAGGCTGCGTAGAAGCGATCGAGGCGATTGCAGAACATCAGTTGGACTCCCAGCTTTCTTTAAAGTTAACGTCTATGGGTCTTGATATATCGGAAGACCTTGTCATGGAGAATATGCGCAGAATCCTGGATGTCGCTGAAGAAAAAGATGTGTTTGTCACCATTGACATGGAGGATTACGAAAGATGTAAAAAAACGCTTGAAATATTTAAGAAGCTGCGTGAGGACTATGAGCACATCGGAACCGTATTACAGTCCTACTTATACCGCACTGTAGAGGATATAAAAGAACTCGACAAGTATAGCCCCAATTTAAGACTTGTGAAAGGTGCTTATAAAGAGTCGCCGAAGGTCGCTTTTCCTGACAAAAAAGATGTAGATGAAAATTTGAAAAAAATCATTCGTATCCATTTGCTGAATGGAAATTATACGGCTGTAGCCAGTCACGATGATCGAATGATTGAATATACGAAATCTCTTGTTGAAGAAAAGGATATATCAAAGGAACATTTCGAATTTCAAATGCTTTATGGAATCAGGGTGGAAAGACAAGAGGAGTTAGTAAAAGAAGGATATAAAATGCGGGTTTATGTCCCTTATGGGAATGACTGGTATGGATATTTTATGAGAAGGCTTGCAGAGAGACCGGCGAACGTTGCCTTTGTGTTAAAAGGTGTGTTCGGAAAATAATCAATTGCCCGCAGATCTGCGGGCAACCTATGTGACGGTCATGCATAGAATATATGAACCATTAAAAACTTCAAAGGAAAATTTTACAGAATTATGTGGAAAAGGATTGCGAAATGTCTGAAAATATTTTATATTATACATAGATACGAATTAGCCGTACTTATTTTTTTGGCTGTAAAATGAATGAGTATTCATTCAAATGAGATAGGGGGAAATGAAATGAATCACAAAATCAAGCGGGCAGCCGTCCTTGGATCAGGAGTAATGGGCGCAGGGATCGCCGCACACTTAGCAAATGTAGGAATACCTACATTAATGATGGATATCGTCCCTCGCGAATTGACGGATGCAGAAGCAAAAAAGGGGCTCACGTTAGAAGATAAAGCTGTGAGGAACCGAATTGCTGCTGAAAATAAAAAAGCACTTCTTAAACAAAAACCTTCACCACTTACAAGTAAACAAAATCTCGATCTTATTGAAGTAGGAAACTTTACCGATGATATGGAACGTTTATCTGACGTCGATTGGATCATTGAAGTAGTTGTTGAGAACCTTGATATCAAGAAAAAAGTTTTAGCAGATGTTGATCGTCATCGTAAGAAAGGCGCATTTGTAAGTTCCAATACTTCAGGAATTTCCATTGAAGCCATGTCCGAAGACTGCAGCGAGGATTTCAAAGCTCATTTCTTAGGCACACACTTCTTCAACCCGCCACGTTATTTGAAGTTATTAGAAGTAATTCCGACGAAGCACACGAGTCCAGAAGTTCTTCAATTCATGAAAGCATTTGGAGAAGATGTTCTTGGCAAGGGTGTGGTCGAAGCGAAAGACACGCCGAACTTCATTGCTAACCGAATTGGAACATACGGTCTTTTAGTGACTGTTCAACAAATGCTTGAAAAAGGGTACTCCGTCGGTGAAGTGGATTCTGTCACCGGACCCATGATTGGCCGGCCAAAAAGCGCCACCTTCCGTACGCTGGATGTTGTTGGATTGGATACGTTTATTCATGTGGCGAACAACGTGTACGATCAAGTAGAAGGGGAAGAAAAAAAGGCTTTCGAAACCCCTGACTTCATGAAAAACATGCTTGAAAAAGGATGGTTGGGATCGAAGAGCGGGCAAGGGTTCTTCCTTAAGCAGAAAGGGGAAAAGGGAAGCGAAATCCTTCAGCTTAATCCTGAGACCCTTGAATATGAAAAACGAGGCAAGTTGAAAACCAAGGCCACTGAGATGGCGAAACAGGAAAAAGGTCCACAGCGGAAATTGAAAACCCTTATAAACGCTGAAGGAGACCGTGCTGGAGACTTGGTCTGGTCTGTTGTAAAACCTGTTCTCCTCTATTCAGCAGAATTGTATGGTGAAATTGCTGATGATGTACCATCTATTGATGATGCCATGCGATGGGGATTCGGATGGGAGCTCGGTCCATTTGAAATGTGGGACAGCATCGGAGTGAAAGCGTCTGTTGAGCGTATGAAGAAAGAAGGAGAGACGATTCCAACATGGGTGGAGAAGATGTTGGATCAAGGAATCGAAACGTTTTATAAAAAGGAAAATGGAAACGTTTACTTCTATCATGCAGGAGAATACAGACAGCAGTCCTTTAATGACAAGGTCATCAACCTTAAACGCTTGAAAGAAGAGCGGGAGGTTATCAAGAAAAATGCTGGTGCGAGCTTAATCGACCTTGGCGATGGGGTTGCAGGATTAGAGTTTCATTCCAGAAGTAATGCCATTGGGCTTGATATCATTCAAATGATTAATTTTGCCATCGATCATGTAGATGAGAACTTTGAAGGTCTTGTCATCGGAAACCAGGCGAAGAACTTCTGTGTGGGTGCAAATCTTGGAATGATTCTTATGGAAGCGCAAGACTTTAACTTCTTTGAAATCGAAATGGTCGTGAAAAGTTTCCAGGATAGTATGATGAAAATGAAATATTCGGATAAGCCAGTTGTGGCCGCACCTTTCGGAATGACCCTTGGAGGTGGAGCCGAAGTTTGTCTGCCTGCTGATGCCATTCAGGCTTCGCAGGAAACCTATATGGGTCTGGTGGAAGCTGGTGTCGGTCTCATCCCTGGTGGCGGTGGAAATAAAGAGCTTTATATCAAACACTTGAGAAACGTACCTGAAGGCATTGATTTTGACCTTCAAAAGGTAGCGAACAGTGTGTTTGAGAAAATCGCTATGGCGAAAGTATCTACTTCAGGGGAGGAAGCGAAGGAGAATGGTTTCTTAGATTCACGCGATGCAATTAGTGTCAACGGTGATCACCTCCTTCATGATGCGAAACAGAAAGTGCTCGGGTTAGCTAGGTCAGGCTACCAGGCACCTAAACGGACAAAAATACCTGTAGTTGGCGAGCAGGGCTATGCAACGATGGTTCTGGGAGCTAAATCACTTGCGCTAAGTGGATATGCGAGTGAACACGACCTTAAAATCGCTGAAAAACTAGCTTTTGTCCTGTCCGGAGGAAAGTTAAAAGAAGGAACACTCGTGGATGAACAGTATTTATTAGATCTTGAACGGGAAGCCTTTTTAAGTCTAGTAGGTGAGCCGAAGTCACAAGCTCGTATGCAGCACATGCTTATGAAAGGCAAACCGCTACGCAATTAATTCAATTTAAAGAGGGGGAAGAGTCGTGAAAGAAGCAGTTATCGTATCAGGAGCCCGTACACCAGTCGGTCGGGCGAAAAAAGGTTCACTTGCATATACACGGCCCGATGATCTGGCCGCTTTGACAATAAAAGAAACGTTAAAAAGAGCGAACAATTATGAAGGAAATATTGATGATGTCATTATTGGGTGCGCGATGCCGGAAGCAGAACAAGGAATGAACATGGCAAGGAACATCGCAGGCCTTGCCGGACTTCATCATAAAGTGCCAGCGATTACCGTTAACCGTTATTGTTCTTCTGGATTGCAAAGTATCGCTTATGCCGCAGAAAAAATCATGCTCGGCCACAGTGACACCGCCATTGCAGGGGGAGCGGAGTCCATGAGCCTCATCCCTATGGGGGGGCATGTGATTAAGCCGAATATCCAGTTGGTCGAAAACGCTCCTGAGTACTATATGTCGATGGGTCATACCGCTGAAGAAGTGGCGAATCGCTTTGAGATATCCAGAGCCGATCAAGATGCTTTTGCGGTCCAGAGTCACGAGCGTGCAGCTCGAGCGATTCAGGAAGGGAAATTTGAAGATGAGATCGTCCCAGTTGAGGTGACCAACCGTGAGCTGGGGAAAGACAACAAAGTAAAAGAAACGAAAACTCTATTCTCAATGGATGAAGGAGTTCGAGCAGGTACTACGCCTGATGTACTTGGTAAGCTGAAGCCTGCCTTTTCAACAAAAGGTTCTGTAACCGCAGGGAACTCTTCACAAATGAGTGACGGGGCAGCAGCTGTTATGGTGATGGACCGGGAAAAAGCAGAAGCGGAAGGACTTACTCCGCTAGTCAAATTCCGCTCCTTTGCAGTGGCCGGAGTTGAGCCGGAGATCATGGGGGTTGGACCGATTGAAGCCGTACCTAAGGCACTAAGAATGGCCGGTCTTTCTTTATCCGACATTGGACTCTTCGAGTTGAACGAAGCGTTTGCTTCTCAATCCCTTCGAGTCATACGCGAACTTGGATTAGATGAAGATAAAGTAAACGTGAACGGTGGGGCCATTGCTTTAGGGCACCCGTTAGGATGTACAGGAACAAAGCTTACCTTAAGCTTGATCCATGAAATGAAACGCAGAAATGAGCAATTCGGTGTAGTGACGATGTGTATTGGTGGCGGTATGGGAGCCGCAGGAGTATTTGAACTAATTTAACTTGGGGAGGAACAGAAAGATGAGCGATTTAAAAGAGATGATTAAAGGTGGAGGCTTTATTGTTGAAGATTTGACTGCAGAGGATGTTATTACTCCAGAAGACTTCACTGATGAACATTTAATGATTGCCAAAACGGCGGAAGATTTTGTTCTTGGTGAGGTTGTTCCAAAGATCGAAAATCTCGAAAACCATGAGTTCGAGCATTCCGTTGCCCTACTTAAACAGGCAGGTGAGTTGGGATTGCTGGGGGCCGATGTACCAGAAGAATATGGCGGGTTACAGTTAGATAAGATCAGCTCATCACTAATCACTGAAAAGTTTTCTCGTGCGGGAGGCTTTTCCGTTACTCATGGTGCTCACGTTGGGATTGGGTCCCTGCCAATTGTTTTCTTTGGTAATGAAGATCAGAAGCAAAAATATCTTCCATTGCTCTCTACGGGTGAAAAAATTGCAGCTTATGCGCTGACAGAGCCTGGTTCAGGATCTGATGCACTTGGAGCGAAAACGACAGCCAAGTTAAATGAAGCCGGTACTCATTATGTGCTAAATGGTGAAAAACAGTGGATTACGAACTCTGCGTTTGCTGACGTCTTTGTCGTGTACGCGAAGATCGATGGGGATAAGTTTACGGCCTTTATTGTGGAACGTGATTATCCAGGTGTTTCTACAGGTCCCGAAGAGAAGAAAATGGGAATTAAGAGTTCTTCCACTCGTACTTTGATTCTAGAGGATGCTGAAGTACCCATTGAGAATGTTCTTGGAGAAGTTGGCCGAGGCCATGTCATCGCATTTAACATTCTGAATGTCGGGCGTTATAAATTGGCCATTGGGGGAGTAGGTGGATCTAAACGAGCCATTGAACTTTCTGTCAAGTATGCGAAGGAACGCAAGCAGTTCAAGACTCCAATTGCAAGTTTTCCATTAATCCAGGAAAAGATCGGTTCTGTAGCCGCCAACACTTATGCTAATGAAAGCTCCGTATATCGTACGGTAGGTTTATTTGAACAAAGCATGGGTAAATTATCTGACGAAGAGCTGAAAGATGGCGCTGCCGTGGCTAAAGTTATCGCAGAATATGCGATTGAATGCTCACTGAACAAAGTGTTCGGAACAGAGCTCCTTGATTTTGCCGTTGACGAAGCGGTACAAATCCATGGTGGATACGGATTCATGGCTGAATACGAAGTGGAAAGAATGTACCGTGACTCCCGAATCAATAGAATCTTTGAAGGAACGAACGAAATCAACCGTATGATCGTTCCAGGCACACTGTTGAAGAAAGCAATGAAAGGCGAGTTGCCTCTTCTTCAGAAAGCTCAAGCCCTTCAAGAAGAAATCATGATGATGATGCCGGAAGAACCGGGCGTAGAAGTTCTGGAACAGGAAAAATATTTATTGAAAAATGCGAAGAAGATTGGTCTCCTTGCTGCTGGCCTTGCTGCTCAAAAATACGGAGAGAAACTGGAAAATGAACAAGAACTCCTTGTGAATATTGCGGATATGGTAGGCGAGATTTATAACATGGAATCTGCTGTTCTTCGAACTGAAAAAGCGATTAACAAGACAGGTGAAGAGAAGAACAAACAGAAACTTCTTTATACACAAGTGTATGTTCAGGAAGCCTTCAACCGAATTGAAGGGCATGCTAAAGAAACATTGATTGCAGCAGAATCCGGGGATTCTTTAAGAATGATGCTGGGTGCTCTTCGTAAATTGACTCGTCATACACCAACGAATGTCATTCCTAAAAAACGTGAGATTGCTAAAGCATTGATTGAAACCGAAAAATATACAGTCTAACAAATAGGATGAATGTGACCCAGGGCCTGCACTTTCGAAAACGCGAAGGTGCAGGCCTTCGTTTTGCCCCTCTTTTTAAACAATAGGAGAGTCTTCAGGAAAAGGTAGCTATGATGGAAGAGTTTTATGTAAGGATTGTAAAGACAATAATAGAAATAAATGAAATCTTTACCTTCGTTATGATAAAATATTAGACAACAAGAAGAAGGAGGGTGTGTAGATGTCTTTAACCTTCTATTGGTACCCAAATTGCGGAACCTGTAAAAAAGCAAAAAAATGGTTGGATGAGGAAGGGATTGACTACAAATCTGTACATATTGTCAATAACCCCCCTTCAAAAGATCAGTTACAAAGCTTCATTACTACTAGTGATAAGCCAGCAAAAAAATTCTTCAACACTAGTGGGAAAAAGTATAGAGAACTGAACATGAAGGACAAGCTAAAAGAAGCAGAAGAAGCCGAAATGCTTGAGTGGCTTGCATCTGATGGTATGTTGATTAAAAGGCCTATCCTAACTGATGGGGAGAAAACAACGGTAGGGTTTAAGCAAGAAGAGTTTGAGAACGTTTGGTCTCAGTGAGCACATTATTGGGAATAGAAGCATATAGCTTTTATGTTTATATTTGATGTTGAACTATAATTATTATTTTGGAGGTAATGGAAATGAGCGTACCTAAAGATCTGCGTTATTCTGAAGAACACGAATGGGTGAAAGAAGAAGGAGAAAAAGTAAGGGTCGGTATTACTGAATTTGCGCAATCAGAACTTGGGGATATCGTATTCGTAGAACTTCCAGAAGTTGGAGATGAACTGGAAGCGGATGAGCCATTTGGCAGCGTGGAATCTGTAAAGACCGTCTCTGAACTTTATGCTCCTCTCAGTGGTAAGGTTGTAGAAGTAAATGAAGACTTGGAAGACAGTCCAGAGTTTGTTAACGAATCTCCTTACGATAAGGCATGGATGGTTGTCGTTGAACCTAGTGACAACTCTAAAATCAACGACTTGATGACACCGGAAGAATATGAAGCAATGATTGATGAAGACTAAGAATAGTGCATTGGACAGGCAGGGCTTTAAGAAACCTTGTCTGACATGATCACGTTTGATCTTAATCATGTTCAGACCATGCCTGATTGGCATGGTCTGTTTCTATATAGTAGGTGATGAAGATGGATGGAGAACGAATCGTCATTGTTGAAGGAATCACAGATAAAAAGAAGTTGAATAAAGTTCTTGATGAAGAAATTGAAATCATCTGCACCCATGGCACTTTAGGAATTGAGCGGATGGAAGAAATGATTCTTGATCATAACTTAGATGATCGAACCGTGTATATTCTAGTGGATGAAGATGACTCTGGCTATAAATTAAGAAAACAATTGACGGAAGAGCTTCCTCACGCCGAGCATATCTATATAGATAAGGCTTTCAGGGAAGTGGCAGCTACGCCGGAACCTGAATTGGCAAGAGCCTTACTCAGTAGACATTTCAATGTGAAGTCGATTTATTTAATATAGGAGGATGAATGTGGAGGAAATAAAAACAACAGAAGCAAAGAAGCACTTTAACGCTCCACAAACCACCCTCACCTTCGTCCATAGCCCTTTTTGCGGAACTTGTCATTTAGCTCGTCAAATGCTTACAACACTCGAGTCTGTATTTGAAAGAGAAGTCTTTAAGGAAATGAATGCTTCCTTGCACCCGGAATGGATGCAACGATATAAAATTAAAAGTGTTCCATGTCTGCTTGTGACGAGTGGCGGGCAGGTGAAAGAAAAGATTTATGCTTTTCAATCTGTCTCCTATATGTATGAAAAAGTGATTGGTTTTGTTGAATAGTGTATGTATTTCCCAGGAAATGACCAATTCTGTAGAACTTAATCATTTTCTTATTATTTAGGTGTGGAATTTATTCAATAATGGAAAAGACAGCAGTGACCCTGGAATGTCATTGCTGTCTTTTTTGTTTTGAATATCAAACGATTTCTCCTAATTTGCTTACAATATCTAAAAAGGAGGATTGATCACCAAAATTCGCATGAATATCACCTTCCTGATCTATGATGATGGTGGAAGGAACACCATCACAATTATAGAGGTCATAGACATAGCGACCTTTATCAGCAAGGGTAGGCTGGGTTAAAAACTTTTCGGTGAATTCAATGCCTTCCTCTCTATTCCGCTCCCTCCCGGTTACATTAATTGTCAATAATTTTACTTTGTCATGGTCCATTGTTTTGAATAGTTGTTCTTTCATAGGTAAGTCTTTTCCACAATCGGGACACCAGGAAGCCCAAAAGGTCAAGACGATCACTTTCCCTAAATCGTCCTCAAGTTTATAAATGGAAGAGTGGTCGTTAATATAAGGTAATTCAAACAAAGGGGCTTGTTTACTCAAGGTCATTCTCCTTTTATTTAGCGAAGGTTATGGATTGACGCTCATCTATCCCTCATGCTAACATAATTTATAATTTCATATCGACATCTTCACTTATCCAGAGCGGCGGAGGGACTGGCCCGACGATGCCCGGCAACCGGCAGGTACACTGTACGGTGCTAATTCCTGCGAAGTCTTTGACTTTGATAGATGAGAAATGTAAAAACGACGAATCTCTTCTATTTAAAGAAGGGATTTTTTATTTTACCAATGGAATATATAGTAGATGTTTCCTAAGGAAGATGTGTACATTTTATGGATTTGAATGAATTTATTTTTCTGAAGAATCTGTTTATGAGTTGACACAAAATTCTTACGGTGCTAAAATCCTTTTTGTACCACTTAAACGAGTTAAAGCAATAATAATTTAATAAATTAAAATCTCTTATCCAGAGTGGCGGAGGGACTGGCCCGATGATGCCCGGCAACCGGCAAAACTGTTTTGCTCAGGTGCCAAATCCTGCAAAGTATAAAGCTTTGACAGATGAGAGAACAGATTTTTAGGTATGATTATAAACGCCATTCTGTTCTCGAGACAGAGTGGCGTTTTTTTGAAGTGGAGGGAAAACAACATGATTACAATTAAAGGACTATCTAAGATATTCCACACGAAAGATCAGGATGTACGCGCAGTGGATGATTTAAGTCTAAATATCAATAAAGGAGAAATTTATGGAGTCATCGGCTACAGCGGTGCAGGTAAAAGTACATTCATTCGGTTGCTGAATCGCTTGGAAGACCCAACAGAAGGCAGCATTCTAGTAAATGATCAGGAACTTACTTCATTAAGCAAAGGAAAATTAAGATTGGCCAGACAAGAAATCGGGATGATCTTCCAGCATTTCAATTTGCTCTGGTCACGAACCGTTCATGATAATATCGCTTTTCCTTTGGAAATTGCAGGGGTCCCAAAAGCAGAAAGGCAAAAACGTGTCGATGAATTGATTGATTTGGTCGGGTTAAAAGGCCGGGGAGGTTCGTATCCATCCCAATTGAGTGGTGGGCAAAAGCAGAGAGTAGGGATAGCCAGAGCGCTTGCAAACAACCCGAAAGTTCTTTTATGTGATGAGGCCACATCGGCCCTGGACCCTGAAACCACAGATTCCATCCTGGATCTTCTTGTGGATATTAACGAAAAGCTTGGCCTTACAATCGTTCTGATTACACATGAAATGCACGTCATCCGCAAAATTTGTCATCAGGTGGCGGTTATGGAAGAAGGAAAAGTTGTTGAACAAGGGGAAGTATTGGACGTCTTTCTTCATCCTAAAAAACCTGTAACGAAGAAGTTTGTGGATCAAGTGATGGGGGACCCTGAAAAAGAGACGTCCCTGCAGTTAATCAAAGATAATTATCGGTCCGGAGAAATCATACGTCTTCATTTTGTCGGAGAAAGTACAAACCAGGCATTAATCAGTGATCTATCAAGGAAGTTTGAAGTAGACGTCAATATTCTTCATGGAAAGATCACCCAAACACAAAAGGGTGCGTATGGGACAATGTTTGTTCAGTTTGACGGAGATCAAACTGAAGTTCAACGGGCCATTGAATATATTGAGTCAACATCTGTAGAAGTGGAGGTGAATCCACATGTTTAATCAATGGTTCCCGAACGTAAGAATGGAAGACATGATTACAGCTACAAACGAAACCCTGTATATGACGCTGGTTTCTGTCGCTGGGACATTCGTTTTGGGTTTACTTTTGGGTCTGCTCCTTTATTTGACAGGACCCGGGGGTCTTTGGGCAAACAAAACGTTGAATTGGATCACAGCTTCCGTCGTTAACATATTTAGAGCGATTCCCTTTATCATTCTTATATTACTATTGTTCCCGTTTACCGATTTTCTGTTAGGGACCATTCGAGGACCGCAAGCAGCATTACCTGCACTGATTATAGGCGGAGCACCATTTTATGCCCGATTAGTGGAAATTGCTTTGAAAGAAGTGGACAAAGGTGTCGTGGAAGCAGCGAAATCTATGGGAGCTAAGTATTCAACGATTATATTTAAAGTATTACTTCCGGAATCGATGCCAGCTCTGATATCAGGGATTACCGTAACTGCCATCGCATTGATTGGTTACACCGCAGTAGCCGGTGCTATTGGATCTGGTGGTCTCGGCGATTTTGCCTATTTCTACGGGTTCCAACGAAGTAACTTTGATGTTGTATTCATTTGTACCATTTTAATCATATTAATTGTGTTTATATTCCAATTCATCGGAGATGCCATCTCACGTAAATTGGATAAAAGATAAAATAAAGAAAAGGGAGAGAATGAAAAATGAAAAAAATCTGGACGAGTTTAATTGCCGTATTGCTTATCCTTGTTCTCGCAGCTTGCGGGTCCTCTAGTGAGGATGAAAATACATCAGGATCTGAAGGTGAAGAAGGTGGAACAAAAGAGATTAAGGTAGGAGCTACCAGTGTGCCACATGCTGAAGTTCTTGAAGAAGCAAAACCTATGCTTGAAGAAGAAGGAATTACATTAACTATTGAAGAGTATCAGGATTACATTTTACCGAACCAAGACTTAGATGAAGGTCGTATTGACGCAAACTATTTCCAAACGATCCCTTATATGGAGATTCAAGAGGAAGAGAAAGGGTACGACTTTGCAAACCTCGGGGGGATCCACATTGAGCCCATCGGAGTTTATTCTCAAAAGTATGAAAGCCTGGAAGACGTTGAAGAAGGTACAACGCTGGTCATGAGTCGTTCTGTCTCCACACACGGTCGAATCCTTTCTCTCTTAGAGAAAGAGGGACTGATCAAGTTGGATGAAAGTGTTGAAAAAGTAGATGCCACTGTGCAGGATGTTGTAGAAAACCCTAAAAACATTGAATTTGATACAGGAGTAGATGCAGCCAACCTTCCACAAGTTTACCAACGTGAAGAAGATGTGCTTGTAGCGATTAACACGAACTATGCCATTGAAGCGGGACTGTCTCCTAGTGAGGATTCAATTATCCTGGAGGAATCTGATTCTCCTTATGTGAACGTTGTTGCTGCTAATAGTGATGATAAAGACAATGAAGCATTGAATAAACTTGTAGAAGTTCTTCGTTCTGAAGAGATCGTGAACTTCATAAAAGAAGAATATGACGGTGCTGTTGTGCCGGTATCAAGTGATGCTGAATAACGGATAAAATGGGTGGCTGCGGTTTATACTAACCGCAGTCACTTATTTTTATTGGGAGGTTTTCATATGCAGGAGCAAAATATGACGTGGACGCAAACGTATTTACATGATTATAAAGAAGGAATGGGAGCCTTCAGAGAGCACATGCCGGAAGTTTCTCATAAGTTCGATGAATTTACACAAGAATGTTTTAAAGCTGGAGAACTATCTAAAAAAGAAAAGCAATTGATGGCATTAGGAATCAGTATTGTTGCACAGGATGAGTATTGTATGATTTATCACACGAAAGGCTGTGTCGATCAGGGCGCAACAGAAAAGGAAATACTAGAAGCTTGTGGTGTTGCAGCTGCATTTGGAGGGGGAGCGGCTTTAAGTCAGGCCGTAACACTTGTACAGGATGCATACATGGATTTGACAACAACAGTTAATTAATGAAGTTATTAGAAAATTCAAGGAAATCAGATGTATTCTAGACGTTCGGTTGTGGTAAACGCTTACATTGGAGCTGAAGATTTGTTTTGCATGAATTTAAAGTTTCAAGGGGTTTTATTTGGATATAGGATCTATGGTACTTTAAATTATGTAAATAATCTGAAAGGGTTGATTCGTTATTAGTGACGATCTGAAAATGAATTATACTGCTGATATGGAGAAGGCCATGCATCAATCCCATAACATGAGTTATGCGGAATACAGCAGAAAGTTGGATACACGCTTGAAAGTAGAAGAAAAACGCCAACGTGAATTCGAAGAGAGTCAGAAAATGATTGCCCAGGTCGACCGTCAATTGCATAAATAAATCCTTACATTAAACGAAAAAATCAGGTGTGTTTAGTCACCTGATTTTTTCATGTTATAATACACATGAAATATGTAGAAATATGTTCTTTGCATGTCCAGCCCTTCTGGTTTCAGGTAAAGGGAAAAAGTTGATAACAAGCACTAAATGATATAAGATTGTAATGAGAATAAATTGAGAATAGTTCTTTGTTTCCAACTAACTTGGACATTCGATAATAATAGATACTGGAGGTATTCATTTATGGCAGGATCAACTTTAGAAATCAAAGATCTTCACGTAGAAATTGAAGGTCAAGAAATCCTTAAAGGTGTAAATTTAACAATCAACGGTGGGGAATTCCACGCTGTTATGGGACCGAACGGAACTGGTAAATCCACACTGGCTTCCGCAATCATGGGTCATCCTAAATATGAAGTAACAAAAGGTGAAGTATTGCTTGACGGCGAAAACGTTCTTGAAATGGAAGTGGACGAGCGAGCTCAAGCTGGGCTATTCCTTGCGATGCAATATCCTAGCGAAATCAGTGGCGTAACAAATTCTGATTTCCTGCGTTCTTCTGTTAACGCTCACCGTGAAGAAGGCGATGAAATCTCCCTAATGAAATTCATCAAAGAGATGGATGCGAAAATGGATACGCTTGATATGGATAAAAACATGGCACAGCGTTATCTTAACGAAGGTTTCTCCGGCGGTGAGAAAAAACGTAACGAAATCCTACAATTAATGATGATCCAACCAGCCATTGCTATTTTGGATGAAATCGATTCAGGGCTTGATATCGATGCATTGAAGGTTGTTGCTAAAGGAATTAACGAAATGCGCAACGATGCTTTCGGTTGCTTGATCATTACTCACTACCAGCGTCTATTGAACTACATTACTCCTGATAAAGTACACGTTATGATGCAAGGACGTGTTGTTAAATCTGGTGGACCAGAACTTTCCCAGCGTCTTGAAGCGGAAGGCTATGACTGGATTAAACAGGAACTTGGCATCGAAGACGAAACCGTTAACGCGTAATTAAGATAGGAGGGTAACCATGACAGTAGAAGTCTCACTACCATATGACAAAGAGTACATCTCACAATTCTCCCAAGGGCAGAATGAGCCTGAATGGATGAAGAACCTTCGTCTTAGCGCCCTGGAGAAATCGGAATCTTTACCGCTTCCGAAACCGGATAAAACGAATATCTCCAAATGGAACTTCACAGAGTTCGACCATCATGTAACGGGTGATCGTATTGAATCTCTTGATGAACTTCCAGTTGAAATCAAAGATTTTTTAGATGAAGAGAAAGAACAGCAAAACCTGGTCATCCAGCGTAACCATACTGTGGCTTACGGAACCATTGATCAAAAATTGAAAGACCAAGGTGTCATTTTCACAGATATCGGCACAGCACTTAGAGAGCATAGTGAATTGGTAGAGAAGTATTACATGAACGATGCCGTTCACATGGATGAGCACCGTTTGACTGCTCTTCACGCAGCTCTTATGAACGGAGGAATTTTCCTTTACGTTCCAAAGAATGTGCAAATAGAAGATCCTATTCAGGCGATTTTCTGGCAGGAAAATCCAAAGGCTTCCTTGATCAACCACATTTTAGTCGTGGCCGAAGAGAATAGTTCCGTGACATATGTAGAGAACCATATTTCTCACAATAAAGAAGAGAAGACTTCCGCGAACATTGTGACAGAAGTTATCGCTAAAGATGGAGCAAAAGTATCCTTCGGTGCGGTCGACAACTTTGAAGCAGGCACGACAGTTTATGCCAATCGCCGTGGAGTTGCTTATCGTGATTCCGTTATTGAATGGGCGCTTGGACAAATGAACGAAGGCGACACCGTTTCTGAGAACATCACACACTTGATTGGTGACAACTCACACTCCAATGCGAAAACAGTTGCTATTGGACGTGGAAAACAGAAACAAAACTTTACAGCTAACATCACGCACTTCGGAAAAGGCTCTGACGGTTACATTCTTCAACACGGGGTGATGAAGGATAAAGCGTCTGCTATTTTCAACGGAATCGGTAAGATTGAACATGGGGCAAGCAAGTCTAATGCCGAACAGGAATCACGGGTTCTTATGCTGAGCAGTGACGCACGTGGTGACGCGAACCCAATCCTTCTCATTGATGAAGATGATGTAACAGCGGGACACGCCGCTTCGGTTGGACGTGTTGACCCGATTCAATTGTATTACTTGATGAGCCGTGGAATTTCCAAGTTCGAAGCAGAGCGATTAATCATTCACGGATTCCTTGCTCCAGTAGTAAACCAATTGCCTGTTGAAGCTGTTAAACGCCAGTTGAAACAAGTGATTGAAAGGAAAGTATATTAATGGATGTAAAAGCGGTACGCGACGAATTTCCTATTCTACACCAGGAAGTAAATGGACATCCGCTCGTGTATTTGGATTCATCAGCGACTTCTCAGAAACCGATCAAGGTGATCGAGAAGCTTGATGAATACTATCGCGGATACAACTCTAATGTCCATAGAGGTGTTCACACGCTTGGCACAAAAGCGACAGACGAGTATGAAGGCGCGCGTGAAAAAGTAAGACGCTTCATTAATGCGTCCAGTACGCAAGAAGTGATTTTCACACGTGGTACAACGACAGCCATCAATACCGTTGCGGCGAGCTATGGCCGTGCGAACTTGAGTGAAGGTGATGAAGTTGTCATCACTCCAATGGAACACCACAGCAACATTATTCCATGGCAGCAGATTGTTAAGGAAACAGGAGCGACTCTGAAGTATCTTCCATTGCAGTCTGATGGTACAATTCTTTTGGATGACGTGAAGAAGACCGTCACATCCAAAACGAAAATTGTAGCCATCATGCATGTCTCCAATGTTCTCGGCACAATCAATCCGGTGAAAGAGATTGCTCAAATCGCCCATAACCATGGTGCAGTTATGCTTGTTGATGGTGCTCAAAGTGCGCCTCACATGAAAATTGATGTTCAAGACTTGGACGCTGATTTCTATGCGTTTTCAGGACATAAAATGTGCGGTCCGACAGGTATTGGCGTTCTTTATGGTAAAAAGGCGCTTCTTGAGAAAATGGAGCCCGTTGAGTTTGGTGGAGAGATGATTGATTTCGTTAACCTCTATGACTCGACATGGAAGGAGTTGCCTTGGAAGTTTGAGGGTGGTACTCCAATCATTGCTGGTGCTGTCGGACTAGGAGCGGCCATCGATTTCCTTACAGATATCGGTTTGGATGAGATCAAACAACATGAAGAAAAACTTGCCTCTTACGCCATGCAAGAGATGAACAAGGTCGATGGCATGACCATTTATGGTCCTGAACATCGAGCAGGTCTTGTCACTTTCAACTTATCAGATGTCCATCCTCACGATCTTGCAACGGTTTTGGACGCTGAGGGAATTGCTGTACGTGCAGGGCATCACTGTGCACAGCCGTTGATGCGTTGGTTGGAAGTTTCAGCTACGGCAAGGGCAAGCTTTTATTTGTATAATACGGAACAAGAAATTGACAAACTTGTTGCAGGATTAAAAACGACAAAGGAGTATTTCGGCGATGTCTTTTAATAACCTGGATACACTTTATCGTCAAGTCATCATGGATCATTATAAAAATCCGCGCAACCGTGGTTCCATCGAAGGAAACCCTATGACTGTAGATATGAACAATCCTACATGTGGGGATCGCATTCAGCTACAATTGTTGGTCGAAGATGGCATTGTGAAGGATGCTAAGTTCGATGGTGAGGGCTGTTCCATCAGTCTATCCTCAGCCTCCATGATGACACAGGCAATCAAAGGAAAGCCAGTTGACGAAGCACTGAAAATGTCTGAGCTCTTTTCTGACCTCATGCAGGGGAAAGATATCGACGAAGGCGACATAGACCTTGGAGATATTGAAGCCCTACAGGGAGTTTCCAAGTTCCCTGCCCGTATTAAATGTGCGACGCTAGCTTGGAAAGCAATGGAAAAGGGTGTAGATGTAGAGAAGGAAGACTAAGCTTTTCTATACCAAAAGGAGGTATATAACATGGCCAAAAAAGCGCCAGAAGTGGGAGAGTATCAATACGGTTTCCACGAAAAAGATGTTTCGATTTTCCGTACGCAAAAAGGTTTGACGAAAGAAGTCGTTGAACAAATCTCCAACTATAAGGAAGAACCGAAATGGATGCTGGACTTCCGTTTGAAGTCTTTGGAGCAATTCTATAAAATGCCGATGCCTCAGTGGGGCGGCGATCTATCTGAACTAAATTTTGATGACATCACATATTATGTGAAGCCATCTGAACGTTCAGAGCGTTCATGGGATGAAGTACCTGAAGAAATTAAAAACACATTCGACCGTCTTGGAATTCCTGAAGCCGAGCAGAAGTACCTTGCTGGTGTATCCGCTCAGTATGAATCCGAGGTCGTTTATCACAACATGGAAAAAGACCTTGAAGATTTGGGTGTTATTTTCAAGGACACGGACTCTGCGCTTAAAGAGAACGAAGATCTTTTCAAAGAGTACTTCGGTAAAGTTATTCCACCGTCTGATAACAAATTCGCAGCCTTGAACTCTGCGGTTTGGTCCGGAGGTTCCTTCATTTATGTACCGAAAGATACGAAAGTAGAGACGCCTTTGCAAGCATACTTCCGTATCAACTCTGAAAATATGGGTCAATTTGAGCGTACGTTGATCATTGCTGACGAAGGGTCTTCTGTTCACTACGTAGAAGGTTGTACAGCACCAACGTATTCTTCAAGCTCTCTGCATAGTGCCGTTGTAGAAATCTTTGTTAAAGATAACGCTTATTGCCGTTATACAACGATCCAAAACTGGGCGAACAACGTATACAACCTTGTAACAAAACGCGCGGTTGCAGAGTCAAACGCTACGATGGAATGGGTCGATGGAAACCTTGGTTCCAAATTGACGATGAAGTATCCAGCTGTGCTTCTTAAAGGTGAAGGAGCGCGTGGCATGACGCTTTCCATCGCTCTAGCTGGTAAAGGACAGCACCAGGATGCTGGTGCTAAAATGCACCACTTGGCACCGAATACTTCTTCTACGATCGTTTCTAAATCCATCTCTAAACATGGTGGTAAAGTAACGTATCGCGGAATTGTTCAATTCGGTCGTAAAGCTGAAGGTGCTCGTTCCAACGTTGAGTGCGATACGCTCATCATGGATAACGAGTCTACATCAGATACGATTCCTTACAATGAAATCATGAACGAGAACATCTCTCTTGAACACGAAGCGAAAGTTTCTAAAGTGTCTGAAGAGCAGTTGTTCTACTTGATGAGCCGTGGTCTTTCTGAAGAAGAAGCTACAGAAATGATCGTCATGGGCTTCATTGAGCCGTTCACTAAAGAGCTCCCAATGGAGTATGCCGTAGAAATGAACCGCCTGATCAAATTCGAGATGGAAGGTTCCATCGGTTAATAAAAGATATAAAGCCGTGCAGATCTCATCTGCACGGCTTTTTCATCGTGGACTGGTTATTCTATGCTGATTAGTGGTTATTAAGGTATATGGCAAGGTTGAGGAAGACTCAGTTTTGAGATGTTTCCGGGGTTCGTTGCCTTGTTGGGAGTCAGGGGTGGCTGGGAAGCTACTCGCTTTCCGGTGCGGGAGGGGCGAGCTTCTCCCACGGGAGTCTCCCAGCTTCCCAACCAC
Source organism: Halobacillus faecis (assembly GCF_007991335.1). Taxonomy (GTDB): domain Bacteria; phylum Bacillota; class Bacilli; order Bacillales; family Halobacillaceae; genus Halobacillus; species Halobacillus faecis. The sequence goes on along the minus strand of NZ_BJYD01000023.1, from coordinate 59,056 downwards.
CCCTTTCGATGCAAAAGAGCTTGTTTTTTGGGCGTATTTGATACTCCAATGGAAGCAAGATGTTTTATGAATACAAAACATGATACTATAATATTATCTATTAAGAGTTAAGGAAGATTCGATATGTTTTTGATTATGTTTGTAATCGGTTTAATTACAGCGGTGGTCGGCAGTGTGGCAGGCCTTGGGGGAGGCGTTATTTTAGTTCCTGTTCTCCTGTTCTTAGGTGATCATTTTGCTTCCTTCGATTGGGTTAACCCACAGGCAATCGTAGGGATTTCTTTGGTTGTGATGATTTTTACAGGGATGTCTTCAGCCATCTCGTACATGAAGCATAACCGTGTGGATAGAGGTATTGGATTAATTTTTTTGTATGGCAGCATTCCAGGAGGTATTCTAGGTTCCTGGCTGAATCAATTCTTTGAAACGGATGGTTTCTCTCTATTCTTCGGAATTGTTATGATTGCAGTTTCTTTGCTATTCTTCATTCCAAGAAGACCACCAGGTGATTCCTTATTCAAAACAGGGAAGTTAAGAGAGAAAGCAGTGGACGGGAAAGTTTATAAGTATCGGATGCCTTTTTGGGTTGGTTTTATTTTATCGTTTTGCGTAGGAATGTTATCTGGTTTATTAGGCATAGGTGGAGGTTCTTTGATGGTTCCAGCTATGATTTTACTATTGAACATCCCCCCTCATATCGCGACAGCGACTTCTATGTTTATGATTTTCTTTGCCAGCATAACAAGCTCTGCGACGCATGTTCTTTTGGGACATGTGGACTGGAGTCACACACTCTGGTTTATTCCAGGAGCTTATGTAGGAGGAACGCTCGGGGCATGGGTCAACCGCCGGCTTGATGGACAAGTAGTAGAAAGATTCCTGAGAGGGCTGCTCATATTGATTGGGATACGTTTAATATGGCAAGGTTTAGGGTGAGGAGACTGATGATGAAGGAAAAATTATACTTTTACTATACAAGCGATCTGCACAGTCACTTTGAAAATTGGCCACAAATTGTCGGTTATTTTAATGAGCAGAAAAAGAAACACGACAAAAAAGGCGAAGAGTACTGGCTCTTTGATAATGGAGACCATGTCGATCGTTTCCATCCGATTGCGGAAGGCTTGATGGGAAAAGGCAATGTTGAACTATTGAATGACGCCGGGTATGATGTGGCAACGATCGGGAATAATGAAGGCATTACTTTAGCGAGTGAAGATCTTCATTCCTTATACGATCAGGCGACATTTCGTGTCGTTTGTGCCAATTTGGATTGTAAGAGCTCCTCTTCACCTGCTTGGTTAAAGCCCTACCACATTCTTGAGTCTAAATATGGCACCAAAATCGGCGTATTAGGTCTGACTGCACCATTTCAAGCGTTCTACCAGCAGCTTGGGTGGGATGTGCTTTCCCCATTTGATGTATTGGATGGGATCATTGAAGAGATGAGAAATCAAACCGATATCATCATCTTACTTTCACACCTTGGTATAAATGAAGACGAAGAAATTGCAAGACGTTATTCAGACATTGATATTATTATCGGGGGACACACGCACCATCTTTTCAAGAATGGGGAATATATTGACGGGGCCTTATTGACTGCAGCAGGTAAACACGGGACGCATCTCGGGGAAGTTGCTGTGGAATGGAACATTGATACTCGCCATCTGGAAAAGAAAGAGGCCTATGCGGTACCAACGGAACAACTGAAGAAAGATGATGGAGTAACAAAAAAAGTGAAAGAGATACGTTCTAAAGCCGTTCATGAACTAGGCACTCCCGTGACTTATCTCAGGGAACCTCTGCACATTGCATGGTTTCAAGACACTCCGCTTATGAACCGCTTGACTGAACAATTACGCTTATGGACATCGGCGGATATAGCGATGCTAAATGCAGGTGTGCTCCTCGACCATTTATCCGCTGGTGAAATTACTTATGAGGATATCCATCGCATATGTCCGCACCCGATGAACCCCTGTCTGGTACAACTGAGAGGGGATGAGCTGATGGAAGTGATAAGGGCGGCTCATACTAAAGAATTAACGGAAATCAGATTAAAAGGTTTTGGCTTCAGAGGCGAAGTGATCGGTAAGATGGTTTTTGCAGGTATTGATATAGAAGTGGGAACGGATGAAGATGGATGTGAACATGTGCAGCATGTCACCTTTGATGGTGAACCCATTGATTATGAGAGGATCTATCAATTTGCTACCGCTGATACATTTACGTTTGGCCGATTCTTTCCTGAAATCGCTTATGCTAAGTCTAAGAAATATTTTATGCCGGAATTATTGCGAGATCTTTTATCCGAAGCGTTAAAGTCATAGCATCTAGAGCTACCCTCATAGGTAGCTCTCTTAATCGTTAGGAGCTTATTATGAGAGTTGTTGCAACTAGCTCTTTAGTACCAGGGGCTGTATTAGCTAAAACCATTTATAATGAAAGTGGTCGAGCGCTTCTCCAAAATGGGATCGCTTTTACCCCACGGATCATTGAAAGGTTAAAAAGTTTTGATATTACTTATGTGTATGTTGAAGATGGACGAACCTCAGATATCATCGCAAACTCTCCTCTTTCTGAAAAGACACGAATGCATGCGATTCATTTTATTAAGCAGTCTTTTTCGACCATTCACCAGTCTGTTTTATCTAACCACCGCTATGTTTTAGAGGAAACAGGCCAAGAAATGCATGGGATTGTAAGTTCTCTCATTAAAGAATTACAAAATCATGGAGAAGTCATGTCTCTGTTGTCGGATGTTTTTACTCATGATGATTATATCTTTACCCACTCTTTAAACGTTACGATGTACGCTCTTGCTTTAGGGAAAGAACTGAACCTCCCATCTTCGAAAATGGAGGCACTTGGACTCGGGGCTATCCTTCATGACGTAGGGAAAGTGAACGTACCACGAGAGGTCCTTTTGAAACCAGGGAAATTAACAGAAGAAGAATTTAAATGTATTCAAACCCATACCGAATCCGGATTTGAAATTCTGCGTCAGTCATCCAACATTCCTCTTTTAGCGGCTCATTGCGCTTATCAACATCACGAGAGGCTTGATGGATCAGGGTATCCGCGAGGAATTAAGAGTGAGGATATCCATCTATTTGGAAAGATTCTTGCTATTGCTGATGTATTTGATGCTGTGACAAGTAATCGTGTATATCGAGACGCTATGCTGCCTCATGGAGGCTTAGAAATCCTGTATTCTGGATCAGGTTCTTTATTTGATCAAAGCCTGGTAGAAGCTTTTAGGCGTTGTATTGCCGTTTATCCGAACGGCTTATCTGTTCAACTGGACGATGGCCGTGAAGCAATCGTCGTTAAACAGAACCCAAATTTGTGTGATCGTCCTATAGTAAGGGAAATAAAAGGAGACGGTACAACCGGGCGAGACATCGACTTGTCTAAAGAATTGAATATCATGATTTCGAATTGTCATCTGACATCGGCAAGTTAATGCTTAAACCCTTCTTTTCTTTCATATAGATAGATGAGGAGGGTTGTTCTATGCCAAAAAAGAGTGCGACTACTGGTTCCACGATCGGAAAAAGGATTGTGCTTAGTCTACTGTTTTTCGCCCTTTTCACAGCGTTAAGCCTTTGGTTCATCAACCGAGGTGTAACTCCGGCGCTCGTTGAAATTGCTGAAACGAAAGCTCAACAGTTGGCTAGGGATGCCATTAATGAAGCCGTCAGTAAAACGATCGCAGAAGATCTGCAATTTAATGACCTTGTGAATATGGAAAAAGATAACCAAGGAAACATCGTTTATATGGGGTGGAACTCTGTTGTTGTTAACCGGGCACTTCGTGATACGACCATAAGAGTTCAAAACTTCTTAAAAAGGATGGAGCTTGGCGAGCTTCCTATGGAAGATACGTCTTTAGAGCCGAATATTGATCCCGATCGTACACAGGAAGAACTAGGAGAACAGCCGGCCACTCTAATTGAACTTCCTATCGGGGTAGCGACGAACAACAGTTTACTTGCGAACCTTGGGCCAAAAGTTCCTGTTCAACTTAGAGTAATTGGAGACGTTCAATCGGAAGTCGATATTAAGATGACCGAGTATGGGATTAATGCGGCTCTGTTTGAATTGACCATTCATTTTGAAGTGAATGTCCGGATTGTTATTCCGTTTTCTACAGAAACGACTGTCGTTACGAATAATATTCCAATTGATCAAGCCACCATCCTTGGTAAGGTACCTAATTTTTATGGTGGAATGGGTGGAGAAGGAGATCCATCATTTTCCTATCCAATGGACCCCTTGCAATAAATGCTTGGAATTGTTAAACTTACTGAGAATTGAATATGCGTGACCTTATCAGATCGGTGAGGTAGAGGTGCAAACACCATCAGTAATCAATTGGAGCGAGACAAGCGACGATGATTGATGGAAGGGGATGTTTGCCGAAGTGTTTTGTAGTTCGTCAAGCTATAAGACGCTGGTGTATATCTGAACAAGAGATACACTGTCATGCATGCTTTTGGGTGCATGGGGCGCTACTGATCGAAATGGAGGATAATCAAATTGCCACTTACAAAGGCAATGGTAGGTTATTTTCTATCATTGTCTTTTTTTATTCCTCATTTTTTCATCCGCAGTAGCCTTCCATTCCCGTTACATCAAGATTTTCGGAGGGGAAACACTATGGAAGGAACCATCTATTCTTTAATTCCAGCAGTATTAATGTTAATCCTTGTTCTGCTGACAAGGAAAGTCATCCTATCCTTAGGGATTGGGATCATCGTAGGAGCGTTCTTGCTCACACAAATGGATATTGGCGGAGGAGTATCGTTAATCTGGTCGATTTTCGCAAGCATCTTCGTCAGTGAAGGCGCACCAAATATGGGCAACATTTATTTGTTATCATTTTTATTCCTACTAGGAATCACCACTGCCTTCATGACAGCTTCTGGAGGAAGCCGCGCTTTTGGTCGCTGGGCTGTCGAACGTATTCGTACTAGAAAAGGAGCAACACTTGTTCCGGCTCTTCTTGGAATCATCATTTTCATTGATGACTACTTCAATGCGCTAGCCGTAGGACAAGTAGCGCGTCCAGTAACCGATCGATACAAAGTATCCCGGGCGAAATTGGCGTATTATATCGACTCCACTTCGGCTCCGATTACTGTCATTTCACCCATTTCCAGCTGGGGAGCTTATATTATCGGAACAATCGGTAGTATCCTCGCTGCTAATGAAATCACACAATACCAAGCTTTTGAAGCATTTGTGTTAATGATTCCGGCAAACTTTTATGTATTTGCAGCGTTATTACTCGTATTTCTAACGATTTATTTGAGGTTGGACCTTGGTCCGATGAAAGTTCATGAAAAACGAGCCCTTGAAACAGGAGAATTGAACAACCCTGAAAAAGGGGATGTTCCTGGTGATTTGAATGATGAATTCAAAGAGCATAACCACGGCAAGATCTCTCATCTGATTTGGCCGATTGTAGCTCTTGTCGTCGGAACTGTTTTAACAATGATCATTACAGGAATGCGAAACACAGAAGGCGATGTTGATCTTCTATCCATCTTTGCCAACACAAATGTAAACATCTCGTTGTTCACAGGTGGAGTCGTTTCTGTTGTGATTGCCCTTGTACTGTATATCAGTCAACCCAAGCCTAAATCAGGAATTCCTCTTGTCTTTGGTCAAGGGATGAAAGCTATGTTACCAGCGATTTATATCCTGGTTTTCGCCTGGATGATCGGTGACATTATAGGCCAGCTTCAAACCGGTGAATATTTAGCCCAGCAGTTCACACAAGCAGATATCAACCTTGCTTATCTGCCTTTGATTATTTTCCTGCTGTCTGGTTTCATGGCTTTATCTACAGGTACATCTTGGGGAACATTCGGGATTATGCTTCCAATTGCAGGAGAAATCGCAGCAGTATCCGATCCTACACTGATTTTACCGGCGCTTTCAGCGGTACTCGCTGGGTCAGTCTTTGGTGACCACTGTTCACCGATATCCGATACGACAATTCTCTCCTCGACAGGGGCAGGATCGAACCATATCGACCACGTACTCACACAGCTTCCTTATGCGCTTATTGCTGCAGTAGCTGCTTCGATCGGTTATGTCATCTTAGGTCTATCTGGCGGTGTTTGGCTGCCGTTGCTCCTGACGTTAATCATTGTTGCCGTTATTGCGGTTATCATTCACAAGTTTAATCATAGCCAACCAACGGAGTAAAAGGAAAAAAATGTAGTAAAAGAGAGTATGGACCGTTCAATGTCCATGCTCTCTTTTTATTTCCATTCCACCTATTCAAAAAAGTATTTGCGCAGGGCCTGCTTTTTAAAAGTCCATACATATATTAGGTGGTTCATTTTTTATAGGCCTTTCCGCTCACCTTCCAATTTCTGAAAATTTTAAAATTATTTTGACAAGCTGTGTATTGCTAGTTATAATTTAAAGCAGAATAATCAGAAAAATAAAAATTTAAAAACATCTTTAAAGGTGTTTAACTCAGGGAGGTCTTTCGCATGGAAAATCGTGCACAATGGGGAACACGAGCCGGTTTTATACTGGCTGCTGTAGGTTCAGCCATCGGTTTAGGTAACATTTGGCGTTTCCCAGCAGTAGCTTATGAAAATGGTGGTGGGGCATTTTTTATTCCTTATTTATTTGCTTTGTTAACAGCAGGTATTCCGCTACTTGTCATGGAATTCACTATCGGTCACAAATTTAGAGGATCAGCACCACTTTCATTCTTCAGAATGAATCGTAAAACAGAATGGCTTGGCTGGTGGGCAGTCCTTGTATCCTTTGTTATCTCGACATATTATGCTGTCATTATTGCCTGGGCAATTTCATACAGTATCTTCGCATTCAACCTTTCTTGGGGTGATGACACAGAAGGCTTTTTGTTTAGTGATTATTTGCAATTATCCGTAGATCCTGGTCAGACAGGAAGCCTTGTACCTGGTGTTCTTATTCCGCTTCTTATCGTTTGGTTGATTACCCTAGGCGTACTCTTTAAAGGAGTCAAAAAGGGTATTGAAGCGGCAAATAAAATCTTTATCCCGACATTGATTGTCCTTTTCATGATTATTGTCATCAGGGCGATCACTCTTCCGGGGGCGGCAGAAGGTCTTCAGACATTCTTTGCTCCAGATTTTAGTGCTATTACCGATAGTTCTGTATGGGTAGCCGCTTATGGACAAATTTTCTTCAGTTTATCCATCGCCTTTGCGATTATGATTACGTACTCCAGTTACCTGCCGAAGAAATCGGACTTAACGAACAATGCTTTCATTGCTGGCTTTGGTAACTCAAGTTTCGAATTACTTGCTGGTATCGGTGTTTTCGGAGCTTTAGGATTCATGGCTTCTCAAAGTGGCGTTCCAGTTAACGAAGTCGTAAGTGGTGGCGTGGGACTTGCGTTTGTCGTGTTCCCACAAATCATTAATGAGTTTCCAGCATTGAATGGATTATTTGGTTTCTTATTCTTTGCATCATTAGTACTTGCCGGACTATCCTCGTTAATTTCAATTTCTGAAACTTATGTAGCTGCCTTGAGTGAAAAATTTGGAATATCAAGGAAAGCTGCTGTAGGACTTGGGGGAGGATTAGCTGCCGTCATTTCCCTGCTTTTCGCAACACAAGGTGGACTCTATCTCCTAGATGCCGCTGATTACTTCATTAACCAGTTCGGAGTGGCTTTCGTTGGACTTGTAGAAGTTCTTGTCATAGCATGGTTCTTACGTAATCTTAATGATTTTCAGGCTCATGCTAACGGTATTTCTGATATCCATCTTGGAGGATGGTGGAAGATTTGCCTTGGTGTAATCACGCCAATCGTCCTTGGATTTATGATGTTTGATCTATTCAAGACGAACCTTCTTCAACAATTCGATACAGAAACAGGGAACTATGCAGGATATACAGATGGTTTCATTTTATTCGGGGGTTGGTTTGTAGCAGCATTTGCCATTGTAGCCGGCTTCTTGATGACATTGAAACGCTGGGATTCAAAGGCCGTTGAAGAAGTCAAGAAGGAGGTAAGCTAATATGTCAGCTGGTGCAGTAACAATGATGATTATCGGAATGGTCGTTATATGGGGTGGCCTGGCTGCCAGTATTACGAATGCCGTTAAAAAATCCAAATAATAAGAAAAGCGTCGCACAATAAAGTGCGGCGCTTTTAATTTTTTGTCATTCTTTCCCACTTTCGCAAAAATGGATAGGGGTCAAAGGACCATTCATTTTTTCCATTATCTTGATACATGCCGTAATGAAGGTGGGGAGGGAATTTACCGGATGTTCCTGGAGGGCCATATCCTGAAGCCCCTACAGCACCAATGACATCACCGGGCTGTACAATGTCACCCACTTTAATATCTTCTGAAAAGCTGTGCAAATGAGCGTAATAGTGGTAGATATTATAGATGTCCCGGATTCCAATCCGCCAACCCCCGAACTTGTTCCATCCTTTCATCTCTACAACTCCATAGGTTGTAGATTTAACGGGAACGCCGTAATTGGCGAAAATATCCGTTCCTTCATGGATACGTCTTCCTCCAAAGCCTCTTGCATCTCCCCATGTGCTTCTATAGCTGTAATTTGCCTGAAGGGGAAGTGGAAAGTCCCGGTTTGTTAAATTAACGGTTTGAAATTTCTGGAATACTCTCGCTGTGTTCATAATGGTTTGGACAGTGAGGTCTCGTTTGTAATAGTTCCACAACGCAATTTTTATGTCGTCACTCGTAGTACCGTAGGACTTCATGAATGTGCCTATGGAATATAACACGTCTTCATCATTGTCCAACTGAACCTTTTGATCACCATTTCCATCTGAACCCCAGCCTTCTGGGAAAAATGTAGAGGGCATTTTTCCTTCAGAACCGGCCCAGAACATTGGATCCACTTCAATCGCAGTCACACGTCCCTCTTTTGGGTCGTCATGAACCTGCCTCTCATATTGATCGATAGCCGCAAGATACTCCCAGGGAATATCTGTGACAGCTGAAGTTTTCTTATATAATGCCATTCGTGCATCGCTTTCTTCATCTGCATGTATGGAGCCCGCAGAGAAAAGTACGCACATGCTAAGACATAAGATCATTGAACCGATGTATTTCATAAACTCACCTTCAATGTTTTGATATCTATAGCATGAGGCAGGCGTGCTTTTGTTATGAATGGAAAAATAGGGGTGAGCTTAGTTCTCCATTCCTGTTTCTTCTTCTGTATTCATATTGGGACCAACATCTGGTTGGTTCGGATTCGATTCATCGACTTTCCCTTGTGGGGATTTCTTCATTTTCTTAATAATGCTGTCGATCGTATCATTATAGCCTTGATCATACACGGTGGAGTTACTTAAACTCTGAATATCCCCAAAGGAAGCAGGGTTGTCAGAGACATACACATGGTAAAAGCTCGGAACTAAAGAATAAGCTGTCTTCTGAACCATATCGGCTGCTAATTCCCGGTCTGTATCCTCTGCTTTTTTGTATGCGACAAGAACCTCATTATCCGTAACGACTGTGGCTACGTCATCAAATTGATCATAGCGGAGAATCATCCGTGAGATCATATCTGCCATTTCTTCACGGTTCACTTTGATTTCGCGATGTTCTTCAGTATCTTGATTCAATTGATCTTTGTTAAAGCGTACATAACCGACTTGCCCATCTTTTGGCTTTTCATTATATCCATCCATGGCATTCCCATTCAACGTGTCATCATCCATCATATTTTTTGCTTGCTCATCTTTCGATTCCTGACAACCCGCTACGATGAATGTAACAAGGCATAGCAGGGTGAATACTTTCCATATTTTTTTCAACATAGTTCCTCCTTCATGTAACTGTTTATAATTATTAGATTGAACAGTTTTATGGGAAACATACTTTTTGCCTTTGTTGTATTTCCTAACATATGAAAAAATGTGATACACTAAAAAAGGATAGAGGTGATACCAATGATGGAGCTTGCTGGGAAAACATATGAGATCCTGGAGGACTATCAAGAAGGCTTTCAACAAGAAGAAGTGGAGAGTCGGTTTAGTGATATTCTAAATAAATATGATTTTATCGTTGGAGATTGGGGTTATGGTCAATTACGTTTAAAAGGCTTTTATGATGATCAAAATTCCAAAGCAACGTTTGATACAAAAATCAGTACGCTGGAAGATTATTTGTATGAATACTGTAATTTTGGCTGTTCTTACTTTGTGCTGAAAAGAATCCGTCAATAAAAACGGCGCGCAAATCATTGCACGCCGTTTTTTATTTGATTTTAATGTGTTTCCTCAGAAGGCTTTACATTTTCATCTTTTTCATCATGAGTAGGGTGAGCACCATCTTCTTGACGAGGAAGATCCTGGTGAAGCCCTTTGTTTTCATAATTAAAAGCGCTGTAATATCGCTGCTCCTCTGTCCATGGTGCACTTTTATCATTCGTTACAGGTTCATATTTGTTTCTCGGTGCACCATAAGGCCCTTCAGGAAGTTGTTCGGGAGTCAAGTAATTACGCTGGGCTTCGACATTGGCAAAATCCGAATACTTACGTTTTTCCTTTCCCATAAAAAAACCTCCTTCGACATTATTTTTTGTCGAAGGAGGTTTTTTATGCCTGTTCTCACAGAAGGTCAGGAAGATAATTTCTTAATTCTTCTGCTTCCATGGCACTGAGTTGAAACATATGTTCCAGATGACCGATTTTATTTATGTTTTCATGGTCAAGCAAAGCTTGACGGTTTTTAGGTAAGTTGATGACCATTGTTTGGTTTTGAAAGTAATCGGCCTTCATCAGAGCAAGTTCAAAACGGTGACTGCCAGCTGTAAATGAAACAAATCGAGTGCTTGTATTTTGAGTGACGTCTTCTAGAAGCGGACGTAGTGTCATGGTGTGATCATCTCCTATTCGTTGAATTTTATAATCCGCTGCGAAAAACTTTAGCATTAGTATGCCCGGTTTTATAAAAATCAGACACAAGAAAATCAGGAAGCGTGAGAAAAAGCCTTTTATGGTATCATGGATGATAAAGATTCTTTGTAGGAGGGGAACAAGGTGTATTTTGTGAATCGGGAAAAAATTGAAGAGATTCTATTATATATGGAAAAGATACAAGAGGAATTGGCGGAACATTCTTATCAGCGTTTCGCGGACAAGCTTCTCTTAGAGCGGATGACACACTTGAACATAGAAGCCATTATTGATGTAGGCAACATGATGATCGATGGGTTTATTATGAGAGATCCAGGAAGTTATGAAGACATTATTGACATTCTTACCGATGAAAAGGTATTACCTGAGGATGAGCAGGATGCATACAAGCAATTTGTTCAACTTAGAAAAATGATTGTTCAACAATACACGGGAATTAATCATGAGCAGATTTTGAAAGTGTGGCAGGATCATAAACAATCGTTACAAGCTTTTCCAAGTCGTGTTCGTGAATATTTGGATAATGAGCTTGGCCCTGTGTCCGCCTTTTCGAAAAGCTGAGGGGTGGTTAAAGATATGAGCATGAAGGAATACAAAGGCTATCTCATTGATTTGGACGGAACCATGTACAAAGGCGCAGAAAGAATTGAAGGTGCGTCAGAATTCGTCGAGCATTTAAAATTAAAGAATATTCCATTTATGTATTTGACAAATAATTCTTCAAAAACCGTTGATCAAATTGCAAAGAAACTCAATCAAATTGGAGTACGCGCTACTCCAGAGCAAGTTTATACAAGCAGTCTTGCTACTGCTGAGTATATTAGCAGCCAAATGGACAAAGCCCGGGTATTTGCCATCGGGGAAGAAGGACTATTCGACGCATTACGCCATGAGGGTTTGGAATTAGTGGAAGAAAATGCAGATTTCGTGGTCATCGGTATTGACCGGGAAATAAACTATGAGAAGTTAGCTATGGCCTGTTTGGAAGTAAGGAATGGAGCTACTCTTATAAGTACAAATGGAGACATTGCCATTCCTACGGAGCGTGGGCTTGTGCCGGGCAATGGAGCTTTGACATCCGTGATTTCTGTGAGTACTGGAGTTGCTCCACTATTTGTAGGAAAACCTGAACCCTTAATCATGTCCCGGGCACTTAAACGGTTAGGTCATAATAAAGAGGATGTTTTAATGGTTGGGGACAATTACAACACGGATATTAAAGCCGGAATGACAGCTGGCATAGATACGTTAATGGTAGAAACGGGGTTGAGTACATTCGAAGAGATTGAGGATCAGGAACACCAGCCCACATACAAAAGCAAAGATCTTTTCCAGTGGATCCAGCAGTTGAATTCTATTGATGAAAATAGATAAACGACCAGAGCCTAGCTCTGGTCGTTTGTTTTTTCTACATCAGGTAGGGACCAAAAAATACGGTAATGAAAAGGATATGCATCCCTATGAAATAAGTCAATTGGATAGGGTTGGACCAGTCCTTGGAACGTGCTCCAGTTTTTAATATTCCGTAAGCAATTCCTGCAAACCCAAGTAGGAACAATATAGGACTACCTGGAAAACTTAAATAATCGGGTGCTCTAGCGAGAAGAGCATCTGAAAACATCGGGTCTCTTGCAACAATGGCTGCGACTAAATAAATGAGTATCCCTGTATAAAGAACCCAGGAACGATCTTGGTCAAGAGCGTCGGCTTTAGAGAACATGATAAAAATCATGAATAGCAAAGGCCATAGGAACCAGAATGTAGAGATGATTAGAGCGAACAATCCTGACGAAAGCATACCAATTGTCTTTCCAGAAGCAAGCAACAGACCTTGTTTTGTTATTTGGTCGGCCCGCTCGATCACTTCAATTTTACTTGAAGTTAATAACAAATTATGATCTTTGCCGCCATGATCAACCCACAAAACCGTTTGGTCATTTATTCTAACCGGAAAATTGGAGAATGATGGTGTATTGCTTAAGCGCGTGATTGTAGTAGAAGTACCCTCACTGATGGTTGCTTGGTATATGTTAAATTGTGGACCAGGCCTGAAGAGTGTGTCAGTCCAACCATTTGCTTTAAAGAGGAGTACTGGCCCGTTATCTGTATTATGAATGCTGAGATCTGATATTTCTTTCAGCTCATCTGTGGAGTAAGGATCTTTAAAATTCACTTTGTTAAGATTAGGGTTTTCTCCAAAGGGAGCTTCTGCATAGTAGTAGTGATTCTGTATTTTTCCGGACTGACTTTGTTTTTGTATCGTAGTAACAAGTAATTGGTAACTGTCTTCTTTGGTCGCGAATTGGATATCATTGACTTGTTCAGATTCTTTAACAGAGAACGTTGCTTCACCGAGTGGGTTTATGTTGTTGTTTTCCACCTGGTAGTAACTCAGTAAATTGCCTGATGATGTTACTTCATCTGTCAATAAATAAGTACCTGCCTCCGTCTCTGTCATATGGACAGAGGCTTTTGGGTTTTCCAGTGGTAAGAGCTCTTCACTATTGGATTCCTCTACGTCAAAGCTATATATTTTATCCTCATTCCTGTAAAAAGCCATGGTTTCAAGAGGGTAAAAAGCTTGAAGATCGGTAATTTTATTTCCTGTTTCTTGATCATACATGCTGTAATAATCGGTATAAATGACCTTGTTTTCACCTAAGTAAAATTGAGTAAATTTATCAACAGGAATATCATAGGAGTTTTGCTCCTTCACCTCAAATTGCTCATTGTATATGTTTTGTTGGATGCCCTCTTTGGTAAGAAAAGAAACGGACGGGCTTCCTTCGCCGATGCCTACAGAAGGGGCTCTCAAAACAGGGGTGGTACCAATATCCAGGGCGCGGCTCCAATTTTCATCCGGCTGTTCTGTAACTTCTTGATAATTATGAGAAAACAGCAAGCTAACAGCGACCAGAACAACAATCGTAGGAAGCACCCAAACGAACTTTCCTCTCCAACTTTTCATTTTATGTATCTCCTTCCTTTTTCTGTCTCTTCATGTAGTACGTAGATAAGATTATAAAGGTTTCAGAAAAATAAAAATACGATATGAAAAGAAGTCTGAAAAATAATGTTAAGCTTGCTTTTTATCATGCTCCTTATTAATTGATCTGGCGCAGAAAATAAAAAAGTAGTTCAATGGGAAAGTACGGAATGGCGTACACTTCATTGAACTACTTTTCTTTTACTTCATTCATTTTTTGTTATACCTCATTGTCTCCAGCGATGGTGTGGGCCAGTCTGCTGGATGCGGCGGCAGCGATGGCACCGACAATGTCATCCAAAAATGTATGGCATTCGCCTGAAGATTTATCATTCAGTTTCTGTAGAATTCCTGGTTTCTGTTTATCGATATAACCGTAATTGGTAAATCCGATGGATCCGTAAACGTTTACTATGGAAAAGGCAATAATTTCATCAATTCCATAAAGGCTTTCGTCTACTTCAATGGTCGACTGTAATGGTTCTTCAAGCATTTTCTTTTCTGCTAGCCGATCCATTTGAATCCCAGTAATGACTGCATTCTGAACTTCACGCTTTGTGAGCACTTTATTTACATTGAAGCGGCAGTCATCCATAGATAAGTCTTCATGATATTTAGACTGTAGGTAATAGACAAGGTCAGCAATGTCATCAATTGTGACCCCTCTTTCCACCAGCCAATCCCTTGCTGTTTTTTCAAGAGTGGATACTTTTCTGTCTTCTGCCATAGTGAAAAACCTCCCTGCTCATCATGACTTGCACTGTACCATACCCGCGTTTATTATTGCACAAACGAGCGGGGTTATGTTCATTATATCAAAACTTCCCCTTGATGGTGCAAAAGTGTAGAAGGTTGGAAAGTTTCAGCTATCCTTTGCTATGATAAAATCATAAAAAATGAATGGAGGTTTGACTATTGACCAAACCAAAAGTTTTTATTACCCGAAGGCTTCCTGATGAAATTGTGGACCCTTATAAAGAACATTTGGATATTCATATGTGGCAAAGTGAAGAAGAACCTGTCGGACGCCAAATGTTGATGGAGAAAGCCCGATCTTCTCATGGTTTATTGACGATGTTGACGGAGAAAATAGATGAAGGAATACTTCGACAGGCGAATGATCTTTCCATCGTAGCCAATATGGCAGTAGGATATGACAACGTCGATGTGAAAACAGCCGAGAATTTAGGTATTGCTATAACCCACACTCCTGATGTGCTTACAGAAACAACAGCTGATCTCACCTTTGGCTTATTAATGGCCACAGCAAGGAGAATGATAGAGGCAAGCCAATACATAAAGGATAACAAGTGGGAGCATTGGTCTCCATTGATGTTAGCGGGTACGGATATTCACGGGAAAACAATAGGAATCGTTGGGATGGGGAGAATTGGTGAAGCGGTTGCAAAGCGAGCGAAAGGCTTTGGTATGAACATATTGTATTATAATCGTTCTCGAAAACCCGAAGCGGAAGAGTCTATTGGTGCGAGCTATGCTGACTTTGAAGTGTTGCTCGAACAAGCCGACTATGTCGTGTGTTTGACTCCTTTGACAGATCAAACCAAGCACATGTTCAATAAGGATGCTTTCCAAAAGATGAAAAAGGAGGCTTTCTTCATCAATGCTTCCAGAGGGGCCACGGTAGATGAAGAAGCACTGTATGAGGCAATTGTAAATAAAAATATCGCTGGAGCTGGGCTTGATGTATTTGAACAAGAACCAATCTCCTCTCAACACCCATTGCTTGCATGCCCTGAAGTGGTCTGTTTACCGCATATCGGCTCAGCTACAAAGGAAACAAGATATAAAATGATGCAGCTCAGTCTCGAAAACCTCGTCAATCACTTCCAAGGAAAACCTTTACTCACACCTGTCCCATAATTTTTATAGTTATTTATGTTTCTGGCAGGATTGTAGAAGACTCAGTTTCGAGACTTTTGTTGAGTGGATGGGGGCGGAGGGGAATAGCTCGCTTTCCGCGGGAGCGCGATGAGCCTCCTCAGGCTGACGCCTTGCGGGGTCTCACCTAGCACTCTTTTCCCGCAGGAGTCTCGCCATTCCCCTCCGCCCCTTTGCTATATCAGTGTCTCGAAACCACTTCCCGAATATCAGCTATTCCGTTTGATAGGAGTATAAGGTTAAAACTACCCTGCCAAAGTATTTGAACCCTGAAATCTTGATATAGAGAGTTTTATACTTTTAACAATCGGGATACTGGAATACAATCTAACTTGGTAAAGGGGTTCTATTTCAAATACGTCGAGAGGGGTGGTTGGGAAGCGAGTAGCTTCCCAGCCACCCCTGACGCTCAACATGTGCAAAGAAGCCCGAAAACATCTCGAAACTGAGTCTTCAAGTAAAGGGAGCTTATGTTGAATTAAAACAAGGGATGAGTATAACAAAAAAAGAGCCGCTCATGTGAGTGGCTCTTTCGGTTAGGTGTATTAAAATACTTGCTCGACTTCGTAAATTCCTGGTACTTCTTGTGCAAGAGCTCTTTCGATTCCTGCTTTTAGAGTGATTGTGGAACTAGGGCAGTTTCCGCAAGCACCCATAAGTCTCAGGCGGACGATTCCGTCTTCAACATCGACAAGCTCGACGTCCCCACCGTCACGTAGTAAAAATGGGCGAAGTTTATTGAGTACCTCTTGAACCTGTTCATGCATGTTCAATCTTCCCCTTTCTTAAGTATCATTATAAAACGAAATGACTAAAAAATCTATGGTTGTCTAAGTCTCTGTATATTAATATTGAGAACTATTATCATTTTATCTTTTTTCTTTTCTTTTGTAAAATGGAAAAAACGTAACACAAAGGGAGAGGGTACGGATGGGGGAACAGCAAAGAGTTCGTGTAGAGGTTTATGGTGCCGATGTGAAATGTGCCAGCTGTGTCAATGCACCGGGTTCGAGGGAGACATATGAATGGCTACAGGCGGCTATAGGGAGAAAGTATAACGATTCAATGGTTACCTACAATTACTATGACATTTCTCAAGAAGGCCAGGATGGAGCTGACTTCTCCATTATTCAACAACTATTAGATGACGAACTGTTTTATCCTCTCGTCCTTATTGAGAATGAAATTGTAGGCGAGGGTGATCCTAGATTGAAAAAAATTTACAAGGCCCTGGATAAGTATGGCCTTCAACCAAAGGAAAATTCATAGCAGATTTATCGGGCGGTATGATATGATTAGGTGCAGATAGGGTTTCATCCAATACAGAGGTGAAGCGGATGAATCCATTAATTGAATTTTGTGTTAATAACCTGATCAGTGGATCGCAAGAAGCAAAAGAAAGGCTTGAGAAGGATCCTGATCTTGATGTTGTCGAATATGGTTGTTTAAGAAACTGTGGACTATGTTCCCAGACGTTATATGCCGTTGTAGAAGGAGATCGTGTCATGGCTGATACACCTGATGAATTAGTCGATAAGATTTATGAACATCTGGACGAAACCCTATAAGACGGTGTAGCCATGAAAGTAAAAAGGTATCCTTAAACAAGGGTGCCTTTTACTTTGCGAATACAGGATGTTTGATAAAAAGTTCTGCCATTTAGTATACTGACGATAAGAAGAGAAAGGAGAGGCTTGGTATGATTCTGAATATCACAGAAGCCGCAAGTCACCAAATCAAAGAGATGATGAAAGAAGAAGAAGGAGAAGTTCGTCTTCGCTTCGGTGTTAAAGGTGGAGGCTGCAGTGGATTGTCTTATGCCATGGGCTTCGAAGATGAAATCAATGAAGAACTTGATCTTGTAGAGGAGTCCAGTGGAATTCCGGTAGTCATTAATCGTCAAGACGCCGCAATCGTGGAAGGTACGACCATCGATTTCAAACAGAATATGATGGGTGGCGGGTTCACTATTGATAACCCGAACGCGATTGTTTCTTGTGGATGTGGATCCTCGTTCAAAACAGCAACAAATGCTGGAACACCAGATCCGAATTGTTAATATAAAACCTTTCTGTGTCTACAGAAAGGTTTTTCTTATCCCGGAATTTAAAAAGGAAGAAGCCCGCTTAAGCGGGCTTCTTCCTTTTGTTTTTAAGAAAACATGCTAGTCGAGTGTTTAGGTTGAACACGTGCGCCTGGATCGATATAGGCTTTCGCATTGTTGACGGCTGTTGGACCTTCACCAAATCCTGAAGCAATTAGCTTCACTTTACCAGGGTAGGTGCAAATATCTCCTGCCGCATAAATACCTTTGATATTGGTTTCCATCTTGGAATTAACGACAATGCTATTCTTTTCAATTTCCAGCTCCCAATTTTTTATTGGACCAAGAGAGGAGATGAAACCATAGTTCACAATCACATCGTCGACGTCGATGGTTTCTACTCGATCCCCTTTCACTTCTTTCAATTCCACCTGTTCAATGCGCTCATCGCCAATCATTTTTTCAGGAGTGAATGGCGTCATAATTCTTACATTGGACTCATTAAGCTGTGACACACTATGTTCATGTGCTCTGAATTTATCTCTTCTATGGACGAGTGTCACTTGTTCAGCGATTGGTTCAAGCATAAGGGCCCAGTCCACAGCAGAGTCACCGCCGCCGGCAATCATAACTTTTTTGTCACGGAACTGGTCCATATTGCTAACGTGGTAATGGAGGTTTGTTTCTTCAAAACGTTCCGTATCTTCAATTTTCAGTTTCCTTGGTTGGAAGGCTCCGTTTCCTGCTGTGATGATAATGGTCTTCGTATAATGAACATCTTTGTCTGTTGTCAGTTTGATGATTTCATCATCCATTCTTTCAACTGAAACCACTTCCTGGTTCAAGGAGATCGTAGGATTGAACATCATGGCTTGTTCCTCTAAGTTATCGACAAGCTCTTGTGCTCGTACTTTTGGGAATCCGGCTACATCAAAAATGTATTTTTCAGGGTAGAGAGCTGTCAGCTGGCCTCCCAGGTGGGGAAGACTTTCAATGATATTTACACTAGCTTCGCGCATTCCACCATAGAATGCTGTGAATAAACCGACTGGTCCACCGCCGATTACCGTTATATCGTATATTTTTTCACTCATAATAAACCTCCTGATGAAAATTTCACTAAAATACATTCTATCATAAAAAAATTTCTGATGGGAACAATGGGGGGATGTAAACCTTTGCAAGCGGATAATTGTTGTATAATTCCGATAAAGGCTTTATGGGTTGAAAATGGTTAGAAAAAGGTCTAAGATAAAATCATAATAAATAGTAAGAATTTGTGACAATTTTCACCTGAAACCGACTCAGGTTTTTTTATGTATTCATTTGTGAAAATGGTCACAAGCCTTAGTCAATGGATCATTATTACGAGATGGAAGTGATTAAATCATGAGAAACCCTAACATTGTGATTCTCGGTGCCGGTTATGGCGGGATCATGACAGCAGTGAAGCTACAGAAAAGCCTAGGTGCAAATGATGCAAATGTGACACTTGTTAATAAACATAGTTACCATTATCAAACGACATGGTTGCATGAAAATGCTGCAGGTACTTTACACCACGACCGCACACGTATTCAAATTAAAGATGTCATCAATACGAGTAAGGTGAATTTCGTACAGGATACCGTTACAGATATCAAGCCTGAAGTTAAAAAGGTGCTGTTAGAGGGCGGAGAACTCTCTTATGACTACCTTGTGATCGGACTTGGTTTCGAGGCGGCCACATTTGGGATTTCTGGTTTGAAGGAGAACGCCTTCACTATTAACAGCATCAATAGTGCGCGGATGATTCGTCAGCACATTGAATATAACTTCGCAAAATATAACAATGAAGCGGAGAAGAAGCAGGAACGCTTGAACATCGTTGTAGGTGGTGCTGGCTTCACAGGAATCGAATTCGTAGGTGAGCTTGCTAACCGTATTCCTGAACTTTGTAAAGAATACGATATTCCACGTGAAAAAGTGCGTATCATCAACGTAGAAGCTGCTCCAACGGCACTCCCAGGGTTCGACCCTGAACTTGTAGAATACGCAATGAACTCCCTGGAAGCACGAGGCGTCGAATTCAAAATCGGAGCGATGATTAAAGAAGTTACAGAGAACAAGCTCGTGTTTGAAAAAGACGAGCAGCGAGAAGAGATTGAAACGAACACCGTTGTTTGGGCGGCTGGTGTGCGTGGAAACTCTCTTGTTGAAAAAGCAGGCTTTGAAGCGAACCGTGGTCGTATCCCAGTAGGAGAGGACTTACGACCAGAAGGTTATGACGATGTCTTTATTGTCGGGGATTGTGCTTTAATTATGAACGAGGAAACGGACCGTCCTTATCCTCCAACGGCGCAAATTGCCATCCAGCAAGCCGAGCAAACAGCAGCGAACCTTACTCGTCTAATTAGAGGCGAAGATCACCTGGAACCATTCGAGCCAGACTTAAAAGGGACCGTAGCCTCTCTTGGTCACAATGACGCGATTGGCGTCGTCTTCGATGATAAGAAATTGTTCGGATGGTCAGCGACAGCGATGAAAAAAATCATCGATAACCGCTACCTGCTAAAACTTGGCGGCGTACCACTTGTTCTTAAAAAAGGAAAACTGAATTTCTTTCATTAATCATTACTAAAAGCGAAAGCAGATCAACTGCTTTCGCTTTTTTATTAAAAAAATCAACCGTCCTTCTCCTAAAATGGCTCCCGATTGTGGAAGACTTGGTTTTGAGATGTTTTAGGGGTTCGTTACCGAGGGAAGCAAGCTATTCCCCGTAGCCCACCCACTCAATAAAAGTCTCGAAGCTGAGCCTTCAACAATCCTGCCCGTTTGTTTAATAACAAACTTTATCGCCATGTAGAGCTCTTGCGCTTTTTATGTAACCGTTATAAAATGAGGTTTGGATTCGTTTGTGTTTCGTTGAACATACATAGGGGGAAACGTTAGTGAATATTGTGCAGTTCATCGTGTCAATGTTGTTATTTTTCGTGTTATTCTTCGGAATTTCTTTCTTATTAAATATGATTTTGCGTTCTTCATGGTTGATGGCCTTTGTTTATCCTGTTATCGTGCTTTTCATCGTGGATGACTTTTCGTGGACAAATTATTTATCAGCTCCAGGGACAGCGTTTCCTGCAGTCTTTGAACAGTTATTTAACCTAAAGCTTGTGGATATCGTGATCTTAGCAAGTGGATTCGTAGGAACCATAGTGGCTGGAATTGTTATTAAAAAATTACGGAAAAGTGGATATCAAATGTTTTAAAACGAAAAGGCTAACGGCACAGTGTGCTGCTAGCTTTTTTTATGTTCTTGGTGGAGTGGGGATGAAGATTCTGAATAAAAAAGTGGTGCTTGGACATGATTACACCTAGAGGTGATTTCATGAAGAAGCGGACGAAGTCTATCTTTTTTATTCTACTGTTCAGCTTTGCTCTTTATAGTACTTTTACAAATGTAACAAACCTATCGCTCTCAGATTTTGACGATTGGATGGCGGCTAAGTTTAGAGGGGAGTCCTTGGATGGGGAAACACTTCTTCAAAAAAACCAGGATCTTTCCGAGAAAAGTTTAAAAATAAAAAATGCTCCACAGACCTATGTATCCAGTGCGGTCATAGAAGCGGTAGAACTGTTGGAAGATACGATTGATTTCAGTCAATATCCAAGCCATGAAGTTGTAGCTACCGGTTACACGGCCGGATATGAATCGACGGGAAAAACTCCTGAGCACCCTGGATATGGAATTACGTATTCAGGTGTAAATGTAAAGAGGGATTTATATTCGACCATTGCTGCAGATTTAGAAATGTTTCCGCTGGGGACTGTACTGTTTATTCCAGGTTATGGGTATGGAGTGGTTGCGGATATTGGCGGGGCCATCAAAGGGAATAAGCTCGATCTATATTTTCCAACCGTAAATGATGTTTATAATTACTGGGGGAAACAAACGCTTGACGTTTATGTCGTTGAAGAGGGGAACGGCCAACTCTCTGAAGAGGACTTAAACCAATTGAATGAGGATGAATCCTTACAGGTGTTCCGTTCCCAAATGACTCAATAAAAAATCTCTTCCGTAAAATAAAGCGGAAGAGATTTTTTTAGTAAATCAAGGAATGAAGAAGGAAAGTGAGTAGAATACCTGTCAGTCCACCGAAGAACACTTCAATTGGCTGGTGACCTAATAATTCTTTTAGTTCTTCTTTCTTTTGGTAGCCCTCTTTTTGCTGCCAGCTTTTGGCTTCACTTACGAAACGGTTGAAGTCATTGAGTAAGATGTTTAACATGATGGCTTGTTCGCCAGTTTGTCTTCTGACTCCAGTACTGTCGAACATTACGATGATACTGAAGACGCAGGCAATAGCAAAAACAGATGATCCGAATCCTTGTTCAATTCCGACGCCAGTGGCAAGTGCGGTTACAGCTGCCGAGTGACTGCTGGGCATACCACCTGTACTGAAGGCGAGACTGGTATTCAACTGTCGGGATGCTATGAATTGAATTGGAATTTTAATCACTTGGGCGAAAAGAATAGCAGCGATCGACGCCCAAAGGGGGAAGTTTTGCACTAAATCTAATAGCATGATTACATCCTTTCTGATCTTCCGGGGAATAGAAGTGACAATCTATGTAGTTGTTCTTTCATACCATATAGCATGGATGCATGAATCAAGTGCAACCGTTAAATGGTATGGTCTATGAGAGTGTTGATATGGTGATGGAGCAAAATCATTATACCATATGTTCCATGGAGCGAGATAGTTATAATCATGTTAAGTTAAGGTAGTAAAACGGACCATATCTGAAGGAAAACCTCGGGAGATTGTGTATACTTGATATGGAGGTGTATCAATATGTTTACTGTAACAAACGAATGGAAAGACACGGGATCCTTGCTTGTGGGTCTTTTCGAGGAAAGAGAGAGGAACAAGCCTACGATCGATAAGGTGAAAGAGTCATGTGGAGTCGATCTTGAAGCGTACATAGAAGCTGGTCATTTGTCTACGGAAAGCAAAAAACTCGATAAGGTTTTAGTCATGAATGAAAGTGACCTGAAGAATATCTATGTCGTTGGTCTCGGGTCATCACATAAATTTGAGGAAAACAAGTACCGCAAGACGCTTGGTCGCGTTTTTCAAAGTTTAATCAAGGACAAAGTTTCGTCTGTGACTATTTTACTGGAAAGTTTTATTCCGGAAGGGAAAGACGTAAATCAATACTCTGCTCTTCTTTCAGAGACTCTACTCACGTCGACGTATCGTCTCCCTTCTTTTAAAACCAATCAAAAAGAACCGGTCGACATCAACGAACTTACCGTTTGGACAGAACGTGAGGAGAAAACGGTCCTTGAGTCTTTATTTAAAGGACAGGCCTTTGGTGATGGGGTAAACACAGCCAGGTATCTGGTGCATCTGCCTGCGAATATACTGACAGCATCTGAAATGGCTGAGTTCGCTACAACGATGGCAGAAGACTATCAGTTCGAGTTGAGCATTCTAGAGAAAGAAGACATGGAAGAGCTAGGGATGGGAGCTTTGTTGGCTGTCAATCAAGGTTCTGTAGAACCACCCAAAATGATTGTGCTTAAATATCAAGGGTTGGAAGAATGGAAAGATGTTACGGCCCTCGTTGGAAAAGGAATCACATATGATACAGGTGGCTATTCGATTAAACCGAAAACCGGAATGCCAGGTATGAAGGGGGATATGGGGGGAGCGGCAGCTGTTCTTGGCGCTATGGAAACCATCGGCCAATTAAAGCCCAAAAAGAACGTCATTGCTGTCATTCCTTCCTCTGACAATATGATATCAGGAGATGCCTTCAAACCGGATGATGTGATTACATCGATGAGTGGCTTGACGATTGAAGTGTTGAATACAGATGCAGAAGGTCGGCTTGCCCTTGCTGATGGGGTCACCTACGCTCAGAGCCAGGGAGCGGATCGAGTAATTGATGTCGCAACTTTAACTGGGGGTGTCGTAACGGCGCTAGGGTCCTGGATGACAGGTGCTATGACAAATGATGAACATTTTTACAAAGCGGTTGAAGGCGCAGGGAAATCTGTAGGAGAGCCCATTTGGCTTTTACCTTACAATGATGATTATAAGGCACAAGTGAGAAAAAGCGCGATTGCTGATTTGAACAACTCACCAACGAGAAAAGCCCATCCAATTATGGGAGGAGCATTTGTGGGTGCCTTCGTGGAAAAAGTGCCTTGGGTTCATTTGGATATCGCCGGCACATCGATTGCTGAAAGTGCTCATGATTTGGGTCCTAAAGGTCCAACAGGCGTCATGTCTAAAACGTTAGCTCAATATATAATGGAATAGTTGAAAAAACCTCCCAAAAACGGGAGGTTTTTTATGTTTTTATAGGCCTTGACCTCGCACCCCCAGATCGCAGACGTATAACATATAGAAAGGGAGATGAGCGGGGAGGCAGGGAGATGTTCCAACTGACATCGTTGTGGCGGAAAATCCGCCCCTCGTCACGCAGGCGTACCATCCTAAAGATGATAAAAAAGAATCTAGGGACTTTCTTGTTCGTTCATACAGCGGATGGTCAATATTTCGGCAAGATGGAAAGAGTCTGGGGGGAGAACGTTTTTATCAGTATTGGCGACCGAATCTATGTTGTCCATGTAAACGATATAGAGGAAATTACACCAAAATGAAAGCACCCACTACATTTGTAGGGGTGCTTGTTTATTAATCTTGAATCGCTGCTTCTAGAGCGACTTCGATCATTTCATTGAATGTCGTTTGGCGTTCTTCCGCGGTTGTTTCTTCACCTGTAAGGATATGGTCACTTACCGTCAATACCGATAGAGCCTGACGATTGTATTTCGCTGCCAGCGTGTAAAGAGCTGTTGTTTCCATTTCTACTGCCAGCACATTGTACTTAGCAAGCAGGTTGAAAAGGTCCATGGCTTGATCACGGTAAAAGCTGTCGCTGGTAAATACGTTTCCGACTTTAAGCTTCAAACCTTTTTCTGTTCCCGCATCATACGCATTTTTCAAGAGGTTAAAATCAGCGGTTGGTGCAAAGTCAATGCCGCCGAAGACCATACGGTTCATCTGTGAATCTGTTGTGGAAGTAGAAGCAAGGATGACATCACGAACTTTAACATCGCTTTGCAATGCCCCACAAGAGCCGACCCGGATCAGTTTTTGAACACCGTAACTTTCCATCAATTCATTGATATAGATAGAGATGGATGGCACGCCCATGCCTGTTCCCTGGACGGAAATTCTTTCACCTTTATAAGTACCTGTATAACCGTACATGCCTCGTACTTCGTTATAGCATGTCGCGTCTTCTAAAAAGTTTTCTGCAATGTATTTCGCTCGTAGCGGATCACCAGGAAGAAGGATCTTGTCTGCAATGTCTCCAGGTTTCGCTCCAATATGTGTTGTCATGGATATGACCTCCTCCATTACTTTTGACTATATAAAATTACCATACCCTTGATTAGAAAACAAATACGAAAAAAGCGCTGTCATCTTTCCATTTATCCGAAGTACTGCTTCTCCAGATCATCCAGCTGGTTTTTCGCACTCTTATTGAATTCTGTTTCTCTTCTTTCGAGCTTTGTCTTAAGAGCATCCACTGCTTCTTTTAAAGACACTTCATAGGAAGGAATATCCCCTTCAAAAGGCTTGACGGCTTCTTTTTGGACATTGGCTTTTTCGTTGTAGCTTAAAGCTTTCCGCTGATGGAAAAAGACCTCTTCGGTTTTGCCGGGGTTGTGAAGGTCTCCTTGCATCGGGTGTTTTTCGACGGCCAGTACTTTCACAAGGTAAAAACGATTGCGATCTTCGATGACTTCTCCGATATAAATACCCGTTTTATAATGTGCTGTTACGATTGAACCGTTCGGAAACTCTGACATCTACTCACTCCTCTCATTTTCTCCATCCATTGTAACAAAAATTGAAATTGTGAAGATATCGTGAAGCTCTTCAATGAGGAGGTGAATCTTTGATATACTTCTAGTTAGAAGGATGTGTTGCCCTATGATGGAATTTCTTTATTTTCCTCAAGATAAATCAGAGTATATTCCTGCGATCGTTATGTTGATGCTTTTTATCGTATTTGCCGCAGTCACAATGATTTGGTTCATAAAAATTTCTCAAAAAGAAGAGCAGAAAGTTGACCAAGCCTACAGGTTAGATGAACATGCAAATAAAGAGAATGAAAAGCCACGTTAGGGCCTGAGCCTGACGTGGCTTTTGTTATATTTTTATAAATCGATGGAGATACTATCCATGGAGTATTTCATGGAACGGAGGATTTATATGAGAGTCTTAATCGGTTTTTTGATTGCATTTGTGTTCATTCTTGCTGGCTGTTCGGGGGAAGAGCGTTCTCCTTTGAAAACGTCCATCTATAATCCTGACAACGATAAAATAGGCACGGCAACACTGACAGAGCAGCCGGAAGGAGTAGAAGTCCAATTAAAAGTAGAGGGTCTTGAACCGGGCATGCATGCTGTGCATATCCATGAGTTTCCGAAATGTGAAGCCCCTGACTTCAAAAGTGCGGGGAATCACTTCAACCCCCTTTCTAAGGATCATGGGTTGATGAATCCGAAGGGAGCTCACGTCGGGGACATGCCGAATGTGGAAGCAGATCAAAGTGGTATGGTGGACACTAAATTAATGCTGCCGGAAGCCAAGCTAAAAGAAGGGCAGAAATCTTTACTTAGAGATGAGGGGACATCCATCGTCTTGCATAGCGGTCAGGATGATGGAATGACGCAGCCGGCGGGTGATTCAGGAGATCGTATCGCTTGTGGGAGAATTACTCTAAAAGCGGATGAAGACGAAACGAGTGATCCTACAGAGCCAGATAAGAAGCAGGAAAGTAATTAAAAAAAAGTCTCCCAGTGGGAGACTTTTTTATTGTTCTCTCTTCTTTACAGCGGTGATGATACGGCTGACACCGTCTTCGATGATTGATTTCGGGGCGGCTATGTTCAGGCGCATGAATCCTTCCCCTTCCTCACCAAAGGAAGCCCCATCGTTCAATCCTACTTTCGCTTCTTTTTGCATGAATCGCTTCAATTCTGCTTGGTCCATCTTCAGTTCTCTACAGTCCAACCAAAGGAGATAAGTCCCTTCTGCTGGAAGAACGCGGATGGAAGATGTTTCGTTATGAAATCGATCAGTGACATAATCGCGATGAGTTTCCAAAACATGCATTAATTGACTTAGCCACTCTTCGCCATGGTCATAGGCCGCTTCCATTGCTGTCAGGCCTAATGTATTCAACATCAACATGCCTTGGTTTTTAAAGTGACGGTCGATTCTTTTCTTAGCCGCTCCATCAGGAATGACGACGTATGAAGCCTGCAGACCTGCTAGGTTGAACGTCTTTGTTGGTGATAAGCAAGTGATGGTTTGCTTGGAAGCTTTTTCAGACAAGCTCGCTGCAGGAATATGAACATTCCCATGATAGATCAAATCTGCGTGAATCTCATCTGATACCACTTTGACATCATGCTTTAAGCAGATGTCCATCATCTTTTGCAATTCTTCTTTCTTCCAAACGCGTCCGACTGGATTGTGAGGATTGCAAAGGATGAACATGGAGACGTTATGATCTTTAATTTTCTTTTCAAAATCAGCAAAGTCAATTTCGTATTGTTCTTCTTTCAACTGAAGAGGATTCTGTACTACATGCCTCCCGTGATCTTTAATGACACTGTAAAAGGGAGGGTAGACAGGAGTTTGAATAATGATATGGTCACCAATTTCCGTGAGCGATTGAATGATCATATGCAAGGAGGGGATAACCCCTGGGCTATACGTGATCCACTCTGGATCTATTTTCCATTGATGTTGGTTTTCGAGCCAATGAGTGATGCTTGCTTTGACTTTGTCATCCGGAATCGTGTATCCGAAAATTCCGTGTTCGGCTCGTTCTTTTATGGCATTCGTAACAGCTGATGGAGTTTTGAAGTCCATATCAGCGACCCACATCGGCAGTACTTCTTTATCCTGGTAAAGATCCTCCGCCATATCCCATTTGACGGACCGTGTTCCTTTTCTTGAAACGACTTCTTCAAAACGTTCCATAACGTTTTCCTCCAATACTCCATTTTGTTATCTATCTTACCCGAATCAGTCAGTTGAATGAAAATATGTTGTTTGGGTGCAAGGAGTCCTTGTATATCAAAAAGTTCATGGTAGGTATGGGGGAGCAATAGGGATATCTTTAGGGGAAAAACGTAGATGTTCTAGGTATGTATTTAATAAAAGGCAAAAAAAAAGCAAAGCGAACGTTCGCTCTGCTTACACAGGGGGAATACGAGAAAGTCTTACGTTATTTAATATAACCATCTTTCATAGTTTATAAACCTACTTTTTTTAATTTTTTTGTTGATTTAAATCATAGAGGAGATTCATTGCGCGAAGGACGTCCTGTTCTGAGAAGTCACGGGCTTTTTTAAGTAGGAGTTTCGAACGTTTCACGCCGATTTCCTGTATGAGGTTTTGCAATTCTTCATCAATTTCTGATGAGTTTTCCTCATGGTTCTCTAACAATTCAGAGGCAGGGATATCAAGGACGGTTGAAATCTTAAGGATGGTATCTAATTCAGGTGTACGTTCGTCAGTTTCATAACTTTCCAGAGTATGAACCCCTATTCTTGCTTTCATTGCCAGATCTTCCTTTGAGAAGTTCTTCAACTCGCGGTATTTGCGGATATTGTTACCAGTGGACATAAACATACCTCCTCTGTTCTTTCCTATATTATACCACTTTATTGGATAGGAAATTTCAAACCTTTTGAGAAGTTTAAGTTTACTTTGCTAAATGATCGCTTTTATGGTAAAATCATTTATTGCGTGAAAAGAAGCGAATAATAATTAAATCAGGAGTTGTATAGCATGTCAGATAAGTTTCAAGAAGGTCAAGTTTTAGAAGGTAAAGTTACAGGAATTCAGCCATACGGTGCGTTCGTTGCTCTAGACGAGCAGGTACAAGGTCTTGTACACATTTCAGAAGTTACTCACGGCTACGTGAAGGATATCAACGAACACCTTTCTGAAGGTGACGAAGTACAAGTTAAAATCCTAAACATCGATGAAAAGAGCAATAAATATTCTCTTTCTATCCGTGCGACGCAAGAAGCTCCAAAGGCAGCAACACGTCGTCCTCGTAAACAAGCAGCACCTAAACAAGAAGAGTCTACAGCTGGTTTCAACACGCTGAAAGACAAGCTTGAAGATTGGATCAAACAATCCGACGACCGTGAAAAATTCCGTAAGTAAGAAAGATATGAAAAGGACCTGTTCCATGGAACAGGTCCTTTTTTTTTTATGGGGATGCCGTTTAGGATTTCTATTCCACCGGATCAGCTTCCGGGGACTCCTCATGTTCGGCTACCGGTGAGAAATAAAGAGATATGACGATAAGTCCGCTAATACCGACAAGTGTATAGATGACCCGTGCCAGCCATGCTCCTTGTTCACCACCTCCGAAAAGCCCAGCGACAAGATCATATTGAAATAAACCAATCAACCCCCAGTTGATAGCTCCAACAATGACTAGAAGAAGTGCCACACGATTCAACCAATTCATTAAAACACCTCCTTTTTGTTATTCTTTATTAGCTTAAACGCAGGAAAAAAATTTATACGAATTGCATATCTTTTGAGAATACCTTGGAATTCGGGGATAATATCATCGTACGCTCAGTTTAGAAAGGGGAACTTCATTATGGATGCTTTTACGTTTCATAATCCGACGAAATTAATTTTTGGTAAAGACCAAATTAGTCAATTACCTTCCCTAATACCGGACGGTACTAAAAAAGTGCTTGTTGTGTATGGCGGAGGGAGTATAAAGAAGAATGGTGTTTATGACCAAGTGATGAGTCAGTTGAACGAAGCCGGTGTGGAAGTCCAGGAACTTTCTGGAGTAGAACCCAATCCAAAACTGACCACGGTGGAAAAAGGAGTTCAGATTTGTAAAGAAGAAAACATTGATTTCCTTCTTGCTGTAGGCGGGGGCAGTGTCATTGACTGTACCAAGACGATTGCAGCTGGGGCGAATTACGATGGAGCTCCATGGGATCTCGTTACAAGAAAAGCGAAACCTGAATCAGCTCTCCCATTCGGAACCGTATTGACCCTGGCAGCTACAGGATCTGAAATGAATGCAGGTGCTGTTATAACCAATTGGGAAACGAATGAGAAGTATGGATGGGGAGCAGCTCCTCTAACGAACCCGACTTTCTCTATTCTTGATCCTGCTTACACAGTAAGTGTTCCGAGAGACCAAACGATCTATGGAATTGTTGATATGATGACACACTTGTTTGAACAATACTTCCATAACCCAACACAGTCTCCTGTACAGGATGAGATGGTCGAAGGTGTTTTAAGAGCTGTCATTGAAACAGCCCCTAAGCTGCTTGACAACCTGGAGTCACTTGAGCATAGAGAAACTATTTTGTATGCAGGGACCGTTGCACTCAATGGCATGCTTCAAATGGGATACCGAGGCGATTGGGCAAGCCACAATATCGAACATGCGGTATCTGCTGTCTATGACATCCCACACGCGGGCGGACTGGCGATTCTATTCCCGAACTGGATGAAACACAATTTGGAGGTCAACGAACAACGATTTGCTCGTTTGGCTACGAAAGTCTTCGGTGTCAACCCTGAAGGGAAAGGCGATAAAGAAGTTGCTGAAGAGGGCATAAAAGCCTTGCGTTCTTTCTGGAGTTCAATCGGTGCGCCGGAAACATTGGCTGATTACGAAATTGGTGACGACAAATTCGATATTATCGTCGACCGGGCAATGAAACGAGGACCATTCGGAAACTTCAATCAACTGCATGAAGAAGACGTTCAGAGAATCTTGGAGATGTCCAAGTAAATATGTGAAAATCGGAGGGTTCCCCTCCGATTTTTTTATCCATTTATTTAACTAACTGGCATAAGAGGAACAGCAAAGGAATGTGCTTTTCATTCCTTTGCTGTTCTGCTTATGACGCGAGTGTCTGGGCGATGGAGCTGGACGAGTAGCTTCCCAGCCACCCCTGACGCTCAACCTAGGTAACGAACCCCAGGTCTCCAAACTGAGTCTTCAAGTAAAGCGAGCGTTTGTGGAGTTGGTTGGTTATTCTTGGATAAGGGATCTTCCATTATTTTTACAGATGTATAAAAGTTTTATATGTATCCGTTTACAATTTTACGTTTGCTTGATTTGGAGGTAAGGTTTCGATAAAGTGAAATTGGTCAAGCAAAAAATGACGATTTGGAGGGTCATCAATGACACATGTTCGTTTTGATTACGAAAAAGCTTTGCCTTTCTTTGGTGAGCACGAACTAGAATATATGCAAGGAGCTGTATCCCTTGCCCATCAATCCCTGCACGAAAAAACAGGAGCAGGAAATGACTTTTTAGGATGGTTGGATTTACCTGAAGATTACGATAAAGAGGAATTCGCGCGTATAAAAAAATCCGCTGAAAAGATCAAGTCGGACTCGGATGTTTTGTTAGTCATCGGAATCGGTGGATCATACTTAGGGGCACGTGCTGCGCTTGAAATGTTGAATCACAGTTTTTACAATGCGTTGTCTTCTGAAGACAGAAAAACACCACAAGTGTTCTTCGTTGGTAACAGCATCAGTGCACCATACATGAATGAACTTTTTGATGTACTTAAGAACAAAGATGTTTCCATCAATGTCATCTCTAAGAGTGGAACGACGACAGAACCGGCGATTGCATTCCGCATCTTCCGTAAATTCCTTGAAGAGAAATATGGCGTTGAAGAGGCACGTAAACGAATCTATGCAACGACAGATAAAGAAAAAGGGGCCCTTAAGACTCTGGCTAGTGAACAAGGTTATGAATCCTTCGTTGTACCAGATGATGTCGGCGGTCGTTACTCCGTTTTAACTGCGGTTGGACTTCTTCCAATTGCTGCAAGCGGTATCGATATTGATGAAATGATGAAAGGGGCTCAGGCGGCGCAAAGCGAATTGAGCACGGATAAACTGTCTGAAAACCCTGCGTATCAGTATGCTGCTGTTAGAAACGTCCTTTACAACAAAGGGAAGACAATCGAGATGCTCGTGAACTATGAGCCATCCCTTCAATATTTTGCTGAGTGGTGGAAGCAGCTGTTTGGCGAGAGTGAAGGAAAAGACCAAAAAGGAATTTTCCCTGCTTCGGCAAACTTCTCCACAGATTTGCACTCTCTTGGACAGTATGTACAGGAAGGGCGCCGTGACTTGTTTGAAACGGTGTTGAACGTCGAAACACCTTCTTCAGACATTACGATTGAAGAGGATAGCCAGAACCTGGACGGACTGAACTACCTTGCAGGGGGCACCGTGGACGAGGTAAATGAAAAAGCTTACCTTGGAACTATGCTTGCCCACACAGATGGTGATGTGCCGAACTTGATTTTGCACCTGCCAAAACGCGATGCGTACACATTTGGATATCTCGTGTACTTCTTTGAGAAAGCATGTGCCATCAGTGGATATCTATTGGGTGTGAATCCGTTCGACCAGCCAGGTGTAGAGGCATACAAAGTCAACATGTTTGCGCTACTTGGTAAACCAGGATTTGAAAAAGAAAAAGAAGAACTTGAAAAACGCTTGAAATAAAAGAAAAGCTCGGGTCCTCCAGAAAATGGATGACCTGAGCTTTTTTTGTTTGGGCATAGTAAGGAATAAAGGAGTGATGACAGTGATTCCATTATCTTCACCAATTACAGGGCAAGTTTACACATATAACGATGTGGAGAGTGAACTGAAGGAGCTCGGATTTAAACTTTCCGATAACTGGGATTATGAGCATGGATATTTTGATTACAAAATTGACGATCATGTTGGATATCAATTTATTCGTCTCCCGTTCGTCGTAACCTCAGGCTCTTTGGATGCACCCGGTGACTATGCGATGATTGAAATGAAAGAACCGTTCCTGCTCTCGCATAAATACAATCCAGGCCTCGATGATAACGTCAAAGAAGGGAACTTCCGTGCAATTTTCGATCAGTTCCAAGAGCCGGTGGATAAAGACGCTACTTTTCCTGAAGAACATATAAATAAGGGAAGAGAGTTGCTTGCACAAGTGGAACAGGTATTACTTTCGAAGGGGTGAAAAAACAACAAGTACGTCCCCTTCTTCCAATACAATATCAGGGTGAAGGTCGAAGGATAGATCTTCGCCTTTTTTTATGCCGATGATTTGGTAGTGGTCTTTTAAGAAGTGTTGGAAAGCATTCATAATGGATTTTCCCGCAAGATCTTCTTTAATTTTTTCTTCATGGAATTGCCGTTCTGTTAACAAACCTAATAGAAGCTCAAATGGCTTAACAGGATCATTGCGGTACAACTCCTGGTAAAACAAGCTACTCATAAAGTCATTGGAACGAATAACTGTATTGGCCCCAGCACGTTCTGCATTAATTTTTTGCCTTTCCGTCAAGACCTCAGCAATAATAAATAATCCCGGGTGATGACCTTTCAAGGATACAATTTGGTGAATCACCGCCTGGTCAGAGTGTTCTTCTTCCAAGGAGGGGTCTGCGGTGATAATAGCCATTCTTGCTTCATTAAGGTTTGCCTGTTCTAAAATCTCTTCATTTGTGGCACTTCCACGAACGAAGTGGACACTTGAATGATTATCCAATAGTTGGTTCATACTTTGATCGATAAGTACAATACGTTCGTGGAGATTTTGCGCGTCAAGCATATTGATTAAATGTCTTGTCCGTTCATTCCAACCAATAATGACGAGATGATCGCTTCCTTTGAAAGCAACTTTACCTTCGGATAAATCGTGCTCATGCTTTACAGTGGAAGCAGATACAGTTGCCATATAAAAGGTTAATAGTCCTCCACCTGATAGAATAAGAAGGATTGCGATGATTTTGCCTGTTGCACTCAAAGGGACATAATCACCATACCCAACGGTAGCCCCTGTCACAAATGCCCACCAGAGACCATCAAAGAAAGTAGGGAAGTTTTGCGGCTCTATGATATGGATGATCAACCCAAATAATGACATGGTAAATAGTACGGTCGTTAATAACCGCAAAAACAGCGGCATTTGGAAGTATAGGCGGATTAAGGATTGCATGCCATACGCCCCTTTTTTATCCTCAGTATGGCTGTTACGGTCTCGATTCAAACATAAAAGGACTTCCTTTATTTAAGGAGATCCTTTTGGAAATGAAGTTATGAAATTTTTTCTTTCAAGTCTTTATAGACGCAAGCCCAGAAGTCTCGATTATCTCGGTAGGCTTTTGTAATAAACGTAAGCATTTCTTTTCGTTTTTCGTTGAAATCTTCATCGTTATGATTAGGTAGATTGGCCATTGAATCATCGATGAATGCTTGGATTTCAGGAGCCCTTGGACCCCAGGTTCCCACTTCATCCCCTTTAGTGTCGATGAATATAATTTTAGGTATGGACCTTGATTGTCCGTTCGTCAAGTATTGATCCATTAGTTCTAGATTCTCGTCCCGCAGAAGGAAATGGACCGGGATATGCCCATGCTCTGCCATTTTTAAGAAAATCGGCAGGTTTAACATCGCATCCCCGCACCAATCCTCTGTAAGGACAATCGCACGTAGTTTTTTATTTTGTACTTTTTCAAATACGGGCTCATCTTCAACGGGGATCGGGAAGTTTTCATATATATAAATAAAGTCTTTCTGGTGTGTTTGCATGTGATCGACGTAGGTCTGTGCTGTCATTCCTTTGTTAAACCAGTTTTCTAAATTCATTCTAATTCCTCCTCTAAAAACTCCGTACAAGATCATGTTCCCTCATTAGGATCAGAATAAGCGTCTAATTATAATGGTATTCCCCTTTTTTGGTATGATAAAAGAAAAGGGGGATGATTATGGATAAAGAACGATTGAATTACTTAATGGAATTGCTAAACACACCTTCTCCATCCAGCATGGAAATGGCGATACAAAAAAGGTGGATCAAAGAGGTGCGCCCGTTTGCTGACGAAATCAAAACCGATCATGCGGGAAATGCCATCGCTGTATTGAATCCTGAGGCAGAATTCAAAATCCTTTTAGCCGGTCACTGTGATGAAATTGCGCTCGTCATCAACCGTATTGATGACCAAGGGTATCTTCACTTTGACAAAATGGGGGGCATCAATCCGAAAGCAGCCGTAGGAATGAAGGTTCACATTCTTGGCTATGCAAAAGAATTGACAGGAGTCATTGGAGTGAACGCTCAACACCATGGTGGGTTGAAAGGTGATTTTGGTTTAGATGATCTTTTTATTGACTGTGGTGCGAAATCAAAAGAAGAGATGGAACAATTTGTTCAAATAGGAGATCTAGCTGTTTATAAAAGAGAGCCGGAACTGTTGATGGATCGATACATAGCTGGACGCGGTTTGGATAATCGCACCGGACAATTTATCGTAGGAGAAGTATTGAGGAGGCTTTCTAAGGAGGACATTCAAGTCGGGGTCTATGCGGCAAGCACTGTCAATGAAGAAACCAACATGGGCGGAGCGTATTTCGCTGCGGCTGGTATTGAACCAACGATGGCTATTGCCTGCGATGTCACGTTTGCTACCGATTATCCCGGGGTCAACAAAAATAAACATGGGGACATCCGCTTAGACGGAGGGCCTGTACTAGCAAAAGGTGCTCCAATCAACCGGAAGATTAACAAGCTTCTGGAGAAGACAGCGAAAGCTCTCGAAATGGATGTGCAGTATGAGCTGACACCTAGAATGACTGGGACAGATGCCGATAAGATGAGACTTACCGGAAAAGGCGTTCCAGTCAGTCTCGTTTCCCTGCCGCTCCGTTATATGCATTCTCCTGTAGAAACCGTAAGCGTTCAGGACATCGAAGAAGAGATCTGCTTAATGGTAGAAATGATTAAGAATATGACAGGAAACGAAAGTCTGAATCCGCTAGATGAATAATCCTTCAAGCACCGAGGAGCTCCTCGGTGTTTTGTTTATTTAAAGCATAATTGGAAAGAATAGCAGATATAATCTTCTATATTAAGGAGTGATCTGCATGGATCGGGAATTACTGCATCAACAAATTATGACGTTGAAAGGGAAGATTTGCGCCGGACAGCTGCAGTTGCATGGGTATGATGAATACATTCTTATGCAGCTCGATAAAGTGAAAGATAGTGAAGATGGTCTCGTCGATGTATCCACAGTTTCTTCAACTCTCCGTCTGTTTATCGATGCTACAGATAAAATGCAGTCTCCATCAGCATAAACTTCATAAAAGTTCCCTGATTTGGGGCATTGAGGAAAATACCTTTATAGTATTTTCCTTTTTTTATGCACTGGGTTTCAGGGACGGGAAATGGATTACAAATTATCATTTAATATCAAATGATGCGCAAATCTATGAAAAGAACAGAAAAAATAGTCACAAAATATTAAACTTGCGATATCACAGCGTTTTGTATAAAATAAATCTACAACAACATATCGATTCCATCTTCGGGGCAGGGTGCAATTCCCGACCGACGGTAAGAAGAACTTGAGTTCTTTAAGTCCGTGACCCGTATGGTTTGACCATACGGTGGACCTGGTGAAAGTCCGGGACCGACAGTTAAAGTCTGGATGGGAGAAGATGTCGAACGGATTAGGTAGATTAAACGCTACCTCTATTTTCCTATGGACACGACTACCCTTAGCCCTAAATGCTACAGGGTTATTTTTATGTGTTTTTATAGGCCGTTCACCTTCATCTGGGATGTGAATCGATGAAAAGATGAAGGAGGAGATCGATGATGAACTCTTATACGGGGCAATCATCAAAACTGCAAAAGTTAGTCATTTTAGCGTTACTTGGTACGATATCAATGGTGTTAATGTTTTTGAAATTTCCGCTTCCCTTTTTACCTCCATATTTAAAAGTGGATGTTAGTGATATTCCAGCACTTCTAGCTGCAATTTTATTTTCGCCGTTCGCAGGTATTGTAGTGGAAGCATTGAAAAATGGTCTATATATGATTTTTACCGGCGTTTCTGATCCTATCGGGGTCGCTGCGAATTTCTTTGCCGGCGTACTCTTTATTGTTCCAGTGGCCATGATCTATCGCAAAGGAAAGACGGTGAAATCCCTTATTCTAGGTTTGGTTTTTGGTTCCGTCTTTATGGCATTGACGATGAGTGTGCTTAATTACTTCCTTATTCTTCCTGCTTATAGCTGGTTTATGGGGTGGGAGACAATGAGTGCAGATGTGAAATGGATGACGATCGTAGCGGGGATCCTTCCTTTTAATGTGATTAAAGGAGCGATTGCTGGATCCTTATTCATTATGTTATTCGTTAAAATGAAAGACTGGATCGAACAAAAAAGTGTGCGACAGTCAGCCGCATAAAAAAGCGAGGGGAACCTTCCCCTCGCTTTTCTTTTAATTATTTCGTTCGTTTTCGATTTCTTCCACTTTAAAACGTGCTGTGGGCATCGCTTCCAAACGCTCAATGGGTATCGGCTCACCTGATTTTTCACTCAGACCATATCTTCCCTCCTCCATTCGCTGGAGGGCATCTTCTACTTCCATTAATTTTTCCCGCGCCTGCTCATAGAAAGTCTGTTCTTTCGCTCTCTCAAATTGATCCGTACCCTGATCACCCGGGTGATCAGCCACGCTTGATATTTCACCGGTTCGGTCGTTTTCATAATCTTCTTTTGCTTGATCTTCTTTGTATTCTTCCATTTGTGCTTCAGCTTCTTCTTTCATTTCTAGAAGGCGGTCCTT
Organism: Halobacillus faecis; assembly: GCF_007991335.1. Lineage (GTDB taxonomy): Bacteria > Bacillota > Bacilli > Bacillales > Halobacillaceae > Halobacillus > Halobacillus faecis. The sequence goes on along the minus strand of NZ_BJYD01000023.1, from coordinate 21,466 downwards.
GAATTTTTGTTGTTGTTTATCATTTAACATGCGAAAAGTGGCTCCTTTCAACTATACCGTTCGGTTATTTTTTTAATGGAACGACTCCTACAGTGCACCGGGATACGCACAACAACTCTCCCACTTCATTAACAATTTGTATTTCCCATACCATCGTATTCTTCCCAATATGGGCTGGAGTTGCTGTTCCTTCTACATGTCCATTCCGGGCACCTTTGATATGGTTGGCATTGATTTCTATACCAAAAACCTGTTGATGATCAGGGTCAATGTTTAAAAACGCCCCAATGCTCGCAGCGCTCTCAGCTAATGCCACACTTGCTCCGCCATGGAGAAACCCCATGGGCTGATGAGTACGGTGATCGACAGGCATGCGTATTTTTACCTTTGTCGCTTCTGCCGTTATCACTTCCATCCCTAGTGCTTCCATCAATGTATTCTTCATCATAGAGTTGTTCATATTCATCCCGTCCTTTTTGTATTATTCCCATTGTAAAAATGGTCAAACCTTCATGTTATATACTTAAATCATAACTCACTTACTCAACCATTTGGCAGGATTGTCGAATACAAACCAGCCCTGAGCCCTAATAAGGCAACGGACCCCGGCTGGCTCTAAACGGAGTCTTGAAGAAAAAAGAGCTTTAGGAAAAACAAAAAGGATGGTGGGGACCATCCTTTTTGTTTCTCCTGATGTGTTTTTTCTGGTTCTCTCTCTTAGAAAAGAGGGAAGTTAAGGTGTAATAGTAAGGATAGACCTAGAAGGAAACCATAAATGGTGTTCGTCTGCGCCGTAGCTTTCATGGCAGGCATCATTTCCAAGGGTTGAGTTTTTCCTATAAATCCCTGAATGGCTTTCTTTGCTTTTATCACACTAATGAAGGTAATGCACGACCATATAGGTAGTATGCCTACGATGATCAATACACCTGTCCAGATAAAGGCTGTTGCGAAAAGTGAACTTATAAAAACGATGGATCCTTTGTGACCGAAAAGTATAGCCAGCGTTTTCCTTCCGTTTTCGGCATCCCCGACACGGTCCCTGATATTGTTGGCTAACAAAATGGTACCGACAAAGATGGCCACAGGAATGGAAACGATGATCACTTCAGCTGTAATCGAAAGGGTTTGAATGAAATAACTGATCCCAATGATGATGGTGCCCATGAAAAAACCAGCTGTTACTTCACCGAAAGGCGTGTACGCGATCGGCAATGGACCGCCTGTGTAAAGATAGCCGAATAGCATGGAAACCAACCCGATGACAGCAATCCACCAGCTTGAAGCAGCGCAAATGTAGACACCTAGTAATCCTGCGAATAAAAAGAATAGATAGGCTAAAAAAAGTACGGTCTTAGGGTTGATTCCGTCACGGACAATCGTCCCTCCGATACCGACTGAATTTTCATTATCTAAGCCTCGCTTGTAATCATAATACTCATTAAACATATTGGTAGCTGCTTGAATGAGGATGGAAGCGAGCAACATCGCGGCAAATAACCAGAAGTTGATCGTTTGTTCCGTAGCCGCAAGCATTGTCCCGACGAAAACTGGGACAAAGGCAGCCGTCAGTGTATGTGGACGTAACAACCGCCACCATACTTGGAAACCTTCGCGTTCATTCAAGGAAGCTTTTATGTTTTGGTTTTGAACAGAGCTCATTGGTGTTCTCTCCCTTGTAACAATACTCTTGTTATGATAACAGTTTAATTTTAGGGAAAGCGTACTGGAGTGTCAATCAATGTAAGAAAATGTTGGTTTTAGAGCAAGATTCCTTGAGTCAAGAGAAAAAAGAGAATAAAATAGAGAGTGATGCATGCACACAGAAGTATCCGTTTGCTTTGTGTGTAGAGAGTAGATAACGTCCCTTAAAGAATGGGAGGAATATATATGCTTCACACGAAGGCCCCTCAAATAGAGGAAGTGGTAGGGGAAGCTCTTCAGAAAGCACATCATCTTGGGGAACCTCTTTTTATTAGTATAGTTGAACATATAGATGATCAAGATCCCTTTCAATTTTTTGAAACGGGTCAGCATATTGATCAGCATCGCTCGTTTTGGCAGAGCGCTGAAAATGATTTGACCATGGTCGGAATAGGAAAGGCCAGTCAATTGTATGCAAAAAGTAAACAACGTTTTCGCGAAGTCCAATCTCTATGGACGCAGCTGCAGGAAAATGCGATGGTGCATGATGATTATAATAAAAAAGGAACAGGAATGGTGGCACTTGGCGGATTCAGTTTCGATCCTGAACAAAAAGAGGACACACCTTGGGAATCCTTTCCTGACAGTCAATTGACGATTCCTGCTTTTTTGTTAACCAAAGTGGAAGGGGAAACGTATTTAACTATTAACGCACTCATTTTCCCGGAAGACCATCAGCAACAGATTGCCAACCAAATTCAGAATCACCGGGATTCTCTTCTTAAGAAAGGAGAGGTGACTGGTTCTTTGCCTGTCATTGAACAGACCTTTGAGGTTGCTCCTGAAGCTTGGAAAGAATCGGTGAAAAAAGCGACGGAAGATATTACAGCAGGATTGATGGAGAAAGTCGTTCTAGCAAGAGAACTCCGCATTACATTCAAAGAAAATGTACAGATTACCGCTGTTTTGAAAGCATTAGCCGATACACAGCCAAACAGTTATATTTTCTGCTATGAAAGTGAAGGAGATCACTTTATTGGTGCGACCCCTGAAAGGCTTGCGAAAGTGGAAGAAAGGGAGCTTGTGTCCACCTGTCTTGCAGGAACAGTGCCACGTGGCAGGACCGAGGAGGAAGATTTCAAGCTGGGAGAAGAATTGCTTGGTGACCCTAAAAACCGTCAAGAGCATCAGTTTGTAGTCGAAATGATCAAAGAAGCGGTGGAGGCATGCAGCAGTCAAGTCGAAGTACCGAATGGACCTGTCCTTTATCCGCTCCGGAATCTGCAGCATTTGTACACTCCAGTGAAAGCTGTATTGGATCAAGGGTACACCCTGCTTGATGTGATCGAGAAACTCCATCCGACACCGGCTCTCGGCGGAATGCCGCAGCAGGTTTCGGTAGAGTACATCCGAACACATGAAACGTTGAATAGAGGCTGGTATGCAGGACCAATTGGTTGGTTTGATGCACAGGATAACGGGGAGTTTGCTGTGGCCATCCGTTCCGCGCTCATTCAGCAAAAGGAAGCCTCTTTGTTTGCTGGTTGTGGTGTAGTCGAAGATTCCGATCCTGAAGCGGAATTTGCAGAAACGGCTGTCAAACTAAAACCGATGATGAATGTATTGGGAGGATCAGAATGGGACATGTAGAAGCCTTATCAAAATATGTGACTCATTTTGTAGACCAACTCGTATACTCTGGTGTCGAGCATGTCGTCCTATCACCAGGTTCAAGGTCTACTCCATTAGCTATGACTTTTGCTGAGCATTCAGAGGTGAACCATTGGGTTCACCTTGATGAACGCTCAGCTGCTTTTTTTGCTTTGGGGATCGCGAAGCAGGAACAAAAGCCAGTAGCGCTTGTTTGTACATCCGGAACGGCAGCTGCCAACTATTATCCGGCCATTGTCGAGGCTTTCTACAGTCGGGTACCCCTTGTTGTCTTAACTGCAGACAGGCCGCATGAGTTGAGAGAAGTCGGTGCACCTCAAGCCATTAATCAAATACAGATGTATGGCAGCTATGTGAAATGGTATCAGGACCTAGCGTTGCCGGAAGAAAATAACTTCTATTATGCAAGGCAACAGGCGGCGAGAGCAGTGGAAGAATCGATTACTGGGCAAGGTCCCGTGCATCTGAATATTCCCTTCCGCGAACCATTAATCCCAGACTTTGAGTTGGAAGAGGCATGGCGCGGTGGTGTCCAGCCAATTTCAAGAGCTCAGAGAGGGAGTTTAGTGATGCCGGACGATCAGGTCAAGCAATTATTTGAACGGCTGGCTCAAGGAGAGAAGGGTTTACTGGTCGTAGGGCCACAAACGGAGCCTCGTTTAGCTGAGGCAGTGACAAATCTCGGCTCCCGACTCGGGGTCCCTGTATTTGCCGACCCTTTATCGCAACTTCGTACAGGGAGTCACGATAAAAGGAATATCATTGAGAATTATGATGCTCTGCTTAAGTCTCAAACTGTTAAAGGTCAAGTCGTGCCCGATTACATCGTCCGTTTTGGCGCAATGCCTGTTTCCAAAGCGTACTTGAAATGGGTCAAGGAGTATAAAGAAAAGATTGATCACTATGTTGTGGATGATCAGCATGAGTTTCGGGAGCCTGCGGGTATCGGGGCGACTTTCATTTGGAGTGAACCTGTCCAATTGTGTGAAAGGTTGTCCAGTTTTATGCCTGATGGAAATGTAGAGACCTCATGGCTTTCCATGTGGCAGCAGATGAATGTTTTAGCGAAGAATGAAATGCTGTTGGAACCTGAGCATTCGCTCAATGAAGGACACGCGGTCGTCTATTTGTCAGAAACAATGCCGGATGATTCTAACTTCTTTATAGGTAACAGTATGCCGATCAGGGATGTCGACAGTTTCTTCATGGCTTCACCCAAAAATATTCAGCTGATGGCAAACAGAGGAGCAAATGGAATTGATGGTGTGGTCAGTACAGCGATTGGTACAGCCGCTACAGGCAAACCTACCACGCTTTTGTTAGGTGATATTTCTTTCTTTCATGACTTGAATGGGCTATGGATGGCAAAGAATAAAAAGATTCCACTGACCATCGTTGTGATTAACAATGATGGAGGAGGGATATTTTCCTACCTGCCTCAATCCAAGCATCCCGATCACTTTGAAGAGCTCTTTGGCACACCTTTAGGCCTAGACCTCGGTCCTGTCATCGGAATGTATGGAGGCACACACAGACTGGTGACAAATTGGGAGTCTTATAAACGAGCCCTGTCAGAAAGTTATGCAAGCCTGGGGTTGAATGTCATTGAAGTGGTGACAAATCGTGAAGATCATGTAGCCTTTCACAGGGAGCGTTGGTCCAATGTAGAAAAAGTGGTTTTGGACTGGAGTGAAGGATTTTGAGAATGAAGGTAAACGAAAGAGAATATTGGGTCGAGGATGAAGGAGAAGGCGAAGTCCTCGTCCTGCTCCACGGGTTCACAGGCCGCACCTCAACTTTTGACTCCATCACTTCCCGTTTTGAAAATTCCTATCGCTTTTTAAAAGTAGATTTGCCAGGTCACGGTAAGACAGGGGCGATTGGTGTGGTAACGATGGAACGCTTTTGTCGGGATCTCAAAGCTATGCTGGATCAGCTGGGATTAGAAAAGGTTTCCCTGCTTGGATATTCCCTGGGGGGGAGAACAGCTCTATCGTTTGCTATGCTTTACCCTGAATACGTAATTCGATTAATACTTGAAAGTGCCTCTCCAGGTTTACCTACAACCGAAGAACAGCTGTCACGACAAGCGAAAGATAAAGGGTTGTCGGAAAAATTGATGGAAGAAGGAATCGAATCTTTCGTAAACCTTTGGGAAAGCCTCCCTCTTTTTGAGACACAGCAATTCCTTCCTGATGATGTGGCAAAAACTTTAAGAGAAGAACGCCTCAGTCAGACGGCTGAAGGTCTTTCTGAATCGCTTCTCGGTATGGGTACAGGTCACCAACCGTCCTGGTGGGATCAGTTACCTTCCCTCAAATGCCCCGTCTTATTAGTGACAGGAGAGGAAGACGAGAAGTTCCAAAGAATCAATAAGGATATGGCTGAACATTTCTCTCAGGCTGCCCATCGAGTGGTAAAAGGAGCTGGTCACACCGTCCACCTTGAGAATCCTGGGATTTTTGCTAAAATTGTAGATGGCTTCATGATAAAATGAATAGTGTAGGAAAGCGTTTTTTCATGAGGAATATAGAAAATGTATGTAGAAAAAGGAGGAAATACTATGTCTTTTGATTGGGTTAGTGAACGCGAATATGAAGATATTATGTATGAGAGATTTGAAGGGATCGCTAAAATTACGATTAACCGCCCGGAAGTTCGTAATGCCTTCCGTCCGCAGACGGTACATGAGTTAATTGATGCTTTTGCTTATGCTCGTGATGACTCTAGAATAGGAGTTATTGTTCTTGCAGGAGCCGGCGACGATGCATTCTGTGCTGGTGGAGACCAGAAAGTACGTGGCCACGGTGGTTATGTTGGGGATGACCATATTCCTCGTTTGAATGTACTTGATTTGCAACGTTTGATCCGTGTCATTCCAAAGCCAGTGGTAGCTATGGTCTCTGGTTACGCAATCGGTGGTGGACATGTATTACATATCGTCTGCGATTTAACGATTGCTGCTGATAATGCTATCTTCGGTCAAACCGGACCAAAAGTGGGAAGTTTCGATGCTGGTTACGGAGCAGGATTGCTTGCTCGTATCGTAGGTCATAAGAAAGCCCGTGAAATTTGGTATCTGTGCCGTCAGTACTCCGCGAGAGAAGCAGAGGAAATGGGTCTGGTGAATACGGTTGTACCATTGGAAGATCTTGAAGCTGAAACCGTACAATGGGGTCGTGAAATGCTTGAGAAGTCACCGACTGCTTTGCGTTTCCTGAAGGCTTCCTTCAATGCCGATACAGACGGTCTAGCTGGTCTGCAACAAATGGGTGGAGACGCCACATTGTTGTATTACACAACAGAGGAAGCAAAAGAAGGACGAGATGCCTTCAAGGAGAAAAGAAAGCCTGACTTCGATCAGTTCCCACGTTTCCCTTGATCCGTCTCTATATATGAAACCACTTGTGAAGGGGCATCCTGTAGAAAGGATAGCCCCTTTTATGATTCGAGCGTCAGTTTAACAGAACTAGGTAAAGGAAGGGTTAAAATGGGCGAACGCATTCCGCATTGGTTAGATAAACAGGCGGCATTACATCCGCAACGTACGGCGATTGAAACACCAGATGGTGAAAGGATCAGTTTTTCTGAACTAAGGGATAAAAGCCGGAAGGTGGCTTTTGCTCTTATAGAAAATGGGGTGAAACGGGGCGAGCATGTGGCTTTGTTAGCGAGCAACAGTACGATGTACGCAGTTTTCATTCATGCAGTAAGTTATGTCGGCGCGGTAGCTGTTCTTTTGAACACGAGACTGACTTCAGCGGAAATTGCATATCAGATTGAGGATGCGAACGTTTCACATGTGTATGCTGATGGACGCCATGTGCAAGTAGCTGCAGATTCGGTATTAGAGATGAATCTTGATGTGCATAGGCTTGAACATTTAACGGAGAGAAAGGAAAATCTCTATGAACTTCAAACGGACCTCGATCTCGATGACGTTTATACGATGATGTACACTTCAGGGACAACCGGCAATCCGAAAGCCGTCATGCATACGTATGGAAACCATTGGCACAGTGCCGTCGCGTCCGCATTAAATTTAGGTGTCCATGCGAAGGACAAGTGGCTGAATTGTTTACCTTTGTTTCATGTCGGAGGCTTTTCCATTTTGATGAAGAGTGTTGTTTACGGCATGCCGCTCATGCTTTTTGAAAAGTTCGATGCCAGAGGAGTTCATGAAGCCATTATGGATAAAGCCATTACCCATGTATCTGTCGTGACCGTTATGCTGCAGCGCTTACTCGAGAAGCTTGAAGACGGGACGTATCCAGACGACTTCCGCTGCATGTTGCTGGGGGGCGGACCTGTTCCTGAGGTTATACTGAAAAAGACATCTGCAAAAGAGATACCCGTTTTCCAAACCTACGGGATGACAGAGACTTCCTCTCAAATCGCCACCCTCAGTCCGGAATTCGCTTTCTCAAAACTAGGTTCAGCAGGTAAAGCCCTAACCCCTGCGCATTTGTATATAGACGGCAAAGAAAGAGGAGAAGTTGGTGAAATCATCGTCCGGGGCCCAATGGTCTCGAAAGGATATTATAATCGTCCAAAAAGAGAAGGCGAGTACTTGCGGACAGGAGATCTAGGATTTGAAGATGAAGATGGATTTTTGTATGTCGTTGACCGAGTGAAAGACTTGATCATCTCAGGAGGGGAAAACATTTACCCAGCAGAGGTGGAGAGCGTGCTATCCTCTTTGCCAGGGGTACGGGAAGCAGGTGTGACTGGACGTCCTGATGAACGCTGGGGAGAAGTGCCTGTGGCATACATTGTAGTTGAAAATGGAGCCAGCCTCACGGAAAAAGAAGTGATGGACTGGTGCAGGAAGCGGTTGGCGAAATATAAGTGTCCAAGAGAGGTTCATTGGATCGATGAACTTCCCAGAAATGCGTCAAACAAACTACTACGGAGACGTCTGTCCTCCTTTTCTATGCAAGGAGGAGAGGGATGAGAATACAATCGGTTCGTTTAAGAAAAGTTTCTCTCCCACTCAAAGCCCCATTCGTTACTCACCAGGCGGAATTGAAGGAACGTCCGCTTATCATTATAGAGGTAAGGGATGATGCAGGACGTATAGGGTACGGGGAAGTGACAGCATTTCCTGATCCTTTTTACACTTATGAAACGTTAGATACAGCTTGGCATATTCTTGAGGACTACTTAATTCCTTCTCTCCTTAAAAATGGAGCAGAGCACCCATCTGATTGTGCAGAACAGAGTGAAGGAGTGCAAGGTCATCCGATGGCAAAAGCAGGGTTGGAAGGCTCTCTGTGGGACTTGTATGGAAAACAAACCGGGCAAAGTCTAGCAGATCTCATTGGAGGAACCCGCTCATCTGTCGGTGCAGGGGCAGTGATCAGCTTAGGAGGTTCATTAGAAAATGACGTGGACAGATTGAAGGCAGAAGGTTTTCAACGATATAAATTGAAAGTGGTTAAAGGAAGGGAAAGGGAAGCGATAACAACCATTCAAGAAATCGACCCGGACCTTCCGATTATGATTGATGCGAATGGTCAATACCATCCTGAGGATATGGACCATTTATGTTCTTTAGATGATCATGGTCTGACAATGATAGAGCAACCTTTTGCTGCAGGGGACTTTTATTGGCATAAAAGGCTCCAAAAGGAAATGAAGACCCCTATTTGTTTGGATGAGTCCATTATGTCTTTTCAAGATGCCGTCCAAGCGGTTGAACTGGGAAGTTGCCGGATTATCAACATAAAAATCAGTCGTGTCGGAGGGTTAACAGCAGCTGTGAAAATTCACGACTTCTGTCGATCGCGTGGAGTTCCTGTATGGTGCGGCGGGATGGTAGAATCGGGTATTTCCAAAGCGCATAACCTTGCCCTGGCTTCCCTGCCAAACTTTACGATTCCAGGTGATTTGTCCGGTTCTACCAGGTATTTTCATAAAGACCTCGTACACCCTGAGATTGTAATGAACCGAGGATCCATCGAGGTTCCAAAGAAATCAGGAATAGGAATACAAGTAGATGAAGAGTACCTGAATGAGGTAACTCTTGCTCATAAGACGTTTGATGAATCCACTCCTCTGTAATAGGTTTCCCTTTGATGGTTCACACTAGAGAAGAGGAGGGTGAATAATGGATAAGAATAAGTATTATATCAATATGGGAACAAGGGAAATATCTTTGAATCACGATGCAAACAATGATGATTTTACAATTTACGCCACGGAAGAAGAAGTAAAAGCGCTAAGGGAAGTATTTGATGAGATTTATAATGCAGACGCTGAGTCTTTCTGGAGGTCTCACGTTCCATTTAATCCCTATCATAATGATCATGCGAACGATGAAGTAGATCTTGATATGAAAAAAGCGTTTCAAAAGATTTATGATCTTGGAGATGAAACGACTAGACATCATATTATGGATATGGGTGTGCTGAATGAGTAATTGAACCGCTTCTTGGAAAGAAGCGGTTCAATTATGCCACATCAAAATATTCCAGGCATATCTTCCATTTCCTCAGCTTGATTAAGAATTTTCTTCGGTATGACAATCTCTTCAATTTCAAGGTTCATATCCATATAGAACATTTCCGGGTAGTACGTGTCTTGCTCAATTTTCATCGTGTATTCAATGGCATTTAGTCAATCCTTCTAATGTGTAAGTCTTTATTAGCTTTAGAGGCTTCAGACATAATTTTTTCGATTTTGCTGCCTTCTGCACTGCCACAAGCACTTAGCAAAAGAATTAGAAGCAGAGTACCCATTGCTACATAGGTTCGCTTCGCCAATTGTTCTCCTCTCTTTTTGCTTTCTTTCTTGTACGAATCATAAGAATCCATCGTTTCATGTTTCTGTATATTTTTACAATTTATTCAGGAAAGAGTGAAGTTTGTCTGCTGACCGGTTTGTATTTAGCGTGGCTTGTGGTACGATTTAAACAGGTGAAAGACAGAACGTATATATCAAGGATTAAAGGCAGTTGAGCAGACATGAAAACATTTTATGATTATTACCACAACCCTGTCCGGTTATCTTTTGAGGATCATCCTTTTTCCGAGACACCGAAACACGTGTGGGTGATATGCCGATACAAGGATCAATGGCTGCTCACCAAACACAAAGATCGTGGTCTAGAATTTCCAGGTGGAAAAGTGGAAGAGGGAGAATCGGCGGAAGATGCCGCTGTCCGGGAAGTCAAAGAAGAGACAGGGGCCGATATTTCCCACCTATTCTACATCGGTCAGTACCATGTAGAAGGTAAAGGGGGGACGGTCATTAAGAACGTGTATTTTGCGATAATTGACTCGATTGATGATCAGGATCATTATTTTGAGACGCACGGACCAGTATTGTTCCGTCACCTTCCGCGTAATTTAAAATCGAATGATCGTTTCAGTTTCATGATGAAGGATGAAGTGCTGCCAGAGTGCTTGAAAAAAGTAGAAAAGTTCAGTTGAACTTTTCTACTTTTTTTGATCTAAGGGTATGGGGCTGCGGGTAATGGTTTCTTTTCCGAGCCAGCCCGGAAGCTCAGTACGGCAAAAGAACCCCCGTTATCTCGCAAATGAGTCTGCCACAATGGGGAGCTTTTAATGGGTATAGAGAAGGCCCCGCTGGAATTCCAGCGGGGCCTTCTTTTTATATGAGGAGATGAGGAAACAATGATTATGACCTGTGGTAGGTCGGTCCTGCTTTTTTGATTTCTTCACTTGCATATGTGAATTTCTTGAAGTTCTCATGAAATTTGTTTGCCAGAGACTTTGCACTCTGGTCATATGCATCAGCGTCTGCCCAGGTTCTCCTAGGAGATAATACTTCGTCTGGAACACCAGGGCAGTGTGTAGGAATATTCAAGCCGAAAAATGGATCCTGGTAAGTGTCAGCAGAGCTTAGCTCTCCTTCCAATGCGGCATGGATCATGGATCTTGTATAGGACAATTTAATTCGTTGCCCTTCCCCGTATGAACCTCCTGACCAGCCGGTGTTGACCAAATAAACATCTGCATTGAATTGGTCAATCTTTTCCCCGAGCATTTCTGCATAGGTGGAAGGTGGGAGAGGGAGGAAGGGTGAGCCGAAGCAAGCTGAAAAGGTAGCTTGTGGTTCTGTTATTCCTCGTTCAGTTCCTGCTAGTTTACTAGTGTATCCACTCAAGAAATGGTACATGGCCTGCTCTTTTGTCAACTTACTGATAGGTGGAAGGACACCTGTGGCATCAGCCGTTAAAAAGATGATGGCGTTCGGATGTCCGGCAATACTCGGTTGTACAGTATTATCAATATGCTCTAATGGATAAGCTGCTCGTGTATTTTCAGTGAGACTTGTGTCATTATAGTCGGGCTGGTGAGTTTGTGGATCAAGCACTACGTTTTCCAGGACAGATCCGAAGTGAATAGCATCGAATATCTGGGGTTCCTTTTCTTGAGAAAGGTTGATACATTTTGCGTAACACCCACCCTCAATATTAAAGATCCCGTAATTTGACCATGCATGTTCATCATCACCAATCAACCGACGTTGTGGGTCCGCTGATAATGTTGTCTTCCCAGTTCCGGAAAGGCCGAAGAATAAAGCCACATCTCCCTCTTTACCTACGTTTGCTGAGCAGTGCATAGGGAGAACGTTCTTCTCGGGAAGAATGTAGTTCATGACGGAGAAGATGGACTTTTTAATTTCACCGGCATATTCCGTGCCACCGATTAAAACGATTCGGTGTTTAAAAGAGATCATGATGAATGCTTCTGAGTTCGTTCCATCAACCTCCGGATCAGCTTTGAAGGTTGGAGCAGATATGACAGTGAACTCGGCTTCATGATCCTCTATTTCTTGTTCATCGGGTCGAATGAACATTTGCTGTGCGAATAAGTTGTGCCATGCGAACTCTGTAAGTACTTGAAGAGGAAGGCGATGCTTTTCATCTGCCCCAGCAAAACCTTTAAAGACAAACAGTTCGTTCCGTTCTTTTAAATATTCCAATACTTTATGATAGAGTTTTACAAACGTTTGATCATCTATGGGCTGATTGACAGCTCCCCAGTGAACTTTATCTTGTGTGACATCATCCTGTACGATAAATTTATCTTTCGGAGATCTACCAGTATAAGTACCCGTCGTTGCCTGGATGGCCCCTTTTTCTGTCAGGGTACCTTCGTTACGGTATAAAATCTTTTCCACTAAGTGTGGAACAGATAGCTGGTGGTGGACATGTTCTTGGGCAAGTAAAAGATTCAGTTCAGACATTTGATTTATGGTACTCATATGTGTCGACCCGCCTTTGCATTTAATTATGATCAACCTAATGTGAGATTAGTATAACACATTGAATTCTTTAGTCCATACTATACGTGAAAAAGCTTACATTTTATTTATTCTGAAAAGTCAAACTTCAGAGGTGTTCATTTGTTACACAATATGGAGGGATTGTTGAAAACTCAGTTACGAGATTTTTTCCTCAATCTAGGGGCTGCGGGAATAAGGTTTGCTTTCTGTGTGCGAGTGATGGGTTTCATCGATTACCTCCACCGTTCAATGCTGTTAAAGTGCCGTTTTAACCAGATCCTGTATGAATAAGGCGTTGGACCAATACGGGGGTAGGGAAAAGACCATATGCAGTATTTTGGATCAGTTAGTATAAAAACACTCACCCCGTGCCTCCATTCGCTTTTTATGAGGACGTTTCCCAGACCCTGTAATAGTGAGTTTTGTTCTTTCTTGAAAAAAAGTGTTCTAATAATATATGTGAATTTCTTTCAAACGTTTACTATGGACGAATACGTTTAAAAGAGGTGGAATTCAATTGACAATAAATAAGGTTTTCGATACGATAGCGAAGAACGGATACTCTCTTATCCAGAGTTGGTGGAGGGACAGGCCCTTTGAAACCCAGCAACCGTCATGGACATGACACGGTGCTAACCTGAAGCAAGGAGGACATGCTCCTTGGACGATAAGAGCGAAAGGAAGCAGCCCCTTTCCTCGAATAGGAAAGGTTTTTTCTTTTTATAAGGCTTTTTACAAACAGAGGGATGAAATTGATTCACACCTCGATCAACATAGCCTTTAATGAAGAAATATTCGAACAGGATAACCTGTAGATATTCCTATGTAATTGCTCCATTGGTTGTGAAAAGAGGCAACATGAACATATATGAAACTTATGAAAGTTTCTGCACATACTGGTAAAGAGTTCCGTCTAATACTTTGTACTTACAGAAGGAGGAGTTTTTAAGAATGCCTGCAAACCGCCGGTTATTCACATCAGAATCCGTCACGGAGGGCCATCCGGACAAAATTTGTGACCAGATCTCTGATGCGATTTTAGATGAAATTTTAAAAAACGACCCTAACGCGAGGGTTGCATGTGAGACAACAGTGACAACGGGACTTGTACTGGTTTCTGGTGAGATTAGTACAAATACTTACGTGGATATTCCATCCATCGTTCGTCAAACAATCAAAGATATCGGTTATACTCGTGCGAAATACGGGTTTGATGCGGATACATGTGCTGTTCTGACAGCGATTGATGAGCAATCTCCTGATATAGCTGGAGGCGTGGACGTTGCCCTTGAATCACGTGAAGGGAAAATGAGCGATGATGAAATAGAGTCGATCGGGGCAGGGGACCAGGGATTGATGTTTGGCTTTGCTAACAATGAAACCAAAGAATTGATGCCTTTACCAATCTCCTTGGCTCATAAACTATCGAAACGTCTATCAGACGTTAGAAATGATGGGACACTTGATTACCTCCGTCCAGATGGGAAAACACAAGTGACAGTGGAGTACGACGAAAACGATCAGCCTGTACGTGTAGATACGATCGTTATTTCCACACAACATGCGGAAGAAGTGACTCTGAAGCAGATTCAGGAAGATTTGAAAAAACATGTGATTGAACCGATTGTTCCTGACGGATATATTGATGAACAAACGAAATACTTTATTAACCCGACCGGACGCTTCGTCATTGGAGGTCCACAAGGTGACGCTGGATTAACCGGAAGAAAAATTATTGTCGACACGTATGGAGGGTATGCTCGCCATGGGGGAGGAGCTTTTAGTGGTAAAGACGCGACGAAAGTGGACCGCTCTGCTGCTTATGCTGCCCGTTATGTTGCGAAAAATATCGTAGCTGCAGGACTTGCGGATTCTGTTGAAGTTCAGCTTGCTTATGCGATTGGTGTTGCGCAGCCTGTTTCTATTGCCATTAACACAAATGGAACAGGTACGGTTTCTGAGGAGCAGCTGGTGGAAGCTGTCCGTGAACTGTTCGACCTTCGCCCAGCAGGCATCATTAAGATGTTGGACCTGCGTCGTCCAATTTATCGTCAAACGGCTGCTTACGGTCATTTCGGACGTACGGATGTGGAGTTCCCATGGGAGCGCACAGATAAAGCGGAAGAATTGAAGGCACGCTGCCAATAAAGAAAAAACCGTTCCAAACAAAAGTTTGGAACGGTTTTTTTGTTCAAGTCATCCATTTGTGGACTCATGATTCTCGTATTTTTTTATAATACTGCCCTTTTTCCACATAACTCTTCCGTATCCTGTTCAGTTCTTTTATGTCTTCTTCATTTAGCTCTCTTATGACTTTGGCCGGGCGACCGAAAGCAAGCGTGTTTGGTGGAATCACTTTTCCAGGGGGGACAAGGCTCCCAGCCCCTATGAAAGCTTGTTCTCCAATAACAGCTCCATCCAGAATAAGAGACCCCATACCGATCAGCGCATTTTCTTTAATATGGGCGGAATGGAGAGTGACTTGATGGCCGACAGTTACACCGTCTTCAATAATTAGAGGTTTGTCTGGGCTTTGATGTAAGAGGCTTAAATCTTGAATGTTCGTATTCTTTCCAATATGTACGGGAGCCACATCTCCTCTGATCACAGTCTTGAACCAAATACTGGCCTTTTCTTGAATGGTTACATCCCCTGTAATCACGGCATCTTCGGCAACATAGGCGCTTGGATGTATGTCAGGTACCCTTCCTTTATATTCGCAAATCATGAAAAACCCCCTTATACTAATACTATTGATAGTATAGCAGAAGAAAAGAGGTGGATGCTGTGAAGAAAGTAGAATCAGTTAATGATCGTGCTACGGTTGTGCTCGTTCATGGAGCCTTTGAACATTCAGGGCGGTATCATGAACTAGTCGACCAACTTCAAGAAGATGGGTATTCCGTTATTTATGGGGACCTTCCAGGGCAGGGGCGTTCTTCAGGGAAGAGTGGACATATCCGCTCTTTTCATGACTATATCAACACCATTATGATGTGGATTCAACACGCGGACCCCGATAAGAAAGTATTTTTAATGGGGCATAGCATGGGAGGGCTTGCAGTTGTTCGTACGATGGAGGTCGCTCAACCAAAGGTAGATGGTGTTATTCTTTCTTCTCCTGCGCTAGGGCTCCTGAAAAAAGCGAGCCTCCCCTTGGAAGCCGTGTCCTATATTTTAAATACTTTTATTCCATCATTAAGAATCAAAGCTCCTCAAGATCCCGAATATATTACCCGTAATAAGGACAAAATTATAGAGTTTCAACAAGATCCTTTGATTATTGATAAAGTCTCTGTTCGCTGGTACCGTGAATTTCAAAAAGCGACGAGAGAAGCGTTTTCTGATATTAAACGATTTCCTGATATCCCACTGCTACTGATGCAGGCCGAAGAGGATTATATGGTGAGAATAGAGAAGACAGCTGAATGGTTTGACCGGGTTCAGGTAAAAGAAAAAAGATACAAACAGTGGCCAGGCCTATATCATGAAATATATAATGAACCTGAATGGAAAGACGTCTATGAACATACGCAATCCTTTATAGAGGATCATTTAAAGTAAATCGGCAAGGAGGATTTCTCTTGACACGTGCAGTCCCAGGCAACGCCGTCCTTTTGATGTATAGAGTTTATCGGAATATTTTTCCTGCTGTTCATAATGAATTGTCTTACTGGATTGAAAGGGCGAAATCAATTCCCGACGAAGAACTTAGAAGTCAAGCTTTGGCGAGCATTGAAGAAAAGACGTTTCACTGTGAAGGGGGATCGATTTACTCTGTTCTCTCCCGCGGCAGTGATAAACAGGCCATTCGATTCATCGTTGCTTATCAAACCATCAGTGACTACTTGGACAACCTTTGTGACCGTAGCACCTCTATGGATCCTGACGATTTCCGCATGTTGCATGAATCTATGATCGACGCTTTGACACCAGGTAACCCACTACAGGATTATTACCAATATCGTGACGAGCAGGATGATGGGGGATACCTCCATGATCTTGTGTACACGTGCCAGCAAGTCCTTTCCGAGGCGGAAGACTATCAAATGGTCAAGAAGCAGGCGGTAAGGTTAGGTAAGTTGTACGGTGATTTGCAAGTTCATAAGCATGTGATCGAAAATGAGAGGATTCCAAGGCTTCAAAATTGGTTTAAGCACTACCAAAAAGAATGGCCGGAGCTCAGTTGGTATGAATTTTCCGCATGTACAGGATCTACATTGGGGATCTTCTGCCTTGTTTCCTATACGCTTAGTGGAAAGATGGATGCAACGTTATCTAATCAAATTGAAAGAAGTTATTTTCCGTATATGCAGGGATTACATATCTTGCTTGATTATTACATTGATCAAGAGGAAGATGAGAAAGAGGGAGATTTGAACTTCTGTGCTTACTACGACCATGAGGAAGAAATGAAGAACCGCTTCCGGTATTTTGTTGAAAGGGCCCATGAGGAAATTCAAAGGCTCCCGGATGCAGCGTTTCACCAAATGATACATGAAGGTCTGGTTGGCATGTACTTAGCGGATCGTAAAGTAGGAAGGCTTTCAAATGCTCAAAGCTTTGTGAAAGAGATGTTGAAAGTAAGTGGGAAGAAAGCCACGTTTTTTTATTACAATACAAAGATGTATCATAAATTAAAGCCTGGTCGTGAGATTTGAACGACCAGGCTTTTTCCCTTTTCCCATACTGGATATATAAGAAGTTACGCGGTTTCGGTTTGCCTTTTATATCCTCCTGCTGGATTTCATCTTCATTCTTAGGAAAGTTTTTCAATGGCTAAGATAAAGGGAGGTGTTCTCTTTTTATTGATAAATCCGTAATGGAGGACCTGGTAGTGCTTGGAATTTAACTCTGATACATATTCCATGATGGCATCTTTCTCTTCGGCTCCCCCAGGGTGTCCATGATAGACAACTAAGACCACCAGCCCTCCTACCTTAAGAGTAGCCAGTACGTTTTCAACCGACTGAATCGTGCCTTCAGCCTTGGTCACCACACTTTTATCACTGCCTGGCAGATAACCTAAATTGTAAATGGCTGCAGATATGTTGTTTTGATGTTGGTTTTGCAGGTATTTTTGAACGTGTGCATGGGAATCATGGATAAGACTGGTATGGTTTGCAAGCCCATGTTCTAATAAACGCTCTTGGGTGTTTGTAATGGCTTTTTCCTGAACATCAAAGGCATACACATGTCCTTGCTCTCCGACAAGTTCGGCGAGAAAAGCTGTATCGTGACCGTTGCCGCACGTTCCATCTATAACGGCATCTCCAGGTTCTATCGTTTTTTTCATTAATGAATGGGCATAGTCTAAAATTCGTTCAATCGTCATGGTGCATCCTCCAATTGTATTGTTCTTTAGTATTGTAGCACGAATGGACCTTTCATGTAGATGGACAATCAGTTGGGCGGATGCTGCTTGACAAAGCTGTTTTCATTCATTAATATACGGTTATAATAGTATGACGTAGAAAAGGAGTAGTAGTGATTCTTTCAAGTGATAGAGAGGCAGCGGCTGGTGGAAGCTGTCCTTGAAAATCATGAACTCGCCTTGGATGTCGCAGAAGTGAACAGAAGTAGTTTCTGCCGGTGTGGTCGCCGTTATCGACGTCAAGTTGAACACAGATGTGTTAATTTGGGTGGTACCGCGGGAATCAAGCCTCTCGTCCCATATTGGGATGAGGGGCTTTTTATATTTTTTTAGAGAGATTATGAGGAGGCAATGAAATGGCTTTTGATCATAAAACCATTGAAAAGAAATGGCAAAAATACTGGCTTGAAGAAAAGACATTCAAGACAGACAGTTATTCAGACAAAAAGAAATTCTATGCATTGGATATGTTCCCTTATCCATCAGGTGCGGGTCTACACGTTGGACACCCGGAAGGATACACAGCTACAGACATTCTTTCCCGCATGAAGCGGATGCAAGGATATGAAGTGCTTCATCCGATTGGCTGGGACGCGTTCGGGCTTCCGGCAGAACAATATGCATTGGATACAGGGAATGATCCTGAAGAATTCACGAAACAAAACATTGACACCTTCCGCAGGCAAATACAAGAACTTGGTTTCTCTTATGATTGGGATCGAGAAGTGAATACGACAGATCCTGATTATTATAAATGGACACAATGGATCTTTTTGAAACTATATGAAAAAGGTCTGGCCTATATCGATGAAGTTGCCGTGAACTGGTGTCCGGCTCTTGGCACAGTACTTGCGAACGAAGAAGTTATCGATGGTCGAAGTGAACGAGGAGATCACCCCGTAGAACGTCGTCCGATGAAACAGTGGATGCTGAAGATTACAGCTTATGCGGATCGTCTTCTTGAAGACTTGGAAGAATTGGATTGGCCGGAAAGCATTAAAGATATGCAAAGAAATTGGATCGGGAAGTCAGAAGGGGCAGAGGTCACTTTTGAAATTGATGGCTTTGACCAATCCTTTGACGTGTTTACCACTCGTCCAGATACGTTATTCGGTGCAACTTATGCCGTCGTGGCTCCAGAACATCCACTAGTCGATGAAATCGTAACAGCTGAACAGAAAGAAGCCGTATCCACGTATATTGAGAAAGCGCAAAACAAGAGTGATCTTGAGCGTACGGACTTGGCTAAGGATAAATCAGGGGTATTCACTGGTTCTTATGCGATCAATCCGATCAATGGTGAAAAGCTTCCAATCTGGGTGGCTGATTATGTATTGATGAGCTACGGCAGCGGTGCCATTATGGCGGTCCCTGCGCATGATGAAAGAGACTTTGAATTCGCTCAAAAATTTGACCTTTCAATCATTCCTGTCGTAGAGGGAGGAAATGTTGAGGAAGAAGCGTACACAGGAGATGGTCCACACATCAACTCAGACTTCTTGAATGGTCTTGGGAAAGATGAAGCGATCGAAAAAGCGATCCAATGGCTTGAAGAAAACGGGAAAGGTAAGAAGCAAACGACTTACCGCCTTCGTGACTGGCTCTTCAGCCGTCAGCGCTATTGGGGTGAACCAATCCCTGTCATCCACTGGGAAGACGGTTCGATTACTGCAGTCAAAGAAGAAGAACTACCTGTCAAACTTCCGAAAACGACGGAAATTAAACCATCAGGCACAGGGGAATCCCCGCTTGCTAATATTGATGAATGGGTTAATGTCGTAGATCCTGAAACTGGCATGAAGGGGCGCAGGGAAACGAACACAATGCCTCAATGGGCAGGTAGCTGCTGGTATTACCTGCGTTATATTGATGCTAATAATGAGGAAACGTTCGCTGATTATGAAGCATTGAAAAAATGGCTTCCGGTAGATGTGTATATTGGTGGCGCGGAGCACGCGGTTCTTCACTTGTTGTATGCACGTTTCTGGCACAAAGTCCTTTACGATGCGGGAGTCGTTCCAACGAAAGAACCATTTCAAAAGCTATTCAACCAAGGCATGATCCTTGGAGAGAATAATGAAAAAATGAGTAAATCTAAAGGGAATGTTGTCAATCCTGATGACATCGTCTACTCTCACGGGGCAGACACTTTGAGACTTTATGAAATGTTTATGGGGCCGCTTGATGCTTCAGTAGCATGGTCTGAGAATGGCTTGGATGGGGCTCGTCGTTTCCTTGACCGTGTATGGCGACTATTTGTTACCGAAGGCGAATTGTCTGATGCGGTTAAAGAAAATACAGGGGATACAACATTGGAGAAGGTTTACCATGAAACCGTTAAAAAAGTGACCGAAAACTTTGAAGCCCTTCGCTTCAATACAGGAATCTCTCAAATGATGGTCTTTATCAATGAAGGGTATAAAGCAGACGTTTTACCAAAAGAGTATGTAGAAGGTTTTGTTAAACTCCTTTCTCCAGTGGCTCCACACCTTGCAGAAGAACTTTGGCAGAAGCTTGGCCACTCTGAAACGATCAGCTACCAGCCTTGGCCGGAGTTCGACGAATCCAAACTCGTTGAAGATGAAGTGGAAATCGTTGTTCAGGTTATGGGGAAAGTTCGTGCGAAAATGATGGTGAGTAAAGAAGCTTCCAAAGAGGATCTTGAGAAGCAAGCACTTGAAAATGATGACGTTAAGCAGTGGCTGGAAGGAAAGACAGTTAGAAAAGTCATTGCCGTACCAGGAAAGCTTGTTAACATCGTAGCCAATTAAATGACGTGTAAGCCCCCTGTTTTTTATGAACAGGGGGCTTTGTTTGTCAGCGGCCTTATGCCTTGACTTTAACGAACAGTAAATTAGAATAAATGTGCAAACGATTAATATGGAGGGATAAAAATGAGTCAAATTAAAGAAATCACGCCTCAACAAGTAGAAGACAAAATGAACAATAATGATGACTTTACAATAATCGATGTAAGAGAAGATGAGGAAGTTTCCCAGGGAATGGTGCCGAATGCAAAGCACATACGCCTTGGGGATATTCCCGAAAAAATTGAGAGCCTGCCTAAAGATCAAGAGTATGTGATGATCTGCCGTTCTGGTCGCCGCAGCATGAATGCTGCCGAATTCATGAAAGAACGTGGATTTGGGAACGTGCAAAACATGGAAGGTGGAATGTTGAAGTGGCAAGGTGAGCTCGTTTTTTAACACTAGAGGTGTTAAGTGATCATTGCCACAAATAATCTAATACGTTGAGTCAGGTGGCAACTGCACACTTTTGATCGCCCCTTTCATATAGAAAGGGGCTTTTTTACTCTCTAAATAATAGTTTCAATTGAATCAAAGAAATTCTATAAAACTATTGACGTGGGAAAGTTCACCATGTATTATAGGTTACGTTGCTTATTCAGCAGCACAGAAAACATCTCAATAAGAGATTTATTTCAACAAATTCTATTAAAACTATTGACGATACACAGTCGATTATGCTAGAATTTGATTACTGTCGGGTGAGGCAGTACTT